>NZ_JAYKYU010000003.1:0-1278891 GCF_035818515.1 Nocardia sp. CDC153 | reverse complement strand
GACTCCCGCTGGGCCCCCAACCCCGCGACCCCGCCAGCCCCCCTCAACCCCGCAAACCCCTCCGCCACCCCGGCCCCCCGCACCGCCTCGACCCCAACTCCGCCGACCGCGCCGGTCCCGGCCTACAACCCGCCACAGGCCACAACTCCCGCGTACGCGCACTAGCCATATCTGTCGATTTCGGCCCTCGTGTTTCGTTGTCTGCCAGTGGTGTTCGCGATCGGAATTCTGTTCGATGACGGATTCGATGACAGATACGGCTACCGATTCAGAACGGCTCGCAGCAACTCGCGAGTAGCCGGAATTGTTGCGAGAATCCGTTAGATCCGTTGTGCTAGAGACGAATTGAGCGCCGGTCGGAGGCCGTGTGTATACTTCGGCCGTCAACATTGCCTGGGATAATGGTGTATCCCGGGAATCGACGACGGGTGGATCTATGGGTTAGATATGTTGTGCCGCAGCGGTTTCGGGGTCCGCGGCGGCAGGTGTTGCTGTCCGTTGGGGGTGAGCTGGCTCGTCGAAGTGCTGGATTGTCAACCATCGACTCGTCGGTCGTCTAACGGGATTCGAGCGGGGGTCAAAGGTTGGTCAGTCCGCTGCTGCGGACATCGATGAAGGGGAAGTTTGCGCGTGTCTGCGGAAGCGCTGATCGATTGGTTCGTTCGGATTTTCGATGCCGAAAGCCTGTCGGTGGTCGCGAGTCATCTCGGGGTTGAACCGGCTCAACGGATTTTGCGGGGTACCGCCACCGTCGCTGATCTGTTCCTGGCGGCCGAGGTGATCGGCTGGGAACTGGGGGAGCTGCTACCGGTTTCCCTTGGCGAACTTTACGGCCCGGTCCATGATCTCGATCGGCGAGATGTCGAGTGCATTGCTTAGCGCGAACAGCTGATGCATGTCGGGGGAGCGCTCCCCGTTCTCGAAGCGCTGAATGGTACTGACCGCGACGCCTGACGCCTCGGCCAGTTGAGCTCGGGTGTAGCCCCGCCGCGCGCGGGCAGCACGAAGCTCCTCACCCACTGCGCGGTTGATGCCGTCGTGGAGGTCCCGCAGTTCCATATGGACCATCATGAAGTCCAAATGGAATTACTGCAAACACCCATCGTGGCCGTGCTGGTCAAACCTAACTTTAGGTAACGATTCAATAACAGGTCCGTTCGGACTTGTTGAAGGTCCGTTTGGACCATACTGTGGCCCGTATGGACTTCCTAGATCGACTAATCGCCGACCGGGTGGCGTCGGCGATAGGTGAAACCGGCGTGAGTCTCACGCAAATCGCGACGCGGACCGGGCTCAGTGCGGCCACGCTGGCGGCCGAAGTGGGCGCCATCGCGCCGTTCACCACGACCGACCTGGTGCTGGTGGCCTGCGCCTTGGGTCGGGAGCTCGTGGAATTCCTGCCCGGGGCCAGCGCCGAGGGCGGGGCGGCCTGATGATTGCCGATGAACCGACCGGTCTATACATAGAAGTGGCCGTGCTGCGCGATCTCGCCGGTCTGCTCGGCGGCATTCCCGGTCTCGTCGAAGACCTGGAGGACGCTGTCACCGGCCGTGCCCGCCTCGGTGCCGTGAACACTCGTCTGAGTGGAAGAACCAGCGATCAGCCGCTCCCGTTCAGTGTCGGTGCGGCCAAGGTCCGAGATCATCTCCACGCGACGCTGGTCTCCTGGGTCCGGCTGGTCTGCGAGCAGCGCGCGCTCGACTACACCGGCTCGACATCGACCGCGGGTCTCGCCTCCTGGCTGCGCGGCAACCTGATCGCCTTCGGCATGACCGAGGGTGTGGAATCCGCCCCGGCCGACATACGCGCTGCCGTCGCCGCGGCCGAACGTGTCGTCTGCCCGCCGCGGCAAGAGTTCACGATCGATGCCGAGGCTGTTGCCGCCGCCCGTCGCGCTCGCCTCAATGTTTCGGGAATCGTCACCCTTGCAAGGGAATTGGGCGAGCCATTCCGCACAGTCACTGTTCGCCGCATTCAAACCCTGCGTGATGCGGGCAAGGTCGAGCCGGTGCCGGGGCCGTGGGCGCCGGATTGGCCGGAGCAGTTCTTGGTCGGTGAAGTGCTCGACGCGCATCTGGCGTATCCGATGCGTCGCCGGAAGTCCACCGTGTGATCGCGTGTCACGTCGCACGATCCATCGCCACCAGGCCGCCGAACCGGTGCTCAGCACCAGGTTCGGCGGCCTTTGTCATTCCGCGCCAACCCTTTCGGAGTCACGCCATGAACTACACATTTCTCGAGTTGATCGAGCTGGCCGCACATACCGCGCCGCGTGCGCCGCTGTCCCACGCTAGTGCTCACGAGGTGATGCGGCTGCACCGTGAGTGTTCCGCCCGTCAGTGTCCCGGAAAGGCGGCCGCCGTGCGGACCCTGATCGACGCGGGCTGCTTCGTCCCGGACTCGGGTCGTCCTCGTAGCTAGCCCCAAATAGGGCTACTACCAGCGGCGTTCGAGAAGTTTCACCAAGAGTGTTGACATTCCTCGCCGCTTAAGTGAAGCTATCTGCAGCGCCACAGTTGTGCCTTCTTCCCGATCTACTCCGGGAATCAACTCTCCAACAGCAGGTTTCCTGCGATGGATCCTGTGCTGATCCCAGATCCATTGTGCTGAACCTAATTTCGTTGGAGTCGGCGATACCTTCCATAGTCCTCATGCGGTAAGCCCCCGAAAACCCTTCGCAGGTACTACGCGGGTTCAGAGCACGCCGCATGCCCACCCCTCGTGCGCCCGTCTCCCGCAGGTGGTCCGCGGTCGCAGACGCGCCGCAGCACAGGGGTGTCCCGGTCCCGCCCTCGAACCCCTCGAATTCGAGGGCGGGACCCAGACTTAGCCGACGCGTTCGGCACCAGACTCGCCCCGCCCACCAGGGCCTCCCGCCACTTCTCCCGCTCCCTCGCGGTTGTAGGCCGGTGGAAGCCGGGGCGTCCGACGGCCCCACCCGCACCTCTTCCGCGGGTGGGGCCGTCCCCTATCCACCTGCCCGAAAGGCGATTTCGCGTGATCACAGTCCTGACCTGTCGCGGTACCGGAGAGGTGCTGGGTGCTCCGGAGAACCTGCTCAACGCCGTGACCGGACAGCTCGATCCGGCGATCTACGAAATCGGCCCGGACATCGACTACCCGGCCTCCATCGGCCCCGCCAACCCGCAACGCAGCCCCTTCGGCTGCACCGAACGCCAGTCCATCGACCAGGGCGTCACCGCCTTGGTGAAGGCGATCCACGCCGCTCCCAATCGGGTCGGCATTCTCGGCTACAGCCTCGGTGCCGAAGTGGTCACCCGCTTCCTGGAGGCCAAGGGGCGCGGTGAATACCCCGACTGCGATATCGCATGGGCGGCAATGATTGCCAATCCCCTTCGCAAGCAGGGTGATTCGATCGATCCGGACCCGGTCGGATTCGGCATCAACGGTCAGCACGACAGTTGGCCGGACGAGATCCCGACCTGGGAAGTGGCGAATCCGGTGGACGCCATCACCTCATGCCCGCCGGATTCGCCGCTGCGCACCCTCGCCGACACCGTGTCGGCCTTCGGCTTCGCCGACCTGGGCGGCTGGACCACGGATCTGGCCGATCGGATCCGCCGAAATCGCTGGCAGGCAGTCCAACTCGGCTCTTGGACGCATCCATTGCGGATCTGGGAGCTGTGGTCGCAGGCCGCGGAGCTCATGCAGGGCTACCTGACCGGTGGCGCGCACACTACCGCCTATGTCACCGGCGGCTACTGCGATCGCCTCGCCGTCATCCTCAACCGCACGTCGGAGAGGGGGTGAACGGAGTGATCACCATTGCCGAAGATCTCATCAAACTGCTCGGCGACCTGATTCCGCTGGTCCTGCCGCTGCTCGGGCTGTAGCCCACCACCGAGGAAGGTCCCGCCGCGTGGCGAGTCGCCATCAGCCCGACCCATCCGACATCACTGAAGCTCGTTCATTGGACCCCGGAGACTGTATGACTTCCGCCGAATTTGCCGCTGTCGCAACGGCCGTCGCCAGCGACGCGCGCACCCTCCTCGATCGAATCGCGGCCCTACGGGGCGAGATCGACGTCCTGTACCAGCTCGCCCACGGCATCGCGGCCGTGACAGGTTCCGCAAACTCCACGCCCCCATCGGAGGGCACCCAAGGAACACTCGCCGCACATGTCGTGGTCGTCCCCGGGCCGGAGGCGTCGGCATGACCGGCCCGTACGCCGGGGAGTTCCCGGACTTCGAGCAGTTCATGATCGGACTGCTCACGCCGATCGCGCCGACCGTGAGTTTTCTGCCCGCGCAGGCGAATCAGATCAGCTTGCCGCTGATCTGGGTGCGCACCACGGGCGGCACGCTCGACGTCAACGCGATCACCTACAAGGCGCACGTGCAGGCGGTCGTCTTCCACAACACCAGGCCGCTGGCGCAGACCATGGCGATTCAGGTGCGCGACGCGTTCCTGAACGCACCCTCCAATCGCGTCAACGGTGTCCTGGTCGACTACGTGGAGGAAATCTCCGCCGCCGAACCGCGTTTCAGCGCGCCGAACCTGCGCCGCAGCCGCGGCATGAGCGAATTCCCGGATCTCGACCCGCTGAACCAGATGGTCGAACTGGCCTTCGCCATCGACGCCCGCCGTCAGTAGACGGCATTTCACCCCAAGTCCAGCCCGGTTCGCCGGGCGCATGAATGGAGATTGCTTTGGCTCCCATCTCGTCCACTCCGTTGACCACCCTGAAGGCCGCCCAGCGTCAGCTGCTGCTCAAGCCGCTGGACGCCGCGGTGTTCCTGGCCCCGTGGCCGACCCCGACCCCGGTCACTCCGGGCAGCATGACCGACGCGAGCGGCAACCTGCTGCCGCTGCCCGCGGCGTACCAGTCCGTCGGCCTGATCGACAAGAAGTCCGGTGTGTCCTTCGCTCGCGCCGTGACCGCCGCGCCGATCGAGGCGTACGGCGAGATGCAGCCGGTCCGCGACGACATCACCTCCGACGTGACCTCGCTCGAGTTCGAGCCGCAGCAGACCAGCCTGCTGAACCTGGCGCTCACCACCAATACCAATCTGTCTGCCGTGCAGGCCAACTCGACCAGTGGTGAGGTCGGCTTCTGGCAGCCCGCGACCCCGCAGATCAACTACTACTCGGCGGTCGTGATCGGCAAGGACGGCACCGACGCCAACCCGATCTACATCTTCAAGATCATGCCGAAGGTCGCGGTCACCAAGTGGGGCGGCGAGCAGTGGACTCCCACCAACCTGATGTCGGAGAAGCTGACGCTGACCGCGTTCAAGGACGACTCGCTGGGTTACGCCGTGGCCCACGGCTTCGGTGGCGCGGGCTGGAAGCAGCTGCTGGCCTCGACCGGCTTCAAGTACACCGCTACCGGTGTCACCGCCGCCCCGATGACCGTGACCCACGGCACCACCTCGACCTCGCCGCTGGTGGTGACCGACCAGTTCGGTGGCGTGGTGTCGAATGCCAACTGCGTCTTCACCCCGGCCACCGGTTCCGGTCTGACCGTGAACGCCGCCGGCTACGTGACCGCCGCCGCCGGTGCGACCCAGGGCAACACCACGATCGGCGTCGTCTACACCCCGACCGGTGGCTCCGCGCTGCCGTCGCTGAACGCCGCCATCACCGTCAACTAGTCGACGGTCTCGAACGTGGTCGCGTGCCGGGTGTCTCCGGTCCGGTACGCGGCCACACCTTCTTGTCAGCTTCCGGAGAGAAAGCGGGGCGACCCATGTCCTTCATCCCCACCAAGTACCCGGTCACCATGACCGACGGCATCCGCGAGTACCAGGTGCACGACGCCTCGGCGTTCGGTGACGCCATGTTCGCGCACGGGCACCACGTCAAGGAAGACGTGCAGCCGGTCGAAGCCAAGCCCGCCAAGCGCGGCAAGTAAATCCCTTCCGCCCCTACGAATCCGGAGATTCCCATGGCAGCACCCCGTAAGACGATGCCCGGCGGCGACGAAGGCCGCTTCTACGAGATCCAGCGTGAACTCGCAGCCAAGCGACGCGGCCCCTACCACCTGACCGCCGACATCGCCATCCAGCCCCTCACCCGCCGTCAGGCCCGCCTGCTGGCCGAGACCGACGACGAAGAAGACCAGCTGCGAATCCTTTTGGGCGACGCCCACGACGCGGTCGAAGACCTCTTCGCCGACCGCCCCATCGACGAATGGGTAGCGTTCCAAAACGATCTCTACGCCCACTTCTACGGTGAGGGCGCCATGGAGCTGCCGGGGGGATCCGAGGGCTCGTAGAGTTCTGGGACAAGTTCGGTGCCGCCCTCGACTACGACCTCCTCGAGCGCGGCATCGACGTCCGAGACTGCTTCGGGCCCATAGAATTCCGCACCCGAAACTGGCTCACCATCTGGCGCTTCAAAGACCGTCTGCCCCGCGGCTCCCACTACAAGACGGCGTTGGCGATGGACCGAGAACTAGCCGAATACTGGCTCGACATAGAGGAATCCACCGAAGAGCCAGAAGTCGAAGAGCCCCCCACCCCCGAGGGCTACACTCTCGACACCTACCTGCTCCTGTCGATCATCGACGGCTTGCAGGGCGTCCAAGCCGCAGTAATCGCCGCAGCCGGAGCGGATCCCCCACAGGTGAAACCAATGCCCCGGCCGCAGACCGCGCTGGATGTAGTCCGCGAAGAACGCCGCCTAGCCACCATGAACAGCATCATCGACATCTTCAAACCCGCTGCTGGATAGCTGGTTAGGCGATCACGAGGAGACTCGGCTCCCGATACCTCTAGTGCGGGAACAGTCCGAAGATTCCACCACACCGATAGAGCGCAGGAGTGCCCACCGGAGCCTCCGGCGCCAGAGCGCTACCCGTATCAGGCCCAGGCATCGGACCAGGCACCGTACTGCCGACAATCCCACCGATCACCGACCCGGGAAGCATCCCAACCCCAGACCCGGTAACCGCCCCGATCAGCGCCCCGGCAAAGGTCCCGATCAACCCATCCACAACCGCCGTCTGGCAAAACTGCGCCTGCTCCGGCGTAAGCGCGATCGGCTCCACACCAACCGCGACAGGCAACCCACCCTGCCCAACAGCCACCCCCACCCCGACCGAGCCACTCTGAACCGGTACAGCATTAGCCTGAGCCGGCGCAGCATTGGCAACGCCAGCAACAGCCACCGTCGCAGCAACTGCCAACACACCCGCCGCCGCGAACTTGATGAATTTCATCGATCCCCATCCAACCGAACCATGAGGGGCGCAATCCCACCCCCCAGGTTCGCGAATCTAACGGCTGCCCAACATGATTGCAACCGCTCGCCACACCCCGGCGGACACCGCGGCGACCCCAACGACCGGGCGCGTCCGCGCCACAGCGATAACCGTGGCCCGGGTATCAACCCACATTGGATGAAGCCAACGCTTTGTCCCCGACCGATCTTCAAACACCACTGCTGAGTAGCCGATCAACAGGTCGAAGGAAGTAGGATCCGAGATATGCGCGTAGACACGCAGGGTGCCATTGAACTGGTTCGTTTCGCAGCTCGGCACAACTGGGAATGGACTGAAGGTGGAATCACTGCGCTTTGCGACGCGACTGGTTGGAGTGCCGAGGACGAAGAGGTGCAGTCAGATCAGCGCGGTACTAGCTGGCTTGCGACCAACCTCCAGGTCGATCGGCCCTCCGCTCAGGTATCGAGGGGACGTATCTCCCCGCTCCTAGCCGGTCAAACGATCGAATCCGTTAGGGTTCCCGTATCAGATCAGGTTCGGACGGATAATGCGCGCACCGAATCCGAGGTTTTGGACGAAGGCCGGATGATGCTCGATGCATTCACCGATCTGGGGAATGCTCTTGTGACGGCAGTAAGTCCACCCTCGCAGTCGAAACCTGGTCTCACTCCGAGTATTCGCTGGGAACACCCGACGGTGGTCATCTCTCTGCAGGGCACGCCCAGTGGACTGGTTGTTACCTTTGATAACCCGGTGTACATCGGATGGATTGACCAACTGGATCAATTTCACGTTACTGATGCAGACTTAGATCTTGATGATGAATTCGATGATGAAGATAGCGATGAGTACGAGGAACCGTCACCCTACTCTTCGATCGAAGCTCTGAATCTGAACTCGGCGGATGCAAATTACGCCGTTGCTCGCGTGGTTTTGGATTTGAGACGCACGGGTGTAGTCGACCTGACGTACAACGATCAAAGGGTATTGCAGATTTCGTATCGTTCCCGCGACGATAGTGATCAGTTCGACACGATCAGTCTGACGTGCAATCTAATTGTTGATCCGTTCGGTGACAGTCGATGCTTGAACGAATCATCCGTAGAGTCAGTTCTGACTGGTGCGGGTTGGGTCAGGATTGAGAACGGTCCCGGTAACTTTTGGCGGATGGTAGTTGACTGGCCTGCGCACTATGAAACCATTTTTGCCTTTGCTGATAAGGTTGTATCTGCATTGCGGCAGTATTTTAGTTTCGAGGACCCGTCGCTCCTCGAATTGAAAACGTATTAGCTGCTGAACCTAAAATTAATCAATACGCACACCATAATTTGTCTTTGGTACCTCGTTGAGCGTGGCCTCGCTAGTCGCGACCGGGATAATGCCCAAGGTATGCTTCCATTATATTAGCTGACGGCAAGGTCGGCTTACGCGTTCAGCGCGTTTCGTATATGGCTTACTTGCAGTCTTATTTATGCGCGTATGTGCGTATATAGTGCAAATCCTGACGGCGTGCGAATTAAAAGTCAAATCACAGGTCGAGCGGTGTAAGGCTCCCTACGGATACGACGGTTGGCGCGCTTGGATTATCAGATGTCGCCGTGTGATTCCTCTCCCATTTTAATCCCTGCTTCTCGCTTAGCTGAACCAATCAGCACCTTAGTGGAAGCAGCTAATCGGGGCTTTTACTTTGGCTGGCCGATTACCAAACCATTCTCATTCGCAACCAGTTTGCGCCATGTTGTAGGTGTGTGATCTATGGGCCTATTAAAGGCTGATTGGAAGAAGGGTATATCATTCGATCCGGTTTTGCCTGATTCCGATGATATCGAGACGCGGCGGCGAAAAGGCCAGACAGTTGCACAAATAGCCGCCGGATTTGGTGAGCGTCTCTTCGACTTCAAATCGAACCGAGATCAAGCCAAATCGGATGTGGACCGCTACAAGGCGGAACTGGATGCCTTCTACCGGGCGAACAAAAGCTTGACTCCGGAGGAATTCAAAAGCAGCGATCAGGCTCGAACGCGCTTCGGTGAATTGCGTGAGGAAAAGGACTCGCATGGGAACCTCAAGTATCCTACGCACACAATAGACGAGCTCGAGGCTAGGTTCTTTCGGTTAAGAAATGCCCGCGGAACCTACACCAATTTGGGTTCAGAAGTAGGTTTTGAAGCGGCACTGACATACGTCAGGATGCATATAGCAGCTGCTGGAGGCAATCCAAAGAAGGACATCCTGATCAGCCGAGATAGGGGTGACAATACCTTCGATGTGGTAGCTATTATAAATGAAAGACTGGTGATCATAGAGGCCAAGGGGGGACCCTATGCGCAGACCAGTACGAGAGACGTCAGTGTAAATGGAATCACTGAGAAAGCCTACCAAGGATCCCGTCTCTATCTAGCTGACCTGCTCCGTGTTGATTTCGAGTTTCGGCGCAAATTGCGAAAGCGAATGCCGGAACTTTACGACGACATAAGAAACGGTGAGGGAACCGATCGGATTGACTTCTTCAAGGTTCATGCAAAGCCAGCCACGGCTAAAGGTACTCCAGGGCGCGTTCTGGTATCCCAGGCGGAACTTGGGCCCGATCGAATAAAGTTTCATGATGAACCTATCGTCCATCCGAAACAGCAAGAGCTGGCTAGGCGGGCCGATAGACACGATGCAAGGCTCGATGTGCTCCAGGGTCTGAGTACATCTCGTGCCGCTCGTGTATCTGTACTCGCGGCCGCTGGCGTGGTCATTGTGGGAATTGGTGCGGGCTCTGCCGGTGCGACTCCTGTGCAAGCCGATCGAAACGGTTCAGACAGCAACGCTTCCTCTATTGGATCGCAGGCGTCTTTTGGTGACGAGATTCTCGCGGCGATCAAGGTAAAGACCGCTGAGTTCAGTCGTATGTTGTCCTCGCTCAAGGATCATGTTCAGAATGCCTTGTCGGCGTTCGCAACGATGGTCTGGGATGCGGTTTCCAAGGTTTCGGAGTTTGCTTCCGGAGTTGTGGATTCGGTGGGGGCTCAGGGGTTGATTGAGGAGGCCTCTAAGCTTTGGGCTGAGGGGCAGGATCTTATTAACTTGGCGATGTTGTTGTCGCCTGTGGGGTCTGTGGCTGAGGCTATTAGTTTGGCGATAACCGTCGTTCAGACTTTGGTGCAGCATTGGGATCAGGTTCGGGCTGGGTTTGATTGGGCGCTGAAGAATGTGCTCGTTCCGGTGGCGGACTTTTTCACGACGGCGTTCAAGATTTATATTACGCCGTATCGGGTTGTGTTCGATGCTGTGATGGCCGGGTTCAATGGGATGGGTGGGGTCGTCGGTCGGGCCGTCGGCAGTGTGAAGTCGGTGGTCGGGGGGATTGTTCGGGCTATCGGTGAAATTTTGCAGAAGCTCGAGATCGATGCTGGGCCGTTTGGCCATTTCGGGTTGAAACCGCTGGGGGACCTGATGGTGAATTGGGCGGCGAGGATGGCCGATGGCGGGTTGGTGAAGGCGCCGGGGGCTCGGGGGAGTGTGCGGCCTTCGGGGATTCATGTGATGGCCGTGATCGATCAATCGGTGGTGCGAGTTGCTCGGGAGGAGCGGCGGAAGGTGGGGTATGCCTATCGGCCGCCGTTCCTGCATGACGGGGCGCTGGTGCGGACCGCGAATGGCGACCAGGCGCGCACGATCGACTTGCGGGTGCCGGATGTGGATTCGGCGTTCGCGCAGATCAAATCGCTTCGAGCCCAGCATGATGTGCGGTTCGAAACCGCCGGCGTGTAGCGGCTGTTCAGAGATCGGAAAGGTTGGAAGACGATGAGTTCGCATGGTCCGCACGGCGGAGATGCGTTGGCCGGACTCGACATCGAGATCCATCCGGTCTCGCTGGAGGGGCTGCACGACCCGAAGGACAAACAGTCGAAACAGCCCGCGGACAAGGATGACAAGCGCCGCGGGCAGCCTCAGCCCGGTAAGGACGAGCCGGCCGCGCGTCGCCCACAGCATGCGCCCAGGCCGCACACCCCGAAGTCCGAGCCACCCCGCGCCTCGAAGCCCAAGCCGGACAAGCCTTCTCATCCGCCGAAGCCGGAACATCATCCGAAGGGCGCGCACCCGACGCAACATGCTCCCAAGAAGCCGGTCAAGCCGACGCACAAGCCCAAGCGCGGGATCAATCCCAAGCTGAAGGCCGGTGCGGGCCTGGCCGGTGGGTTGGGGATGACCGCGCTCGCCTCGGGCGTGGACTGGCGGCAGGCCGCCAGGGATCCGAAGGCCGCGCTGCAGAATCTGAAGGGTGCCGCGGTCCAGGCGGGCAAGGACAAGCTCGCCGCGATGACCGATCCGGCGAACCTACCGGACACACTGTCGTCGCTGAAGGACTCCGCCGCGAACGCGAAAGACAAAGCGTCGCAGTTGAAGAACCGTCTCAAAGGCGGCAAGGTCGACGTCAAGGGTCTCAAGGACGAAGAGAAGGCGCTCAAGGACAAGGGCGCTGCGCTCAAGGCCGACCTCAAGGCGATCAAAGACCATGACACTGCCGGAAAGAAGATGGTCGGCAGGGTCGGCGGTGTGGTCAAGAATCTGAAGAACCTCACCAAGGCGATTCGCACCGGATCGATCGTGCAGAAGGTCATCGGGTTCGCGTCGAAGGCGTGGTCGGTGGTTCAGAACCTGCTGAACACCGTGTGGGACGCGTCGCCGGTGGGTTGGGTGACCCTCGCCATCGGTGCGGCGGTCATCGCGATCACCCTGATAGTCACGCACTGGGACGAGGTCAAATCCGCGTTCAGTGTCGTGAAGAAGGATGTCCTCGATCCCGTCGGCAACTTCTTCGAAAAGGTGTTCGCCGAGGTGATCCGCCCATTCACGCACATTAGCGATGGTGTGTCGGGGGCGTTCGATGCGCTGTGTTCGACGGTGCAGGGTGTCTTCAAGAAGATGGTCCACCAAGTCGCGGTCGTGGTGCAGGGGATCGCCTCGGCGATCCACCACATCCCATTCGCCGATCATCTCGGCTTGGGCGATATCGCCGACTCCATGTCGAACTGGGCCACCCAGCACCTTGCCGATGGCGGCCCGGTCCGTGGTCCGGGCGGCGGTGCCCGACTTCCGGTTTCGGCGTCGAACGGCGAATACGTGCTCGCGCTGTCGAGTTCGCATCACCGCGCCGTGCTGGATGCGATCAGCAGCGACCACCTGAATGTCGCGGGCCGCGACACCGGTATGGCCGCGCTGAGCCGCAGCCCGCACATCGCCCCCAACCGCGGTGTACAGCGAACCGGTTCGCGGGCAGGTGATGTCGACCATTCGACCACGGTCACGCTCGACCGCAGCGCCGACAACTCCTTCGCGCGTGCCAGATCCCTGCACGCACAGCGCGCACTCACCTACGCCGGTGGCCGGCGATAGGCACACGCATTTCACAGAATTCGGAGCTGTAGGACGATGAGCAGTCAAGGGGATGCGCAGTTCGATGCCGCCTTGCGGGCGGCCCTGGCCGCCAGCGACCCGCTCGACGACGGCAAAGACGGCAAGGATAAGGGCGGCAAGCAGCCCGACGGTAAGCACCCTTCCGAGCCCGGACATCCCGCGGCCACCAAACCCGAAAAACCCACTCCGCCACCGCATATCGATCACCCGAAGGGGACCCGGCCGACGGTTCATGCCCCGAAGCGCCCGGTTGAGCCGAAGCGCAAGCCCAAGCGCAATCTCGGCGGCAAGCTGAGAGCGGGTGCGGGGTTGGCGGGCGGTCTCGCGATGGGCGCGATGTCCTCCGGCGTGGATTGGCGACAGGCCGCTCGGGATCCGAAGGCCGCACTGCAGGGACTGAAAGGTGCTGCGGTTCAGGCGGGTAAGGACAAGCTCGCCGGGATGATGGACCCCGCGAACCTGCCCGATACCCTGTCGCAGGCCCAGGATCTCGCAGTCAACGCGAAGGACAAGCTCGGCGGCAAGGGCAAGGGTAAAGGCACGCCCGATCCGCACGGCGCCGACGCCAAGGCCATCACCGCTGAGACGAAGTCGCTGAAGGACAAGACGACAGCGCTCAAGGGCGACACCAAGAACCTGGGCGAGTACGACAAACACCATCAGAAGATGACCGAGCACACCGGGAAGTCTTCGAAGGGTTTCAACGATCTCGCCAAGGCACACAAGGAGTCCTCGGGCGCGCAGAAGAATGTCGAGGGCGCTACCAAGAACTGGGGCAAATCCCAGGACAAGCTCAACGGTTCCATGGGCAAGTCGACGATCGGCAAGATCGTGCAGGCGATTCAGGCCATGATCGATGTGATCGTGGTCCTGATCGCCAACTGGGACACCGTGAAGAAGGCCTTCGACACGGTGAAGAAGACCGTGCTCGATCCGGTCGGCAACTTCTTCAAGAGCGTGTTCTCGGCCTGCCTGGCACCGTTCAAGTCGATCATCGACGAGGTGAAGGGTGTGTTCAACGGGCTCGGCACCGGCATCGGCGGCATTTTCGACGGTGTCGTGCACCAGGTGGCGGTGATCGTCAATGCGATCGGTTCGGTGATAAGCAAGTTCGACATCAAGTTGCCCGACTGGCTCGGCGGCGCGAGCATCGGCCTGGGCGGTCTCGGCAATGCCATGGTGGGCTGGGCGTCGGCGCACATGGCCGACGGCGGTATGGTGCGCGGCCCCGGCGGCCCGCGTGAAGACCGGGTGCCGATCATGGCATCCAACGGCGAGTTCGTGGTCAATGCCGCGGCGACCGCACGACATTCCGCGCTCCTGGAGGCGATCAACACCGACACCCTGCGAGTCAGCGGCCGTGACGCGCAAGTGGTTGCGTCGCTGGGCCTTTCGCGGGTGAAGCCGGCGCAGGCACTGCCCGGCCTGGTGGCCACCCGCCAGATCGATCGCTCGACCACCATCAACATCACGACGACCCAGCACGAAAGCACCTACGCCCGCGCGAAAGCCGTTGCCGCACAGCGAGAAGGCACCTACGCGGCCGGGCGCCGGTAATCGCAGCAACGTACGAACAAGGAGTGGGCGATGGCGGAATCCCAGCCGGACGACGACGATTTCGACGATATCGACGGTGCCGAGCCGGAGGATCCGGATCTCGAGGACGAGGGCGGCGAACCCGGTGACGACGAACTCGACGACGGAGGCGCCGACGCCGAGCCCGAAGACGGAGAACCCGACGACGCAGGTGCCGATGACGGAGAACCCGATACGGGGCCCGAAGACGACGAACCCGCGGAGAGCGACGACTCCGACGACGACGACTCCGACGACGATTCCCTCGCCGAAACGGCCCTGCTGGCCGGCACCATGCCCATGGGCATGCCGGGCCGAAAGCCGAAGCCGCAAGCCGCGATCCCGAACCAACCCGGTGCCAAGCCCGGACCGGATCCACACCAGCCCGGCCCCTACGGCAAAAAGCCTGGCGGCCAGCCGACAGTACCGGCTGCGCCCGGCGGAAAGACACCCGACGGCACGCACCCCACGCCGGGCCATCCGGCTCCCGGCCCGCACGGTCCGAAGCAGCCGTCCGGCAAGGGCACACCGAACGGAAAAGGCAAGGGCGGCAACGACGGCAAGGCGCTCGCAGATGCCCTGAAGGAACTCGACGCCGCCCGCAAAACCCATGACGCCCAGGAGAAGCCGCACTCGACAGCGACCAGGAAGCTGGTCGATTCGGCGAAGACCTCGGCGGCCGGCTTGAAGCCGGTCACCGAAGCGGTGAAGAAGTCGACGGCCGAGCACAATGCCGCCACGAAGGACCACGACGAGCACGAGAAGCAGCAGGGCGAGCTCGACAAGGCGTTGACCGGCGACGGCCTCGGCTTCCTCATGAAGCTCGTCGACAAGCTGCAGCCGGTGATCAACAAGATCCAGGACTTCCTCAACAAGCTGAAGGACGCCCTGATCAAGGCTTTCGAGAAGGCGCTGCGGCCGGTCGCGGATTTCTTCGAACGGGTGTGGTCCAAGGTCGTTGTCCCGGCGTTCCAGGCGACCGTGCAGGGGGTTTCGGGCGCGTTCAAGGCGGTCGGCAATATTCTGGGCCGGGTCTTCGACACCCTGAAGAAGGCGTGCGCCACGGTCGTGCGGGCCGTCGGCGAGGTGCTGAAGTCCCTGGACTTCACCGTTCCGAGTTGGGTTCCGCTGGCCGGTGGAACCAACCTGGGCCTGGGCAAGATCGGTGATTCCCTCATCGAGTGGTCCACCAAGATGCGTGACGGGGGCATGGTCCGCGGTCCCGGTGGCCCGCGTGAGGACAAGGTCCCCGTGATGATGTCCAACGGCGAGTTCGTGGTCAACGCCGCCTCCACCGCCAAACACATGGACCTGCTGCGCGCAATCAACAACGAGGCCAACGGGATCCGTTCGGCCCTCGATTCCGGTTACGCCGCCGCGGCGAAGTCGCTGCCGCGCACCGCGGGGCAGGAGGCCCGGGCCCTGACCCGATCCGACCGCCCCCAACTGGTCATCGCCAAACCGCTCAGCTCGGCCGGCGACCGCCTCGACCGCTCACTGAAGCTCAATATCAGCGCGCCGCGGGTCAACGAGGCCCACGCCCAGGACTCCGCGGCCATCGCCCGCAAGTCCCTGACCTATTCCGGCGGCCGACGCTGACACCACCGCGGCCGACCGCCGCGATATCCCACGAACTAGTCTGATGATGCCCGTGATGGGGATCGGGAGGAGCGAAAGCGATGATCGGCAATATGCTCTACGCGCACATCTCCGGTGTGAGAGAGCGTGTCCTCGGAATGTCCGAGGAAAAGGACATCCCCACCGAGTGCTTCAACGAACTCCTCGAGCACTACCTCGCCAACGGCTGGCGTCGCATCTACGAGTACGACGGCCCGGATGCCTGGATCGATTACGGCCGCGTCCATCTCGAGCACGGCAAGACCGTTCTCCGCTTCCGTTGGAACAACTACGACGAGGGCAGCGTCGCCGGTTCCCGGAAGGATATCGAGACGGTCGTCCATTACGTGTGCGCGAGTCGCAACCACAACCAGTAGGTTGGTATTCCGCCCCACTCATCGAGTACTGGAGTTGTGTCAGTTGGAAAACATGCAGCTTGCGGCGCGGTTGGCTGGAGAGATGGTCGCTCACGCGGTGCAGTGGGTTTCGAAGGGGTCGGCCGGTCCGTTCCTGGCCTATGTGGGTCCGAACGATTCGAAGGTGACGTTGGTCGACCTGACCGAGAGCGAGCCGGAGTCACCGTTGGATCTCGGTCGGGGACTTCTGAAGATGCGGTCGGCTGCCCGAGGCGTCATCGTGTACGACGGGACGATTTCGCGTGGCGACGGTGACCAGTACGGCGCCCTGATCGCCGAGGTCTACGAATTCGACCTGGGTGAAGACTCTCTGGATGTCCTGGTCCCTTACCGTCCTGGCACCGAGTCGGACGGTTTCGGCGTCTACGCGCTCATGATTCAGGACCAGCACGGCGACCCTGCCAGCGACGGCGTCCTCGACGCGTTTATCGCGGGCACCCGTAGCGACTCCGAAGCCGGAGAGTTCTGGCGTCAGCACCAGCTGCGCTAACCCATTGTGCGACAGGGGATCAGATGGGCAGCTACCGCAAGCTGAGCAAGGCGCGACTGCGTCAGCGTGAGAAGGATCAACACGATCCACGTTGGCTGGCGTGGTTGGCGGAGATGGACGGTGCGCTCGAGACGTTCTTCTCGGTGGATGTGCCGGATATGCCGGCCGATCCGTTCACCGCGGCGGGTTTGACCCATGCGGAGCAGAGCTTGATGGCCAGGTTCTCGTCAGCTGATCCCTTATTGGAGCCGGAGAACGCAGAGGTGGCCGATCGTTTCCAGCGCTACCTGGGCGAAACGTTCATTCGTAGCGGGTTCGAAGGCCGATGGATGAACGTGCGGATCTCCGATGACCGCGATACGAACGTCTTCTTCGACCGACGTGGATTTGAACCGGTGGTCAGCGAACCGTTCAACGCGGTCTTTATTGATGTGGTGTCGCTGATTCTGACGGCGGCGCACCGCCGAACTGGCGAGGAGTGGACCTGGGTCTACGGCCATTCTGCGAACGACTACGCAGTATGGGTAGCAAAGGGTCGTCCGGAGCTATAAGGGCCTCCATTCCTCGAAGCTGATTTCTAGACGCCATCCCGATGACTGCATTGGGATGGCGTTCGTACACGTCGGTGAGAATATGCGTACTCATTGACGTGCTTTCTTTGTCGTCCGCGCTGTAGGTTTTCGGGACCCTTCCTTCTTGCTGGGCAAGTTGCCTTGGATCTTTCGCATCTATTTAGTCTATGAAAATTCTCGATCGTTTCCGGCGTGCCGGATTCAGTAATGGAGTTCGGGCGCATGAGTGGAAGTAAATCCTGGCTGGACGAAGATCCGGCTGATGGGTATGAACTATCTGTCAATCAAGAGTCCAAGTATCAGGAGTATCTCAATAAACCCAAGCCCCCTGGTGAAAAGCACAAGGATCGGCTCTCCTGGCTCAGGAAGAACAAAGCTCTAAGCTTTTCTTCGCAGTACGGTGATGATTTCCGAGACGGCCTGGCAATCACCCGCGGCTGGACGCGTGACAAAGGCTGGAGCGTAGAAGAACGGTTCGAAACCAATGTGGGCGACCGCTTCTATGATGCTGGTAGGCGGGGTCGCGACCGCGTTGGCCATGAGGCAAAGTACGGGAAGGTCGGCACTGGCAGGACGTTGGGCCGTCGTGGCCAGCTTGCCAAGGATGAGGAGACGGTAAAGCGTGGCGGGAAGGTCCATTGGCATGTCACCGACATGTCGAAAGTCGACTCGAAGGTCCTGGCCAAACTTCAGGCACTAAGGAAGAAGTACCCCGAGCGATTCAGCTTCGAAGAGGTGAGCGAAGCCGAGAAGAATCTCTCCATGACTATCGGTAAGCAAATGCGTCCGCATAGGTATGGAAATGGTAAACCGATGCCGTCGTACTATGCGGCGCAGCAGAAGCTCGCCGAAACGCACGCGGACACGATCGCGAAATTGAAGAGGCCAGGCCCAGGTTCGACTAGTCCAGACCAGATCGACGGCGGAAAAGGTCTGGTCGCTGAAGTCAAGGCTCGAACAAAAGCGCTGAAGGACAAGAATTCGGCGGTCAAGGACGATCTCAAGGCCATGGCGGACCACGAGAACGCCCATAGGAAGGTGGCCGCCGATGTTGGGAAGTCGCCGAAGAGTTTCACGGATCTGACCAAAGCGATCAAGGACTCGTCCACCGCGCAGAAGAACGCGCAGGGGGCTACGAAGGCCTGGATCGGAGCGCACAGCAAGTTGAACGCCTCGATGTTGAAGTCCCCGGCCGCGCTGATCGTGGCGGGGATCGTCGCGTTGATCGGGGTGGTGACGGTGATCATCACCCATTGGGGCACGGTGCAGCGGGCGTTCGAGACCGTGAAGAAGACCGTGCTCGATCCGGTGGGCGACTTCTTCAACAAGGTGTTCGCCTCGGCGACAGCGGGATTCAAGTCGGTGACCGACGGGATCTCGGATGCTTTCGGTTCGCTTGGCGACAAGATCGGGGGCGTTTTCGACACGGTGGTCAAGCGTGTCGCGGTGATCGTCGCCGCGATCGGGACCGTGCTCCAGAAGCTCAATATCCCGGTTCCCGACTGGCTCGGCGGAGGCAGCATCGGCCTCGGCGGGATCGGGGACGTCATGGTGGGCTGGGCCTCGAAACACATGGCCACCGGCGGACCGGTACGTGGGCCGGGCGGTCCGCGCGACGATCAGGTGCCGATCATGGCGTCCAACGGCGAGTTCGTGGTGAATGCCGCGGCGACGGCGCGGCATTCGGCGCTGTTGGAGGCGATCAACAATGACACGCTCCAGATCAGCGGCCGCGACCTGCAGGTGATGGCGGTGCGCAGCGGCTCCTTCGCGGTGCCCTCGGCGGCCCTGCCCGTGGCCGCCAACAACCATCACTTCGATCATTCCACCACGATCAACCTCACCACCCATCACCTCGGTGACGCCCACGCTCGCGCGCAAACCCTTGCCGCACAGCGTGAAGTAGCGGCGTCCCTGCAATGAGGATTCACAACGAGAACGGCGTACTCGCATGATCTATTCGGCAACACTGCCCGCGCAGACCGCCGGCGGCGCCGCCGCGGTGGCCGTCGCGGGTGTATACAAACCCGCTTTCTACAGCGGTGACACCGTCACGGACGTGAGTGTCGTGGCCCCGGCGGGATTTTCGACGGTGACCGGTGCGGCCACCAACAATGTGACGCTCTCGGTTCGCCAGCTGCGCGGTGGCGTGGTGCAGCAGACCTTCGCGTCCCTCACCCTCGCGGCGGGCACGAACCTCGTCGCCGAAAGTCCACTGGACCTGCAGATTTCGGCGCAGCCGGTGCTGTTGGCCGGTGACGTGATCGATGTCCAGATGGTCCAGAACGGCACGGGCATCGCCGTCGGCGCGGGTCTGCTGGTGTCGGTGTACGTCAGCTGAATGAGCTGCCGACCAATACGTAATTGCTTGCAACACAACAGAATTGAGGTGAGACGGTGGCACCGAGTCCAGCGCTGATTACGATCTCCGGCGTCGACGGTTCGACGTGGACGATCAGCGGACAGGGTCGGGGGCGGGAAGGCGTCGAGCTCGGGACCGCTCCGAGCGGGCTCTACGACGCGCCGGTCACGACCATCTGGAACGCGACGGCGTTCCAGAACGGGTCGACCTACGGCGGATACAGCACCAACAAACGCGACGTCGTCTTCGGCGTCAATATCTTTCAGGTACCCGGACGCAGCTGGGAACAGGTGGACAGCGCCTGGCGCAAGGCTTGGGCGTACGACACCGATTCGGTCATGACGGTGACGACGGACTACGGCTCCCGGTCCCTCGCGCTCCGACTGACCGAGCAGCCGGACTTCAAGCCGGTGAAGGATCCGCATCTGAATGCTCTGGGGCAGGTCACCATGACCTGTTCGGCGGGTGTCCCGTGGTGGGTCGAGAACAATGTGACCAGCACCTGGACGTCGCCGACGGATACGACCAACGGCAGCTCCCAGTCCGGCACGGTGACGATCTCGAATCCGACCGACCAGCCGATGTATCTGCAGTGGGTGTGTTCCGCGCCGGGACAGTGGACACTGCCCGATTTCTCCTGGGGCAACAACTATTACGGTCGTGCGGTCGCGGATGCCAACCGGAAGATCACCATGCCGGTGACCCGGGCCGGACAGGATCTGGTGGTCGACACCGATCCGTCGCAGGAAATGGTGGTCGCGGCCGACGGCTCCCAGATATGGGCGCTGATGGGTGGGGTGAGCTTCGAATACGTTGTGCCGCCCTACACCCCGTCGACGGTTCTGCCGGTCAAGGTGACCGGTGCGCCGACCGGCGCTTCGGTCATGGTTGTCCAGCCTCGTAACTGGTCACGGCCCTGGGGGCTGCAGTGACGACGGTGAACGACCTGCCCGGCATTTACACGAACGCCCAGTCGACCAAGGCCGCGCGCAAGGCCAAGCGCGCGATGCCCCCGCTCATCCGCCTGTGGGACGGCAACTGGCAGCTGCGCGGCATCTGCGCCGCGGAGATCAGCGGCTCCTTCACCTGGCTGCTCAACGAGACCGGAACCGGTGTACTTGTCCTGCCGTTCGAGCACTACCTCGCGAAATGGGCGGTCTCGCAGTCCAGGACGACGCAGAACATCCACATCACCGTCGACAAGGACGGCGCGCGGTGGGACGGCCGGATGTCGCAGGCGGTCGTCAAGCAGGACGAGCACGGCGTCACCACGGTCGAGATGACCTTCCTGCACTCCTACGAGGAACTCAAGCACATCTGCATCTGGTCGAATCCGCTGCTGCCGGCGGCGATTCAGATCCCGCAGAACTTCGTGCTCGCGGGCCCGTCGATCTCGATGCTGAAGCTGGCGCTGTTCCTCAACGTGCTGCGCCTGGAGATGTCGCTGTGGGCGCTGCCGGATGATCCGCTCGACCTGGGCCAGTGGTTCAACCTGGATCAGTCGAACTGGTCGATTGTCGTTGCGCCGCAAGATGTCCTGTCGGATTCCTCGATCTGGACCGTGCTGGATTCCCGGTTCAAGATGTTCCACGACCTGGCCAAGGACACCCTCGCCACCGCACAGCTGATGGTCACTACCCGGCGCTGGCTGGTCGGCGACCCGCCACCGTGGCCGGGTGCGAATCTGCGCAATGGCGCGCTCGTGGTCGACATCGTCGACAAGAGCGGCTTCAGCACCGGCACCAGCCAGGGCGGCAGCGTCCTCGACGGTCTGATCTACACGGCCGAGGTCTACGCCAACGACATGCTCGAGCAGACCCCGAACCGGCTTCCGGACCCGAATGACCCTGCCGAGTACAAGAATCCGGGCTGGCTTGGCACCCTGCCCCATGCGCCCTGGGTGATCTATCGACCCGAACTGCACACCGGCGTGCAGACTTCGGCATTCACCATCACGCCCTTCACCGATGTACAGATCCTGACCGGTGGGCATTCCCCGGATGTGGTCAATCAGGGGGTCGAAGCCGCCTGCGAGGCGGTCGGCGCCTTCCTCGGCGGCGTCGCCGAAGCGATCGCCTTCGGTCTCGGAATCGCGCTGGTCGACCCCGTTGCCATGGGTTCTCAAATGGCCAGGGACTTCGTCTATCCGGGGTTCAAGGACACGCTGCTGGCGTGGGTGTCCTACAAGGACGCCTTCCGCGCCGCCGGGGCCGGGTGGTCGCATTACTACGAGCGTTTCCAGGACGGCGCCGACGAGGCATACAGCCTGAGTTCGCTCACCGCCCTGAGCGCGGCTCTGTGGGCGACGCGATCATTCACCACCCACGAGTTGACCGTCGCGGACGGCCAACCCTTCTACATCGGCGATCAGGGTCAGGGGCATTTCTTCCTCGGTGACCGGGTCGGCAGCACCGTCATGGGTATGCCGCCGGGCGAGATCTTCGTCGATCAGGTGACCCAGCTGGAACTCGCGTGGCAGCGCGGCACCACCCCGGCCTGGCAGATCACCATCGGAACCAACCAGGAAGTGGAAGAGCCGCTGGTCAAGGCCATGCGAAAGATCGACGACATCAAGTCGACGATCCACGACCTGAATACGAACATCACCTTCAGCTAAGTCGATCGGAGATGGAATCGGATGTCCATTCCACAACAGCACGAATGTGATCCCACCAAGCCGGACGAGGCGTTCACCTGGGCTCTGGTGGGATTGCCCGGCCCGAAACACGCACCGATGATCGTGCACCCAATGGTTTTGCGCCAGTGGTCACAGCACCTGTGGGACTTGGGCTTTCGGCACGACCCGGAACAACAGACCAAGGAATACCATCCGCCGGTCCGCGGCCATCACCACTGGCTGAACGGATCCGGCCAGTGGATGCCCAAGGGCACGCCGCGCCCGGCTCGGATCACCGCACCGGATGTGACGGTCCTGACCCCGCACGAGCGGGCCGAACTCGTCCAACAGCTGCACCACCACGGTGACCTCGATCATCTGGTACGCCGCAAGGAGATCGAGACGGCAGCGGAGGGGGCGTCGGTTGAACCGGAGCAGACGCCGGACGAGGCGTCGCCGCGATGACCTCACCCGATAAAGCCCATCCCAGTGGATCTTTCGGCACGGGTGGCCTATCGGGACTCACCGACGGCCGCGCCGCCGCTTTCAGTAATGACCCGAACACGGTTCAGAACTACACAAATCAGACGTTCCAGTCGATGACCACCGGCGTCCTCAACAACCTGGGGAAGCGATCCAGCTTCAATCTCTCCAACTATGTCGGCACGGCCATCGACGAAATGCTGGCCGGGCTATGTCGCGCACTGGCGGGCGTCGATGTACTCGGCGTCCATCCGCTGGAATTCATGAATCAGTGGGCGGACAACCTCGACGCTCAGGCACGGGCGGCGGTGGCGGGCGTCGGCGCGATCTCCTCGGGCATCACGGGACCCATCACCGGAACCGCGTCCTCGAATCCCTCCGATGTCCTCCCCGCAATGACCTCGTTGCAAACGCGGTTTCAGCAGATCCTGCTGCAGGGCAACGCGATCGCATTCACGAATTCCCAGAACTACACACCTTCCAAGGGTGTCCTCTCCATCGATGTCATTCTCATCGGTGGAGGTGCTGGTGGTGCCGGCGGCGTGTGGAACATTGTGGCGGGCAGTCGAAGTGCGGGTGGTGGCGGCGGTGGCGGCGGCGAGGTGCACACCACCATCCCCGCATCGCTGCTGCCTCAGGACGGCAACGGGAACTTCCAGCCGATCGCCATCACGATCGGTGCGGGCGGCGCGGCGGGTGGTGCCGGTGGGCAGTGGGGCTTCCCCGGCGGGGCGACATCCTTCGGTCCCTGGTTGGTCGCGGGTGGTGGCCAAGGCGGTCAAACCAGCCTGGGCACCTGTGGGCCGGGTGGTGCGGGCGGCGCCGGGATGATTCTCGGCGGCGCGGGCGGCCACGGCGGGCCCGCGGGTATCGGCGACGTCTACCCGACCGCGGCCAATGGCGGGAATTCGATCTCGTCCTACTCGCTCAACGGTGGTGGCGGCGGTGGCGGCGGTGGTGCCGGATTCACCGGCGGCAATGGCGGAAACGGTGGTCAGGGCGGCGTTTCGCCCGGTGGGGCGGCAGGCTCGCCATTTGGTCAGGCCGGCACTTCGCCCGCGTCCATCATCGCCACCGGCGGTGGCGGTGGCGGTGGCGCCCTGACCGGTTACGACGGCGGCGGCAATGGCGCGTTCCCGGCCGGTGGCGGTGGTGGCGGCGGTGCCAATGCCACCGCGGCCGCTCCCGGCGGATACGGCGCCGCCGGAATCGCTTACGTCATCGAACGGACCAGCTGATGTTCGCGACCAACCTCGTGGTGTTCACGACCTCGGGCATTTGGTCGCCGCCACCGAAGCTGTTCGCCATCGATCTGATTCTGCGGGGTGCCGGTGGCGCAGGCGGCACCGATGGCGGAGGCGGAGGCGGACAAGCCGTCGTATCCAGCCGGCGAATCCCCGCGGCGATGCTGACCGGACCTGTTCAGGTGACCGTCGGTCAGCCGGGTTCCGGCGGAAATGACGGTGGTGCAACGAGTTTCGGGAAGTTGCTGACCGCCGTGGGTGGTTCGGGCGCGAACAACGGCGGTTTCGGCGGCGGCGTCGCCTTTCAACGCGGCGGGCGGGGCGGAACGAAAGGCAATCCGGGGGAATCGGTGTCCGGTGATGTGATCGCCCTCCTGGCCGGCGGTGGTGGCGGCGGCGGGTCGGGCGCGAGCGGGGGGCTATCCGGCCTGGTTTCCGCAGACGCCGGCAATCCCTCCTTTTGGCAAGTCCTGCAATCCGGTGGCGGCGGGAGCTCGGGTAATCCGGGTGGCTTTCCCGCGGGCGGTGGCGGCGCGGGCGCGGCGGGTGCCGCGGGCGTCGCCACGGTTATCCACTATCTGTTCACGTAGAAGAGGCCAAACACATGAAAACCGCTACACAGACATCTCTTTCGGTCGGTGGCTTCGCCGGTCCGGCACAGCATTTCGCCTTGTCCGAACCGCTGTGCGGCAATAGCCACGTGATCGTGTGGACGCAGGACGCGTTCGGTCAGCAGGCGGCCGAGGCGGTCATCGTCGCGGCGCGGCCGGACGGGTCCGCCATCACCATGACCCGGTTGCCCGGCTCCTACGTGCATCCGGACCCCAGCGTGGACGCGGCGCTCGAATTGGCCGGCTATCAGGTGGTTCGAGAATGACGCTGTTCGGCATCGATATCTCGAACAACAACGGGCCGGATATCGATCTGACCGAGGTTGCGCGCGAAGGCTTCTCGTTCGTATTCGCGAAGGTGTCCGAGGGCGACTACTTCATCGATGCGACCTGGCCCGCCTATCGCGACGCCGCGCACGCGAACGGGCTGCTGGTCGCGGGCTACCACTACCTGCGCGGCGACTGCGATGCGGCCGCCCAGGCGGAGCTGTTCGTCGAGCACCTCGGCGACGCCGCCGCGATGATCGACTTCGAAGCCAATTCCGGTGGCATCACCACATTTTGGGCATTCGTGAGCGAGGTGAACAAGCGCGGCAAGCGTATCGACCTCTCCTACATCCCGCGCTGGTACTGGCAGCAGATCGGTTGCCCGGACGTATCGCAGGTGCCGGGATTGATCCAGTCCAGCTACGTCGGCGGCTCCGGGTTCGCCACCGATCTGTATCCGGGTGACGCCTCGCCGTACTGGAACGGTTTCGGCGGCAAAGCCGTCGATCTGCTCCAGTTCACCGATGCCGCCCAGGTCGCCGGACACACCGTCGACGCCAACGCGTTTCGCGGCAGCGTCGATGATCTGCGTCGCCTGCTCGGGCTGACGCCACCTACTACTCAGGGAGTTCTCATGGCGCTGACCGACGCGCAGCAAGCGGACCTGTATCAGAAGGTCCAGGACATCTGGGGGCAGTTGCTCGGCCCGGATGGACACGGTTGGCCCCAGCTGGGTCTGAACGCGGCGGGACAGAACCTGACGCTGGTCGACGCGGTAGCCAAGACCGGTGGCGAGATCCTCGCGGCGCTACCGAAAGCGGCTTCGTGAGTGCCGGCGACGTGGTCGCCCGCAATGCCAAGACGGTGGTGTCCGCCATCGGCGGCGTGATCACCGTGCTCACGGTCGCGGCCATGCTGTTCCAGTACGCACCGACCTCCGTGGCCGGGTACGGGGCGGCGGTGCTGGCGGCCATCGAGATCCTGCGCAGCGTCAATGTCTGGATCGTCAGGAACGAGCCCGTGCTCGCCGCGGCCGCGGATGCGGGCAGTGATCTGGTCACCGCCATCGAGCACCCCGGGTCGGCGGGAGCCGGAGCCGCCTGATGCCACTCGTCGAGACCACGGTGCTCAGCGCCGCGACCTTCCTCGGCGGCACCGGTGCGTCCGCGTTCTTC
Organism: Nocardia sp. CDC153; assembly: GCF_035818515.1. Classification (NCBI taxonomy): domain Bacteria; kingdom Bacillati; phylum Actinomycetota; class Actinomycetes; order Mycobacteriales; family Nocardiaceae; genus Nocardia; species Nocardia sp. CDC153. Next base: position 1,252,870 of record NZ_JAYKYU010000003.1, on the reverse strand, counting down.
GCCTGGTTGCGGGCCCGCTTGCGAGCACCCGCGGAGAACCTGCGCACCGAAGTATCGGTGGCCAAGGACGTCAACGACATCGCGCTGGCCACGCTCGCCCGGGTGTCGGAAGAACTGCGGATCGTCACCCATCGCCTGGATGCGGTCGAATCCGCGCAAGAGGCCTCCATCCGCGAATTGGACAGGGTCACAGTGCTTTTCCGGGAGGCGCTGGTGGTGTTGCGCGGCGTGATAGAGGCCGCCCGCGCCGGACGCGTCCCCGCCCTGCACCTGTCACCGGAGCTGATGGACGAGGTCCAACACCATCAAGAAAGGTAAGCGGACATGACCGCACCCGTCGATCCCGGATTTCTGGGATATCAACCGACGATCGAACCCCTCAAACTGACCACCGGCGCGAGCTTCGTGCAGACGATCCAGCCCTCCGGCACGGCCACCTTCCCCGCGAACACCACGGTGAAGATCGTGCTCACCGCCCCCGGCGGCGCGGTTCTGGACACATGGAACGCCACCGTCACCAGCACCGCGGCCACCTGGTCCGTGTCGAACGTGGCGGCCGACGCCATTCCGGCGAACTCGCGTTACACCATGCTGGTCACCTATCCCACCACACCGGCAGTCACCTACGCCTGGTACGAGGGCACCGTACTGCGTACCTAGCGGTCCGCGAAAAACCCTCTGTCGCAACACATTCCCCTCGAAAAGGAGTCGTCATGACCATCTCCGTCAATGCCACCAAGAACGTTCTGGCCAACGCCTACGCCGGAATCGCCGGCAGCAATGTCGTCTACGTCTCGGTCCACGTCAACGATCCCGGCTCGACCGGCATCAACGAGGCCAGCGGCGGTTCGCCCGCCTACGCCCGTAAGCCCAGCACCTGGGGAGCCGTGGTCAACGGCCAGGTCACCGGCTCCCAGGTCGCGATCGACCTGCCCGCGAACACCTACAACTACGCCGGCCTGTGGAAGACGGCCACCGGCGGCCAGGCCGATTTCATCGACAAGGTCGCCATCGCACCCACCACCCTGGGCGCCCAGGGACAGCTGCTGATCACCCCGACCTTCACCGTCAGCTGACCGGCACACGCCCGGAATTCGCTCAACCGCAACAGAATCGGAGGGCGCCGTGACAGCACCAGGACAGGTGATCACCGCGACACCACCCGCCGCGCCGACAGTGGTATCCGCTGTCCCGGCGCCGCCGACCATGACGGTTCCGCCGCCGACGGCATCGCTCACGGTCATCGACGGAAGACTCGTACCGGTCATCCCGCCGTATCTGATCGCCGCCTTCAGCGGCACGACGGTGCTGACCGCGCCGTTCAATGCCACGTCGGTATTGCCCGGTAGCGGTACCGGCCTGGGCGCGCTGTCGGCCGTGGTCGGGGTCTGGCAGCCCGTTATCGGCAATTTCGGCGGCACCGGTTCGGCCGCCGCGTCCGTTGTTGTCGGCGGCGGCAGCAAGGCGGTCGTCTCGGCATCATTCGCCACCGAGGGCCTGCTCCGGGTCCGCGATGCGTCTTTCGGCGCGGTGGGAGGGCTCTCGGCCGCGATCGTGCCGAAGCTCACCGCCGCGGCGTCGTTCTACGGCGTCGGATCGGCCATCGGTGTCCAACCCGCCTTCGCCACAGCCACATTCGCCACCACCGGCGCTGCGGCGGCCGTTACCGGACAGCTCGCGCAATGGTCCGGTAGTGGGGCGCTGAGTTGTGCCGTCGTCATCGGAATGCGGCCCGCCGGAATGACGAAGAGCGGGGCGGCGTGGTCCACGACCATCAATGCGCAGTACGCGCAGATCACCGGATGGACCGCGGATACCACCAACTATCCCGGATCGTCGGTTTCCAGTGACGGCCTGGTCGCGTCGAGTTCCAAATCGAACGCGAATCTCGCGGCGTCGATCGTGTTCACCGGAGGCTCGTTCTCCGATATGAACGTGACCTTGAAGCTGGCGGTGAATGGCACCCCCGTGATCACCGGCGCCGCGAAGTCGGTGCCCGCGGGCTCCACCACTACCGTCACCGTCACCGGCAATGCCACGCTCAATGCGAACGACAAGGTGTCGGTCCTGGCGGTCACGGATTCGTCCCTGCAGGCCGTCACCGCGAATGCGAACTCCGCCTCCTGGGTACGGATCAGCTGACGTCGAATACGGGTGGCCACTGACCGGCCCGCGGCGGTGGTTACCGTCGTGGGTCAGTCGGCGCAGCCACGGGTGAGTCGGCACAGCCACCATGCCCGGCTCGGGTATTCCGGGGCATAGATCCGAACGCCCATGGTCTGGACGTGGTGGGTCGTCATATCGCGAATCGCTATGTGCCGCAGGCTCTCGCCGGTTGGTGGCCTGCTGTGCCAGAGCTCGTCCCATTCGGGGGCGTTCTGGCATTTCCGCACCAGCTCCGCGGTACCCGGGTCGGTCGCCGGGTTCGGGGAGAGCATGCGAAGACTGTGCACAAGGTTGCGGGCCGCGGTGCGCCATTCGACCATGACCTCGCGGGCGGCCGGGTGACGGAACATCCATTCGACGAAACTGATGCCGGGCGGCAGGCCGGGGAAGGTGCGTCGATGGGCCGCATTGGCCGCGAGGATCGTGAACGTCGGCAGGGCGTAGAGACTGGCTGGGCCGGTGAGGGTTTCGAGGTCGGCCAGGTCGTCCGGACCGGGTGCGGACGCACTCCGGCGCGGGTCCGTGCCGAACAGGTCGGGCAGGCTGACGGCCAGGATGTGACGTCGGTACATCGGAGCCACATCCAGGTGATCGAACAGGATCTGCAGGGAGTGCAGGGTCGGGGGTCGGGTGCCCAGTTCGATCTTTTCGATGAGCGAGACGGACAGGTTTGCCTTCTTGGCGAGTTCGGTGCGGGTCAGCCAGGCGTCTTCGCGACGTTGCCGGATGTAATCACCGAATAGGTTGTCAGCCAAGAGGGTTCGCCTTTCCCGCAGATATTTGTATTGCGCTCTGTATTGCGGGTTCTCCCACGGATTGTGCGGATGGAGTTCGTTGAACTCTCATCTCGTTACTCCGGATAATAGAACACATGTTCGAACGATAGCTCAAATGCTGCCATGAGCTGCGAAGGCGCAGCCGGTGGTGGCGTGGGCGAAGGGGTGGAAGGCGGTCTTGTGGACTGGATGGACAGGTGTGTCGGGAACCGGGTCGGGCGGGCGATCGCGAAGGCGGGGGTGAATGAGATGGAGCTGATGGGGCGCCTTGGTCTGTCGGACTCGGTGCTCGCCCTCCGGCTGGCCGCGCCCGGGTCGTTCCGGGTGGACGAGCTCATCCTCGTCGCTGCGGCGCTCGACCGGGGCATCCAGGATCTGCTCCCCGATGCCGCCTGCTTGCCCGGCGGTGGCTGTGCGGTCTGTTCGTCCGAAAAGTAAATGTGGGCAGACTGTTTCGATACGCGAAAGGCGGCGTTCCCTCATGGGAGCGCCGCCTTTTTCGCGTTTCAATCCAGGGAGAGGTCGCCGAGGGATTCGGAGAACTTGCGGAGGATGGGGATGAGGGTTTGGCGGTCGGTGGGGGTTAGGGCGGACAGGAGGCGTTCCTCGTTGGATACGTGGAGGGGGAGGAGGCGGTCTACGAGGGTGCGGCCGGAGTCGGTGAGGACGACCTTGATGGCTCGGCGGTCGTTGGGGTCGGGGACGCGGTCGACCCAGCCCTTGGCTGTCAGGCGGTCTATGCGGTTGGTGATGGCGCCGGAGGTGATCATGGCGGCCTTGTTGAGAGCGCCTGCGCTGAGGCCGGATTCGTTGCCGGAGCGGCGGAGGGTGGCCAGAACGTCGAACTCCCAGCGTTCGAGGCCGTGACCTCGGAAGAAGTCGGTGAGTTCGCGGTCGACGAGGCGGCCCAGGCGGGAGAGACGGCCGAAGATCTCCATGGGGGAGGTGTCGACGTCGGGGCGTTGCGCACGCCAGGCGGCGGTGATCTGGTCGACGGCGTCGGGCACGGGGCTCCTCCTGCTCGTAATAATCTCAACGTTGAGATACTTGACGGTGAGGTACTTAAGATGGTGTTATCTCAACGTTGAGATTATCAATGAGGAGCTACCGATGACCACCTCACGCGCTGGAGCCGCCGGACTCGCCGGGACGCTCGCCCTCACCGGGCTCGCGCCGCTGGTGTGGGGGTCGACCTACGCAGTAACCACTACTTTCCTGCCGCCCGAACGGCCCATGTTCACCGCGGTCATGCGCGTGCTGCCCGCCGGACTGCTGTTGCTGGCCCTGACGCGGAAACTGCCGTACGGCCAATGGATTTCGCGAGCGCTCGTCCTGGGCGTGCTGAACATCGGAATCTTCACGGCCCTGCTGTTCGTCGCCGCCTACCGGCTGCCGGGCGGGGTGGCGGCCGTACTCACCTCGGCCGCACCGCTTTTCGCGGTGGGGTTCGCGGCGCTCGCCGGAATCGAACGACTCACCGGCCGCAAGATCGTGGCGGGCCTGATCGGCATGGCCGGGGTCGCGCTCGTGGTCCTCAAGGCGACCGCGGCCCTGGACACCCTCGGGGTGCTCGCCGGAATCGTCGCGGCCGTCGCCATGGGCAGCGGCACCGTGCTCACCAAGCGCTGGGGACGCCCCGAGGGCGTCACGCCGCTGGCCATGACCGGCTGGCAGCTGACCGCGGGCGGACTCATGCTGCTGCCGATCGCCGCGCTCGTGGAGGGCGCGCCGCCCGCGCTGGACGCCCGCAATATCGGCGGCTACCTCTACCTCGGGCTCATCGGCACCGCCGTCGCCTACGCCCTGTGGTTCCGCGGCATCGCCAGGGCCAGCGCCACCTCGGTGCAGTTCCTCGGCCTGCTCAGCCCGCTCTCGGCCACCGTCATCGGCTGGGCCGCGCTCGGCCAGTCGCTGACCGTCCTGCAGATCCTGGGCATGGCCATCGTGCTGGGCGGCACCCTGCTCGGCCAAACCTCGGGCGCGCCCCGCGCGGTGGAATCCACGCCCGCGGCCGAAAACGCCAAGACCCGTCTCGCGGCCTGACCGCGATCTCTTCAAGGAGCTGAAAGACCATGCAGATCACCGTCTTCGGAGCCAGCGGCGATGCCGGGAGCCGAGTCGTCGCCGAGGCCCTGAGCCGGGGCCACCGGGTACGGGCCGTCGCCCGGCACGAGGACCGGCTGCGCCACCTGCCCGACCAGGTCGAGGTGTGGATCGGCGATGCCGCCGACCCCCGCGATGTCGAGAAGGCCGCCGCCGGAAGCGATGTCGTGGTCGGCGCGACCCGGCCGCGGCCGGGCTCCGAGCACGAACACCCCGAAGTCGCCGCGGCCCTGCTACAGGGCTTGGCGGACAGCGGAATTCGCCTCGTCGTCATCGGCGGAGCGGGCAGCCTCACCGTCGCCGGGACCGGCAAGCTCGTCACCGAGCAGCCCGACTTCCCCGCCGAACTGCTCCCCATCGCCGAGGGCGGCAACCGTCAGCTCGAGGTGTTCCGCAGCGCCGGACACACGGTGGACTGGACCTACATCAGTCCGGCCGCCCTGTTCGAACCCGGCGAGCGGACCGGCGTCTTCCGGATCGGCCGCGACGAGCTGCTCGTCGACGAGAACGGCGACTCCGCGATTTCCATGGAGGACATGGCGATCGCGGTGCTCGACGAGATCGAACAGCCCCGCCACCGCCGCACCCGCTTCACCGTCGGTTACTGAAAAGCGCTGCCGCACAAGCAAACGGGGCGTGACCGAATCCGGTCACGCCCCGTTCGTCGTCTCTCGCGTCAGGCGATGTGGAAGCCCGCGCCCGCCCCGCCGTGGCGGTCGATATCGGCCAGCACCGCGGTGATATTGGTCGACAGCTCCGGCTCGTGGATCAGATTCCCGCCACCCTCGCACAGCGGCAGCTCGACATCGATCGGCCCGGCCTTGAAGTCGGTGCCCGCCACGACCATTCCGACCAGCTGATCCCCGCGCAGCACCGGCGCACCCGAGTCACCGTGGTTGGCACACACCTGGCTACGGAAGGTCAGGGCCTTGGTCTCCCAGACCGGACCGCAGGTGAAGCCGGTGGTGCGGCCGTTCTTGCAGACGCTCTCCCCGATCTGCGGCGGCGTGCCGACCGAGTTGATCACCGACTGCGCGACCTGACGGGTCGCGGTCACCTTCTCCGGATTGAACACGATGACGGCCCAATCCATTTGGTCGCTCCGCTCGGCGATGACGCCGATGCCACCGCTGCGGGTGTACTCGGCGGCGACGCGCGCGCCGACCTCACCGCAGTGGCCCGCGGTCAGACCGACGAGCTGGTTCTTGTTGTCGTAGCCGACGGCCGTCAGCGTGCAGTCGCTGACCGTATCGGTGGAGGTGAAATCCTCCACGTAGACCCCGGATCCACCGCCGAGCACCACCGGTGCGGCCGCGTCCGCGGGCCCGGCGAACAGGAGGGTGGAGCTGACAGCGGTGGCGGCGATGGCCGCCCAACGCAGAACTCGGGCGCGGCCCGCAGAAGACATTGGGTTTTCCTCATCCCCCGAAAATCGAATCGTGCGCGCGCGGAAATCGGGAGTCCGGCAGCGCGCACGCGGAGCATGTCACGCCCTCCTCCCGGAAGCAAGTCACCGGGCGACCGACCGATACGACGACCTATTCCGAAGACATTGCCCGCCAGCCGGTTCCGCGTGACCGAAACGGGCTCGGCCCTGTCGGTGTCCCGCGATAGAACTCCGGGCCGCTGCCACCGAGTGCACCGACGGCGCGTAAATTAATCCTTGACCTTGACGCTGCGTCAACTTGCATCCTGAATTCGTCGAGGAGAACGCGAGGATAGGAAAGGCCGGAACGTGACTGCCGAATGGTCGATCCAGGAATTGGCGAAGGTGGCCCGCACCACCAGCCGCACGCTGCGGCATTACGGTGACCTCGGGTTACTGCCGCCCACCCGGATCGGATCCAATGGCTATCGCTATTACGACCAGGAATCCCTCGTGCGGTTGCAGCGCATCCTTTTGCTTCGAGAACTCGGCCTCGGCCTCCCGGCCATCGCCGAAGTCCTCGCCGGGCAAAAGGACACCGCCGCCGCCTTGCGCACGCATCTGGAATTGCTGAAAAACGAGCAGGACCGGATCGCGCGCCAAATCGCCTCGGTGCAAACCACATTGCGCAAGACGGAAGCAGGTGAACAACTGATGGCAGATGAAGTATTCGACGGATTCGACCACACGCGGTACCAGGACGAGGTCATCGAACGCTGGGGCAAGGACGCCTGGCAGAGCAGCAACGACTGGTGGAACTCCCAGTCGGACGCCGAGAAGCGGGCCTTCCAGCAGGCCCACCTCGACATCGCCGCCGACTACGGCCGCGCCCACGCGGCGGGTCTCCCGGTCGACGGTGACGAGGTGCAGGCCATCGTCCAACGCCACTACGACTGGCTCGGCGCCGCCCCCACCGGTGGCCCGATCAGCGCCCAGTACTTCAACAACCTGGGCGAGATGTACGTGGCCGACCCGCGTTTCGCGAAGAACTACGACGTCCACGGCGCAGGCACCGCCGAGTACGTCCGCGACGCGATCCGCGCGTACAGCGCGGCCAAGCTGTAGTCGAAAAGCGAACCACCGCAGCCCCTTCCGGTCATACCGGAAGGGGCTGCGGTCGTAAGGTCGGTCAGTGACCGATCAAGCGGCGCACATCGACTGCATGACACCGCGCAGGATCGGCGCGCCGTAGGTGGCGGGCGCGAACGCGATGGTTTGCGCGATGCCCAGGGGAGTGGTGATCGTGGAGGCCACGCCGGTGAAGCCCGCGATGGTGTTGCCGATGGTGAGCAGCAGGCTGGTGGTGTCCAGCGCGAAGGTGATGAGGGCGAAGATGTTCTCCACCTTCACATCCGCCAGCGCCACCGTATTGAGCGCCCGGCCCTCGTAAATGTCGAAGCCGAGGTTGGCCAGGAAGGTCAGCGGGCCGTAGTCGAGCGCGTCGACGATCGGGCCGAGCTGCTCGGTGCGCCGCAGCATCATGACATCGGCGACCCGGTTGTCACGCAGGAACGCCTGCAGCGCATCGGCATTGGCGTTGACCGCGTTCGGGTCGACCGGCAGCGACGCGGTGGTCAGGAAGTTGCGGGTGCGCTCGACCAGGTCGGCGGTCTTCAGCTCGGCGATCGGGGTGCACGCGCCGTCGGCCTTCATCACCTGGTTGGCCAGATCGATGAGCGGCTGCGGGATGTCGACGTGCTCGTCGGGCAGATCCAGCTGCAGCTTCTGGTAGACGCCGTTCGCGCCGCAGCCCACCGACAGCTGCGACTGCACCGCGCGCGCCAGCGATTTCACGCCATTGAACAGCGCGCCCACGATGGGCTTGAGCACGAACCCGACGGTCGGCACCAGGCTGGCGGCGAACTGCGCCGGGATCTTCACGATGCGGGTGGCCAGGATGAACACCTCGACCGCATCGCGCACCTTCAACTGCGAGACCGCGATGGTCCGATCGACCTGCCCGGTGCGAATGGCATCGAGGTTGTTGACGAGGTAGGTGACGATCGGATCGTCGAGGAACTCGGTGCGGTCGTTCACCTCGTCCGGGCTCAGCGGCAGGAAGCCCTGCCGGTGCACGTGGACCGAGGCGATGTTCTGCCGGAAGTCATTGACGGATTGGTCGTAGGCGGCCTGCTGCTCGACCGGGACGACCGTGCGAATGGCGCTGGCGGCCGCGGTGATGATGTCGTCGAAGGTGGCCTGCCCGGGCTTGCCGCAGACCTCGCCCGCGTCGGCGATCTCGGCGGCGGCCAGGGTGTCGCCCGCGTCGGCGCGGGCGGTCGCCGCGCCGGGCACCAGGGCGGCCGTGCCGAGCACGGCGGTGATCGAGAGCGCGCCCACCAAGGGGGCGAAGCGTGTGAAGCGCATTGGGTGAGGGTCTTCCGGGTCGAGCGGGTGGCACGGCCGCGGTTAACCCACGGCAAAAACTGGTCGTACGTTCAGTTCGAGTGGATATGTAATACAGCTCTCATGACGGAGCTGTCTGCGATTTCGTGAACTTTGCGCAAAAAACTTGCGACCAATCCCGTTCAGTGAGATGACGCGGGTCACTACGCGGCCTATCCTCGCGGAGTTGGGCAGGGCTCCGGGCAAAGTCGCCGCACCACCCCGCCGCGAACCCTGCCAACCCACCCCGACGGAGCCCACGCGCGCTCGACGGTGGTGCCGGTAGTCTGGGCTCCCGTGACCGTCGCATCCCCCTTCGATCTCATTGTTGTCGGCTCCGGATTCTTCGGGCTGACCGTCGCAGAACGCACCGCCAACCTGCTGGGCAAGCGGGTGTTGGTGGTCGAACGTCGCTATCACCTGGGCGGCAACGCCTACTCGGAGGCGGATCCGGAAACCGGCATCGAAATCCACAAGTACGGTGCCCACCTGTTCCACACCTCGAACAAGCGCGTGTGGGACTACGTCAACGAATTCACCGAGTTCACGAACTATCAGCATCGCGTCTTCGCCATGCACAAGGGCCAGGCCTACCAGTTCCCCATGGGCCTGGGTCTGCTGTCCCAGTTCTTCGGCCGCTACTTCACCCCGGACGAGGCGCGCAAGCTGATCGCCGAGCAGGCCTCGGAGATCGACAGCAAGGACGTGACCAACCTCGAGGAGAAGGGCATCTCGCTGATCGGCCGCCCGCTCTACGAGGCGTTCATCCGCGACTACACGGCCAAGCAGTGGCAGACCGATCCCAAGGAACTGCCGTCGAGCATCATCACCCGACTGCCGGTTCGCTACACCTTCGACAACCGCTACTTCAACGACACCTACGAGGGTCTGCCCAAGAACGGCTACACCGCGTGGCTGTCGAAGATGGCGGAGAGCCCCAATATCGAGGTGCGCCTGAACACCGACTGGTTCGAGGTGCGCGACGAGATCCGCGCCCAGAACCCGGACGCCCCGGTCGTCTACACCGGCCCGCTGGATCACTACTTCGACTACAGCGAGGGCGAACTCGGCTGGCGCACCATCGATTTCGAGACCGAGGTGCTCGAAACCGGTGACTTCCAGGGCACCTCGGTGATGAACTACAACGACGGCGACGTCCCGTTCACCCGCATCATCGAGCCGCGCCACTTCCACCCCGAGCGCGACTACCCGACCGACAAGACGGTCATCATGCGCGAGTTCTCGCGCTTCGCCCAGACCGGCGACGAACCGTACTACCCGATCAACACCCCGGACGACCGTGCCAAGCTGCTCGCCTACCGCGAGCGCGCCAAGGCCGAAACCGCTTCGGCCAAGGTGCTTTTCGGTGGCCGCCTGGGCACCTACCAGTACCTGGACATGCACATGGCCATCGGCGCGGCGCTCAGCATGTTCGACAACGTGCTGCGCCCGCACCTGGAATCCGGTGCGCCGCTGGTGGACACCGCCGAATGACCGCCCAACTCACTCGGGAAGACATGAGCACCGAGACTCGCGCCGTATCCCTGCTCCAGCGCATCATCCTGCCCCGGCCGGGTGAGCCGCTCGACGTCCGCAAGCTGTACCTCGAGGAATCCGAGACCAATGCCCGTCGCGCGCATGCCATCACGCGCACCGCGCTGGCCATCGGCGCGGAGTCCGAGGTCTCCTTCTGCACCTACTTCAACGCGGTCCCGGCCAGCTACTGGCGACGCTGGAGCGTGCTGAAGTCGGTGGTGCTGAAGCTGGAACTGTCCGGTCACGGCCGCGTGGACGTCTACCGCTCCAAGGCCGACGGCTCGCGAATCCACGTGCAGGGCGACGAGTTCAGCACCCCGGGCGACGGTGCGGCGGCCGCCGACTTCGTCGAGTTCGAGGTGGATCTGGGCCCGTTCGAGGACGGCGGCTGGATCTGGTTCGACATCACCACCGACAGCCACGTCGAAATGCGCAGCGGCGGTTGGTACGCGCCCATCGAGGCCCCGGGCGAGGGCAGCATCGCCGTCGGCATGCCGACCTTCAACCGCCCCACCGACGCGGTGAAGACGCTGACTGCCCTCGGCTCGGATCCGCTGGTGCTGGAGAAGATCAAGGCCGTCATCATTCCCGACCAGGGCACCCGCAAGGTCGTGGACGAGCCCGGCTTCACCGAGGCCGCCGCCCGTCTGGGCGGTCGCCTGGCGATCCACAACCAGCCGAATCTCGGCGGCTCCGGCGGGTACAGCCGGGTCATGTACGAGGCGCTCAAGACCACCGACGCCGAATACATCGTCTACATGGACGACGACATCGAGATCGAGCCGGACTGCATTCTGCGCGCGCTGGCGTTCTCGCGTTTCGCCAAGTCGCCCATCCTGACCGGCGGCCAGATGCTCAACCTGCAGGAGCGTTCGCACCTGCACACCATGGGCGAGATCGTGGACCGTTCCATCTTCATGTGGACCGCGCCCGCGACCGTCGAGTACGACCACGACTTCTCCAAGCACCCGCTGCGTGACCGCGACAATTCGAAGCTGTTGCACCGCCGCATCGATGTGGATTTCAACGGCTGGTGGACCTGCGTGATCCCGCGTCAGGTCGCCGAGGAGATCGGCCAGCCGCTGCCGCTGTTCCTGAAATGGGACGACGTCGAATACGGTTTGCGCGCAAGGGAACACGGCTACCCGACCGTCACCCTCCCGGGTGCGGCCGTGTGGCACATGGCCTGGTCCGACAAGGACGACGCCATCGACTGGCAGGCCTACTTCCACCTGCGCAACCGCCTGGTGGTCGCCTCCCTGCACCTGCCCAACGACGGCCGCCCCATGGTCGTCAACACCATCAAGGCCACGCTGAAACACCTGCTGTGCCTGGAGTATTCGACGGTCGCCATCCAGAACGAGGCGATCCGCGACTACCTGGCCGGTCCGGAGAAGCTGTTCGAGCTGCTCCCCACCGCGCTGGGCAAGGTGCACGCCATGCGCAAGGAATACCCGGACGCGGTGATCCTGCCGTCCTCCACCGAACTGCCGCTGGCCTCGCACGCCGAGGTGGGCGCGGTCGGCGAACCGGGCAATCCGCTCGCCAAGGTGGCGCGCCTGGGCAAGGGCGTGCTGCACAACTTCCGCAAGGCCAATCCGCGCCACCACGAGACCCCGCAGCTGAACGTGCCGACGCTGGACGCGCGCTGGTTCCTGCTCTCGCAGGTCGACGGCGTCACCGTTACCACCGCCGACGGCCGCGGCGTCGTCTACCGTAAGCGGGATCCGCGAAAGGCCATGGAGCTGTTCAAGGAAGCGATGCGCCTGCGCAAGGAGCTGGCCGAGCGCTTCCCGGAGGTGCGCGAGCAGTACCGTCGCGCGCACTCGCATCTCACCAGCAAGGCCGCGTGGGAGAACGTCTTCGGTATCGATACTGAATCAAGGAACGAGCCCAAATGACGGCTGCACAGCCCGTTTCCGGCCAGGACCGCGGATTGCACGTGGTCCCGGACACCCCGCCGGCCCCGGTCGCGTCCCCGGCCGAGGTCAAGATCATCAACCTGGTGCAGGGCACCATCGGCCAGGATCCGCGAGTCATCAAGGCCGCGCGCGGTATGTCGCACTTCGGTGAGCATTCGCTCGGCTGGCTCGGCATCGCCGCGGTCGGCGCGCTGGTGGACAAGCCGCGCCGCCGCGAGTGGGCGGGCGTGGCCGTCGGCGCGTTCGGCGCGCACGCCGCGAGTGTCGTGATCAAGCGCGTCGTGCGTCGCAAGCGCCCGCACGACCCGTCGGTGCAGGTCAACGTGTCGACGCCGTCGAAGCTGAGCTTCCCGTCCTCACACGCCACCTCGACCACGGCGGCGGCTGTGTTGCTCGGCCGGCTGACCGGGCTACCCTTGCCTGCGGTGCTCGTCCCGCCGATGCTGCTCTCCCGGGTCGTCCTCGGCGTGCACTACCCTTCCGACGTGCTCGCGGGTTCGGCGCTGGGCGCAGCATCCGCCGCCGCCGTGCTCGCAGCCGAAAAGAGATTCGCGAAGTGACCGCCCAGGAAAGAGCCATCGTTGACATGAGCGAAGAGCCCACCAGCACCGACCTAGCAGAGGCGGTCATCAAGGGACCGCCGAAGACGTTGGGCGGCGGCCTGATCAAGGCCATGCGCCCGCGCCAGTGGGTGAAGAACGTGCTGGTGCTGGCCGCGCCGCTGGCCGCGGGCAAGACGGCGGCCGGCGACCTGGTGGCTACCGACTGGTCGGTTCTCGGCCATGTCGCCATCGCCTTCGTGGTCTTCTGCATGGCCGCCTCCGGCATCTACCTGGTCAACGACGCACTCGATGTCGAGGCCGACCGCGCCCACCCGACCAAGCGCTTCCGCCCCATCGCCGCCGGCGTGGTGCCGGTGAACCTGGCCTACGGCCTGTCGGTGGTGCTGCTGCTGGGCTCGATCCTGCTGTCCTTCACCGCGAATTGGCATCTGGCCGTGGTGATGGCGGTCTACATCGGGATCCAGCTGGCGTACTGCTTCGGCGTCAAGCACCAGGCGGTGCTGGACATCTGCATCGTGTCCTCGGGCTTCCTGCTGCGCGCGGTCGCCGGTGGCGTCGCCTCGGATATCCGTCTGTCGCAGTGGTTCCTGCTGATCATGGCTTTCGGCTCGCTGTTCATGGTGACCGGAAAGCGCTACGCGGAGTTGAAGATCGCGCTCGACACCGGTGCCAAGATCCGCAAGTCGCTCGAGTACTACACGCCGACCTACCTGCGTTTCATCTGGACCCTGTCGGCCACCGCGGTGGTCGTGTTCTACGGTCTGTGGGCGTTCGAGCAGGATCGCGCCAAGGACACCATCTGGTTCGCCATTTCGATGATCCCCTTCGTCATCGCAATCATGCGGTACGCGGTGGACGTCGACCGCGGCGAAGCGGGTGAACCCGAAGAGATCGCCCTGGGGGACCGGGTCCTCCAGTTCCTCGCAATCGCCTTGATCGGAGCGGTAGGTGTCGCTGTCTATCTCACCTGACGTGGTAGAGGGAGAAGAGCGAGAAGAGGGCGCGCCGACGGCACAACTGCCGGTCGGTCGCGCCCGTCGGCGTGCCGACACGACCGTCGGCCGCTTCTCGCGACTATCCCGCGCCACGTTCATCGGTGGGATCGCGCTGACCGCGACGCTGTTCGCGGCCGGCGCGTGGCAGCGCCGCTGGATCGCCGACGACGGCCTGATCGTCCTGCGCACGGTGCGAAACCTGCTGGCGGGCAACGGGCCGGTCTTCAACGCGGGCGAACGGGTCGAAACCAATACCAGCGCCGCCTGGACCTATGTGGTCTGGTTCTTCAGCTGGCTGACCCAGGCCCGGCTGGAGTACGTGGTGCTCGGCATCGCGCTGAGCATGTCGGTGCTGGCCATCGTCTTCGCCATGTTGGGCGCGGCCCGACTGTGGGGCGGAACGTCGTCCGCGCTGCTGGTGCCCGCGGGCGCGCTGGTCTACATCGCGCTGCCGCCGGCCCGGGACTACGCCACCTCCGGACTGGAGAACTGCCTGGTCATCTTCTGGCTGGCGATCCTGTGGTGGTGGCTGATGCGCTGGTCGCAGGCCGAGAAGGTGCGTCCGGCAAGCTTTTTCGGCCTGGTGTTCTGGGCCGGGCTGGCGCCGCTGATCCGGCCGGAGATGTCCGTCGTGGGCGGGTTGACCCTGCTCATGCTGTTCTGCGCCCCGGTGCCCGCGACGCGCCTGCGCCCCTGGCTGTTCCGCACCCTGGTCGTGGTGATCGCCGGACTGGTGCCGGTCGGTTACCAGATCTGGCGGATGGGCTACTACGGCCTGCCCTATCCGAATACCGCGGTGGCCAAGGACGCGGGCGGGGCCAAGTGGTCGCACGGCTTCACCTACCTCTGGGATCTGGTGGGCCCGTACTGGCTGTGGCTGCCGCTGCTGCTCCTGCTGGCCGCCGGCCTCGTGCTGATGCGCCAGCACCGCGCCGAGGGTGGCCACGCGGTTGCCGAGGAATCCCGAAAGTCGGGATGGCGCGGCCGGATTCACCGCGTCAGCGAATGGCTGCGCAGCCCGGCCGCGGTGGTGACCCTCATGCTCGGCAGCGGTGTGCTGCTCGTCGTCTACGAGCTGCGCGTCGGCGGTGACTTCATGCACGGTCGCATGCTGCTGCCGCAGTTGTTCCTGCTGATGCTGCCGGTGTCGGTGCTGCCGATTCGACTGCCGCGCGCCGCCTCCGGTGCGCGCCGACTGGACTGGGCGTTCGTCTTCATTCTGGCGGCGTTCGTGGGCACGGCGGGTTGGGCCCTGTTCGCGGCCAACACCACCGCCATCAAGACCGGCACCACGATCCGCGCCAACGGCATTGTGGACGAGCGCATCTACTACGTCCTGCGCACCGGCCACGATCACCCGATCCTGGCCAGCGACTATCTGGACTATCCGTGGATGCGGGCCATGGTCCGCGATATCAACAACTCGCCCGACGGTGCGCTGCTGATCGTCTCGCCGTCGTTCATGAACTGGTATCTGGATCCGGCCCCGATTCCCGAGCCGGGCAGCGACAGCAAGCCCGAACATGTGGTGTTCTTCCTGAATCTCGGTATGACCAGCATGAACGTTCCGCTGGACGTGCGGGTGATCGATCAGATGGGCCTGGCGTATCCGCTTGCCGCACATACCGACCGGTTGACCGATGGCCGCATCGGGCACGACAAGGCGCTCTACCCCGACTGGGTCGTGGTGGACACCGGCATGGTCGACAAGCACCCGTGGATGCCGTCGTTTCTGGACGAGAAGTGGGTGACCCAGGCGCGAGTCGCCCTGTCCTGCCCGGACACCCAGGCCCTGCTGGCCTCCTCGCGCGCGCCGCTGACCTTCGACCGCTGGCGGCACAATCTGCAGCAGTCGTTGAGTTTCGCCAAGTACCGCATCGACCGGGTGCCCAAGTACGAGATCCAGCGGTGCGGCTTGGTCGATCCGACGCAGCCGCCGCCCGCGGCCCCCGCGCCGCCGAAGTAACCCGCGCGAGCAGACCCCGCATCCATACCGGATGCGGGGTTTTCTCTTGTCGGGAAGGGGATTTGACCGAATGGTCACGGTAGGGACGCGAGATATGAGAAGCTGTCTCGATTTGGTAACACCCCGGCGCGGATTTCGCGATAAGCTCCGCGAGTACTCCCGTTGCCAGCCGGAAACCACCTGCACCGCAACGGTTGTCGCAATACGAGCCCGGGCGGGTGGACAGGGAGGCCCGGGCGCACGGATGGAAGGCCGAATATGCGGGGCGTGACGGTTCAGGGTGGGGCACGAAGCTGGTTGCGAAAGACCGTGCTGGGCTTGGCATTGGCGACCATGGTTCCGCTGGGGGTGTCCGTCCTCGGGACCGCTCCCGCGCAGGCCGCCTTCAGCCCGGACGGCATGGACTTCTACGTCGACTCCGCCATGGGTCCGATCAAGAACCGCGTCTTCCGCGCCGCCGACGGCAATACCGCCCGCGTGGTCTACGCCCTCGACGGCGAGCGCGCCCGCGACGACCTCAACGGCTGGGAGATCAATACCGATGCCGCCCACGCCCTGACCGCCGCCAATATCAATGTCGTCATGCCGATCGGCGGCCAGTCCAGCTGGTACGCGGACTGGAATTCGCCGAGCACCTTCCTCGGCCTGCCCGCGGGCACCGCCTCGCAGCAGTCCGGATCCGGTGTCACGCAGGCGCTTTCCGGCGGCCCGGGCAAGTCCTACACCTACAAGTGGGAGACCTACCTCTCCTCGGACCTGCCCAACGCGCTGCGGGATCGCCTGGGCTTCAACGCGACTCGCAACGGGATCTTCGGCCTGTCCATGAGCGGCGGCTCGGCGCTCATGCTGGCGGCCTTCCATCCGAACCAATTCTCTTACGCCGGTTCGATGTCCGGTGCGCTGGACCTGTCGCTGCCGGGCATGCGCGATGCCATCCGGGTGGCCATGATCGACGCGGGCGGCTACAACGTCGACGCGCTGGCGGGGTCCAAGGACATGAAGTGGCAGCACCTGGATCCCTTCCAGTTCGCGCCCAAGCTGAAGGCCAACGGCACCCACCTGTTCATCTCGGCGGGCAGCGGCCTGCCCGCCTCGCTGTCGGATATCAACACCACCGTGGTGCAGGCCATGGGCATCGAGGCGGTGGCGCTGGTGGGCACCAAGGCGTTCCAGGCCCGCTGGTCGGCGCTCGGCGGTGGCAATCTCGTCACCGACTATCCGGCCATCGGCGTGCACAACTGGCCCAACTGGGAGGGCGAGTTGAACCGCATGCTCCCGGATCTGTCCAAGAACATCGGCTGACCGCCGAGGCGTCGAGTTATAGCGGATGGGAATGGGTCTACGGAGGCACAAATCGACTCTCGAGTCGCAATCAGGCACTGGTCTGCGCCACATTCCTGGCAAACCGTGGCGCTGGTCACTTTTGTCACGTTCCGATAACGCTCCGTTACCACTCACGCGATAGGGTCCCCGAGACCTCTGCCGTGGTCACGAGCACACGGTGAGACCGAACGACAGGAAAGGCCGGACACATCAATGCGAGGCGATAGACGTCAGAGATCCCGCGGTTGGCTCAAGAACTCCGTGGTCGGACTTGCTCTGGCGGTAGCACTGCCGTTCGGGGTGTCGGTGGTGGAAGCCGGGACGGCGCACGCGGCACTCGATCCCAGCGGTTTCGATTTCTACGTCGACTCGGCGTCGATGGGCCCGGTCAAGTCGCGCGTGTTCCGCGCGGCCGACGGCAACACCAGCCGCGTCGTGTACGTCCTCGACGGCATGCGCGCCCAGCAGGATCTGTCCGGCTGGGAGATCAACACCGACATCACCCACGCGCTGACCGCCGCGAACATCAATGTCGTCATGCCGATCGGCGGCCAGTCCAGCTTCTACGCCGACTGGAACGCGCCCAGCAGCATCCTCGGCGTCGGTGACGGCGGCTCGTCTTCCGGCTCGTCCTCGCTGTCCTCCTCGGGTTCGGCCTCGGGCTCCTCCTCGGGTTCGGGCGCCTTCCAGCTGCTCGGCGGGGGCCCCGGCAAGAGCTACCGCTACACCTGGGAGACCTTCCTGTCCCAGGACCTGCCCAGCGCCCTGCAGAGCCGACTCGGCTTCAGCCGCACCCGCAATGGCATCTTCGGTCTGTCCATGGGCGGTTCCGGCGCGCTGACCCTGGCCGCCTACCACCCGGACCAGTTCAGCTTCGCGGGCTCGTTCTCCGGCTACCTGAACATCTCCGCCCCCGGCATGCGCGAGGCCATCCGCCTGGCCATGATCGACGCCGGTGGCTACAACGTCGACTCGATGGCCCCGCCGTGGGGGCCGCAGTGGCTGCACATGGACCCGTTCGTGTTCGCGCCGCGCCTGCGCGACGCCAACACCCGCCTGTGGATCTCCGCCGCCAGCGCCATTCCGGGCGCCGGTGACGTCACCGGCATCATGCCGGTGATCCAGGGCGTGCCGCTGGAGGCCCTGGCGCTGGTCAACACCCGCGCGTTCCAGGCCCGCATGATGTCGCTGGGCGCGAACAACGTGACCTACGACTTCCCGGCCACCGGTGTCCACAACTGGAACAACTGGAACGCCGAGGTCTACCGGATGCTGCCCGATCTCTCCAACAACATCGGCTAACAGCGACTCCCGAACCAGCCCCCGCCCATCCGGGCGGGGGCTTTTTCGTGCCCGGGCGAAGATCGTTTCGCGACTCGCCGCGCGGAGAGCACCGGACACGCCCAGTTGGTCATCCGATACTTCTTCCGTAGCGAAGATCAGTTCTGCGTGGTGATCAATGTTCTGCTCAAACCGAGAAGGGCTGGGTCGATGCGGGTGCGAGGCTTCACACGAAAGGTCTTGGGCGTCGCCGCTGCCGCCCTCCTGATGCCAGTCGGGGTGGCGGTGATCGAAGCGCCACCGGCGGCCGCGGCCTTCGATCCCGCCATCTTCGACTTCTGGGCCGACTCCCCGGTCATGGGCCCGATCAAGACCCGCATTCTGCGTGCGCGCGACGGCAATACGCAGCGGGTGGCCTATGTGCTGGACGGCATGCGCGCGCAGGAGGACCTGTCCGGCTGGGAGATCAACACCAATGTGCCGCAGGTGCTGGCGGACTGGAACATCAATGTGGTGATGCCGATCGGCGGCCCGTCCAGCTTCTACGCCGACTGGGACGCGCCCAGTTCCTTCTTCGGCATGACGCCGGGCACGGGATCCGCCGCCTACGGCACCGGTTCGGGCGCGACCGAGGCGCTGGGGGCCGGGCCGGGCAAGAGCTACCGATACGCGTGGGAGGACTTCATCACCAACCACCTGCGCTGGGAACTGCAGAATCGGTTGGGCTTCAACCCGAATCGCAATGGCATCTTCGGTCTGTCCATGGGCGGCAGCGCCGCGCTCACCCTGGCCGCCTACCACCCCGACTTCTTCAGCTACGCCGGTTCCTATTCCGGCTATCTGAACATCTCGGCCCCGGGCATGCGCGAGGCCATCCGCCTGGCCATGCTCGACGCGGGCGGCTACAACGTGGACTGCATGGCCCTGCCCTGGGGCCCGACCTGGCTGCGCATGGACCCGTTCGTCTTCGCGCCCACCCTGATCGCCAACAACACCCGCGTCTGGGTCTCCGCGGGCAGCGGCGCGCCCATGCCCGACGATCTGAACATCCCGATCGGCATGGCGGCCGACCGCCTCATCCGCGGCGCGCCCCTGGAAGCCTTGGCCCTGGCCAACTCTCGCGCCTTCCAGGTCCGCATGCTCACCCTCGGCGCGCAGAACGTGGTCTGGGACTTCCCGGCCGACGGCCTGCACGCCTGGACCAACTGGGCCAACGACGCCTACCGCATGATCCCGGACATGTCCGGCAATATCGGCTGACGCCGCTGGAACACAATGGCCGCCGCCCCGAATCGGGGCGGCGGCCATTGCATTTGAACGGGGGGTTCGGGGGCGCAGCCCCCGAGAATCTCGAGGGGGTTCGGGGGCGAAGCCCCTGAGAGCCTCCCGAGAGTGGGGATCTATCACAGTTTGGTCGCGGTGGGTGTTTCCATAGCGGTTCGCTCCGAGTGGGGGCATATAGAAGAGCCAGCGTTCGCAGTTTCTGCATTTCGGCTGTGGTCAACGGTGACCACGCCTCGTGAAAGGCGAGTCGATGCGGTCTGTTCGGGTGCTTCGCGGGATGCTGTGGCGGTCGCTGGTGGGACTGGCCGCGGCGGTCACCGTTTCACTGTCCGGGATGGTCGGCGTCGCGCCCGCGCACGCCGCATTCGATCCGGCCGGCTCCGACTTCTGGGTCGATTCGAGCATGGGCCCGATCAAGTCGCGCGTCTTTCGCGCCGCGGACGGCAATACCCAGCGGGTGGTGTACGCGCTGGACGGATTGCGGGCCCGCAACGACCTTTCCGGCTGGGAGATCGACACCGATATCGAGCGCGTGCTGACCGCGTGGAACATCAATGTGGTGATGCCGGTCGGCGGTCAGTCCAGCTTCTATTCGGATTGGGTGGCGCCCTCCAATACGAATGGGCAGACCGTCCCGTACGCCTGGGAGACCTTCCTGACCCGCGATCTGCGCAATGCGCTGGCGGCCCGGCTGGGCTTCAATCCGCACGGGAACGGCGTGTTCGGCCTGTCCATGGGCGGCAGCGCCGCCCTGGTGCTGGCGGCCTATCATCCGGACCAGTTTCGTTATGCCGGATCATATTCCGGCTATCTGAACATTTCCGCGCCCGCTATGCGCGAGGGCCTGCGCGCCGCGCTGCTGGATGCGGGCGGCTACAACATCGACGCTATGTGGGGCCCGCCCTGGAGCGAATTGTGGCTGCGCAACGATCCTTTCGTTTTCGCGCCGCTGTTGCGCGACCACGGCACCCGGCTGTGGATCTCCAGCGGTAACGGCCTGCCCGGTCAGCGGGACGTCGTGCACAGCCCGCTGGACGCCTACAACGTCGGCAATGCCATGGGGCTGGAAGCGATAGCGCTCGCGAATACCCGCGCGTTCCAGACCCGGATGGATTCGCTGGGCGCGAACAATGCGGTCTTCCAGTTCACCTCGAACGGCGTGCACAACTGGCCGTACTGGGCCGACCAGGTCTACAACATGCTGCCGGATCTGAGCGCCAACCTCGGGTGAGCCATTCCGCGAAGCCGGGTGCGGCGTAAGCGATTTCCGCGTTGCCGCGACATCACGAGGGATTCGCGATATGGTCACCGCACCATTACGGTCATATGCGATGGTGGGATTCCGCCAATCATTAGGCATGACCTTGCCAACCGCTCGGGGGGTCGAATACCCTCCAGCGAGCGCAAGTGTGACCAACCCGTGGTAGCGCTTCGCTCACAGATGAAGTGTCGGGATTCGCTGTGAGTGCTGATCGCTCATGTCCAGGTGTGTCCTCGTCATGCCTGGGATACGCGGCGATTGACAACTTAAGACACCGCAGTAGCGCAGTGCTGCGGTAGAGAAGGAGCAGTATCCATGCGTTTCGGCAGGTCCGCCGTGCCGGGAGTGTCGTCGCGACGCCGTGCGCAGAGTGGTTGGCGCACACGGTTCGCCGCCGCCGCCGTCACCGCGGCGGCGCTCGCTGTCCCGACCGCTTCCTTGGCCGCCCCGTCCATCGCGAATGCCGCCCCGGCCTTCGGGATCGCGCATCGCGGTGCGCCCGGCAGCTTCGAAGAGCTGATGGTGCCCTCCAGCATGGGACCGATCAAGGTCCAGGTGCAGTGGGCGAAGAACGGCGGCAGTTCCGCGGTCTACATGCTCGACGGCATGCGCGCCCAGGACGATCACAGCGCGTGGGCCAATGCCAATGAGGGCGACGCCCCGGGCATCTTCGCCAACGACGACATCAACGTGATCATGCCGGTCGGCGGTCAGTCCAGCTTCTACGCCGACTGGGTGTCGCCGTCCAACACCAACGGTCAGAAGTTCACCTACAAGTGGGAGACCTTCCTGACCAAGGAACTCCCCGATTTCCTTGCCGGATACGGTGTTTCGCGCAACAACGTGGCCGTGGCGGGCCTGTCCATGGGTGGCTCGGCCGCCCTCATGCTGGCCGCCTACCACCGCGACATGTTCAAGCAGGCCACCTCGATGTCGGGCTACCTGAACCTGTCCGCGCCCGGCATGCGCGAGGCCATCCGCATCGCCATGCTCGACGCCGGTCGCTACAACGTGGACTCCATGGCCGCGCCGTGGAGCCCGGCCTGGCTGCGCATGGACCCGTTCGTCTTCGCGCCGCAGCTGAAGAACCTGCCCATGTTCATCTCCTCGGGCAATGGCATTCCGGGTCGCTACGACGGTGTCGGCTCCTTCGGTGACGCCTTCAACACCGGCAACGCGATCGCGCTCGAGGCGCTGTCGATGGTGAACACCCGTGCCTTCCAGGCGCGTCTGGGCCAGATCAACGTCCCGGCCCAGTTCGACTTCACCGGCACCGGCACCCACAAGTGGGGCTACTGGCACGACGAGCTGATCAAGGCCCGTCCGCAGATGCTCAGCGCCCTGGGCCTCGCCTAGCGAGTCGGCGGCTGGCTCACCCGAGCCATAGCGCGAACGAATGAACCGGTCATCCGAGAGGGTGGCCGGTTCTTTTATGCCTCCCCATGATTCGCCGCAACACGGTAGAAAACTACTGTGACAGCTGTGGCAATTGGTAGATGGGGGAGAGGCGGCCGCAGAACGCTGGTCGCACTCGCGGTGGCCACGACAGCCTTGCTGACGGGTGGGACCGCCTACGCCGAACCGGGGGCGGCGCCACCAACGGGCGAACCGGCCAAACCGACCAAGCCGGCGATTCGAAACGCGGTGTGGCTCACCGACAGACGGGTGGCCCTGTGGGTGGACTCACCCGCCATGGGCACCCAGATTCAGGTGCAACTGCTCCTGGCCCGGGATTGGAATACCAAGCCGGACGCCAAATTCCCGGTGCTCTATCTGCTCGACGGGTTCAGAGCCACCGACGATCAGAGCGGATGGACGAAAGACGCGGGGGCCGAGGCGTTCTACGCCGACAAGAACATCACCGTGGTGCTGCCGGTAGGGGGCGCGGCCAGCTTCTACTCCGATTGGAAGCAGCCCGACAACGGCAAGACCTACAGGTGGGAAACCTTCCTCACCAAGGAATTACCGCCGCTGCTGGACCGTGATTGGCGCACCACGAACGTGCGCGGCCTGGCCGGACTCTCCATGGGCGGCACCGCGGCCATGCAGCTGGCGGCCCGCAATCCCGGCTTCGCCCGCTACGCCGCCTCCTTCTCCGGCATGCTCACGCTCACGACTCTCGGTATGCCGCAGGCGATCGCGTACGCCATGCGCGACGCGGGCGGCTACCACGCCGACGCCATGTACGGTCCGCCCACCGACGCCGAATGGGAGGCGCACGATCCCTACGCCCTGGCCGAAAAACTGAAGGGCCTCAGCCTGTATGTGTCCAGCGGCAGCGGCTTGGCGGGTGTCTTCGACCTCCCGTCGGGGATTCCGGGCGTCAGTACCAACTGGCAGGGCATGGCGCTGGAAGTGCTGTCCCGCTTCTCGTCTCAGCAATTCGTGGCCAAGCTGAACAAGCTCAGCATTCCGGTGCAGGTGAACTACCGGCCCTCCGGCACGCACTCGTGGCCGTACTGGGATTTCGAGATGCGGCAGTCCTGGCCGCAGGCGGCCTCGGCGCTGGGTGTGGAGGCGGCCAAGCCGGACTGCGCCGCGGCGGGCGCGATTCTGCCTGTGGCACTGGGGAGTTCGTGGCTGGGTGACTGCTTGACCGCGGAGTATCAGGTGGCGGGCGGTGTGGCACAGGACTTTCGGGGCGGGCGGGTGCTGTGGACGGCCGCCACCGGCGCGCATCCGGTGGGCGGCATGATCGGCGGCGCGTACGAGGGCGCGTCGGGACCCGCTGGCACACTCGGCTTCCCCACGTCCGACGAAACGCCCATTCAGGGCGGCGTGCAGCAGGCTTTTCAACACGGCACCATCGTTTTCCGCGATGGGAAGGCCGAGATACACGCCAGCTGAACCGGATACCCGTCGATTGCCCGGAGGCCGACGGTAGAGTGCACCGTTGTCCGTGACTCCCGTCACGTCGGTGTGCTTCCCCCTGCGGTTCAGGAGATCGATCTCTATGGCAGTACAGGGCGCTTCGTCATGCCCGCAGAACGGTTCGGTTCGGAAATCCCGGCGCGCTCGGGTCGGACGCCTGTGGCGGCGCGCCCTGGTGGCCGCCGCGGCCGTGGTGGCGCTGCCCGGTCTGGCCGGGCCCGCGCTGGCCCTGCCCACGCATCCGCTGCATCGCACCCCCGAGGGCGGGTTCGAGGAGCTGATGGTGCCGTCGAGCATGGGCCCGATCAAGGTGCAGGTGCAGTGGGCCCGCCACGGCGGTGACGCGGCGCTGTATCTGCTCGACGGTCTGCGCGCCCGCGACGACTTCAATGCCTGGACCTTCGAGACCAATGCGCTGCAGCAGTTCGCCGAGGACAACATCACCCTGGTCATGCCGGTCGGCGGGCAGTCCAGCTTCTACACCGACTGGCGCGCGCCCTCGAGCACCAACGGCCAGAAGTTCACCTACAAATGGGAGACCTTCCTGACCGAGGAACTGCCCGCCTTCCTCGAGGGCTATGGCGTCTCCCGCACCAACAACGCGGTGGCCGGGCTGTCCATGGGCGGCTCGGCGGCGCTGGCGCTGGCCGCGTTCCACCGCGATCAGTTCAAGCACGCGTCCTCGTTCTCGGGCTACCTGAACATCTCCGCGCCCGGCATGCGCGAGGCCATTCGCATCGCCATGCTCGACGCGGGCCGCTTCAATGTGGACTCGATGGCCTGGCCGTGGAGCCCGGCATGGCTGCGCATGGACCCGTTCGTGTTCGCGCCGCAGCTGCGCAATCTGCCCATGTTCATCTCCGCCTCCTGGGGTGTGCTGGGCGCGCACGATCACCCGGATTCGCCGATCGGGATGTTCAACACCGTCAATGCCGTTGCCCTGGAGGCCCTGTCGATGGTCAACACCATCTCCTTCATGGCCCGGATGAACCAGCTCGGCATCGGCGCGCACTACAACCTGCCGACGAAGGGCACCCACTCGTGGGGCTACTGGCAGGACCAACTCGCCGCCGCGCGGCCCGACATCCTGGCCGCCCTCGGAGTGTCGTAGAGAGACACGCCGCCGCCCCGAACGGAAACTGGTCGTTTGCTGTAGACGGCCGGTTTCCGTGTGTCCTACCGGGAGTCGCGTCCTTCCGGAGGTACAACACATGTGTGGCTGGAGTTGTCCGTGGGATGAAACGAGGGCGTGTGCGCTGGCTGGCGTGCGCGGCGGCGGCGGTATTTCCGCTGGCCGCGGGCACTTTCGTGGGTATCGGATCGGCCCCGGCCGCCCCCGAGGCCCCGGCCGCCGCCCCCGCCAGCATTCAGAAACTGACCTGGATGACCGACCGCCGCGTGGCCATGTGGGTGAACTCGCCCGCCACCGGCGCACCGGTCGAGGTGCAGTTGCTACTGCCGCGCGACTGGAACTCCAAGCCGGAGGCCAGGTTCCCGGTGATGTTCATGCTCGACGGCCTGCGCGCCACCGACGACGAGAACGGCTGGACCAAGGACGCGGGCGCGGCCGGGTTCTACGCCGACAAGAACGCCCTCGTGGTGCTGCCCATCGGCGGGCAGTCCAGCTTCTACGCCGACTGGCTGGCCCCCGACAACGGCCGCACCTACATGTGGGAGACCTTCCTGACCAAGGAGCTCCCGCCGCTGCTCGAGTCCCAGTTCCGGGCCACCGATGTGCGTGCGGTGTCGGGACTTTCGATGGGCGGCACCGCGGCCATGATGCTGGCCGCGCGCAATCCCGGCTGGGTCCGCTCGGCCGCCTCCTACTCCGGGTTCCTCACCCTGACCTCGCTCGGCATGCCGCAGGCGGTCAATTTCGCCATGCACGACGCGGGCGGCTTCGATTCCAGCAAGATGTTCGGCCCGCCGACGAGCCCGGCGTGGAAGGAACACGACCCGTACGAGCTGGCCGACAAGCTCAAGGGCATCGCCCTCTACGTCTCCAGCGGCAATGGCATCGCGGGCACGACGGATCCGCTCTCCGACATTCCCGGCATCACCACCAATTACGCGGGCCTGGGCCTCGAGGTGCTCTCGCGGCTGTCCACGCAGAACTTCGTGGCCAAGCTCAACAAGCTGAACATCCCGGTCTCGGTGAACTACCGCCCCTCGGGCACCCACACCTGGCCGTACTGGGATTTCGAGATGCGCCAGTCCTGGCCGCAGACCGCGGCGGCGATCGGCGTGGACTCGACCGGGCTGGACTGCAAGGTGGGCGGCGCGATCGCCGGGGTGGTGCAGGGCAACAACTGGCTCGGCGACTGCCTGTCCGGTGAGTACCAGGTGCCCGGCGGCGTGGTTCAGGACTTCCGCGGCGGCAAGGTGCTCTACTCGCAGGCCACGGGTGCGCAGCCGGTGGCCGGGGCGATCGGCGGCAGTTACGCCGGACTGGGCGGTGCGGCAAGCGGTTTGGGCTTCCCGACCGCCGGTGAGGGCGGATTGCCCGACGGTCGCGGGCGGTTGCAGCCGTTCCAGCACGGTGCGGTCTACTGGACGCCGCAGACCGGCGCGCAGGCCGTGCGCGGGGCCATCTACGACGAATGGGCCAAGCAGGGCTACGAGCGCGGCCCGGCCGGGTACCCCAATGGGCAGGAGACCCGCACGCCCCAAAAGGACGGCGTGGTGCAGGGTTTCGAGAACGGGCCCATGTACTTCAGCGCCAAGACCGGGGCGCATCTGGTGCAGGGTCTGATCCTGGGCAAGTACGCCCAGCTCGGATTCGAGAACAGCCCTTACGGTTTCCCGACCGCGGGGGAGCAGCCGCTGCGCGACTTCGGACGCTACTCCGCCTTCGAGGGCGGCAGTATCTATTGGAGCCCGCTCTCGGGAGCATGGGGTGTGCGCAACGGCCCGATCATGGACGCCTGGCGCGCAACCGGATTCGAGAACGGCCCGCTGGGCTACCCGCTCTCGGACGAGGGTCAGATCCCCGGCGGCGCGCAGCAGACCTTCCAGGGCGGCACCATCACCATTCGCGACGGCCGGGCCAGCGCGGCCACCCTCGACGGGCGGCCCATCGTCATCCCGGGCAGCGAATCGCCCAAGCCGGACCCGGCGCAACCCGCCGCCCAGCAGCCCGCGAACCCGTTGCCGGGCCTGCCCGCCCCGCCGCAGCTCGCGCCGCAGGCACCCGCGCCGGCGGCACCCGCGCCGCAGCCCGCCGCCGCTCCGGCGCCCGCGCCCGCGCCGGAGCCCGCGCCCGCCGAGCCACCGGCCCCCGCGCCGATTCCCGCGCTGGGTCCGGAGGTTCGTCCCAACTGAGACTTTTCAGACCGCTCGGCCCTAATCGGCCCTAAGAACTGGGTGAGGATGCGTTGTGGCCCGGGACTATGACCCGGGTTACCGCTAGCCTGGGGGCGACCTTTTGCCCTTGGACAGATATAGGAAGCGAATAGATGCACGGGACCCGTGGAAAGGTAGTCGGCGTGGTAGCCGCCATCGCCGCCGCCGGACTGCTCGCCGCCTGCGGTAGCAACGACTCCACCGCCAAGAGCACGCCCACGCTGACCACCACGAAGGCCACCGCCGCCGCCCCGACGACCGCTGGGTCCAACCCGTCGCCGTCGTCCACCGATCAGCAGGCCCCGGCGCCCGCACCGGATTCCGCGACCGCGACCTCCTCGCCCGAGCGTCCGCAGCCGGTGCCGAGCCAGTTCATCACCACCCCGAGCGGCTCGCCCGCCCTGTCCGACAAGGAGAAGGGCTTCCTCGAGGATCTGAAGAAGGCGGGCATCACCCCCGGCTCCTCCGATATCGCGATCACCGCGGCCAATCTGGTCTGCCAGGGCATGGCCGAGAACGCGCCGCAGGATCAGATCGTCACCTACGTGACCGCCATCGCCGGTTCCGATCCGTCCTTCGATCCGTCCAAGATGTCGGTCGAGCAGGCCGGCAAGATCTACTACGACGTCGCCTCGAAGAGCTACTGCAAGAAGTGACGACGCGACGCCGAATCGGACGACGCCGGCCCCGCCCGGCGGGTTGCCTGCTGTGGGTCATCGCCGCGATCGTGATCGTGGTCGTGGTGGCGCTGCTGCTGTGGTACCTGCTGGCGGGCCGGTTGCGGCTGCCCGGCCCCAAACCGCCGGGGCCGCAGCGTCCGACGTCGCAGCCCGCCGACTGCCCGGACGTGTTCCTGCTGTCGGTGCCGGGCACCTGGGAGTCGAACAGCAATGACGACCCCTACAACCCGACCGCGAACCCGGCGTCGCTGATGTTGAACATCTCCAATCCGATTCGCGCCAAGTTCCCCAACGAGCGGCTCGAGGTCTACACCGTCCCGTACGTGGCGCAGTTCTCCAATCCGGTCGCCATTCCGCCGGACGGCCAATCCTCGTACAACAACAGCCGTTCCGAGGGCACCAAGCGCGCCACCGACCAGCTGGCCAAGACCTACGCGCACTGTCCGCTGACCACCTATGTGCTGACCGGCTTTTCGCAGGGCGGGGTGATCGTGGGCGATATCGCCGCGCAGATCGGCGCGGGCAAGGGGCCCATACCGGAAGATCTGGTGCTGGGCGTGACCACCATCGCCGACGGCCGCCGCGATGTCGGCGATCCGGGCGAGGCCACCGAAATCGGCCCGACCCCACCGGGTGTCGGCGCGGAGGTGGCGCTCAAGGGCCTCAACGTCCCGGGCATCACCATGACCGGCCCGCGCGGCGGCTTCGGAAAACTCGCCAATCGGACGTTCACCATTTGCGCCGCAGGCGATTTGATCTGCGACGCCCCCCGGCAGGCGCTCAACCCGGCCAATATCCTCGGCAGCCTGAACATCCTGGTGCGCGCGGCGGGCAATCCGGTGCACAGCCTCTACAACGGCTACCAGGTCGACGACAACGGCACGACCGCCACGCAGTGGACGGTCAACTGGGCCTCGGGCCTGATCGAAAAGGCTCCGCACCCGGCACATTCGTAAGCGTGCGCTCAGAGTTCTTTATGCGATCGGGCGCACCATGGACCATGGGCACCGGGCCGCGTATGTGACCCCCACCGACCGACCCCCCAGTTTCGGGGTCACCCGGTAAAGTGCTCCGGGTTGCGACACCGCCGAGACCCGGTACGTGCGGCAACTCACATCCTTGTCCTTGTTGTGTCCTATGTGGGGCGCTCCCCACCCATTTGGAGGCATTCGCGCCGGTCACCCCGTAGCCCAGAGGTGTGAGCTGGGAGATGTTCGGCCGCTCCGAAGCATGGCCGGGCAGCTGCTCTGTAACATGTCCCTGGTTTGAGAACATCTAGCCAATAGACGGTCACCGCGCAGACCGCAACACAATTCTGCAGGTTGGCTCTCGCATGGAGCTCCCGCGGGCGAAGAGAGTCGGGGCCTCACAGGTAACAGCGGCAATGCATGCCGTTCCATGCCGCGTGTGCCTCGGAGGAGAAGAAGGAATGGACGAGACTTTCGACGATTACCTCGACGAAACGGGGAACATCACGATTCCCGAGGGACGCACCCTCGTCGACTACGTCGAGAAGCACACCCACGGTAATGACGCCAATGACTTGGCCTACCGCTACATCGACTACTCACGCGAGCGCGACGGTGAGTACCAGGACCTCACTTGGAGTCAGTTCGGCACGCGGCTGCGCGCGGTGGCCGCCCGACTGCAGCAGGTGACCAAGCGGGGCGATCGGGTCGCGATCCTGGCTCCGCAGGGGCTGGATTACGTCATCTCCTTCTTCGCCGCCATCTACGCGGGCACCATCTCCGTGCCGCTGTTCGATCCGGACGAGCCGGGCCACACCGATCGCCTGCACGCCGTGCTCGGCGACTGCACGCCCTCGGCGATTCTGACGGCGAGCTCCTCCGCCGCCGGTGTGCGCCAGTTCTTCCGGTCGCTGCCCGCGGCCCAGCGCCCGCGCATCATCGCCGTCGACGCCATCCCCGACAGCGTCGGCGAGTCCTGGATTCGCCCGGACATCGCGGTCGACGACATCGCCTACCTGCAGTACACCTCCGGCTCCACCCGGACCCCGGCCGGTGTCGAGATCACCCACCGCGGTGTCGGCACCAATGTGCTGCAGATGGTGAACGCGCTTGACCTGAACGAGAATTCGCGCGGCGTCACCTGGCTGCCGCTGTACCACGACATGGGTCTGCTGACGGTGATCCTGCCCGCCGTGGGCGGCAAGTACATCACCATCATGTCCCCGGCCTCGTTCGTGCGCCGTCCCGCGCGCTGGATCAACGAGCTGGCCGCGGTCTCCGACGGCGCCGGAACCTTCGCCGCCGCACCGAACTTCGCCTTCGAGCACGCCGCCGTGCGCGGTCTGCCCAAGCCGGGCGAGTCGCTGGACCTGTCGAACGTCATCGGCCTGATCAACGGCTCCGAGCCGGTGACCACGAAGTCGATGAAGAAGTTCAACGAGGCGTTCGCCCCGTACGGTCTGCCCAAGACCGCCATCAAGCCGTGCTACGGCATGGCCGAGGCCACCCTGTTCGTGTCGGCCACCCGGCACGAGGACGAGGCCAAGGTCATCTACGTGGACCGCTACGAGCTCAATGCCGGTCGCGTGGTGAAGGTCGAGCCGGACAACGAGAACGCCATCGCGCAGGTGTCCTGCGGTTATGTGGCGCTGTCGCAGTGGGCCACCATCGTGGACGGCGATTCCATCGACTCCCCCGAGGGCGCGCGCGAGGTGCCGGACGGGCAGGTCGGCGAGATCTGGCTGCACGGCAACAACATCGGCATCGGCTACTGGGGTCGCGCCGAGGAAACCCAGAAGACCTTCCGGAACCAGCTCACCCATCGCCTGCCCGAGGGCAGCCACGCCGAAGGCGTTCCGGCCGACGGCATCTGGCTGCGCACCGGCGACTACGGCGTGTACGTGGACGGCGAGCTCTACATCACCGGCCGCGTCAAGGACCTGGTGATCGTGGACGGCCGCAACCACTACCCGCAGGATCTCGAGTACTCCGCGGAAGCGGCCTCGAACATGCTGCGTCCCGGCTTCATCGCGGCCTTCGCGGTGCCCGCCAACCAGTTGCCCGCCGAAGTCTTCGCCCAGGACAGCCATTCGGGTCTGAGCTACGACGCCGACGATGCCAGCGAACAGCTGGTAATCGTGGCCGAGCGCGGTCCGGGCGCGGGCAAGGCCGATCCGGGCCCCATCGCGGACGCGGTTCGCGCGGCCATCTCCTCCCGCCACGGTGTCACCGCGCGTGACATCCTGCTCGTTCCGGCCGGGTCGATTCCGCGCACCTCCAGCGGCAAGATCGCGCGTCGCGCCTGCAAGGCTGCTTATCTGGAAGGCACACTGCGTGGTGGTTACACGCAGCAGGCCTTCCCCGATGCACCAGACGAGGAGTGAGACGACCGTCTCACAGATGGATGGCGCGAGCCGGTTCGGCTCGCGCCATTCATGCATGGATCACCAACCCGGATTCACGCCGCGCACCGTACGCAGACAGGTAGCTTGAGGAACTGATGGCTGAGAACGAGGGCATCGACCCGAACCAGACGACCGACAACGCTCCGACGGACGGCGCGCCCGCGACCACCGACATGTCGGTCGCGGATATGCAGGAGTGGCTGCGCCGCTGGGTCTCCGGGGCGACCGGGCAGCCGATCGAGAACATCACCGTGGATCGGCCGATGGAGGAATTCGGTCTGGCCTCGCGCGATGCGCTCGCACTCGGCGGCGACATCGAGGAGCTGACCGGGGTCGTGCTGAACGCGACCATCGTGTTCCAGCACCCGACCATCGCCTCGCTGGCCGAGCGAATCATCAACGGGGAGCCCGAACTTCCGGCCGAGGCCGCCGACGACTCGTTCTACACCCAGGGCCTCGCGCCCGGTGAAGCGCACGACATCGCCATCGTCGGCCTGTCCACCCGGCTGCCGGGTGCGGGCGATACGCCCGAATCCACCTGGGAATTCCTGATCAATCGCGGCGACGCGATTCGCGACCTACCCGAGGGCCGCTGGTCGGAGTTCATGGACGATCCGCGCCTGGTGGAGCAGCTCACCAAGACCAACGTCAAGGGCGGGTACCTCGATCAGGACGTCCTCAAGAGCTTCGACGCCGAGTTCTTCGCGCACTCGCCGGTCGAGGTCGAGCGCATGGACCCGCAGCAGCGGTGGGCGCTCGAGCTGACCTGGGAAGCCTTGGAGCACGCCCGGATTCCCGCGAACACCCTCAAGGGTGAGCAGGTCGGCGTCTTCATCGGCTCGACAAGCACCGAGTTCATGATCATCGCGGGCATGGCGGTCGGCAACGGCGACGCGAACACCCCGCTGTCGGCCGACGGCTACGGCGTCATGGGCAGCGTCTCGGCGATCATCCCCAACCGCGTCTCCTATTTCTACGACTTCCGCGGTCCGTCGGTCGCCGTCGACACCGCGTGCTCGTCCTCGCTGGTGGCGGTGCATCAGGCGGTGCGGGCGCTGCGCAACGGTGAGGCCGATCTGGCGCTGGCCGGTGGCACCAACGTGCTGCTGTCGCCCGCCGCCACGATCGCCTTCGACGCGAACGGCGGTGTGTCCAAAGACGGTCACATCAAGGCGTTCTCGAACGACGCCGACGGTATGGTCCGCTCCGAGGGCGCGGCGCTGGTGGTGCTCAAGCGCCTGGCCGACGCCGAGCGTGACGGCGACACCATCTACGCGGTGATCAAGGGTTCCGCGGTCAACAGCGACGGCCGCTCCAACGGTCTGCTCGCCCCGAACCCGGACGCGCAGGCCGCCGTGCTGCGCCAGGCCTACCGGGACGCCGGAATCCCGCCGTCCCAGGTCGATTACATCGAGGCGCACGGCACGGGCACCCCCATCGGCGACCCGATCGAGGCGGACGCGCTGGGCCGCGTCATCGGCCGCGGCCGCGACGCCGACAAGCCCGCCCTGCTGGGTTCGGCCAAGACCAATTTCGGTCACCTGGAGGCCGCGGCCGGTGCCGCGGCGCTCGCCAAGGTGATCATGGCGTTGCAGCACAACATCATTCCGCCGCACATCAACTACGCCGGTCCGAGCCCGTTCATCGCGTTCGACCAGGCCCACCTGAAGGTCACCGACGAGCCGACCGAATTCCCGCGCTACAGCGGCAAGGCCACCATCGGCATCTCCGGCTTCGGCTTCGGCGGCACCAACGCGCACGTGGTCGTCCAGGAGTACGTGCCCACCCCGGCCACCCCCGAGCTGCCGGAGACCGCTGACCTCGACGACGAGACCACCGATGTGGTCGCCGAGGCGGAAGCCATCGCGGAAGCGGTTGCGCCGGAACCGGAGTGGAGCAACCGCGACGAGCCGTTGCCGATGATCATCCCGGTCTCTGGCTACCTGCCCTCGCGCCGCAAGCGCGCCGCCAAGGACCTGGCCGACTGGCTGGAATCCGAAGCGGGACAGGCGACTCCGCTCGAGGACGTGGCCCGCACGCTGGCCAAGCGCAACCACGGCCGCTCGCGCGGTGTGGTGGTCGCCAAGACGCACGAGGAAGCCGTCGCGGGTCTGCGGGCCATCGCGGAGGGCAAGCCAGGCACCGGCGTGTACACCGCCGATTCCCCCGCGCCCCTCGGCGCGCTGTGGGTGATGGCCGGTTTCGGTGCGCAGCACCGGAAGATGGGCAAGCAGCTCTACACCGAGAACTCGATCTTCCGTAAGGCCGTCGACCAGGTCGACGAGCTGGTCGTGGATGAAGCCGGGTACTCGGTCAAGGAGATGATCCTCGACGACTCCATGGACTGGGACATCGGCACCGGCCAGGTCGGCACCTTCACCATCCAGGTGGGTCTGGCGGCGGTGCTGCGCGCACACGGTGCGGAGCCCGAGGGCGTGGTCGGTCACTCGCAGGGTGAGGTTGCGGGAGCGTACATTTCGGGCGGTCTGACGCTCGAGGACGCGGTGCGCGTGATCTGCGCCCGCTCGCGGCTCATGGCCGAGGGCGAGGCCATGCTCACCGATGACCAGGTGCGCAATATGGCGCTGCTCGAGTACTCGGCCGAAGAGGTCGGCAAGCTCATCGAGACCGAGTTCCCCGATATCGAGGTCGCGGTGTACGCCGCGCCCAACAACACCGTCATCGGCGGCATGCCCGACCAGGTGCACGCGATCGTGGCGCGCGCCGAGGCCGAGGGCAAGTTCGCCCGCGTGCTGCAGACCCGCGGCGCGGGCCACACCTCGCAGATGGACATGCTGCTGGGCGAACTCGCCGCCGAACTGGCTGGCATCGAGCCCACCAAGCTCAAGCGCGACCTGTACTCGACCGTCCACAAGGACGGTGTCTACAAGGCGGGCCACGCGCCGGTCCACGATGTCGACTACTGGGTCATGAACATGCGCGGCTCGGTGTACTTCACCAATGCCATCCGCAAGGCCGTCGACACCGGCATCACCACGTACCTGGAGCTCGCGCCGAATTCGGTTGCGCTCATGCAGGTCCTGGGCACCACCTTCGCGGCGGGCGTGCACAACGCGGCGCTCATCCCGACGCTGAAGCGCAAGGAGGACGAGGCCGCGGGCGTCATCTCCGCGCTGGCGCAGCTGTATGTGCACGGCCACAAGGTGGACCTGCCCTCGCTGCTGCCCGCCGGTGACTACGCCGACGCGCCGCGTACCGCGTTCGTGCGGAAGCAGTACTGGCCCAGGGTTTCCGGTGGTTTCGGTGGCGGCGCGGGCAACGGCCGGGTCCCCGGCGCGCATGTCGCACTGCCGGACGGCCGCCACGTGTGGGAGGTCCAGGCGTCCGCCGTCACCGACCTGTCCGCACTGGTGAATGCCGCTGCCGCCCAGGTGCTTTCGGACGTCACCGTCGGCGCGTCGGTCGCGCACGGGCAGATTCCGGCCGCGGGCACCCTGACCACCACGCTCACCCCGCACCCGGGTGGCGCGTCGGTGACGGTGCACGCCAAGGAGGGCAACGCCTTCCGTCCGCTGTTCGACGCGGTCGTCACCTCCGGCGCGCCGCTGCCGGAATCCGTGGTGGCGGCACCGGTCGCGGTCGTCGAGGCGGCTCCGGCCGCCGCGGTGGAGGCGGCTCCCGGTGAGCGTTGGGACCCCAACGGCACCCAGACCATCGAGGAGCGCCTGGCCATCATCGTCGCGGAGTCCATGGGCTACGCCGTCGAGGATCTCCCCATGGAGATCCCGCTCATGGAGCTGGGCCTCGACTCGCTGATGGCCATGCGCATCAAGAACCGCGTCGAGTACGAGTTCGACATTCCCCAGCTGCAGATCCAGGCGGTGCGCGACGCCAGCCTGCTCGAGGTGGGCAAGGTGCTGCGCTACGCGGTCGAGCACCGCGACCAGCTCGACGAGATCGCCGCGCGCCAGGCCGCGGGCGAGGACATCAGCGTCGATGCCGACTTCATCTCCGCCGCCCGCGCCGCCATGGCCGAGGGCAAGGACCCGGCCGCCGTGCTCCCCAGGCCCGAGCTGTCGACCGGCACCACCGCGCCGACCAAGGCCGACGAGCTCGACGCGGTGACCCACGATGTCGTGGCCGAGGCCGCCGACATCACCGAAGCGGCCGGATCCGAACAGAGTTCGGTCACCGACGCCGATTTCGAGGCGGCCCCGCCGGTCGGCGCGACCGACGCGGACAATGTCCCGCCGCGCAATGGCGAGGAACGTCTCGCCTTCGCCACCTGGGCGCTGGTGACCGGCAAGACCGCGGGCGGCATCTTCAACCCGCTGCCCGAGATCGACGACGCCACCCTCGAAAAGCTGACCGCTCGCCTGTCCGAGCGGGTCAAGGCCGAGGTCGATCCGGCCGAGGTGAAGGCCTGCAAGACCATCGAGCAACTGTCCGAGGTGGTCGTGCGCTACCAGGGCAAGAGCTCTGATCTGGAGGGCTTCGTGCGTACGTTGCGCGCGAAGGAGGCCGGGTCGAATGCGGTGCCGGTCTTCGTGTTCCACGCCTCGGGCGGTAACACCCTGGTCTACGAACCGCTGCTCAACCGTCTCCCGGCCGGTACCCCGATGTACGGTCTGGAGCGCGTCGAGGGCACCATCGAAGAGCGTGCGCGCCAGTACATTCCGGAGATCCGCAAGCGGCAGCCGGAGGGTCCGTACGTGTTCTACGGCTGGTCGCTGGGTGCGGTGTTCGCGCTCAAGGTCGCCGAGATCATGCGGGCCGAGGGCGCGGACGTCCGTCAGGTCGGCCTGATCGATCTGGCGATTCCGGTGGAGCCCTTCAGCGATGCCCCGGAGGAGCGCGTCGAGCGGATTCGCCGATACCAGGCCTTCGCCCAGAAGACCTACGGTTTCAATGGTGAACTCGATGACGAGCAGCTCGAGGAGCTGGCCGCGGCGTCCGACGCCGAGCAGATCGAGATCATCATGGAGCTGCTCAAGTTCGCCGGGGTCGATATTCCGGGCGGTGTGATCGAGCATCAGCGCACCTCGTGGATCGACAGCAAGGAACTGCAGAAGATCGAGCCGTCCAAGTACGACGGCCACGTGACGCTGTACCTCGCCGATCGCTACCACGATGGAATGATCGAGCTGGAACCGCGTTTCGCCGAGCGGCAGCCGAACGGCGGTTGGGCCGAGCACATTCCGAATCTGGATGTCATCCACATTCCGGGTGACCACATCCAGATCATCGATGAGCCGCGGATCGCGACCATCGGTGCCGATCTCACCAAGATCCTCACGGAGATCGACACCACAGCAGTGAAATAGCACCACCGCTACACGGGTTCTGCGAAAGTAGGTTTTTGCCGAAAGGAGACCAGTGAGCACGACCGCCGAAAAACTCGCCGACCTTCGACACAAGCTCGACATCGCGAGGGAACCGGCGGGTGATGCGGGAATCGCCAAGCGGGCCAGAAAGGGTATTCCCTCGGCCCGCGACCGCATCAATATGCTGTTGGATCCCGGCACCTTCGTGGAAATCGGTGCGCTGGTGCGCAATCCGGGCGACAAGAACGCCCTCTACGGCGATGGCGTGGTCACCGGCCACGGTCTCGTGGAGGGCCGCCCGGTGGCCGTCTTCTCGCACGACCAGACCGTCTACGGCGGTTCGGTCGGCGAGATGTTCGGCCGCAAGGTGGCGGGCATCATGGAATTCGCGGCCAAGGTGGGCTGCCCGGTGGTCGGCATCAACGACTCCGGCGGCGCGCGGGTGCAGGAGGCGGTCACCTCGCTGGCCTGGTACGCCGAACTCGGCCGTCGCCAGGAACCGTTGTCCGGCCTGGTCCCGCAGATCTCCATGATCCTGGGCAGCTGCGCGGGCGGCGCGGTCTACGCGCCGATCAATACCGACGTGGTGGTGGCCACCGAAGCGGCCTACATGTTCGTGACCGGGCCCAAGGTGATTCGCGAGGTCACCGGCGAGGACGTCAGTCTCGAGGAGCTCGGCGGCGCGAATTCCCAAGCCCAGTACGGCAATATCCACCACGTGGCCAAGAACGAGGCCGCCGCGTTCCAATGGGTGCGCGACTACCTGAGCTATCTGCCCTCGAGCTGCCAGGAACTGCCGCCGATCGTGAATCCGGGTCTGGAGCCCGAGCTCACCGAATCGGATCTGGAACTCAACGCCATCGTCCCCGACGCCGACAATGCCGGATACGACATGCACGAGATCCTCATTCGGATCTTCGACGACGGCGCGTTCCACGAGTTCGGGGAATCCGCGGGCAAGAACGTCATCTGCGGTTTCGCCCGGGTGGACGGCCGCACGGTCGGCGTGGTGGCCAATCAGCCCATGGTCTACGCGGGCGCGCTGGATGCCCGCGCCTCGGACAAGGCCGCGCATTTCGTCCGGCTCTGCGACGCCTTCGAGATTCCGCTGGTCTTCGTGGTCGACACCCCGGGCTTCCTACCCGGGGTGGAGCAGGAGAAGATCGGCGTCATCAAGCGCGGCGGCCGGTTCATCTTCTCCTTCGTGGAGGCGACCGTGCCCAAGGTGACCGTGGTGATCCGCAAGTCCTACGGCGGCGGCTACGCGGTCATGGGTTCCAAACAGCTCGGCGCGGATGTGAATCTGGCCTGGCCCACGGCCCGCATCGCGGTCATGGGCGCGGAGAGCGCGGTCTCGCTGATCGGGGCCAAGACCCTCGAGGCCGCGCCGGAGGAGCAGCGCGCGGCCATGCGCCAGCAGATGATCGACTTCTACAACGCCACCATGGCGACCCCGTGGGTGGCGGCCGAGCGCGGCTATATCGACGCGGTCATCGAACCGGCCACCACCCGCCTCGAGATTCGCCGGGCCCTGCACGTGCTGCGGGACAAGCGGATTCCCCGCAATCCCCGCAAACACCACCTGCTCCCGCTCTAGTTGTGAAAACATCGCATTTCAATCCTTGAAATGCGAGCTTGGGAGCGAAGCAGTATGGCTACCCGTCGAATTCGGAACTCGATCCTCGGCGGCGCGGTGACCGCCGCCACCGCGCTGGCGGTCCTGTCCACCGCGCCCGCGGCGTCCGCGCAGGTCACCAGCGTGTCCGCGGGAACCGCGCTGGCCCACGTCAACTCGACCTACACGCTGACCGCCTACGTCGGCGGCTCGAACGTGGGCACCCAGGTGAGCTTCTGGATCGCCGACACCTCCGGCAACGCCACCTACCTCGGGGCCTCCCCGGTGGCCTCGGGCACGGCGACCCTGGCGTGGACCCCGACCGCCGCGGGCAGCTACAACATCATCGCCAGCGACGACGGGAACCGGACGAGCAACAATGCCGGTTCCATCGGCGTCAGCGTCACCTCGGTGCCCGCGGGCCAGATGGGCAGCGGCAGCGCGAGCAAGATTCCGATCATCGGCGGCGTGCTCAGCGCCCTGCTCAACCAGTTCGGCCTCGCCTGACGGGTTTGTTCAGGCGGCTCGCCGATTGCGCCGAATCCGTCGGGTGGCCGGGACAGATGTGAGAGCCTTCAGCTATGAGTACCTCACCGAAGGCGCTACTCGAAGGCGGGCCGGATGGCCTCGAACAGCGGATCGTTCCGATCACCCCACCGGGCATCGAGTTGCGGGTGGCGTTCGGGGGAGGGTACGAGCGATTCAAAGTGACGCCACGGTGGCAGGAGACTCCGGAAGGAAGCCTGCCCGTCTACGAATGGGTGGCGCACGTAGACGCCAAGCGTTAGCCAGCTGGCCATTTCATATCGGTAAGTCCCACAACGACAGTGGCCGCCCGCAAGGTCGCGGGCGGCCACCGATTACACCGTGTCCGGGGTCAGAAGACCCGCATCTTGCCCGGTGACCACAGCCCGGAGCGAGTCACCACGTGGGTGTCGATCTGGGCGGGCTTGGGGAACTTCGACGGGTCCGAGGGGTCCGAGTAATACGGGTTGTACTGCTCGAGCGAACCCCAGTCGCGGGCGTAGTTGTCCTT
This sequence comes from Nocardia sp. CDC153, assembly GCF_035818515.1. Classification (NCBI taxonomy): domain Bacteria; kingdom Bacillati; phylum Actinomycetota; class Actinomycetes; order Mycobacteriales; family Nocardiaceae; genus Nocardia; species Nocardia sp. CDC153. The sequence continues at coordinate 1,213,681 of NZ_JAYKYU010000003.1, read as the reverse complement.
CAGATACGTCGGGACCGTCTTGGAGCCCGACAGCATTTCCGCCCAGCCCAGCGGACCACCGAACTCCTCGGCCTGCCAGGTATTCGTGGAGCTGATGGCCAGCGGCCGGTCCGGCAGGATCCGGTACTTCGGGGCCGAGTCCACCACACCGTTGCGGTGATCGAACGGGTGCTGGCACGGGAACTGCAGGCCCACCGCCCAGTCCAGCAGGATCGGCTGCTCGGAACCCAGATAGCTGTTGAGCGACACCAGCTTCGGTACCCGCGGCGGGGTGAACGCCAGCCACTGATCGCCGATCAGGATCGGGTCGCGGGCGTAGATGCGGACCGCGTCGGCATCGTCGGGCAGCGCCGAGCGCGGAATGCGCAGATTCCGCCAGGACGGGGCCGGGCCGATATCGAGCGGGCGGTACTGGCCCAGCTCGGTGACGCTGCCGTCCGGGTTCCGGTGGCCGTACTTCAGGAAGATGTCCTGGCCGTAGGTCATGTTCCCGGTGTCGTCGAAGGACATGACGCGACCGGCCGCCGAGATCACGATCAGCGGGGTGTCGTCGGTCCGGGCGGGTAGCTCGTACCAGCTCGAGGTGAGCGAGGCGGGCTGCTGCACGCCGTCCTGGTAGCTGCCCATGACCGGCGTGGTGGCCGGGTCCAGGCCGAAGGGCAGCGCCACGGTCGAACCGTTCACGCCCTGCGCGCCCTTGCCGCCGCCGGTGCCCGCGTTCTGGCCCTTCTCGAAGGCCGGGCCCACGGTCTGGGTGGAGGTATTGCCGGTGCCCGGCTTCACCTCGACGCTGTCGGCGTCCAGCTTGTCGGCGACACCGTTGGGGGAGAAGCCGACCGGGTTCTCCCCGGCCAGCGGATCGCCGTCCTTGGGCGGGTGGGCCGGATCGATGATCGGGGTCAGGTTGCCGCCGTTGACATTCCCCTCGACCAGCACGTCATTGGCCAGCCCGCAGGTCTTGCCCGAGAGCGCGTCGAAGTTCGAGCGGGCCAGCGAGTACGCCGGGTACTGCGTCACCGCGCCCTTGACCAGCGAGAGCACCTCGAACGCCACCATGAGCGCGGCCACCACGGTGAGCGGGATCGCGGCGAATTTGCGGATGCGCCTGCCGCGCTTGGTCTTCCCGTTCGCCAGCGGCTTGGCGTAGCCCTCACGCAGCGACTGCCAGGCCACCACGGCCAGTGCCAGCCCGAAGAGCATGAGCATGAAGGTGTTGGACTGGAAGCCGTGCAGCGACACCCGCTTGTCGAACCACGGCACACCGTAGCTGGAGACGTACCAGTAGCCGTTGATGCCGGAGAACGCCACCGCCAGGGTGAACAGCAGCCCGGCCAGGAACACCGAGCGGTTCTTGCGGGAGCGAAGCGCGGTGGCCGACACCGCGACCGCCGTCACCGCCGCCAGCGAGCCCGCGATGCCCGCGTACGAACCGAAGTGGTGGGTCCACTTGGTCGGGTTGAACATCATGAAGAAGATGGTTCCGAACACCACGCCCATGAGCCGCCAGGTCGGAGCGCTCGCGATGCCCGGCACCTGGCGCCGCCGCAGCAGCACCAGCATGGTGGTGATCAGGCACAGGATCATGAGCAGGAACGCGAACCGGCGCGCCAGCGAGCCGTCCACGGTCTCGACGAACAGGTAGTAGTAGCGCAGATAGTCCTCGTACCAGGCCAGATTCGGCCCGGTCACCTGCCGCACCCGGTTGGCCTCCATGATGCCGGCGAAGGTCTGATCGGCGAAAACCGCCACCAGCACCAGGAATCCGGCCGCCGCGATGGGTGCGAGCAGGGCGAGATCGCCGAACTGCTGGCGCCGCCGCACCACGATCCGCACCAGCGGTCGGATGCCCGCGAGCAGCGCCGCCACACACATCAAACCGGTCGGCGCGGCCGCCAGCGTGAACGCCGCCACCAGCACCGCCACCGCGGCGGGCAGCAAACGCGAAGTGGCGATGGCCCGTTCGATGGAGACCCAGGTCAGCAGCGCGCCCAGGGCGACGATGGGCTCCGAGCGCAGGCCGTTGTCGTAGGGCAGCCAGAAGGCCAGGAACACCAGGCCGCCGGTCCACAGCGCGACGTTCGACTTGGCGACCGCGTTGCCCAGCCGCGGCACCACCTCGCGGCTGATCACCAGCCAGCACAGGATTCCGCACAGCAGGGCGGGGATGCGCACCCACGGGCTGGCGGTGGAGATCTCGGCGAAGGCCTGGATGACGTAGTAGTACCAGCCGAACGGCGCCTCCGGCACGCCGAACCAGCGGAAGTAGTTGGCCAGGTAGCCCGCGTGCGGCGCGGCCCGGACCATGGTCAGGATGTAGCCGTCGTCGGAGGTGTTGGCGCCCACGAAGTGCCACAGCAGCAGCGTGCCGATGATGCCGCCGTCGGCCCAGGTCGGCTTCAGCCAGTGCGCGGGCAGGACGCGCCGGTGCCCGCGCCCGTCGCTGGTGTCCAGCACCGCCAGCGCGCCCATGGCCAGCAGCGTGAGCAGCACGGCGGCGATGATGGCCACCAGCTTGAGCACGGTCGGGGTGGAGGAGAACCGCGAGTCCACCGTCATGTGGAACGAAAGGCCGTCGGGCACCGCGCCTTTCATATCGGTGAAGACGCCAACCACCTGCGGGCGCAGATCGCCCAGCAAGGTGCCGTCGGCGGGGACGGTGACCAGTTCCCGGCCGCCGTCGGCGGTCGGCTTCTCGACGGTGCGGGTGATGCCCTCGAAGACCGCGTAGGTCCGCTTGTCATCGGAGGTGATGACGATGCGGGAGCATTCGTTCAGCTCGGCCCGGGTCGCGGTGGCCACCACGGCATTCCGGTCCAGCACGTCCACGCTCTCGCCGGAGACGCGGACGAACATGGCCTCCAGGTCCGCGCCCTTGCCCTGCGGCGGCGCGGTTGCCAGCAGAATGCCGCCGCGCGGATCCAATTGCTGGACCGCCGAACACGGGATGGTGACGTTCACGTCGACCGGCACCTGCGACACCAGGGCCGCCTGCACCGGATCGAGTGAACCGCCCTGCGGCCAGCTCACCTCCGCCTGCGTCTGCTGCACCGGCAGGAAGGGTGTCGCCAGCGCGAACAGCGCGCCGAGCAGGCCCGCGACGATCGCGATGAGCTTCGCGATCCTGAAGTCGCGCTGTGAAGCGGGTGCGGGAGCCGGTGTATTCGGCTTCGTGAGGACTGCGGAGGCGTCGGGCACGGTTGCTGATCGTATCGGTAGTCGCTGAGAGTGGCGGTGTTCACTACGCCGGTGCGACACGCATAGTGCGAAACCACCAAAACGCCCGCGCGAAGCGATGCTTCGAGCGGGCGTTTCGTCGGTTTCTACTTGGCCTTGATGGGTGAATCCTTGGCCAGGCCGGAGCGGGTCTGGACCGTCACGTCCAGGGTGGCCTTCGGATTCGCATCCGGGACATACGGGGTGAACTGCTCGAGCGAGCCCCAATCCCGGCTCCAGTCGTGATTCAGATACGACGGCCGGGTCTCGGATTTCAGCAGCAAACCCGTCCAGCCCAGTGGACCGCCACCGATATCGTCCTGCCAGGCATTGGAGGCGTCCTGCCCGACCCGGTCGGGCAGAATGCGCCAGCGCGGCACCTCGGCCACGCCGTCGTGGTGGTCGAAGGGCCGCTGGCACGGGAAGGCGAGGCCGACGTGCCAGTCCTCCAACACCGGGGCCGTGTCTCCGACAAGGGAATTCAGCGTCTCCAGCTTGGGCAGGCGCGGCGGGGTGACGGCCAGCCACTGGCGCGGGGTGATGTCGGCGTCATTGAGCACCAGGCGAATGGCATTGGCACCGGCGGGAATCTGATCCAGCGGGACGCGCAGATTGCGCCAGGACGGGCTCGGGCCGATATCGATGGGCCGGATCTGTCCGGTGTTGGTGACATTTCCGGCGGCGTCGCGGGTGCCGTACTCGACGAGCAGGTCCTGACCGTAGGTCTCCACGCCGTCCTTGTTGAAGGACTTGATGCGGCCCGCGGCCGTCACCACCAGCACCTGGTAGGCCGGGTCGTTCCGGACGCTGTTCAGCCTCTCGGCGTTGTACCACTGCGTGGTCAGCTTCGAAACCTGTTGCTCGCCATCGGTGTAACTGCCCTCGATCGGCGTCTTGGCCGGATCCAGCCCGAACGGCAGGGCCACCGAGCTGCCATTGATGCCGACCTCCTCGCTCTTGCCGCCGCCGGTGCCCGCGCCGGTGGTCTTGGAGGTCTTGTTGCCGGACTTGTCGTTGACCGAGTTGGCCCCGCCGGTGACGGTCTCCTCGGCATCGGCGGTGAGGTCGGAGGCCACGCCATTGGGCGTGAATCCGACGTTCTCGGCGGACAATCCGTCGGCGTCCGAGCCGGTCCACGGGTGCAGCAGCGAGTCGGCGGTATCGGTCTCCACCAGCACTTCATTGGCCAGCGCGCATGAATCTCCCTGCAGCGCACGCAGATTCGACTGGGTGATGGAGTACGCCGGGTACTGGCCGACGGCCGCCTTGGCCAGCGACAGCACCTCGAACAGCACCAGCACGGCCGCGGCGACGGTGAGCGGCATGCTGGCGAACTTGTCGAAGCCGCGCACCGGCTTCGGCTCGCGGTACGGCTCCCGGAAGTGCTGGTAGGCCGCGATGAGCAGGCACAGCACCGCGAGTCCGAGGAACAGTGTGGAGAAGCCCTTGCCCGCGATCAGCGGGGCCTTGTCGAACCACGGCACGCCGTAGCTGGACACGTACCACCAGCCATTGGGCCCGGTGAAGGTGATGGCCAGCAGGAAGAACACCGCCGCGGTGAACAGCGTCCGATTGCGCGGCGAGCGAATCCCGTTGACGCCCACCGCGACCGCGGCCAGCGCCGCCACCGATCCGGCGAGCCCGGCGTACACGCCGAAGTGGTGGGTCCACTTGGTGGGCGTGAACATCATGAGGAACAGCGACATGAAGATGATGCCCAGAATGCGCGCCGACGGCCCACGCGAGGTGCCCGGAATCCGGCCGTTCTTGCGCAGCATCACCATGACGCACACGATCAGGCACAGCAGCATGGCCAGAATCCCGAAGCGGCGCGCCAGCGAGCCGTCGGGGGAGAGCATGAGCAGCGAATCCCAGCGCGTGCGCTCGTCGAACCAGGCCACATTCGGCCCGATCAGGGTGCGCACCCGGGTTGCCTCCATGACCGAGGCCAGGGTCTGATCGGCGAAAACCACCACCAGCACCAGGGTTCCGGCCGCCACGCCCGGCGCGAGCAGCGCGCCGTAGCGCAGCAGCCAGGAGCCCTCACCCTTGGCGCGCTCGAGGATCACCATGAGCACCGGCCGCGCGCCCGCGATGAGCGCCGCGATGCAGATCAAGCCGGTGGGACCGGCGGCCAGGGAGAACGCCGCGATCAGCACGCCCACCGCCGCGGGCAGCAGACGCCCGGTGGCAATGGCCCGCTCGACCGAACACCAGGTGAGCAGCGCGCCCGCCGCGATCAGCGGTTCCGGGCGCAGGCCGTTGTCGTAGGGCATCCAGGCGGCCAGGAATACCAGCCCGGCGGTCCAGATGGCGACATTGTCGCGCCGCACCCGCGAACCCAAGCGCGGCAGCACTTCCCGGCTGATGACCAGCCAGCAGGTGATACCGGCCAGCAGCGCGGGCAGTCGCATCCACGGGCTGGAATCGCTGATCCGGGTCATCCACGCCAGCACCTCGTACGGCCAGCCGAACGGGGCCTCGGCCACCCCGAACCAGCGGTAGTAGTTGGCCATGTAGCCCGAAACCTTCGAGGCCCGAGCCATATTGAGGATGTAGCCGTCATCGGAGGTGTTCGCGCCGATGATGTGCCACACCAGCAGCGTGCCGATCACCGCCACGTCCGCCAAGCGCACCCGCCACCAGTGCGCGGGCAGGAACCGTCGCGGCTTGCGCCCGTCGGAGGTGTCCAGCAGATGCAGCGCGATCAGGGCGATCAGCGTGAACACCACGGCCAGCACGGTCGCGACCCGCTTGATCCAGTTCGGGCTGGAGGTGAAGCGCGCGTCGATGTTCACCGTGGCCGAGGCGTTCGCGAGTTGATCCCGCTTCAGATCGGTGAACAGTCCCACCACCTGCGGCCGGGTGTCGCCGCCGACCCTGCCGACGAACGGCGTCCCGTCCTTGCGGTTCACCCCCGTGAACTCGACCCGGGTCTCCCCGGCATCCGAATGCACGGTAATGGCCTGGCAGCTCTCGATTTCCGACACCGGCGCGGACAGCAGCGGAATCAGCCGCACCAGCACCGACACCGTGCGCCCCTTGTCGGGCTCGTCGGTGACCTTGACGACCAGGCCCTTCGACTCGGCCTGTCCGGAGGCCTCGGGCACGGTCGAGAACAGCGTGCCGGTCGGCAGGTCCCGCAGCACCTGGCACGGCAGACTCACGTCCAGGTTCAACGGCACATACGAGACCAGGGGGGCATCGACATTCGCCGTATCCCCTTGGGGCCAATGCAGTGTCGGCCGATCCTGGTTGACCGGCAGGATCGGCGTGATCGCCGCCAACAGGAATCCGAGTAACCCGGAGACCAGGGCGACGACGCGGATGCGGTGGAACGCTCGGGAGTCTGCGCGCACGAGCACCGACTCTATCGACCCGGCCCACAGCTCTCCGCGAGGCTGCGCTGTAGCCGAATCGGCGGTTGTCCGTCAGGATGGTTGTTATCCGAACTGGGCGTGGGGCCGGGCCGGAAAGACAAGAGGAAGTATGACCGAGCTGCGACCTGGCGAAGTTATCGCCGGGTATGTGATCGCGCGGCGAATCGGGGCCGGGGGGTCGGGCGTCGTCTACGCGGCGCGGCACCCGCGGTTACCCAGGCTTACGGCCCTGAAGATCTTGAAACGTGACGAGGTCGTGGGGGACGCCGACGTGTGGCGGCGTTTCGAGCGCGAGGCCGATATCGCGGCCCACTTCGATCACCCCAATATCGTGCAGGTCTACGACCGCGGCGTGGCCGATGAGCTGTTCTGGATCTCCATGCAGTTCGTGGACGGCCTGGATGCCGCTGAGCTGCACCATGTTTCGCCCGACCGGGCGCTGCGCATCGGCACCGAGATCGCGGCCGCGCTGGACTACGCGCACGGCAAGAACGTCCTGCACCGGGATGTGAAGCCGTCCAATATCCTCGTCGCCGATCCCGACAGCGGCCGCCCGGAGCGGGCCCTGTTGACCGACTTCGGCATTGCCCGGCTGCGCGACGAGACCACCAAACTCACCCATACCGGAAATATCTCCGCCACCTTCGCTTTCGCATCACCCGAGCAGGTGAGCGGCAAACCGGTCGGCCCGAAATCTGATCAATACTCCCTGGCCTGCACGCTTTTCGTGCTGCTCACCGACCAGCGCCCGTTCCGCGCGGACAATCCGCTGGGCTGGGTGCACGCCCACACCCAGGAACCCCCGCTGCGCGTGAGCGAGGTGAATCCCGAACTCCCCGCGGCCATGGACGCGGTGTTCGACCGGGCCCTGGCCAAGGATCCCGCGGACCGCTTCGAGAACTGCGCGGATTTCGCCTACGCCGCCACCCAGGCCTACTACTCCGACCCGGCCCTGGCGCTCACCGCCCCGGCGCGCCTGCTCCCGCAGCCACTCACGCCCCGGCCGGTCGGGCGCGGTCGGAAACGACTGTGGCAGAGCCTCTTGCACCGCCGCACCCTCATCCCCGTGGCGGTGGCCGCGGTGACCGCCGCGGGCGTCGGCTTCGCCCTGAACCAGGGCAATTCGCCGCCCGTGCACCCCACCGGCGGACTCGTGCCGGACCGATTCGTCGGCACCTGGCTGGCGACCGAGGGCCAGACCAACTACCGACTCACCGTGCAGCAGGCCAAGATCGGCGATCCGGTGCTGTCCAATCGCGTGGACGGCGTGCTCCCCAACGGCAGTCCGTTCCACTGCGAGTTCTCCGCGCCCCTCGACGAGGTGCCCGGCGACGGCGATCGCCTCGTTGTCGGCACCTCCGAGATCGTGGTGCGCGAACCGGCGAACGCCTGCAAGGCCAACGGTCCCACCACCCTCACCCTGCTGCCCGACGGTCGGGTCAGCCGCAAAACCGATGTGAGCGGCCTGATCACGTACACCAATGCCGACGCGGTGGTGTCCTCCTGGGGCCGCGAGGATGCGGCCATCGCCCGCACCTTCCCCAGCCTGATCGGCCAGCTCGCCTCCAGCGGCACCGCGGTCGGCTGGCAGGGCGGCCTGTGCCAGCCCCGCGATCCCGGTCCGGGTGAGGCGGCCCAGGGCGCGCACCGCGTGCGCTGCAATGCCGACGACACCACCGGCCAGGTGCACTTCGACGTGCTCGACTTCGACACCCGCCCCGGGCAATCGGTGGCCCAGCTGTTCTTCGACAGCACCCCGGTCCACACCACAGCGGTCGACCACGAGGACGTGGCGGGCGCGTTGACCGTGACCACCGGCGCGACCGTCGACCCGGCCGCCACCACCGATACCGAATCCCATCGCGCCATCGCCGCGGTCAGCTTTCCCGACGGCGACCCGCGCTCCCGCTTCGTCATGGTGCTGCGCTGGCCCGGGCACACCGTGAACAGCCTCCTGACCGACTGGCTCGAGAGGGCTCCACTGAAGTAACTAGGTGCGCGATCATGACCGATCTGAAGCCGGGCGAAGAGATCGCCGGGTACGTCATCGAACGCTGGATCGGCGCCGGGGGCTCCGGCACCGTCTACGCCGCACGCCATCCCCGACTACCGCGCCTGGCCGCGCTCAAGGTCTTCAATCGCGACGAGGTGACCGCCGACGCCGAAGGGTGGCGGCGCTTCGAACGCGAAGCCGATATCACCGCCCGCTTCGACCACCCCAACATCGTCAGCGTCTACGACCGCGGGCTCGACGACGGGCGGCTGTGGATCGCCATGCAGTACGTGGACGGCCCGGCCGCGGACCGGCTTTCGGGCCTGTCCCCGGAACGAGCGCTGCGCATCGGCGACGGCATCGCCTCGGCCCTGGACTACGCGCACAGCAAGGGCGTGCTGCACCGGGACGTGAAACCGTCCAATATCCTGCTCTCCCCGGCGGAGGACGGCCGTCCGGAACGGGCCCTGCTGACCGACTTCGGCATTGCCCGGCTGCGTGACGAGACCACCCATGTCACCAAGACCGGGGACATCTCCGCCACCTTCGCCTTCGCGTCACCGGAGCAGGTGTCGGGCCGCTTTCTCGACCCGCGCACCGACCAATACTCCTTGGCCTGCACGCTTTTCGTGCTGTTGACGGGATCGCGGCCGTATCTGGCGAACGATCTGGCGGGTCTCATCTACGCGCACACGAGCACACCGCCGCTGCACGTGACCCAGGTCCGCCCCGATCTGCCTCGCGGTCTCGACGCGGTCTTCGACCGCGCCCTGGCCAAGCATCCCGACGAAAGATTCGCCAGCTGCGCCGATTTCACCGATGCGGCCCTGCGGGCGTGGCGCGCACCGGCCACCGCGACCGTCTTGCGTTCCTCCCGGACCGATCCGACGGTCCTGGGGCCGGGCCACTACTACACCGATCCGCAACCCGCGTACGGCGTTTCCTACGGCGCGTCCGCCGGACCCGTCGAAGACGATGCGCCGCACCGACATCGGGCTCCGGATCCCGTGCGCACGGCACCCGGTACCGGTCGAGCCGTGCTCACCGGCATGCTGGCGGTGCTGGCCGCCACGGTCCTCGGCGGCAGCGCTATCTGGGTGACGGTGAGTCTGGAAAGCCATGGGCGGAACAACAACACGCCGCTGTCCGCCGCGGTGCCCACGGTCGCGACGGTCATACCGACGACCGCGGCGGCCACGACGACCCCGGCCGCCAGCACGCCAGCCGGGCGCGTGCCGTCCGAATTCGTCGGCGACTGGACCGGATCCAGCGATTCCAATGCCAACGACTACCGCCTGACCATCCGACAGGGTGAGCTGAACCAACCGCTGGTGACCTCGACCATCTCCACCGGCGGCCGAGTGATCTGCGTCTTCGACTATCGCCTGTTGGGGGTGCCCAGCACCGGCGACATCACGCTCGGCGCGGGCACCCTCACCTCCGGCGGCAGTGGCTGCCAGGTGCAGGGCACGCACGAACTCGTGCTGAGCAATGGCGTCCTCACCCGGGCGCTGTCGGTGAGCGGCTTCGTGACCTACCGGAAGGTGAGCTGACCGCGCGCCCTCACACCAGCCCGCGCACGTCCCAGACCCACACGCCGTCAACGAGTTTCGCGGGGAAACCGAGCAGCTGGTCGACGGTCTGGCGCAGGGTGTCGGTGTTGTCGGTGGGTGGCAGCACCAAGACATCCGCGCGCCAGTAGCGCAGGTCCGCCAGCGCCTGGGCACGGGCGGCGTCGTCCACCGTCGGCACCGTATTGGTCCGCTGCGCCTTCATCAGCAGGCTCGCGGTGGGCCGATCGTCGGGACCGTAGCGGCCCTTCTTGGAGGCGCCGGTCGGCCCGACGAAATAGCCTCCGGCGAGCGGGAATTCGAAACCCGAATCGACCTGCCAGCGCAGCGCGCGGGCGTCCGGCGGGGTCGGCGGCGGGACCACCACCACCGAGCCGTGCGAAACGTATTGGCGCACGGTGCCGTCGGTGAAGAACTCCGGGGTGGCCGGGCGCTGCACCACCGGCAGGATGGTCGGGGTGAGCGGCAGCAGGGCGAAGGCCAGCGCGGCGAACAGGGCCAGCGGCCGCCAATCGGTCGCCGAGACCTTCCAGTAGTCCAGGGCGCGCTGGGTGGCCAGCGCCAGCACGAGGGCGATGGCCGGAATCGCGGCCATGGTGAATCGCGACTCCAGCACCGTGTCCAGCAGCGTCACGTTCTCGAAATGCTTCCACGGCATGCTGATTCCGGTGTCGTGCTTGCCGATCATGAGCGTCGAACCCAGTGACATCACCGAGAACACCACGATCACCACCGCCGCGGCGCGCACCACTCTTTCGCGCCACATGAGCACGGTCGCCACCGCGACCACGATCCACAGCGGCCAGCCGAAATACGAGTTCTCCTCGGTCGGATTGATGGCCACGTTCTGTCCGGGCGCGACCAGCCCGCCCAGCGATTCGGACGGGAACTGGAACAGCGCCTTGAGATCGTTCTGCATGGTCCCATGATCGATGGACCGGTAGGACTGCGGGCCGAAGAACTGCCACCACAGCGGAATCTCGGTGAGCGCCACCGTGATCAGCGCCCCCAGCAGCACGGTCGGGGTGAGCGCGCGCAGGGCGCGCAGACCGGTGCGCGGGGTGTGCAGGTGGTAGACGACGGCGAACAGGCCGAAGGAGAGCGCGAAGATCAGCAGCGGCTCCTCGCCGAGCGCGATCTGCAGCGCCACCAGTAGGCCCAGCACCACCGCGTCGCGATTGCGCCGCGCCCTGCGGACGTGCTTGGCGGCCTCCGCGCGCCGGGCCATGCGGATGAGCTGCAGCGCGATCAGCGGAAGCAGCGCCAACACAACGAAATTCGGGTGCGCGTTGGCGTGCGAGATCATGGCGGGCGCGAACCCGCAGAACAGCCCGCCCACGGCCGCGGCGAGCCGGGACGTCACCACCTCGCGCGAGAACAGCCAGTACCAGGCGAAGGCGGTGCCGAACAGGCCCAGGGTGAGCACCAGGACGAAGGTGACCGTCGGACCGAACAGCAGCGTGACGGGAGTCAGCGGCACGCCGACGCCGAACATGGCGGTATTGGCCATCATGTTCACGCCGTCGGGATAGTTCTGCAGCAGCGAGCCCAGCGGGTTCTCGAGATGCGCCACATTGTGCGCGGTGACGGCGAAGAACCACTCCCACATGGTCTGGTCCTGGCCGCTCTTGATCAGATAGCCGCGATCGGTGTGCAGCCACTGCCCCGACAGCACCAGCACCGCCAGCGCCAGGTATCCGGTGGCGGCGAGAAGATCGGTGCGGGCCAGGCGAATGCGCCGGGCGACCCGCTGCGCTCGACTTATCTTGGGAGGAGCCGTTTCCGGGACGGGGCGGTCGAGAACCGCTACCGCCGCACCGTCTTCAACCCCCCGGTCGGAAACCCGCCCCTGTGCCACGCGTCAACTCCTTGATGCCTTGCAATCAGCGGCCCACGCTACCGGGTTCGCCTGAGATTGCACTGGCAAGTCGCGAAGTTATCCACAGGAACGAGGCTCTATCCACAGAATCGGACCGGTTTTTGGGGATAAGTGATGCTTGTCTCGTTCCTTGGTTTAGACACGCACCACGAGAGTAAACGGGCCGATATCGGTGATCCGGTAGTGCGCGTCATCGAACAGAGCCTTGGGGAAGGTCACTGTGAACCGCTTCACATTCGGGTCATTGGGATACACGTCCTGCGACAGGCGCAGGCTGTAGTCGTCCCCGGAACGCCGGAACAGGAACGCGTCCGGAGCCCGCCAGCGGCAGTGGTGCAACGCGTCGGTCAGCTCCTGCGGCGTCTTCAGCGTGCTCCAGCGCTGGATCTCGGCCGTGCGCGCCGCGAAATCGGCCAGCGGGTTGGCGTAATGCGAAGTGAGCGCCTGGAATCCGTAGTACGGGTAGATGGCCAGGAAGCTGGTGTCCGTGGTCAGCACCACGCTCGCATCGCGCGGCCGCCCGGTCTGCTCCAGCAGTTTCGCGTCGACCTCGCGGTAGTACGACACCGCCGAGGGGGCCCGCTTGTCGGCGCGCTCGCCATTGCCGTCGGTATCGGTGTAGGCGGTATTGATCTCGGCCGCCAGCACGTTCGGAATCCCCTGACCGAACCCGATCGCCCCCGCGAGCGCGACCGCCGCCGCGGCGGTCCGGAACCGCCCCGGCTCGTTCAACGCCTGGTAGACCGCCCGCGCGCCCTCCGCGAAACCGAACACGCCCGCCGCGGCGAGCAGCGCGATCAGCGGGGACTCGAGCCGAAACGCCAGCAGCGTCGTGCCCGCGGCCGTCGCCAGCATCGACAGCAGACACCACAGATAGATCGCGACCACTCCGATACCCAATGCCTGCGCGCGCCGCGAACTCCCGGCCCGCAGCACCAGCCAGATCGTTCCGGCCAGGCAGAAGACACCGAGCAGGTTGAACTCGGTCATCGGCAGCGGCAGCCGCGAACCCGATTCCGGCAGATAGTGGAAGGCCGAACCCGAGCCCAGGGACGCCTTGCCGGACATGAATTTCAGCAGGAACGGCGTCCACACGGTCAGCGCCAGCAAGCCCGCGATCGCGCCGATTCCAATGAGCCGCACCAGAATCGGCAGGATCGATCGCCAGGTCCGCCGGGCGCGCACCGCGAGCCCGGCCGCGATCACGGCCATCAGGCACACCGCGAACACCGCGACGCCGAAATACAGGCTGTAGAAGGTGGCCGCCAACCCGAGGAACAGGCCCGCTCCTAGCGTCGCGCCCCAACCCCCGGCCGTGGGTTCGGTCTTGTCCTCCGCGGGCCGGTGCAACGCGCCCCAGGCCAACAGCAGTGCGGGGCCCAGCAGCAGGGTCAGCACCGCGCTGTACGCCTCCGGCGAACCGTAGGCCAGTGTCACCGCGGTGGTCGCGGCGGCCACCGCCACCGCCCAATCGGCGCGAATCAGGTTGGACCACAACACGAGTGCGACCACGGCCGCGACCGCCAGCCCGATGATCGCGTACGGCTTGAACGCCTCCCACCCGGCCATCCCGGTCAGGCTCGCGAATCGGCCGCCGATCCAGAACCAGCCCGCCGGATAGAACGGCGGCAGGTCGATGTAGTTCATATCGTGCAGCCGCGCACTGTCGGTCAGCCGCGTCAGATACTGCGTCCGGAACTCCTGATCCACCGACATCCCGAACAGGTACAGCTTGGTGGCCGCCAGCGGCATCCCCAACGTCACCGTCACGAACGCCGAAATCCCGCCCCACGACAGCAGTTTCGCCAGCCACCCCCACTTGTGCAGGCGCAGCAGCACGATCGCCGCCACCAGCATGGCCAGCGCCACCACCTGCCCCACGGTGGTCAGCGAGCGGGTCACATTGGACGAGTTGAACGCGGGCCAGTGCACGGTCGCGAACGCCTTCAGCCCGACCGCGCCCACGACCGCCGCGACCACGGCCGCGAGCACCGCTTCGCCGATCGCCCCGCCGGCCTGCCGCGCCAGCGGCCTGATCCGCCCACTCGCCCGCTCGCTCATCCGCACCCTGCCTTCGCATTCGTGTCCAGGACCGCGCGTCAGCCTAGCCAGTACCCCGCCCCCGAACACCTCGCCGGGCTCATCCGCGCCGGTCGAGCGGCCCGAACCGCCGCTGACACCGCCGCGAATGCGATCGGTAGCCTCGCGGCATGCCCGAACCGTCGACACAACACACGCCCGGTCCGCGCGGGAAGCCGGTCCGGGGCGGCTCGGGACCGGGGCGCACCGGTCGGTGCTGGGCGGGCCGATGAGCGCGCGCGTACTGGTCACCGGGGCGGGTGGTTACCTCGGCGGGGCGGTGGTGCGGGCGTTGGCCGGGGCGGGCCACGAGCCGGTCGCCCTAGTCCGGCCGGGTGCACCGGATGTTCCCGGTGCCCGGGAGACGCGCGCCGCCGATCTGCTCGACACCGATGCGCTGCGCCGCGCCGTCTCCGGTGTGGAGGCGGTGTGTCATCTGGCCGGGTTGGCCCGGGCCCGCGAATCCTTCGATGAGCCACTTCGGTATTTCCGGGTGAACACCGGCGGGACCATCGGATTGCTCGAGGCGATGGCCGACGCGGGGGTGCGAGGGCTGGTGTTCTCCTCCACGTGCGCGGTCTACGGTTCACCGGATCGGCAGCCCATGACCGAGGACCTACCCGTCGCGCCGCCACACCCCTATGCGAGCAGCAAGGTGGCGGCCGAGGCCGTGGTCGAAGCTCAGGCGAGCAGCGGTGCGCTCGGCGCGATCGTCCTGCGCCTGCCGAATCTGGCCGGGGGAGAGGACCGGGACCCGACCCGGCTGATTCCCCGGGTGCTCGACGCGGCGAGGAGCCGGACGCCGCTGGGCGTGAACGGCGACGGCTCCGCGGTCCGCGACTACCTTCACGTCGATGATGCCGCGGCCGGTTTCGTCGCTGCCGTGGAGCAGCTGCCCGCGCCGGGCGGGTTCGCCCGCTACAACCTCGGAAGCGGGCGGGGGACAAGCATTCTGGATGTGGTGGCGGCAGTGGAGCGGGCCACCGGGCGGCGAGTCCCGTTGGTGCACAATCCACCCGCGCACGAGCCGCAGGTCCTGATCGCCGACGCCGCCCGCGCGATCGCCGAACTAGGCTGGCGCCCAACACGCTCCGAGATCGACACGATCATCGCGTCCCTTGGATAGCCGACAGCGCCGCCCCTCCGAAAGGGGCGGCGCTGACAGTGGCCTATGGGGTTTCAGGGGTTTACCCCTGAGAGTTCCCGAGAGTTGGGCTGTTCTCAGATCGGCAGCTTGCGGAAGATCGGGCGCGGGATGTGGCGCAGGATCATCATGACGTACCGGAAAGTGCCCGGGGCCCAGACGATTTCCTTGCCCTTCTCCGAAGCCGCGACCGCGAGGACGGCCACGTCTTCCTTGTTGACCGTGAGCCCGTTCTCCTTGGCGTGCGCGGAGAGCTTGGTGCGCACCATGCCCGGGCGAATGACGGTGACACGCGGGCCGAACTTGGCCAGCGCCTCGCCCAGTCCCAGGTAGAAGCCGTCCAGCCCGGCCTTGGTGGAGCCGTAGACGAAGTTGAAGCGCCGCACGCGCTCACCGGCGACCGAGGACATGGCCAGAATCCGGCCGAAGCCCTGCGCCTTCATCTTCTCGCCGAGCAGCACGCCCACCGACACCGCGGCGGTGTAGTTGATCTCGGCCATCATGACGGCCTTGCGCTGGTCCTGCCAGAAGATCTCGCCGTCGCCGTCGATGCCGAACGCGACGATCGCCACGTCCACGTCACCGGCGGCCCAGGCGGCGTCGATCACGGCCGGGTGGCTTTCGGTGTCGAGCGCGTCGAAGTCGATGACCTGCACCTCGGAGGCGCCGGCCGCCTTCATCTGCGACACGGCGTCCTCGCGCAGCGGGTCGCCCGGCAGGGCGGCCAGGACAATGCGCGCGGGACCCTTCTTCAGGTACTCGGCGCAGATGGCCAAGCCGATCTCCGAGGTGCCGCCCAGCAGCAGAATGGATTGCGGGTTCCCTACCGCATTGATCACTGAAGCTCCAGCCTTCTCGCCATATCGGACATGAAAACGCCTGTGGGATCGACACTTCGGCGGATCTTGATCCACTCGTCGATCCGGGGGTACATCTTGTGGAAGGTCTCCGCGTCGGTGCGCGAGTCCTTGGCAGTGTAGAGGCGACCGCCGAATTCCAGGACGCGCCGGTCCAGTTCGCGTACGAACTCGTTGAGACCCGGGCGGACCGGGAAGTCCACGCAGATGTTCCAGCCCTCCATGGGGAAGCTCAGCGGGGCCGGGTTGCCCGGGCCGAAGAACTTCAGCACATTGAGCGCGGTGTAGTGACCCGACCGCTGGATATCCACGATGATCTTGGTGAATTCATCGAGGGCTTCGGGCGGCAGCACGAACTGGTACTGGATGAAACCGGCGGAGCCATAGGCCCGATTCCACTCCGAGACCACATCGAGCATGTGGTAGAACGCCGTCAAGTTCATGATCTTGCCGGTGTAGTTGCCGCCGAGCGCGTAGTACGCCTCGCCGACCATGCCCAGCGTGAACTTGTTGACCGCGAAGCTCGGGAAGATGTCCGGCACCGTCAGCAGATTCGGCGCATCGAACTTCAGCGGGTTTTTGCGCAGCTTCTTGGGCAGCTCATCGAGTTTCGCCAGCCGACCGCGAGAAACGTTGGCGCGCCCCAGCTTCGGCGGCGCGCTGATGGCGTCGAACCAAGTGGAGGAGTAGGTGTAGTTCGCCTCGGACCCGTCCTTGTGGACCGCGATGGTCTCGTCCAGACCGGTGGTCTTGATGCCGTCGGCGATGAAGTACGCCGTCTCGGTCGGCGTCATCTCGATGGTCGCCCGCAGGATGATGCCGGTCAGGCCGTTGCCGCCGACCGTGGCCCAGAACAGCTTGGCGTTCTTCTTCGGCCCGATGGTCTGCACCTTGCCGTCGGCGGTGAGCAGATCCAGCGACCGCACGTGATTGCCGAAGCTGCCCGCGCTGTGGTGGTTCTTGCCGTGGATGTCGGAGCCGATGGCCCCGCCCACGGTCACCTGCCGGGTGCCGGGCAGCACCGGAACCCACAGGCCGAACGGCAGCGCCGCCTTCATCAGCTGGTCCAGGGACACGCCCGCGTCCACGTCCACCAGCCGGGAGTCCCGGTCGATGCGGTGAATACGGTCGAGGGCGGTCATGTCGACGACCAGGCCGCCCGCGTTCTGCGCGTGATCGCCGTAGGAGCGGCCCAGGCCGCGGGCGATGACACCGCGCCGCAGGTGAGCGGGCTTGGCGTCGTTGTCCTCCGCGACCATGGCGACCGCCTTGGCGATCAGCTCGGGGTCATTGGTGGAGAGCACTTCCGACGTGGTGGCCGCGGTGCGACCCCAACCGTGCAGGCGCCGGGTCTGCGTCGGCAGGTCGAACGCCCCCTGCGCCGCTGTGCCCTCTTTTTCTTTGCCGACGACCGGGCTCTCGCCTGCGGAGCTGGGCTCCGGGGCGGCCGCGGTGGTGGTCTGAGCTTTCGTGGACATCGGCATAGAGGCTACAGGGATAACCGTCTCGAGGCTTGTGTCCTTTGTCCCGGGCATTACTCTTCTGCACTGTGACCGCGGAACCCCATCTGCCCCTCCCGCCCGAACTGCCCCTGGTCGATGAACCGGGCGGTACGGACGTTGAGCTGAAAACGCAGATCATTCGATTCGCGGTCACCGGCGGCCTGTCGGCCATTGTGGACTTCGGCCTGTACACCCTGCTTTTCAAGCTGGTCGGCTTTCCATTGCCGGTGGCCAAGTCCATCAGCTTCATCGCCGGTACGACCACGGCCTATCTGATCAATCGGCGCTGGACCTTCAAGGCCGAACCGAGCCGCAAGCGCTTCATCGCGGTGATCGCGCTGTACGCGCTGACCTTCGCTTTGCAGGTGGGGATCAACCAGCTCTGCTACTACGCGCTGCCGGAGGCGTGGTGGCGGATCTTCTTCGCGTTCTGTGTCGCGCAGGGCACCGCCACCGTGATCAACTTCATCGTGCAGCGGGCCGTGATCTTCAAGATCAAGTAATCGGGCTCACGCCGCGCCTGTTTCAAGACTCCACCAAGGCGTTGTTCTCCTCCTTGGCCCGGAAGTAATCGCCGCCCTTGGCGCGCACATTGTCGGTACCCCATTCCCGCGCCTCGCGCCGCGCCGGGACCAGGTGCGGAATGTGCTTGCGGCAGTGGATATAGGCCTCCTCCACATCGACCACCACCCAGCGCTCGGGAATCCGCCCGCGCTGTTCGACGGGCAGGTCGGGCACGCAGCGGCGCATGAGGGCGTCGTCGACGATGCGGGCGGTGCCATTGACGTGCAGGCCGATCAGGTCGTGCACGAAATCGATCATGAGAATGCCGACGTGCGGGTTCTCGAGAATATTGCCGAGGCTGGCCATCACGCCATTGCCGCGATACTCCGGATAGGCCACGGTGTGATCGTCGATCACGTGCAGGAAGCCCGGCTTGCCCGCGCGAAAGCTGGAATCGCATTCCCCGTGCTTGTCGGAGGTCGCTATGAAGGCCATATCCATCCGGCGAATGAAATCGATCATGTGGGTATTGAGTCGATCTCGCACTTGGTCGCTATAGAAGCGGTCGGCCCGTTCCTCGGTTCCGTAGCGCTCCTGGAGTTCCCGCTCGCCGTCGCTGCCGTTTCTGATACCGGGCATCGTGCGCCCCCTTTGGTAGCTGAATACCGGATGGAAGAGGCTCGGCCACGAACTTCGGCCATCCGAAATCCTATACGGTTGAACTATTTTCGTGTGGCGAATGCGTGAACCGGCGGATCCGCCCTGGTGGGGCGACCTCGACTGCAGCCGGACAAACCTTCCCGGGGGAGGATCCTCCCGGATGAAAGGGTCCGCAAGGGACCTTTGTCCCTTAACTGCGGGGATGCTATGGGGGGTTTCGGGTCGCGGGTGCGCGAGATCCCCAGGGGCCCCGGGGATTTCGCATTCCTGCTTTGTCCTTTTTGCGGAGTTTTGGACCGCACTCTCCGCCTGTCATCCCCCTAGTTGTGACCGATCTTCGGTACGCGAAACATTAATACCGAAAGGTCTTTAATATTCAACCGCGCGTAAGAGTCACCGGCACCCCATTGAAGATCGCATTGCCGGACGGCGCGTCCACCAGCGAATCATCGGTCAGCGCATTGGCATTGACGCCCGCGTGCGCCCGCGCCACCGACTGGGTGCTGTCCTCGTGTCCCCACCCGTGCGGCAGGCTCACCACCCCGGGCATGATGTCGTCGGTCGGCTCGACCTCCACGGTCAGCGTGCCCGCCGCCGATTTCACGATGGCGGTGCCGTTCAACCCGAGCCGGGCCGCGTCCTGGGGATGAATGTGCAAGGTGCACTTGTTCGATCCGCCCACCAGCGGTGGGACATTGTGCAACCAGCTGTTGTTGGATCGCAGCTGTCGCCGACCGACCAGCACCATCTCGGGCTGCTCGGCCCGCAGCCGGGCCCGCAGACGTTCCAGATCGGCCAGCATTTCGGCGGGCGCGAGTTCGACCTTGCGGGAGGCGGTCCGCAGCACGCCGGGCAGCCGGGATTCCAGCGGACCCAGGTCGATGCCGTGCGGATTGTCCAGCAGCACCTGGAGATTCAGCTTGCCGCGCCACTCGTTGGTGTCATCGGGAGTCGACGCCCACTCGCCGAAGGGTCCGAGCCGCAGCATCATGTCGATGCGCTGCTCGGTGGTGTTCTCGCCCAGCAGTTCCTTGCGCCGATCGGCCATGCCCGCCTTGTGCAGGGTCCCCGCGATGACGATCTCGTCGACCACGGTCAGCGGATCCAGACCCGGTTGCGGCTCCTGACCGGAGACCGCGAGCGCCAGCCGCGCCAGCACCTCCGCCTCGGACATCTCGCCGTCGGCCAGCGGCACCAGCGGCCGCGAGTACCGCGCGTAGTTGTGCACCGCGAAGTTGAGCAGCGCGAAATCGTAGTGCGGCGACTGCAGAATGCGCGGGGGCGGCAGGATGACGTCGGCGTGCCGGGTGGTCTCGTTGAGGTAGCGGTCCACGCTCACCATGAAGTCGAGCCCGGCGAAGGCGGCGTCCAGCCGCGCGCCGCTGGGCGCGGACAACACCGGATTGCCCGCGACGGTCACCATGGCCCGAATCTGCCCGTCACCCGGGGTGAGAATCTCGTCGGCCAGTGTCGCCACCGGCAATTCGCCCATGGCCTCGGGCAATCCGCGCACCCGGCTGCCCCAGCGCGCGGTCCGGAACGGCCGCGTGCGCACGATGCCCAGGGCGGCCCCGGTGGCGAACATGGCCCCGCCGGGCGCGTCGAGATTGCCGGTGAGCGCGTTGATCACATCCACCAGCCACTGCGTGAGCGTCCCGAATTCGGCCGTGCAGGTGCCGATTCGGGCGTAGACGGCCGCGGTCGGCGCGGCGGCCAGCTCGCGGGCGAGGCGCACGATGGTCTCGGCCGGAACCCCGGTCCGCTCGGCGACCAGCTCCGGCGTGAAATCGACCGCGGCGGCGCGCACTTCGTCCAGCCCGTTCACCTCGACCCGCACCTCGACGAGCTGCTCGGCGAACAGCGTGTGCACGATCCCGAACAGCAGGTAGGCGTCGCTGCCCGGCCGCACGAACACATGCTCATCGGCCAGTTTGGCGGTGCGGGTGCGTCGCGGGTCCACCACCACGAAGCGCCCGCCGCGCTGCCGCAGCGCCTTCAGCCGGCCAGGGAAATCCGGTGCGGTGCACAGTGATCCGTTGGATTCCAGGGGATTCGCGCCCAGCATGAGCAGATAGTCGGTGCGATCCAGATCCGGCACCGCCACGGTGAGCGGATCGCCGAACATGAGTCCGCTCGCCACCTGCTTGGGCATCTGGTCGGCGGTGCTGGCCGAGAACAGGCTCCGGGTGGCCAACGCCCGGATCAGCAGCGGCACGTACAGCGCCCCGGCCACCGTGTGGGCATTGGGATTGCCCAGGTACAGCCCGACCGCCTGATTGCCGTGCGCGGCCGAGACCCGCGGCAGCCGTTCCCGGATCACCCCGAACGCCTCGTCCCAGCTCACCGTGCGCCAAGTGTCGGTGGCGCGATCGCGAATCATGGGCGCGGTCAGTCGATCCGGATCGGCGTCGAGATGGCCCAGGGTCGCGCCCTTGGGGCAGAGGAAGCCCTTGCTGAAGGGATCGGCGTGATCGCCGCGTACCGAGGTGACGCGATCGGCGCTGTCGAGGGTGATTTCGAGGCCGCACACGGCCTCGCAGAGCGGGCAGGTGCGTAGCAGTGTCCGGGGGCTGTCCGTGACGTGGGTCATACCCCATGATCGCCCGGAGGCGGCTCGGGCGAAACACCCGCGGTGCCACTCGCGTTTCCGATGCCGGGGCCTCGGGCCATGTCCGTTATCTCTGAATTCGCAACGTTTCGAGCCGGATACAGCGAAACCCGCGAGCGCCGGGGTGCACTCGCGGGTTTCGCGTCGTTCTTAAAGCCGGTATCAGGAGGCGATACGCGCGGCCTTGGTAGCGCCCTTGGCGGCGGCGCGGACCGCGGCGGCGATGGCCACCACCGGCGGGACCCAGCGGGCCTCGTGCGGGGCGACGCCCCAGCAGGCCGCACCGGCGGACAGCTTGCTCGGCGGCAGCGGGATGCCCGCGCCGTCGGTGTGGACGGTGACACCGGCCTCGCGCAGCGCCTCGATGGCGCGCTCGGCCTTGCGCAGCCCGGTCACCAGGTGGATCTCGCGGCGCTCGGCGCCCGGGATCTCGATGACCGGACCGGTCAGATCATTGGCACGCAGGTAGCGGCGCACGAACGCGGCGGTCTCGCCGGTGACCTCGATGCCCGAGATCTCGTCGTCGGTGACCAGGCAGATGCCATTGGCGGTTTCGGCGACCGTCCAGCCGCGCCGGATGTAGTCCTGCGCAGATTCCGCAACGGAAGACGAAAACGTCGTACGCACTGGATTCTCCATTCCCCGGTAGATCTAGTTCCTGCTCTGTGCGACGTATCGGCGGGAGGCGTCCGGGTCGTTACACACCCTTTTTCACCAAAGGTCCGGTTGTGTGCCGAATCGGCGGTTGCCCGGTCTGTTTTGACCCATTAGTGAAGTTGTCGCAGAAGAGACGCCACCCCTCTACAACGGATCTGCCTGCGGCAACGGTGTCAAGGGCGCTGGAGCCCCCTCGTGGCCCGACACGGGCGCAGGGGCGGGACGTGTTCTACAACACACTGTCTCGGACTGCCCCCGCCCCGTGACACCGGAGACACTGGATCCGCCGAAAAGGTCTGCGGGAGAGGAGATCGTCGGCATGGCCGACCAATCGGGTGGGAACACCGCCGACGCCGAATTCGAGGAGTTCGACGAGATCATCACCGAGGGCCGCTGGGCGGCCTTCAAGGAGTCCGCGACGCGGCGCATGTCCCGGCGCATCGCCGCCGAGGAGACCGCCGAGGAACCGGTCGAACCCTTCGCCAGCCCAAGCGCTTTCGGCTCCTGGAGCGTGGACGCCGCGCGCGCCCTGCTGGACGTGCAATTCCACCGCGCCGCGACCCGCACCCTGCTGCCGCTGGCGTATCTGCTGGGCCTGGCGGGCGCCATCGCCATTCCGATCGTGGGAACCGTAGGGCTGTGGCGGATTTCGGCCTGGCTGGGCATCGTCTTCGCGGTGGTGTTCGCGATTCCGCTGGGCCTGGTGATCGCCGCGACGGTGCGCCTGCTGCTGGAGTTCGTGCTCAACGCCTCCCGGCTGGCCGCCCGCGTCTCGCACATCTCCGATATGGCCGACGATCTGTTCCAGGCGCTCTCGGATGTGGCGGAACCGGTCAATCAGCTCTCGAAAGATGTTCAGGCCGTGCAGTTCTGGCGCTTCCGCAGGCGGTCGTCGAGGAAGTAGCCTTGATAAAGGTCGCCATCCTAACCACCCGGCCGCGTCCCGCGTCCATGGATCGCTGAGTTTTCCTGTGCAACAATGCGATCGCAACACTGGTATAGGGGGACGAATGGCTCTACCGCAGGGGATTACCGGATCGACCGTGCCGCGTCGGCAGCTCGGCCGACACCTGCGCGACCTGCGTAATCGCGCACGGATGACGACCCGGGTGGCCGCGCAGCGCCTGGAATGGTCCGAGGCCAAGATCTGGCGCATCGAAACCGGGCAGACCTCTTTACGCAGCCTGGACGTCGAGGCCATGTGCCGGATTTACGGTGCCCCCGAGGACGCCATCGAACCGCTCACCACGCTGGCCCGCGAGACCAAGGCCCGCGGCTGGTGGACGGAATTCAGCGATGTGATCGACGAGGGCTACGAGGTCTACATCGGCCTCGAGGAGGCCGCCGGGCGGCTCACCACCTACGAGAACGAGCTGGTGCCAGGGCTTTTGCAGACCGAGCAGTACATGCGCGCGGTGCTCGCCGGGGCCTACCCGGGCATCTCGACCGAACAGATGGACCGGCGGGTGCGGGTGCGCCTGGCGCGCCAGTCCCTGATCACGCGCACCGAATCGCCGCTGCAGCTGGATGTGGTGATCTCCGAGGCGGTGCTGTGGCATCGCATCGGCGGCGACGAAGTGACCCGCGGTCAGCTGGACCGGTTGCGCGCGTTCGGTGAACTGCCCAATGTCCGGCTGCGGGTGCAGCCCGCCGATTGCGGCTACCACCACGGCATGGATGCCGGTCGGTTCGTCTTGCTCGAATTCCCCACTGCCGCAGGCGAACCCACCGAGCCCCCGGTGGTCTACGTGGAATCCCTCACCGGCTCCTCGTATCTGGACAAGGAGCACGAGGTGGAGCGCTACCGCGAGGCCTTCACGGGCGTGAGTTCCCTTGCGGTGGCGGCGCTTCCGGTGATCGACACCCTACGCGCCGCCGTCTAGCAAAAACTCGCCGCCATCCGGCTCAGGCCTGCGGGGACCCCAGGGTCTCCGCGAGCACTTCCCGGTGGGTGGGCGCGGCTTGCCTGTGCAGTTCGCGCCCCTTGTCGGTGAGGCACACGAAGATCGCCCGGCGATCCTCGGTACACAGGGTGCGATCGACGAGACCGTCGCGCTCGAGCCGAGCCACGGTGCGCGAGAGCGCACTCTGGCTCAGATAGATGTCATTGGCGAGATCGCTCATCTTGCAGCTGTCGCTGCCGGCTTCGACGAGGCGGTCGAGGGTTTCGAATTCGCTGAGCCCGATGTGGTGGCGGCCTTGCAGTTCCTTTTCCAGGGCGCACGAGGTCGTCGCGTGCCGGGCGAGCAGATCGCGCCATTCGCCCACCAGCCCGGACGTCTCGAAAGACGTTGCCACGGGCCGGTCGACAGGCGCTGTCGGCTTCGGCATGCGGCCCATCCTAGTGGTTCCGGCCAAACCATGCAACCGCATTAAATGCTTGTGCATTTGATGCGCGTGCATGTACTGTCGCTTCTCGTGACTTCCACCGAGATTCGCCCCGCAGTGAGCACCGCGGCCGACACCACGCAATGGACCGGTCGGCTCTGGGGCATGCTCATCACCCTGTGCATCGTGCTGTTCCTCGACGGCCTCGACGTGTCGATGATCGGCGTCGCGCTGCCGTCCATCGGCACCGAACTCCACATTCAGACCTCCACCCTGCAGTGGCTGGTCAGCGGTTACGTGCTCGGCTACGGCGGCCTGCTGCTGCTGGGCGGCCGCACCGCCGATCTGCTGGGTCGCCGCAAGGTCTTCCTCATCGCCCTGGCCGTGTTCGGATTGGCCTCGCTGGCGGGAGCTTTGGTGAGCTCCCCGGCCCTGCTGATCCTGACCCGCTTCGTGAAGGGCCTGGCCGCCGCGTTCACCGCGCCGACCGGTCTGTCCATCATCACCACCAACTTCGCCGAGGGACCCGCCCGCAACAAGGCGCTGTCCATCTACACCGTCTTCGGCGCCGGCGGCTACTCCATGGGCCTGCTGTTCGGCGGCCTGATGACCGGCCTCGGCTGGCGCTGGACCTTCCTGCTCCCGGTCCCGGTTGCCGCGGCCGCGCTGATCTCCGCGTATTTCGTTGTCCCCAAGGACAAGCCCGCCGAGGAGGGCGGCCACGATCTGCTCGGCGCGCTGCTGTCCACCGCCACCATGCTGCTGCTGGTCTACACCGTGGTCTCCGCGCCGCAGGCGGGCTGGGGCTCGGCCCGCACCATCGGATCGTTCATCGCCGTGGCCGTGCTGGGCGCCGCGTTCGTCTACACCGAGAACAAGGTGCGCTACCCGCTGGTGCGGCTGGGCATCCTGCGCAAGGGCACCCTGGTCCGGGCCAGCCTGGCCATCATCGCGGTCGGCGGCTCGTACTTCAGCTGGCAGTTCATCACCACGCTGTACCTGCAGGACACCCTGGGCTGGTCGCCGCTGAAGCTGTCGATGGCGCTGCTGCCGGTCGGCCTGCTGGTGGTCGCCTCGGCCTTCGTCTCCGACAAGCTCGTGGACCGCTTCGGCACCGGCCCGATCATCGCCATCACCATGGTGGTCATGGCCGTGGGCTACCTGATGTACCTGCGCATCGACACCGCCCCGTCCTACCTGACCGTGCTGCTGCCCGCGGTGCTGCTGGTCGGCATCGGCTGGGTCGGCTTCCCGGCCATCAACATTCAGGCCACCAGCGGCATCGAGGATGACGAGCAGGGTCTGGCGGCCGGTGTGCTGCAGACCGCCATGCAGGTCGGCGCGGCCATCGTGCTCGCGGTGACCACCGCCATCGTCACCTCGAGCGTGCCGAGCAACCCGACCCCCGCGGCCATGCTCGACACCTACCGTCCCGGCCTGGAATTCGCCGCCGGCGTGTCGATTGTCGGAGCCCTGGTGGCCCTGACGGTCTTCCTGCCCAAGCTGCGGGCCCGCCGCCAGGAGGCCCGTGAGCTGGAGGTCGAACTGGTCGGCTAGTACCCATCGGCCGGGCCCGCCGCTCACACGGGCCCGGCCGTCACCTGGAAAAAAGAAGGGGCGCACCGCGATCGCGGTGCGCCCCTTCGTCGTTTCGTCAGTGCGGCTGCTTCAGGTCCGCCAGGCGCGGGGCCGCCGCGTCCTTGGCGGACCGGATGAACTCGAGGGGTTCGCCATTGCGGCCGACGGTCGGCCACTCGATCCCCAGGTCCGGATCGAAAGCGTCCAGGTCCCGGTCGAATTCGGGGGAGTACTCGAGCGAGCACAGGTAGTTGACGGTCGAACCGTCCTCGAGCGAGAGCAGCGCATGACCCAGGCCCTCGGCCAGATACACCGCCTTGCGCTCCACATCGTCGATGACGACCGCGTCCCAGGTGCCGAAGGTCGGCGAGTCGCGGCGCAGATCCACCACCACGTCCAGGAACGCCCCGCGCACGCAGGTCACGTATTTGGCCTGGCCGGGCGGGTTCTCGGTGTAGTGGATGCCGCGCAGCACGCCCGCCGCCGAGGTCGAGATATTGACCTGCAGCAGATCGAAGGGGCGGCCCACCGCCTTCTCGAATTCCGAGGCCTTGAACGACTCGTAGAAGACCCCGCGATCGTCGCCGCGCAGCCGGGGCGTGAACTCCCACGAGCCGGGTATCGACAGTTCCCGAATGCGCATGCCCTACTCCCAGGTTCGCCCGTGGTCCAGCAGGCCCAGCAGGTATTTGCCGTATCCCGAGCGCACCAGCGGTTCGGCCAGTCGGGTCAGGTGATCGTCGTCGATGAAGCCGAGCCGCCAGGCCACCTCTTCGGGCACACCGATCTTGAGGCCCTGGCGCTCCTCGATGGTGCGCACGTAATTGGCGGCGTCCAGCAGGGAGTCGAAGGTGCCGGTGTCGAGCCAGGCGCTGCCGCGGGTCAAGACCTGAACCTGCAGGCGGCCCTGCTCCAGGTAGGCGCGGTTGATATCGGTGATCTCGTATTCGCCGCGGTCCGAGGGCTTCAGGTCGCGGGCGATGGCGAGCACATCGTTGTCGTAGAAGTACAGGCCGGGAATCGCGTAGTTGGAGCGCGGCTGTTTGGGCTTCTCCTCAATGGAAATGGCCCGGCCGTCGGCGAATTCGACCACGCCGTAGGCGGTCGGATCCGAGACCCGGTAGGCGAAGACCGCGCCGCCGTCGAGATCGTGGAAGGTCTGCAGCTGGGTGCCCAGGCCCGGGCCGTGGAAGATATTGTCGCCCAGCACCAGTGCGGCGGTATCGGTGCCGACGTGGTCGGCCCCCAGCACGAAGGCGCGGGCCAGGCCGTCCGGCTCGGGCTGCACCACATAGGTGATGGAGACGCCGAACTGGCTGCCATCGCCCAGCAACCGGGTGAAGGCCTCGTTGTCCTCCGGGGTGGTGATCACCAGAATGTCCCGGATCCCCGCCAGCATGAGGGTGGACAGGGGGTAGTACACCATCGGCTTGTCGTACACCGGGACCAGCTGTTTGCTCACCCCGCGCGTGATCGGGTGCAACCGTGATCCGGTGCCCCCGGCCAGGATGATTCCGCGCATGTCACGACAGTCTGCCAGTTCGATCGCGGAGCGCGGCGGTCAGGTTCCGAGTCGACTTCGAATCGATCACGCCCGTTTACCGGCGGCCCGATCTGGCGATTTCTGTTGCGTAGGTCACGTTCTCATGGTGTTCTGAAATGACGCTATGTGAGATGTCAGCGCCGACTCTCGCGCGCCGGGTTTGCCGAGCCCTCGGTCTCTTCCGGACGAACGGCTCGGCGCGCCAACAACGAGGTAGGTGCGCGATGACTCACGACACGCCCGTCCAGAACCCCGACCGGACCAGCGCCGCCGCGCGCAGCCTGACAGTCTTCTCCCGCACCGTGATCCGGCCCGCCGGTGACCGCGCGACGGTCACGGTGGGCTCGATGCCGGTGGTCAACGCCGTCATCAACAGCCTGGCCAAACTCCGCCCGAACCCACGCGGGGTGGAACGGGAGGAAGTGCGGCTCAAGGGTTTCCGCATCGAGATCGTCCGGCCCGCCGGTGCCAGTAGGTCATTGCGCGACGGCGCGGTGCTCTACATGCACGGCGGCGGCTTCTTCCTGTGCGGGCTCGACACCCACCGCCCGGTCGTGGCGGCGCTGGCCCGGCGCACCGGACTGCCGGTGGTGAGCGTGGAATACCGGCAGCTGCCGAAGACCGACATCAACGGCTCCGTCGAGGACTGCCTGACCGCCTACAAATGGCTACTGGTGCACGGTGTTCCGGCCGCGCGCGTGGTGTTCGCCGGTGACTCCGCGGGCGGCTACA
Source organism: Nocardia sp. CDC153 (assembly GCF_035818515.1). NCBI lineage: Bacteria > Bacillati > Actinomycetota > Actinomycetes > Mycobacteriales > Nocardiaceae > Nocardia > Nocardia sp. CDC153. The sequence continues at coordinate 1,185,453 of NZ_JAYKYU010000003.1, read as the reverse complement.
TGACCTTCGCCACCGCCCTGCGCGCCCGCGACACCGGACTCCCCGTCCCCGCCGGGCTGGTCGGGCTGAGCCCCGCGCTCGATCTGGACTGCACCGAGAAGCGCGCTCACCCCAACTACCGCCGCGATGCCCTGATTCCGTTGTCCGCCTTGGAATCCGTCGTCAAGATCGGCGCGGAGGTCGACGGCCGACTGGATCCGCGCATGTCACCGGTCAACAATGTGCTCGCGGGGCTGCCGCCCGCGCTGCTCATCATCGCCGAGGACGAGGTGCTGCGGCACGACAGCGAGATCATGGCCCAGCGCCTGGCCCAGTCGGGCGTGCCCGCCACCCTCGAAATCTGGCGCGGGCAGGTGCACGCCTTCCCGGCGATCTTCCCGAACATGCCCGAGAGTCGGGCCGCCCTGGCGCATGTGGCGCGCTTCGTGCGCGAGCGGCTCGCCGCCGAGCAGATCGCGCGCACCGCGTAGGCGGACCATCCGCGCGCGTAATCGGTTCGATCAGAGCCTGATTGATGATGTGGGGCTCGGGGCGGTCCGGCCTCGGGCCCCACATCTGCTCCCGGACGAGCGAAACCCCCACCCGGATGATCCGGGCGGGGGTTTCGTAGAGCTGCGGTCCGCGTATTACTTGGACTGGATGTGCGGCCCGTTGATGGTCGAGAAGTACTGGATCGCGGCGGCGATCGCGACCGGGGCGGTCACGAACAGCTGACCGGCGATGGTGCCCAGGAAGCCGACGGCGGCCATGCCACCGAGGCAGCCGATGGCGGCGGCCGGGATGAACGGACCGAAGAGGCCGACGATGGTGGCCGAGGCAGCGCCCGCGCCCATGATGCCACCGAGGACGCAGCCCAGGGCCGCGCCACCGAGGCCACCGACCAGGGTGCCGATGGTGGCACCGGTGGAGATGGTGTCCTTCATGCGGTTCCAGGCGGCCTGCTCACGGTCGTAGTCCGACTTCCACGGAGCCTGGTCCTCGTACGGCAGAGCGACGTCCTTGACGTTCTCCGGGGTGTACTGGGCGTGGTCCATGTCGACCTGCGGGGTCAGGGTCGCGGTGTTGCCCGAGATGTCGGCGGCGATCGGGAAGGTGAAGTCGTCCACCTTCAGCTGCAGCGGCATACCGGCGACAACGTTGCCGTTGGCGGCCTTGATCTCGAAGTTGCCGTTCTCCACGACCAGCGAACCGGCATCCGTGCGGATGACCGTGTTGGTCTCGGTGTTGGTGGCGGTGTAGTTGATCGGCGCGTTCGCGTCGGCCGCGGGGGCGGCGTTCACGGTGCCAGCGGTAACGGCCACAGCGGCGGTCACCAGCGCCGCAGTGGCGGCAAACTTCCTCATCAGCATTGTCTAGAAACCTCATCGAAGAGCTCGGGGGGACAACACGAATCGAAATGGAGGACAGCTAACGAGCGGTGAACCCATCGTGACCGTTCGTTCAAATTTTGTTCACCATCAGGATCGTGCGGTCTGCAAGGTAGTGGAAAACCACTGCATGCGAAAGGTTTTCGCGCGTATATCTGATCAGGCTGATCGTTACCTGAGAACCGGTATGTGACGAAGGTCACAGCTGTCGCTTGCAAAGTCGTGACCGCTTCGCCGTGTTTGTCACGGTGAGGACACCAAATGTCGTCATTTCAGCCTGGGGTCGGCCTTTCAATTAAGTACATATGTTTCACCCGGATGACCGATTCCGCGCACGTCGAGAGTCGGTTTGGTGTAAAGAAGGCAACTTCCTCGACCCGACGTCGGCGTCGGCCCCGGCCGACGTAGTGTTTCGGTGTGCGACTGCTCGTAACCGGAGGCGCCGGGTTCATCGGCGCGAACTTCGTCCATCAGACCGTGACCATGCGTTCGGGTGTGCACGTCACCGTGCTGGACAAACTCACCTATGCGGGTAACCGGGCCTCGCTCGACCCGGTCGCGGACCGAATCGAGTTCGTGCACGGCGACATCGCCGACACCGCGCTGGTGGATCGCCTGGTCGGCGGTGTGGACGCGGTCGTGCATTTCGCCGCCGAATCACACAATGACAATTCGCTGGCCGACCCGTGGCCGTTTGTCCAGACCAATATCATCGGCACCTATTCGCTACTCCAGGCGGTGCGCCGACACCAGGTGCGCTATCACCACATCTCCACCGACGAGGTGTACGGCGATCTGGAACTCGACGACCCCAAGGCATTCGACGAGAGCACGCCCTACAACCCGTCGAGCCCCTACTCGGCCAGCAAGGCCTCGAGCGACATGCTGGTCCGCGCGTGGGTGCGCTCGTTCGGGGTGCGGGCCACAATCTCCAACTGCTCCAACAACTATGGGCCCTACCAGCACGTGGAGAAGTTCATCCCGCGCCAGATCACCAATCTCATCGACGGGGTGCGGCCGCGGCTCTACGGCAGCGGCCACCAGGTGCGCGACTGGATTCACGTGGACGACCACAACAGCGCGGTATGGGAGATCCTGGAACGCGGGCGCATCGGGCAGACCTACCTGATCGGCGCGGATGGCGAGCGCGACAACAAGTCCGTGGTCGAGATGATCCTGCAGGCCTTCGGCCGCGCGCCCGACGATTTCGACCACGTCACCGACCGTCCGGGGCACGATCTGCGCTACGCCATCGACTCCTCGCTGCTGCGCACCGAACTTGGCTGGGAGCCGCGCTATCGCGATTTCCGCGAGGGCCTGGCCGCCACCGTCGCCTGGTATCGCGACAACGAATCCTGGTGGCGCCCACAGAAAGCCGTCACCGAATCGGCCTACGCCGCTGCGGGCGAACGGGTCCTCTAGGCCCAGTCCCGCCGGTAGTCGGCCCAATCCTGTTCGGTGGCAGCGAAATCCACATACAACGCGACACCGAAGGCGCGGCGGCCGCGGTCGGTGCGCGCCAAACCCACACGGACACCACGGATTCCGGCCGCCACGGTCTCGGCCGCCGCATGGTGGCCGAGACCGTCGGTCCGGAAGGCGGGCAGGCCCATCAGCAGGTCCACCGTGGGCGGTGTCACCTGGAGGGCGAGAGTGGTTTGTTGGGCGATATATCCGCCATAGAGCGAACGGGTCGGCATGGCGGTGTCGTAGGACATGACGGCGATTTGGTCGACGCGCCGTGCCACCCGCGCGAAATAGTCTTGCGACCACCATTTCCCATGGTCGAACAGCGCCAACCCGACCGAATGCAACCCGGGTAGCGGATCGATAACCGGAGCCGATACGGACAGCAGTGCGTGGTGGGCCGACGTGACCGCGCGCACTTGCTCGAGCAGGGTGATATAGCCGGTCGAACCGGACCGCACCGGTTCGAAATCGAAGTGAATACCGTCGAATCCGAGATCGAGGACCTGGGTCGATGTCATGACAACACGATCGCGAGTCGCCGGATCACCGGTATTCAGCCCATCGAATTCGGGGGCGAGCAAATCTCCGAGCCAGGCTTGGACGCGAATTCCCGGCAGCCTTCGATGCACGGCGTCGATGAACCATCGGGCCTGTGGATACAGCTCCGCGCGCAGTGTGCCGTCATTGTCGAGCGGCCCGGTGTGGACGTACAGATCCTCGATTCCGGTTCCGGCCAGCCGAATTCCCAGCTCGGCGAGATCGGCGTCGGATTTGCGCCCGTCGATCCAGGCGTGACCCAGCCAGAGTGCGTCCCGTCCCCGGGTCCGAGCATCGTCCCGCAGTGTCCCGGCGTCCGCGAGCCGCAGATAGATTGCGGCCGCGCCGACCGGTGTCAGCACCACGCAGACAATGACCAGCAACCCCAAGGCTATTCGCCGGGGGCGGCACCCGCGCCGCCACCACCTCACCCCCACCAGCGCATGCTAGCGGCGAATTCGGTGCCCGGCGAGCCGGTTTCAGCCCCAGACGATGGTGGAGTACTTGACCACCGCCGCGATGAGCGCCACCGAGGTCGCGGCCACCACGGTGATCGCCGCGCCCCGCGTCGGGAAGCGGCCGGCGGCGTCGGTGAGCCGCACGGGCATCCAGCGCAAGAGCACGGCGAGGGCCAGCAGCGCCAGCGGCACGAAGTAGCGGCCCTGCACACCGTCGATGATGAAGTAGCCGACCGGGGTGAAGGACATGTACAGCGTCACGTAGATCATGGCCACGCTGGCGACCACCGTCAGCAGCACCAGCCAGGTGCTCAGGCGGCTCGCGCCCCGGGGCGAGAACCGCTCGGCCGCACCGACGCTCACGGTGAAGGCCAGCAGGCTCGCCAGGATGGTCAGCGCGGGCACCTCCACGTAGGAGAAGCCGAGCTCACCGAAGAACTGGACGAACCAGTGCTGGTCGCGGCGCGCGATGCTGTCGCCGAACACCCGCACGAAATGGCCGGGATCGGTGAGGATGCCGTGCAGCTGATCTCCCGGACGGACGCTGCCCCAATCCTTCTTGGGGCGCATCAGGCTCATGCCGTCACCGGTCGGCGCGGCGATCTTCATCCACACCGCGAACGCGACGGCACCGATCCCCGCGGCCGCCCACGGCAGCACCCGCTGCCACGGCGCGACCCGCTCGCCGGCCCCGAAACCGAAGCGCCGCGCCGGAATCAGCACGGTCAGCATGGCGATCAGCACGTAGGTCGGCTTGCACACCGGCAGCAGCACGGTGGCGGCCAGCGCGGCCACCGTCTCCGGCTTGGACAGCCGCTCGCCCAGGAACAACCCCTTGACCACCAGCGCCGACACCAGCAGCGCCAGCGCGTTGGTGACGGTGTCCGCGGTGACGGTCCCGGCCTGGAACAGCGCGATGGGCAGCACGGCGATGGTGAACGCCAGCCACTGCACCCGGTGCCCGCGCAGCACGCGCAGCGCGAAGCCGACGATCAGCAGGTACGCGATGAGCCCCGCCCACCGGGTGGCCAGCACCATCCCGCCCGCGTTCAGGTCGAGGGCTTCCGCGATCCGAATACCCAGCGCCGGAGGCACATACGGGATGGGGGAGTAGGCGGCGGTATTGGTGAACCAGACCTGCTTGGTGTCGGAGGTGGACACTGCCGCCGCGCCGAGCCGGTCGTAGACGTGCGGATCCGCGACCATGGGATCCTGCTCGTCGTCGCGATCGCGCTGGTAGTCGTTGAAGGCGTAGCTCATCAGCGCGTCGATGCTGACGGGCACGTCACCGCCCCACGCGGGCCCGCGGTCGTCGTGGATCTTCTCCGGCAGGAATCCGCCGTGCGCGACCTGGTAGGCCCGGCCGAACTGGGTGATCTCGTCGTGTCCCCAGAACGGCGGCGTGAGCACCGACCACACCGCCCCGAAAATGCCCGCGACCAGCAGGAAAACCAGTGCCGCCGAGCCGAACCGGCGCTCCACGCCGATCACCGCGCGCCGCAGGGCGGGCCGGTGCTCGGGTGCGGCGGCCGGAATCTTCTCCGGTGCCGCGAGGGCCGGATTCTCGTTCGCTTCGGTAACCACGGTGTCCGATTCTGCTGTGCCGTTCGAGTTCTGTCCGGCAAGCTCCACGGTCATCGCGTAGAACCGGCCGCGTTGTCCTCGCCGACCGCGGAATAACGCAGGTACATCAGGCGAGCTGCCTCGTGCCGGGAGCGGCGGATGCCGTCCAGGATGAGACCGGCGGTCCAGGCCAGGCTGCCCAGCAGCAGCAGTGTGAAGCCGAGGAACAACGTCGGGAACCGCGGAACGGTGTGGGTCTGATAGAACTCGATCACTATGGGCGTGATCAGGATGACCGAGACCAGCCAGGCCAGGGTGCCGAACAGGCCGTAGAAGGCGACCGGTCGCTCGTGTCTGGCCAGGCCGATGATCAGGCGCAGGATCTTGAAGCCGTCGCTGTAGGTGCGCAGCTTGGATTCGCTGCCCGCGGGCCGATCACGAAAACCGACCGGCACGGCTGTCTGGGGGACCCGCAGGTGCTGCGAGTGCACGGTCAGCTCGGTCTCGATCTCGAATTCACGCGACACGGCCGGGAAGGACTTCACGAACCGCCGGGAGAAGACCCGGTAGCCGCTGAGCATGTCCTCGACGTTCTCGCCGAAGACCTTGCCCACCACGCCATTGAGCACCTTGTTGCCGGTCTCGTGGCCCGCGCGGTAGGCCGATCCGGCCTCGACCTCGCGGCGCACGCCCAGCACGTGGTCGTAGGGACCCTCGAGCAGGGTCCTGATCATCTCGGGGGCCGCGGCCGCGTCATAGGTGTCGTCGCCGTCGACCATGAGGTACACGTCGGCCTCGATATCGGCGAAGGCGCGGCGGACCACATTGCCCTTGCCCTTGCGATTCTCGGTGCGCACGATCGCACCGGCCGCGCGCGCCTTCTCGGCGGTGGCATCGGTGCTCAGATTGTCGTAGACGTAGACGACAATGCCCGGGACGGCGGCCTTCAGGTCGGTGACGACCTTCGCGACGGCGGCCTCTTCGTTGTGGCACGGCACAATGGCGGCAATACGAAGCTCGGTGGAGTCCACCCGGTCAATCCTCTGATCGGAGGCGAATATGAACACCGGGAGGGTACCCGACCTTGACAGGAATATGGATGCGGCGGGGTTGGGGTACCGTCGGCCGGTGTCTGCGAACGAGTCCACCACGGTGAGCGAGCCCTCGGTGAATCCCTCCCTGACCGGCAAGATCAGGGGGCTGCTGCAGCGGGGCGGGGCGTTCCTGGTGGTCGGGGCGATCGGATTCGTCGTCGACGCGGGCACCTACAACCTGCTGGTCTTTCTCGGCGGCGAGGGCCCGCTGTTCCACGCCCCGCTGGTCGCCAAGATCATTTCCATCGGTGTGGCGACGGTGGTCACCTATTTCGGCAACAAGTGGTGGACCTACTCCGACCACCAGGGCGATACCGGGGCCCGGCACATCCTCATCTACGCGGTGCTGAATGTGTTGGCCATCGGGCTGCAACTCGGGTGCCTCGGCTTTTCGCGTTATGTTCTCGGACTGGCCAGTCCGTTGGCGGACAACGTTTCCGGAACGCTGATCGGTCAGGCCGTGGCCATGGGGTTCCGATTCTGGGCGTACGGGAAATTCGTCTTCACGCGAACACCCGAAAACGATCGTTAGCGCGGGTTCGCGCTGCCGCGACCAATAGCGATTGATATTCTCGCCACCGCCGAGCAAGACAGTGGCGGTGCGACCACGTCGGATGAGCCGGTGTCTCAGTATTCAAAGGATGTCGAGGGATTCATGGATGCGTCGGCTGGCCAGGCCGTGACCGAAACCGAGGACCGCAAGGGCGAGGCAGCTCCGGCGACCCTGCGCGCGGAGCACGCCGCGCCGGAGCGCCTGGTGCTGGCGCGGGGCATCTTCACCGGGCCCGCGCCGAAGATCAGCGATGAGCTCTACGCGGTGGCCAAGGGCAAGGTGAGCCGGGAGCGGCAGACGCTACGCCTGGAGAAGGGCGCGTCGGTTCACACCAACACCTACTTCGGTCGCTTCGCCGCCGCCTATTGGCAGCGCTGGACCTCGGTCACCGAGGTCGAGGTGGGCATGACCCTCGAGGTGAGCGGCAAGGTGCGGATTCGCTTGGCCGCCTCCGATATCGCGGGGCATCGCCGGGTGGTCGACACCGCCGTGGTCACCGAGACCGGCCGGGTGGCGCTGCGCGCGCCGCTGGACATGTACATCGACGGCGGCGCGATCTGGCTCGAGATCGAGGCCCTCGGCGGCGAGGCCGTGGTCACCGATCTGGCGTGGACCGCCGCCGCGCCCGAGCACGTGCGCCCGGTGGCCATCGCCATCTGCACGTTCAACCGGGCCCAGGATTGCGCCAATACCGTTGCGGCCCTGGCCTCCGACCCGACCGTGCTCTCGCTCATCGACGCGGTGTACGTGGTGGATCAGGGCACCGACCTGGTCCAGGATCAGGCGCTGTTCACCGAGACCCAGCCGCGCTTCGGCGACAAGCTGCGCTACATCCGGCAGCCGAATCTCGGTGGCGCGGGCGGTTTCACGCGCGGTCTCTACGAGGTGTCCGCGGCCAATGAGCACGCCGACGTCATCCTCATGGACGACGACATCCTGTGCGAGCCCGAAACCGTGTTGCGGCTCAACGCCTTCGCGAATCTGACCGTGGAACCCACCCTGGTGGGCGCGCAGATGCTGTTCCTGTTCAACCCTGACTACCTGAATGTCGGTGCGGAGGAAACGAATCTGGGCAAGCTGCGCCACGGCCAGAAGGTGGCCAAGGCGCTGCGCAACACCTCCATGCTCAAGAAGCATCAGGAACGCCGCGTGGACGCGGGCTACCAGGCCTGGTGGACCTGCCTGATCCCGGCCGAGGTGGTCGAGCGGATCGGGCTGCCGGTGCCGATCTTCTTCCAGTGGGACGACGTGGAATACGGCCTGCGCGCCCGGGAGAACGGTTTCGTGACCGTCACCCTCCCGAACGCCGCGGTGTGGCACGCCGACTTCTACTGGAAGGACTTCGACGACTGGGCGCGCTACTTCTCCTCGCGCAACTCGCTCATCGTGTCCTCGCTGCACCACGACCTGGACGCGAAAGCCGTTACCCGCCAGCTGTTCCGGGAGATCAGCGAATATCTGGTCGGCATGCAGTACGGCCTGGCGCACACCACCCTGCAGGGCATCGAGGACTACCTGAAGGGTCCGGAGATCCTGCGCGACGGCGGTATCGAGGCCCTCGCCAAGGCCCGCGGCTCGCGTTCCGACTACCCGGAGACCATCAAGCATCCGGCCGCCACCTCCCCGGTCCCCAATGCGCACCTGCACGTGCGCCGCGCGGGCGGCGAGCCCAGCCACCCCCTGCTGGTCCTCTACAAGCGCGCCCTCAACCAGTGGCTCGGCCGCACCATCCCCGGCCCGGTCGCGGTCACCCGCGAGGACGCCCACTGGTGGCACGTCGGCCTGTTCGACCACGTGGTCGTCACCGACGCCTCCCAGTCCGGCGTCCGAGTCCGCAAGCGGGACAAGGAAACCGCCCGCAAGTTGCTGCTGCGTGCCTACCGCGTCCTGAAGCAGCTGCGCAAGGAGCTCCCGAGCCTGCAGCAGCGCTGGCGCGCCGCCATGCCGGAACTCACCAGCCGCGAGAACTGGGAACGCCTCTACGGAATCGACTAGAGGGCGGGATATTCGCCTGAACATGGCCCGGGACCCTTTGTCCCGGGCCATGTTCCGTTCCGAGCCGACGCGTCAGAGGAACAGGTCGGTGGTGAGGGGCCCGTCGCCGGGGACCACGCGGTACTTGTCCAGGTCGGTGATGCCGTGTGCGGCAAGGACTTCGTCGTCGATGAAGAAATTGCCGGTGGTGTCCTTGGCGGGGGAGGTGAGGACCAGGTAGGCGGCGTCGGCGTAGATGTCGGGGGTGCGGGAGGTGGCGATCATCTCCTCGCCGCCGAGCAGGTTCTTGACCGCGGCGGTGGCGATGGTGGTGCGCGGCCACAGGGAGTTCACGCCGATGCCGTACTTGCGCAGCTCCTCGCTCAAACCCAGTGTGGTGAGCGACATTCCGTACTTGGCGATGGTGTAGCCCAGCGCCATGCCCGCCCACTTGGGGTCCAGGTTGAGCGGTGGGGACAGGGTCAGGATGTGCGGGTTGCGCCCGGCCTCGGCGGATTCGCGCAGGGCCGGAATGCTCAGCTTGGACAGCAGGAAGCTGCCGCGGCAGTTGATGTCCTGCATGAGGTCGTACTTCTTCATGGACAGCAGTTCGGTGGGGGAGAGGTCGATGGCCGAGGCATTGTTCACCACCATGTCGATGCCGCCGAACCGCTCCCGCGTCTGCCGCACCGCATCCGCGACCGCCTCGTCGTCGCGCACATCGCCCAGATACTTGAGCACCGTCCCGCCCGCCGCCTCCAACTCGGCCGCCGCGGTGTGAATGGTGCCGGGCAATTTCGGATGCGGCGCATCGGTTTTGGCGATGAGGGTGACGTTCGCCCCGTCGGCGGCCGCCCGCTTGGCGATCTCCAGCCCGATCCCGCGGCTGCCGCCCGACATGATCATGGTCCGGCCCGCCAGCTGCTTCGATGCTTCGGTCATGGCTCCGCTCCCGTTCCGTTGTGGTCGCCCCGAATCCGATCATCCGCGCCCGGATTGCCCGGCGGGGCGGAAACTCTCGCATCTCGGACAGTAGGCCAGAAATGATCTATATGCAACAAGGTGCATAGGGTAGCGCTGGCACTACCACCGCCCCGGTCGCGCGCGCGACTCCGATTCGGGTGCCCGGGGCATGGGCCGCGGCTACCCGCGCCCCTAGCCTCGAAAGGGCCGGAAAACCGGCCTGAACAGGAGGAATGTCTTCGATGAGCGCAATGCGTCGGCCGCGCGGCCGAGTCCTGCTGACGGGTGTCGCGGTGCTGACGGCGCTGCTGGCCCAGGCCTGCGGCACCGACTCCGGCACGGCCGAATCCTCGCGCAAGGAGACGTACCGGGCGGTCACCCAGGCCCTCGACACCGTGGTCCGCAGCGGCTTTCCGGGTGCCCAGGCGGTCTTCGACGGTCCGGACGGTCATCACGTGCTCACCGCCGGCGCGGGCGACCTGAGCACCGGCGCACCCATCCCCGCGGACGCCCGGGTGCGGATCGGCAGCAATACCAAGACCTTCATCGCCACCGTGGTGCTGCAACTCGTCGGCGAGGGCCGGGTGGAGCTCGACGCTCCGATCGAGCGGTACCTGCCGGGCGTGGTGCGGGGAAATGGCAACGACGGCAACCGCGTCACGGTCCGCCAGCTGTTGCAGCACACCAGCGGCCTGCCCGATTATCTGGCGGGCCGGGACCCCGCCGCACCCGGCTCCGAGCAGTTGACCGCGGATTCGGGCCGGCTCCGCAGCGCCCATTACGAACCCGCGGACCTGGTACGAATCGCCATGGCCATGCCGCCGCAGTTCGAGCCGGGCGCGCGTTCGGTCTACACCAACACCAACTACATCCTGCTCGGCATGCTGATCCAGCAGGTGACCGGCCGCCCGGCCGCCGCCGAGGTCGGCACCCGCATTCTGGAACCGCTGGGTCTGCACGACACCTACTTCCCGGACTCGCGCGAAACCGGTATCCGTGGACCGCATCCGCGCGGCTACCACGAAGTCGACGGCCACCGCGAGGATTACACCGAGCTGGACCCGTCCTGGGCCGATACCGCGGGCGCGATGATCGCCACGCCGACCGACCTGAACCGCTTCTTCACCGCCCTGCTCGCCGGAAAGCTGTTGCCGCCCGCCCAGTTGACGGAGATGAAGAAGACGGTCCCCTGGGACCGCGGCGAACCCGGGTCCGGCTACGGGCTCGGGCTGATTCGCCAGGCCAGCTCGTGCGGCAAGGAGGTGTGGGGCCACGGCGGCAGCATCCCGGGGTTCGGCACCCACACCGGGGTGGCCGCCGACGGCACGGCCGTGGTGGTGACCGTCAATCAGCTCCTGGCCGACCGGACCGCCTCCGACGTGGTGACCAAGGCCTTCGACACCGCCTTCTGCTCATGAGGAAGGTCCCGTTCCCGCTGCTGTGCGCGATGACCTGGACCCGGCGCGTACTGACCGCGTTCGCCGTCACCGGTCTGGTCGCGGCGGTGGCCGTCACCACGACCGCCGTCACCGAACACGCCGCCGCCGAACCTTTGAATCGCTACTACGGCCAGCACGTCGACTGGAAGTCCTGTGACGAACCGGGCCTGGACGGCTTGGGCGCGCGGTGCGCCGATGTCACCGTGCCGCTGAATTACGCCGAGCCGCAAGGCCGCACGATCACCGTCGCCATCTCCCGCATCCCGGCCACCGATCCGGCGCGGCGGCGCGGGGTCGTGCTCTCCAATCCGGGCGGCCCCGGCGGCGCGGGCCTGGACTACTTCGTCGAGACCAGCAAGGCCATGACTCCCGAGGTGCGCGCCCGCTACGACCTGATCGGCATGGATCCGCGCGGCGTCGGGCGCTCGTCGGCGGTGAACTGCCACTGGCCGCACGGATTCGGCCTGCAGTTCGCCGGACCCGATGCGAAGAGCTTCGCCGAATCCGTCGCCGATCAAGCCGATCTGGCGGCGCGCTGCGTCGCGGCGGAGGGGGATCGCCTGCCGCACTTCACGACTCGCAATACCGCCCGGGACATGGATGTCATCCGGGCGGTGCTGGGCCAGGACAAGATCAGCTACCTGGGCACGTCGTACGGCACCTACCTGGGCGCGGTCTACATGCAGATGTTCCCGGAGCGCTCGGACCGCATGGTGCTCGACGGCACCGTGGATCCCCATCGCTACGGTGCGGCCGGCATGGTGCAGGACATGGGCGCGCCCAATGAGGCCGCGCTCGATGCCTGGGCGGCCTGGACCGCGGAGCGTGACGGCGAATACCACCTCGGCGCGACCGGTGCCGAGGTGCGCGGCTCGGTGCAGCGGTTGATCGAACGTGCTGCCGCCCAGCCGATTCGAATCGGCGACTTCGGGGTGAACGCCCATGCCTTGCCGCTGGTGCTATACATCGCCTTCGACTCCCCGCACGGCTACGGCCTTGCCGCCCAGCAGATCCGGGAACTGACCGATGCCGCCGACGGCAAGCCGGTGCCACCGGATGAGGATCTGGCGGGCAAGCTGGCCACGATTCTGCGCGCCCAACCCCGCGACCTGTCACCGCAGATGGCGATCCTGTGCGGCGATGTCGGCGTGCCGCGCGATCCCGCCTGGTACTGGCGCAATCTCGAGGCGTCCCGGGCCACCCAGCCGGTCTTCGGCGCGCTGGCCGACAACATCACGCCCTGCGCGTTCTGGGCCCCGCCGATCGAAACACCCACGGCCCTGGCGAATTCGGTGCCGAACCTGATCATCCAGGCCACCGGCGACACCCGCACCAACTACGGCGGCGCACTCGCCATGCACCGGGTGCTCACCGGCTCCCGCATGGTGACGCTGCAGGACGTCGCCATCCACTCGATCCTGGGCCGGTACCCGAACGCCTGCGTCTACGACGCTTTCAACACCTATCTGGCCGACGGCACCCTGCCCGCCGCGGATGTCACCTGCCGCGACGACTGATCATCCGGCGTTCAGATAGGCGAGCACGGCCAGCACCCGGCGGTGCCCCACCTCGTCGGCGGCCAGTCCCAGCTTGGCGAAGATGCTCCGAATGTGTTTGAGCACAGCGCCTTCGGAGACGACGAGGCGCTCGGCAATGGTCGCGTTGTCGAGCCCCTCGGCCATGAGCGCCAGTACCTCCCGCTCGCGCGGGGTCAGTGCCGCCAGCGGATCGTCGCGCTTGCGGCGCACCAGCAGTTGCGAGATCACCTCCGGATCCATGGCGGTGCCGCCCGCCGCGACCCGTCGCAGCGAATCCAGGAACCGATCCACCTTCCCGACTCGCTCCTTGAGCAGATACCCGATCCCGCCCACCCCGTCCCCGAGCAGTTCGGCGGCATAGCTGTCCTCGACCCACGCCGACAGCACCAGTACCGGCAGCCCGGGATGAATCTGCCTGGCGCGCACCGCCGCCCGCAGCCCGTCATCGGTGAACGTGGGCGGCATCCGCACATCCACCACCACCGCGTCGGGCCGGTCCGCCGTGACCACCCGCAGGAAGTCGTCGGCATTGTCGACCGCCGCGACCACCTCGATACCGGCGGTCTTCAGCAAGAGCGCCAGTCCTTCGCGCAGCAGTGCGTCGTCCTCGGCGATCACCACCCGCATGACACCACCGGCTCTCTCACGATCCACACGGCAACTCCACCCGCACCACGGTAGGCCCGCCCGCCGGACTGCTCAGCACCATCCGTCCGTCCAGCGCCTCGGCCCGCCGCCGCATCCCGGCCAGCCCGCCGTCCTCGATCTCCCGCGCTCCACCGACCCCGTCATCCCGAATCTCCACCGCCAGCCGGTCGCCATCACCACCGATCGCGACTCGGAGGTGCTGTGCTCCAGAATGTTTCGTCGCATTCGCGATTGCCTCCGTGACAACGAAGTACGCCGCCGCTTCCACCGCCGCGGGTCTCCTCGCCGTATGCGGCGGTGTGGATTGCGCTGTCGCCACCGGGGTGTCGAAGGCGAGTTCGACCGGAATCGGCGAGCGGGCCGCGAGCGCCGAAATCGCGCTGTTCAGACCGCGATCGGCCAAAACCGGCGGATAGACGCTGCGCACCACTTCGCGCAGTTCCGACAATGCGGCCTCCGCGGTGTCCTGTGCCTTGCGCACCAGCTCCGCCGCCGCATCCGGATCTCGTTCTCGCAGTTGGTCGGCCAGGCCCAGCTGCATGATGACGGCCGCGATCCGGGCCTGCGCGCCGTCGTGCAGATCGCGTTCGATGCGTCGCAGTTCCGCCCCGTGCGCATCCAGCGCCGCCGCGCGCGTGGCGGTCAGCTCCGCCACCCGCACCGACAAACGCGTACCGCGCGCCGGACCGAGCAGTGCCCGGGCCAGCAGGGCTTGCCCGTGCGCGACGACCGGAATCTGGAGGGCGAGTGCCGCCACCGGAATCGCGATGGCGGCACTCCATCCCGCGAGCGGCCACGACGTCACGGCGAACCCGAAGCTGTCGACGGGCGAGTCGGGTGGAACCAGCCGCCAATACGCCGGAATCGCAGCCTGATTGAGCACACTGAGGGGCAGGCCCACCGCGAAGAGCGCGATCACCAACCCGGTGAGGGCCTGCACGATCAGCCACTCGATATCGCGCCGATTGGCCGGATCCCGGAACACCGTCGACAGCCGCCGGGTGAGATTCCCGGTGACGGGTCGGTACTCGACAGCGATGGGTGCACCCAGTCGCCGCCCGGCCCGCCGCCGCTCGAAATTGGCCAGCGGCCGGACCAGTCGCACGGCCTCGGGAATCGTCGGAATTCCCACGCCGAGCAGGCTGGTCCCCGCCACCAGCAAAAGCCCGGTCACCGCGAACAGCGCGGCCACCCCCGTCAACCCTCCGACCAGCAGGTACGCCACCGCTCCCGGCAGCTTGCGCGCCCGGTCCAGGATCCACCGTGCCGTCTTCACGGCCTCGGCCTGGGCTGGTCGGCCATCAGCGGCGGCCGGGCATTGGGATACACACGTCCAACCTAACCGGCCCGGGCTCAGCGCTGTTTGCCGCCGCGTTCCTTGTACATGCGGCGCTGTTCCTTGTTGATCTGCTTCCAGACCTTCGTGCGTTCGGCGCGGGCGCGGGCGTCGCTGCGGGACGCCAGCCATGCGTTCTCCCGGCTCAGCTTGCGGTAGCTGGTCAGGCGGCGGCGGGGCAGCGCCCCGGATTCGATGGCCGCGAGTACGGCGCACCCCGGTTCGGTCTCGTGCGCGCAGTCGGCGAAACGGCATTGCGCGGCGAGGGATTCGATATCGCTGAAGGTGCGGCCGATGCCCTCGGCGGCATCCCACAGGCCGATCGACCGCAGGCCGGGGGTGTCGATGAGGGTGCCGCCGCCGGGCAGTGGCCGCAGTTCGCGGTGCACCGTGGTGTGGCGGCCGCGCTTGTCGGCCTCGCGGACCTCGCTGGTGGCGAAGACCTCCGCGCCCAGCAGGGCGTTGGCGAGCGTGGATTTGCCCGCGCCGGAGGGGCCGATCAGCGCGACGGTGCCGGAGAGCAGCGAGCCGAGCACATCCATGCCGACACCCGAGGTGGCGCTGACCGCGAGCACGGTCACGCCGGGCGCGGCGGCCCGCACGTGGTCGAGCGGAATATCCCGCGCCAGATCGGCCTTGGTGAGCACCACGACCGGTTGCGCACCGGATTCCCAGGCCAGGGCGAGCAGCCGTTCGATGCGACCCAGATCGACGTCGCCGTCACCGGCGGTGCAGACCAGCACGGTGTCGACATTCGCGGCCAACACCTGCTGCGCGGAGCGGGCCCGGGCATCGGGCTGTCCGGAGACCGCGGCGCGCACGATCGCGGTCCGGCGCGGCAGCAGGGCGCGCACGATGCGACCGCGATCGATGGCCACCCAGTCGCCGGTGCACAGCCCGCTGATCTCGGAATCGGATCGGGGGAGCTGAGCGCGGACGACCGTCGCCGTCGATCGACTCTGATAGTCGGGCGTGGGAAGCGGTGCGGCGATATCGCATTCGCTGCGATCCATGCGGATCACGCGCGCGGGAACCAGATCCTCGCCGAGCAAGGGTGCGTAGTCGGCCGCGAGGGCGGAGTTCCAGCCGTAAGGAAGGAGCAGGTCGAAATCGACCGAAGGCATGAGGAGTCCTTTGACGGGCCGAGCCCGGAAGACGGACTCAGCGTGGGGAATTCGAGGTGGATACGCGTGGGGCGAAAGTTCGCCCGGGCACGGCAATCCGCACGGTCTCTGTCACGTGGTCCACCTCCCTCACTCACTCGATGCCGAACAAGAACGGGGACAACCTTCTCAGGTCGTCCCCGCGCGTGCAACGTATTTTTCTCTTGGGGTTTCAGGGGGAACCCCTGAGAGTTTCGAGAGTTGAATCCACCCTATGACGTGGGCTTGTCGAACTGCTCGCGGCGTCCCATCCGCTGCAGGCGTAGCCACTCCATGAGCCCCGCCGGATCCTTCTGCTGCACCAGGAAGAACCACCCGAATCGGGCGACCTCCTGCGGCAACAGCTTTCGCATGCCCGGCTGCGCCATCAGGTAGCCGCGATTGCGATAGGTGAAGTGCCGCTTGACCGGATCGTCCGGGTACTGGGTGTGCATGCGCCCGCCCAGAATCGGCTTGAACTCCGCGGACCCGTTCGGGTGCAGGTAGGCGGTCTGCAGACAGGTGCCGAACGGCAGCCCCGACCGCACCAGCCGCCGGTGCACCTCCACCTCGTCGCCGCGCACGAACAGCCGCAGATCCGGCACGCCGATCTTGTCCACGGCCTCCGCGGACACCAGCGCGCCATTGAACAGCGAGGCGATGCCGGGCAGGAAGTCCTCGTCGCCGAGCTCGGAGCGCAGCCGTCGCCACACCACGCCCCGCCGCAGCGGGAACGCCAACCGGTCGGGATCGTCGATATCGGCCACCACCGGCGACACCTCGACCAGCTGATGCCGCTTGGCGCAATCGAACAGGGTGGCAAGCACTTCCGGGCCTTCGGGCCGCCCGTCGTCATCGGCCAGCCACACCCAGTCCGCGCCCATGGTGAGCGCGTGCAGCATGCCGAGCGCGAAACCGCCCGCGCCGCCCAGATTGTGCTCCGAACCCAGATACGTCGTTTCGATCGGCTGCTGCTTGACCAGCTCCCCGACCTCGGCCTCGTTGCCGTTGTCCACCACGATCAGATGGTCGACCGGCCGGGTCTGGCTACAGAGCACCTTCAGTGACTCGGCCAGCAGGTCCCGGCGTTTGTGCGTGACCACGATGGCGACAATGCGCGCATCGTCGCCATAGACGGGGGTGGACTTCTCACTCATGCGGGATTCCGTTCCGGTTCACGTTCACGTTCCAGATCCCGCAGCACCTGCGCCACGTGATCACCCGCCTCCGGGCCCTCGTAGGCTCGCACGACTTCCTCGATTCCACCGTGCATGCGCACGTTGCCGTGGTCGATCCAGAGAGCCGAATCACACAGCTGCGCCAGGAATTCATTGGAATGCGAGGCGAAGACCAGAATTCCGGAGCGGGACACCAGTTCCTGCAGGCGGGTTCGCGCCTTCTTCATGAACTCCGCGTCCACCGCGCCGATGCCCTCGTCGAGCAGCAGGATCTCCGGATCGATGGAGGTCACCACGCCCATGGCCAGGCGCACCCGCATACCGGTGGAGTAGGTGCGCAGCGGCATCTCCAAATAGTCGCCGAGCTCGGTGAATTCGGCGATCTCATCGATTTTCGCGAGCATCTGCTTGCGCGTCTGCCCGAGGAACAGTCCGCGAATGATGATGTTGTCGTACCCGGAAATCTCCGGATCCATGCCGACACCGAGATCGAAGACCGGCGCCACGCGGCCGCGAATGCGCGCGCTGCCGCGGGTCGGTTCGTAAATCCCCGAAAGCAGGCGCAGCAGCGTGGATTTGCCCGCGCCATTGTGGCCGACCAATCCGACCCGGTCGCCCTCCTTCAGCGACAGGTTGATGTCGCGCAGCGCCTCGACCACCACCACGTCGGACTGATTGCGTCCGATCGCGCCACCGGCCTTGCCCATGAACGCCTTCTTCAGCGAACGGGACTTGGCGTCGAAGATCGGGAACTCCACCCACGCGTTCT
The DNA here is from genome assembly GCF_035818515.1 of Nocardia sp. CDC153. Lineage (NCBI taxonomy): Bacteria > Bacillati > Actinomycetota > Actinomycetes > Mycobacteriales > Nocardiaceae > Nocardia > Nocardia sp. CDC153. The sequence continues at coordinate 1,167,424 of NZ_JAYKYU010000003.1, read as the reverse complement.
GGGTTTCGATACTCACATGGTCGGTCATTGAGCCTTCACACCCAGTAGGGGACGCGGGAACGGAACTGCTTCATGGCCAGCACGGCGACGGTCCAGCCGACCACCGTGATGGCCAGCACCACGATCCAGGAGGTCAGCGGCTGCGGCTCGCCCAGCAGGGGCGCGCGCACGATCTCCAGATAATGGTAGGTCGGAACCAGCTCGACCAGCCGGGCCCGCTCGCTGACCGTGCCGCCCTGATCGTGCAGCGACTTGGTGCTCCACATGACCGGCGTCAGCACGAACAGCATGAGCGTCATGCTGCCCAGGATCGGCGCGATATCGCGGTAGCGGGTGCTGAAGATGCCGAAGGCGATCGACACCCACATGGCATTGAGGAACAGCAGCAGGATGCCCGGAATCGCCAGGATGGCCGTCCAGTGCAGATCCCGCCAGACGCCGAAGCCCACCAGCATGACCGCGTAGATCACCAGGTTGTGCGCGAAGAACAGGAACTGCCGCCACACCAGGCGATACACGTGCACGCTCAGGGCCGACGGCAGCTGTTTGATCAGGCCCTCGTTGGCGATGAAGACATCGGAGCCCTCGAGAATGCTGGCGTTGATCACATTCCAGACGATCAGACCGACCGTCACATAGGGCAGATAGGTGTGCAGCGGCTGATGGAACAGGGTGGCGTAGAGGAAACCCATGGCCGCGGCCTGCACGCCGGTGGCGATGGTGATCCAGAACGGACCCAGCACCGAGCGGCGATACCGCTGCTTGATGTCCTGCCAGCCGAGCGATAGCCACAGCTCACGCTGGCCGAATCCGTCACGGAAGTCCTTGAACGCGCGACGGAACGTCTGGGAGTCCGACACTAGCGGCACGGGAGCATTGTCCGGTGTCGCCTCGGTGGCAACCGAGTCGGGGGGAGCAGCAGCAGGCACAGCTCCCGACCCTATCTAATTGCTACCGCGTTGCGGCGGGAACCTGCCGCCGACCCCGACAAATCAACGGCAGGCGTGTTCTCCGACACGGCTTACAGGTACTGCCCGCCGCCGGAGCTCTGCTGTCCGCGCGCATCGCCGCCGTGGCTCGCACCCGGGGGCAGCGCCTGGCGCATTTGCTCGAGCTGCGCGCGGGCCGCCATCTGCTGGGCGAACAGCGCGGTCTGAATGCCGTGGAACAGACCCTCGAGCCAACCCACCAACTGGGCCTGGGCAATCCGCAGTTCCGCGTCGGAGGGGACGGTGTCGTCGGTGAAGGGCAGGGCCAGCCGCTCGAGCTCCTCGCGCAGTTCGGGCGCGAGGCCCGTCTCCAGTTCGCGAATGGAGGTGCGGTGGATTTCGCGCAGGCGGGTGCGGGAGGCGTCGTCCAGCGGCGCGTGGCGGACCTCTTCGAGCAGCTGCTTGATCATGGTGCCGATGCGCATGACCTTCGCGGGCTGCTCGACCATGTCGGCGAGCGATTCGGTCTCGCGGGAATCGTCCGAATGGCCCGAATCACGGTCGCCGACAAGCTGTCCGGTGATCTCCACCGGCTCGCCGCCGATCTGTGCGGCCGCCGGAATGAACAGCGGCTTACCCTCGGGCCCGACTACGACAATGGATTCCGGAAGCCCATCCGATTGCGTCATGACCCCATCCTGCCGAATCCGCGCCGCGGGCGCTAAGCGCCACCCCATTCGAAAGCATTCGGGAGCCAACGTGTAACTCGGGCGGCGCCCGGAACGAAGCCGTGGGTAGGTCGGACAGAGACGTCCGTCCGGTTTGTGCGGTAGGCCCAGGTCGTCCTGGATCCTCGGAGGTGCTTACCTCCCTACCGTTACCCAGTTGTGCCCTCTCCCTTTAGAGTGGCCAGCATGACTTACGACGTCGCAAGGGTGCGGGGCCTTATACCGTCCCTGGGCGACGGCTGGATCCACCTCGACCCGCAAGCGGGCATGTTGGTCCCGGATTCGGTATCCCGGGCCGTCTCAACGGGTTTCCGGACCTCCGCCTTCTCGCATACCAACCGGCACGGCGCGGCCAAGCGCAGCGCCGCGATCCTGGAGGCCGCGCGCGAGGCCGTCGCCGATCTGGTCGGCGGCGACCCGGCGGGCGTGGTGCTCGGACCGGATCGCGCGGTCCTGCTGGCCTGGCTGGCCGAATCGCTGAGCTCCCGGCTGGGTCTGGGCACCGGGATCGTGCTGTCGCGCCTGGATGACGAGGCCAATGTCGCGCCGTGGCTGCGCATCGCGAATCGCTATGGCGCGCACGTGCGCTGGGCCGAGGTCGAGATCGAGACCTGCGAAATGCCCGCCTGGCAGTTCGAGGAACTGATCGGACCCACCGCCCGCCTGGTGGCGCTGACCGCCGCCTCACCCATCGTGGGCTCCGCGCCCGCGGTGCGCGTGGCCGCGGACCGGGTGCACGAGGTCGGCGGTTTACTGGTCGCGGACTGCTTCGGGGCCGCGCCCTACGCGCTCATCGACATCGACGAGCTCAATGCCGACGTGATCGCGCTCAGCGCACCGGCCTGGGGCGGCCCGCAGATCGGCGCGCTGGTCTTCCGCGATCCCGCGTTCCTGGACCGGATTCCGTCCATGTCGCTGAATCCCTATGCCAAGGGCGCGGAACGGCTCGAGGTCGGCGGTCACCAGTACGCGCTGCTGGCCGGTCTCACCACCTCGATCGACTATCTGGCCTCGCTCGACGAGCGCGCCAAGGGCACCCGCCGCGAACGCCTGGAGATGTCGATCACGTCCCTGCAGGACCATCACGATCAGCTCTTCGAGGATCTGATGGCCGTGCTGGACACCATCCCCAACCTGACCGTCATCGGCCGTGCCTCCACCCGCATCCCGACGGTGAGCTTCACCATCGCGGGCATGCAGGCGGAGAAGGTGTCCGCCAAGCTCGCCGACGCCCGCATCGGCACGCTCAGCGGATCCCACGGCGGCAGCCGCCTGCTCGACGCCCTGGGCGTCAATGACGAGGGCGGCGCGGTCACCATCGGACTCGCGCCCTACACAACGAGATTCGAGATCGAACAGCTGGGCAGGGCGCTCGCCGCGTTGGAGACCTGACGGCCCGGTCGACCTAACCGATCCGCAGGATCACCTTGCCGACGGTCTCGTCGGAATCGAGCAGGCGATGCGCCGCGGCGGCGTCGGTCACCGGAACCTCGGCCGACACCACCGGCACCACGGTGCCGTCGGAGATCAACGGCCACAGGTGGCGGCGCAGCTCGGTGATGATCTCCGCCTTCGACCCGCGCCCGTGTTCGGGTCGCCGCCGCAGATTCGTCGCGTGAATCGAACCCCGTTTGCCCAGCAGCACACCGAGATTCAATTCCGCCTTCGTACCGCCCTGCATCCCGATCACCACCAGGTGCCCGTCCTCGGCCAGCGCCTCGACATTGCGTTCCAGATACGCCGCGCCCATCACGTCGAGAATGATGTCCGCGCCGGGGTATTCGCTGTGCAGGGTGGTCACGAAATCGTGCTCGCGGTAATTGATCAGCACGGTCGCGCCCAATTCCCGGCAGCGATCCAGCTTGAACTGCGAACCCGCGGTGACCGCGACCCGCGCGCCCAGCGCCCGCGCCACCTGAATGGCGTGCGTGCCGATTCCGCTGCCGCCCCCGTGAATCAGCAGCAATTGCCCGCTGTGCAGGCCCGCGGTCATCACCAGATTGGACCAGACCGTGGCCGCCACCTCCGGCAGCGCGGCCGCCGCGGCCACATCCAGTCCCTCGGGCACGGGCAGCAGCTGCGTCGCGGGCGCGCTGGCGCGCTCGGCGTAGCCGCCGCCGGACAGCAGCGCGCACACCGGATCACCCGGCCGCCAATCCCGCACGCCCGGACCGACTTCCGCGATCACCCCGGATACCTCCAGGCCCAGGATCTCGCTGGCGCCGGGCGGCGGCGGGTAGAAACCCTGCCGCTGCAGCAGGTCCGCCCGATTCACCCCCGCGGCCACCACATCGATCGTCACTTCGCCCGGTCCGGGCGCGGGCAGATCATCCACCTGCGCCCACTTCATGACCTCGGGCCCACCGAAACCGTCGAGCGTCACCGCATACATGAAAACGAGCGTACGACCGGACCCCACCGATTACTGTCAGGCCACCCTCGGTGTGGGCACAGCATCCCCTCAGCATCGGCCGTCACCGTGGGTGGAGGGATTCGAGAGGAGATTCCATGATCACCACCCTGGCCGTGTTGGGCGGCATGCTCATCCTGACCGCCATGGCCCTGTCCGGATTCGTCGCGGACGACGCGCCCCGCGCCCTCGTCCGGGTGCGTAAGCGCTGATCATTTCCCATTCGTAGGCGCGAAAGTTACGTCCGGGGAAAGTAACTTCGACCCCCTCCGCGCACGGGTCGCAGGTATTACGGTTCCGGGGCATGGGCAGTTTCGTCGATTTCCAGAACGAGATCTATCTCTCCGGCCTGGCGGGCAGCGTCCCGTCGCTACCGATGACGGCGGCGGGCCTGGAAGAGCGGGCTCGGGAAGTGCTGGATCCGGCGGCCTTCGCCTACGTGGCGGGCAGCGCCTCGTCCGAACGCACCGCGCACGCCAATCTCGCGGCCTTCGAGAGATACCGGCTGCTGCCGCGCGTCCTGCGTGGCGCGAGTGGGCCGGGGGCGCGGGATCTTTCGGTCGAAGTGCTCGGAACGCATTTGGCCGCACCGATTCTCACGGCCCCGGTGGGCGTGCTCGGCCTGGTGCGCGAGCACGGCGAGGCGATCGTCGCCGAGGTGACCCGGGAACTGGGCATCGGCATGTGCCTGTCCACCGCCGCGTCCACCACCATCGAGGAGGTGGGCGAGCGCGCGGGCGACTGGTGGTTCCAGCTCTACTGGCCCGCCGACGCGGAATTGGCGCGCTCCTTCGTCGAACGCGCCGAAAAGTCCGGTGCCAAGGCCATTGTCGTCACCGCCGACACCCCCAGCCTGGGTTGGCGGCCGCGCGATCTGCAGCTCGGGCATCTGCCGTTCCTGCACGGCAAGGGCATCGCCAACTATCTGTCCGATCCGGTCTTCCGCGCCAAACTCACCGCACCGCCCGAGGAGAGCCCGGAGGCGATGCGGGCGGCCATCCTCACCTGGATCGGACTCTTCGGCAATCACGGTCTGCGCCCGGCCGATATCGCCCGCCTGCGCGACTGGACCGAGTTACCCATCGCGGTGAAGGGCGTCCTGCATCCCGACGACGCCCGCCAGGTGGTCGATGCGGGCGCGGACGCGGTGGTGGTGAGCAATCACGGCGGCCGCCAGGTGGACGGCGCGATCGGCGCTCTGGACGCGCTGCCCACCATTGTCGCCACCGTCGGGGATCGCGCGGATGTGCTGTTCGACTCCGGGATTCGCACCGGCTCCGATGTCATGATCGCGCTGTCCCTGGGCGCCAAGGCCGTGCTCTACGGCCGCCCCTGGGTCTACGGTCTGGGCTTGGCCGGGGCCGACGGCGTGCGGCACGCGCTGCGCAGCCTGCTCGCGGATTTCGATGCGGCCATGGGACTTTCGGGCTGTACCAGCCCGCACGACCTGAGTCGCACCATGATCTCGTCGTATCGCGTTTAGTTTCGGCCACGCGGAGGAAAACTTGTGGGGGAATCGGCGCGCCGTTCGATCGCGCGGATGCAGCGGAGCTGTTCGTCCGGGCTCCCGAACCGAGGAGGGGCGATCAAGTACCGTCACCACAGTGAGCCGGGGACCATCGACACCGACGGTCGGGCCGCGCCCGAACCACGGTGGCTCACCCCCGAACAGCAGCGCGCCTGGCGGGCCTACATGGACGGCAGCCAGCGCCTCATGGCCGATCTCAACCGGCAGCTGCAGCGCGACAGCGACCTGTCCTTCGCCGACTACCGCATCCTGGTGAAACTGTCCGAGGCCCCGGGCCGCGCGCTGCGCATGAGCGATCTCGCCGACGGCGTGCTGTCCTCCCGCAGCCGCCTCACCCACCAGATCCGCCGCATGGAGCTGCAGGGCATGGTCCGCCGCATCGCCGCCGAGGACGACGGGCGCGGCGTGCTGGCCCAGCTCACCGACGAGGGCATGCGCCGACTACGCGCCGCGGCGCCCGGCCACGTGGCCGCCGTCCGCCGATTCTTCGTGGACCTGCTCACACCCGGGCAACTCGCCGCCGTCGCCACCGCCCTGGACCTGGTGAACCAGGCCGCCGACCACCGGGCGGCCGACTGAAACCCACGGTGGACACTGCTACCATCAAGCGCCTGGAAGCGTGGCAGAGCGGCCGAATGCACTCGCCTTGAAAGCGAGCGTCGCGAGAGCGACCGGGGGTTCAAATCCCTCCGCTTCCGCCAGTTCTTTATCGACGATGGGGTGTTGGCTTGCGCGGTTGGATCGGAATGGGTCTGGCCGTGCTGGTCCTGCACCTGCTCGGGTGGGGCGTGCTGCTGCTGTTCGTGGTGCCCGGCGCACACGTGGTGCAGGGCTCGGTCTTCGGGGTCGGGCTGGGGCTCACCGCCTACACCCTCGGCATGCGGCACGCCTTCGACGCCGACCATATCGCCGCCATCGACAACACCACGCGAAAACTGGTGTCCGAGAACGGTCGTGCGAAGTCGCAGACCGTCGGATTCTGGTTCGCGCTCGGGCATTCCAGCATCGTGTTCGTCATGGTCGCGCTGCTGGCGTTCGGGGTGCGGGCGCTGGCGGGGTCGATCGAGGACGAGGGTTCCGGCCTGCACCGGTGGACCGGGCTGTGGGGGACCAGCGTCTCCGGCGGGTTCCTGATCGCCATCGGTCTGCTGAATCTGGTGTCGCTGCTGGGCATTTGGCGGGTGTACCGGCGCATGCGCGGCGGCGACTTCGACGAGGCGTCGCTGGAGCGGGCGCTCGCGGATCGCGGCCTGCTCAACCGAATGCTCGGGCCCGTCATGAAACTCGTGCGCAAGCCGTGGCAGATGTATCCGGTCGGGCTGCTGTTCGGCCTCGGCTTCGACACCGTCACCGAGGTGGGTCTGCTGGTCATCGCGGGCGGCGCGGCCGCCACCGGACTGCCCTGGTACGCGATTCTGGTGCTGCCCCTGCTGTTTTCGGCGGGCATGGCGCTGTTCGACGCGCTCGACGGGGCGTTCATGAGCTACGCCTACGACTGGGCCTTCGCGCGGCCGGTTCGCAAGATCTACTACAACTTGATCATCACGGGCCTGTCTGTGGCCGTGGCGCTGCTCATCGGCGTGCAAGAGATCGTCTCGATCTTCGTCGAAAAGCTGTCCATCACCACGGGTTTCGTGGCCTGGATCGGGAATCTGGATCTGGGCCGCCTGGGCTACCTGATCGTCGGACTGTTCGTGCTCACGTGGGCGGTGGCGCTGGCGGTGTGGCGCTTCACCGATATCGAGAGTCGTTGGGAGCGCGACCTCCTCGCCGAGTGACGGCTGATCGCGCCCGCCGCCGGGTGGCGATTTTCTGGTAAATGTGGGTGAGTGGCCAGCCGCAGTGCACGACGCCTCCTCGGTGCCCTCGCCGGTGCCGCGATAGTGCTCGGCGCGACCGTCGCCGAAGCCCCACTCGCCCCGGCGGATCCGCCCGTCGAGACCGGCTCCAACGAGCAGTCCGCGCCCGGCGTGGACCCCGTGCACCCCGCCCAGGCCCGCATCGAACGCGTGGAACCCCTGTCCGGCAACCTCTTCGGCGTCGCCGTGGCCTCCCCGGCCATGGGCCGCACCGTCGAGGTGCAGGTGCTGCTCCCGAGCCACCGTGACGCACCCCGGCCCACCGTCTACATGCTCGACGGCCGCAGCGCCGCGGCCGAGGTCAACAATTGGACCGCTCGCGGCGACGCGCTGCGCTTCTTCGCCGACAAGAACGTGAACGTGGTCTTCACCCTCGGCGGCCCCGCCAGCTACTACACCGATTGGCGGCACGGCGATCCCAAGCTCGGCACCAATCGCTGGGAGACCTTCCTGACCCGGGAACTGCCGCCGCTCCTCGACGCCCGCTTCGGCGGTGACGGCCGCAACGGCCTCGAGGGCGTCTCCATGGGCGCGGAGGCCGCCATGATGCTGGCCACCCGCAATCCGGACGTCTATCGCGCGGTGGCGGCCCACAGCGGCTGCTACGCAATGAGTTCCGACTTCGGCCAGGCGCAGGCTCGCGCGGTGATCGGCACCTTCGGTGGCGATCCCGACAATATGTTCGGGCCCGCCGACGACCCGGAGTGGGCCGACCACGATGTGCTGGCCCACGCGGAAGCCTTGCGCGGCAAGGCCGTCTATCTGTCCTCCGGCAGCGGTCTGCCCGGCGAGCACGACACCCCGGGCAACCCGGACCTGCGCAACGCGGTCCTGTTCGGCGGGCCCATCGAGGCGGGATCCGATATGTGCACCCGCCAATTGGCCGACCGGCTCACGCAATTGGGCATCCCGGCAACCGTGCACCGCCGACCCACCGGAACGCACTCCTGGCCCTACTGGGCCGACGAACTGCCCCGCTCCTGGCCGACCGTGGCCGCCGGACTCGGCCTCGAGTGACGGCTCGCGAGCGATATCGCCGGGCGCGTCAGCCCAGGAAGCGTGCGAGGATCTCCGGATCGGTGGCGAAGCGCAGGAACGCGTCGTTCTCGTGCGGGTCGCCCGCGGTGACGCGGACGCCATCGGTGCCGTAGGGCCGCAGGATCACCCCGGCCTCGGTGCTGGCGGCACCGTATTCGGCGCTGCGCTCACCCAGCGGCAGCCACACGAAATTGGAGTGGCTCACCGGCACCCGGTAACCCGCCGCGAGCAGCGCCTCCCGCATGCGGTCGCGTTCGGCCACCACCGCGTCGGTGCGCTCGAGCAGTTCGTGCCGCGCCTCCAGCGAGGCGATGGCCGCCGCCTGCGCCACCCGGCTCACGCTGAACGGGATGTGCACCTTCATGAGCGCGGTGATCACCTCGGGCGCGCCCACCGCGTACCCGACGCGCAGCCCCGCCAGCCCGTACGCCTTCGAAAACGTGCGCAGCACCAGCACATTCGGCCGGGTGCGGCCCAGCTCGACGCCATTGGGGAAGTCCTCGGCGGGAATGCGCAGGTACTCGAAGTACGCCTCGTCGAGCACCACCAGGACATCGCCGGGCACCTGGTCCAGGAACTCGACGATCTCGGCCCGCCCGCGCGCGGTACCGGTCGGATTGTTCGGGTTGCACACGAACACCACCCGGGTGCGCGGCGTGATGGCCGCCGCCAAAGCGTCCAGATCATGGGCGAATTCGTCGTCCAGCGGCACCTGCACGGCCTTCGCGCCCGCCACCCGCGTGACGATCGGGTACGCCTCGAACGAGCGCCACGCGAACAGCACCTCGTCCTCGGGATGGCGGCAGGTGATCTGCACCAGCTCCTGGCACAGCGCGACACTGCCGCACCCGGCCGCCACGTTCTCGATCTCGACACCGACGAAATCCGCGATGGCGCCGCGCAATTCGACGGCGTGGTTGTCCGGGTACCGGTTCGACAGCTCGACCGCCTCGGCAATGGCCTTGGCCACCGACGGCAGCGGCGGGAAGGTGGTCTCGTTGCTGGCCAACTTCACCGCGCCGGGGTGGGTTTTCCCGGCGACGTACGCCGGGATGGCATCGAGGTCCGGGCGAATGTGCGCACTCACCCCTCTACCCTAAGTCCCGGCCGGGCCGGGTCGCCGCGGGGTGGCTCCGGTCGGCCGCCCGGTGCGCGCGAACGGTGCTCGGCTTGCTCGAATGGTGCTCGGCCGGAATATCTCCGGAATACCGGACCGCCCGAAAGATTTATCGCGTTTTTACCTAGCGCAACTACAGTGGCCCTATGTCGGGCATCTATCGAGAACACGCCCCTGTGCACGACACGACCACGGTCCCGCTCACCGTGCTCGAACCCGAGGGACACGCCCGCGGCGGCATCGTGGTGTTGCACGAATCCCGTGAATTCACCGAGCCATTGCTGGAACTCATGCACGCGCTCGCCGCGGATGGCTGGACCGTCCTGGCCCCCGATCTCTTCCACCGACCCACCAACGGCAACGCGCCCGACCGAGTCTTCGGCGACGATCTCTTCGAGGACTTCGACGCCTGCTTCGACTGGCTCACCGCGCACGGCGTCTTCCGCGACTGCATCGGCGTCCTCGGCTTCGACTCCGCCGGCACCGCCGCCGCCCTGGTCGCCACCAACCGCCGCATCGGCGCGGCCGTCAGCGTCGCCGCCCCCGGCATCGACAAACCCCTGACCCCGCAAGCCGTCGCCCTGCTCACCGCGGCCCCCGCCTTCCAGGCCCCCTGGCTCGGCCTCTTCGGCGAGGACGACCCCCTCACCCCGCCCGATCAGGTCGACCGCCTGCGCGAGGCCGCCGCCCAGGCCGACGTCGCCACCCTCGTCGTCACCTATCCGGGCCTGCACCACCGCCCCGACCACCCCGGCTTCGACCCCGCGGCCCTCGATGACATCTCCGTCCTCGACGCCCAGACCAGAATCTATGAATGGTTCGACTCCCACCTACGCTGACCAGCCGATTTGGCCTATTGGTCACCCGCTGTGTAATCTTCTGTCCCGGCGGTTCGAAAGGAACCGGCGCCCTCGAAGAGGGGCACCAGGAGGCGTGCCAGAGCGGCCGAATGGGACTCACTGCTAATGAGTTGTCCCTTCACGGGGACCGGAGGTTCAAATCCTCTCGCCTCCGCCACCACCCGGCACGCCGGGTGAACATATGAATAAGCTTGCGCCCGTAGCTCAACGGATAGAGCATCTGACTACGGATCAGAAGGTTGGGAGTTCGAGTCTCTCCGGGCGCGCTTTCGAGCTGAGGGCCCCACACCAATCGGTGTGGGGCCCTCAGCTTTTGGCGTTCGACTGTCACGAAGCACAGCAATGGGCAGCGTGGCCGCTGACCCGAATCGGCACCGAATCGAGGCTAGGAACCCTCCGCCCCGGGCCATAGGCCGCCAGATGTCCACAGAGGGCTCCGCGGACACCAACCCAATCACCGCGACAGAGTCCTCCACCGCGAAATCACTTGAGCGGCAGGGAAATAGAAAGAACCCCTCACCCGTGTGAACAGGTGAGGGGTTCCTCAGCGGTGGCGGAGGGATTTGAACCCTCGGAGGGGGGTTACCCCTCACACGCTTTCGAGGCGTGCTCCTTAGGCCGCTCGGACACGCCACCGGTGGTGACTTTACCTGAGCACCCCGAGGAATCAGAAATCGCCTGGAGAGGGCGGCTAGGGGCGGTGGGAATCGAAGAAATCGGCCAGGAGAGCGGCGCATTCGGGTTCGAGGACGCCCGCGCGGACCTGAGGGCGGTGATTGAGACGTCGGTCACGGACCACGTCCCAGAGGGAGCCGACCGCGCCGGTCTTCGGTTCCCAGGCGCCGAAGACGAGGCGGGAGACGCGGGAGAGGACCAGGGCGCCCGCGCACATGGTGCACGGCTCGAGGGTGACGGCGAGGGTCGCACCCTCCAGGCGCCAGCCGTCGCCCATACGCTGTGCCGCCGCGCGCAGGGCCAGGACCTCCGCGTGGGCGGTCGGATCACCCAGGGCCTCACGGGCATTGGCGGCACGCGCCAGCTCGCGGCCCTCGGCGTCGAAGACGACCGCGCCGACGGGGACGTCGCGCGGGTCGGCGGCGCGCGCGGCTTCGATCGCGGCCCGCATCATGGCCTCGTCGGCAGCGAGCGAACCGGCGAGCGCGCCGGTCAACGCGGGAGCTTGTCCAGGACCGCGGAGAGCTCGTTGGCGAAGCCGAGGCGCTGGGCGATCATGCCGAGCTGCTCGTCCGGATAGAGGTCGGTCTCGGCGAGGATGACCGCCAGCACCGGTTCGGGCAGGCCGAGATCGGCGAGCACGCCGAGGTCGCCCTCCTCCCAGGGTTCGATGTCGTCGAGCTCGTCCGGATCGATGTCCGGGATCTCGATATTGAGTTCCTCGAGGACATCGGCGGCGATGTCGTAGTCGATGGCGGCCGTGGCGTCCGACAGCAGGATGCGGCTGCCGGTCGGGCCCGGGCGCAGAATGATGAAGAATTCGTCGTCGACGTCGAGCAGGCCGAATGTCGCGCCGGAACTTCGCAGCGCGCGCAACTCGTGCTCGGCCGCGGACAGACTGGACAGTGCCGCCTCGCTCAGGGGCGTCACTTTCCAGTTGGCTTCCTCGCGGACAACCGCCACTGCGAACCCTTCCACGTCGTCGAAGTCGTCCGACGCCGCCCTGTTCGTGCTCGAGCGCTGTGCTGCCATGGCCGCAACGGTAGTCCGCTTCGGGGGAAATGTTGAAGTCGTATGCCAATCTGATCGCATGACGGGCTCTCCGAAACCAGCTGTGTGCGTCCTGGGTACCGGTTTGATCGGCGGATCGGTGCTGCGCGCCGCCGCCGCGGCCGGGTACGAGGCGTTCGGCTACAACCGCTCCGAGGTCGGCGCGAAGGCCGCTCGCATGGACGGATACGACGTGATCAGCGATGTGGAGGCGGTGCTGTCCCGGGCCGCCGAACGCGACGCGCTGATCGTGGTCGGCGTGCCGATGCCCGCCATCGACGCGGTGCTCTCCGACGTGAAGACCTTCGCACCCGACTGTGTGCTCACCGACGTGGTGAGCGTGAAAGCCCCGGTCGCCGCGGCCGTGCAGCGCCACGGCCTCGGCCAGCACTACGTGGGCGGGCACCCGATGGCCGGGACCAGCGAATCCGGTTGGGCGGCATCGGCTCCCGATCTGTTCAAGAACGCGGCCTGGGCGGTCAGCGTGGACCCGGGTGTGCGCGCCGACCCCTTCCGGCGTGTCGCGCAGCTGGCATTGGACTGCGGCGCGGTGGTGGTGCCGGTGCTGGCCGTGGAACACGACCGCGCGGTGGCGCGCATCTCGCATCTGCCCCATGTCTTGGCGGAAGCCCTGGCCATCGAGGGCTCCAATGGCGGCGCGCTGGCCCTCGGACTGGCGGCGGGTTCCTTCCGGGACGGCACCCGGGTCGCGGCGACCGCCCCCGACCTGGTCCGCGCCATCTGCGAACCGAATGCCGCGGCCCTGCTGGACGTCCTCGACGACACCCTCGAGGTCCTCACCCAGGCCCGCGACAGCCTGCGCGCCAACGGCACCATCACCGAACTGGTGGAAGCGGGCCACGACGCCCGCACCGACTACGACGACAACGAGCGCTGGTTCATCACCGACGTCACCCCCGGCGAGCACAACTGGCTCACCAAACTCATCGACGCCGGACGCTCCGGCGGCGTCCTCAACTCCCTGGACTAGATCCGTTCGGCCAGGCCGGGGTAATCGAGCAGGAAGCCGTCCTCATCGACGGTGACGGTGGCGCTGGAGACGGGCGAGAGAACGTGGATGCCGTCGGGGCCGCTGCTGTAGGTGAGGCTGGCTTCCTGGACCAGCAGGTCGGGCAGGCGGACGTAGACGACCGGGACCTGCACGTCCTCACTGGCGTGCGCCAGGCCGTAGCGGCGGATCGGGAGGGTATTGAAGAACGGGCTCAACACCACGTCCACGTCCAGCGCGCCGCCGAAGGTGGAGCGCACGTGGGTGTTTCCGGCGTCGATGAGCCAGTAGTCCTCCTCGTCGCGGGCGATGGAGGCGTGGCGCTCGCCGGTGGCCAGGGTGCTGCGCAGCGACAGCCGCTTGGTGACCCCGGACTCGTCGGTGACCAGGTCGTAGGAGGCGCTGAAGGCCGGGTGATCGTCGCAATCCCCGGCGATGATGCGGCCCGCTGCGCGAATCCGATTGCCGCTCAGCACCACCCGCACCGATTCCATCCGCGACGCGTTGTGCGACCGCCAGGTGAGAATGGCAGGCCACCGCGGTGCGCCCGGCTTGGCGTCCTCACTCCCGTTATCCGTCACGCCTATAACCGTAGTTGCCGGTGTGCTCGCGTCCGCGCTACCCGGCCGGTATCACTGTGCGTGCGTGACATCGTGATCAACATGCAATGGTGCGGGCCTGTTCTCGGCGTTTCCCCACGCCATCGCGCGGTGATCACCCGTCCGAGTGATAGCCGTCGGCTCTGGCGCGGACCTGTGGAACGGTGTTGATCACGATGGCGGTGCGGGGACTCGAGTAACGTGCTCTGCGGCACGGGGACTCCGGGGTGAAAGGGACTGTTGTGACGGGCGCGCGGATGGTCGGCCTGTTCGCCGGGATCGGCGGGCTGGAGCTCGGGCTCGCGGCGCACGGGTGGCGCAGTGAACTGCTGTGCGAGATCGACTCCGGGGCGCAGGCGGTGCTGGCGGCGCACTTCCCGGACGTGCCTTTGCATTCCGACGTGACCAAACTGCGTGCGCTGCCGTCCGGAACCGAGCTGGTCGCGGCGGGCTTCCCCTGCCAGGACCTGTCGCAGGCCGGGCGCACGGCCGGAATCACCGGTGCCCGTTCGGGTTTGGTGGACGAGGTGTTCCGGCTGGTCAAACGCAAGAAGGGGCCGCGCTGGCTGCTCATCGAGAATGTGCCGTTCATGCTGCAGCTCGGGGGCGGCGCGGCCATGCGGCACATCACCGACGCGCTCACCGAACTCGGCTACACCTGGGCCTATCGGGTGGTGGACGCGCGCGCCTTCGGGCTGCCGCAGCGCCGGGAGCGAGTGCTCATGTTGGCCTCGCGCACCGAGGATCCGCGGCCGGTGCTGTTCGGGACCGATGCCGGGCCGCGCGAGGTGGGCGATCCCGCGCACGATCCGTGCGGCTTCTACTGGACCGAGGGCACCCGCGGTCTGGGCTGGGCGGTGAACGCGGTGCCGACGCTGAAAGGCGGTTCGGCCCTTGGCATTGCGAGCCCGCCCGCGGTGCGGCTGCCCTCGGGTGAGCTGGTCACGCCGGGCATCACCGATGCCGAGCGGCTGCAGGGCTTCGATCGGGATTGGACCACACCGGCTTTGGCGGTGCCGGGGGTGCGCAAGGGGCATCGGTGGAAGCTGGTCGGCAATGCGGTGAGCGTGCGCATGGCGTCCTGGATCGCCGAGCGGATCACCCATCCGTCCGATGATCCGGTTCCGGACGGCGCACCCCTGACCCGCCGCAGCTGGCCGACGGCCGCGTGGGGGCACCGCGGGGAGGTGCATCGGGTTCCGGTGTCCACCTGGCCCGTTCACGCGCCCTACGAGGACCTGCGCTGGTTCCTCGACGATTCCCGGCTGCTGTCGGCGCGGGCGACCGCCGGATTCCTGCGCCGCACCGGCATGGGGTCGCTGCGCTTCCCGGAGGGCTTCCTCGACGATGTCGCCAACCATCTCGAGCGGATGGGCGGAGCGCCGCGCGAGGCGGCCTGACCTTGCCCGGGCTTCGGGGCATGGCCAGGATGGCCTGATGGCGGATGCGCGGCGACCGGGGACCGATGCCGCGACCAGTGCGCGCCTGGCCCGGCAGCGTCGGGTCGGGACGAAGCCGGAACTGGCCTTGCGGCGGGAATTGCATCGACGTGGAAAACGGTTCTTCGTGGACAGGGCACCGCTGCCGGGTTTGCGTCGGCGGGCCGACCTGGTGTTTCCCCGGTTGAAGGTGGCGGTGTACGTGGATGGATGCTTCTGGCACAGCTGTCCCGAGCACGCGACCCACCCGAAGAACAATGCCGAGTGGTGGGCCGCGAAGTTGGCGGGAAATGTGGCGCGGGATCGGGATACCGATGCCCGGCTGACGGCGGCCGGCTGGACCGTGGTGCGGGTGTGGGAGCACCAGGACGCGGAATCGGCGGCCGACCTGGTGCTGCGGGCGTTGACGCGCGGCGTGTGACAACCATGTTTCGTAATGCGCGACAATGGTCCTACGACCGGACCAGCCGACCAGTCCGGACAGGTCAACTGCGGGCAGGGCAGTACGAGTAAGCGAGGCCAGCGAAAGCGAGCGCGGTAATGCCAACCGAGCAGAAACTAGCCGAGGCGGCTCCGAGCGCACCACCGCTCCAGCCGCGATGGCGACGGGCCCTGCGATGGCTTATCGCGATCTTGATCGCGGTGGCCGGATTCGGTTACTCCTCCTGGGTTCTGGAATTCATCCTCCCCATTCACAGCGACCCCACCAATACCTTCCTCAGCCAGCTGGCCGAGAAGGGCGCGCCGTTCCGGTGGGTGTTCACCACCGGCGACACCGTGTCCGGTTCGCTGCTGGTGGTGGCGGGACTGGGTGGGCTGCTGCTGTTCTCGCGGCGGCTCTACTCGACCATCGGCTGGGTGGCGCTGGTCTGCTTCGGGGCCGCCACCATCGCGGACGCGCAATGGCCCATCGTGCCGGAGGATCCGGACGGGCCCAAGCGCTATGTGGATACCGGGCTGTTCCCGCAGCTGCATCAGATTCACGCGCTGACCAGCACCCTGGCGGTGTTCTCCATCTACATCGCCATGATCGCGTTCACCGTGGCGGCGTTCAAATACCGGCGCTGGCCGATCCTGCGGCACACCGGTCTGTGGATTCTCATCATCGGTTCCGCGGTGACGGCCTGGATGTTGATCGCCGACAACCTGCCGGGCAACTACGGTCTCGGCATCGCGCAACGCATCCAGGTCGGGGCCATGTCGCTGTGGCTGGTGGCGCTGGCGGTGCAAATCGTTGTCGCCGAACGCGATTCCGGGCTCCCGGCCAAGCATCGGCACACCACCTCGTCGTCCGGCCACTGACCGCCCGAAACGGTTAGGGTCGAATTCGTGACCAGCGACGCCCCGCAACTCGCCGACACCGCCGCCCTGCTCGACTCCGTCGCCGCCGCGACCGACCGCCTGATTCCCGCGGTCGCCGCCCTGACGGACGCCGACCTGGTCGAGCCCTCCCTGCTCCCCGGCTGGACCCGCGGCCACGTGCTGGCCCACCTGTCCCGCAATGCCGACAGCCTCGTGAACCTGCTGCTGTGGGCCCGCACCGGCATCGAAACCCCGCAGTACGCAAGCCAATACCTGCGCGAGGCCGATATCGAATCCGGCGCACCGCGCCCCCTGCGCGAGCAACTCGAGGACCTCACCGCCTCCCACGAACGCTGGCTCGCCCTCGCCCGCGTCATGCCCGACGACCGCTGGCCCGCCCTCGTCCGCAACCGCCAGGGCGGCGAAATCCCCGCCACCCGCGTCCCCTGGATGCGCCTGCTCGAGGTCGAAATCCACCACGTCGACCTCGCCCTCGACTACACCCCCGCCGACTGGTCCCCCGACTTCACCGCCCGCCTCCTGGCCCAATCGGTCACCGAGGTCAAACCCGAAGACGGCGCGGGCTTCACGGTCGTGGCCACCGACACCGACTACACCGGCACGGTAGGCACCCCCACCACCACAATCTCCGGCCCCGCCACCTCCCTGGCCGCCTGGCTCATCGGCCGCTCCCCCGGCACCGACCTCACCGGCACCCTCCCCAACCTCGCCGCCTGGAAGTAGCGAAGAACCCATGCAACTCGAGCAGCTAGTGGCCGAAGGACGC
Source organism: Nocardia sp. CDC153 (assembly GCF_035818515.1). NCBI lineage: Bacteria > Bacillati > Actinomycetota > Actinomycetes > Mycobacteriales > Nocardiaceae > Nocardia > Nocardia sp. CDC153. Next base: position 1,150,094 of record NZ_JAYKYU010000003.1, on the reverse strand, counting down.
ATCCAGGCGGCCCGCATGAAGAAGCAACCGGCACCAATGCCCATCCATCCGACAACTCCCAATCGCGGGAAGGGTGTCGTCAGCGAACTCATTGACGAACAGCGCCGGTGATTCGGATACCTGGACCCTTCGGCTCGAAATCACTGAGTCCGGCACGCTGATTCGGATCGACGCGGCTGGCGAAACGCTCTATCAGATCGCCGACGCCGCATAGCTACACGTACGGGGTTGCCTAGGCTCCGTTCGCTTCAGCGGGCGGGAGGTCTCGGAGTGGAGGCGTTGCCCTGCGCGCGTAGGTCTCCTCTGGATGGCAGGTGATGACGTCCAACTGCTTGACCAGTGCGTCGGGAACCTGGCCGCCTTCAAAGTGCTGAGGGCCGGGAACAATGACGGCCTCAGCGTCCAGGCGGGTGGCTTGCGCCTTCAAACGGGCAAGCGGCGGACGTTTGGTTGCGGGTCATAGATAACAAGCGCAGCAAAGTCATACCCGAGTCGTGTCGCCATTTTCCGCACCTGGCTCTCGTCCCATAGCTGAGCAATCCCAGACACATCGGTTCTGAGATAGCCCAAGGCCGTTGGCTTGTAACGCATTACAGCCTCTCTGTCCTCATGTCCGTCGAGTGCGATGTGGCCGTGAATCTCTAGGTAGAACCCGGAGCAGTCCTCGGAGCCGTCTCCGGCGCTCTGGAGTTCCAGTACGCCACCGGGAAACTGGAACAGCCGCGTACGTGGTGTGGCCTGCGCTTCTTCTGGTTCGTCGGTCACGACTGCCCCTTGCTTCAGTGGTGTGGCAGCTCGGGGGAGTTGACTGCGTCGGCCCCGAGCGCCACATCCGAAGTTAGGGACCGCGTGGGGACGCCAGAACTGTGTCAAGGACGCTTCCGAAGACACTTCAAACGTCCTGCGTGTCCCCGAAATGCACGTAGGGTTCTGGCATGACTCAGCGTCTGGAGTCCGCGATGCTCCGAGCAGGGTTCGACTCAGCCCGGCTGGCTACTGCGGTCAAGGTGGACGTGAAGACCGTCAACCGTTGGCTCGCGGGACGGGTGCCGCATCGACGCACCCGCTTGGAGGTTGCCTTGGCACTCGGCGAGACCGAGGAGTCATTGTGGCCGTCTGCTCGGCCGGACATTCAAGCAGGAGCACCAGCGACCGCGGAAGTCTTGGGTGCATACGCGCACCGGGCAGACATACCGAACGATCTCTGGGTGTCGTTGATTCACAAGGCGACTGAACGAATCGACATCATCGGGTACGCGTACCCGTTTGTATTCGAGTTGCTGCCGAACGCTTCCGAATTGATCGCAGCCAAGTGCGAGGCGGGCGCTGTGGTAAGGCTCGGGTTCGCCGACCCTGACTGCCCCCACGTCATGGAAAGGGATGCGCTGGAGCAGATGGGCGGAACCCTGCCCGGCCGGATACGCAACGCGTTGTCGATGCTGGGACCGCTTGCAGAAACCCCGGGCTGCACTGTCGGGCTTCACGCCACGCATTTGTACAACTCGGTGTTTCGGTTCGACTCCGAGATGATTGTTACCCCGTACCTGTTCCGGGCCCGGGGCTACCAGCACACCGCTCTGCACCTGCGGAAGTTGTCTCCACACGGGATTTTCGAGTCGTTTTCAGACCAGTTCGAGCAAATATGGGGAACCGTAACCCCGTACGGCACAGAGGAACACCATGGGCTCACGGCGTGACTACTACAAAGATCCAGATGCACCCAAGCCCAACTCGCTGAAGCCCGGCGGGTCGGCCTTGGTTGTCGACGAAGCTGGCCGCGTGCTCATGCAACGGCGTGGTGACTCCGGCAACTGGTCATTGCCGGGCGGGATCATGGAGGTGGGGGAGACTCTCGAAGACTGTGTGATTCGCGAAACCCGAGAGGAAACTGGGTTGGACATCGAGATCACAGGGCTTCTCGGCATCTACACCGATCCAGACCACGTGATCGAATACTCCGACGGCGAGGTCCGGCAGGAGTTCGCGATCGTCTACAACGGCCGGGTGGTCGGTGGCGAAATCCAGGTGTCACACGAGTCCACCGAGGTCCGCTTCGTCTCCCTCGAGGAGCTGGAGGATCTGCCGGTGCATCCAACCGTCCGCCTGCGGCTCCAGCATTATCAAGATGGCTCGAACCTCCCGTGGCTGGGCTAAACGGTCGCCACGCGGCTTCGGTTCGTCACAGGACTGTCCGGTCAGCTGATCGGGTCCTCGGCCAGCTCGTCGGTGACAGGCGTATCCAGATCGCGCCGCAATTCCTCGTAGTCCAGCGTGGGTGCGGTAGCGAACATCGCCTGGGCTTGACCGGTGTGAACAAACCGGTGCTGCGCACCGGAGTCGTTGACGAATTGACGCACACTGACCTCGGTGGGCGACATCTCCGGGGCAGGCATAGATACACCCTGCCACGCTCTGGCACGCCATGGAACCGGGATCTCATCAACCGCGTCGGGCGACGAGTTGGTTTTGGCCCACGTCGTCGGCAAAGCGTAGGCGTCGTGCCCGCCTGAGCCCAACCCGCAAATCCATGTCATATCATCGGATTCCGTTAGATTCAGTCTGTGGACACCACAGCGCCACGCAACAAGTGGGTGATTTGGCGATACCGTCACGCGGAACGGTGGGTGCGGTTCGCCGACGGGCAGTGGTACGCCGACGAGGAGACCGCTGAGTTGTTCAACTCGCCCAACTTCGCGTACCGACTGATCGAACTCGGGCCGATACTCTACGGCCGCGTCATGACCGAATCCGAAGCCTTCACCGCCGCTCGGGACTTGTTTGGCAGCTTCCGATATGTCGGCACTCCGCCACCACCGCCGAGGTTCGTTCCGCCAGTGAAGCCCGGCTGGCGCTATTGATCCGGTCGCTCGAACTCCCAACCTTCTGATCCGTAGTCAGATGGAGATCGCTGGCGCTCAGGTGATTTCGTAGTGGAGGACCTTTTCGGGGCGGTCGAGGAGGTAGTGGTCGTCTTCGGGGTAGTAGACGGCTTTTTCGAGGTCGGGGCCGGCGAAGCCTTCGATGGAGGCGTAGGAATCCCAGAAGCTGAGGGTGATGATTTCGGCTTTGTCGCCGTCGAGGCGGGTGAGCATCCAGGCGCCCTGGTTTCCCGGAGTCTGTTTGTATTCCTTGATTCCGGTGTTCTGGATGTAGGTGACGTAGGGGTCGAGGTCGGTTGCGCGGATCACTCCGCGCCAGATGCGAGCGATCATTTCGGGAGCTTAGCGGTTTATTCGGATCGCAAGGGTTGGTTGAGGGGTTAGGGGCGGAGGCCTTTCAGCAGGAGGTCGAGGACTCGGTTGATGGCTTGGGGGTGGGATTCGTCTGGGGCGGTGTAGATCTGGAGAGTCATCAGGCGGGCGATGTCTTCGGGGGTGACGTCTGGGCGGAGGGTGCCGTCGGTGTGGGCCTGGGTGGTCAGGCGGGCTATGCGGGTGGTGATGGTGGCGCGGACTTCGGTGAGGGCGGGGTCGGCCTTGATGTCGGCGTGGAGGGCGGGCTCCACGGCGGATGCAATTGCGCCCAAACGGAGTTCGGCGCATTCGCGTAGGAGGCGGGAGAGGGCGTGCCAGGCGTCGGGGGATTCGCGTTCGGCGGTGGCGGCCAGGTCGGAGAGGGCCGAGAGGTAGGAGTGGGCGGTGGCGGAGATGAGGGCGCCGCGGTCGGGGAAGCGGCGGTAGAGGGTGCCGACGCCGACACCGGCGGCGTCGGCGATGTCCTTCATGGAGACATTGACGCCCTGTTCGCGGAAGACCAGTTGGGCGGCGGCCAGGATCTGGTCGCGGTTGCCGCGGGCATCGGCCCTGAGCTCGGCCATGGGCCCCTCCTCGGAATAAGTGGACGAAAATCTTCCGCTTAGCGTAGCATCCGAGAAGTGGACGAAAATCGTCCACTTGAATCGAGGTAATGGCAATGAGCGGGAAAGTACTGATATCTGGAGCCGGTATCGCGGGATCGACACTCGGATACTGGTTGGGGCGCAACGGATTCGAGGTGACCATCGTCGAGCGGGCGCGGGCCCAACGGTCCAGTGGGAATCCGATCGATGTGAAAGGCCCCGCCGTCGAGGTCGTCGAGGCCATGGGGGTGATGCCGGCACTGCGTGCGGCAGCCTCGCGGGTGGATCGCATGAGCTTCGTCGACACGGCCGGTCGACGGCGATCCGGGTTGCGGCTCAGCGCCTTTCAAGGCGGGGCGGGTGCGCGGGAGGTGGAGGTCGCCCGCGCGGATCTGGCCGCCATCCTGCTCGATTCGGCACGGGATCGGGTCGAAATCCGCTGGGGTGACTCGATTTCCGGACTCACCCAGGGTGCGGATGGGGTGGACGCCGATTTCGAGAGCGGTGCCACCGAGCGCTACGACTACGTCATCGGGGCTGATGGCCTGCACTCGAATGTCCGTCGGCTGGCCTTCGGTGCGGAATCGGAGTTCATCCACCACATGGGCATGTACGCGGCGACGCTCCCGGTCGACCGGGCCCTCGGCGACGAGACCGAGGTGGTCATGCTGAACCAGCCCGGCCGCGCGATCTCCGTGCATCCCGCCAAGGGAAAGGCGGTGGCGGCCTTTCTGTTCCGCCGCGACGCGGTACCCGGCTTCGACCATCGCGACCTGGCACAACACAAGCGGCTCGTCGCCGAGGCCTACTCCGAACCGCTCGGCATCTTCGCCGATCTCCTCGACCAGCTGAAGGCCGCCGACGACATCTACTTCGACTCGGTGAGCCGAATCAGCCTGCCGCACTGGTCCTCCGGCCGCATCGCCCTGCTCGGCGACGCCGGATCCTCGCTGTCCCTCTTCGGCGACGGCTCCACCCTCGCCATCGCGGGCGCGCACACCCTGGCCGCGGAGTTGACCCGCACCCCCGACCACCCCCACACCGCCTTCGCCGCCTACGAACAGCGCCACCGCACCCTCGTCGAGCCCAAGCAGCGGGGCTTCCGCGCCGCCACCGCCCTCATGGTCCCCGCGACTTCAGCGGGCATCGCGATCCGCAATACCGTCACCCGCTTCCTGCGGTGACCGCGAAACGCGCTCGGCCCCCACCCGAAATCGGGTGGGGGCCGAGAGTTACGAGAGGGTCAGACCGTGACGGGCTGCCTGTCCTCGACGGGTGTCGAGGCCTGCTTCAGCGCGGTGAGCTTGGAGCCCTCCACGTCGATGTCGGGCAGGATGCGGTCCAGCCACTTCGGCATCCACCAGGCCCACTTGCCCAGCAGCGCCAGCAGCGACGGGATCAACACCATACGGACGATGAAGGCGTCGAAGAACACGCCCGCTGCCATGGCGAAGCCCATGGACTTGGCCACCACATTGTCGTCCAGCATGAAGGCGCTGAAGACCGAGATCATGATGACGGCGGCGGAAGTCACGACGCGCGCGCCGTGGTGGTAGCCGCTGATCATGGCGTCCTTGGCCGACTTGCCGTGCACGTACTCCTCGCGCATGCGGGTCACCAGGAACACCTGGTAGTCCATGGCGAGGCCGAATACCAAGCCGATCAACATGATCGGCAGGAAGCTCACCAGCGGATGCGGCTCCACCAGACCGAAGTGGCCCTCCTGGAAGATGAGCACCGTCGCGCCGAAGGTGGCCGCCATGGAGAGCAGGAAGCCCAGCGCGGCGGTCAACGGCACGACGATCGAGCGGAACACCAACAGCAGCAGGATGAATGCCGCGCCGGCCACGATCGCCAGGTACGGAATGATCTTGTTCAGCAGCGCCTGCGAGACGTCCGCGTAGATGGCGGTGGTGCCGGTGATGCCGTACTCCATGCCGTACCGGTCCTTGAATTCGGACTCGGCGTCGCGGGCGTTCTTGACCAGGTCCTTGGTCTCCTGGTTGTTCGGCCCGGACTTGGGCACGCCGGTGAACATGGCGGCCTGCTGGTCCTGGCTGCGCATGGCGAAGGTCAGGTAGTCCATGCCCGGGTAGCCGGCGAGCTTGGCGCGCAAGGCATCCAGGGCCTCGGTGCGCTGATTCTCCGGCGTCTTGCTGAGGTCGACGGCCACCAGCAGGGTGCCGTTGGCGCCCTCGCCGAAGCCCGCGGTCTGCAGGTCGTAGGCCTTGCGGATGGTCTGGTGCTTGGGCATGGAGTCGCCGCCGGGCAGACCCAGCTGCAGATTCACCGCGGGCGCGGCCAAAAGACCCAGCAGCACAACCGAAATGCCCAGCGTCAGCGCCGGAGCCTTGCCGATGAAGCGGGCGAAGCGCATGCCATTGGTGACCGAGTGCTCGTCCTCGGGATCGTGCTGGGCCACCAGCGGCAGCTTCGGCTTGAACAGGAAGCGGCCGAACGCGCCCATCAGCGCGGGCATCAGGGTGACGGCCACCAGCACCGCCATGGCCGCGGAGACCGCGCCGAAAATGCCCATGTAGGTGAGGAAGCTGACACCGACGAAGCTCAGGCCCGCCAGCGCGATGATGACGGTCAGACCGGCGAAGATGACGGCCGAACCCGCGGTGCCGACCGCGGTGCCCGCGGCCTCCTCCGGCGAATTCGACACGGCCAGTTCATGTTTGTACCGGGACACGATGAACATGGCGTAGTCGATGGACAGCGCCAGGCCGATCATGGAGGCCAGGATCGGGGTGAAGGTCGGCACGGTCAGGAAGTGGGTGCCGAACATGATGATGGAGATGGCGGTGCCCACGCCGATCAGCGCGGTGAGGATCGGCACGAAGGCCGCCACGATCGCGCCGAACGCGATCACCATGACCACCAGCGCCACCGCGATGCCGATCAGCTCGGAGGAGCCGTTCGAGCCGCCCGGATCCTGCGCGATGGAACCGGTCAGTTCCACCTGCAGCCCGGCCTGCCGCGCCTTGTCGCCGACCTGGTAGGCGGCGTCGCGATCGGCCTGCTTGATATCGGAGAACTTCGCAATCGTGTACTTGGCCTTGACCGTCGCCACCGAATCCGCGGCGGTCTTGTTGAGCACGTTCAGCGGCGCGCTCGAGCAGATGGCGGCGAAGTTCGGATTGGACCGATCGCCGTTCAGGCAGTCGATGCCCGCGGGCTCACCGATCTTCTTGGTGACCTCGATCGGGTTGGCGGGAGCGGACTTCGGGTCCGACTTGTCCACGATCGCCAGCGCGTTCAGATCGGTGAGGAACTCGTTCAACGCCGCCGCGTTCGCGGGGTCGGTGAGCTTCTGGCCCGCGGGCGCGGCGATCACATAGGTGCCGGTGACGGCATTGGGGTCGAAGTCCTTGGACATGCCCGGGAAATGCTGGTCGAGGATTTCCGTGGCCCGCTCCGAGGGCAGGTTGGGCATGGTGAAGGAGTCTTGGAACGGCTTGGCGAGGGAACCGCCGAGGCCGCCGATGACGAGCAACGCGGCGATCCACGCCGAGATGACTATCCATTTCCGGCGGAAGGCGAACTTTCCCCACCGATAGAGGTATACGGACACGAGGGGTTCTCCTGGGCGAATGGTTACGGGCGAAACAGGGTGCTGGTTGCGCTGGCGCGTAGACAGGCACTGCCGCCGGGAGCCTCGGCCCCCCGCCTCCACGAAAACTAAATTCTGCCTACCGTGCGGTAGGTAGACTACCGAGCGATTAAGCGGAGGAACAACCTCGACTCTAGGTGGCGTAGATCGCACTCCGAGCGCGGTTGGAGCACCTCCCCGCGCGGGTGAGAGGATGAGACCATGGGCGCCCCAGTCGTTTCCGGAACAGTTGTCGCAGGTAGAAGCACCAAGGACGCGATTCGCGAGGCGGCTCTGCAGATTTTTTCGACCAAGGGGTTCGACCACAGCAGTTTGCGCGAGGTCGCGGATGCGGTCGGAATCACAAAAGCGTCGCTCTACTATCACTACGCGTCGAAGGTCGATCTGCTCGTCGCCATCATCGAGCCGATGTTCGACGAGGTTCGCACCCAGGTCGAGGGTCTGGCGGATATTCCGCACACCCCCGAGAACGTGGAACGCGTAATTCGGGAGCGGCTGCGCTCGACGCTGGCCAATCGCCATGTGGGCGCGCTGTGCATGCGCGACACCGTGGCCATCGTGAACGCCCTCGGCAATCGCTATCCCGACCTGATCGAATTGCATCACCGCACCTGCCGGTGGCTGGCCGGCCCCGATGCCGATGCCGACACCCTGCTGCGCGCCACGGCCGCCATGCAGGTGCTCAGCACCGCGATGATGTCCCAGGAGATCGTGCCGGACACCGAGATCGCCCACGTCGAGGAGACGCTGTTGAATGCCGCACTCGGCGTACTGAATCCGAAGCGATAGGGTTTTCCTTTACCCGTTCCGAATCGAATGCCGCGAGTCAGGAGTTCCCGTGCACATCACCGCGAAGGTCGATTACGCGGTGCGCACGCTCGTGGAAATCGCCAAGGCGCAACCGGATTCGGTGAAGGCCGACGCCATTGTGGCCGCCCAGGACATTCCGCCCAAGGTCCTGGAATCGGTGGTCTCGGATCTGCGCAAGGGCGGATTGGTCACCAGCCGCCGCGGCCCGGACGGCGGGTACCGACTGGCGCGCGCGGCCGCGGAGATCAGCGTCGCGGATGTGATTCGCGCCGTGGAGGGTCCGCTGGCCTCGGTGCGCGGACAGCGGCCCGAGGACGTCGGCTATCCGGGCGCGGCCGAACCGCTGCAGCGGGTGTGGATCGGGCTGCGGGTGAACATCCGCTCGGTGCTCGAGCGGGTCACCATCGCCGATATCGCCCATGATCTGCTGCCATCGTTCCTCGACGAGCTGCTGCGCGATCCGGACGCCTGGACCCGTCGCCCCCGCCCGAACGGCGGACCGGTCGCGACCCCGCATCGTGGTGAGGTCGCGGTCGCGTGGCGCGACCTGGACCAGCCCGATATCTAGCCCTGCCGAAAAACGTCGCGGCGATGCCCCGGTTTCGGCGGTAGCCTGCCAACATCATGTTGATCCGACTTCTACGCACCTTCCTCTGGCCCTATCGCTCCCAATTGGCCGGGGTCGTCGTGCTCCAGCTGATCTCGGTCATCGCCATGCTGTATCTGCCCACGCTGAACGCCGACATCATCGACAACGGCATCACCACGGGCGATATCGGCTATATCTGGTCCACCGGCGGCTGGATGCTGCTGGTCACCGCCATTCAGATCGTCGCCCAGGCCGTTTCGGTGTATCTGGGCTCGCAGGCCGCCATGGGCGCGGGCCGCGATATGCGCGCGGCCCTGCTGCACCGGGTCGGCACCTTCTCCGCGCGGGAGGTCGGCGTGTTCGGCGCGCCGTCGCTCATCACCCGCAATACCAATGACGTCGGGCAGGTGCAGCTGCTCATCGTCATGAGCGCCACCATCCTGGTGATGGCCCCGATCATGTGCGTCGGCGGCATCTTCATGGCGCTGCGCGAGAGCATGCAGCTGTCGTGGCTGCTGCTGATCGCGGTGCCCGCGCTCGCGCTGACCATGGCCTTCATCATCACCCGCATGGTGCCGGGCTTCCGGCGCATGCAGGAGCGCATCGATGCGGTGAACCGGGTGCTGCGCGAACAGATCACGGGCATCCGTGTGGTGCGCGCGTTCGTGCGCGAGCGCCAGGAGACCTGGCGTTTCGGGGTCGCCAATACCGAGCTGACCGCGCAGTCGCTCTATGTCGGCAAGTACATGGCGCTCATGTTCCCGGCGGTCATGCTGATCTCGAATGTGACCACGGTCGGCGTCATCTGGTTCGGCGGCCACGCCATCGACGACGGCAAGATGCAGATCGGTTCGCTCACCGCCATGCTCGCCTACATCATGCAGATCCTGATGGCGGTCATGATGGCCTCCTTCCTGGCCATGATGGCCCCGCGCGCCGCGGTCTCGGCCGAGCGCATCGGCGGGGTGCTGGACACCGAGTCCTCGGTGGCCGAACCGCGACTGCCGCAGGATTTCAAGGGCGATCCGGCCACGGTCGATCTGGCCTTCGCGGAGTTCAAGTTCCCGGGCGCGGAGAAGCCGGTGCTGCGGGCCATTCGCTTCCAGACCGCGCCGGGCACCACCACCGCCATCGTGGGTGCGACGGGTTCGGGCAAGACCACGCTGATCAATCTGATCCCGCGGCTCATCGACGTCACCGACGGCGCGGTCTACGTGGGCGGCACCGATGTGCGACACCTGGCGCTGGAGACGCTGCGCTCGCAGATCGGCCTGGTGCCGCAGAAGGCGTATCTGTTCTCCGGCACCGTGGCCTCGAACCTGCGCTACGGCAAGCCGGACGCCACCGATGAGGAGCTCTGGCGCGCACTGGAGATCGCGCAGGCCGCCGACTTCGTGCGGGAGATGCCGCAGGGGCTGGAAACGCCTGTGGCGCAAGGCGGTACGACCGTCTCGGGTGGTCAGCGCCAACGCCTGGCCATTGCCCGCGCGCTGGTGCGCAAGCCCCGGGTCTACCTGTTCGACGACTGCTTCTCCGCCCTCGACGTCGCCACCGATATGCGGGTGCGCGAGGCGCTGCGGCCGGAGACCGCCGACGCCTCGGTCATTATTGTGGCGCAACGGATCTCGACGATTCGTGACGCCGATCAGATCGTGGTGCTCGAGGACGGCGCGATGGCCGGGATCGGCACCCACGACCAATTGCTGAAGGACTGTCCCGAATACCGCGAGATCGTGGAGTCGCAGTTCAGCGCGGAGGAGGTGCGATGAGGCCCGGCGGCGTCAATCCCGGTGCGCCGGACGCGAAGGCGAAGTCCTTCGGCCCGTCGCTCAAGCGTCTGCTGCGCATGCTCGCGCCGGACAAGGCGTATCTGGTGGTGGTGTTCCTCTTGGCCGTGGGGTCGGTGGTGCTCAACACCCTGGGCCCGCAGATCCTCGGCAAGGCCACCAACATCATTTTCGACGGTGTGGTCGGCAAGGAACTGCCCGCCGGAGAGAGCAAGGACCAGCTGGTCGAGCGCCTGCGCGCGAACGGCAACGGCACCTTCGCCGACATGTTGGCGAGCATGAACGTGATTCCCGGCACGGGAGTCGATTTCACCGCCGTCGGCCATGTGCTGGCCTGGGTGCTCGCGCTCTACATCGGCGCGTCGGTGTTCGGCTGGCTGGAGGCGCAGCTGCTGATCATCGTGATCAACCGGACCGTCAAGCGCCTGCGCGCCCAGATCGAGGACAAGCTGCACCGGTTGCCGCTGCGCTACTTCGACTCCATGCCGCGCGGCGATGTGCTCTCCCGCGTCACCAATGACGTCGACAATATGGCACAGACGTTGCAGCAGACCATGTCTCAGCTGATCATCAATGTGCTGTCGGTGATCGGCATCCTGATCATGATGTTCTGGATCTCGTGGCTGCTCGCGCTGATCGCCCTGCTCACCGTGCCGTTGGCGATCATCGTGACCGCGCAGATCGCCAAGCGCTCCAAGCCGCACTTCGTGGACCAGTGGAAGTACACCGGTGCGGTCAACGCCCAGGTCGAGGAGGCCTTCACCGGCCACGAGGTGGTCAGCGCCTTCGGCCGCGTGCGCGAGGTCGGCGAGAAGTTCGACGAGACCAACGAGAAGCTCTACCACGCCTCGTTCAAGTCGCAGTTCATCTCCGGGCTCATCATGCCCGCCATCATGTTCCTCGGGAACCTGAACTACGTGCTGATCGCCGTGGTCGGTGGCCTGCGGGTGGCGTCGGGTCAGCTGTCACTGGGTGAGGTGCAGGCGTTCATCCAGTACTCGCGCGGGTTCACCCAGCCGCTCACCCAGATCGGCTCGATGATGAACATGCTGCAGTCGGGTGTCGCCTCGGCCGAGCGGATCTTCGAGATCCTCGACGCCGAGGAGCAGTCGCCGGATCCAGAGGAGGATTCGCGGCCGGTGGATCGCGGCCGGGTGGCCTTCGAGGACGTGTCCTTCCGCTACGAGCCGGAGACGCCGGTCATCGAGAACCTCTCACTGGTGGCCGAACCCGGGCACGTGGTCGCCATTGTCGGGCCGACCGGCGCGGGCAAGACCACGCTGGTCAACCTCCTCATGCGGTTCTACGAAGTGGATTCCGGCGCGATCACCATCGACGGGGTCGACATCACCCACATCGGCCGCGACCGTCTGCGTTCGCGCATGGGCATGGTGCTGCAGGACACCTGGCTCTTCGGCGGGACCATTCGCGAGAACATCGCCTACGGCCGCACCGACGCCACCGAGGAGGAGATCCTCGAGGCCGCCCGCGCCGCCTACGTGGACCGGTTCGTGCACGCCCTGCCGATGGGCTACGACACCGTCATCGACGAGGAGGGCTCCGGCGTCAGCGCCGGTGAGAAACAGCTCATCACCATTGCCCGCGCGTTCCTGGCCAAGCCGTCCATCCTGATCCTGGACGAGGCCACCAGCTCGGTCGACACCCGCACCGAGCTGCTGGTGCAGCACGCCATGGCGGCGCTGCGCCGGGACCGCACGAGTTTCGTGATCGCGCACCGGCTTTCGACGATCCGCGACGCCGACACCATCGTGGTGATGGAGAAGGGCAAGATCGTCGAGCAGGGCACCCACGAGACGCTGCTGCGCGCGCGGGGCGCGTACTACCGGCTCTACAGCGCCCAGTTCGCCGCCGCGATCACCGACGGCGAAGGCAACAATGTGGACGATCCCGAGCCGGACGCGGTGGGTGCGGGCAAGGCCTGATTCCCACCTGAGAGGATGGAGGCCGTGTCTGCTGCCTCCGAGTTCTCGTTCAAGGTCGGTACCCGTCTGGAAGGGCGGCATGGCAGGACGGGCGTGATCAGTACGCCGCACGGCGACATTGCCACGCCCGCCTTCACCCCGGTGGGCACCAAGGCGACGGTCAAGGCCGTGCTGCCGGAGACCATGAAGGAGATCGGCTCGCAGGCGCTGCTCGCCAATGCCTATCACCTGTACCTGCAGCCCGGCCCGGACATCGTCGATGAAGCCGGGGGCCTGGCGGCGTTCATGAACTGGAACGGACCGACCTTCACCGACTCCGGCGGCTTCCAGGTCATGTCGCTGGGCGTCGGCTTCAAGAAGGTGCTGGCCATGGAGGCCGTCGGCGTGCGGAGCGACGATGTGATCGCCAAGGGCAAGGAGCGTCTGGCCCACGTCGACGACGACGGCGTCACCTTCCGCTCGCACCTGGACGGGTCGAAGCACCGCTTCACCCCCGAGGTGTCCATGGGCATCCAGCATCGGCTGGGCGCGGACGTCATGATGGCCTTCGACGAGCTCACCACGCTCATGAATACCCGTGGCTACCAGGAGGAATCGCTCGAGCGCACGCGCCGCTGGGCCAAGCGCTGCCTCGACGAACACGAGCGACTCACCGCCGCGCGGTCGCATCGGCCGTATCAGGCGCTGTTCGGGGTGATTCAGGGCGCGCAGTACGAGGACCTGCGCCGCAAGGCCTGCCGGGATCTCGAGGCGCTGCGCGGCGAGGCCGGAACCGGATTCGACGGCTACGGCATCGGCGGCGCGCTGGAGAAGCACAATCTGGGCACCATTGTCGGCTGGTGCTGTGACGAACTGCCGGAGCACAAGCCGCGGCACCTGCTCGGCATCAGTGAGCCGGAGGACATCTTCACCGCGGTGGAGAACGGCGCGGACACCTTCGACTGCGTGAATCCCTCACGCGTGGCCCGCAATGCGGCGCTCTACACCGACGAGGGCCGCTTCAATATCAATACCGCCCGCTTCAAGCGCGATTTCACGCCCATCGACGAAACCTGCGACTGCTACACCTGCGCCAACTACACCCGCGCCTACATCCATCACCTGTTCAAGGCGAAAGAGATTCTCGCGGCGACGCTGTGCACCATCCACAACGAGCGCTTCACGGTGCGCCTGGTGGATCGCGTCCGAGAAAGCCTGGACGGCGGCTACTTCGACGAGTACAAGACCGACTTCTTGAGCCGCTGGCGCGGCCGCATCAAAGCCCCTGGGCTGTAGGAACTTTCGACGCGACCGCGCCGAAACCCCTACTCGTAGATGGCGGCACGCTCGCGGGGCCGGTACGAGGGTTCCCGCTTCTTCAGGAAGGCGATGCAGCGGTAGCTGATCGGCAGCACACACATCTCGACCAGCGTCTTCCAGATGAAGCCCACGATCGTGTAGTTGATGTAGTCGCCCCAGGTGTGAATGCCGATGGCGGTGGCCGCGATCGAGCAGAACACGAAGGTGTCGCCGACCTCGCCCGCCACGGTGGAGCCCAGGAGCCGCGCCCACAGGTGCTTCTCCTTGGTCTTCTCCTTGATGAGCACCAGGGTGATCGAGTTCAGGAACTGACCCACGAAATACCCGGCGATGCCGGCGAAGGCCAGCTGCGGGGTATGGCCGAGGACATTGCCGAAGTCCGAGCCGTTCTGGTCCAGATCGCCCGTGGGCAGCTTGATGACCACCTGGAAGCAGATGATCATCAGCAGCAGCGCACCGAATCCGTAGTAGACGATGCGGCGGGTGGCGCGGAAGCCGTAGACCTCGCTGAGGATGTCGCCGATGACGTAGGCGATGGGGAAGAGGAAGAACGCGCCGTCCATGGTCAGGGGCAGCACGGTGATGGGGCCGAGGGACACATGGTGTCCGGTGAAGAACTGCACGCCCTTGGCGACGCAGACATTGGAGATCAGCAGCACGGCGGTGAAGGCCACCGCCACCGGTGTGAAATATCCCCCCGCCGCGTCCGCGAATGCGGCGTGCTCCGGCGCGGGGTGTCCAGATCGGTCGTTTTCGACCGTTTTCGTATCGCTCACGCGGAAAGTATCCCTGCCTGGATCGATCCGCACGGACCGGTGGGTGTCTTCGTTCGGTACGGCCTAGGCTGAGCCAATGACGAATCCCGGCGACTCCGACGAGTGGTGGAAGCAGTACGGCGGCGAGAGCTCCGTACCCGAGGCTCCGCCCGCGGCACCGCAGCCGCAACCGTCGCCGCCCGCGGCCGGATACACCTCCGCGCCCCAGTATCAGCATCCGCCGCTGACCCCGCCGCCGCAGCCGGTGTATCCGAATTACCCTCCGCCGCAGGCGGGTCCGACTCCCGGTTATCCGCCCGCGGGGCAGACACAGGGTAGTGGCGCGCAGCCGCCGGGCTACGGCTACCCGGGCTATCAGCCCTACGGGTACAGCCTGCCGAGCCAGCAGACCAATTCGCTGGCCATCGCCTCGCTGATCGTGTCGATCATCGGCCTGCCGGGCATGTTCATGTGTCTGTTCATCCCGCTGATCTCGATCGTCGGCCTGGTGCTCGGGATCGTCTCGCTCAACCAGATCAAGTCCAATCCGCAGCAGCAGGGCCGCGGCCTCGCGCTGGGTGGCATCTGGGTGGGCGCGGTCGGCGTGGTGATCGGGCTCGGGCTGCTGTTGTTCCTCATCGCCGTGGGGGATTGGAGCACGAACTACAGCTGAAAACGACTGTGCGGCAATGAAAATGGGGCGCATCCGAAGGATGCGCCCCATTTTCGTCGGGTTCGGGGACTCAGCCCTTGAGCACCTGGGTGCCGCCCGCGAACTTGTCGTGCCAGCCCTGCTTGTTCGGGTCCTGCTCGATGGAGATCGCGGCCCAGATCATCAGACCGATGCTGACCAGATTGCCGAGGCAGTAGACGATATCGGCCGCGACGAAGATATTGCGCTTCAGCGACGTGGCGACATCCAGCGGCGCGCCGCCCGGGCCGATGACGCGCAGGCCCAGCAGCTTCTTGCCGAGGGTCTGACCGTTGTTCTGGGTCTCCATCAGCACGAAGTAGGCGGTGATGATCGCGGCGGAGATGACCGAACCCAGAATCGACGCGCTGATCCCGCCGCCCATGGCGGCCTCCAGGATGCCGACGACGATGCCGGTGGGGATACCGGCGATCAGGTAGTCGATGACGCGGGCGCCGAAGCGAACCCACAGCTCACCGGGCTGCGAGCCACCGAAACCCGGTGCGCCGTAACCGGGCTGGCCGCCACCCGGGTAGGGCTGGTACGGCTGCTGGCCGTAGGGCTGCTGCCCACCGTAGGCATCCTGCTGACCGAACGACGGCTGCTGACCGAACTGCGGCTGCTGCTGGGCGTACGGGTCGGACTGCTGGCCATAGGGCTGCTGACCGTACGGCTGCTGCGGCTGCTGCTGACCGTAGGGATCGGACTGCTGGCCGTAGGGCTGCTGCCCGTACGGCTGCTGGGGCTGCTGCCCGTAAGGCTGCTGCCCATACGGCTGGCCGCCCTGCGGATATTGGTTGGGGTCGTACCCACCGCTCGTCATTGTTTCGCCGTCCTCGTCGAATTCGTTCGGGATCTGGTCGAGTGCGTACGTTACGTATATCAGCTGGGTTGCAACAACCCGTTAGCGTCGAGTGTCCAGGGTTCGCGCGGCAGGTCTTCCGGCCGGAATTTCTCGAGCAGCGCCGACGGTGTGGTTGCGCCGGTGTAGCCGAGGGACTCCGCCAGCACGCTCAGCACGTACCCCGGGGATTCGCCCAGCGCCATCCGATTCCGCAGGGTGACCGCGCCGTCGCGTTTGGCCAGGCGTTGGCCCGCGGTGTTGAGCACCAGCGGCACGTGGGCGTACTCGGGCACGGGCAGCCCGAGCAGGGTTGCCAGATAGGCCTGGCGCGGGGTGGAGGGCAGCAGGTCGTCGCCGCGCACCACCTGATCGATGCCCTGATCCGCGTCGTCGACGACCACGGCGAGGTTGTAGGCGGGGGTGCCGTCGCCGCGGCGCAGCACCAGATCGTCCACCGCGCCGCGATATTCACCGAGCAGCCGATCGGTGACGGTGAATTCGGTGACGTCGGCGCGCAACCGGAGCGCGGCGGGGCGGCCCTCGGCGCGGCGCTGTTGTTTCTCGTGTTCGGTGAGGGTGCGGCAGGTTCCGGGGTACGCGCCCAGGGGTCCGTGCGGTGCGGTCACGGCCTGCTGTATTTCCCTACGCGTACAGAAGCATTCGTAGGTCAGCCCGGCCGCGGTCAGGCGCGCGATGGCCGCCTCGTAGAGCGGGAGTCGCCGGGACTGCCACACCACCGGCGGGTCCCAGTCCAGACCGAGCGTCGCGAGATCCTCGAGCTGCCGTTCGGCCGCGCCCGCGCGCACTCGATCCAGATCCTCGACCCGCATGAGGAATCCGCGCCCGGTCGAGCGGGCGAACAGCCAGGCCAGCAGTCCGGTGCGCAGGTTGCCCAGGTGCAGATCGCCGGAGGGGCTCGGCGCGAAGCGGCCGTTCCCGGGTTTTGCTGTGGCGGGGTCGGTGGGCACGTCTGTCGATGGTAGTTCGCATCCTTCGCACGGCCGCCGGTCCCGCGCATTCTTGCGGGCACGCACACCGAGTGTGCGTCCGGAAGCGAATTGTGAATTCAGTGCGAGATTGTGAGTCGCGGCCGAAGATCGTTATCCGACACCGGTTTTCCCTGGTCAATCGCGATGAGCAGGGCGTCGGCGCAGGCCAGCAGCCCGGCGGAGTCGATATCGTAGGGGGCCGGGCCGTAGGCGGTGAGACGCTGGGCCGCCCGTTCCAGCAAGGTGCGAGCGCCCTTCGAATTTCCGCGTTGAATGTGGGTCAGCCCAACGGCAAACTGCGCGAGGCCCTGCCACAGCGACTTCTCCGCGAACGGACCGTTCTTCCAGGCCGCCTCGAGTACCTCGTGCGCGTTGAAGGCCAGGCCGTCATCGATCAGCCGTTGGGCGTACTCGAGGGTCTCGGCGGGCGGCAGCTCGAGATCGTCGGGGATGCGGGGGACACCCGCGCTGCCGAATGGGAGAGGTCGCCCAAAACGGTCACGGGGTCGGGCATTCCGGGCGCGTCCGTTCTCGTCACGGTCCCGTTCGGCGTCGTCGCGGGTGTCCTCGGGCATGCCCTCCATGATTCCCCATGGCGGGTGCCGTGGCGCGCACCGCGTTTCCCGGCGGGATCATTAATGACACGACAACGGAATTCGGACTTCTGAAATTCAAAAGCCTCAAATTGCGGCTATTTTCGTGCAAATAATTAGCTGGCTAACCTTGCCGCATATTTGCTGATTGAAAACGAAAGAATGCGATCTCCTAATGACGAACCCTGCTAGTGTTTAGCGCGGGAACGGCCATCGGGGGTGCATTCCCATCGCGAAGTGCAGAGAACCGGTTGTACGGAGCGTTTGCGTGCGACCCGCGGCGTAACCGGGATTCCGGAATCTCGATGGATCTCGAGGTCGCCAAGATCGATGCCAGCAAGATCTCGTACTTGACGCAGCAAAGGAGCTAGGACCGTGAACGTGGATTTCACAGGCGCCGTCTGGCGCAAGAGCAAACACAGTGGCCCCAATGGCAACTGCGTAGAGGTCGCGTTTCTCCGCGACGGCAATGTCGCCGTGCGCGACAGCAAGGATCACGGTGGCGGGCCGATCCTCGCCTTCACCCCCGGCGAGTGGGATGCCTTCATGGCGGGCGTCTCCGACGGGGAATTCAAGCGGGCCTGATCGGCACCGCGGGGCCTGACCGCGGCCCCACCGGGAGCAAAGCGAAGCCCCGAGTCCCGGAGACTCGGGGCTTCACTCGTGTGTACGGCGGCTTGGGCGGTGGCGGTACGGCGGCTACGGCTCGGAAGTTCCGCTATGCCCCGGGTGACCGTTGCCGGCACTGCCATTGCCCATGGCCGCCTCCTGTGCCCGCCGCAGCACCGCCAGCTGTGCGTGCTCGGCCTCGCGCTCGTTGGCGGCGTTGAGCTCCCGTTCCCGCGGCGGATCCGCCCAGAAGAACGCACCCGTGCCGGGGCTGCCCGCGACCCCCAGTTCGTTCATCTTCCGCGGCACCCGAGCGCCCTGATACTCCAGGGGAATCGGATGCCCGTGCGCGTCCACCGGCCCCAGCGGCTGATGGATCTCGATGTACTCACCGTGCGGAAGTCGCCGCACCACACCGGTTTCGATGCCGTGCTCGAGCACCGCGCGATCGCCGCGCTGCAGGCCCAGGCACAACCGGTAGGCGATGGTGTAGGCCAGCGGCGGCACGGTCAGCAGTGCGATGCGGAAGGCCCAGGTGGTGGCATTGAGCGAGATGTCGAACTTGTAGGCGATGATGTCGTTGACGCAGGCCAGCGTGAGAATCAGATAGAAGCTCAACGACATGGCCCCGATCGAGGTGCGCACCGGCACATCGCGCGGGCGCTGCAGCAGATTGTGCCGGGCCCGATCGCCGGTGAGCCGCTTCTCGATCCAGGGGTAGGCGATGATCAGCGTGAAGATCAGCGGCATGAACAGCGCCACCGAGAACGCGCCCGGCACGGTGTGCCCGAAGATGTAGAGCTCCCAGGCCGGGAACAGGCGCAGGAAGCCGTCGGTCCACATCATGTAGAAGTCCGGCTGGGTGCCCGCCGAGACCTGAGACGGGTTGTAGGGCCCCAGATTCCAGATCGGATTGATCTGCAGCACCCCGCCCATGATCGACAGCACCGCCAGGGTGAAGGCGAAGAACGCGCCCTGATCCAGCGAGAAGACCGGCACGATGCGGGTGCCGATGACATTCTTCTCGGTGCGTCCGGGACCCGGGTACTGCGTGTGCTTCTGGTACCAGACCAGCGCGATGTGAACCACGATGAGCGCCAGCATGATTCCCGGCAGCAGCAGCACGTGGGCGATGTAGAGGCGCGGAATGATGATGTTGCCCGGGAAGTCGCCGCCGAACATGAGCCAGTGCAGCCAGGTGCCGATGACCGGACTGCCCAGGGTGATGCCCGCGAAGGCGGCGCGCAGGCCGGTGCCCGAGAGCAGGTCGTCGGGCAGCGAGTAGCCGAAGAAGCCCTCGAACATGGCCATGATGAACAGCAGCGCGCCGAGCACCCAGTTGGCCTCGCGCGGCTTGCGGAACGCGCCGGTGAAGAAGATCCGGCACATGTGGACGATCATCGAGGCGGTGAACAGCAGTGCGGCCCAATGGTGTACCTGCCGCACGAACAGGCCGCCGCGCACGTCGAAGGAGATATTCAGCGCGGACTCGTATGCCCGGGACATGGTGACCCCGCGCAGCGGTTGATAGGCGCCGTTGTAGGTCACGTCCTGCATGGACGGATCGAAATACAAGGTCAAATAGACGCCGGAGAGCAGCAGAATGATGAAGCTGTAGAGCGCTATTTCGCCGAGCAGGAACGACCAGTGGGTCGGAAAGACCTTGTTGATGGATCTTTTCAGGAATGCGGCACCTTGGTACCGCTCGTCGGCCTCATTGGCCTGAATCGCCAGTTTGGATGCCATATGCGTCTCACCCGCCCCCGGGACAGTGATTGGCTTCTACTACAAACGGTAGCACCCAGAGCCAGTGCGCCGTAGGGCGTTTCGTTAGGGTGCTCGGGGTGAATTCCCTCGCCGCCCGGGACGCCGCCATGTACTGGCTGTCCGCGCGCACGCCCAACGACCTGTTCCTGCTCTACTGCTTTGTCGACGTTGGCAGCGATGCGGAGCGGCTGCGGGCGGCCGTAGCGAAGCGGGTCGAGCATGTTCCGGATTTGCTGATACACGTGCTGGACACTCCTGCGAACCTTGCGTATCCGATTTGGGCACCTTGCGAATTCACGAATGACCAGTTCGTCGATCATGAACTGGCGGCGGCGACATGGGCGAATGTCACCGCCGCCGTGGGCGGCCTGGTCGGCACCGGTCTGCGCGCCGAGGATCGCCCCTGGCGGCTGCACGTCTTCCGAAATGTCCGGGACGCCCCGGGTTTTGCTGCCGGCGAGTCCGCGCTGGTAGCGGTGCTCCAGCTATCCCACGCCCTGGCCGACGGGCGTCGCGCGGCCGTCATCGCACGAGAGTTGTTCGGGCATAGCGAATTTCCGGCAGCGTCGGGTAAGGCCCGAACTACGCCGTTCATCCGCCGGTTGGTGCCCGATGCGATTGGGGAATCGATTACGAGCGTTCTCTCCGCTACCATGGCCATACCTGGAATCCCGATCGGTATGGCGCGCACCGTCGTTCGCGGATTGGGCGCTGCCCGCGCGCAACGCCGTCTCGCCGAGCTGACGGCCGCCGGTGCGCTGCCGCCACCCGCACCGGATACGCAACCGAACGCGCTCAACGGCGGCGGTGCGACGCCGGTCTCGCACTCCGTGCGAATGCTGGTGTGCGACAAGGACCGGCTGCGGGCTCCGGGCCACTCTGTGACGGTTGTGTTCCTCACCGCGGTGTCGATCGCGCTGGAGCGCCACCTGCGCGAAGCGGGCGAGGCGATCGACGGTCTCCGCGCCCAGGTGCCCATGGCGTTCGCCGGGACCGGCGTCGGCCGCAATGGCTACCGCGATCTGTCGGTGGATCTGGCCGTCGCCGCATCGGACCCGCGCGCCCGGGCCGCCCGCATCGCCGCCGATCTGGCCGCGCGCCGGGAGCGTGCCGCGCATCCGCTCCAGGGCGCACGGGACGCGGTGACCGCGGTCCTGCCCGCCCCGCTGCTCCATCGTGACGTGGCTCACGCGCCGATCGACATACTCCCCGAACGAGTTTCGGGTCACACCGTGGTGTCGAGCGTCGACCGGGGCGCCGCGGATCTCGAGTTCGGCGGCGGTGCGGTGCGATTCACCGCCGGGTTCCCGGCCCTGGGCGCGGTCATGCATCTGACCCACGGCCTGCACGGCCTCGGCGACACCGTCACCCTCTCCGTGCACGCCGATCCGGCCGTGCTGCCCGATCCCGACCGGTACGCG
The DNA here is from genome assembly GCF_035818515.1 of Nocardia sp. CDC153. Classification (NCBI taxonomy): domain Bacteria; kingdom Bacillati; phylum Actinomycetota; class Actinomycetes; order Mycobacteriales; family Nocardiaceae; genus Nocardia; species Nocardia sp. CDC153. Next base: position 1,128,543 of record NZ_JAYKYU010000003.1, on the reverse strand, counting down.
AGTTTGCTGGAGGCCGCCGTGGACGAGGTCGCCACCGCTTTGCGGGCACCCGGCACCGCGTTGCGGGAACCCGGCACGACCGAATAGCGAAGGCCCCGGCCGGACTGAGTCCGGCCGGGGCCTTCGAAGCGGAGGATAGGGGATTTGAACCCCTGAGGGCTGTTAACCCAACCCGCGTTCCAGGCGAGCGCCATAGGCCACTAGGCGAATCCTCCGCCGAGCAATATACCGGGTGCACCCCTGGTAGAAGCAAATGCCGTGGTCGGCGGCTGCTTCTCCGGCGAATTCGGGCTCACTTCTTCTTGATGTTGTCCAGCGCCTTGCGGGTCTGGTCCTTGCAGGTCTGGGCGAGGTCGTCGGTGCTGACGGTCTTGCCCTTGTACATGGTCAGGCGGAGCTCGATCTTGACCGAGGCATTGTCGTCCTTGACCGCGCAGGTGTAGTCGGTGGTGGTGAAGTAGGTGTAGTCGTCGGACTTGGACACCCAGTAGCCGGCCTCGCCGATGCCGGTCAGGTCACCCGAGGTGCGGCCGCTGCCGGTGGTGCCGGTGTCGGAGGTCTTCCAGATGTCGTATTCCGGGCGGTTGTACGCGCTGGAGGAACCGCTCAGGAAGGACACGTCGAGGGTCAGGTCGGCGGTGTTGGTGTCGGTGGAACCGTATTTGTCGGGCTTGGTGGTCTCCTCGTTGCCCGCGCGGCATTCGAAGCGGCCACCCGAGTAATCGGTGGGCTTGGTCTCGGAATGCTCGGGGGCGCCCTTGGAGTTGGCGGCGAACTTGCTCAGCGCCGAGGTGTCGATCACGCTGCAGCCGTTGGTGACACCGTCCATGGTGTACTTCCCGGCATTCTTCTTCTTGTCGTCACCGAGCGGGGAGCTGCCGCCGCTGAGCGCGACCGCGCCGATGATCACGCCGATGATCACCACCAGGCCGATGACGCCGCCGACGATCCAGCCGGTCTTGTTGCCACCGGAACGCGGCGGCGGCGCGACGTAGCCGTAGGCGGGCGCGACCGGGGGCGTCGGGGCGTACTGCTGCTGCGGGGCGAATTGCTGCTGCGGCGGGTACTGCTGCTGCGGGTAACCGCCGGACACCGGCTGGCCGTAGCCGCCGGTCATCGGCTGCTGCGGATAGCCGCCGCCGGACTGCGCGGGCGGAATGGCCTGGGCGGGTGGGGTGTACGGCGGCATACCCCCGGCCGCGTAGTTGAGCATGGTCGGGTCCGCGCCCTGAACCGGTTGGCCGGGATCGGTTCCGGTGGGCGGGGTGGCCCACCACTGCGCGGTCTCCTGGGCTTTCGCCGGGTCGTGTGGCCCGCCCGGTCCTGGTTCGGAACTCGTCATGTGATCTTTCCCCTCCGGAAATGAGCGGGAGACCCCGCATATCGCAGGCATCGTATCGACCCCCGGCGGCACGGGTCTCGGTGAGCCGCTACACTGGCCGACGGATCCAGCGCGGCGCGCATCCTGTGAACTCCCCCAGGGCCGGAAGGCAGCAAGGGTCAACGGGCTCTGCCGGGTGCGCTGGGTCCCCTTTCTTTTTGTGGGCACCGTGGACTGGCGTATATCGCTGCCGAATCGGAGTGGCCTGCTAGTAACGTGGGCGGTTGGGTTCGCGCGGAGCGCAACCCTCGACACACACCCACGCCCTTGGAAAGGCTGTCAGATGCCTCGGCAGACGCAATTCGGTTTGATGAGCCATGCGGAACTCGTGACGGAACACGAGACGCAGACCGCGAACTACGCGAAGCTCAAGACCGAGAAGCTGACGCTGGACATTACGAGGGGTAAGCCATCGCCCGAGCAGCTGGATCTCTCGCAGGGACTCCTCGAGCTGCCGGGCACCGCCGACTACCGGGACGCCAATGGCACCGATGTCCGCAATTACGGTGGCCTGCACGGCCTGCCGGAGCTGCGCGCCATTTTCGGTGAGCTGCTCGGCATTCCGGTGTCGAACCTGCTGGCGGGCAACAACGCCAGCCTCGAGATCATGAACGATCTGCTCACGTTCTCCATGCTGTACGGCAACGCGGATTCGGTGCGCCGCTGGATCGACGAGCCGGCGCTCAAGTTCCTGTGTCCGGTCCCGGGTTACGACCGCCACTTCGCCATCACCGAGGCGCTCGGCTTCGAGATGATCCCGATCCCCATGAAGGGCGACGGCCCCGATGTCCACCTGATCGCGGAGCTGGTCGCCTCCGACCCCAGCATCAAGGGCATGTGGGCGGTGCCCAACTACTCCAACCCCACCGGCATCAGTTTCTCCGAAGCCGTTGTCCGGGAACTCGTTTCGATGCCCACGGCGGCACCGGACTTCCGGCTCATGTGGGACAACGCCTACGCGGTGCACCCGCTCACCGAGACCGCCGACCCGGTGGTGGACGTGCTGGGCCTGGCCGCCGCGGCCGGGCACCCGAACCGCCCGTTCGTGCTCGCCTCCACCTCGAAGATCACCTTCGCGGGCGCGGGCGTGAGCTTCTTCGGGTCCTCCACCGCCAATGTGGAGTGGTATCTGAAGCATCTGGGCAAGAAGACCATCGGCCCGGACAAGGTGAACCAGCTGCGGCACCTGCGCTTCTTCAAGGACGCGGAGGGGGTGCGGGCGCACATGCAGCGCCACCGCGCCATCCTGGAGCCGAAATTCAAACTGGTGCTGCGGATTCTGGAGGATCGGCTGGGCGCGTCCAAGGTGGCGTCCTGGACCGAGCCCAAGGGCGGCTACTTCATCAGCCTCGATGTGCTGGAGGGCACCGCGAGCAAGGTGGTGGCGCTGGCCAAGGACGCGGGCATCGCGCTGACCCCGGCCGGTGCGTCCTATCCATACGGAAAGGACCCGGAGGACAAGAACATTCGCATCGCGCCCAGCTTCCCGTCCACGGCGGAGCTGGAGAAGGCGATGGACGGCCTGGCCACCTGCGTCCTGCTGGCGGCCTCCGAGAAGTTGATGAACCTGTAAGGGATTCAAAGAAATAAGAGGCGCGCACCCCGAAACGGTGCGCGCCTCTTGTCTTTTGGGATCAGAACGGCTTGTGGGCCAGGACCGCGAAGATCGTCACCGACAGGTGGATGTCGCCGCTGGCCGCACCGGCCTCCAGGTCCGCGAGCAGTTGGTCGCGCTGTCGTTCGGTGATCGAACCGCGCGCGACGGCCCGGTCGGCCACGCGGGCGACCAGCGCGCCCGCGCCGACCCCGCCATCCTGAATGAGCGCGTGCGAGCCGATATCGTCCACGACCAGTCCGGCCTGGGTGAGCTGCCCGGCCAGGCGGCGGCCCGCGAAGGGGTTGGTGGTGCCCGCGATCATGGTCTCGATGACCTCGTGCACCACGTGCCGGTCGCCGGGATGCACGATGGCCGTGCCCCAGTCGGAGTCCATGACCACCACGCGCCCGCCGGGGCGCAGCACGCGGGCGATCTCACCGGCCGCGCGGGCGGGGGCGGTCAGATGCCCGAAGACGCGCTCGCACAGCGCCACATCGAAGCTCTCGCTCCCGACGGGCAGGCCGTAGGCGTCACCGCTGACGAAGGTGGCGGTGGATCCGGCCTGCGCGGCGCGGCGTTCGGCGGCCAGCAGCAGGTCCGGATCGGGTTCGACGCCGAGCGCGGTCCCGGTGGGCCCGACCTTGGCGGCCAGGGTCAACACCTCCGACCCGGTGCCGGATCCGATGTCGATGGCGCTCTCGCCGGGTTGGGTGGCCAGGGCGTCGTGGGCCCAGGCCCGCAGCCGCCGGATGCCCGGCAGGGCCGCCTGCAGATCGTTGACGTCGACGAGCTGATCTTGTCCAGCGCGGTCGAAACGGTCCGGTCGTAGTCCGGCTGGGTCCATTGCGCCTCCGCTGCGCTCCAGCGATGCGGCGTCGGGGTGTGACGCGATTCGTACTGAAGAATTAGCCATGGTGTCGGGCATGGCCGAAGCCTAGCCCTTTCGTGGCCTCCGGGGTGACCCGTGTCACGGTGACGCACGGGTAATGGGATGATCGAGGCATGGTGAGCCGCACGCTGTGTATTGCGCAGGAATCCGATGCCGACGAGCTGCTTTCGACCGATGATTTCGCCCTCTTGGTCGGAATGATGCTGGATCAGCAGTTCCCCATGGAGCACGCATTCCGCGGGCCCTGGAAACTCGCCGACCGAATGGGCGGCTTCGATATTCACAAGATCGCCGCCGCCGATCCCGAGGAATTCGAGGAGCTGGCCGCGACCCCGCCCGCCATCCATCGTTACGGGCGTTCCATGGGGCGTCGGGTGCAGGAACTGGCCCGCTACATTGTGGAGAACTACGACGGCAATACCTCGGCGTTGTGGACCGAGGGCGATCCGGACGGCAAGGAAGTGCTGAAGCGGATCAAGAAGTTGCCCGGGTTCGGCGATCAGAAGGCTCGAATCTTCTTGGCGCTCTTGGGTAAACAGCGCGGGTTGACCGCGGCGGGGTGGCGCGAGGCGGCGGGCGCGTACGGCGAGGACGGCTCGCGGCGCTCGGTCGCGGACGTCACCGACGCCGAATCCCTCACGCAGGTGCGGGAATTCAAGAAACAGGCCAAGGCGGCCGCCAAGGCGCAGTAATACCCGTTCGGCCCCGGCCGCCAGAATCAAGCTGGTTTTTAACCTCCAGAATCCTGAGGGGTTGCTTAATGCTTGCCGCCGACAGATCAGTTCGCGGCAGTGGGAAGCAGTACCAGAATGAAGATGAGGAAATTCGCCGGAATCGCGGCCTTGGTGATCGCGGCGACCGGCGTGACGGCGGGGACGGCGTACGCCGGACCGGCCCCGGCCGACGGCGGTGCCATCAATTACACCGGCCAGGTCACCGATACCGGCGCGATCATTCGCACCGACGCCGGTTCGCTGGTGGTCGAGGATGGCGTGCTGAAGATCAAGGCGGCCAATGGAACCACGGTCGCGGGCACGGAATTGAAGTTCCGGGTCGATGATTTCGAGTTCCCGATCGCGGCCGATATCTCCGACCGCACCGCCACCCTGACCCCGCAACTCGACGAATCGCACGCCGTGTACAAGCCGGTCGCGCTGCCGTACGAGGATCAGGCGCCCTGGAAGACCCAGTACGACCGGGAACAGGCCGCGTGGAACCGCCTGCGCGACACCATCTCGCTGGGTGCGACCGTCGGTACGCTGGTCGGTGGCCTCGGTGGTGCGGCTCTGGGCTGCGCCGCGGGTGCGGCGGTCGGCCTGACCGCGACCGGTGCGCTGCTGGCCCTGTTCGGTGCGGGCCCGCTGCTGGGCTGCGTCGTCGGCGCGTCCACCGTCGGCTTCCTGGGCACCATCGCGGGTCAGCTGTTCGTGACCGCGCCGGTGGCGATTGCCGCTGCGGCGCAATACTTCACGACCATCAACCAGCCGTTCAACGCCGCCAAGTAAGAATTACGGCAACCGATGGGCAAAGGTTCATCCGCGGGGAACCCGCCTGCCACATTGCGTTTGTAAAGGCGGGTTTCCATCACAGCGTCCCAGGGGAGACACCTGACAATGTTCCCCTGGGACGCATCTGCTCATCTGAAGAGAGATCTCCAAAACACATGCGTCTCAAGAAATTCACCGCGGTGTCCGCCCTGGTCGTCGCCGCGCTCGGCGTGACCGCCGGTACCGTGAACGCCGCGCCCGCCGCGGACGCCAACGCGCCGATCAACTACACCGCCACCGCCACCGAGACCAACACGGTCATCCGCACGGATGCCGGTTCGCTGGTCGTGGAGAACGGCAACTTCGAGATCAAGGCCGCCAACGGCAACGTTGTCGCCGGGATGCCGCTGAAGTTCCGGGTGGACGACTTCGAGTTCCCGATCGCCGCGGAGATCGCCGACCACACCGCGACCCTGACCCCGCAGTACGACATGGACCACGCGACCTACGCGCCGGTCGCCAAGGATGTCGCACTGCCGTACGAGGATCAGGCTCCGTGGAAGTCGGATTACGACCGTGAGCAGGCCGCCTGGAACCGCATGAAGGACACCATCTCCCTGGGCGCGACCATCGCGACCCTGGTCGGTGGCCTGGGTGCCGCGGCCGTCGGCTGCGTGCTGGGCTTCGGCGTCGGCGCTCTGTCCACCGGTGTGCTCGCCACCCTGTTCGGCGCGGGTCCGATCATCGGCTGCCTCGTCGGCGCGGGTGCCGTCGGCTTCCTGGGCACCATCGCGGGCCAGCTGTTCATCACGGCTCCGGTGGCCATCGCCGCCGCGATCCAGTACTTCACCACCATCAACCAGCCGCACGTCGTCGCGCCCAAGTAATACCGCGACCGACTGAAAGAGCAAGGGGCTCTATAGAATCAGCATCACCTCATCGGGACAGCCCGCTCGATCGAATGATCGGGCGGGTTTCCCAATGTCGGGCTGATTGCTCCCCCGAAAGTGTTCACCGAATCGGTACCTTTGGGACATACTTCGTTCGCGTCGGACCGTTTCGATCATGCGGTCCGGTCCATATCTGGCGGACCGTCTGATGAGGGAACGAAATTTCATGCGCTTCAAGAATTTCGCCGCGACCGCGGCGCTGGTGATCACGGCCATGGGCGTCACCGCCGGTACCGTGAACGCGGCTCCCGCCGCCGACAACGGCGTGATCGACTACACCGCCACCACCTCCGACTCCAGCACCATCATCCGCACGGATGCCGGTTCCATGGTCGTCGAGAACGGCAATTTCGAGATCAAGGCCGCCAATGGCACCGTCGTGGCCGGTATGCCGCTGAGCATCCACATCGACGATTTCGAATTCCCGATCGCCGCGAACATCTCCGACCACACCGCCACCCTGACCCCGCAGGTCGATATGGACCACGCGACCTACAAGCCGGTCGCCCAGGCCCAGGATGTCAACCTGCCCTACGAGGATCAGGCGCCCTGGAAGTCGGACTACGACCGTGAGCAGGCCGCCTGGAACCGTATGCGCGACACCATCTCCACCGGTGCCACCATCGGCACCCTGGTCGGCGGCATCGGCGGCGCGGCCGTCGGATGCGCGCTGGGCGCGATCGTGGGCGCGGGTGTCGCCTCGGCCACCATTGTCGGCCTGTTCGGTCCGTTCCTGCCCGCCGGTGTGATCGGCTGCATCGGCGGCATGGCCGCCGTCGGCTTCCTGGGCACCATCGCCGGTCAGCTCTTCGTGACCGCCCCGATCGCCATCGCCGCCGCCTACAACTACTTCGTCACGATCAACCAGCCGACGCTGAACGTGCCCAAGTAATTCCGCGTTCCACGCGCGCATCGAACCCCCGCTCGACACCCGTCGCGCGGGGGTTCGTTTGCAATCGGTGTGAGCCCAATCCTGTCGCCGCGTGGGGGCCGGTGCTGGACTCGGGTAATGGGCGAGCTGACCACTGAGTCTCTGGGCAAGATATCCCCGATTCACGGCGCGGCTGCCGCGCTTGCTCCCGTCGACGGAGCCGATCTGCGACGCACCTTCGCGCACTTCCCCAGCGGGGTGGTGGCGGTCTGCGCGCGTATTGGCGGGACGCCGTACGGCCTGGTGGCCAGTACTTTTGTGCCGGTGTCGCTGGATCCGCCGCTGGTGTCGATCTGCATTCAGTACACCTCGGAGACCTGGCCGCGGCTGGAGCAGGCCTCCCGGTTGGGGTTGAGTCTGCTCAGCAGTGAGCAGGAACCGGCGGCGCGGAGTTTGAGTTCGCGGCGCGGGGATCGGTTCCGCAATGTCGAGTTGCATACCGGCAATGGGAACGCGGCCTTCGTGGGCGGGGCCACCGCCTGGTTGGAGACCTCGGTGCACGAGCAGGTTCCGGCGGGGGACCATGCCGTCGTGCTGTTGCGGGTGCATCGGGTCAGCGTGAGTTCCGACTCGGAGCCGCTGGTCTTCCACCGGAGTATTTTCCGCGCGTTCGAGGGGAAATCACCTGTCGGTCAATTGAATTCAGCCTGATCGGGACCGGCGACAGTGGCGGCGGGGCTTCGTATCGTCGGTTTCATGAGCACCCTGGCGGCATCCGCGCAGGCAGCGCCGTCCACCGAAGACTCGGTGGCGACAACCGAGCGCGAGGACGGTGATCTGCCGATTGTCCGGACCCGGCATCCGTGGCGCTGGGCCACGGCCGCCGTGGCATTGGTGCTGGTCGCGCAGTTCGCGCACGGGCTGATCACCAATGCCGGATGGGACTGGGGCACCTTCGCGCAGTACTTCACCGCCAAGTCGGTGTTGTCGGCGCTGAAGGTGACCCTGGAACTGACCTTCTGGGGCACCCTGCTCGGATTCTTTCTGGGCGTGTGGCTGGCCATCGGCCGACTGTCGAAAAGTCCGGTGCTGCGCGCGATTTCGTGGACCTATATCTGGGCCTTCCGCTCGATTCCCCTGATCGTGCAATTGCTGTTCTGGTTCAACCTGGCGTATCTGTACAAAACGCTGTCGCTGGGCATTCCCTTCGGGCCGGAGGTCGTGCGTTTCCAGACCAATGGGGTGATCAGCGGATTCACCGCCGCCGTCATCGGCCTGGCCCTGCATCAGGCCGCGTATTCGGCGGAAATCATTCGGGCCGGGATCATTTCGGTGGATCAGGGGCAGTGGGAGGCGGCGCGGTCGCTGGGCCTGCCGTGGCGACGCCAGTTCTTCACCATTGTGGTGCCGCAGGCCATGCGCGGGATTCTGCCGAATGCCGCCAATGAGGTGATCAGCCTGTTCAAGGGCACCTCGATCGTCTCGGTCATGGCCATCGCGGAGCTGTTCTATCAGGTGCAGGTGATCTACGGCCGAAATGGCCGGGTGGTGCCGCTGCTCATGGTGGCGACGGTCTGGTACATCCTGCTCACCACCGTGCTGAGCGTCATTCAGTTCTACATCGAGCGGCATTACTCGAAGGGCGACCGTGCGCGGGGTTCCGCCGTGCAGGGCGGTGACCGCCGATGAGCGAGTTCGCGATCGAATTGCGCGGTGTCCGAAAGTCGTTCGGCCGCAACGAGGTGCTCTCCGGCATCGATCTGGCGGTCCGGCCCGGTGAGGTCACGGTCATCCTGGGCCCCTCCGGTTCCGGCAAGTCGACGCTGCTGCGCACCATCAACCACCTCGAGCAGGTGGACGGCGGCACCGTGCGGGTCGGCGGCGAGCTGGTCGGCTATCGCCGCAAGGGCAACAAGCTCTACGAGCTGCACGAGCGGGAGATCCTGCGGCAGCGGGCCCGTATCGGATTCGTCTTCCAGAACTTCAATCTCTTTCCGCACCTGACGGTTCGGGAGAATGTGGCGCTCGCCCCGGTGGCCACGCAACGCCGCCCCAAGGGCGAGGTGAATGCCGAGGCGCTGGAGCTGTTGGCGCGAGTCGGCCTGGCGGACAAGGCCGATGAGTATCCGAGCCGTCTCTCGGGCGGGCAGCAGCAGCGCGTGGCGATCGCCCGGGCCCTGGCCCTGCGGCCCGAGGTGGTGTTGTTCGACGAGCCCACCTCCGCGCTCGATCCGGAGCTGGTCGGCGAGGTCCTCGATGTCATCAAGGATTTGGCGCGCGGCGGGTCCACGCTGGTGATCGTCACCCACGAGGTCGGTTTCGCCCGCGAGGTCGCCGACACCGTGGTGCTCATGGACGCGGGCCGCATTGTCGAACAGGGTCCACCCGCCCGGGTGCTGGACAGCCCGGAGCATCCGCGCACCAAAGCCTTTCTCGCACACGTTCTCTGACGTCCCCGATTAGTAAGGAATCCGCCCATGTCTCTGGCGAGCCGTCGCAGACGGACCAGCGCCTTGATCGCCGTCACCCTGCTGAGCCTGTTGGTGGGCGGGTGCTCCGGCAAGGGCGACGGCGGCGCGGAGAGCACCCGCAGCGTGAACGGTCTGACCTACGATCTGTCGCCGGAGCAGGCCGGGCGCGTGCACGCCGACAAGGTGGATGCCATTGCCGCGCAGGTCCCGCAGGCCATTCGCGACCGCGGCACGCTGGTGGTCACCGGCACCATCGGCGCGACACCGCCGCTGGGCTTCTACGCCACCGACGACCGCACCATCGTGGGTTCCGAAGTGGACCTGTCCATCCTGATCGGCGACATCCTGGGCCTGAAGGTGGACCGCCGCAATGGCGACTGGGCGCAGAACTTCGTGAAGATCGACTCCGGCGAGGCGGACCTGTTCGTCTCCAATGCCACGGTCACCGAGGAGCGCAAGGAGAAGTACGACTTCGCCACCTACCGCCTGGACAATATCGCGCTCGAGGTGCCCAAGGATTCCACCTGGACCTATCAGGACCGGAAGTCGCTGGCGGGCAAGAAGATCGGCGTCACCTCCGGCACCAATCAGGAGCAGCTGCTGGTGGCCTGGAACGACCAGAACGTGGCCGAGGGGCTACCCAAGCTGGAACTGGCCTACTACCAGCAGCCCTCGGACTACTACCTGGCGCTGTCCTCGAATCGCATCGACGGCTACGTCGGCCCCAACCCGTCGGCCCAGTACCACTCGGCGACCACCGGCACCAAGGTGCTCACCACCTGGTCCGGCGCGGGTGACGCCCTGCAGGCCGAGATCGCCGCGCTGACCCGCAAGGACAACGGCCTGATCGGCGCCGTGCAGCAGGCCATCCAGTACGCCATCGACCACGGCACCTACCAGAAGGTCCTGGACCGCTGGGGCCTGGGCGGCGAGGCCGTGAAGCAGTCGCGCATCAATCCGCCCGGCCTGCCCAAGAAGAAGGGATGAGCGGTGAAATTCCTGCTGCTGACCCTGATCACGCACACCCCCGACCCGGTGACGGGCACCACCGAATCGCCCCGACAGCGTTTGCGCCGGGTGGTCGACAGCGCCCGGCTGGCCGAGGAACTCGGCTATGACGGCTTCGCGGTGGGGGAGCGGCACGAGGACCCGTTCATCTCCGCCGCGCCGCCGGTGGTGCTCAGCCACATCGCCGCGGTCACTTCGCGCCTGGCCCTGTTCACCGGGGTCACCACGCTGAGCCTGTTGGATCCGGTGCGTGCCTTCGAGGACTACTCGACCCTGGACAATCTCTCCGACGGTCGCCTGGAACTGATCATCGGCAAGGGCAATGGCGCGGCCCAGGCCAAGCTGTTCCACGTCACCACCGAGGACCAGTGGGACCGCAATCGCGAGGGCTACGAGCTGTTCCGCAAGCTGTGGGAGAGCGACAGCGTCACCTGGGAGGGGCGTTTCCGACCGTCGCTGACCGAGGCCAAGGCGCTGCCCCGGCCGCTGCAGCCGCGCCTGCGCATCTGGCACGGCAGCGCCACCAGCCGGGAATCGGCGGATTACGCGGCGCGACACGGTGATCCGCTGTTCTCCGCCAATGTCACCTATCCGATCGAGCCGTACGCGGAGTTGATCGACCACTACCGTGAGCGCTGGGCGGCCTACGGCCACGACCCGGCGCAGGCGCTGGTGGGCGCGGGCACCGCGGGCTTCCTGGTGACCCGCACCTCGCAGCAGGCCCTCGACCTGTACCGCCCGATCTTCGAGGCGCGGCTGGCGGTGGCGCGAAAGTTCAACGTGCCCATCGTGTTCGAGAGCGTCGAGGACTTCGCCGCCCGCTCGTCGGCGCTGATCGGCAGTCCCGAACAGGTGCTGGACAAGGTGAGCCGCTACCACGAGCGCTTCGGCCACGAGGTGATCCACCTGAGCGCGGACGCCGACGGCCGCACCGAGACGCAGCACCGCGACAGCCTCGAACTCTTCCAGGCCGAGGTCGCTCCCGCACTGCGCCAACGCATTCCGAGCCGTCCGCTCGGCGCCGACCGCTACCCCTCCGGAGATCCCCGATGAGACGTTCCCTCGCGTTGACCGGCGCGGTCGCCGCCGCGTTCACCCTCGCCGCCTGCGGTGGCGGCGGGGACAACGGGGGCGGGAACGGCGAACCGTCGGGTCCGCCCCAGACCGGCGGCACCCTGCGCTACGGCCTGTCGCTCGCCCCGACCTGCTCGGATCCCGCGCAGTCGGCGACCAATCAGACCATCTACGTGACCCGCCAGATCGTGGATTCACTGGTCGATCAGGATCCGGAGACCGGCGCGCTGAAGCCGTGGCTGGCCGACAGCTGGACCGTCTCCCCGGACGCCAAATCCTTCACCTTCCATCTGCGCGACGGCATCACATTCAGCGACGGCACGCCGCTGACCGCGGACTCGGTGCGCAAGAACTTCGACTCCATCGTGGCGCTGGGCGGTGCGAAGGCTCCGCTGGGCGCGAGCTACCTGGCCGGTTACACCGGCAGCACCGTGGTGGACCCGCATACCGTGCGGGTGGACTTCAGCGGCCCCAATGCCCAATTCCTGCAGGCCACCTCGACCCCGCAGCTCGGTATCCAGTCCGACGCCACGGTCGCGAAAACGGCCGACGAGCGCTGCGTGGGGACCAATATCGGCAGCGGCCCCTTCACCTACACCGAGTGGAAGCAGAACGCCTCGGCGACGCTGTCCAAGCGCAGCGGATACGCCTGGGGCTCCGCGGTTTTCGCCTCGCAGGGTGAGGCGTACCTGGACAAGATCGTGTTCACCGTGGTCCCCGAATCCGGGGTCCGCACCGGCAGTCTCGCCTCCGGCCAGCTCGATGCCATCAGTGACGCGCTGCCGCAGGATGTTCCGCAGATCGAATCGGGCGGCGGCCGGGTGCAGTTCACCGCCAATCCGGGCGTGCCCTTCGGCCTGCAGGTGAATGTGACCCGCGGACCGCTGCGCGACGCCGCGGTCCGGGCGGCGCTGGTGCCCGCCATCAACCGCAAGGAACTCGTGGACACCGTCCTGGGTCCGCAGTTCAAGGTGGCCACCAGCGTCCTGGCTTCCAAAACTCCTGGCTACGTGGATCTTTCGGCCCGCGTGAAGTACGACCCCGAGGCCGCCAAGAAACTGCTCGATCAGGCGGGCTGGGTGCCCGGCGCGGATGGCATTCGCGTCAAGGACGGACAGCGCTTGGCCGCGAGCGTCATCTTCGCGCCGGTCTTCGCGGGCAACCAGGCGATTCTCGAGCTGACCCAGCAGCAGTTGCGGGCCGTCGGCTTCGATCTGCGGCTGGAGCCGCTGTCGGTCGCGGAATCCAATGTGCGCCAGAACAACAAGGACTTCGACTTCGACTACTACAACTCGACCCGCGCCGACGGCGACATCCTGCGCACCACCTTCGCCGTCGACCAGCGCAACCTGAACGCGCGCGGCCCCGCCGAACCCCTGGACAGCCTGCTGTCCCAGCAGCTTTCGGCCACCGACCCGGCCGCCCGCGCCAAGGTCATCGGCGACGCCCAGTCCGCGGTCCTGGACCAGGGCCTGTGGATACCCACCATCGAACTGTCTCAGGCCATCGGCGTCGGTAAGAACGTCGCCGGGGTGAAGTTCGAGGCCTCGGCCCGCCTCCAGTTCCACGACACCTGGCTGAAGCGGTGATCGCATGGGCCGCTATGTGATCGGACGGGTGCTGCAGGCGATCGGCGTGCTGTGGGCGGCGTTCACGCTGTCCTTCGTGGTGCTGTACCTGCTGCCCGGGGATCCGGTGGACATGGCGGCCAATGCCGCCACCGGCACCCCGGTGGACGCCGCGGCCGTGGCGGAGATGCGGGCCCGATACGGCCTGGATCAACCGCTGTGGACGCAGTACTGGACCGCGCTGACCCACGCGGTGCGCGGCGACCTCGGCCATTCGATCTTCAGCGGCCAGACCGTCACCGGCGCGCTCGGTGACGCCCTGCCCTCGACTCTCGCGCTGGCCGGGCTGGGTCTGCTGCTGGCCCTGGTCGGTGGCACCGGGCTCGCGCTGGTGGCCGCCTACACCCAGCGGCCATGGCTGCGCGGCGTGCTCACCGCGCTGCCGCCGGTCGGGGCGTCCATGCCCGCGTTCTGGGTGGGATTGCTGCTGCTGCAGTTCTTTTCGTTCCGGCTGCGTCTGGTCCCGGCCTTCGGCGGCTCCGGTTTCCGCGGCATCATCCTGCCCGCCGTCACCCTGGCCCTGCCGATCGGCGCGGTGGTCGCCCAGGTGCTCTACGCCAGCCTGGTGGTGACCTGGCGGCAGCCGTTCGTCGATGTCGCCTTCGCCAAGGGCGCGTCCCGCTGGTGGGTGCAGTTGCGTCATGTGCTGCGGCCGGCCGCGACCCCCGCGTTCACCGTGGCCGGACTCTGGGTGGGGCAGGTGCTGGCGGGATCGGTGGTCACCGAAACCGTGTTCTCCCGACCGGGATTGGGCCGACTGACCCAGGAATCGGTGCTGCACCAGGACATTCCCGTGGTACAGGGCATCGTGGTGTTCGCCGCGCTCGCCTTCGTCACCGTCAACCTGTTGATCGACCTGGCTTATCCACTCTTGGATCCCCGCAACGCACGGCGGGATTCGAGGAAGGAGCGTGCTCATGTCTGATTTTCGCCCGCACCATCTGATCCGGAACCTGCGCGAACGCCGGCCGTCGGGACCCCGCTCGCGATTGCGGGTCGTCACCCTGAACCACCCGCTGCTCGATCCGGGTATCGCCTACTGGGTCGTCGACGACGCACCAGACCATTCCGACAGCGGGGTGTGGGCCGATGACTGAGACCGCCTGGCTGCGCCGCAATCTCGGCCTGCTGGTGGCGGGTACGGTGGTCGCGCTCATTCTGGCCTGGGCGGTGGTGCCCTCGCTGTTCGCGGGCCGCGATCCGTTGCGCGGCGTGCCCGCCCAGAAGCTGCGGGGGCCGAGCGCGGACCATTGGTTCGGCACCGACAATCTGGGCCGGGATCTGTACACCCGCGTGGTGCACGGCACCGGACTCTCGGTGAGCGCCACCGTCTTCGCGGTGCTGCTCGGGCTGGTCGCCGGATCGCTGCTGGGCTTGGTGTCGGGGACCGCGGGCGGCCTGCTGGACACCGCGCTCATGCGGGTGGTCGACGTGCTGCTGTCCATTCCCGATCTGCTCGTCGCGCTGTCCATGATCACCGTGTTGGGGCTGGGCACCCGCAATGTGGCCATCGCCGTGGGTGTTTCGCTCATCGCGCGATTCGCCCGGGTGATGCGCGGCGAGGTGCTGCGGGTCCGCAGCGCCCCCTACGTCGAGGCGGCATTCGCCTCGGGGGTGCGCTGGCACACCGTGTTGTTCCGGCATGTGCTGCGCAATGCCTACCTTCCGGTCGCGGCGCTGGCCGCGGTCGACTTCGGTGTCGCGGTCCTGTTCGTGGCCACCCTGAGTTTCCTCGGGTACGGCGCGGTGCCGCCGACGCCCGAGTGGGGATCGCTGGTGTCCGACGGGCGGGGCTTCCTGGCCACGGCCTGGTGGCTGACCACCCTGCCGGGGGTGGTGATCGTCGTGTTGGTGTTGTCCACCCAGCGCATCGCGCGTGCTCTCCAGAAGGACGATGTCCGATGACCGATCTGCTGTTGAGTATTGAGGGGCTGCAGGTCGAGTACCGGGGGAGCGCCGGGACGACGCGGGCCGTGCGGGGTGCCTCGCTGGAGGTACGGCGCGGGGAGACCGTGGCACTTGTGGGTGAATCCGGTTCGGGGAAATCGACTCTCGCGCACGCGGTGATCGGGCTGCTGCGCGGTGGCGCGATCACCGGCGGTGAGATCACCTTCGCCGGTGCGCGCATCGAGCGGGCCTCGCAACGCACGTTGCAGGGAATCCGTGGTGCGCGCATCGGCCTGGTGCCGCAGGATCCGGGTACCTCGCTGAACCCGGTGCTGCGCATCGGACAGCAGGTCGGCGAGGTGCTGCGCATCCACGGCCGGGCCGATCGGCGCACGGCCGGGCTCGAGGCAGTGCGGATTCTCGAACAGGCCGGGCTGGATCGCCCCGAGTTGCGGGCCCGGCAGTATCCCCAGGATCTGTCGGGCGGCCAGCGGCAGCGCGTGCTGATCGGCATCGCCCTGGCCTGCGGGCCGGAACTGGTGATCGCCGACGAGCCGACCAGCGCGCTGGACGTCACCGTGCAGCGCCGCATTCTCGACCACCTGGCCGCGCGCACGGCGGAATCGGGGACGGCGGTGCTGCTCATCACCCACGACCTGGCGGTCGCCGCCGAGCGAGCTGATCGCATCGTGGTCATGCGCGATGGCGAGATCGTCGAAACCGGCACGGCCGCCGAGGTTCTCGGCAATCCGCGGCACGAATACACCCGACGGCTCATCGCCGCCGCGCCCAGTCTCGATCCGGCCGAGCGCCCGCGCCGTGCCCTCGAACGGACGACCCCGCTGCTGGCGGCGACCGGCCTACGCAAATCCTTCCGCATCGCTCGCGATTTCACCCTCACCGCCGTCGACGACGTCTCCCTCGAGCTCCATCGCGGCGAAACCCTCGCGGTCGTAGGCGAATCCGGCTCGGGCAAGTCCACCACCGCGCGCATTCTCGCCCGGCTGGCCGAGCCCGACGCGGGCACCATCACCTTCGACGGCCAGGACATCACCGGGCTGCGGGGTGCTCGGCTGCGCGCCCTGCGCCGCCGCATCCAGGTCGTCTACCAGAACCCGTATGTGTCGCTGAATCCCAAGCTGACCATCGGCGCGATCGTGGCAGAACCCTTGCAGGCGTTCGGCATCGGCGATCGGCGCACCCGTCGCACCACCACCGCGGAACTGCTGGAACAGGTCGCCCTGCCCGCCTCCTACGTCGCCCGTCGTCCGGCCGAGCTCTCCGGTGGTCAGCGGCAGCGGGTCGCCATCGCCCGCGCCCTGGCGCTGCGGCCGGAACTGCTGGTGCTCGACGAACCGGTCTCGGCCCTGGACGTCTCGGTGCAGGCCCAGATCCTGGACCTGCTCGAATCGCTGCAGTCCGAACTGGATCTGGCCTACCTGTTCATCTCCCACGACCTGGCCGTGGTCCGCCGCCTGGCCGACCGCGTCGCGGTGATGCGTCAGGGCTGTGTCGTCGAAACCGCCACCACGGCCGAGCTTTTCGACAATCCGCAGCACGACTACACCCGCGAGCTGCTCGCGGCCGTGCCCCGGCCCGCCGCGCCCGCCGTCGCCCTCCCGCTCGAAAGGACGGCCTGATGCCGCACTCGTCCCCGCTGCTGCTGGGCCTGGAACTGTCCGGCACCGGCGCGCACCCCGCCTCCTGGCGGCGCGCCGACTCCCGCGCCGAGGAACTCTTCGACGCCCGCTACTGGGTGGACGCGCTGCGCGCCGCCGAGGCCGCGGGCATCGACCTGGCCTTCCTGCCGGACTCCTTCGCACTGCAATCGGCGGGCGCGCTGGGCCGCCTCGACGCGGTGGCCGTCGCCGCCCGCGCCGCCGCGCCGACCCGCCGCATCGGTCTCGTTCCGCAGGCGTCGGTCACCCACACCGAGCCGTTCCATCTCTCCAAAGCCATTGCGAGCCTGGACTTCGCGAGCCACGGTCGGGCGGGCTGGGAGGTCGTCGTCGGCGTCGGTGAGGCGGCCCTGTTCGGTCGCAAGCCCGAACAAGATGACCGGTCCCGATGGCGAGAGGCGGACGAGGCCGTCGAGGTGGTGACCCGGCTGTGGGACAGCTGGGAAGATGACGCCGAGATCCGCGACCGCGCCACCGGCCGCTTCATCGACCGCGACAAACTGCACTACATCGACTTCAGCGGCGAGCACTTCTCGGTGAAGGGACCGTCCATCACCCCGCGCCCGCCGCAGGGCCAACCGCTGGTCGCGGTGCGCGCCGCCGACCCGCACAGCACCCGCGTGGCCGTGCACCGCGCCGACCTGATCCGCATTGCCGCACCGGATCTCGCGACCGCCGCCGCCACCCGCGCCGAACTGCGCGCCGCCGTCGCCGCCGCCGGGCGCGACCCGAACCTGGTGCGGGTGCTGTTGGACCTCGATATCCACCTCGCCGACACGGTCGACACCGCCGCGGCCGAGGTCGCCCAGCTCGAGGAGTGGATCGCCACCCCGGCCCCGGCCACGGTCTTCCACATCGGCACCGTCGGCGAACTCCGCGATCTGCTGCGTCGGGTCGAAACCGACTGTGCCGCAGACGGTGTGGTGCTGCGGCCGCTCGCGCTGCACGCCGCCCTGGACCGACTGCCCGGCCGCACCCGCACCCTGCGCGAGCGACTGGGCCTACCCCGTCCCGCCGGCCGCTACGCCCACGCCTGAGGAGCCACCATGCCGGATCAGCGCCTACGCAAGCAGATTCACCTGGCCGCCCACTTCCCGGGCGTCAACCACCACACGGTGTGGACCGACCCGAACTCGGGCAGCCAGATCGACTTCGACTCCTTCGTGCACCTGGCCCGCACCGCCGAACGGGGACTGTTCGACTTCTTCTTCCTCGCCGAGGGCCTGCGGCTGCGCGAACACCGCGACCGCATCCACGACCTGGATGTGGTGGGCCGACCGGACACCTTCACGGTGCTGGGCGCCCTGGCCGCCGTGACCACCCACCTCGGGCTGGCGGGCACCATCAACACCACCTTCAACGAACCCTTCGAGCTGGCAAAGCAATTCGGCACGCTGGACCATCTCTCCGGCGGGCGCGCGGCCTGGAACGCGGTCACCTCGTCGGACGCCTTCACCGGCGAGAACTTCCGGCGCGGCGGCTATCTCGAGCACGCCAAGCGCTACACCCGCGCGCACGAGGTGGTCGACGCCACCCGGGCGCTGTGGGACAGCTGGTCCGCCGACGCGCTCGTCATCGACCGGGAGCGTGGGGTTTTCGCGCGGCCGGTGCCGACGGTCCACTTCTCGAGCGAGCAGTTCGAGATCGAGGGTCCGTTCGTGTTGCCGCGCAGCCCCCAGGGCTACCCGGTGCAGATCCAGGCCGGGGATTCCGACGAGGGTCGCGAATTCGCCGCGGCCAAGGCCGATGTCATCTTCAGCGCGCACGGCGAACTCGAGGACGGGCAGCGGTTCTACCGGGACGTCAAGGACCGGCTCGCCAAATACGGACGCGGTCGCGACGAGCTGAAGATCCTGCCCGCCGCCGGATTCGTGCTCGGCGACACCACCGCCGAGGCCCACGAGCGTGCCCGCCACATTCGGCTGCAGCAGGTGTCACCGCAGACCGCCATCGCCTTCCTCGAACAGGTCTGGGGCCGTGACCTTTCCGCCTACGACCCCGACGGCCCGCTACCGGACATCGATCCGGCCGAGGATGTGAACATCACCCGCGGTCGGGTCCGTCACGCCCGCGACCCGCGCGCCATCGCCGACGCCTGGCGGGCCCGCGCCGCGGCGGAGAACCTGTCGATTCGCGAGCTGATCATCGCCACCACCGCCCGCCAGCAGTTCATCGGCACACCCGCCGAGGTGGCCGCCGAGATCGACCACTACGTCCAGTCCGATGCCGCCGACGGCTTCGTCCTGGTCCCCTACCTGACCCCGACCGGACTCGACGAATTCGTCGACAAGGTCGTTCCGGAGCTGCAGTCCCTGGGCAGTTTCCGCACCGAGTACACCGGCCCGACCCTGCGGCACCATCTGGGGCTGCGCCATCCACATCACGGCACCAGCAATCTGAATCACGGCACCGAAGGAGTACGCGCGTCATGACCGCCACCGCCACCGAATTCGACCAGCAGTGGGCCACCTTCCGCGCCGAACGCGCCGCCTGGGCGCGGCAACCGCTGGGCTGGCTCAGCCTGACCGGGCTGCACTGGCTCGGCGGCGACGAGGAGACCGTGGCCGGGCTTCCGGGCCGCTGGCGAGCCGACGACGAGAACGTCTACGTGACAGTCGATTCCCATGCGGGTGAGCACCTGCGCCTCGAGGGCGAGGAGCTCACCGGCTCGACCGTCCTCACTCCGGCCGAGGGCGCGCCGGGCCTCGAGGTCCGCACCGACGGCCGCGTCATCGAGGTCATTCGCCGCACCGGCCAGTTCGCCCTGCGCATCCACGACCCGGCGTCCCCGACCCTGGCCGCCTTCACCGAAATCCCGGTCTACGAACCGAATCCGGCCTGGACGGTAACCGGTCACTTCGAGCCCTACGAGGTGGCCCGGGTGGTCACCACCGGCGCGGTGGTGGCGGGCCTCGAACACCATCACACCGCCACGGGCACCGTCACCTTCGAATTGGACGGTCAGGCCCGCGAACTCGTCGTCTTCGGCAACCAGCTCCACGGCCTGCACATCCTCTTCACCGACGCCACCAGCGGCGTCACCACCTACGGCGGGGCCCGCCGCCTGGATCTGTCCCGACCGGCCGCCGACGGCACCGTGATCCTCGACTTCAATCGCGCGGTCAATCTGCCCTGCGCGTTCACCGACTACGCCACCTGCCCGGTCGCCCCGGCCGAGAACCGACTGCCGCTGGCCGTCGAGGCGGGCGAGAAGGATCCGCGGAAGGAGCACACGGCATGACCATCCCACTATCGGTCCTGGACCTGGCCCCGATCAGCGCGGGGTCCACCCCGCAGCAGGCGTTGCGCAACAGCATCGACCTGGCCCGCCACGCCGAACGCCTCGGATACCACCGGTTCTGGGTCGCCGAACACCATTTCGTGCGGGTCGCCAGCGCCACGCCCACCACCCTCATCGGCCTGATCGCGGCCGCCACCGAATCCATTCGGGTCGGCTCGGCGGCCGTGCAGCTCGGCCACCACACCTCGATCTCGGTGGTGGAGGCGTTCGGCACCATCGATGCCCTGTATCCGGGCCGCCTGGACCTGGGGCTGGGGCGCTCCGGGCATCGCGGTGAGCAGATCCGCTCGGCGGGCGTGCCGCCGGTGCCCGCGCCCGAACGGCCGACCCAGGTGCGCGACGGTGTCGTGCTGCCGCCGCCGTTCTTCCCGGGTCAGCTGCTCGATTTCTCCCGGGTGAAGGCGGGTTTGGCGGCCCTGCACCTGCCGGGCGCGCAGCCGCTGCCCTACACCGAGCAGGTGGAGGACATTCTCGCGCTGCTGGCGGGTACCTATGTCAGCCCCGATGGCGTTGAGCTGCATGCCGTTCCGGGTGAGGGCGCGGACGTGCAGCCGTGGCTGTTCGGCAGCAGCGGCGGCGAAAGCGCCCAGCTGGCCGGACGATTGGGCCTGCCCTTCGCGGCCAATTACCACGTCTCAACGGGCACCATCGTGGAGACCGTGGAGGCCTATCGCGCGGCCTTCCGTCCGTCGGAGCGCTTCCCGCGCCCGTATCTGGTGGTCT
The DNA here is from genome assembly GCF_035818515.1 of Nocardia sp. CDC153. NCBI lineage: Bacteria > Bacillati > Actinomycetota > Actinomycetes > Mycobacteriales > Nocardiaceae > Nocardia > Nocardia sp. CDC153. The sequence continues at coordinate 1,107,597 of NZ_JAYKYU010000003.1, read as the reverse complement.
CCGCCGACGTGGTGGTCGCCGAGGACGACGCCACCGCACAGCATTTGGCCTCCACCTACGGGCACTGGGTCTACAGCATTCGCAGCGGGGCCGGGGCCGCCGAATACCTCGATCCCGACACCGCCGCACCGCTGTCGGATCAGCAGCGTCGCCTGGTCGACGATCGGGTCACCACCCAGTTCGTCGGCTCCCCGGCCACCGTCGTCGAGCGGCTGCACGCCCTGCGCAAGCTGACCGGGGCCGACGAAATCGTGGTCACCAGTGTCACTTTCGACCACCGGGACCGCCTGAACTCGCACCGCCTGCTGGCCCGCGAGTGGGGTCTGACCCCGCAGGTGCGCGCCGCCTGAGACCACCGCCGCCCGCCCGGGAAGGGGACTCCCGGGGCGGGCGGCGGTTCCCCGCACCGCGCGCAGGGCCTCGCGCGCGTGCGGGATCGGGGTCGGGCCGGACCGTGGACCGTCCGGCCCGACCCCCCAACCTCGGCCACGAAAACGTCCGAGTCACAAAGAAATCCCCGCCGGGCAGGTCCCGGCGGGGATTTCTGGTCTGCTCCGGCGGCTAGCGTGCCGCGCGGGTGGCCCGGCGCATGGCGGACAGCGGGTCGGCGTAGAACACGCTCACCGAGGTCACCGCCGCCGCGAATTCCTGCACCCGCCCGCCGAAGCGGGAGATCCGCAGATCGGCCGCGGGCAGCGTGGTCGATTCCGCGAAGGCCTTGGCCACCCGATCCATGCCCGGCCGCCAGCCCGTGAAGGCCTGACCACCCAACACCACCCGATCCGGGTTGAACATGTCGCGCACCAGAGCCGCGGTGCGGCCGAGGATTTCGGCGCGCTCGATGAGCAGTTCGCGGGCGGCGGCATTGCCGGTGTCGGCGGCCCGGTACAGATCGGTGATGGCCGGGCGGCGCGGTGCCTCCGGCTTGGGCAGGACGCCCTTGCGCACGGCCCGCTCGAGCAGGGCGCGCTCACCGACGGTGGCCTCCAAGCAGCCGCGACGGCCGCAGGTGCAATCGACATCGGAACCGGTCGGCAGATGCGCGATCGAACCCGGGCCATTCGTCGGGGTGTGCACGCGATCGTGCAAAGTCACTGCCACACCGGCGGTTTCGCGGGCGTAGACCAGCAGGCTGCTGCCCGGTCGGGTCTCCTCGCCCGGCTCGCGCGGGGCCAGCAGCAGCTCGGCGGCGGCCATGGCCTCGACGTGCGCGGACACCGACACCGGCAGATCCAGCACGCTGCTGAACACCGCCGCCACCGGCGCGGCCTGCCAGCCCAGGCGTGGATGGTCCACCACGCCCGCGGCCGGATCGACGCGACCGGCCAGCGCCACACCGGTCCACAGCGGCTTGCGCCGCGGCAGCCGATCCAGGAAGGCCTTGGCGCTGCGGGCCACTATGGTCAGCGCCGCGTCCTGAGTCGTTTGGGGCGTGGCGATTTCGAGTCCGCCGAGAATGCGGCCGGACAGATCCGCGGCCACGATGCGGGTGACGGTGAAGCCGATGTGCACACCCAGGGTCACGTACGAGTCGGTGTCGACCTCGAACGGGACGCGCGGGCGGCCCACCGCGCCGGACGCGGTGAGATCGGCGCGCTCGCGCAGCAGTCCGGCCGAAAGCAGCGCGGACACTTGGCGATTCACGGTGGCGATGCTCAGACCCGTGGTCTGCGCGGCGACATCGCGGAAGATCGGGCCGCGGGTGGCGGCGCGCAGCACGGCGGCCGCCGGATTGTCGGTGATGCGGAGCTCCGGCGGGACCGCCGGGCGGGCCGGGGCCAACCGCGCGGTCGCGACGGACGCGGAGCTGTGGGGACGTTCAAGGATGGGGCTGGACACTTTTCGGAATCCTTGCTGCGGTCCCCGCTGCCGACAGGGGGACGAATGCCTACATGGAGGTATCAGCTGTGCAGCGAGGAACCCGGATTCGGAAAGCGAATCGGGGTCAGAACTCGACTGCGCGACGGCAGGGACAACACAGTTCCCGTTGCCGCGGCAGCCGAACGCCCAGCGCGACGGTCACGTAGGTGACCCGCGGCGCGGAGAGAGGGCGACTGGCAGACATAGGATCAAAGTATCATTCCGATCACGGCGAACGGAAGGCGCGCGGGATCCTCCCGACAGCATCGGCCCCCCGACGGCACGCCCGGGCCAATCCCTTCGGACCGGCTCCGATTCGGCCGAATCTTTTGCACCGGTTGATATTTCACGCCAGAGGTGAGGCGGTTCCGAGCGGTCGAGAAATGTGGTGCACGCCACTTCGGCCTCCCACATCTCGAGAACACTCGTCTCCCGACAGCCCACTCCGCCCCGGCATCGCGCACACGCATTCCGCTCGAGCTGATTCCAAGTCGCAGGTCGGGGGAGCGGGTGGCGCAATAGCCGGATTTCCGGGCATTTCGGCAGGCCGCGCGCACGGCCGGGCGGCGGAGAAACGCATCGGGGTCCGAGCCGTTCGGTGCGCGCCCGGTCCGCCCGCCCGCTCGCCATTACAGTTCTGAAACCGCAGGTCAAGGCGTGGAAAGGAGTCGAGGTGTCGCCGGAACCGGTACCGTTGCGCGTCCCCGGACGCCGGGCCGATCGCGCCCGCCAGGTGGCCGATGTGCTGCGTCAGCAGATCCACGCGGGGGCCTTCGATCGGGCGCTGCCGTCCGAGCCGGAACTGGCCGCCGAATTCGCGGTCTCGCGCAATACCGTGCGCGATGCCCTCGCCCTGCTCAAGGACGAGGGACTCATCGATCGCGCCCCCAAGGTCGGCACGCACGTCGCCCAGCGCAAGTACGACCACGGGCTCGACGCCCTGCTCGGTCTGAAGGAGACGCTGCGCGGTCACGGCGAGGTTCGCAACGAGGTCCGCGCGGCGCGCAGCCTGCTGCCGCCGCCCGCGGTCGCCCGCAAGCTGCGCCTCGAACCCGGCGAACCGGCCGTCTATATCGAGCGCCTGCGCTATCTCGGCGATCTGCCGCTCAGCCTGGACCTCACCTACCTGGTCCCCGATATCGGCGACGAGGTCATCACCCGCGATCTCGAGACCAATGACGTGTTCGCGCTCATCGAGCAGATCGGCGGCGGACCGCTCGGGTCCGCCGACCTGGCGCTGGAAGCCATTACCGCCGACGCGCATTCGGCCATGACCCTCCAGATGCCGGAGGGCGGGGCGCTGCTGCTGCTGGAGCGGCTGACCAAACTCGAGGACGGCCGCCCGGTCGACCTGGAATACATCCGGATGCGCGGTGACCGGATCACCATGCGCGGCAGTCTCACCCGACGGCCGGAGCGAACCGACTGGAGGTTGATCTAGATGGCCATGGTCGAGCAGCGGGCCGATGTCCCGGTGACCATCGACGAATCGCTGTGCATCCAGGGCTGCACGCTGTGCGTGGAGATCTGCCCGCTGGATTCGCTGGCGATCAATCCGGACAACGGCAAGGCCTACATGCACGTGGACGAGTGCTGGTACTGCGGCCCGTGCGCCGCCCGCTGTCCCACCGGAGCCGTCACCGTCAATATGCCCTACCTGCTGCGTTGAGGAACACCCATGAAGTACCGCCCCGCCCGGCTCACCGGCGCGGCCATCGCCGCCGCCCTCGCCCTGACCGCGTCCGGCTGCTCGCTCCAGAGCAGCGGCGGCGGTGACACCGTCAAGGTCGTCATCGGCTACCAGTCCAAGACCATCAATACCGTCACCGCCGGAACCCTGTTGAAGGCCAAGGGCTTTCTCGAGCAACGCCTCAACGCGCTCGGCGGCAAGAAGTATCAGGTGGAATGGCAGGACTACGACACCGGCGCGCCGATCACCGCGCAGATGGTGGCGGAGAAGATCGACATCGGCTCGATGGGCGACTACCCGCTGCTGATCAATGGCTCGCGCACCCAGGCCAATGAGCGCGCCAAGACCGAACTGGTCTCCATCACCGGCTACCACCCCAAGGGCGCGCTGAACATGGTGGTGGTCGCACCCGACTCCACGGCGCGCTCGATCAACGATCTGGCCGGGCAGAAGATCTCGGCCAGCGTCGGCTCGGCCGGGCACGGCACCCTCGTTCAGGCGCTGACCCGCGCGGGCATCGACCCCAAGTCCGGGGTGGAGGTGCTCAACCAGCAACCCCAGATCGGTTCCTCCGCACTGGAATCCGGCCAGGTGGCGGCGCTGTCGCAGTTCGTGGCCTGGCCCGGCCTGCTGGTCTTCCAGAACAAGGCGAAGCTGCTCTACGACGGCGCGGAACTGAACGTCCCGACCTTCCACGGCGTGGTGGCCCGGCGCGACTACGCCAAGCAACACCCGGAGGTGCTCGATGCCTTCCTGCAAGCCCAGTTGGACGCCACCGATTTCATCCACCAGCACCCCGTGGCGGCGGCGCAGACCGTCGCCGACAACGCCGGGCTGGCCCCGGAGGTCGTGTACCTCTACAACGGGCCGGGCGGAACCTCCTTCGACGCCACGCTGAAGCCCACGCTGGTCTCGGCCTTCAAAGGCGATGTGCCGTACCTGAAGTCGATCGGCGACTTCGCCGACCTCGATATCGACACCTTCGTCGACCCGACGGCCCTGCGGCAGGCCTACCGGGAACGCGGCCTGAACTACGACGCCGAGGTGGCGAACACCGCCAACCCGCTGCCGGGCGCGGGCGGCGAACTGTGGCTGTCCGGCCAGGACACCACGGTGTCGGTCGCCGATCCCACCGCACTGCTGCGCGCCGTGAAACAGGCTCGGGCACAGGGGAAGACGGTGCGCGCCGCGTACGTTCCGGACGCCGAACTCGGCACCCGGTGGTTCGCCGACAAGTCCCTGTGGGTCCGTGACGGCGAGAACTACCTGCCCTTCACCACGGCCGCGGCCGCGCAGCGCTACCTGGCGCAGCACCCGTCGGGCGTGAGCATCACCTACGACCAGGCCGTGAGCGAGGTCCGGGTATGAGCGACACTTTGGTCGGTCAACGCGGAGCGGCGGAACCCCCCGTCATCCCGGCACGCTTTTGGCCGGGATCCACGGTGGATTCCGGCCAAAAGCACGCCGGAATGACGGAGGCGGGTCGTTCGCGGACAGGTCGGGGGGTTTGGCTTTCGCGTGTGGTTCGGGCGACGTCGGTGTTGGTCGCCGTGGGTCTGTGGCAGTTGCTGACCGCCAACCATCTTCGGCTCTGGGTGCGGTTCGACACCCTGCCCACCGTCACGCAGATCGTGCGGGCCTTCCGGCATCAACTCGGCACCGACACCTACTATCTCGACCTCGGCCAGTCGCTCATCCGGATCCTCACCGGATTCGGGCTGGCGGCGGCCGTCGGCGTGATCACCGGTGTGGCCCTGGGGCGTTCGCGCTGGTTCGCCGACCTCGTCGGACCGCTCACCGAGCTGGCGCGGCCGATTCCGGCCATTGCCATTGTGCCGGTGGCGATTCTGCTGTTCCCCGACGACGAGGCCGGGATCGTGTTCATCACCTTCCTGGCCGCGTACTTCCCGATCATGGTCGCCACCCGGCACGCGGTGCGGGCGCTGCCGACCATCTGGGAGGAGTCGGTGCGGACCCAGGGCGGCACCCGCTGGGACGTGATCTGGCGAGTCGTCTTGCCCGGCAGCCTGCCCGGCGTCTTCGGCGGACTGTCCACCGGCATCGGCGTGGCCTGGATCTGCGTGGTGTCGGCCGAGATGATCTCGGGGCGGCTGGGCGTCGGCTACCGCACCTGGCAGGCGTACACCATCGTCGACTATCCGGGCGTCTTCGTCGGGATCATCACCATCGGCGTGCTCGGCTACACCACCTCGGCCGCCGTGGAATTCCTCGGACGACGGGTCACGCACTGGCTGCCGCGCGGCGAGGAGGTCGCGAAATGAGCACCGCCGGAATCGGATTGACTCTCGACCGGGTCGCACTGTCCTATACGGGAGCGCCCGTGATCGACGATCTGTCGCTCACGGTGCGGCCCGGCGAGATCCTGATCCTCACCGGCCCCTCCGGCTGCGGGAAGTCCACCGTCCTGCGCGCGCTGGCCGGACTGCTCCGGCCCGACTCCGGACGGATTCTGGCCGACGGGGTCGCGGTGACCGGCACCGATCGCGATCGCGCGGTCGTCTTCCAGGACAACGCCCTGCTGCCCTGGAAGAGTGTGCGCGCCAATATCGAACTGGCACTGAAGCTTCGGGGTGTGCCGCGCACCGGCCGTCGGGACCTGGCCGATCGCTGGATCGCCGAGATCGGGCTCACCGGGTTCGCCGACTTCCTGCCCAAATCCCTGTCCGGCGGCATGCGCCAACGCGTGCAGTTGGCGCGCGGGCTGGCGGGCGCGCCCCGCGCGGTCATGATGGACGAGCCTTTCGGCGCGCTCGACGCGCAGACCCGAAACACCATGCAGCGCTTGCTGATCGACACCTGGCGCAGCCACCCCACCACCCTGGTCTTCGTCACCCACGACGTGGACGAGGCACTGTCGCTCGGCGATCGCGTCGCGGTCCTGGGCCGGGCCGGTCGACCGCTGCGCGCGCTGCTGGATGTCCCGCGGCCCCGCGAAACCGGCGTCGACCGCACCGCCCTGCGCACCGAAATCATTGCCGCCCTGGATCATTCGGGCGAGCTCACGGAGGCAACGAACTGATGGATATCCCCGATCTCGCCGACACCACCCGCCTGGACTGCGATGTGCTGGTCATCGGCGGCGGCACCGCGGGCACCATGGCCGCGCTCACCGCAGCCGAGGCGGGCGCGAACGTGCTGCTGCTGGAGAAGGCGCACGTCCGCCACTCCGGCGCGCTGGCGATGGGCATGGACGGCGTCAACAACGCGGTCATTCCGGGCAAGGCCGAGCCGGAGGACTACGTCGCCGAGATCACCCGCGCCAATGACGGAATCGTCGACCAGCGCACCATCTATCAGACCGCCACCCGCGGGTTCGCCATGGTGCAGCGGCTCGAACGCTACGGCGTGAAGTTCGAGAAGGACGCCTACGGCGAGTACGCGGTGCGCCGCGTGCACCGGTCGGGGTCCTATGTGCTGCCCATGCCGGAGGGCAAGGATGTGAAGAAGGCGCTGTACCGCGTGCTGCGGCAGCGCAGCATGCGCGAGCGCATTCGCATCGAGAACCGGCTCATGCCGGTGCGGGTGCTCACCGCGAACGGTCGCGCCGTGGGCGCGGCCGCCCTGCACACGCGCACCGGCGAATTCGTGGCGGTGGGCGCGAAGGCGGTCATCCTGGCCACCGGTCCCTGCGGCCGCCTCGGCCTGCCCGCCTCCGGCTACCTCTACGGCACCTACGAGAACCCCACCAATGCGGGCGACGGCTACGCCATGGCCTACCACGCGGGCGCGGAACTCTCGGGCATCGAATGCTTCCAGATCAACCCGCTCATCAAGGATTACAACGGCCCAGCCTGCGCGTACGTGGCCAATCCGTTCGGCGGCTACCAGGTCAACGCCCTGGGCGAGCGCTTCGTGGACTCCGACTACTGGTCCGGCCAGATGATGTCGGAGGTGAAGCGCGAGATCGAATCCGCGCGCGGGCCCATCTATCTGAAGGTCTCGCATCTGCCCGAGGAGACCCTCGACGCGCTCGAGGGCATCCTGCACACCACCGAGCGACCCACGCGCGGCACCTTCCACGCCAATCGCGGCCACGACTACCGCACCCACGACATCGAGATGCACATCTCCGAAATCGGTTTGTGCAGTGGGCATTCCGCGTCCGGGGTGTGGGTGGACGAACATGCCCGCACCACGGTTCCCGGGCTCTACGCCGCCGGTGACCTGGCCTGCGTGCCGCACAACTACATGATCGGCGCGTTCGTCTACGGCGACCTCGCCGGGGCGCACGCGGCGTCCACCCTCGCCGAGGTGCCCGCGCCCGCCGAACTGCCCGCCGATCAGCTCGTCGCCGCGCACGAGCTCGTCTACCGTCCGCTGCGCAATCCCGACGGCCCGCCCCAGCAGCAGGTCGAATACAAGCTGCGCCGCTTCGTCAACGACTATGTGGCCCCGCCCAAGACGGCCACCAAGCTCTCCCTCGCCATCGAGACCTTCGACCGCATGCGCGACGATCTCACCGCCATGGGTGCGCGCACCCCGCACGAGCTCATGCGCTGTGTCGAGGTCAGTTTCATTCGCGACTGCGCGGAAATGGCCGCCCGCTCCTCGCTGACCCGCACCGAATCGCGGTGGGGCCTCTATCACGAGCGGGCCGACCTGCCCGCCCGCGATGACGTCGAATGGCGCTACCACCTGAACCTGCGCAAGACCGACGACGGGCGGATGGAGTTCCACAAGCGGCCGGTGGCACCGTATTTCGTGCCCGTCCCCGGGCTGAACGCCCTGCCCTCGGACGATCCGACCGTCATTCCGGTGGCTCAGCCCGCCCTGGTCGGTACGCCGCCCAACCTGGGCGCGCAGGTGCGATCGCACGGCCCGGCCGCGGCATCGGCCCCGAAAGACGTTGTCGCCCCGCGCATCGCGCTGCTGCTGGGCCTGGACGCACCCGGCGTCACCGAGTTGCGGCCCTACCTCGCCGATGCCGATCCGCGGGTGCGCGCCACGGCGCTGTCCGTGCTGACCGAGAACACCCCCGACGGCTTCGCGGAAGAACTGATCGACGCTCTCGCCGACGAGGACGCGCAGGTGCGCCTGGCCGCCGTCGCGGGCCTGCGGGAACTGGCCGAAATCCTGCCCGCCGCAACCGGTCTCGCCCGGCACGCGGATTCGCCGGATCCGATCGTGCGCGCGGCCGTGGTGGATCTGTCCCGCGCGCTGCGCTCCGGCTCCGCCGAACTGTTCGCCAAGGCCGCCGTCGACACCGACCATCGCGTCCGGGTCCAGGCGGTGCACGCCCTGGTCTCCCTGGACGAATGGTCCGCCTTGACCGCCGCCGCTCACGACGACAACCGCGAGGTCCGCATTGCCGCCGCGCGCGGATTGGCCACCATCGGGCTCGGCGGGGCAGACACCGTGCGCGCGCTGGTCCGCGACCGCGATCCGCTGGTCCGGGCCGCGGCGCTCACCGCGCTGGCGCGCCTGGGTACGGCGGCCGACACCGCGACCTTGACCGCCGCCCTGGGTGATTCGGCCTGGCAGATTCGCGAGGGTGCGGCCCGCGGCCTGGCGGCGGTCGGTGCCGAGCTCGCCGCCGAGCCGTTGCACGCCGCCCTCGCCGATATCCACCCGGACATTCGCAAGGCGGCCGTGCTGACGCTGAGCACCTGGCCCGAATCCGCCGCGGCCCGCGCGGCGTTGGACACCGCCCTCGCCGACAGCGATGCCGACGTGCGCGCCTACGCCCGGCGCGCACTGGCCGTGCACGCGGGCTGAGTCCTACGCGGGCTGAGTCCTACGTCGCGTCCCGACCCGCGTCCCGGAACAAACCCTCCACCGCGGTAATGAAATACGGGAAGTGCGCGCCGAAGCGGTGCAGGCGGCGGTCACCCTCGAAGCCGCCGAACCAGTACAGACCCGGACTCCCGTCCGCCGTCGGGTCCAGATCGCGGAAGGTGCGCACCCACTGGTCACCGCGCCGCGCGGCGACCAGGAACGGCAGCGCCCGGGAGAAGACCAGCTCCTGATCGGGTGCCGGGATCTGTTGCGGCGCGAGCGCGTCCAGGCCGCGCAGTATGGCATCGACCTGCCCGGTCAGCTCGCGGCCCAAGGCCGTGCGCGCGGGCAGGTAGCGGGGGAGCAGCAGTGCCGCCACGCCACCGAGTGCGATGGCCGCACCGACCAGGGCGTGCCGCTGGGGACCGAACGCGAGCGCCACGGTCGCGATCACGCCGACGACGATCAGCCCCGCCCCGAGCCAGAATTCGACGCCCCGGCGCGAGCGGTCGACGAACACCCCGGCCGCCACCGCGTCGTCGATGAGGGCGGTGCGCACCGCCTTCGCGTCGATCTGGCCGCGCCGCTGCGACAGCAGCACCGAATCGACGCCCTCCGGAATCAGGGCCGCGTACACCGCGCGCTCGTAGGCGGTCAGGTGCTCGTCCGGCGGATTCACCCGGGCGAAGCGCCAATCCGAATCGCCGACCGCGCTCACCCAGAGATAGTTGCGCACCGCCAGATCCACCACCGTGGCCGCCATGTCGGGGACGTCCGCGTGGCCGTCGAGCAGCAGTCCGGCCGTGCTCGGCAGCATGCCGTCCGGCGAGGTGAACTGCACCCGATCGCCCTGGCGCACCAGCGGATCCAACGTCTCGGTGCCGGTGGGCGCGGAGCGCCGCGACCACACCACGTATCCGGCCGCCGCGGCCAGCGCCGCCAGCAGCACGCCGAAGGCGGCGAAGACCGGGCCGGTCAGCGAGAACGCGCCCGGCGCATTGTCATCGCGGACATCGGCATTGGCCTTCACCGTGTTCGGCGGCAGCTGCAGGGTCACATCGAGAATGTCGCCCTTGTGCAGATCCGTCTTCGACAAATGCGCGAACCCGTCCGGCTCGACGCGAATATCGGCGCAGTCCTGGGGATTTCCGGGCGGGCCGACGGTGCATTTGGTGACGCCCATGCGGAAACTCGGGCTCGAGATCGTCGCATTGATCGATGCCACATCGGTATTCAGTACGCCGGTCCACTGGAACACCTGCGCGCCCGTGGCGTCACTGACGGTGTTGTGGATCGTGTACTTGACGGTCGTCGACCCGGGGCGGGCGGTGATCGTGAACTGATCGTTGGCGACACCCGCCTCGCCGTCGCCGGTCGCGGAGACGTCGGTGACCTGGAAATTCCGCTGCACCGCCGCGCCGGTCTGCACCCGCAGCGGCAGCACCTGCCGAAATTCTCCGCCCTCGGGCACTTTCACGGTCTCGGTGATCCGCAGCAGACCGTCGTCGCCCAGATTCACCTCGGCGGTGATGTCCACACCGTCCGCCTGCGCCCACGCGGCCGGTGCCGCCACACCCGCCAGCGCGAGCAGCAGCGCGACGAGGGCGGCCCCCCGAAAAATCTGCATGACCGAGTACTCTAGCCAGCTTGCTATCCTTCCTCAGCGGCAAGTCGCAGGCCGGTTATCGCTGAGGAACGAGGGGGTGCGGGGGATGACTCGCCCACCGTCCGATCACGGACCCACGCCCCCGGGCCAGCGTCCGCCGGGAACGCCGCAGCCGCAGGGCAATCCGGCCTATCCCGCACCGCCGCAGGGCTTTCCCGCCGTGCCGCGCCAGCGTCCGCCCGGCCGACCGGTGCCACCGCCGGGTTATCCCCAGCGTCCCGGTTATCCACAACAGCCCGGTGCCGCCGTCCCGCCGCCGGGTTATCCACAGCGCCAGGGTTTTCCGCCGCCCCCGGGTTACGGCCAGCCGCCCTACGGTCAGGCCGCGCCCGGCTACCGGGCACCCATGCCGCCGCCCGCCGCGGCCCCGCCGACCGGTGGTTTCCCGGCGGCCCGCCCCACCCCGCCGCGCCGCGGTCGAGTGGGCGCGCTGCTGGTGATCCTGATTCTGGTCGTGACCGGTGTCCTGCTGCGCACCGCCATCACCACGGGCCTGCACACCATCAACGCGGGTTCGACCGTCAAGACCACCTACTCCGGCGATGCCGGGGAGAACCGCGGTGTCGCGGCGACCGCGGACAACCCGTTGCTCACCAATCCCGACTACACGCTGCTGCCCGCGAAATGCGCCTACACCCAGTGGGGTACACAGGTCGACGTCGCCCGCAAGTTCTTCCAGACGGCCGCCGACTGTCTGTACTCGGCGTGGAAGCCGTTGTTCGACAAGATGAATCTGCCATTCGAGCAGCCGAAATTGAACGTGTCGGCCACGACCAGCGGCATCACCACGCTGTGCACCGGCAACAGCAGCAATTTCGCGGCCTTCTACTGCTCGGCGGATATGACCATCTATATGCCGATCAGCCAGCTGCAGACCGATCTGTTCGGCAACAACTGGGTGGTCTACCTGTCGGTCTTCGCCCACGAATACGGCCACCACGTCCAGGCCCAGGCCGGAATTCTCGGCAAGGTGCACTCCCAGCGCCGGGACGCGGGGGCGCGCAGCGACCTCGGACTCGAATTGTCCCGGCGCACCGAACAGCAGGCCCAATGCTTCGACGGCATGTACCTGTCGTCCTCGAGCAATGGCGGGTCACTGTCCAGCGCCCAGATCGGCGTGGCCAAGAACGACGCCTACCACCGGGGTGACGCCCCCGGCGATATGCGTGATCACGGCACCGCGCAGAACATGGGCGACTGGTTCGTGATCGGCTACGACAAGGACCGCGCCATGGCGTGCAACACCTTCAGCGTCCCGGCCAGCAAGGTCAACTGAACGGGTCGGTGTCAACCGGGTGCCTCAGTGCCCCGACGGCTTTCCGATCCGGCTCGGCGAATGCCCGTGCACGCCTTCGGCGTACGCGGTCTCGGCGTGCAGCGCGAAGTCCACGCCGCCGATCTCGTCCTCGCGGCTGACCCGGAAGCCGATGGCCTTGTCGAGCAGCTTGCCCAGCAGGAACGTCACCCCGAAGGCGAAGGCCGCCACCGCGACCACACCCACCGCCTGCTTGCCCAGCTGTCCGAGCCCGCCGCCGTAGAACAGGCCCTCCGGACCGCCGGTCATGACCGCCGCGGCCAGGAAGCCGATCAGCAGGGTCCCCACGATGCCGCCCACGAAGTGCACGCCCACCACGTCGAGCGAATCGTCGTAGTTGCCCTTGAACTTCCAGCTCACCGCGAACGAACACACCACGCCCGCGACCAGACCCACGATCACCGCGCCGATGGTGTTCACCTCACCGCAGGACGGCGTGATGGCGACCAGACCCGCCACCGCGCCCGAGGCCGCGCCGAAGGTGGTCGGCTTGCCGTCGCGGCGCGCCTCCACCACCAGCCAGCCCAGCATGCCCAGGCAGCCCGCCACCAGCGTGTTCAGGAACACCGCCGCGGCAATCCCATTGGCCTGCAGGGCCGAACCGGCATTGAAGCCGAACCAGCCGAACCACAGCAGACCCGCGCCCAACAGCACGAACGGCAGATTGTGCGGCCGCATGGCATCGACCTTGAAGCCCACGCGGGGTCCCAGCACGATGGCCATGGCCAGCGCCGAAGCGCCCGAGGCGATCTCGACCACCAGACCGCCCGCGTAGTCCAGCGCGCCCAGCTTGTTCAGCCAGCCGTCCGGCGTCCACACCCAGTGCGCGATCGGGGCGTACACGATGAGCGCCCACACCGGCACGAAGATCATCCACGCCGAGAACTTCGCGCGGTCGGCGATCGCGCCGCTGATCAGCGCCACGGTCAGAATCGCGAAGGTCAGCTGGAAGGTGACGAACAACAGCTCCGGCACCGCCGCACCGGTTTTCGCGTCCACCACGTGCAGGGTGTCCGGATTGATCCCGGCGAGCCCGAAATGCCCGAGGTCACCGATGATTCCGCCCGCCGCGTCATCCCCGAAGGCCAGGCTGTAGCCGCCCAGCAGCCACACCACCGCCACCAGCGGAATCGAGATGAAGCTCATCATCAGCATGTTGAGCACACCGCTGGACCGCACCATGCCGCCGTAGAAGATGGCCAGGCCGGGGGTCATCAACAGCACCAACGCCGTGGCGGCCAACAGCCAGGCCGTCGCCGCCGGGTCGAGGTGGGGTGTCATGCGGTAACTCCTTCCACGCGGATCGCGTTTCGTGGAAGTTACCGAATCCTCACGTTAAGGCGCTGTTACAAATATGCGAGTTTGGAAACCGGCCCGTAACAGCTCTAGCTGCGGGAACTCTTGACCTTCTTGGCCAGGGCGCGCAATCCGCGCGGGCCGGGCACCGGATTGCCGTCCTCGAGCGCCATCCACTCCGCGGTCACCAGCCACTGCTGCTGGGCGCGGGCGTCGGCTGTGTCGTTGAACACCCGGCGACCCCGGTCATCGCGCAATTCGTAGGCCAGCACCGACCAGCGCGGCGGGCGGCCCAGTTCGGCGACCTGATCGCGCAGATAGGCCGCGACCAGCGTGCCGATGGTGTTCACCGGCCGCAGCGAGACCCGGTTTCCATACCGTGCGGCATGGAAACGCCTTCCGGCACACAGGGATCGGGGCGTGGCGTTGTAGGCGATCCAGCCCGCGCGCTGCGCGCGCTCGATCAACCACAGATGCTTGATGGCGGTCGGCGGAATCTCGCCCACCCGATCGCGGATCAGGGCGATCACGGGCTCGGTCAGCAGAATGTCGCGACGGGTCGGGCCGGTGCCGTGCGCGGTCCAGTACTCGTCGGTGAGTTTGGCCAGCACGCGCCCGAAGTCGTCGATGCTGCGCTGCGCCCGGCGGCCCAGCCGCTCGATGCGCTCGGCCTCGGCGCGCATGTCGTTCTGGACGATGAGGGTCTTGATCGCGGCCATGGTCGGAACCTGGCCGCGCTGGAGTAATTCCAGGATCGCGCCCGCGGTGGCCGGGTCGGCGGCGGCGGACACCGGTAGCGAGTCACGTTTGATGTCGTAATCGTGCGGGCTGATGGCTCGACTGAGCAGACCGGCGGCGGCGGGGTCACCCGCGAATTCGGTGCTGGAGAGCCAGGCGGCGGCGATGACGTCGTGCGACGGCACTTGGGCATGTCCTCCGGGAGATTTGGTTGTGCCCCGGTCGGGATGAGGGACCGGCCGGGGCAACCAACCTGATGAAGGTTTGGCTACCGAAGTTGCCGATGTCCACGGTAGCCAAACGATTGCGATCTTGCCGCATCGATTGACTGGATCGTTATGTCCGCTCTGTGGAGTTGAAACAGAACGTAAGTCTGTATCTGGTGACGTAGCAGATGAGGCGGGTTCGGCAATCCGGGCCTAAAGACACGCTGAGAATTTGCTGCGAAGATCAGCAGGGTTTGGAGTTCGGTCCGGTCGGTATCTACTGAGCCCTCGGAATGCATGTGATTTGCATCACAGTCCGGGCGGTCCGGCAGCGAATCGTTCCGTGTCGGTAGCGGCCGGTAACCTTCCCCCGTGGCTCTGTACCGGAAGTACCGACCGGCAACGTTCGCTGAAGTGGTGGGTCAGGAGCACGTCACCGATCCCCTGAGTACCGCGCTCGACACCGGGCGGATCAGTCATGCCTACCTGTTCTCGGGACCGCGCGGATGTGGCAAGACCTCCTCCGCGCGCATTCTCGCGCGCTCGCTGAACTGTGCGCAGGGCCCGACCTCCACGCCGTGCGGCGTGTGCTCGTCGTGTGTGGCGCTGGGCCCGGGCGGTTCCGGCAACCTCGACGTCATCGAACTCGACGCCGCCAGCCACGGCGGTGTGGACGACACCCGCGAACTGCGCGACCGCGCCTTCTACGCCCCGGCCGAATCCCGTTATCGCGTCTTCATCGTCGACGAGGCGCACATGGTCACCACCGCGGGCTTCAACGCGCTGCTCAAGATCGTGGAGGAGCCGCCCGCCCACCTCATCTTCGTCTTCGCCACCACCGAGCCGGACAAGGTGCTGCCCACCATCCGCTCGCGCACCCACCACTACCCGTTCCGCCTGCTGCCGCCCGCCACCATGCGCGGGCTGCTCGGCAAGATCTGCGATCAAGAGGGCGTGCAGGTCGAGGAGTCGGTGTATCCCTTGGTGATTCGCGCGGGCGGCGGTTCGCCCCGCGACAGCCTCAGCGTGCTCGACCAGCTGCTCGCGGGCGCGGGCCCCGAGGGCGTCACCTACCCCCGCGCGGTCTCGCTGCTCGGCGTCACCGACGTCGCCCTGATCGACGATGCCGTCGAGGCCCTGGCCACCGCCGACGGCGCGGCCCTGTTCGGCACCATCGACCGCGTGGTGGAGGCGGGCCACGACCCCCGCCGCTTCGCCACCGACCTGCTCGAACGCCTCCGCGACCTGATCCTGCTGCGCGCCGTCCCCGACGCCACCGACCGCAACCTGGTCACCGGCCCCGGCGACGTCCTCGACCGCATGCGCGCCCAGGCCGACCGCCTCGGCCCGGCCACCCTGGCCCGCCACGCCGAACTCCTCCACGAGGGCCTCGGCGACATGCGCGGAGCCACCAACCCCCGCCTCCTGCTCGAGGTCATCGCCGCCCGCATGCTCCTCCCGGCCGCCTCCGACGCCGAAACGGCGACCTTGCAGCGCCTGGAGCAGTTGGAACGCCGAATCGCCACGGGTGCGATCCCCGCTGCGCCACAACAGCTCTCGTCCGCCGCGCAACAGGCCCAGGCCGCCCCGCAGCAGGCGACCCCGGCCTCCTCCGCGGCTGCCGCCGCGCCTCCGGGCCGTCGCGGTGCGGCAGCCCTGGCCGCCATGCGCGCCGAAAAGTCCAGCGCGCCAGCGACTTCCGCCGCCGAGGTGGAAGCCGCGCCGGTGACTTCGGCTCCCCCGGTCGACCCGGCCGGTGATCCGGCCCCGCAAGTCCCGACCGGTGGCACCGCGATTCGGCCGCCGGAACTGAGCCCGGTAGGCAGTGCCGCGCCTTCGGTCTCGCCCGCGTCGCCGACGGAAAACCCTGTGCCGGAGTCGATCCCGGCCGCTCCCGAGCCCGAGCCCGCCCCGGTGGCGGCGGCCCCGGAAGTGGCGGTCACCGAAGCCGTTGCGCCGGTTGCCGATCCGGTCGCGGTGCCCGGGCCGGAGGCCGCTGCGGAACCCGAGGTCACCGCGCTGCCGGTGGTCGCGCCCGAGCCGGAACCGGCCGCTACCGATGTCGCGGCCGGTGGGGACGCGGTGCTCGAGGAGATCGAGGCGGCGTGGGCGGATATTCGGGCCAAGGTGCGGGAGTTCGGGGCGGCGGTGCACGCGCTGTTGTCCGGGGCCAGTGTGGCTCGGGTCGAAGGGGAGACGATCGTCTTCGCGCATCAGCACGAGCCGTTGGCGCAGCGGTTGTCGCAGCCGAAGTACGTGGAGGCGGTGCAGTCGGCGGTCAAGGCCGTGTTGGGCCGCGAGCACGGGGTGAAGTGGGAGGTCGGCGGGGCCGGGTCCGGTGGTGGCGCCGCGAAGGCGGGTGCGAGCCGCGGGCCCGCCGCCCCGAGCGCACCCGCCGCGCCGAAGAAGGCCGCGCCCACGTTCTCGCGGCCGAGTCAGGCCAAGGCGGCCGCGGCCGCGCCGGTGGCCGAGCCCGCGGCGAGTGGGTGGGGGAGCTCACCCGCGCCCGCGACTCCGGCCGCGCCGACGCCCGCGCCGTCGGGTTCGGCGGGTGGGGAATCGGATGCGGCGGGCCCCGCCCGGTTCGCGCCGCCCGAGGACGATATTCCACTACCTGACGGGCCGGACCTTCCCGATGATCCGGGGCCGGGGGACTACTCGCCGGTAGGTTATGACGGCGTCCCACCTGCTACTACGCCGGAGGAAGAGCGGGAGATGCTCGAGGAGTCGGCCAAGCCGGTGCCTCCGGAGGAGCGTCGCGACCCGGATGAGGTGGCGCTAGCGCTGCTGCGGTCGGAGTTGGGGGCCACACCTCTCGAGGGTTGACAGTTCGCCTGCGGGGCAGATTAAGTTAACCGGAGTTCGCATAGTTCGGTACTATGATCGGGTGGCCGTGAGTATCGGTTTCGCGAGGTTCTAAGGTATGCCCAGGCGTGAGGGCCTACTGGAGCGTCAACAAACCTGCTCGTGACGTGGTTTGTACAGCGTCAGGCGGTCGGTCGTTAAGGCCGGTCGGCGAGGTTACCCGCGGCCGCTCCGCACAACGCGGTGACGGCGCACCCAAGAGAGGAAAACTCCGATATGACCACAGAGGCCTACATTTACGAGGCCATCCGCACCCCGCGCGGCAAGAACCGCGGGGGCGCTCTGCACTCGGTCAAGCCGATCGACCTGACCACCGGTCTGGTCCAGGAGCTGCGGAACCGGTTCCCCAACCTGGACGAGGATCGCATCTCGGACATCATCCTGGGTGTCGTCTCGCCGGTCGGTGACCAGGGCGCCGACATCGCCCGCACCACCGTGCTGACCGCGGGCCTGCCCGACACCGTCGGCGGCTTCCAGATCAACCGCTTCTGCGCCTCCGGCCTCGAGGCCGTCAACCTGGCCGCGCAGAAGGTCCGCTCCGGCTTCGACGACCTGGTCATCGCCGGTGGCGTGGAGTCCATGTCCCGCGTGCCGATGGGCTCCGACGGCGGCGCCATGTTCATGGACCCGAAGACCAGCTACGACAGCTACATTGTCCCGCAGGGCATTTCGGCCGACCTCATCGCCACCATCGAGGGCTTCACCCGTGACGACGTGGACGCCTACGCCGTGCGCTCGCAGGAGCTGTCCGCCAAGGCGTGGGACAACGGCTACTTCTCCCGCTCGGTCGTCCCGGTCAAGGACATCAACGGCCTGACCGTGCTGGACAACGACGAGCACATGCGTCGCGGCACCACCGCCGCCGACCTGGGCAAGCTGAAGTCGGCCTTCGAGGGCATCGGCGAGATGGGCGGCTTCGACGCCGTGGCCATGCAGCGCTACCACTACGTCGAGCGCATCAACCACGTCCACACCGGCGGTAACTCCTCGGGCATCGTCGACGGCGCCGCCATGGTGCTGGTCGGCTCCGAAGAGGCCGGCGCCGCTTCGGGTCTGACCCCGCGCGCCCGCATCGTCGCCACCGCGACCTCCGGCGCCGACGCCACCATCATGCTCACCGGTCCGACCCCGGCCGCCGAGAAGGCGCTGGCCAAGGCCGGTCTGAAGCGTGAGGACATCGACCTCTACGAGATCAACGAGGCCTTCGCCTCCGTCGTGCTGAAGTTCCAGAAGGATCTGCAGATCCCGGACGAGAAGCTCAACGTCAACGGCGGCGCCATCGCCATGGGTCACCCGCTGGGCGCCACCGGCGCCATGATCACCGGCACCATGGTCGACGAGCTGCACCGTCGCAACGCGCGCTACGCGCTGATCACCCTCTGCATCGGCGGCGGCATGGGTGTCGCCACCATCATCGAGCGCGTCTGACGCCCACCGACTTTTCTCAAGGGAGACACGAAAGACTATGACCGAGAACATGATCGGCTGGGAAAAGGACGCCGACGGCATCGTCGTGCTGACCATGGACGACCCGAACCAGGGCGCCAACACCATGAACCAGCTCTACAAGGACTCCATGCGGGCCACCGTGGACCGCCTGGTCGCCGAGAAGGACGACATCACCGGTGTCGTCATCACCTCCGCCAAGAAGACCTTCTTCGCCGGTGGTGACCTCAAGAACATGATGCAGACCACCCCGGCGGACGCCGCGGCCATCATGGAAGAGCTCACCTTCATCAAGAGCGACCTGCGTCGTCTCGAGCAGCTGGGCAAGCCCGTCGTCTCCGCCATCAACGGCGCGGCCCTCGGTGGCGGCCTGGAGATCACCCTGGCCACCCACTACCGCATCGCCGCCGACGTGAAGGGCCTGAAGATCGGCCTGCCCGAGGTGAAGCTGGGTCTGCTGCCCGCCGGCGGCGGCGTCACCCGCATCACCCGCATGCTCGGCATCGCCAACGGCCTGATGGGTGTCCTGTTGCAGGGCAACGAGTTCAACGCCCAGAAGGCCAAGGCCACCGGCCTGGTCAACGAGGTCGTCGGTTCCGTCGAGGAGCTGGTCCCGGCCGCCAAGGCGTGGATCCTGGCCAACAAGGACAACGCCGACGCCGCGGTGCAGCCGTGGGACAAGAAGGGCTTCAAGATCCCGGGCGGCACCCCGTCCACCCCGGCGCTGGCCGCCAACCTCCCGGCCTTTCCGGCCAACCTGCGCAAGCAGCTCAAGGGCCAGAACATGCCTGCCCCGCAGGCCATCATGGCCGCCGCGGTCGAGGGCGCGCAGGTCGATTTCGACAATGCCTCGCTGATCGAGTCGCGCTACTTCGTGTCCCTGCTGACCGGCCCGGTCGCCAAGAACATGATCCAGGCGTTCTTCTTCGACCTGCAGGCGATCAACAACGGCGGCTCGCGTCCGAAGGACGTGCCGAAGCGTGAGATCAAGAAGGTCGGCGTGATCGGCGCGGGCATGATGGGCGCGGGCATCGCCTACGTCACCGCCAAGGCCGGCATCGACGTCGTCCTCAAGGACGTCACCATCGAGGCCGCCAACAAGGGCAAGGACTACTCGGTCAAGCTCGAGGAGAAGGCGCTCTCGCGTGGCAAGACCACCGAGGAGAAGTCGAAGACCCTGCTGGACCGCATCAAGCCGACCGCCGACGCGGCCGACTTCGCGGGCGTGGACTTCGTCATCGAGGCCGTGTTCGAGAACCCGGAGCTCAAGGCCAAGGTCTTCCAGGAGATCGAGGACATCGTGGACGCCGACGCGCTGCTCGGCTCCAACACCTCGACCCTGCCGATCACCCTGCTCGCCAATGGTGTGAAGCGGTCCGAGGACTTCATCGGCATCCACTTCTTCTCCCCGGTCGACAAGATGCCGCTGGTCGAGATCATCAAGGGCGAGAAGACCTCCGACGAGGCGCTGGCCCGGGTGTACGACTACACCCTCGCCATCCGCAAGACCCCGATCGTGGTGAACGACTCGCGCGGCTTCTACACCTCGCGCGTGATCGGCAAGTTCATCAACGAGGCCATCATGATGCTCGGTGAGGGCGTCGACCCGCAGACCATCGAGCAGGCCGGTCTGCAGGCGGGCTACCCGGCGGCGCCGCTGAAGCTGTCGGACGAGCTGAACTTCACCACCATGCAGAAGATCTACAAGGAGACCGCCGAGGCCATCGTGGCCGCGGGCGGCGAGATCGACGCGGCCTCCGCGGCGACCGCGCAGATCCTCGACAAGCTGGTGGGCGAGTTCGACCGTAAGGGCAAGGCCGGCGGCGCGGGCTTCTACGACTACGACAACGGCAAGGCCACCAGCCTGTGGCCGGAGCTGCGGTCGCTGTTCAAGACCTCGACCGAGCTGCCCGAGGGCGTCACCTTCCAGGATCTCGAGGACCGCATGCTGTTCGCGGAGGCCATCGAGACCCAGAAGTGCTTCGACGAGAACGTGCTGACCTCGACCGCCGACGCCAATATCGGCTCGATCTTCGGCATCGGCTTCCCGGCCTGGACCGGTGGCACCCACCAGTTCATCGTGGGCTACCCGGGCGGCCAGGAGGCCTTCGTGGCCCGCGCCGACGAGCTGGCCGCCAAGTTCGGCAGCCGCTTCGAGGTTCCGGCCTCGCTGCGCAAGTAAGCCGACGGCGGTCGCACCGCTGACGCTGTAGAAACCGAGACCCGGGTCGCGAAATACGCGGCCCGGGTCTCGGCGATTAATGAGGTATGAAGGGGACGGGCCGGTGTACCGGCACGGGGGCCGATTCGCGGACAGGGTGCCCGGGTCCGCGCTACGTTGGACTATGCGCGGGTAGAACACCGGAAACAGCCCGTACGTTCGGTACGCGCTCGTTCCAGTTCGACGGTGGCAGTTGTTCGAGGTGGTCCTTATGAACCCATTGGCGCGCCCAGAGGGCTCGCGGAGTGAAAAGACCCCTCCCGAAAACTCCACGCAGGCATACCTTCCCATGAGCATCACCGACGAGCTCGAGGCCATGGGCCTGTTCGACGCGGAGGAGATCGGGCGGGGCGGATTCGGGGTGGTGTACCGCTGTGCGCAGCGGTCCCTGGATCGGGTGGTGGCGGTGAAGGTGCTGTCCACCGAGATAGACGACGACGGTCGAGAGCGGTTCCTGCGCGAGGAACATGCCATGGGCCGGTTGTCCGGACATCCCAACATCGTCGACATCCTGCAGGTGGACGTGACGCCCAGCGGCCGCCCCTACATCGTGATGCCCTATGCCACAAGGGGATCGCTGGAGCAGGTGGTGCGCGACAGTGGCCCGCTGACCTGGGCCGACTCCCTGCGGGTCGGGGTGAAGCTGGCCGGGGCCATCGAGACCGCGCACCGCGCGCAGGTGCTGCACCGGGACGTGAAGCCCGCGAACGTGCTGCTGAGCCGCTACGGCGAGCCGCAGCTCACCGATTTCGGAATCGCCCGTATCCCAGGGGGTTTCCGCACCTCCACGAGCATGATCACCGGCTCGCCCGCGTTCACCGCCCCCGAGGTGCTCAAGGGCGACGAGCCCACCGTGCGCTCGGACGTCTACGGTCTGGGTTCTACCCTGTTCGCGTTGCTGACCGGTCACGCCGCCTTCGAACGGCAGGCGGGGGAGAAGGTCATCGCGCAGTTCCTGCGCATCACCAGCCAGCCGGTACCGGACCTACGCGAGTTGCAGATTCCGGCGGGGGTGGCCACGGCCATCGAGGCGGCCATGGCGCCGGACCCGCGGGATCGGCCGGGCAGCGCGGTGGAATTCGGTGAGTTGCTGCGCACCGTGCAGGACGAGCAGGGGCAGGTGCCCGACGAGATGGCGCTGCTCGCCGGTGACGAGACGACCGGGGAGGGCGCGGATTCCGAAGCGACACAGGCCTATACGCGGGGGCGCACGCACACGGTGGTGACCGCGCCGCGCAGTCCGTCGCTGACGCTGCGTCCCTCGGGCTCCCCGAGCATTCGCTTCCCGGCCACCGGAAATACCGTGCCGCCCACGGCCGCAACGAAATTCCTGCCGCCGACCCCGGCCCGCGAACCGATTCCGCGGCCCCGGCTGCTGGAACCGCTGCGCGCGGGCGGGCGGCGACGTCTGGCGATGATCCACGGCCCGGCGGGCTTCGGCAAGAGCACGGTGGCCCTGCAGTGGTGCGGTGAGCTCACCGATCGCGGGGTGACGGTGGCCTGGATCGGCATCGACAGCGACGCCGACAACAACGAGGTCTGGTTGCTGTCGCATATCATCGCCGCGATTCGCAAGGTGCGCCCGGAGATCGGCGCGGGGCTCGAGCAGCTGTTGGAGGAGCGGCCCGCCGAGGCGGTGCCGTACGCGGTGTCGGCGCTCATCGACGAGCTCGCGGCCAGCGACGCCCTGGTGGTCGTGGTGGTCGACGACTGGCATCGCATCACCGATTCCGGGGCGCAGCGGGCCATGGAGTCGCTGCTCGACAATTGTTCGCACCACCTGCGTTTCGTGATCACCAGCCGGGAGCGGGCCGGGCTGCCGCTGAGTCGGCTGCAGGTGGCCGACGAACTGGTGGAGATCGGGGCCCAGGAGCTGCGGCTGACCGCGGACGAGACCCGCCAGATCCTGGTCGAGCGCATGGGGCTGGCATTGAGCGACCGCCAGGTCGAGCAGATCCACGCCGCCACCGACGGCTGGCCCGCGGCGATCCAGCTCGCGGGTCTGTCGCTGCGCCCCGGACACGGGCGAGAAGGCTCGGCGGACCATGACGTGGACCGGCTCATTGCCGGACTCTCCGGTGACAACAAGGCGATTCGCGAATACCTCGCGGAGAACGTGTTCGACACCATCGAGCCGCGCCTGCTCGAATTCCTCAGCGCCATCGCGGTTCCCGAGCGGGTGAACGCGTCCCTGGCCGAGGCGCTCACCGGCGCGTCCGACGCCGCCGAGCTGCTGGAGCAGGCCGAGCAGCGAGAATTGTTCCTGCACCGGCTCGCCGGGGATTCCAGCTGGTACCGCATGCAGCCGATGGTGGCCGAGCATCTGCGCGCCCGCCTCGACCGCGCCCAGCCCGGCCAGCTGAAGAAGTTGCACGGCAAGGCTTCCCGCTGGTTCGCCGAGCACAATCTGATCCGCCAGTCGGTGGATCACGCGCTGGCCGCCACCGACCTGAAGTACGCGCTGGATCTGGTCGAGAAGGGCGGCATGGACCTGATCGACAGCTCGCGGCTGGCCACGCTGTTCGGGACGGTGTCGAAACTGCCCGTGCAGCAGGTGGCTTCGCGATCCAAGCTGTTGATGGCGCTGGCGCGGGCGAATGTGAACCTGCAGCAGTCGGGCGCGGCCCGCACCGCGCTGGGGCGGCTGTCGAACATGCTGGCCCGCAGCTCGACCGATGACACCGAGGCGGTGCATCAGCGCTGCCAGGCCGCGGTGCTGGCCGCGGCCGACCAGGTGGCCCGCGATCGCACCGACGGGGTGCTGGACAAGATCGCCGAAAGCCTGAAGCTGGCCGACGAACTCCCGCCGTGGACGGTGTCCACGGCCGCGAATCTGGCCTCGTACGTGCGCCTGTGCGAGTTCGACTTCGAGGGCGCGCGGCGCACGCAGGAGTGGGCCGCCGCCTACCACGCCCGATCCGCGGATCCGCTGGGCGAGGTGTTCGGACTGTGCGGCCAGGGCGCGGCCGCCTACGAGGAACTCGATATCGACGTCGCCACACAGTGTTTCGAGCAGGCCTGGCAGACCGCGCGGGACCGGGCGGGTTCGCGCTCGAATCCGGCGCGGGTGGCGGCCGCGCTGCTGGGCGAGCTGGCCTACCGGCGCGGGGATCTGGACATGGCCGAGCGACTGCTGGACCAGAGCCACGAATTGACCGCCCGGGTCGGGCCGGTCGACTTCCTGGTGACCATCTTCGTGAGCGGGGCCCGGGTGAAGGCGGTGCGCGGCGACCTGGAGACCGCCACGGCCCGCCTCGACGAGGGCGCGCGAATCGCGGCCGAGCGCAAGCTCACCCGGCTGGCCGCCCAGGTGCGCGCCGAGCGCATGCGGCTGGGTCTGCCCGCCGATCCGCTCACCGCCGGGCTGGTCACCGATCCCCTGGTGCGCTCGCTGCGCCACGCCACGGGCGCGGCCGCGCTGGCCGCCGAGGCCGAGGAGATCGCGACCATTCGCGCGCTGCTGGCCCGGCACTATCGCGGGGAGGACCGCGGCAGCGACGATCTCGCGCCATTGGGCACCGATGACACCGCGGTCAAACGCGCCCGCGCCCTGCACGCGCGGATTCGCGATCAGCACCGCCCGCGCGCGGAATTGGATGCCGCGCTGCTGCTGGCCGAATGCCTGTCCGCCTCGGGTTGGCTCGGTGAATCCATCGCGGTATTGAGCCCGGTAGTGATACGGTGCGCCGAATTGGGTTGGTCGCGACCGCTGTTGGACGCGGGGCCCGGTGTCCTCAATATCCTGCGCACCCTGCGGCACGAGATGCCGTTGGGCACCGGTCCGGACGGGCCGGAGGTGCCGCGACGGTTCCTCGATTCGCTGCTGTAGGAGGCTTCCCCGCCGTAGGAGACCGAGTGGTGTCCAGCCTTCATTGAGGGTGTTCACAGCGTTTCTCGAGGAAGCTCGTCGACAATCGCCGTCGTGTCATCGACCCGTGCGCCGCTGCAGTCCCCGCCCCTCGGCCCGCCGCCCGCACCGCAGGCGCCGGCCGCGCGCACCGGATACCCGGGCTTCCACCATGGACTTTCGCTGCTGCACGGCTGGGTGCCGCAGGTCGTGCTGTTCGTCGCGGTGCTGCTGCTGGTGCTGGCGTTCGCGCGGTTCACGCGGCGCTGGTGGCTGCTGTGGATGCCGGTGTGCGCGGTGGTGGGTGCGGCCGCGGCCTGGGCGGCCTGGAGCTACACCAACGATCAGGGCCTGGCCTCGGATCCGGCTCCGGGATTGCTGTGGGCGTGTGTGGGACTGACCGGTGCCGGGCTCGCGGCCGCCATTGTCGGTCTGCGGACCGGATCCTGGTGGCAGCGGATCGCCGCGGTGCTGGCGGTGCCGGTGGCGCTGCTGTACACGGGCGTGGTGCTCAACCAGTGGGTCGGCTACTACCCGACCGTGCAGGCGGCGTGGGACGCGGTCAATGCCGATCCGCTGCCGCATCAGGTCGATCAGGACGAGCTGGCGTCGCTGCGCAATACGAATGTGGGGACGGGCCGGATCGTCGAGGTCGATATTCCGGAGGCGGGCAGCGACTTCCGGCATCGCAGCGAATACGTGTACCTGCCGCCCGCGTGGTTCGCCGGTGACAAGCCGCCCACACTGCCGACCGTCATGATGATCGGCGGGGAGTTCAATACGCCCGCGGACTGGGCCCGCAGCGGCCAGATCATGCCCGCCGTGGACGATTTCGCGGCCAAGAACAATGGCGTGACACCGGTGCTGGTGTTCGTGGACTCGGGCGGCAGCTTCAACAACGACACCGAATGCGTGAACGGCCCGCGCGGTAATGCCGCCGACCACCTGACCAAGGATGTGCCGGGCTATATGGAGTCGACCTTCGGGGTCTCACCCGATCCGGCACAGTGGGCGGTGGTGGGCTGGTCCATGGGCGGCACCTGCGCGGTGGATCTGGCCGTCATGCATCCGGAGCGGTTCGGCACCTTCGTGGACATCGCGGGGGATCTGGGGCCGACGGCGGGCACCAAGGAACAGACCATCAAGCGTCTCTACGGCGGAAATGCCGACGCCTACGCGGAATTCGATCCGCTGACGGTCATGGCGAAGCACGGGCCGTACACGAATGTCGTGGGCCTGTTCGACGACCTGACCGCGCCGAAGCGCAACGACTACGGCCAGGAGCCCAACGGTCAGCAAATGCATTACCCCGGCATGCCGAAGGTGAACGAGGAGCAGATCGGCAAGGGCGGCCGCGACGGCGTCCGGGACACCAATGAGGAGGGCGCCGCCGAGACGCTGTGCGACGAGGGCAAGAAGGTGGGCATCGACTGCACGGTGCACACCACCGTCGGCGGGCACACCTGGCAGTTCGCCGCCTCGGCCTTCACCTCGTCGTTCCCTTGGCTGACAGCACGATTGGGAGTTCCCGTGGCGGGCATATCGTCGTAGAACGTCAGAAGGAGTGCGCCAAAGGCGCACTCCTTCACAGACTTACGAGCGTTCCTACGCCTTCCACCAAGGCCGCAGCGGCACCGTCCAAGCCTGATCGTCGCCCAGCTTCACACCCAGAATCTGGTGCAGCTGCACGACATTCTTCTCGAAGCCCAGCTGACAGCCCGCCATGTAGAGTCCCCACACCTTGGCGGTGCCCTCGCCGACCTCGGCCACCGCGTCGTCCCAGTTCTTCACCAGGTTGTCGCACCATTCGGCGAGCGTGAGCGCGTAGTGCTGGCGCAGGTTCTCCTCGTGCAGCACTTCCAGACCCACGTTCTGGATCTCGGAGATGATGCGCCCGGAGCCCGCCAGCTCGCCGTCGGGGAAGACGTAGCGGTCGATGAAGTCGCCCGCCTTGGTGACGCGGGTGTTGTCCGGCCGCGTGATCGAGTGGTTGAGGAACAGGCCGCCGACCTTCAGCTTCGACTTGATGAACTCGAAGTAGGCCGGGTAGTTGTGCACGCCGATGTGTTCGGTGAGCCCGATGGAGGACACCGCGTCGAAGTCGCCCTCGCGCACATCGCGATAGTCGGAGTGGCGCACCTCGGCCAGGTCGGACAGGCCCTCCTCGGCGATCTTGGCCTGCGCCCACTCGGCCTGCTCGGCGGACAGGGTCGCGCCGATGACCTTGACCCCGCGCTTGGCGGCGTAGCGCACCATGCCGCCCCAGCCGCACCCGATATCGAGCAGCCGGTCCCCGGCCTTCAGGTTCAGCTTGTCGAAGACCAGGCGGTACTTGTTCTCCTGCGCCTGTTCGAGGGTCCAGGCCGGATCCTCGTAGGCGGCGCAGGTGTAGGTCATCGACGGTCCCAGCACGTACTCGTAGAAGGTGTTGGAGACGTCGTAGTGGTGGTGGATGGCCTCGGCGTCGCGAGCCTTGCTGTGCCGCAGGCCTTCCAGGGCGATGCGCCGCCAGCGCGGCAGCGTCTCCTGCGGCGGCGGGGCGATCGGCTTGAGCAGCTCCCAGCCCAGCGAGCGCGCGATGACCACCAGCTGCAGGGCGGTGGGGCGGCGGAACTTCAAGCCGCCCATGGCCTTCAGCAGTTCGTAGGGGTCGCCGGGATGCACGCCGTGGGCTTCCAGGTCACCCGCGATATAGGCGCGGGCCAGGCCCAGGTCGCCGGGCGCGGTGGCGATGTAGTTGACCCCGCGCGGGGTCTTGATCTCGAGGCCGAACTCGGAGTCCGCCGGACCGGCGCTGCTGCCGTCGTAGCAGGTCAGCCGAATGGGCACGGGGCCGTCGAGCAGCGTCTCGAAGATCTCGGCAATGCTGAGTTTGGTTCCGAGCTCGGCGAATACGTCGGAACGGTCCTTGAACGTGGTCACTTGCGTTGCACCGCCTTCGAATACAGATCCAGTAGACGAGAATCCGGGTCGTAGCGTTTCTTGAGGGAGGAGTAGGTGTCGCCCCCGTAGTAGAGGGCCGCGAACTCATCCTGGTCGTAGTAGGCGTCCGAATACAGAGATTTATGACCGTCCAGTTCGGAAACCTTGCGCTCGATGGCGCGGTTGGCCGCGCCCTCCTGCTGTCCCGGAGTGGTCGGCACCGCCGACCAGAAGCCCACATTGACGTAGGTGCGGTCGGGCTCGAGCGGATACAGCGGCCAGGGGCGCTCGCCCTCCGTGTCGCGCAACCGCAACGGGCACAACCAGATCGGCTCGATCGGGATCTCGCGCAGGAACCACTCCACGAAGTCCGCGGTGCGCTCGATGGGCACCTCGATGTCCTGCACCACCCGCTCGCGCGGCGGATTCCCGTGCCGCGCTTCGATCTTGTCGCCGATGGCGTACTTGTGGTCCAGCGCGATGAGCTTCCAGTAGAAGCTAGAGCGCCGGTACTGCTTGGGCCAGAACCGCCGGATGGTCGGGTTCTGGGCACCGAAAGCCCGTGAGCACCAGAACCAGTCGGTGTCCCAGCGCCACAGGTAGTCGTGAATGGTCAGCCGATCCCGCTTGGGCTGCGCGGCGTCGTGCTGGATGGACCGGTAGAAGATGTCCATGCCGGTGTAGTCGCTGACCGGTCCGGGCTCGTCGGTCTGGCGGCCCAGCACCAGGTAGCTCTCGTCGGCGGTGAACACCACGCCGTCGAGGTAGTCGACCCGTTCGCCGTCCCAGGCGCGCTCGGCGATGATCGCGACCATGGCGGCCTCGAGTTCACGCAGATCGTGAAACCTGATGTGCCGCAGCGCGACATAGGGCTCGACCTTTTCCAGCTCGATCTTCAGCCGCGTCGAATACCCCAGTGTGCCGTACGAATTCGGGAAGCCGCGGAACAGATCCGAGTGTTCGCCGTCGCGGGTGGCGGTGATGATCTCCCCGGCCCCGGTGAGCACGTCGATCTCCAGGACCGATTCGTGTGGCAGGCCGTTGCGGAAGGAGGTGGACTCGATGCCCAACCCGGTGACCGCGCCGCCCAGGGTGATGGTCTTGAGCTGCGGCACCACCAGCGGGGCGAGTCCGTAGCGCAGGGTGGTGGCGACCAGATCCTCATAGGTCGTCATGCCCGCCACATCGGCCGTGCGGGCCTCCGGGTCCACCGCGATGACCTGCGTCAATCCGGACACGTCCAGTCCCGGCGCGGTGGTGCGCGCCCGGGCCCGGAAGAGGTTGGACGTCTTCTTGGCCAGGCGCACGTTCGCATCGGGTGGGATCGCCCGGTAGGAGGCCAGCAGTCGATCGACTCCAGCCTGATGCGCGGTGAAACCTGATTCCTGTGCGACCGGTGCGCGTCCGGCCTTCCCCAACAGACTCACTGCCACCCTCGGAAACCTAGCGTGTACCGACCGGTGCGGCCAGCAGGGGAGCACCGGCGGGGCGGGTTTTCACGCATAGTTTGCATGCGTGTCGGCAGTCCTTACCTGCCTTCCTGTGAGTCTATTCCCCGTATTCTCGTGATGATTCTTACTCTCGCTAACGATTGAATCGCGATGTGCGCCGGGCCGTTCATACTTTTCCAATGCAGGATCTAGATCAGCCGGAGACCTCGCGATGGCGGCCCAACCTGCTGGACACGGTCCGAATCGGGCTGCTGGCGGCCGGGTTGCTGTGTGTGGCAACCGGACTGCTGCCCCGGCACGAGGCGGCCGTGAACATGCGGCGGATCGCGCCGCTGCTGTTGTTCCTGGGCAGCGTGATCGTGCTGGCGCAGCTGGCGCGGCGAGCCAAGGTGTTCGACGTGATCGCGCACCGGCTGGCGATCGTCGCGGGCGGGAACTATGTCGGATTGTTCCTGCTGTGCGTGCTGTTCGCCGCGACCACCACGATGGTGCTCAACCTCGACACCACCGCGGTACTGCTGACGCCGGTCATGCTCGCGCTGGCGGTGCCCGCCCGGATTCCCCCGCTGCCCCTGGCCATGACGACCCTGTGGCTGGCGAATACGGCGAGTCTGCTGCTGCCGGTATCGAATCTGACGAACCTGCTGGCCGCGGATCGGGTGGCGCTGACCGCGACCGGGTTCGGCGGCAGAATGTGGCTGCCGCAGCTGCTTTCGATCGCGGTGACCATGGTGTGCCTGTGGTGGTGGTACTGGCGGCGCGCGCAGCGCGGGTCCGACCGGTACGTGGTGCCCGAGCCGATCCGGCTGGAGAGCGCGCGCGAGCGGGTGCTGTTCTCCGTCTCCGGCGGCGCGTGCGTGCTGTTCGTGCTGGCGATTCCGGTGGTGGGGGATCGGATCGGGATCGCCGCCACGGTGGCGGCGGTCATCGCGGTGGCGGCCTTCGCGGTCTACGACCGCGCCGCGCTGCGCTGGTCGCTGTTCCCTTGGCGGCTGCTGGTTTTCGTGTCCGGACTGTTCCTGGTGGTGCCCACGCTGTCGCTGCACGGGCTCTCGCACGTCATGGCCGAGCTGATCGGCGGGGACGGCAGCGGCCTCGGCGTCTTCCGGGCGGCGGGGGCGGGCGCGGCCCTGTCCAATGTCGTCAACAACCTGCCCGCCTACACCGCCGGTGAGGCCGTCATCGCCGACGGCGAGCGAAACCAGTTGCTGGCCTTGCTGATCGGCGTGAACGTCGCCCCGGTGGTGACGCCGTGGGCCTCGTTGGCGACGCTGCTGTGCCTGGAGTTCTGCCGCACCCACGCGGTCGAGGTGCCGCTGCGCAAGTTCGTGCTGACCGGACTGGTGCTGGCCGTGGCGGCGACCGCCGCCGCGACGGCGGGTCTGCTGCTCACCCGCTAGCACCCCCGGGGTGGCGGAGCCCACGTGGCGCAGCGAACCGGCCCGTCGCGATCCGGCGTAGCATGACCCAGCGGTAACAGGGCACACCGCGGAGCAGCGGTGCAGGGTTGCAGTGCCGGTCGGCCCGCGTAATCACAAAGGAGCACATGGTGGGACAGGTCAGCGCCTCCAGTTCGATCGTCGTGTCGGCGGATCCCGCGCGCACCCTCGACGCGATCGCCGATTACGAGACAGTGCGGCCGAAGATCCTCTCCTCGCACTACCGCGACTACAAGGTGGTCGAGGGCGGCCGGGGCGCGGGCACCGTCGCCGAGTGGACGCTGCAGGCCACCGAGAAGCGGTCCCGCAATGTGCGCGCCGCCGTCTCGGTCTCCGATTCCATGGTGACGGAACGGGATTCGAACTCCTCCATGGTCACCGCCTGGACCGTGACGCCGTCGGGTTCGGGCTCGCTGGTCACCGTGCGCACCACCTGGAAGGGCGCGGGCGGCATCGGCGGCATCTTCGAGGGCATCTTCGCGCCGCTCGGCCTGAAGAAGATCCAGGCCGAGGTGCTCGAGAACCTGAAGCGGGAACTGGCCGCCTAGTTCGAGACGCCGATATCGAAGAGGTTGCCCTCCGGGTCGCTCAGCGTCGCCCACTTCGCGCCGTATTCGTCGAAGTCCGCGATGTGCTTGGCCCCGAGGGCGACCGCGCGCTCGATCTCGTCGGGCAGCGCGCCGCCGGTCAGATCCAGGTGCACCACGTTCTTGCCCGGATTCTTGTCCGGGACCGCGACGAACATGAACGTCGGTGTGGCGGCGGCGTTGTCGATGGTCGCGAAGTACTCGTTCGCGCCCTCGTCGACCGGCCGGTCCAGCAACTGCGCGTAGAAGCCCGCCAGGGCGGCGGCATTGTGGCAGTCGAAGACGATATTGCCGAGGGACAGTGCCATGGTTCTCTCCTTGTTTTCAGAGCCGATATTTCAGAGCCGACCGATCGGCCAGCAGACTTCGGTGCGGTAGTCGGCGGGCTCGGCGTCACCGGGCCCGACCAGGTAGATCTCGCGTACGGGCTCGGCCAATGACGAGTCGTGTTCGGCCACATGGCTGCCCAGGGCCCCGTAGGTGCGGTCGAAATCGTCGAACGGGCCCGCGTGCACCGCGACGGCGAAGCGGCGGGCGGGCAGGTCCAGCACCGATCCGGGGTCGAAGCGGTCGCGCTGGCGCGGATCGATCGGCACGTAGGTGACGACCTCGCCCTTGTCGTATTCGAAGAACTCCAGCGCGTAGGTCGCACCGCCCGGTCCGGCCGGTGCGAGATCGGCCGCGGCCAGACTGCCGTACATCGCGCCGAAACTGTGCTCGCACCACGGGCCGCACTCGTCGCGGGTGACGGTCGCGGTCATGGCCAGCACGGGAAGGCTTGCGATGGAACGGTATTCGACCGTCAGCCCCGCCGACGGCAGCAGTAGCGCCTTCAACGACGCGACCACGTCGCGGGTGCGCACCAGTTCGGCCTCCATGCGCTCGAGATGCGCTCGAATGGCCGCGTCCCGCGCCGCCTGATCCGGGGCCGCCATGACCGCCTTGATCTCCGGCAGCGGCATGTTCAGCTCGCGCAGCCGTTTGATCAGATGCGCCTGGTCCACCTGCTCGGTCGAATAGAACCGATAGCCCGAGCTCGGGTCGATGGCGACCGGCTCCAGCAGCTCGATCTCGTGGTAGTAGCGCAGCGTCTTGATGGTCAGGTAGGTGAGCCGGGAGAACTCGCCGATCGGAACCGTTGCCGTCATGCCCTAAGCGAACACCCTCCAGCGAGGGGAGAGTCAAGAAGATCACCGCGTGCCGCCGACTAGGCTGGGGTGCAATCACCATCCCCCAGGAAGGACGCGCCGTGCAGCCCGGTGAAGGATTCGACATCCAGCAGTTGATGGCCCAGGCCCAGCAGATGCAGCAGGCCGTCATGGCCGCGCAGCAGGAGATCGCGGAATCCGAGGTCGAGGGCGAGGCGGGCGGCGGCCTGGTGCGCGCCAAGATCAAGGCCACCGGTGAGGTGCTGGCGCTGACCATCGACCCGAAGGTGGTCGATCCCGAGGACATCGAGACCCTGCAGGATCTGGTGATCGGCGCGCTCAACAGCGCGATGGAGGCCGCGCAGAACCTGGCCGCCGAACGCCTGGGGCCGCTCGCGGGCGGCATGGGCGGCGGCGCCCTGCCCGGATTCTGACGGCGGAGGACGGCGCAGGTGTACGAGGGTCCGGTTCAGGATCTCATCGACGAGCTGGGCAAACTGCCCGGCGTCGGCCCGAAGAGCGCGCAGCGCATCGCGTTTCACCTGCTCGGGGTGGAGCCGCCGGAGATCGACCGCCTGCAGGCGGCGCTACAGAAGGTGCGCGACGGCGTGCGGTTCTGTGCCGTCTGCGGCACCGTCTCCGACGGTGAGCTCTGCCGCATCTGCGCCGACCCGCGCCGCGATCGCACCATGATCTGCGTGGTCGAGGAGCCCAAGGATGTGCAGGCCATCGAGCGCACCCGCGAATTCCGCGGCCGCTACCACGTTTTGGGCGGCGCGCTCGACCCGCTCTCGGGCGTGGGTCCCGACCAATTGCGCATTCGGGAACTGCTGACCCGCATCGGAAATCAGGACGACGGCGTGGACGTCACCGAGGTCATTATCGCCACCGACCCCAATACCGAGGGCGAGGCGACCGCGACGTATCTGGTCCGCATGCTGCGAGACTTCCCGGGCCTGAGCGTGACTCGCCTGGCCAGCGGCCTACCCATGGGCGGCGACTTGGAGTTCGCCGACGAATTGACCCTGGGCCGAGCGCTTTCGGGCCGCCGGGCGCTCTGACACGGGGCTTTGGGGTTTCAGGGGGAACCCCTGAGAGTTACGAGAGTTGTCTAAGTCCAGGTCGGCGGCGCGGGCAGGGGTGCCGGGAGCGCCGCCGGCTGCGGGCACGGAATGTGCTGAACATTGCGGGGGATATCCGCCCCCGCGCCGCTGGCGTGCAATGCCACCGCGATGGCGAAGGTAGCCGCTAATCCGGCCACGACGGCCAAGCCTTTACGCAAGGTCCCCGCGCTCATGGTCGGACGTAGCTTCATCTCTCTCGCTCCTCGCGTCGGTGAGTATTGCGAACTAGCATGAAAACACCGCGTGCAATTAGCGAAATGTTAGCTTTCCTTCGCGCGCGCATCCTTCATTGCCGAGGCGGGCGAGCCGAAATTGGAATCTCTCCGTTATTCAGCGGTCAGAATGTGAGTCGCTGCCAATCGAGGGCCGCGAATCCCGAACGATCTCTGGTGGCCCATCCCCAGATCAGATCCGCGACAATTCGCGGATCGTTTGCGGTAGCGGCGAAATGCTTATCCGCGGACCCTTCGCGGTATTCGAGATCGAAATGCCCATCCGGATGCCGATAGGTCTGGATGTAGACCTGATCACCGGTTTCCACGATCAGATACGGGCCGGGCTGGCCGAGGTCGGGCACCCACGCGTCCACGAGTTGCTTTGTCAGATAGGGGAATTCACCGGCACCGCCGTGGGTGACGGCGGCGGCCACGGAGCCGGCCGGGTCGATGAGCCAGGCCAGCTGCGGATCCCACACCGCGTAGCCGCGCGGGGTGCCCAGCTCGAACAGGAGGTTTCGGGTGTGTCCGATGGCGTCGTAGGGCGTGGACACGAACAGCGCGTCGCCCAGCACGCCGTCGACGGCCGGTGCGCCCAGGAAGGCGTCCGCCTCGGGCAGTTCGGCATTGCGTTTGTCCAGCTCGGCCGCGATCTCGGCGACGGCGTCGACCGCCGATCGACCGTCCTGCGCGGTCAGGTACGCGTCCACCTCGGCGGGGGACGCGGCGGCGCCGGAGGGCAGCAGAACGAGGTCGTAGCTCACCCGGCCAGGCTAGTGGCTAGCCCGCCTGAGCCTGCCGACCGGTCCGCACCTGCGGCGCGGCGCAGGCACAGCCGCCCGCCACATCCGCGCAGTCGGCCACGAACACATGCCGGGCCCGGGCGGTATCGAAACAGTCGGATTCGGTGCAGTCCACCGAGCCCGCGGCGTGCACGATCAATGTCCCGTGACAGTGATCGAGGGCCGATTCGCACAGTGCGCAGTCGATGCGTTCCACCGTCTCCTCCTTCACGCGTCGTTACGGTGATATCACCACGGTGCGACAACTGTGGGAGCTCACCGCGTGTCGCCCGAACTGTCGGAAAAACGCCAGCGTGGCAGGCGCTCCACGTGGTGAACTGGACGGATGGGGATCAAGGTTTCCCTCGAGCATCGCACCGTCTACACCTTCGACCGCGCCGTGCGGATTCATCCGCACGTGGTCCGGCTGCGCCCGGCGCCGCATACGCGCACCACCATCGAGGCCTATTCCATGCGGGTGACGCCCGCCGAGCACTTCGTGAACTGGCAGCAGGACGCCTTCGGCAATTACCTTGCGCGCCTGGTGTTCACCGAGCCCGCGCGGGAATTGTCGGTGGTGATCGGTCTGGTCGCCGATCTGGAGGCGATCAACCCGTTCGACTTCTTCGTCGAGGAGTACGCCGAACACTTCCCCTTCTCCTACACCCCCGAACTCGCCACCGACCTGGACGTGTACCTGCGTCCGGTGGACGAGGGCGAACCCGGCTCCGGCACCGGGGAATTGGTGCGCGAGTGGGTGGCGAGCCATCGGCCGGAACACCATCCGCGCACCATCGAATTCCTGATCTCGTTGAATCAGGCCCTGCGCCACGATGTCGGCTACACCATTCGCATGGAACCCGGGGTGCAGACACCGGACCACACGCTGCGCTCGGCGCTCGGCTCCTGCCGCGACTCGGCCTGGCTGTTGACCGCCATCCTGCGCGAATTCGGTTTGGCCGCACGGTTCGTCTCCGGCTATCTGATCCAGCTCGCCCAGGACATCCCGTCCCTCGACGGTCCCTCCGGCCCGCCCGCCGACTTCACCGATCTGCACGCCTGGACCGAGGTCTATCTCCCGGGCGCGGGCTGGGTGGGTCTGGACCCCACCTCCGGTCTGTTCACCGGTGAGGGCCACATCCCGCTGGCCGCCACGCCGCACCCGGTCTCCTCGGCCGCCATCACCGGCGCGACCGATCCCGTCAATGCCACGCTGGACTTCTCCAATACCGTGCGCCGCATTCACGAGGATCCGCGAACCACGCTGCCCTACAGCGACAGTCAGTGGGAGCGCATCGCGGCGGCCGGTGCCGCGGTGGACGCCCGCACCCGCGCGGCGGGCATCGGCCTGACCATCGGCGGCGAACCCACCTTCGTCTCCATCGACGACCAGACCAGCCCCGAATGGACCACCGAGGCCGACGGTCCGCACAAGCGCGAACGCGCCGCCGATCTCGCCCAACGCCTGCGCGCGCGGTACGCGCCGAACGGGCTGGTCCAGTACCGCCAGGGCAAGTGGTATCCCGGAGAACCCTTGCCGCGCTGGGACATCGCCCTGCTCTGGCGCACCGACAACGAGCCGCTGTGGCTGGATCCAGCGCTGCTGGACGATCCCTGGCTGCCGCCGGACCAGCGCCACATTCGCCAGGCCGCCGCCGACCCGCGACCGGACGAGCCGGACATCGTCGCCGAGTCGACTCCGGTCGGCACCGCCTACCTGGCACCGGATCTCGCGGCCGCGCGCACGCCGCTGGCCAATGGGAACGGAAGACGTTCCGTCGCAGCCGAATTCATGGACGAGAACCATGAGGCGTGGCGGGTCCAGGCCGCCCGCACCGAGTCGGCCACGGTGGGTCTGCGCACTCTCCGGGGCGGCTCCGGGGTCGGGTCGTCGCCGTCGGATGACGCGCCCGCGCCCGCACGCGCGCTGATCCGACACGTGGCGAACGGGTTGGGGCTGCCGCCCAGTCAGGTACGACCCGCCTACGAGGACGCCCTGCTGCGGCTCGCGGCGAAAACCCGTGTGCCGGAGGGCGAGCCGATCGACTCGGTCGAAGACCTGGAGCCGGGCGAGGATTCGGTGCAGGCGCGCAAGGCCCTGCTCGCCGCCCTCGACGCGGTCGTCACCGAACCGGCCGCCTATGTGCTGCCGCTGTATCGCCGCGCCGACGGCTCGGGCTGGGCGAGTGCGGACTGGCGACTCCGACGCGGTCGAATCGTCTTGACCGAAGGCGATTCTCCGGCCGGCCTGCGGCTGCCGCTCGGATCGATCTCCTGGCACGACGCGCCCGTACCGCCGGATCCGGACCCGTTGGCCGCGGCGACGACCCCGCGTCCGGACGAGCCCGCCGTGGTCGAACCGGCCGACGGCGCACCCACCACCGCGCTGGTGGCCCAGGTGCGCGACGGTCGACTGTTCGTATTCCTGCCCCCGCTGGAGGATTTCGACGCCTTCTGCGATCTGGTCGCCCGGATCGAGGCGGCGGCCGCCGAGGTCGGGCAGCCGGTCGTGCTGGAAGGCTATGCGCCGCCCGGTGATTCGCGCCTGCAGACCCTGTCGATCACGCCGGACCCCGGCGTGATCGAGGTCAATGTGCAGCCGACCGCCAGCTTCGCCGAACAGGCGCGACTGCTCGACGACCTGTACGAGCAGGCGCGGCTGGCCCGGCTGGGCACCGAATCGTTCGATGTGGACGGCACCCACAGCGGCACCGGCGGCGGCAATCACATCACCCTGGGCGGGCGCACACCCGCGCGCTCGCCCCTGCTGCGGCGACCGGACCTGCTGGTGTCGATGCTGACCTACTGGCAGCGGCATCCGTCGCTGTCCTACCTGTTCTCCGGGCGCTTCATCGGACCGACCTCGCAGGCCCCGCGGGTGGACGAGGGTCGCGCGGACGCGCTCTACGAGTTGGAGATCGCCTTCGCCGAGATCGCCCGCCTGAGCGCGGAGCGGGCGGGTGAGGACGGCGAGTCCACCTCGGCCCCCTGGGACGTCGACCGGGCGCTGCGGCATCTGCTCACCGATCTGACCGGCAATACCCACCGCGCCGAATTCTGCATCGACAAGCTCTACAGTCCCGAGACCGCCCGCGGGCGACTGGGATTGGTGGAATTGCGCGGCTTCGAGATGCCGCCGCATTTCCGCATGGCCATGGTGCAGTCGTTGCTGGTGCGGGCGCTGGTGCTGCGGTTCTGGGAGCGGCCCTACACCGCGCCGCTGCTGCGCCACGGCGAGAATCTGCACGGCCGCTATCTGCTGCCGCATTTCCTGCTGGCCGATATCGCCGATGTCGCGGCCGATCTGCGCTCGCACGGTATCGAATTCGATATCAGCTGGCTCGAACCGTTCGCGGAGTTTCGTTTTCCGCGGATCGGCACGGTGGTACTCGGGGATATGGAAGTCGAACTGCGCGGGGCCATCGAACCGTGGAACACCCTGGGCGAACAGACCACCGGCACCGGCACCGCCCGCTATGTGGACTCCTCGGTGGAGCGGCTGCAGGTGCGGGTGGTCGGCGCGGACCGGGGCCGATACACGCTGACCTGCAATGGATTCCCGGTGCCGCTCATCGCGGCGGGCAAGGCCGACGTGCAGGTGGCGGGCGTGCGCTACCGGGCCTGGCAGCCGCCCAACTCACTGCACCCCTCGCTGACGGTGGACGCCCCGCTGGTCTTCGATGTGGTCGATCTCGAGACCGGCGTCTCGCGCGGCGGCTGCCGCTACTACGTGTCCCATCCGGGCGGCATGTACTTCGATTCGCCGCCGGTGAACGCCGCGGTCGCGCAATCGCGGCGCAATCGACGTTTCGTACCCTTCGGGCATACCTCCGGTCAGGTCGACATCGCCGAGCTGCGTGCCAAAATGGCCATACAGGCCACCGATGTGGGAGCGCCCGGAATACTCGATCTGCGGCGAGCGCGGACCGTGTGGACCCGGCACGGTTCCACCGCGAGCGTGGCGGGCGACCGATAGGCACACCGGGGAGTGGTAGCGGTGGAATTCGCGAGTTACCGTGCCGCCGCGGCCGGTACCGGCGCGCTCGACGCCTGCGGCCTGCCGACCGGCGGCTTCTACGACGAGCTCGTCGACCGCGACGGCCGCCTGCGCGCCATGTGGGCCGACCTGTCCGCCGACTTCCTGGACCAGGGCCGGGAAGGGCTGCACCGCATCGACGGCCGGGTCCGGCGGCTCATCGAGGACGACGGCATCACCTACACCGAACTGAACCCCGCCGAAACGCCCGCCGCGCCCTCGCCGTGGCGGCTGGACCCGATCCCGCTGCTGCTCTCCGACACCGACTGGGCCGCGCTGGAATCCGGTGTGGTGCAACGCTCCCGGCTGCTCGACGCGGTGCTGGCCGATGTGTACGGCCCGCGCCGCACCATCCTCGAGGGCCTGCTGCCGCCGCAGGTGGTCTTCGCCCATCGCGGGTATGTGCGTGCGGCGCACGGCATCTCGCTGCCCGGACGGCATCAGCTGTTCCTGCACGCCTGCGATGTCAGCCGCTGGAGCGACGGCGGCTTCCGGGTGCTGGCCGACTGGGCGCAGGCCCCCTCGGGTGCGGGCTACGCGCTCGCCGATCGCCGGGTCGTGTCCGCGGCCATTCCGGAGGCCTTCGAACTGGCCAGCCCGCGCCCGCTCACCCCCTTCGTGCGCGCCATGCGGCTGATGCTCATCGAGGCCGCCCCGCAGGCCGCCGACGAGGACCCCACGGTGGTCGTGCTGAGCCCGGGCGTGCACTCCGAAACCGCCTTCGACCAGGCGTATTTGGCGTCGGTGCTGGGTTTTCCGCTGGTCGAGAGCGCGGATCTGGTGGTGCGGGACGGGCGGTTGTGGATGCGCTCGCTGGGCACCCTGAAACGGGTCGACGTGGTGCTGCGCCGGGTGGACGCCGAATTCTCCGATCCGCTGGACCTGCGGCCGGATTCGCAGTTGGGCGTGGTGGGTTTGGTGGAGGTGCTGCGGCGCGGCGCGGTCACCGTGGTCAACACCCTGGGCAGTGGGCTGTTGGAGAATCCGGCGCTGGCCGCGTTCCTGCCCGGCCTGTCGCGACGGCTGCTCGATGAGGAGCTGAAACTGCCGGGCGTCGAATCCTATTGGGGTGGTAGCGATTCCGAGCGCTCCCACCTGATCGCCAACCTGCACCGCCTGATCCTGCGCTCCGCCGTGGACGACACGACCGTCTTCGGCCCCATCCTCACCGCCGTCCAGCGCGCGGAATGGCGGGCCCGTATCGAGGCGGAGGGCTGGAAATGGGTCGGTCAGGAACCGGCCCGATTCTCGGTCGCCCCGGCCGTGGCCGGTGACGGCGGACTGGCCGCCGCACCCGTCGCGGTGCGCCTGTTCTCGCTGGCCGGTCGCGTCGGATACCGCATCATGCAGGGCGGATTGGGGCAACTGCATCAGCGCGGCGGACCCGAGGGCATGGTCGGGGAGGCCGCCGCCAAGGACGTATGGGTGCGCGCGGCACCCGCCGCCGTCCCGGCCGTTCCCGCCGTGGAGGTGCCCGAGGAGCGCGAGCGCCGGGTGGCCGCCGTCGCCTCGGTGGACGTGATCAGCTCGCCGCGCGTGCTCAACGACCTGTTCTGGCTGGGCCGCTACGGCGAGCGCGCCGAGGCCACCGTGCGCCTGCTCAGCGCCATTCACGACCGGCACCAGGACTACCGGTACCGGCCGTGGCTGGAGGGCGCGGAGGCCATGCCGGTGCTCATGTCCGCGCTCGGCCGGATGACCGGCACCGCCCAGCCGCCGAGAAAGACCGCCGCACAGCGGGATCCGGGCGAGCGGCGGCGCACTCGGCGTCGGCAGGTGCAGGAGCAGGCGGCACAGGGTCAGTCGCAATCGCAGTCGCAAACCCAGTCCACGCGTCGCCGGGAATACTCCGATGAGCCGACCATGCCGATCGCGCTGCCCGGCGCGTCCCGGCGCGACCACGACTACCTGGTGTCGCTCACCGTCGACCGCGAACTCTCCGGCTCGGTCGCGTTCTCGGTCGAGCGCTATGCGAAAGCCGCACGCGCCGTGCGCGATCAGCTCTCGCCCGACACCTGGATGGTCATCGGCTCCATCGATCGCGCCCTGGCCGAGTACACCGGTCGCGGCGATCGCGGAGCCGCGCTCGCGGCCGTCCACTCGAAGGTGTTGTCCGGCCTGCTCGCGCTCACCGGCATCGACGCCGAATCGACCGTGCGCGACACCGGTTGGCACGTCATGGATATCGGCCGCCGCATCGAACGCGCGCTGGCGCTGTCGGCCCTGCTGTCCGCCGCGCTCACCGACACCTACCCGGAGGAGGTGGGCCGGGTGGTGACCGACGCGGTGCTGTCGGCCACCGTCTCCGCGGTGAGTTACCGCCGCCGCCACCGGGATTCGGTCCGGATCGCCGCCGTCGCGGGCCTGCTGCTGTTCGACGAGCACAATCCGCGCTCGCTGGCCTATCAGCTGGAGCAGCTGGACGCCGACTTCCTGACCCTGCCCGGGGCCTCGGGAGCCTCACGCCCACAACGACTCCTGGCCGACACCCGGCGCATGCTGCGCCGCGTCGATCCCGCCGATCTCGAGGCCACCGACGCCGACGGCCACCGCGTCGACCTGGCCGAGCTGCTCGACGGCGTCCACCTGCGGCTGCGCAAACTCTCCGAATCCTTCGAGGCCACCCGGCTTTCCGTGCCCCGCGAGACCCAGCCGCTGTGGGGCTCCACGCGAGTGGTGGGGTGAGCCATGCGTCGTCTGCGCGTGCTGCACCGCACGATCTATGTGTACTCGGACGTGGTCAGCAGTTCCTACGGCCGCGCGTTCCTCACCCCGCGCGAATTCCCGGGCCAGCACCTGCTTTCGCACGATATTCGCGTGGACCCGGTGCCGTCGGATCGCTCGGTCGGCACCGACGTGTACGGCAACACCACCCTCTACTTCCACGTCACCGCCGAACACCGCCGCCTCGAGGTCACCGGTGAATCCGTCGTGGAGCTCGAATCGCCCACCGCGCCCGACGAGCAGCCCACCTGGGAGCAGGCCCGTCCGTCCGGTGAGAATGGGCCCCTCGCAGTCGAATTCGCCCTCGACCTGACACCGCCGGAGATCATTCCCGAGGTGGCCGCCTACGCCGCCGAATCCTTCCCGCCCGGGCGGCCCCTGCTGGAGGCGGTGAAGGAGCTGACCGCCCGCATCCACACCGATTTCGCCTACGAATCCGGGTCCACCACCGTGACCACCCGCGTCGCCGACGTCTTCGCCGACCGCCACGGCGTCTGCCAGGATTTCGCGCGCCTGGCCATCGCGTGCCTGCGGTCCCTGGGGTTGGCCGCCCGCTACGTCTCCGGCTATCTGGCCACC
The DNA here is from genome assembly GCF_035818515.1 of Nocardia sp. CDC153. NCBI lineage: Bacteria > Bacillati > Actinomycetota > Actinomycetes > Mycobacteriales > Nocardiaceae > Nocardia > Nocardia sp. CDC153. Next base: position 1,065,704 of record NZ_JAYKYU010000003.1, on the reverse strand, counting down.
GACCCGCCCCCGGGCAAGGAGCGCATGGTCGGCGCGGACGCCACCCACGCCTGGGCCGCGGTGTGGCTGCCCGGTGATGGCGAAGGGCTTTTGGGTGACGGCGATGGCCACTGGATCGGCTTCGACCCCACCAACAATCAGTTCGCCGACGACCGCTACGTCACCGTCGCGTGGGGCCGCGACTACGCCGACGTCCCACCGCTGCGCGGCATCATCTACACCGATGCCAAGGAGTCCACCATCACCGTCTCCGTCGACGTCGCACCGCTCGAGGAGTAAGTCATGCGCGATTTCGTCTGTCCCCGCTGCGGCCAGCGACTGGCCTTCGAGAACACCGTCTGCCTCGGCTGCGGTAGCGATATCGGATTCGACCTCGAGGCTCGCGCGCTGCTCCCGCTCGAACCGGGCAAGTCCGCCATGTGCGCGAACCAGCTGGTGGCGCAATGCAATTGGCTGGTCCCGGCGCCGCCCGACGGTGCCGACCCGATCCTGTGCGAATCCTGCCGATTGACGCGCGTGCGCCCCGCGGACTCGGACGACGGCTGGCTCGAGGCCTTCGGGCAGGCCGAGGCCGCCAAGCGCCGCCTGGTCTTCGAACTGACCGAACTGGGGCTGCCGATCACCGACCGCACCGCCGACCCGGACCACGGCCTGGCCTTCGACCTGCTCGCCAGCGCCGACGAGTCCGTCACCACCGGCCACGAACGCGGCATCATCACCCTCGACCTGGCCGAAGGCGATGTGCTGCACCGCGAACGCGTGCGCCTGGAAATGGCCGAGCCCTACCGCACCCTGCTCGGCCACCTGCGCCACGAGATCGGCCACTACTACTTCGAGGTCCTGGTGACCGCCGACGGCGACCGGGAGCGCTGCCGCGAGCTGTTCGGTGACCCCGATATCGACTACCAGCGGGCCCTCGAGCGCCACTACGAGCAGGGCGCGCCGCCCGGCTGGGAAGACCGCTACGTCTCCGCCTACGCCACCATGCACCCCGCCGAGGACTGGGCCGAGACCTTCGCCCACTACCTGCACATCCGCGACACCCTCGACACCGCGGCCGCCTTCGGCTTCGCCCCCGCCGGCGCCACCCTCGAGCGCCCGCCGATCGGGGACGCCGCCTTGGACCGCATCATCGAGCTCTGGCTGCCCCTGGTCTGGGCCCTCAATATGATGAATCGCAGCATGGGCCACCGGGATCCGTATCCCTTCGTGCTGGCCGACCCGGTTCTCGACAAAATGCGCTTGATTCACGAACTCTGCGCGGCGGCCGGGCAGGGATGACACACTCGGACCGTGCAGGCGCAGACCTCCGGTGTGGCCCCCGCCTCCCCGACTTACGGGCGTCTATCGCCCGCATGTAAACTCGTGATCATCATGCAGCGGGCCCTTCTTCTCCTCGGCCGCCGCGACGGGTTCTGATACGGACCGGCTCCCGTCGCGGGGATTTGCCGTGCCGGTCTACCCCATACCTGGGATCCAGCCACACCCTCGGAGATAAATCGCCATGTCACCCGCTGACGCTTTCGTATCCGGTACGCGCATCATCACCCCGCCGTCCAAGCCCGCGCCCGCCGACCAGCCCGCCTGGAACACGCAGAAGAACTCCTCGATGCCGACCTTCCGGTATCGCCCGTTCGCCGAGGAGGTCGAGGCCATCGAGCTGCCCGACCGGACCTGGCCGAACAAGATCATCGACCGCGCGCCCGGCTGGTGTGCCGTGGACCTGCGCGACGGCAACCAGGCGCTCATCGATCCCATGAGCCCGGCCCGCAAGCGCCGCATGTTCGACCTGCTGGTGCGCATGGGCTACAAGGAGATCGAGGTCGGCTTCCCGTCCGCCTCGCAGACCGACTTCGACTTCGTCCGCGAGATCATCGAGGACGGCGCCATTCCGGCCGACGTCACCATTCAGGTGCTGACCCAGTGCCGCGCCGAGCTGATCGAGCGCACCTTCGAGGCCTGCAACGGCGCACCGAACGTGATCGTGCACTTCTACAATTCGACCTCGATCCTGCAGCGCCGCGTGGTCTTCCGCGCGGATCGCGACGCGGTCAAGAAGATCGCCACCGACGCCGCGAAGCTGTGCCTGGAGATCGAGAAGCGCTACCCGGACACCAACTGGCGCTACGAGTACAGCCCCGAGTCCTACACCGGCACCGAGCTGGACTACGCCCGCGAGGTCTGCGACGCGGTCTCCGAGATCATCGCGCCGACCCCGGCCAAGCCGCTGATCATCAACCTGCCCGCCACCGTCGAGATGGCGACCCCGAACGTCTACGCCGACTCCATCGAGTGGATGAGCCGCAATCTGGCCCGCCGCGACTCCATCGTGCTGTCGCTGCACCCGCACAACGACCGCGGAACCGCCGTCGCCGCCGCCGAATTGGGCTACCTGGCCGGTGCCGACCGCATCGAGGGCTGCCTGTTCGGCAATGGCGAGCGCACCGGCAATGTCTGCCTGGTGACGCTGGGCATGAACATGTTCTCCCGCGGTGTGGACCCGCAGATCGACTTCTCCAACATCGACGAGATCCGCCGCACGGTCGAGTACTGCAACCAGCTGCCGGTCGCCGAACGCCACCCCTACGGCGGCGACCTGGTCTACACCGCCTTCTCCGGCTCGCACCAGGACGCCATCAACAAGGGCCTGGACGCCATGAAGGCCGCCGCCGACGCGCAGGGCGCGGATGTCGACGACATCACCTGGGAGGTCCCGTACCTGCCCATCGACCCGAAGGACGTCGGCCGCACCTACGAGGCCGTGATCCGGGTGAACTCGCAGTCCGGCAAGGGCGGCGTCGCCTACATCATGAAGACCGATCACGGCCTGGTGCTGCCGCGCCGCCTGCAGATCGAGTTCTCGCAGGCCATCCAGCGCATTACCGACGGCGAGGGCGGCGAGGTCACCCCGAAGGAGATGTGGGACGTCTTCTCCGAGGAGTACCTGACCCCGATCCTGCCGCTGGAGCGCATCCGCCAGAAGGTCACCGCCTCCGAGGTCGACGGCGGCGTCGACCACATCGAGGCCGTGGTCAAGGTGGACGGTGTCGAGCACGCCATCTCCGGTGAGGGCAACGGCCCGCTGGCCGCCTTCGTCGACGCCCTGGCCACCATCGGCTACGACGTACGGGTGCTGGACTACAGCGAGCACGCCATGTCCTCCGGTGACGACGCCCAGGCCGCCGCCTACGTCGAGGTCGCCATCGGTGATCAGGTCACCTGGGGCGTCGGCATCGCCACCTCGATCACCACCGCCTCGCTGCGCGCGGTCGTCTCGGCGGTCAACCGCGCTGCCCGCAAGGGTTGAGCGAAACCGCAGGTTGTCGAGCCCGCCGCGATTATTTCGCGGCGGGCTCGAACTGTCCGGGCGGGCCGATAATGCTAGCGTTGGTTCGCAATAGCGCCGAGCTCTCTGTTCGAGCTGTCGAGCAGATGGGGGACACGTGACCACGAAAGATCAGAATTCGACCGCCAAGCCGGGTGATCCGGAGGGCCTCGACGACGCCCTCGAGGCGTCCGCGGGGAGAGACGAGCCCGACGAGGCGAAGGAATCCGGGGCCGACTCCGAGGAGCAGGCGGCGGGTTTCTTCCCGCCGGTACCGGATTCGATCGACCAGACCGTGCACATGGCCGGGCCGGGGGAGGGCTCGAACCCGTTCGCGGCACCCGCCGGAGCCAATCCCTTCGCGCCGGGCGGTCCCGGACCCTACGGCCCGCCAGGCTTCCCGCCCGCCGGCGGCTTCCCGCCGCCGGACGCCGGACAGTTCGCGCCGCCGCCGAATCCCGGTGCGCCGAACGGCTTTCCGCCGCCCGGTGCGCCATTGGGCGAGGTCGTGGACCACACGCCCTACGGCGACATCCGCCAGGAGATCGGCAGCGACGGCATGGTGCGGCGGGTGTTCCCCGAGAACGGCGGGCCCGGTCCCGTCGAAATGAACGGGGAGCCGGGCCATTTCGGCGGTCCGGGGCAGCCGGGCCAGTTCGCGCCGTCCAATGATCAGCCCGACGGGCCGATCTACAGCTGGTCGCCGCCCCCGGCCGCGCCGCCGCAGCAGCCCCAGCCGCCGGTCGGCTTCCAGCCGGGTTGGAATCCGCAGCCGCAGCAGGGTTTTCCGCAGCAACAGCAGCAGCCACCGGGCAGCTTCGGGCAGCAGTACGGCCAGCAGCCGATGCCGCCGGGCCATTCGGTCAATGACCTGAACCTGTTGAAGCGGGCCAAGCGCGCGCCGCGCAGCGGTTGGCGTCGCGCCGTGCACAAGGCCTCCGGCGGTGCCATCAATCCGGGCGAGTCGGCCGCGGACGTGGTGTACCGGCAGTTGGTGGACCGGGTGAATCAGCCGGTGCGCGGGGACTACCGGATCGCCATCCTCTCGCTCAAGGGCGGTGTCGGAAAGACCACCACCACGGTCGGTCTCGGCTCCACCTTCGCCTCGCTGCGCGGCGACCGCGTGATCGCCATCGACGCCAACCCGGACCTCGGGACGCTGGCGCACCGCGTGCCCCGCCAGACCCGCTCCACGGTGCGAAACCTGTTGGAGGACGGGCACATCAGCCGGTACTCGGATGTGCGCGCGCACACCTCGCAGGCCCCGAGCCGCCTGGAAGTGCTTGCCTCCGAACAGGATCCGGCCGTGTCGGAGGCGTTCTCGGAGGCGGACTACCGCAAGGCCATCGGCATCCTGCAGCAGTTCTACAACATCATCCTCACCGACTGCGGCACCGGTCTGATGCACTCGGCCATGTCGGGCGTGCTGGACATGGCCAGCTCGCTGGTGCTGGTCACCTCCCCGGCCATCGACGGCGCGCGCAGCGCCTCGGCGACCCTGGACTGGCTCGACCACCACGGCTACCACAAGCTGGTGGAGCGAACCGTGGTGGTGGTCAACGCCTCTCGTAAGGGCTCCTCGACGGTGGACCTGGACCAGCTGCGCAAGCTGTTCCTGGATCGCACCCGCGCGGTGCAGGTGGTGCCGTTCGACGATCACCTGGCCGAGGGCGCGGAGATCGATCTGGAGCTGGTCGGCAAGCCCACCCGCCGGGCGCTGCTGGAGCTGGCCGCCATGGTGGCCGACGACTTCGGCTACCACGCGGCGGCGCAGGGGTTCCCGCCGCAGCAGGGCGGATATCCGCAGCAGCAGCCCGGATTCCAGCCGCCGGGCGGCTACCCGCAGCAGTGACGGAAATGCCCCGCGGCTCGAAAACAGCCGCGGGGCATTCTTTTTCGCTGGGGTCAGCCGCGGACCAGCGGAGCCAGCGCCCGCCCGGCCAGCTCGACGTTGCCCTCCTCGTGCCCATTGGTGACCATATTGACGATGATCCCGTCGATGCCGTGATCGAGCACCCGGGTCTGGATCTGCTCGGCGACTTCGTCCGGGGTGCCGACGAATTGGCGGTCGGCCGGGGACTGGCGCAGCGCCTCCACCGGCAGCGCGCCCAGATCCGTGATGCCGAGGCGGGCCAGGATCTCGGCCTGGGTCTTGCGGGCGCGGTCGCCGTCCTCGTCGACGATGACGAAGGCCAGGAAGCTGGTCTCCAGGGTCTTCGGATCGCGACCGGCCTCGTCCAGGCGGGCGTGCAGCGCCTCGAGCTTGCGCGGGATCTCCGAGGCATTGCAGATGATGTTCAGGTGGTCGGCGAAGCGGGCGGCCAGGCCGAAGGTCTTCTTCTCGCCGCCACCGCCGAGCAGGATCGGCAGATCATCGCGCACCCGCGGCTCGTTCATGGCGTCCCGGGTGCGGTACCACTTGCCCTCGAAGGTGGAGTGCTGGCCGCGCAGCATCGGCGTGATGATCTCGAGGGCCTCCTCGAGCTTCTCGAAGCGTTCGGTGAACGTCCCGAAGTCGAATCCATAGGCCTGGTGCTCGAGTTCGAACCAGCCCGCGCCGATGCCCAGCACGGCCCGGCCCCGGCTCACCACGTCCAGGGTGGTGACGGTCTTGGCGGTGAGCGCCGGATTGCGGTAGGTGTTGCCGGTCACCAAGGCGGACAACTGGATTCGCTCGGTGGACGCCGCCAGGCCGGACAGCGCCGTGTACGCCTCGAGCATGGGCTCGCTGGGCGCGCCCATGAGCGGCAGCTGGTAGAAGTGGTCCATGACGAAGGCCGCGTCGAAGCCCGCCGCCTCGGCCTCGCGCGCCTGCGCCACCACCGCCGGGAAGAGATCCCGCGGCGCGACCCCGTAGCTGAAGTTCGGCATCTGATACCCGAGTCGAATGCTCATGCGGGCCACCGTAGGACTTGGAGTGCACTCCAAGTCAACCGTTGATTTCAGGCCCCCGTCGCCTGGCGTGCCGCGGCCTTGAAGGCGGCGATGACCATGGCCACGGCCGGGCGCTTGTCGGCGTGCGGGCGGGTGGCCAGATCGTAGACGCGCGCGGCGCGGACCCCCGCCAGGCGCAGCATGATCAGGTCCGGATGGCGGACCGCGTAGCGGGGCATCAGGGCCACCCCGTAGCCGGTGGCGACCAGGGCCTCGATCACGCTGAACTCGTTGAGGCGCTGTGCGATTCGCGGCTGGACGCCGGTGACCGTGGCGATGGAGCGCAGCACGTCGTCGACCGGGAAGCCGGTGCGCACGCTGATCCAGGTCTCGTCGGCGAGCTCGGCCGGGACCACCGCGCCCTGCCGGGCCAGCCGATGGTCGGGGGCCACCACCACATCGATCGGTTCGCGCATGAGCACCCGCGAGGACACCCGCGGACCAGCGAGCGCGGGCGCCCGCTCATCACGGTGGGTGAGGACCACGTCGTAATCGGCCAGCAAACGCGGCACCTCACCCGGCGGCACATCCTCGTCGGCGGCGACCATCTCCACGCCGCTGCCGTCCAATTCGGCGAGCACGTGGGGGAGGAGCAGGGTCGCGCCCGAGGGGAACAGGGCCACCCGCACCCGCCCCCGTGGCGATCCCCGATACTCGGCCATCTCGGTGACGGCGCGTTCCATCGCCTCGAGCACCTCGTCGGCCCGCACCACCAGCGCGCGGCCCGCGTCGGTGAGCCGAACCCGCCGCCCATCCGGTTCGAGCAGGGAGACCCCGGCCTCCCGGGCCAGCACCTTGAGTTGCTGCGACACCGCCGATGGTGTCATCGAAAGTGCCTCGGCCACTGCGGCAACCGTCCCGCGATCAGCCAATTCCCGCAGGACGCGCAGTCGCTCGATGGACATGAGCGGCCCGGGGATGCTGTTCGCGCTCCCCTCCGCATTCGCCGCGCTCGGTGGGGTGGTCGTCTCGGCGGGCGTGCGGGGTGCCGCCGGAGAGTGGGTGTCGCGGGTGACGCGGCGTGGGGGCGGGACCGCGCGGGGTGGGTCGGGGTGAGGCACGGTTAAGTTCTACTACATCGTTGGTGCAGAATTATTCGATTGTTCTTACCTATTAGCCAACGCAAGATTTTCGGCATGACCAATCGCGATCGACTGCTCGGGCTCACCGTCGTGGTGCTGTGGGGCCTGAACTTCCTGGCCATTCACGTCGGCCTGGAGCACTTCCCGCCGTTCTTCTTCGCGGGGCTGCGCTTTGCCGTCATCGCGATTCCGGTACTGATCTTCGTGCCGCGGCCGCAGGTGCCGTGGAAGTGGCTGCTGCTCTACGGAACCGGGTTCGGGATCCTGCAGTTCGCCTTCCTGTTCACGGCCATGCGGGCCGGCATGCCGACCGGGCTGTCCTCGCTGGTGCTGCAGTCGTCCGCGCCGTTCACGGTGCTGCTGGGGGCGATCTTCCTGCGGGAACGGCTGCGCGGGATTCAGCTGGCGGGCATCGCGGTGGCCATGCTGGGGATGGGTGTGATCGGCTGGGATCGGTCGCATCACGCCGCGCTGCTGCCGGTGCTGCTCACCCTGGCGGGCGGTCTGGGCTGGGCCTTCGGCAATATCGGATCCCGTTTGGCCACAGCGGAATCCGAGAATGTGAACCCGCTGCACCTGACGCTGTGGATGGCCGTGGTGCCGCCCATCCCGATGTTCGCGCTCTCCGTCCTGACCGAGGGACCGACCACCGGCTGGAACGCGCTGATCGGATCCTTCTCCGTGAGCGGCTGGCCCGCCTTCGCGGCCCTGGCCTACATCGTGGCGCTGGGCACCATCGCCGGTTCGGGGCTGTGGACCTATCTCATGAGCCGCTATCCGGCGAGCACGGTCGCTCCCCTGTCGCTGGCGGTGCCGGTGGTGGGCATCGCGGCCTCGTGGGCCTTCCTGGGCGAGACCCCGTCGGCGCTGGCTCTGGTGGGTGCGGCGATTGTCATCGCGGGGGCGTTCACGGCCACGTCGGCGGGCCGCAGGCGGGTGGCCGAGCCCGCGCCGGTTCGACCCGCCGAGCCGACTCGCCGCCTGGAATTGAACCCGAATCTCGTCGAAGCGTAGATCAACAGTCCTGTTTGCTGGGGTTCGCAATATTTGCGGGGACTCGGCATGAAAATTTCCACCCCAACCGACCATCTGTCTGCGACAGCTCCCTAGGATGCGGACCAGGCGTGGGAGGTAACGGGTATGGCAGGACAACGTTTGTCCGTCACGCGACGGACGGTGCTGCGTGGAGCGGTCGCGGCCGGGGCGATGGCGGGGGCGGTGGCGGCGGGGGCCGCCACCCCGACCGCGGCCCGGGCCGAGACCGGACGTCGGGTGGCGGTGCTGGGCGGCGGTGTCGCGGGTCTGACCGCCGCCCACGAACTGGCCGAACGCGGCTTCGAGGTGACGGTCTACGAACGCCGGGCCCTGGGCGGCAAGGCCCGCAGCATCGCGGTGCCGGGCACCGGCAAGGATGGGCGACCGGAACTGTGGGGTGAGCACGGCTTCCGGTTCTTTCCCGGCTTCTACCGCCATATTCCGGACACCATGCGGCGAATCCCGTTCGCGGGCAATGCGAATGGTGTGTGGGACAACCTGGTGGCCGCGCCCGAGGCGCGCTTCTCCCGCCAGGGCGCGGACGACACCCTGATTCCCATGGGCAAATTCGGGAAGGTCTGGTCCACCCCGGCCGACTTCCGGGAGACAGTGGGCTCGGCCATCGCCACCTCCACCTCCATGGGCACCGCGGACGCGCTCTACTTCGCCAATCGGCTGCTGGTCTTCAACACCAGCTGCGACGCCCGCCGCTACGGGCAGTGGGACCAGATGTCCTGGCGCGACTACGTCGGTGCGGGCAAGCGCTCCAACGAATTTCGCATGCTGCTCTCGCGCACGCTGACCACGCTGCTGGTCGCCGCGAAGGAGGACAAGGCCAGCACCCTCACCATCGGCACCATGGGCGAGCAGTTCCTGGGCAATCCGCTCGAGGTCGCCAATGACGGCGCGCTGGACCGTCTGCTGAACGGGGCCACCAACGAGGCCTGGATCGATCCCTGGGTGAATCGGCTGCGGGATCTCGGCGTCACCTTCGTCAACGCCGAGGTCAAGGGTCTGGAGCTGGAGGGGTCGCGGATCTCCGGTGCGCGCGTGGTGGATTCGGCGGGATCGGCCCAGACGGTCGCGGCGGACTATTTCGTGAGCGCGCTGCCGGTGGAGGTGGCCCGGACCCTGTGGACGCCCGAAATCCTGTCGCTGCGACCGGAATTGGCGGGCATGAACCAGCTCACGGTGGATTGGATGACCGGCATCCAGTTCTTCCTGCGCCGCCCCACCGATATCGCGCGCGGCCACGTCGCCTACGTGGACTCCCCGTGGTCGCTGACCTCCATCTCGCAGGGCCAGTTCTGGAATCGCACCCCGGTCACCGGTCTGGGTGACGGCACGGTGCAGGACTGCCTGTCGGTCGACATCTCCGACTGGAACACCCCCGGCATGCTGTACGGCAAGACGGCCAAGGAGTGCACGCACGAGGAGATCGCCCGCGAGGTGTGGGCGCAGCTCCAGGCGCATCTCAACGACCGCGCCGACCTGCTGCGCGACGAGGACCTGCACTCCTGGTTCCTCGACACCGGCGTGGCCTGGGACGCCGCTCAGCAGCGCAACACCAATGCCGATCCGCTGCTGATCAATACCGCGGGCTCCTGGGTCCTGCGTCCGGAATCGCACCACGCCGCCCTCGAAAACCTGTTCCTGGCAGGTGATTACGTGCGCACCAACGTGGACCTCGCCACCATGGAGGGTGCGTCGGAGGCGGCCCGCACCGCGGTCAACAAGATCCTCGACGTGTCCGGTTCGGATGCCGCGCGCTGCAAGCTGTTCACGCTCTACCGCGCGGTGGAGCTGGAACCGTTCCGGCAGCTGGACGTCCAACGCTTCGCTGCCGGGCAGCCGAATATGTTCGACGCCTAGCGGAATTCCTCACACCGGCGAAAAAGGCTGGTGCGCGGACCCGTGTCCCGCGTTGAATCGAGTCATGAACGAGATCACGGACCCTGTCGAACTGCGCGAACTGCTGGGCGAGGTCGCCTGGCGGCCGAAGAACAAGGTCCGTGACTCCCTGCACGAGCACGATCGCGAGTGGATCGCCCGGACACCCTTCATCGTGCTGGCGACCAGTGACGCGGAGGGGAATTGCGACGCCTCGCCGAAGGGCGACCCGGCCGGATTCGTGAAGGTGCTCGACGACAAGACCATCGCTATCCCGGAGCGGCCCGGAAACCGGCGCGCCGACGGGTATTTCAATATCCTCGGCAACCCGCACGTCGGCGTGCTCTTCGTCATCCCGCGCCGCCGCGACACCCTGCGCATCAACGGACGCGCCCGGCTGGTCCGCGACGCACCGTATTTCGACGACATGATCGTCAAGGGCAATCGCCCGATCATGGCCCTAGAGGTCGAGATCGATCAGATCTTCTTCCACTGCGCCAAGGCCTTCATGCGCAGCGCGCTGTGGGAGCCGGAGAAGTGGCCCGAGGACACCCTGCCCAGTGCCGCCGTGATGGCGAAGGACGTGGTGCCCGCCATCGCCGAGACCGTGGAACAACTGGAGGAGTACTACTCGCCCGCGAACTACGAGAAGATGCTCTACAACGGCTGACCCCGGTGTAGTTCACATCACCGGCCCCGATACCGCCCGAGCGTCCGGCCGCCCGTCCCCATAAACTCGCGTCGTGGCAGACATCTCGATGCGCGGACAGCTGGCGTTGCGGGCCGCGACGGCGGCGTCGTGGGCCTCCCGGCGGGCCGGGCGTGGCAACGGCTCGATGATCGGCGGGTTGATCGCGCTCAAGATCGACCCCTCGCTCATGGCGCAGCTGGGTCGCGGCAAGCGCACGGTGCTGGTGACCGGCACCAATGGCAAGTCGACCACCACGCGCATGACCACCGCCGCGCTACAGACGCTCGGCCGGGTCGCCACCCAGGCCGACGGCGCGAACATGGACGCCGGAATCGTGGCGGCGCTCACCGCGCACCGCACCGCGCCGCTGGCGGCCATCGAGGTGGACGAACTGCACCTGCCGCATGTGGCCGACGCGCTGAACCCGTCGGTCGTGGTGCTGCTGAACCTTTCCCGCGACCAGCTCGACCGGGTCGGCGAGATCAATATGATCGAGCGCCGCCTGCGCGAGGGCATGGCCCGGCACCCCGCGGCCGTTCTGGTCGCCAACTGCGATGACGTGCTGGTGACCTCGATCGCCTACGACCACCCGAATGTGGTGTGGGTGTCGGCCGGGAGCGGCTGGTCGGTGGACGCCACCAGCTGCCCGCGCAGCGGCGAGCCCATCGTGTGGGAGGGCGAGCACTGGTACAGCACCGGCGCGGACTTCAAGCGTCCCGAGCCGCAGTGGCGGGTCGACGAGCAGGGCCTGCACGGCCCCGACGGGCTGGAAATCCCGCTCTCCCTTGCCCTTCCGGGCCGCGCGAATCGCGGCAACGCGGCCCAGGCCGTGGCCGCCGCGGTTGCCCTGGGCGCGGATCCCGTCAAGGCCGCTGCGGCCACCGGCACGGTGCGCGAGATCGCGGGCCGCTACCGCAGCATCGACGTGGACGGCCGCAGCACCCGCATGCTGCTGGCCAAGAACCCGGCGGGCTGGCAGGAGGCCCTGTCCATGATCGACCCGGCCGCAACGGGTCTGGTGATCGCGGTCAACGGCCAGGTGCCCGACGGCGAGGACCTGTCCTGGCTCTGGGACGTGCGCTTCGAACACTTCGAGGGCACCCAGGTGGTGGCCGCCGGTGAGCGCGCCACCGACCTCGCGGTGCGCTTGACCTACGCGGGCGTCGAGCACATCACCGTCGCGGATCCCTTGCGCGCCATCGCCTCCTGCCCGCCGGGCCGCGTCGAGGTGCTCGCCAACTACACCGCGTTCCGCGACCTGAACCGCGATCTCGCCGAGAAGACGGGTGCGAAGGCATGACCGAATCGACTGTCCGCATCGGCCTCGTGCTGCCGGATGTGATGGGCACCTACGGTGACGGCGGCAATGCCGTCGTGCTGCGCCAGCGCGCCCGCATGCGCGGCTACGCCGCCGAGATCGTCGAAATCCCGCTCACCGAGCCGGTTCCCAACTCGCTGGACCTCTACACCCTGGGCGGCGCGGAGGATTCGGCGCAGCGCCTGGCCACCCGCCACCTGCAGCGCTACCCGGGGCTGCAGGAGGCCGCCGGGCGCGGCGCGCCGGTGCTGGCCATCTGCGCGGCCATCCAGGTGCTCGGCCACTGGTACGAGACCTCCTCGGGCGAACGGGTCGACGGCGTCGGCCTTTTCGACGTCACCACCTCCCCCCAGGACAAGCGCGCCATCGGCGAGGTCGCGACCCAGCCGTTGATTCCGGGCCTCCGCGCGCCCCTCACGGGCTTCGAAAACCACCGGGGCGGAACCAAGCTCGGCGGTGATGCCAAACCGCTGGGGCGGGTCACCAAGGGCGTCGGCAACGGGGTGGGCGACGGTCTCGAGGGCGTGGTGCAGGGTTCGGTGCTCGGCACCTACATGCACGGCCCGGCCCTGGCCCGCAATCCGGAACTCGCGGACTACCTGCTGTGCCGGGCGCTCGGCGTGGATTCGCTGCCGCCCTTGGATCTCCCGGAGGTCGACCAGCTGCGCCGGGAGCGCCTGCGGGCCTGAGGGGATTGCCCATATCGGTCAGAGTCTGCCCTCGATCATTGTGATAGTCGACGAACCTGTTGAGGGGATACAGGCCGACCGGTAATCTCGCGCGCGGCCATGCGTGATGAGGGAGGTGGCCGGTTGCGTAGACGCGCCGTGCTCAAGGCTGCCGGGATGGCGGCTCTGCTGGCGGGCGTCGGGACGGGTGCCGCCAGTCGCGGTGCCGGTACGGCGTCGGCCAATCCGTTGTGGAACGCGCTGTTCCAGGCCTGGGTGCCGGAAATCTTTGCGCCGCTACCGGATCCGCCGGAACACTCCGAGGCCATTGTCATCGGCTCCGGGTTCGGTGCGGCGGTGACCGCGCTGCGCCTGGCCGAGGCGGGTGTGCAGAACACGGTGCTGGAGCGCGGCTCGCGCTGGCCCAACGACCCGTGGCGCGAGATCTTCACCGGCGACGACCTGCCCGACGGCCGCGGTTTCTGGCATCGCACCAGCTTCACCGGCGTCACCAAGGTGCCCATGCCGTGCGCGTCCTTCGGCGGCGTCCTGGACGTCACCGAGTACCCGGGCATCGACGTCTGGCGGGCCGCGGCGGTGGGCGGCGGGTCCATCGTGTTCACCGGGGCCATGGTCGCGCCGCCGAAGCACCTGTTCGATCAGGTCTTCGCGGGTGTGGTGAACTACGACGAGCTGGATTCGGTCTACTACCCGCGAGTCCGGCAGATGCTGCGGCTCTCCACCATGCCCGGCGATGTGTACAACTCCGCGCCCTTCACCCATTCGCGGGTGTGGGATCAGCAGGTGCGGGCCGCGGGATACGAACCGCAGCCCAATGATTCGATCTTCAACTGGGATGTCATCCGCTCGGAGCTGGCGGGCACCAGTCGCGCGTCCGCGACCGCCTCACGCAGCAATCTCGGAAACTCCAACGGCGCCAAGTTCGATCTGAACCAGAACTACCTGCGCTACGCCGAGGGCACCGGCCGCTCCACCATCTACCCGGGCCACCAGGTGGATTCGATCGGCCAGGACGGCAACGGCAAGTACGTGGTCTCGGTGACCAAACTGGCCCCGACCGGTCAGGTGCTGGGCACCCGCACCCTCACCTGCGATCGCCTGTTCCTGGGCGCGGGCTCGGTCGGCACCTCCGAACTGCTGGTGCGCGCGCAGGCCACCGGCACCCTGCCCAATCTCAACGAGCACGTCGGCGACGGCTGGGGCACCAATGGCGATGTGGTGCTGGCCCGCAGCATCAGCTCGCCGTCCATGACCGGCGGCGGTGTGCCCAGCGCCAGCCGCATCCTCGACGAGTCCGGCATGCCGCTGCATCTCGAAAGCTGGTATGTCCCGGGCATTCCCGTGGACACCGGTGCCATCGCCTCGCTGGGCATCGTGCTGGATCCGACCCGGGCCCGCTTCGGCTACGACCGCGGCAGCAACGCGGTCGGCCTGCGCTGGCCCACCGCCGCCCAGGACGCGGTGGTCGCGGCGTGCCGCGCGGTCGACCACAAGGTGGCGCGGGCGGGCGGCTCGATGATGGACTACACGCCGATCGGCTATGACGCCCAAGGCTTCTTCACCGCGCATCCGCTCGGCGGCGCGGTGCTGGGCCGGGCCACCGACGGCTACGGCCGCGTCATCGGACATCCGGGCCTCTACGTCATGGACGGCGCGGGCATTCCGGGCAGCACCGCGACGGTGAACCCGTCGCTCACCATCACCGCCGTGGCCGAACGCAATATCGAGGCGATCATCCGCGCCGGACGGTAGCCGCCCGTACGCCGACTACGCTGGCGGGACCGTTCGATGAGGAAGGGGACGTCGTGGGCGCGGTGGACGAGATCGGTGGAGTGCCCGGCGCACCGGAGGCGGACGAGTTTCCGCACAAGCCCCCGGCCCTGTGGGGCGAGTTCGTCATGCTCGCCCTCGCGGTGGTCTCGGTGGTGCTGGTCGCCTGGGTGACCTTCTTTCCGGTCGCGGGTCAGACCTATCGGATCATCCGGGTCGTCGACTACAGCATCTGCGGCGTGTTCCTCGTCGAATTCCTGTGGCGCTGGCGGCATGAAGGCTGGAGCTGGACCTTCCCGTTCATCTACTGGTACGAGGTCCTGGGCATGGTTCCGGTGACCAGCCCGTTCTTCCGTGGATTCCGGCTACTGCGCATCGTGGTGATCGCGGTGCGGCTGGGCCGGGTCGCCGACCGCGCCTTCGGCGATCGGATCACCGCCATCCTCGTCAACCGGTCGGTGGGCGCGATCGTCGACGCCATCAAGCGGCCGGTGACCGTGGCGGTCCTCGAGGAGGTCGCCGAGGTGTTGCGCACCGGCCGCTACACCCGCAATATCGCCAGTGCGCTCGAGGAGAACCGCTCCGAGATCGACCAGATGATCCTCGAGATCATCCGGCAGGACCCGCAATTGGGTCGGGTGCGCTATGTCCCGTTCCACGAGGAGATGATTCGCGGCATCGCCGACGCCAGCTTCCGGGTCGTCTTCCAGGTGCTGGCCGATCCGCGCACCGACGAACTGGTGGCGGATGCCCTGCGCGAGAACATCAATCAGATTCGCGCGGCCGTGCACGCGGGGGAGCGGGTGCCGGAGTCGATCGACAACCGGCTCACTCCAGCCCGTGTCGAATCAGATCCCGCGGCTGGGCGAAGCGCACCACCTCGAAGGTGATCAGCGCGAACAGCACCGCGCACAGCAGGCCCAGGGCGGCCAGGGCGGGCAGCGTCGACGCGACCGGGATCAGGAGCACCAGCAGCGCCGCCGCGACGATCCGCGCCGTGAGCACCTTCCCGGTCGCGTAGTGCCGGAAGCCGACCAGCGCGATCAGATACGCCACCACACCGCCGTACAGCGCGAACAGGGGTATGCCGTGCAGCTCGTCGCTGAGCGAATGGCCTTGCGCCCCACCCACGTAGCCCAGCACCTTCTTCAAACCCAGTGCCATGGCCACGATTCCGGCGATCATCGGGAAGTGCCAGAAGGTGTAGCAGTTGCGGGCGATCTGAATGCGGCGCTCGCCCCCGGCCCGGTGCATGGCGTGCTCCACGACCAGGGCGGCCACATCGAAGTAGGCCCACCACAGCAGCCCCGCCACCGCGAGACCCAGCATCGAGCCCACGGTGATCGACCACGAGATCGGCAGCCCGGCCACCCCGACGCCGATCGACACGATGGATTCGCCCAGCGCGATGATGACGATCAACCCGTACCGCTCGGCGAAGTGCGAGGCCGAGTAGAGCCGCCACTCGTTGCCCGCGAAGAACGTCCACCCCATGTCCCAGACCAGCGCCGCCAGCCACAGCACCAGCTGCGCGGTGCCGTGGGTGGCGACCGCGCCGACCACCAGCAGCACGCTGGCCACGCTGAGTGAGCCCCCCGCCCAACGGATCACCTGGCGGCGCAGCTGGGCGTCGTGGGTGCTGGCCAGCCAGAAGACGGTCAGGTGAATCAGGCGCACGGCCAGATACGAGATGACGAAGACCAGCGGCCCGTACCAGCCGCCGGGCAGATCGTGGAAGGACTCGGGAATGGTCAGCGCGATCATGAAGGCCGCGCCCATGGCCACGAACATGGCCACCCGGGCGACGCCCTCGTCGGCCTTGACCACATTGCCGAGCCAGGAGTAACCGATCCAGGCCCACCACAGCATGGCCAGGATCAGCAGGGCGCGCAGCAGATTGACCGCGGTGGTCTCGTGCGCGGCGAAATCGGTGACCATGGTGAACGCGAACACGATCACCAGATCGAAGAACAGTTCCAGCTGCGTCACCGAGGCGTTCTCGGCGACCGGCATCATGCGGGCTCGCTGCAGACCGGGCATGGCAGACATACTGCCTGGTATGAGCCGCGAAAGGCAGTGTCAGCGGCGAGTGTTCGCCCTCGGCGTCACGCGGTGCCGAATCCGGGCTCGAAATTGCGGCCGTAATCGATGCGCTGCGCGTAGCCGGGCTGGGCGTAGCCGGGTTGTACGAAGCCGCCGCCGGACTGCTCGTACTCGGTGGCCGGTTCGGCGTAGGACGCCTCGTCCACCTCGGCGAGTCCCTCGATGCCGGTGACGGATTCGACGAAGGCGATGAAGTTGGTGATCATCGTTTCGCCCTCGCGCTTGGCGCTGCGCTTGAGGATCATGCCGGGCGCGGGAATCGGCAGGTAGATCTCGGAGTGGTACCAGACCTCGGTGGCACCGTCCTCGGTCTCGCCGAGATCGAACCAGCCCTTGCCGCCGGCCCCGGCGCTGGATTCGGAGACCCGCCATTCGATGCGGTTCTCGGTGCAGGTGTACTCGACGACCTGCCGGTCCGGGCGGCCCATCAGGTTGGCCGACACGTAGACGCGCTTGGGGCGGCCGAACTTGTCACGGGTGGCGACCCGGACATCCTGGTGGGAGGGCGACCAGTCGGGCATCTGCTCGACCATGAGCAACGCGTCCATCACCTGTTCGGGATCGATGTCGATGACGAACCGGTGATCAGTTTTCGTTCTCATATCTACCCTCCACTCGGGGACCGATTGTGACCAGCGTCGCTTCGAGAGTCAACCTCGTATCCCGAGGCTTCTGACCGACTGGTCGGTCTGATTGGTCCCAATTTCCCTGTTCAGCAGGGTGATTCGCCCGTGTCGGAACGTGTACGTAAAAGTTCTCGATACGGGCGCGGTGAAGGGTCGCGCGCGGCCGGGCTCAGCCCGGCCTCACCACCGAGTCCGGACCCGGGAACACCAGGCTGCGCCGCCCGTCGGCGAACTCCACCACATACGGCGGTTCGCCGTCCGCGCCGCGCACTTCGACGATTTCCGCGGTGTGATCGGGGAGTCCGACATTGCGCCCATGGATGACCAGATGGTCACCGACACTTGCTCGCATG
Source organism: Nocardia sp. CDC153 (assembly GCF_035818515.1). Classification (NCBI taxonomy): domain Bacteria; kingdom Bacillati; phylum Actinomycetota; class Actinomycetes; order Mycobacteriales; family Nocardiaceae; genus Nocardia; species Nocardia sp. CDC153. The sequence continues at coordinate 1,047,888 of NZ_JAYKYU010000003.1, read as the reverse complement.
CCTCGAGATTATTCGTGAGGTGATGCTCGTCACAAGGCCGGAATCGCGCGTTCGACCGCCATCGAGACCAGATGCGCGGCCTGTTCGTCGGTGAAAATGCCGGGCAGCGTGAGCCTTTCGACGATCAGCCAGTTCAGCGCCAGATACAGCAGTAATACCGAGTCCGCGTCGCCGGGCAACCCGGAGTCCAGATGGTTGCGCACATTGAGGTCGATATCGGCGCGCACCCGCTCGGTGAGGATCGCCTGCAGCTCCGGGCGGCGGGTGGCCTCCAGGCGCAGTTCCAGCAGGGCCAGGTAGCCGGTGCGGAAATCGGTGATGCGCCCGACGGTTTCGTTCATCAGCTCCGCGATGGTCTCGCGGGTGCGCGGTCCGGTGAACAGGTGGTCCATGGTCTCGGCGCTGGGCTGCAGCCGCTCGTAGAAGCGATGCCCGGTCTGCACCAGCAGCTCGTCTCGGTTGGGGAAGTAGTTGGAGGCCGTCCCGGCGGGCACCCCGGCCTCCTTGTCGACCGCGCGAAAGGTCAGCCCGCGCGCGCCGTCGCGCGCCAGGACCTCGATGCCCGCGTCGATCAACGCATTTCGGCGCTCGGGATTCGTGCGAACCATTGACACCACTCCATCTGTAGTACTACGTTCATAACCACTACGGTCATAGTACAACGAATGAGGCGGTAAACATGCGAAAGCTCGTCTACTACGTCGGTGTCTCCCTCGACGGCGTCATCGCCGGTCCGCAGGGGCAGGCCGACTTCTTCGGGATGTCCGACGAGATCGTGGCCTGGATCGCCGAGCGCTACCCGGACACGCTGCCGACCCATCTGCGCGAGCACTTCGGCCTGCCGCTCGATGGCCCGAACGTGGAATTCGACGCCGTCGTCATGGGTCGCGGCACCTACGAGCCCGGCCTCGCCATCGGCGTCGAGAGCCCCTACAACCACCTGAAGCAGTACGTCTTCTCGAACACCCTCGCCCCGGTCGACAACCCGCAGGTGGACATCGTCTCGGGTGACCCGGTCGAACTGGTCCGGCGCTTGAAAAAGGAAGAGGGCAAGGACATCTGGCTCTGCGGCGGTGGCAGTCTCGCCGGACAGTTGGTCGACGAGATCGACCAACTCGTGCTCAAGTCCTACCCGGTGATCGCGGGCGCGGGAATTCCGCTGTTCTCCGGCGAGTTCAGCCCGGCCCGGTTCACCGTGACCGAACGCCGGGAATTCGCCAGCGGGGAGCGGGTCACCTGGCTCGACCGGGCCTGATCGTCCTCGGGCTCAGTCGCTTTCGCGGAGCAGCGTGGTGACGTGCACCGACGTCTCGTGCAGCCGGTTGAAGATCTCGAGCAGCAGTTCCAGCTGCTCATCGCTGTAATCCTGGGCGATCTTGCCGAATTCGCGGGCCAGCACCTCGTAGTGCGGCGCGATCTCGTCGATGCGTTCGGGGACCGCGGTGACGATCACCCGCCGCCGGTCCTTCGAATCGTGTTCGCGCCGAACGAATCCGCCCTTCAGCAGGCGGTCGATCATGCGGGTGATGGCCCCCGTGGTCAGGCCGGTGCTCTGCGCCAACTCTCCGGCGGTGGCGGGTCCGTTCGCCCGCAGCATGGTCAGGCATCGCAGGTCGGTGACGTGCAGGCCGAGCTTGTCGGCCATGGCCCCGTGCAGCATGACCGCGTCGGTGGCGCTGCGCTGGGCGGCGAAGGTGAGCGCGGCTCCCAGCTCGTCGTGTTTTTTCGTCATCGCCTTGACAGCCTAGCTTTACTCGGACAATATCTGAATCAGTCAACTACTTACAGATTCAGTTGATGATTCATGCAGATAGTTTCGGGAGGAATGCCATGACCACGCAGCAGCGCACCGATGAGGAAGCCGTTCGCGACCTGCTCGCCCGGGCCGATCGAGCCTGGGAAGCCGGAGACGCCACGGCCTTCGCCGCCGTCTTCGCTCCGGACGCGGACTACACCACCTGGTTCGGTCAGCGACTGAAGGGCCGCGAGGCGATCGAGGCCTCGCACGTTCCGCTGTTCGCGAAGTACCTGAAGGGCACCCGCACGATTGGCGAGATCACCTCGGTGCGCTTCCTCGCCCCGGACGTGGCGCTCGTGCACGGGATGGGCGCGGTGGTGAAGGGCGACAAGAAGCGCACGCGCTTCAACACCAAGATGGTTCAGTACGTGGTCGTGCGCAGCGGGGGCGAGTGGTCCATCGCCGCCTTCCAGAACACCAAGTACCACTGGCTTTTCAACGCTCTCTTCGCCCGGCAGTAGCTCGGTTTCGCGCAGGTAGTCGGAGGTAGCGAAAATCCGCAGGACCTCGGCCGGTACTCTTGTGGGTCGGTAGCAGCAGTTTGTCGATCTTGGAGGATTTCCGCCGTGGCTCTAGTCGTCCAGAAGTACGGAGGATCCTCGGTCGCCACCGCCGAGCGCATCCGTCGGGTCGCTGAGCGGATTGTCGAGACCAAGAAGCAGGGCCACGATGTGGTCGTCGTGTGCTCCGCCATGGGCGACACCACCGACGAACTCCTCGATCTGGCCCAGCAGGTCGCGCCCGCCGCCCCGGCCCGCGAGATGGACATGCTCCTCACCTCCGGTGAGCGCATCTCCAATGCGTTGGTCGCCATGGCGATTCACTCGCTCGGCGCGGAGGCCCGCTCGTTCACCGGATCGCAGGCCGGTGTCATCACGACCGGCACCCACGGCAACGCCAAGATCATCGACGTGGCCCCGGGCCGGGTGCAGCAGGCGCTCGGCGAGGGCACCATCGTGCTGGTCGCGGGCTTCCAGGGCGTGAGCCAGGACAGCAAGGACGTGACCACGCTGGGCCGCGGCGGTTCCGACACCACCGCCGTCGCGCTGGCTGCCGCGCTCAATGCCGATGTCTGCGAGATCTACACCGATGTGGACGGCGTCTTCTCCGCCGACCCGCGCATCGTCTCCGACGCCCAGAAGCTGGACACCGTCTCCTACGAGGAAATGCTGGAGATGGCCGCCTGCGGCTCGAAAGTTCTCATGCTGCGTTGCGTCGAGTACGCGCGCCGCTACAACGTGCCCGTCCACGTGCGGTCCTCGTACACCGACAAAACGGGCACCATGATTACCGGATCGATGGAGGACATCCCCTTGGAGCAAGCAATCCTCACGGGCGTCGCGCACGACCGCAGCGAGGCCAAGGTGACCGTGGTCGGCATTCCGGACAAGCCGGGCTACGCCGCCAAGGTGTTCCGTGCGGTCGCCGATGCCGAGATCAATATCGACATGGTGCTGCAGAACATCTCCAAGGTGGAGACCGGTAAGACCGACATCACCTTCACCCTGCCCAAGCTCGAGGGCCCGCGCGCGGTCGAGCTGCTCACCAAGCAGCAGGGCGACATCGGCTTCTCCCAGGTCGTGTACGACGACCACATCGGCAAGGTGTCGCTGGTCGGCGCGGGCATGAAGTCGCACCCGGGCGTGACCGCCACCTTCTGCGAGTCCCTCGCCGACGCGGGCATCAATATCGACCTCATCTCCACCTCGGAGATCCGGATCTCGGTGCTGGTCAAGGACACCGACCTGGACGAGGCGGTCAAGGTGCTGCACTCGGCGTTCGATCTGGGCGGCGACGAAGTGGCCGTGGTGCACGGCGGAACGGGGCGGTAGAGCCATGGGTGTGCGTGTAGGCGTCGTCGGCGCGACCGGACAGGTCGGTGCCGTCATGCGAAAGCTGCTGGAGGAGCGCGACTTCCCGGCCGACGAGGTGCGGTTCTTCGCGTCCGCGCGCTCGGCGGGCAAGACGCTGCCGTTCCGCGGCAAGGACATCGTGGTCGAGGACACCGAGACCGCGGACCCGAGCGGACTGGACATCGCGCTGTTCTCGGCCGGTGCCACCATGTCCCGGGTGCAGGCCCCGCGCTTCGCGGCCGCCGGTGTCACCGTCATCGACAACTCCTCGGCCTGGCGCAAGGATCCCGAGGTGCCGCTGGTGGTCTCCGAGGTGAACCCGGAAGCCACCCGCAACCTGGTCAAGGGCATTATCGCCAACCCGAACTGCACCACCATGGCCGCCATGCCGGTGCTCAAGGTGCTGCACGACGAGGCCGGACTGCAGCGCCTGATCGTGTCCAGCTACCAGGCGGTTTCCGGTTCCGGGCTGGCCGGTGTCGAGGAGCTCGCGAGCCAGGTGCGCGCGGTCATCGGCGATGCCGAGAAGCTGGTGCACGATGGTTCGGCCGTGCAATTCCCGGCCCCGAACAAGTACGTGGCCCCCATCGCCTTCGACGTCATTCCGCTGGCGGGCGCGCTGGTGGACGACGGCAGCGGCGAGACCGACGAGGATCAGAAGCTGCGCAACGAATCCCGCAAGATCCTGGGCATCCCGGATCTGCTGGTGAGCGGTACCTGCGTGCGCGTCCCGGTCTTCACCGGCCACTCGCTGTCCATCAATGCCGAGTTCGCGCAGCCGCTTTCGGTGGAGCGCGCCGAGGAACTGCTGGCCAAGGCGCCGGGCGTGAAGCTGACCGACGTCCCGACCCCGCTGGCCGCCGCCGGTATCGACGAGTCGCTGGTCGGGCGCATCCGCCAGGATCCGGGTGTGCCGGACGGTCGCGGTCTGGCGCTGTTCATCTCCGGTGACAACTTGCGAAAGGGCGCGGCGCTCAACACCATTCAGATCGCCGAAGTTCTTTTGAACAACTGATCAGATATATGCGTAACGGGCCGTGCACGACAAAGTGCACGGCCCGTTTCTAATCCGTCCACAGTTCCGCGCACGGCAGGGGTGGCAGCCGGTCGGTTCGGAACCCGTCGATGGTCACTTCTATCCGGTGTGGACGCAAATGCGCCGCCAGCCGTTCGGCAATTGCGCGCTCGGTGCGGTAATCCAAGATCATTCCGCCGGGAAAGCGCAGCCGCACATGCACTTCCTCGGTTTCGGGCAGGGCCGTCATCTCGAGGGGGCCCGATGCGCCGCTGGTTGACCTTTCATTGACCGCGAGTTCCGGATACCCTCGCGTTCGAGGCGTGCGGTGATGGATTGCACCGTCGCCCCGTCGGCAGTGGAGGAATACTTGGTGGCCGCAAGGGCGCACGCCGCGAACCACATTGCCGCGCCGCCGATTCCGGCTCCGAGTAGGAAGAAGAGAAGTTCGCCGGGCATGACCACCTCTTGTCGTCCGTTTGGTTCGACGGGTCCTCTTCAAACGTTAAACACAGAAAAATTGCGGTGCAATAAGAAAAATCCATGTTCCATACTGTGCGCCGTAAGCTCGCCCGGTCTGGAATCCTTGTCGGCAGATCCCGTCTGGACAGAAAGGGCGGAAGGAGAAGGGCATGGTAGACATCGGCGAAACAAGCGGGCGGTGACGGCCGGGAAAGCCGATCAGGCAGAAGGAGTTTGACCCGGTGGCCGAAAGTACCCTTGGGGCACGGGTAGCGGAGTTGCGCCGGAGGCGGGGGCTATCGCAGAAAGAGTTGGGAGCGGCCATACGTCGCTCGGAGAGTTGGGTTTCGCAGGTCGAGCGAGACGTCCTGCCTGTTGAGCGACTGTCCGTTCTGCAAAGACTGGCGGATGTGCTCGGCGTGGCGGTACGCGACCTGAGACCCGAGGCGGCCGAACCCATGGCCGCCGATCGCGGTGACGGGCAGCGGCCCGGCTCGGCGGTTTTCGAACAACTGCGGCTGCTGCTGACCGGACATCCCGCACTGGACCAGCTATTCGGAGACGACGCCGATCGCGAGTCGGCCAAACTCTCGGAGCTGGAAGAACGAGTGGACCTGGCCTGGCAACTGGCCAATGAATCCCGACTGGTCGAGGTGGGCAGCAGTCTGCTGGAACTGATTCCGGACCTCGAGCACGCCGCGCGGGCGACCACCGCGCAGCGATCCGAAGTGTTGACCCTGCTCTCGCGCGCCTACCAGGTGGCCGCGACCGCGTTCACCCGGCAGGAAGAAGTCGACGCGGCCTGGGTCGCGGCCGACCGCGCGCTGTCCGCGGCCGAGGAATCCGGTGACGCGCTCAGCGTGGTGGCCGGAACCTATCGCATGGCACAGGCCTTCCTGCGCCTGCAGCGACTCGAGCAGGCCGAGCAGGCGGCACGGGTGTCGGTGGCGGCGCTCACCGCGCAGGTGGCCTCGGAGTCACCGCGGCCGGAAGTGTTGTCACTCTACGGATCTCTGCAGCTCATGCTGGCGGTGATCGCGGCGACGGACGGCAATCGCACGGCGGCGCGCACCGGGTTGGCGGCGGCTCGCGCCGCGGCCGACCGATTGGGCGAGGGCCGCAACGATTTCGACACCGAGTTCGGGCCGACCGGCGTCGCCGTGCACGCGGTGGCGGTGGCGGTCGAATTGGGCGATGCCGGTGAGGCACTCGATACCGCGCGCACCGTCGACGCCTCGATCCTCTCGCCGGAGCGGCAGGCCCGCTTCCTGGTCGACGTCGCCCGCGCGCACGCGCAGCGGCGACAGGCGGCCGAGGCGTTGGACGCGCTGCTCACCGCCGAGCGACTAACCCCCGAACTGGTGCACACCGACCATCGCGCCCGCGAGGTGGTGCGAGATCTGCTGCAGTTCGCCGGTCGTCGACCGGCCGACGAACTGCGGGAGCTAGCGGGCCGCGCCGTGATCACACCCTGAGTGGGGTCGCGGTCCGTCAGTGAATACCCGGTGTGCGCGGGTCGGGTCCGACGCATGCCACGAGTACGCACCCCGGTGGCGCGTCGCTGAAGGGTGCGCGCAGGGGGAGATTCAGGCAGGAGAGCAGATCGCAGCCCGGATACGCGTCCGCGCCGACACCGAACACGGCGAGCGTGATGTCGGGATCGAAATAGCCGCGATAGTCGACCGACAGCGGAGCCTCCACATAGGGCCCCGGATCCGGAATCACGTTGTCGTCCAACGCCGCCAGCAACCGCCGGAAGAACTCGTGCGGCGGCTCGTCCCCGTATTGCAGGATGCCGCTCGGTCCCTGCGAGCTGTGGACGCCGAAGACTCCGGTCCACACCACCATGAGATCCAGACTGGGCACGATGTAGACGTGCTGGAGCCCCAGGCCGGACATGGAATACATGTCGTCGGGCAGGAATTCGGGATTCTCCGCGCAACCCGGACCGGTCCAGAACAGGTAGCCGTAGCAGTGGTTGGTGGCCGAGGGCGTGGTGGCGCGCGTCAGGTAGGCGGGCGAAACAATGGTGCGGCCGTTCCAGTTTCCGTGCTCGGCGACCAGCATACCGAGCCGGGCCAGATCATCGGGCGGGATGAACAGATGCGCGTAGCCGTAGGTGTGGCCGGACCGGTCCCGCGCCCAGTAGTAATCGGTGCGCGCAATCCCCAGGGGGTCGAACAGCTCTCGCTGCGCGAACTGCTGGAGCGGTTCGCCCACCGCCAATTCGACGACATACGACAGCAGATCCACATTGCGCTGGCTGTATTGAAAGGTGGTGCCCGGCGGATCGTCGAACGGCACACCCAGCGCCTGCACCGCGCTGAACGGGTCGATGGGCACGATGCCGGTGATCCCCTCGGTCACCGCGCCCACGCGGAGCCCGGAGGACTCCTGGAGCAGATTCGCCACGGTGATCGCGCGATGATCCGGTGCGCCGATGCCCGGCGGCAGATAGCGGTCCAGGGGTGCGTCGATATCGAGTTTGCCCTGGTCCCAGGCGATTCCGGCCAGCAGCGAGACAATGCTCTTGGTGACGCTCCAGACATTCCACGGCACGCCACCGGTTTCGGCATTGAGCGGGCCCGATCCGATCAGGCAGTTGTGCCGGAATACCTGGACATTCAATCGGTTTCGGGAGGCCGCGAAGTCGAGCGCCGAGGCGAGCCCGGCCGGGTCCACGCCGGTATCCTCCGGCGCGGCCCGCTGGAATTCCCGTCCGGTCGGTGCCGCGCAATGCGCGGAAGGCGGTGCCGCCGCCGCGACACCGCCTCCGGTGATCATGCTGCCCGCCGCCAGTACCGCCGCGAATCCGGCGGCCAACCCCCTGCGCTTGCGCACCATGGTTTCGAGGGTAGGGCCAGCCCCCGGGTTTCCCAGGGAAGTAGACGCCGACGCCCAACAAGCGCCTCTCGGCGAGTGGTCGCTCGTAGCGACAAAGGGTGCGGCCCGGGGCTGTTCCGACGCCGGCAGGTCTGGTCAACCGGTGGTCGCGCGGATCTATTCCCCCGGTCGGAGCGGCCCGGACTGTATACACCTTTGTTTACTCACCACCCTGCTCGCTTTTCTTGACTAGTTCCAGAAAACTCGGCAGGCTCGGTCACATGACCAAGGCGACCACCACCAATTCCGGCGCCCCTGTGCCCAGCGACAACGAGTCGCTCACCGCGGGTACCCAGGGCCCGATCCTGCTCCACGACCACTACCTGATCGAGAAGCTCGCGCAGTTCAACCGCGAGCGGGTGCCGGAGCGTGTGGTGCACGCCAAGGGCGCGGGTGCGTTCGGCGAACTCGTGGTCACCGGCGATGTGAGCCGCTACACCAAGGCCGCGGTGTTCCAGCCGGGCACCCGCACCGAATCGCTGGTGCGCTTCTCCACCGTCGCCGGTGAGCAGGGCTCCCCCGACACCTGGCGCGACCCGCGCGGTTTCGCGGTGAAGTTCTACACCACCGAGGGCAACCTCGACATCGTCGGCAACAACACCCCGGTGTTCTTCATCAAGGACCCGATCAAGTTCCCCGACTTCATCCACTCGCAGAAGCGCCTGCCGGGCAGCGGTCTTCGCGACGCCAACATGCAGTGGGACTTCTGGACCCTGCGTCCGGAGACCGCCCACCAGGTCACCTGGCTCATGGGCGACCGCGGCATCCCGGCCACCCTGCGCCACATGGACGGATTCGGCTCGCACACCTACCAGTGGATCAACGCCGCGGGTGAGCGCTTCTGGGTGAAGTACCACTTCAAGACCGACCAGGGCATCAAGAACCTGACCCAGGCCGAGGCCGACGAGATCGCCGGTAAGGACGCCGACTACCACCGTCGCGACCTGTACGAGGCCATCGAGCGCGGCGACTTCCCGAGCTGGACCCTCAAGGTGCAGATCATGCCGGTCGCCGAGGCGGACAACTACCGCTTCAACCCGTTCGACCTGACCAAGGTCTGGTCGCAGCAGGACTACCCGCTCATCGAGGTCGGCCGCTGGACCCTGAACCGCAACCCCGCGAACTACTTCGTGGACATCGAGCAGGCCGCCTTCGAGCCCTCGAACACCGTTCCCGGCGTTGCCTTCTCGCCCGACAAGATGCTGCTGGGCCGCGTGTTCGCCTACGCCGACGCGCACCGCTACCGCATCGGCGCCAACTACGCGCAGCTGCCGCCGAACCGGCCCAAGGCCGCCCAGGTGAACTCGTACTCCCAGGACGGCGCGATGCGGTTCTCGCACAACGCCTCCAGCGTTCCGGTGTACGCGCCCAACTCCTTCGGCGGCGCGCACGCCGACCCGGAGCGCGCCATCGACGACGGCGCGTGGGCCTTCGATCCGACGTTCGTGCGGGCCGGATACATTCAGCACCGCGAGGACAACGACTTCGTGCAGGCCGGCACCCTGGTCCGCGAGGTCATGGACGACGCCCAGCGTGACCGCTTGGTCTCCAACGTGGTCGGCCACATCCTCGGCGGCGTCCGCGAGCCGATCCTGAGCCGCGTGTTCGACTACTGGAAGAGCATCGATGCCGATCTCGGCAAGCGCATCGAGGTGGGCGTTCGCGAGCAGCTGGGCAACTAGCCCGGCCGCGTGAGCCGAATTCCGAAAGGCCCGTACCGCATCCCGCGGTGCGGGCCTTTTCGGTGCTCGTAAGGTGGATAGTCGCGCTACCCGTCAGGAGGAGGTTCGATGCGAATCGGTGAGCTGAGCAAGGCCAGCGGTGTGTCCACCCCGTCGATCAAGTACTACCTGCGGGAGGGTCTGCTGCCGAAAGGCGAAGCGACCGGCCAGAATCAGGCGCAGTACGGGGACGAGCACCTGCGGCGGCTGCGCCTGATTCGCGCGCTCATCGATGTGGGCGGGCTGTCCATCGCCGCGGCCCGCGATGTCATCACCGCGCTGGACAGCCCGGACCTGGGCACCCACAAGATCCTCGGCGTCGCCCAGCACACCGCCGCGCGCAGCATCGCGTTCTGTGATGAGCAGTCGAAACAGGATGCGCTCGCGGAGGTGCGGGCCATGCTCGACCGCCTGGGCTGGCGGGTCGGTCGCGACAATCCGGCCGTGCACGCCGCCGCCGAGGTGATCGGCGCGCTGCGCCAACTCGGTCACGACGAGATCGCCGAGCGCCTCGACGATTACGCTCGCGCGCTCGAGCCCGTGGCGGAACTGGACATGTCCGTGCTGTCCGCGCACACCGACATCGACGGCATGGCCGAGACCGTCGTGGTCGGAAACGTGCTCGGCGACGAGCTGATCGCCGCGCTGCGGCATCTCGCCCAGACCGACCGCTCGGCCGAATTCTTCAGTGCCGAGCCAGATTTCAGTGCCGAGCCAGAATCGAATCGGTGAGCCGAGCGGCGACGCCGTCGTCGAGTGGCGCGTGGCCCAGGATGAAGCGGTACCAGAACACGCCGTAGAACTCGTCGACCATGAGATTCAGGTCGGCGTCGGCGGCGATTTCGCCGCGCTCCCGACCGCGGGCCAGGACCGCGTGGATGGCGTCCCGCCGCCGCGCGGTGAAGGTCCGCAGCAGATCGGCGAGATGCGGATCGTGTGCCGACTCGCGCACCAGGGTGCGCAGCGCGGGCGCGGTGAGCGGATCCTGCGCGCTGCGAAAGGTCGCCTCGACGATGGTCAGCAGATCGGTGCGCACCGACCCGCTGTCCGGCGTCGGCACCTGCAGTGCCGATCGCTCGGTGAGCGTGTCGAGCAGCACCGCGCCCTTGGACGGCCACCACCGGTAGACCGTCTGCTTCCCGACCCCGGCCGCGCGCGCGATGGCGTCCACGGTGACCGACGCGCCCTCGGATTCGCCGAGCAAGCGCAGTGCCGCGTCCAGGATGGCCTGTCGCGTCGCCTCGTTGCGACGCCGCCCGGTGTGGGGTCGCTCGTGATGCACATCACTCCTTTGTCGAGACTAAAAGTCTCGTCAACCGTGTTGTCGAGACTGTCAGTTCCGTAAGAATAGACGGACAGCGACAGAGAGGTTTTCGACAATGACCACAACACCGCGCGTCGTCGTCATGGGTGGCAGCTCCGGCATCGGCGAGGCCACCGCCGCCGCCTTCGCCGGCGACGGCGCCGAGGTCGTCATCACCGGCCGCAGCCGCGACAAGCTGGACGCGGCCATCGCTCGAATCGGCGGCAAGACCACGGGTTTCGCGCTCGACGCCACCAGCCAGGCCGATATCGACGCCTTCTTCGCCCAGTCCGGGACCATCGACCACCTGGTCATCTCGGTCAGCGGCTCGGCGGGCAGCGGACCGTTCGCCGAGCTCGACCTGGATCAACTGGCCGCGGGCTTCGACGGCAAGTTCTGGCCGCAGGTGCGCATCCTGAAAGCCGCACTCGGCCACCTGAATCGGGAGGGCTCGGTCACCTTGGTCACCGCGGGCTCGTCCCGCTCGGCCTTCCCGGGCACCGCGGGCCTGGCCGCCATCAATGGCGCGCTCGACGCCATGGTCCCGCCGCTGGCGGTGGAACTGGCCCCGCTGCGCGTCAATGCCGTCTCCCCGGGCGTCATCGACACCCCGTGGTGGGATCGGGTTCCCGAGGAGCAGCGCCGCACCCTCTTCGACGGCCTGGTCGCCACCACCCCGGTGGGTCGCGTCGGTCGCCCGGAGGACATCGCCCGCGCCATCCACATGCTGGCCACCAATGGCTTCATCACCGGCGTGGTGCTGGACGCCAATGGCGGCACCAGCCTGGCGACGGGGCGCTGACCAGGCAGTAGTTTGGGCGGCATGCACGAAAGCTCCGCCGTCCCAGTGGAATCCACCGCGCCGCGCCGGGCCACCTGGTTCGAGTGTTTCAGCGATCTGGTGTTCGCCGCGGCGGTCGGTCAGATCACCCACCGGGTCGGGTCCCATCCGGATGTCGGCTCGGTGGCCGCGGCGGCCGGACTGTTCGTGCCGCTGTGGTGGGCGTGGGTGCTCTACGCGGTGCACGCCAATCGGGCCGATCGGGACACCGCGGCGCACCGGGTGCTGACCAGCTGCGGTCTGGCCGGAATCGTCGGCATGGCGGTCTTCGCGGGCGCGGTGGGCCAAAGTCGCGCCGTGGACGCGGGATTCGTGATCGCCTACCTCGGCGCGCGGGCGGGCGTCGCGGCGCTGTACGGCTGGGACTCCCGCAGCAATCCGACCCTGCGTCCCGTATTCCGGTCGTTCACAACGGGTTCGGCCGCGAGCGCCGTCGTCTGGCTCGGCGGTCTGGCCTTCGAATCCCCGGTCTTGCGCTACACCGCGTGGGCCATTGCCATGGCCATGGAGTTGGCGCTCCCGCTGGTGGTGAACCGCCGCCTCGCACGGGTCGAGCAGGAGACCGACCACCTGCGAGAACGGTTCGGGCTGTTCACCATTGTGATCCTCGGCGAATCCGTGCTGGGCTTCACCAACGGCCTGGCGACCGCGCGAACCGCGGGCTGGGCGGCGGTGACCGCGGCGGCGGCCTTCGCGCTCACCGTGGGCCTGTGGTGGTCATACTTCAACGGCAGCGGCATCCGTCCGGGCTCACACACCGAGCTGGCGCGGACCGGAAAACTCTTGCACGTCTTCACCTTCGGGCACCTACCCATGTTGCTCGCGTTGGCTTCGACGGGCGCGTCGATGGGTATGGCGGTGACCGGAGGCGGCTCGCATCTCAACGCCACCGCCGCGGATTGCATCGTCGGTGGCGTAATCGTCTATCTGGTCTCGGTATCCCTGGTCCGGGCCGCCTTCACCGGGCTTCGCGAGAGCGTGGTGGTGATTCGGCTGGTCACCGCGGTATTGGCGGCGGCGCTGCTGCCGATCGCGACGCACGTCCCGGTGGCCGGGTTGCTCACGGTGCTGGCCGCGCTGGTCATCGGCTCGGTGATCGTGGAGACTCCGGCCCAGCGCCGGAGACTGGCCCAGCTGGGCTGAATCGAGGTCTGCCGCAGGCTATTTCCCGGTACCACCGATGCGTCGCGGCTCCAGCCCGTCCACGATGAGCCGGAGCTCGTCCTCGAAGAAATCTTCCCGCGACTGCGTGGGGTCGAGGCTCCGGTACACGTCATAGCGCCTGGCGATGTGCGGATAGGGCTGTGTCGCCTGCTCGGCCGTCGCCATGAACTGGGCGAACCACTCCTTCTCGTCCATGCCACTGCGGGCGATGGTGGTGAGCATGGCGGTTTCGCCGCTGGTGGCACCAAGGACGTAGGACCAGAACACGTTTGCGCCGCGATCCGCCGCCCGGTCGTCGAAGCCCGCCGCTGCGAGCAGCCCGAGCAGGGCGTTCGAGATGCGCAGGAGATTGGGCCCGAGGTAGGCCAATCCGGCTCCGGTCATGGCGATACTGATCCACGGGTGCGACAGGATGGCCGCGCGCACCGCGCTGCCCAGTCGGACCATCTCGTCGCGCCAGTTCTCCGGCGCGTCGGAGTCGGGTGTCCGGACGTCGCGGAATGCCTCATCGATGGCCAGCTCGAGGATCTCGTCCTTGTTGGTGACGTGCGTGTACAGCGAGGTGGCACCGGCATTGAGGCGGGTGCCGAGCTTGCGCATGCTGAGCGCGTCGTAACCCTCGGTGTCGAGCAGGGCGAGCGCCTCGGCCACGATCTGTTCCCGGCTCAGCGCGGGCTGTTCCCGCCGTGGCCTTTCCGGGCGGGTCCACACCGATGAGAACTCTTGCGTCTTGGCCGCCATGGCTCTTCCTCCTTCGTCCGTGGAACAGCATAACCCCAGCTAGAACACTGTGCGTTCAGCAGTACACTGTTCTCTATTGCGAACACTGTACGGAGACCGTACAGTGTTCGACAACGCCGCACAGTGTGCGGCCGAGCTTCTCGAAGGGGAACCGAAATGACTACGAAAGACCTGGCCGAGGCGTCGACATCGCCTGCGGCCGAGCGCAACCCGAAGCGCTGGCTGATTCTCGTCGTACTCTGCCTGTCCACGCTGGTGCTGGTGATCGACAACATGGTCCTCACCGTCGCCCTGCCGCAGATCGCGATCGACCTGCACGCCGGGTCCCAGGCCCTGCAGTGGGTGATCGACTCCTACATCCTGGTCTTCGCGGGCCTGCTGCTCACCACCGGCAGCCTGTCCGATCGCTTCGGCCGTCGCTTGGTCATGGTGCTCGGCCTGGTGCTCTTCGGCGCGGCTTCACTGATCGCCGCCTACGCGACCAGCGCGGGCATGCTGATCTCGGGTCGCGTGATCATGGGCATCGGCGGCGCGCTCATCATGCCGAGCACGCTGTCGATTCTGATCAATGTGTTCGACGAGCAGGAGCGGCCCAAGGCGATCGCGGCCTGGACCGGTGTGTCGGTGTTGGGCATGGTCGGCGGTCCCGTGCTGGGCGGTGTGCTGCTCAACCACTTCTGGTGGGGCTCGGTGTTCCTGCTGAACGTGCCGATCGCGGCCCTGGCCGTGGCCGCCGCCTTCGCCCTGATGCCGGAGTCCAAGGGGCCGGCCCGCCCGATCGATCTGCCCGGTATGGCACTGTCGATCGTCGGGATGGTTTCGCTGGTGTGGTCCATCATCGAGTTCCCGAGCAAGGGGCTCGACGGCACCTGGCCGACCATGATCCTGGCTGCGGTTGTGCTGGTGGCCTTCGTGATTCGGGAACTGAAGGCCGAGCACCCGATGGTTCCGCTGCACCTGTTCCGCAACCGTGTCTTCACCGGTTCCAGCTTCTCGCTGGTGCTGGCCACCTTCGCCAATGCCGGCCTGACCCTGGTGCTGACCCAGTACCTGCAGTTCGTGCTCGGCTACTCGCCCATCAAGACCGCGCTGGCCTTCACCCCGTTCGCGCTGACCGCCCTGGTGTTCAACGGTATGGGTGCCGGTCTGGTGCAGAAGCTGGGCGTGCGTCCGGTCGCCCTGGTCGGAATGCTCGTGCTGGCCGGTGGTTTCGGCGCGCTGGCCGCACTGACCGCCGACTCCGGCTTCTGGCTGCCCGCCGCGGCGATGTCGCTGGTCGGTGCGGGTGCGGGTCTGGCGATGCCGGCCGCCATCGGTGCGCTGATGGGTGCGATTCCGCCGGAGCAGGCCGGTGTCGGTTCGGCGCTGAACGACACCATCCAGCAGACCGGTGGCGCACTGGGTGTCGCGGTGCTCGGTGCGGTGCTGGCCGGCACCTACACCGACCGCATGCCGGCTTCGGCTCCGGCCGCGGCCCGCGAGGGCATCGCCGGCGCCTTCGCGAGCGGCCGGAGCGAGCTGATCGGCTCTGCCCGTGACGCTTTCACCCACGCCATGTCGAACACCTTCATGGCCGGTGGCGCGGCCGTGCTGGCGGCCACGGTGGTTGCCTTCTTCCTGATGAAGGGCGCGAAGGCGGCGGCCGGCGAGGCGATGCCCACCGAACCCGAGCTGGTCGAGGTCGGATAACCGATCAGCCGAGCAGCTGTTCGATTCGCGCGGTACAGAACCCGGTGATGTTCATCTCGGGCGGCAACTGCACCCGATGCGTCATACGCAGCAACGGAATCGACAACAACGCCGCCGAGAAGATCTCCTGATACTCGAGATTGCGCACCGCCGAGGCGGTGCGCTTCTCGTAGTAGGCGATCGTCTCCTCCCGCGAGGGCGTGCCGGGCAGCGGGGGATGGCCCTCGTACTCGCTACACGCCCAATCCAGGAACAGCATCCAGGCCAGATCCGACTCGGGCGCACCGAGATGCGCGATCTCCCAGTCGAGCACCCCGCGCACCTGGAAGTCCGTGTCGTACAGGATGTTCGACATACGAGCGTCACCCCAGCACAGACATACCCGTTCCGGCTCGTACAGATTCTCCCGCAGGTACGCCACGGCCCGCCGATAGACGTCCGGCGGATTCCCCTCGCAGGCCCAGTCCAACGCGGCCGCCAGATAATTCACCCCCTGCTCGATGACACCCGCGCCGAATCGCGGAAAGGCGAGAAAATCCAATCGCAGGGCCCGCCAGTCCAATTGGCCGACATCGGCGATGGTGTCCACGCACCCCCACCACATGCGCGCCCGCTGCTCCGGCGTGGCCTCGAAGTAGTTTCCGGCCGTGTGATACGACGGATAGTCGCTCGGCGCTTGCCCTTCCAGCCGATTCATGACGAAATACGGACTGCCGAGCGGATTGTCGCCGCGTTCGAGCCAGGCGACCGTCGGCACCGGCAGCGGCGTCTCGGCCAGCCGTTGCATGACCAACACCTGTCGCAGCAGGTCATAGTCCGGAAACAACGACAGATCCGGCGGCCGTCGCAGCACCAGCGGCACCGATCCGTAGTCGTCCTCGACCTCGAAAAGATAGGTCTCGGTGGCGAACCCGCGCTCGGTCCGGACCAGATTCCGCACCCGCCCGTCACCTGATCCCGGAAGGTGCTGGCGCACCGCTGGTTCCAGTGCCGTCGCCAGGTGCTCGACGGGAATTCGGCTGTAACTCACTGTCAGTACCCCGCGTACCCGTACCGCGCGTTGCGGCCCATGAACACCATCTCGACCAGCCCGTACCCGACCTTGCCGTCGGTCTCGATCCGGCAGAAGGTCTCACTGAGCATGCTGACCTGCTTCAGATCCGCGGTGTCGGTGAGGTCGGCGGTGAAGCCGTCGCTCCAGTCCGGACCCTTCCACAGGCCCGAGGCATAACCCCGGTAGTGGTCGTATCCCGCTATCCCGGGCCAGAAGTCGGAGACCGGCGTAATGGTGAACTCGCGCTCCCGCCCATCGGCGGACCGCACGGTAAAGCTGCCTCCACTCACGATCCGAAACTCGTCGCGGAAGGTCAGCGCGTGATCGGTGGTGAGGATCGGGACCGGCGGCCGACCCGAGTCGATGGGCCCGAGCACGGTGCCTTCGAAATGCCACCGCTGCCCGTCGGCCGTCTCGCGCTGCGCGAAATGCACCAGCTCATCCTCGAATTGGAAGATGCCCATGTAGTACAGGACGCCGTCCGGGATCTCGCTCGGCTGTAGACCCTCACCCTCGCCGAGGCTGCCGCCACCCCCGCCGTGCCGGGTCCCCCACGAGTGATCGCGGCCGAACCACCAAGTCTCCGGGTCGATTTCGAAGCGTTTGCCCTCGACTTCGAGCCAGCCGGTAATGCGCCCGTTCTGGTAGTAGCGCCGGGCATCCTCGCGGACCCGCCCGCGGCTGCGGAAGAACGCGGGTTCCTGTTCGTAGGCGGGGAACTGCCCTTCGAACTCCAACTCCAGCCGTACGCCTTGCTCATTGTCGCCGAGGGTGGCACGCACCTTGCGCAGCGGTTCGACGACCTCGTACCGGTACGGCCCGACGGTCCAATCCGCGATGCCGTCGTAGCGCCCGCCGATCTCGCGCGAGAGCCGGACCACGTGCGCGGTCTTCCCGCCGATGGTGACCATGGCGTAGGCGTCGAGCACATTGCGATTGGGGTAGCGCGCCATGCCGGTCATGACGCTGACCTCGCCGGTGGTGTCGAAGCCGTAGAGCACGACGCGTTCGGTCCAGCGCAGATCGCTCTGCTGCACATGGTCGAAGGTGGTGGGGAGTTGGTGGGCGAGCAGCTCGTCCTGCGGCGTCAGCATGAAGGTGCCTCCTGAATTAGAATACGAGGCGCAGCGTATTTCAAATGTGGCCACCATGTAACCTGTTTCAGAAATTGACATGACCCACAGTCAGAGAGGGGGATCGGTGACCGCAGCAGCCGCCCGCACCGGCCCCGGCCGCCCCCGCGATCCACAGTTGGACGCCCAGGTGCTCAAGGCCGCTCAGGAACTCCTGGTCCGCGACGGCTACCAGGCCACCACCATTGCCGCGGTGGCCCGGCGCGCGGGCGTCGTGACCACCTCGATCTACCGCCGTTGGCCCGGCAAGCGCGCGCTGGTCGAGGATGCCGTCTTCGCGCTGGACACCGCGAACCATCCGCCGCGCACCGGCGATCTACGGGCCGATCTGCTGGCCTGGACGCGCCTGTTCCTCGATGCCGCCGCGCATCCCGCGGCCCGCTCGGCCATTCCCGGGCTGCTCTCGGAGTATCACGACGACCGGGAGAGCTACCGTCGCCTGCTCGACGGCGGCGAGCGTCCGACCATTGCCGCGCTGCGGGAATTGCTCGCCTCCGCCGCCGATTCCGGTCAGGCGGCCCCCGATTGCGATGTCGAGGCCATCTTCGAATTCCTGCGCGGTGCGACCCTGATGCGCGCCCTCACGCATGGCACCGAGGAGGCCGACCACTTCAGTCGTCGGATCGCCGACGCGCTGTACGCGGTCGCGCAGACTCCGACGTCAGAGTAGGCCCCACCAATAGATCAGGCAGGCCAGTACGAAGACGACCACGGTTTCCATCGTCAATCCCAATCTTCTTGGCGCTCTTGCCTTCCATGATGCCGTGCGCCGGGCGGCGGAGACCACAAATCGGACGAACAAGATCGCTGATCGTTAGCCTTGGACGCGAAGAACCCGCTGTATCCAACACCCCTCGTGGATGAATACAGCGGGTTCGGCGCTGGCCTACCACCCCCTTCGCGGCAGGCCAGGTCTCCCATCGAGAACCGATTGGTTGGTTTGCTGTGGTCGACCCGCCACCCCTCGTAGGTGGGTCGACCCCAGCGTCCCCACCCCCGGTGGTGGCTCGTCGGGTCCGCCGGTGTGCTCCGGCGTTGACACAAACGATGCCCAGCCGCGCTTGGCGCGGCCTTAACAAGATCTTGTATTCATGAAAAGCCCTGGAAAATGGCTATTTTCGAGATCGAGAAGGTCAATTGCGAAGCTCGCGACCGAGTCTCAGGGTGTAGAGCAGCACGGCCACCGCGGTCAGGGCGAGCAGCAGGTAGCCGATGGTGTATTCGTCGGTCGCGCTGTAGACCGCTCCCATGACCAAGGGCGGGAAGTAGCCGCCGAGTCCGCCCGCCGCGCCGACCAGACCGGTCACCGTGCCGACCCGGGCGGGTTCCACCAGCCGGGCGATGAGGGCGAACACGCCGCCGGTGCCGAGGCCGAGGAAGAAGGCCATGAGCACCAGGCTGACTCCGGCCGGAATCTCGGGTGCCGGTTGGAAAGCCAGCACAATGGCCATCACGGCCGCGCCCGCGAACGAGATGACCAACACCTTGATCGGTCCCAGCTTGTCCGACAGCGTGCCGCCCAGCGGTCGCGCGAGCACGCCCGCGATGGAGAAGCCCGCGGTGCGCAGCCCGGCCTCGGACTGGGAGAACTCGTAGACGTTCTTGAGCACGGTGGGCAGATAGGTGGAGAAGGCCACGAATCCGCCGAAGGCCAGCGCGTAGAGGATCGAGCCCTGCCAGGTGGCCTTGAGCTTCAACGCGTCCATGATCCGGGGCAGCGCGGGTTCCGTGGCCGGTTTCCACTGTGGCGAGTTGCGGCTGAACAGCCACATGATCGCGCCGAGCACGGCCAGTGCGACGGCCATCAGCACGTGGGTCTGGGCCCGGCCGAGGTGGTCGACCAGGCGCGGGGTGAACAGCGCCGAGAGCGCCGTACCGCCCATGCCGAGGCCGAACATGCCGGTGGCGAAGCCGCGCCGGGCCGGTTCGAACCAGGAGTTGACGAACGGGATGCCCACCGCGAACGAGGTGCCCGGGATGCCCAGGAAGAATCCCCAGATGATCAGTGCCACAAAGGAATTCGACCAGCCGACCAGCAGCACCGGGATGATCGAGACGAAGGCGATGACGGTGAACATGACTCGCCCGCCGAACTTGTCGGTGAGCACGCCGATGGGAATGCGTCCCAGTGACCCGACCAGGACCGGGGTCGCCACGAGCAGTGACTGCTGGCCCGGCGAGAGGCCCAGCTGCTTGGTGTAGCTGCTCGATAGCGGACCAATTAGATTCCACGCCCAGAAGGTGAGGGCGAAGGCCAGTGTTGCGAGTGTCAGATTTCTCGCGTTCATCCCCTTTGTCTAACAGAAATGCAGGTAGAACGGACTAAATTCGGCCATCTCGGCGCGCCTCACCATCCCGTCCCGACCGGTCCGCACCATGTCTGCTGTCAGATTGCGGAACTCTCAGGAGGAGCATGTGAAGTTGTGGCGATCCCGGCAAGGCCGCGCAGCGCTGCTGCCGACCTTGACGGGTGTGCTCGCGGTGGCCGGAACCATCACCCAGGCCGGCGCACCGGCCGTGGCCGACCCCCTACTATCGGACCTACCCCTGATACTCGACGTCAGCACCCCGCACGACGGGCCCTGTGACGGCCCGCTGCACGGCACCACCGCCGTCTACTTCCCACCGGGCGTGCCCGCCCACGCCGAGGTGGAATGGCGAATCCTGGGCGGTGGCCAGCCGATTCGCACCGGCATCGCGGTGGTGCAGAACGATGTGATGACCGTCGGCTTCGACATCCGCCGCGACGAGCTGCCCCCCGACGGCCTGCTCCGCGTGGACGCCCGCGCCCGCGTCCCCGGCGGTGAGGTGAGCGGCTACGGCAAGCCGTGGAACTTCCGGGTGAACACCGAATGCCGTCCGCTGCACGTGATTTCGGTCGGCGACTCGGTGCTGTGGGGGCAGGGGCTGGATCGCGATCGCACCTTCGCGGATCTGTTCGCGCAGGCGCTGGGCACCCGCACCGGCCGCACCGCGCAACTGCACGACTACACCGCCTCCGGCGCGACCCTCGACTCCCCGGCCCAGCACGTCGACGGCTGCCCCCAAGGCGATGACGCCACCCTCGATGTCTTCTGCCAGCTCGAACAGGCCGCGGCCGAGGCCGCCGCGAACGGCTATCGGATCGACCTGGTCCTCATGGACGGCTGCCTCAACGACCTGGACCCCTTCTTCGGCATTCCCGTCGGCGTCACCCCCGGCACCCAGGATCTGGCCGCCGCGGTGCGTCGCGAATGCGGCGGCGTGGGCGCGGAAGCGGTGAATCCGGCCGCCGATCTCCCGTACTTCAGCGGCGCCAAACTCGGCTACGGCGGGCGCGGCATCCGCGAGGCCATGCAGGTCGCCCATCAGCTGCCCGGCGCGCCGAAGGTGTTGGTGGGCGATTACTTTCACGGCTACGACGCGGGCCGGGTACCGCAGGGCCTGACCCAGCGCTGGTCGGAATTCGTGCGACTGTCCTCGGAGGTGTTCCGGCAGGCCGCGGCCGACGCGAACACGGCCGCCGGTGAGACCTTCGCGGCCGCCGCGGACGGCCTGTTCACCCAGGACGCCGTGCCGACGGGGGACCGCAGGCCGGCCATGAACCCGCTCGGCGACGAGGCGATCTCGCTGCGCCAATTGGCCTGTGCCCAGCCCGGACTGCCGCAGTGTCTGACCGTGCCGGTCGCGGCGACGGCGGCCGACGCCGACGGCGCGCGCAAATACGCCGAGGCATTCCTGCTGAATCCGCGCGTCAACGAATGGTTCGGCGGCGGTGGACAACTCGGCGACGGCTTCACCGCCTCCCTGCACAGCACGACCCCCGGCACCCCGGTCGCCTTCGACGCGGCCAAGGCGGGCAGCGCGATCCGCCAATACGACTGGTACTTCGGCGACGGCTCGCACGAGACCACCACCGAGGCCACCACCTCCCACACCTACAACGGCCGCGGCCCGAACCTGCCGCGCCTGGTGGTCACCGACATGACCGGCCACCGCACCCTGTTCGAACTCGACCGTCCGGTCATGGTCGACTGAGCCGGTAGCAATACGACAGCCCCGGGCCGAGAGGAAGAAGGCCCGGGGCTGTCGGGTCATCGGCGGTCGTAAGTCCGATGACCGTGCGAGGAGCCACCAGGGAAGTAGCAGCACTCCTCGCAGTCTCTGGTTATCCGATGAACTCCGCGGCCTTCTCACCGATCATGTAGCTCGGCGCATTGGTGTTCCCGCCCGTGATGCTCGGCATGATCGACGCGTCCGCCACCCGCAGCCCCTCGATGCCGCGCACCTTGAGCGTCGGATCCACCACGGCCCGCTCGTCCACGCCCATGCGGCAGGTGCCGACCGGGTGGTAGATCGAGTGCA
Source organism: Nocardia sp. CDC153 (assembly GCF_035818515.1). Taxonomy (NCBI): domain Bacteria; kingdom Bacillati; phylum Actinomycetota; class Actinomycetes; order Mycobacteriales; family Nocardiaceae; genus Nocardia; species Nocardia sp. CDC153. The sequence goes on along the minus strand of NZ_JAYKYU010000003.1, from coordinate 1,025,887 downwards.
CGCGGTTGGGCAGTTCGCGCCGCAGCGCGGTCTCGTCCATCAGCGCGGGCCCGGGGGCCAGCTCCTCGGTCCAGTCGCTCGCAATGCTCTTGTGCGCCATGATCTCCCGGATCATCCGGATGCCCTCGACGAGGAATTCGGTGTCGCGGGGGTCGCTCAGGTAGCCCGGGTCGATCAGCGGCGAGGCGAACGGATCGGCGGAGGCCAGCTTCATCTCACCGCGGCTCTTCGGGTAGATGAGGCTGGGGAAGATGGTGAAGCCGGGGCGGCGGTCGACCAGGTGCAGCTTGTCCTCGTCCTGGTTGGGGATCGGGTAGCTCCACGGCAGGGTGTGGATCTGCATGTCCGGGTAGTCGCCCTCGGCGAACTTGGTCTTCACGAAGCCGCACGCCTCGAAGACCGTGCGCCCCATCCACGAGCTGCCCGGGCGGCGCAGCTCCTGCAGGATGCCGCTCGCGAAGTGGGTCGGAATGCCGCGGTGGATGGCCTTCTTGGAGATGAAGGTCATGGGGACGAACAGGTGGTCGTGCAGGTTCTGGCCGACGGGCAGGTCGGCCACCACCTCGATGCCGAGTTCGCGCAGATGCGCGGCCGGGCCGATGCCCGAGAGCATGAGGATCTGCGGCGAGCCGATGACACCGCCGGAGACGATGACCTCCTTGCCCGCCCGAATGACCCGGCGGGTGCCGTTGCGCTCCACGATCTCGACGCCGGTGGCGCGCCCGTTCTCGATCACCACGCGGGTGACGTGCGCGTGTGTGATCACGGTCAGGTTCTCGTTCGGCATATCGGTGATGAAGCCGCGAGAGGAGCTGTAGCGCAGGCCGTTTCGCACGGACTGCTGGAAGATCGAGATGCCCTCCTGCGATTCGCCGTTGTAGTCCTCGATGATCGGCGCGCCGAGGGTGTCGGCGGCGGCGGTCATGAACTCCTGGGCGATCGGGGTGAGGTCCTGCTGCCGGGTGACCTCGATGGGTCCGCCGGTGGCACGGTAGTCGTTGTCGCCGTCCTGCCAGTTCTCCAGGCGCTTGTAGGCGGGCAGCACGTCCTCGTAGCTCCAGCCGGTATTGCCCTCGGCGGCCCAGGAATCGAAGTTGGCCCGGTTGCCGCGCACGTAGAGCATGCCGTTGACGGAGCTGGAACCGCCGAGCACCTTGCCGCGGGTCATCGGGATCCGACGGTCGTTGGCGTGCTTCTGCGGGATGGAGAACTGCTTCCACGTCACGCGCTTCTTCAGCTGGGGAACGGTGTGCACCATGCTGATCGCACCCGGCATGGTGACCATGCGGGTGTTGTCCTTGCGTCCGGCCTCCAGCAGGATGACCCGCGCGCCGCGCTCGGCGAGACGTCCCGCCACGACGGCACCGGCGCTACCCGCGCCTACGACGACGTAATCGGCCTCGTTCGTGGAGCCCGGGGAAGCGGTCATATCAGTTACCTCATCTTCGAGTGCGCCTGGCATCACTGTAGAACAAGTTCTAGTATCTAGGCCCGCCGGACGCAATGTCCAGTAGCAAGATCAACTGGCCGGAAACGCCGCCCTGGCGCAGGTCGACGTGGTTGAATCGGTGTGAAACACGTTCCAATTTCGTGATCATAGCGGCACCTTGCCCGAGGAGGAACAGTGTCTGTTCCGTCATTACCGGCCGGATTCGACTTCACCGATCCCGCGCTGTGGGCCGACCATAGCCCCGCCGAGGAGTTCGCGCTGCTGCGGCGTACCGCACCGGTCTGGTGGAATGCGCAGACCCCCGCGCAGGCGGCGCCCATGGACGACGACGGCTATTGGGTGATTACCCGCCACGAGGACGTCAAGGAGATATCCCGGAAACCGGAACTCTGGTCCTCGAATCGCAAGGGTTCCATCATCAGAATGCCGGCCGACTCCCAACCCGAACAGTTGGAGTTGGGGCGCGAGGCGCTGCTGGTGAATATGGATCCGCCCAAGCACACCAAGATTCGGCGCATTGTCTCCAAGGGCTTCACGCCCCGCGCCATCGAGGGCCTGCGGGCCGCGCTCACCGCCCGCGCGGAAAAGATTGTGCGGGAGGCGAAGGCGAGCGGCGGCGGCGATTTCGTCGCGCAGGTGGCTTGCGAACTGCCGCTGCAGGCGATCGCGGAACTGCTGGGCGTGCCGCAGGACGACCGGCACAAGCTGTTCACCTGGTCGAATCAGCTGCTCAACTACGACGATCCGGAATTCGCGGGCCAGAACATGACCGCCAACGCCGAACTGCTCGGGTACGCCTACAACATGGCCGAACAACGCAAGTCCTGTCCGGCCGAGGACATCGTCAGCCAATTGGTGACCGCGGATGTGGACGGCGAGGCGCTGGGCTCCGACGAATTCGGATTCTTCGTCATCCTGCTGTCGGTGGCGGGCAACGAGACCACCCGCAATGCCATCGCGCACGGCATGAAAGCCTTTGTGGACAACCCGGAACAGTGGGAGCTGTACCGGGAGCAGCGCCCGCGCACCGCGCCCGACGAAATCGTGCGCTGGGCGACCCCGGTGACGGCATTCCAGCGCACCGCCACGCAGGACACCGAACTCGGCGGGCAGAAGATCCTGGAGGGTCAGCGGGTCGGATTGTTCTACAGTTCGGCCAATTTCGACGAGGAGGTCTTCGACGATCCCTTCTCGTTCAATGTGCTGCGCGACCCGAATCCGCACGTCGGATTCGGCGGCACCGGAAACCATTTCTGTGTGGGCGCGAACCTGGCGCGGCTCGAAATCGATCTCATGTTCAATGCCCTTGCCGACGCCATGCCGGGGATCGCCGAGGTCGCGCCGCCGCAGCGGCTGCGGTCGGGCTGGATCAACGGCATCAAACACTGGCAGGTGCGCTACTCCTGAACCGCGCACCCCGCCGAACCCGTTCTAGGATCGGTATTCGTGACCAATCTTCGCGAGATTTCGCTGCGCACCCTGACCGATAAGCCCACGACGCTCGCCGAACTGGCGGGCGACAAGGTCGTGCTGCTGGTCAATGTCGCCTCCAAGTGCGGGCTCACCCCGCAGTACACCGGCCTGGTCGAACTGCAGCAGACCTACGGGCCGCAGGGTTTCACCGTGGTCGGCGTGCCGTGCAATCAGTTCATGGGCCAGGAGCCGGGCACGGCGGAGGAGATCGCCGAATTCTGTTCCACCACTTACGGAGTGGATTTCCCGCTGTTGGAGAAGTCCGACGTGAACGGCGAGGGCCGGATTCCGCTGTACCAGGCCCTCACCACCGTCGCCGACGCCTCGGGTGAGGCCGGGGATATTCAGTGGAACTTCGAGAAGTTCCTGATCGGACGTGACGGAACCGTGCTGGGTCGGTTCCGGCCGCGCACCGAGCCGAAGGATCCGGCGGTGGTCTCCGCCATCGAGGCGGCCCTCTGAGACCGAGGTGGCACTGTAGTCAGCTTGCCGACGGCCGTACGCGGCGGCGGTACCGCACCGCGCACGGCTGTTGCAGCTGGACCACCATCTTCGAGTGGTCGTTGCGGTAGCTGTCCGACGGCTGGGCCAACTCGAATTCCCAGTCCCGCAACAGGATCGAGAAGATCGCCTTGAGCTGCATGAGCGCGAAGGCCGCGCCGACGCAGCGGTGCCGTCCCGCGCCGAAGGGGATCCAGGTCCAGCGATTGGCCAGATCCTCTTGATTGGGATCGATGTAGCGGCCCGGGTCGAAGCGCTCCGGATTCGGGAATGCCTCCGGAATCCGGTTGGAGACAGCGGGACTCGCGGCCACCAGGTCACCGGGATCGATGCGGTGACCGCAGACCTCGAACTCCTCGCGGGCGACGCGCATGAGGATGATGAGCGGCGGGTGTAGGCGTAGCGCCTCCTTGAGCACCGCCTCCAGCGTCGGAATCTGGCGCAGGGCATGGAAACTCACGTCCTTGCCGTCGGCGTAGAGGTCGTCGAGTTCGGTGACGACGCGCTCCAGGACATCCGGGTGCCTGAGCAATTCGATGATCGTCCAGGCGGCCGTTCCGGATGTCGTGTGGTGGCCCGCGAACATCATCGAGATGAAGATGCCGGTGATCTCGCTGGCCGAGAACCGCGGCCGCCCTTGCTCGTCGGGGATGGAGACCAGCACGTCGAGCATGTCCCGGTCGTCCTTGCCCCGCGGCGGGTTCGCGAGCCGCCCGGCCATGATGTGCCGCACCAGTTTCACCAGCTCCCAGCGGGCCTCGTCGCGGCGGCGGAAGCTCTCGATGGGGGCGTAGGGGTCCACGTAGCAGTACGCGTCGGTGCCGCGCTCGAGTTCGTGGTACAGGTGCGCGAAGCGGTCGTCGAGCTCCTCGCGGAACTTGGTGCCGATCAGGCAGGCCGAGGACGTGTAAATGGTGAGTTCGGCGAAGAATTCGAGCAGATCGATCTCGCCCTCGTCACCCCAGCGGGCCAGCATGCGATCCACCTCGCGGGCGATGGTGGTGGCGTGGCCGCGCATCTGCTCGGCGCGCAGGGCGGTGTTGTGCAACATCTCCTTGCGGCGCTCGGGCGGCGCGTCGAAGACCACGCCCTCGCCGAAGATGGGCTTCATGAACGGATAGGCCGCGGCCTGATCCAGCTCGTCATCGCTGGCGCGGAAGAAGAACTCGTTGGCCTGCGCGCCCGTCAGCAGGATGACGTCGCGATCCGCCAATCGGAACGAGCCGATATCACCGCATTCCTCCCGGACCCGCGCCATGAGGGCGATGGGGTCGGTGCGGAACTCCTCGAGGTGGCCGTGCTCATGCTCGCCACCGGATACCGCGCGCGGTTTGACCAGGGTCATCTGTGACCTCCCGGATAGACACCTGTCCAGACGGTACTACGGAAGGCATTGCCCGGCAAGGGATCTCGTGAAATCGCGAGATATTCCGGAATGGTTGTTTCAGGGTTTCAGGATGCGCAGCGCGGATTTCTCCATCCGCTCGGCAATTTCGGCGTAGGACGCGTAACCCATGCCCGCGCGGACCAGTGCGCCCGCGTAGATCATTTCCAGTGTTTCGACGAGTTCGGGATCGGCGTCGCCGCCCAACGCGTCGATCAACCGCCGCCGGATCTCACTGCCGATTCGCAGCCGCAGATGCGCCACATCGGGATCGGTGCCCAGCAGCGCGGCCGTCACCGCACCGGCCAGGGTCGGCTCGTCGGCCATCAGCATGGCGATCTGCCGCAGCACGGCCAAAACCCGCGCGGTCGAATCGGATCCGTCCTCCGGCGGCGGGTCCGTCGCGGCCAGTCGCCGCCAGAACATCTCCGCGACCAGGTGTTCCTTGGAGCTGAAGTAGGTATACGCGGTAGCCGTACCCACCCCGGCCTGCGCCGCCACCATCCGCACGGTCAACCCGGCGAACCCCTCCCGCGACAGCACATCCATGGCCGCCCGCGTCAGCCTGTCCACGGTATCGGCCTGCTTCTCGGTGAGCCGCCGCCGAGTGGCCTCCATGCTCACCGCTGAGCGGGCGGAATAGGGATCAGACACGTGTCCGGATGCTACTATGGTCAAGCCCGCCGAGCAACTCGCGGTATACCGAATCCGCATGAATGAGCATCGTGGAGAAAGGCTTTCGAATGACCTCCCCGATGCTGACTGCCGTGGTTCGCGAATTACCCGCACTCCCCGAGCAAATCGCCGACGCTGTGCGCCCATACATCGGTAACGGCACCATCCTGGAAGTCGCGACCGCCGTCGAATCAGCCGACCCAAATTCCTACCGCGAAGCGGTCGCGGCCTGGCGCACCCCGCTGCGCCTACTCCTCATCCTCGACCCGGACTCCGAATCGACCGCCACCCGCGCCTATGCCGACTGGGGCCATTGGATCGCAGGCGGCGGCCTGCTCGCCCTCCGGAATGCCGACGACCTCCACCGCCGAATCCTGCTCGGCGGCAAATACCGTGACCTCGCCACCGTCGGCCCCGTCCGCATCCTCCAGCGCCTCGCCGCCTGCAACTAGACGAATCCCTCAGCGCCCGTGGTCAGCGTTTGACAACGATGCGCGGGTTCACCGCGCACATGTGTGCGAGGGCATGGTCCGGGATCAGTTCCCGGGGGCACACGGTGGGGCGAGTGGTGGTCACTACGGCGATCGGGCCGCGCAGCGTGATCGAGCGGATTGACGAATAGGGAGTCCTGGTCCAGGCGCCGGCCTGCTGGAAATCGACTGCGTCCGAGCCGTAGCGGACGGTGAGTGGCAGACCGGGTGGCACGGCCAGGCCGTACGACTCGGTTAGCTGGCGCAGGGTTGTCACCGCCACCATTGCCAGGAATCCCGCGATCACCACTAAGAGGGCGAGCACTATCGCGATCCCCAACCGGTTGTGTGCGAGTAGCGCGACTCCGAGGGGCATAGCTGCCAAGGCGAGGGCCGTGCCCAGCAACGGGCGCAGGGCATACGGGGTGTGGGTGCGGGCCATTCGCCCGGCCGTGTCGGTTCGGGCGACGAAGGTTGCGGTCGGCTTTTCGACGGTCGGAATGGGCGGCAGTTCGGTGACCGCCGATTCATTCACGGGTCCGCCGCCGCGCCGGGCGGCGGTGATGAGCCCGATGCTCCACTCGGGGAGCAGCTGCTGGGGGAGTGCTAACAGGCCTCCCCGGTAGCGCAACACCACCGCGCCGGGGTAGCCGGTGTATACGGATCGAATATCGCTGTAGTACATCCTGGTGCGGCCCCGAGAGCTGCTGGTATCCAGGGCATCCGGTCCGAAACGGATGGCCTGCACCTGGCCGGGAACGAAGTTCGCTTTCGCGAGGTTGGTGTATCTCCGGACCACGCTACCTTTACCGGTTAGGCGGGCCACCAGACTCGCCGCGAAGACCATCGCGCCGAGGATCGCGCCGTCGCGTCCAAGAAAAAGCGTGATCACTCCGGCCACTCCGCCCCACAGTAGAACGAACCACACCCATGAAATTGGGCTCCGCTGCCCCCAATTCGCTAGGGCCATCCCTAGGCGTACGGCTGTGTCCGGCTGCGCCGTGAACACGGCGTGCGGCTGTTCCAAGGGTGGAATTGGTGGTAGCGGACCGAATTCCGCCGCCGTGGTGTCGCTCGGATCTCCGGGTGGCACCTGGTCTTGCTCCCAGCCCGGATAACGCATCGGGCTGGCTTCACGTTCATTCACTCGGCGAAGCTTAAGGCTGGCCGGAGTAATTTGCGGACCGGGCAGTCTTATGGTGTCGGCGGACCGAATCAACGCGCGAATTGCCTTCGCGGGCCCGAGTTGAATTCTATTGATAGCCAGTGATTTACGCGGTGTGTTGTGTCGATCATGCTGTTGTGTCGGATGTTTCGAAACTATGATCGATGTTATGAGTGAAATCGCTGATGAATTGGCCGCTGCTGAGGAGGTGGTGGAGCGGCTTCGTGTGGTGCACTCGGAGATTGCTGTGTTGCAGGCTGAGGAGACGGCGTTGATGACGTTGTTGTATGAGACTCGGCGGGCGCAGCAGGTTGAATTGGGGGTGGGGCTGGCGCATGCGGGGGAGGATGCGGCTACCGAGATTGGGGTGGCGCTCAAGGTTTCGCAGCGGTCTGCCGACAATTTGATCGGGTTGGGGTTGGGGCTCAAGCATCGGTATCCGTCGGCGGGGAGGGCGTTCGCGGAGGGGCGGATTGATCTGCCTCGGGTGCGGGCTATCAGCGAGACGCTCACCAATGTGTCCGAGGAGCTGCTTGCGGAACTCGAGCCCAAGGTTGTTGCGTTGGCGGAAAAGGCTGACCCGCAGCGGGTTCGGCGTACTGCTCGGCGGTGGATTGCCGAGGCCGATCCGGAGGGGCAGGCTGTGCGGCGCAAGGAGGCCGAGGCCGAGCGGTATGTCAGTGTCAATGCTGCCGATAACGGGACCGCTGTGGTGGACGCGGTGTTGCCTGCGGCGGGTGGGCGGACACTGTACGAGCGGTTGCGGGAGATGGCTTGCACTCAGGTGTGTGGGGAGGATCCGCGCACTCAGAATCAGCGGCGCGCTGATGCTTTGGTCGCGCTCGCTGATGGCAGTGGGCGGCTGAGCTGCCTGTGCGGACGGGCGGATTGCCCGCGTGCGGACAGTGATGCGGAGCTGCCGGTGGCACGGAAGGCGCTGGTGCAGGTGGGTGTGTCGGCGGAAACCCTTGCGGGGCTGCGGGATAACCCGGGGCTGCTGGCGGGGTTCGGTGCTATTGATGCCGACCTTGCGCGTCAGATCGCGCGGCACGCTCGCTTCGAGATCATCACTGAGGCCAGCGGGACGGACGCTGCTGCTCCCGCACCGGTCGAAAATGCCAGTGAGAACACCGAATTGCGGTACCGGCCGGGTGCTCGGATGGCTGGGCGGGTGCGTGCGCTGGATGGGATTTGTCGGGCGCCGGGGTGTCAGGTTCCGGCGGCGGATACCGATCTCGATCATCAGGATCGGTTCGATCATGACGATCCGGTCAGCGGGGGTCGGACCATCGAAAGTAATCTCGGCGCGCGGTGTCGACGGCATCATCGGCTCAAGACTCTTGCGGATAATCGTCGCAATGGCTGGCAGGTCACACACCATCCCGGGCGGGAGGTGGAATGGCGCACGCCTACTGGGGATTCGGTCACCACTACACCTGAAGGGACGCCGTTCTTGTTTCCCAGTGAGCCCGTCGCGCCGGTGACCGCTGGCGGGGTGCCGGATGCTGAGACCATCAGTCCGTTCATTGATCCGGGGCCGGTGATCAACGGGCTGATGGAGATGGTGCACGTTTATTGCACGCCATCTCAGCGGCGCGCGTTCTGGCGGGCCCGGCGCAATATGTGATTCAGATGCTCGAGGTCAGGTAACCCGGGGGAAGACTACTTGGGTGGATGACTGACGACTGGAATCCTCCCGATGGCAGGTACCGGGAGTGTGGTTGCGTCGCCTGCCCTACCGGACTTGGGCTGACGCCGGGTTGGGAGCCGTAACTCCCATCCCGGCGCACGGACTGCACGGATCACCTTTTAAAGATTCGAAAGACCCAAAGGAGATAGCTTTCCGGCCAAGCGGTCTAGGTAGGCGAGGACCTCCGATTCCGATTTGTCGGGGAGTCCATACAGGACGTCGGTTACGCCTGCGGCTGACCAGGATTCGAGTTGTTCGGCGTTCGGTTTGTAGGCCAGGGCTACGACGCGCGGAGCTCCTGATCGGCCCGCCTCTTCCCAGTGCTTCATGAGCAGAGAAGTCGAGGCGGAGACGTCGGATTCATAAGGAGTCGTGATCCAGCCGTCGCCCGAGCGGGCAATCCACTTGAACGTCTTCTCGGTGCCGCCCGCGCCGATCAGCAGGGGGATGTGAGACTGGACCGGCTTCGGCCAAGCCCAGCTCGGCCCGAACTTGACGAAATCGCCTGCGTAAGAGGCCTCTTCCTCGGTCCACAGAGCCCGCATGGCCTCGATGTATTCCCGGAGAACCGTGCGCCGCTTGTTGCCGGGCACACCGTGGTCGGTGAGCTCGTCGGTGTTCCAGCCGAACCCGGCCCCAAGCGTGACGCGTCCCCCGGACAGGTGGTCCAGGGTCGCGATCGTCTTGGCCAGGGTGATGCAGTCGCTCTCGGTGGGAAGCGCTACCGCTGTGGACAATTCGATCCGCGAGGTGACCGCAGCGGCCGTGCCCAAGGCCACCCACGGGTCCAACGTCCGCATGTAGCGATCGTCGGGCAGGCTCGAGTCACCCGTCTGCGGGTGTGCCGCTTCGCGTTTGACGGGAATGTGCGTGTGCTCGGGAACGAAGAACGAGTCGAAGCCGCGTTCCTCGGCGGCCTTGGCGGCGGCCGCGGGGGTGATGCCGCGATCGCTGGTGAAGAGAACGATGCCGAATCGCATGGGGGTAGGTCCTTTCAGAGCTGCTTGGCAGCGGCGACACCGGCACGACGGCCGTAAAAGCTGCCATCGCCGAGGGAACAGCCGGAGGCGTATCCACCGGCGCAGATGCCGGAGGTGACCCGCCCGGCGGCGTAGAGGCCGGGGATGGGCTCGCCGGAGACGTGCAGGACCCGGGAATCCAGATCGGTGCGCAGGCCGCCGAGGGTGAAACCGCCGGTGTAGCCGCGCAAGTCGTACGCGCCGAGGGGAGTGCGAATGGGTTTGACCCACTCGGCCTTCTTGCCCAGGAAGGGATCCTCGCCCTTCTCGGCGTGATGGTTGTAGAGGTCGATGGTCGACTGCAAGGTGTTCTCGGGCAGCCCCATCTCGCTCTCCAATTCGGCGACCGTCTCGGCCACCCAGGTCGGCGCGACGCGCAGGAACGACAGCGAGGACTGGGTTTCCATGGCCTCCTCCAGCGCGATCTCGTCGATCACCAGGTAGGCCTGATTGTCCTGGTTCTGGAGAACCGCCTGGCCCATGCGACCGGCGTAGGTGTCCTCGGTGATGAAGCGCTGGCCGCGGCCGTTGACCAGGATGCCGCGGGCTACCAACTGCGGGTCCACCACCAAGGCGACCTCGGTGGCATCCATGTGCGCGAGGTCCGCACCCAGCGCCTGCGCCACCTGGATGCCGATGCCGTCGTGTTCCTCGACGGTGGCGGTGGGGCGTCCGGCGATCTTGGGCGCGAAGCGTTCCACCATGGCGTGGTTGTAGGCGAAGCTGCCGGTGGCCAGGACGACGCCGCGTTCGGCGCGCACGTGGACGGGCTTGCCGTAGCGGGTGGCGGCCACGCCGACCACGCGGCCGGAGTCGTCGGTGATGAGGCGTCGCATGCGGACGTCGTATTCGTGGCGGACTCCCAGTTCGTCCGCCTTCTGGGCGAGCGGCTCCATGAGCATGTAGCCGCCACCCTTCTCGCCCAGCTTCTTGTCCTTGGTCCAAGCCAGGTGGCCGCGCGGGGCGGGTGGAACGAGGTCCTTGAAGGGTGCGGCGTTCTCGCCGCCGGAGTACATGAGGCCCTGGTCGGCGGGCGGCTCGTAGCCGGGCTCGCCCCAGAATTCCTCCTTGAACGGGACACCCTGGGCGACCAGCCAATTGAAGTGCTCCACGCTGCCCTGGCAGTAATCGTGGATCTTGGCCTTGTCCACGCCGGGGCCGAGGGCGGCGGTCAGGAATTTCTCCATGTTCTCGGCGGTGTCCTCGAAGCCCAGCTTGCGCTGCAGCGCGGTGCCGCCGCCGAGGTAGATGAATCCGCCGGACATGGCGGCCGCGCCGCCCCAGCCGCCGGTGCGTTCGAGCACCAGGACGTCGGCCCCGGAGCGGGCCGCCTCGATGGCCGCGCACACCCCGGCGATGCCGAAGCCCACGACCACCACATCGGCCTCATGGTCCCAGGTCTCGACCTCGCTCGCGGGGAGCGGGCGGACGGTAGGCGATTCCGCCATATCTGTGAATTCCTTACTGCGGGTAGGGATTACTTCTTCTTGTCCTTGGCGAGCGTCTTGCGAATGACTCCGTCGAGTTTGGTGGCGGCGGGCCAGCCCACGTAGTGGGCCAGGAAGACCGCGATCTCGCGCAGCTGGTCGGCGTCGAGTTCGCCATTGCGCAGGGCCGCGCCCACCTGGATCTCGGCGATTTCCGAATGGCCCTGTGCGGTAATGGCTCCGAGCAGCAACAGCCGACGATCGCGCATCGACAGGTCGCTGGGCCGGTTCCAGATGTCGGCGAAGAGGTGGTCGACGGTGACCTCGTAGAACGGATCACCGGTCAGGTTCGGGAGATCGAAGCCGTATACCTCCGACATCGTCTTCAATCCCCGCTGCCTCGTCTCGGACGGCAGCTGTTCGTCGGTCATGAGTTCTCCTTCGCGATCGGGCCGGGTCCCACGCCGAGTCCGGTGCCCAGGTCGTGCAATGCCCGTTGTGCCAGTGGCAGATCCACATCCAGTCGGCCGGCCAGGTCGAGGGCCAGGGCAAGATCCTTCTCGCCGAGGTCGCGGACGTGGCCGAGGATGGGGAACCAGAAGTCGTCGGCGGCGACCGGGGCGGTGGTCTTGCGCAGCATGATCGCGCCGGGGCCGCCGGTGTGGGAGTCGGAGTGGCGGACCACCTTGCCGAGGGCGGTGATGTCCAGGCCCGCGGCCTCGGCCAGGCGCTGGGCCTCGGCGGCCGCGGTGAAGGCGACGAAGTGGAGGAGGTTGCGCGCCAGCTTCATTCGAGTGCCCGCGCCGACGTCGCCGGCGTGGATGACGAGCGAGCCGAAGCGGGCGAATGGGTCGCGGACGGTTTCGAAGGCGGTGTCACTGCCGCCGACCATGATCGCCAGTGCGCCCTTTTGCGCGGCGGGTGCGCCGCCACTGATGGGGGCGTCGACGAATTCGACACCCTGCGAGGCGCATTCGGCGGCGAGCTCGACGGCGGTGGTATCGGAGATGGTCGAGTGGACGGCGATGACGGTGCCGGGTTTGGCGGTCATCAGTACTCCGTCCGGCCCGGTGACGACCGAGCGGACCTGCTCGTCGTCGAGGACCGCGATGGAGATGACGCGGCAGCGTTCGGCCAGCTCGGCGGGGGAGTTCGCGAGCGTGGCTCCCGCATCGGCGAACGGCTGCAACGCATCCGGGCGCATGTCGCAGACGACCAGCCCGCCCGGCCAATCGACCAGACGCTGTGCCATCGGCGCGCCCATATTGCCCAGGCCGATGAAACCTACCGAGAATTCCGGAGTTTCGCTCATGGCCGGAAGACCTGCCCGCCATCGACGTTCAGAACCTGCCCGGTCACCCACGCGGCATCGTCGGACAGCAGGTACAGGCACGCCCCGACCATGTCCTCGGTCGTGCCCAGCCGTTTGAGCGCCATCTGGTTCACCAGCTGATCCACGAACTGTTCCGGCACGATGCTGCGGGTGGCCTCGGTATCGGTCGGGCCGGGCGCGATGGCGTTCACGCGGATCTTGGAGTGACCCAGCTCGTGCGCCAATTGCTGTGTCAGGCTGTTGATTCCGGCCTTGGCCAAGCCGTAGAAGCCGGAGTAGGTCCACGCCGCGGTAGAGGACTGGTTGACGATCGAACCGCCGCCCGCCTTCGCCATGTGCTTGTACACCGCGCGGGTCATGTTCAGCGCGCCGTCGAGATTCACGGCCATGAACTTCTTGTAGTAATCCCACGGCACGGTCAGCAGGATGTCGAGCTTCATATCGCCGTAGATGGCGGCATTGTTGACCAGGTGGTTGATGCCGCCGAACTCGGCGACGGTGAAGTCCACGACGGCCTTGGCCGAGGCCGGATCGGCCACGTCGAGCTGGGCGAAGACGGCACGGCCGCCATCGGCGGTGATCTCCTTGGCGACGGATTCGCCCAGTTCGCTATTCAGGTCGGCGACAACGACTTTCGCGCCCTCGGCGGCCAGGGCCCGGGCGTAGGCCGCGCCGATGCCGCGGGCTGCTCCGGTGACGATGATCGTCCTGTCGGTGAAACGGCTCATGTCAGTGCTCCTCAGCAGCCGGTCGCGATGAGTTTGGTCTCGGTGTATTCCTCGAAGCCGAGGACGCCCATTTCCCGGCCCAGGCCGGACTGCTTGTAGCCGCCGAAGGGGGCGTCGGCGGAATACCAGACGCCGCCGTTCACGCTGAGCGTTCCGGTGCGGACGCCGGCCACCACGGTGCGCAGTCGCTCCGGGTCGCGGCCCCACACCGAGCCGGACAGGCCGTAGGGCGAATCATTGGCGATACGAACGGCATCGGCGTCGCCGTCATGGGGGATGACGGTGAGGACGGGACCGAAGATCTCCTCCTGTGCGACACGGGAGCTGTTGGGCAGGCCGGTGATCAACGTCGGTTCGATGAACCAGCCGGGCCCGTCGAGGCGGTTGCCGCCGGTGACGATGGTGCCGCCTTCCGCGCGGGCGATATCCAGGTAGCGCTCGATGCGGGCCAGTTGGCGCTCGGAAATGACGGGGCCGCAGACGGTTCCGGGCTTGGCGGGATTACCGGGCTTGATATTGGCCAGGGTTCGCGCTGCCGCCTCGACCGCCTGGTCGTGAAGTTCCCGCGGTACCAGCAGCCGCGTGCTGATCGCACAGCCCTGCCCGGCATGCACGCAGACCCCGAAGGCCGCGTAGCTGGCCGCCGCCGCGATATCCGCGTCGTCCAGCACGATGAACGCGGACTTGCCGCCGAGTTCCAGGAAGACCTTCTTCAGCGACGCCGCCGCCGCGGCCATGACCGTCTTGCCGGTGGCCGTCGACCCGGTGAACGAGATCATGTCCACCCGCGGATCGGTGACCAGCTGCGCGCCCAGCCCGTGATCGTCCGAGGTGACGATATTGACTACACCGGCCGGAATGTCGGTCTCCTCGGCAATGATTCGGCCCACCGCCGCCGCGACCCAGGGGGTGTCGGGCGCGGGTTTCAGCACCACCGTGGTGCCCGCCGCCAGCGCGGGACCCAGCTTGGCGAAGTTGATCTGATGCGGGAAGTTCCAGGGCGTGATCGCCCCGACGACGCCGATGGGTTCGCGGCGCAGCGTGCGCGAGCTCTTGATGCCCATGGGCGAGGCGATGCCGAGATCGGTTTCCCACTCGTAGTTTTCGGCCAGGTCCGCGAAGTAGCCGAGATCGGTGATCGGGCCTTCCAGCTGCGGCCCGGAGGTCAGCATGCGCGGTGCGCCGACCTCGGCGATGGTGATTTCGCGCAGTTCCTCGAGGTGGTTGCGCAATGCGTCGCGGAGTTGCCGGAGGCTGGTCGCGCGAAAACCCGGGTCGCGCGACCAGTCCGTGGTGTCGAATGCCGTGCGGGCCGCGGCGATGGCCGCGTCCATATCGGCGGCGTCGGCATTGGCGGCGTGGCCGAGGGGTGCCCCGGTGGCCGGGTCGACGGTGGTGAACACACCGCCGCCGCCGGGCGTCAGTTTGCCGCCGATCAGCAACTGCGAACCGCCGTCGGGGACGAGATCGCTCGGGCTCATAGGTAGCTCCCATGCTGTCCGGACACGTGTACGGACTATAGGTTCGTGGCTCGTGGACGCGCAAGAACCTGTTTCAGTTTGTCGCCCCGTCGCCATATCGGATTCGGGATTCCGTTGTCAGGTGATCCCGTCGCTAGTACCGTACAGACACATGTCCAGCTATGTGTCTCCGTTGCTGGAAATCGTTCGTCAGAGCAGATGAACGCGTTATCGAATACGAGGTGCCGACACGATGACCGCAGCCTCCGTCGAGCCGCTGTTGTTCGACCCCTACGACTACCGCGTGCACGAGGATCCGTATCCCGTGTATCAGCGGCTGCGCACCGAGGCCCCGCTGTACCACCATCCGGATCTCGACTTCTGGGCGCTGTCGCGGCACGTCGATGTGGCCGCCGGATTCCGCGACAATGTGCGGCTCTCCAGCGCCAACGGGGTCTCCCTGGATCCCGCCGCCTGGGGGCCGCACGCGTGGCGGACCATGTCGTTTCTGGCCATGGACGATCCGCGGCACCTGCGGCTGCGGAAGCTGGTCTACCAGGGCTTCACCCCGCGCCGCGTCACCGAGATGAGCGAGCGGATTCGGGCCATCACGCTGCGATACCTCGAACCGGCGTTGGCCGCTGGCGATTTCGACTGGATCGACGCGGTCGCCGGGCAGGTGCCGATGGATGTCATCTCCGAGCTGCTGGGCGTGCCGGAATCCGATCGGGCCGAATTGCGCAGGCTCGCGGACCTGTTGGTGCACCGTGAGGAGGGCGTGCTGGATGTGCCCGTCGCGGCGATGGAGGCGGCGCTGCAGTTGGCGGGGTACTACAACGACATGCTCGCGGCGCGTAAGCGGCGGCGCACCGACGATCTGACTTCGGCCTTGCTCGACGCCGAGGCGGACGGTGACCGACTCGCCGACGAGGAGATTCTCGGCTTCATGTTCCTGATGGTGGTCGCCGGGAACGAGACCACGACCAAACTGCTTGGGAACGCCTTGTATTGGGCCGGACGCAATCCGGAGCAGTACGCGAAGGTGGCGGCCAATCCGGAACTGGTGCCGGATTGGGTGGAGGAGACGCTGCGGTACGACGCGTCGAGTCAGATCCTGGCCCGGACCGCCGCCGCGGACCTCGAGTATTACGGCCGCACTATCCCGCGGGGAGCGAAGGTGCTGCTGCTCGTCGGGTCCGCCAACCGCGATACCGATGTCTTCCACGATCCGGACCGCTATGACATCGAACGTCCCGACAAGGGTGGGTTGATCAGTTTCGGTCGCGGCGTGCACTTCTGCCTGGGCGCGCATCTGGCCCGGCTGGAGGCGTCGATCGTGTTGCGGGAGTTCGCCACTCGCGTGGCTGCGTACGGGATCGGCGACTCCGGGATTCAGCGTGTGCATTCGGTGAACGTGCGCGGGTTCGCGCATTTGCCCGTCGGCGTGGAGGTTCGGTAGATGGCTCGCTTCGCACCGCATCCCGATCGTCGTCCGGCGATTGTCGCGGGTGCCTCGTCCGGCATCGGGGCGGCGACGGCGGAAGCTCTTGCGGCGCTCGGACATCCGGTGGCGCTGGGGGCGCGTCGCGTGGAGATCTGCGAGACGCTCGCCGAGAAGATCAGGGCCGAGGGTGGTGAGGCCTTCGCCGGACGCTTGGACGTGGCCGATACCGGCTCGGTGAACGAATTCGTCACCGCCGCCGAGGAGGCCCTGGGCCCCACCGAGATCCTTGTGTCCGGTGCCGGTGACCTGGAATTCGGCAAGGGCTGGGAAATGGATCCCGACCTGTTCGAATCTCAGGTCCGCGTCCACCTGGTCGGTGCGCAGCGCCTGGCGCACCGGGTCCTCCCGGGCATGATCGAACGCCGTCGCGGTGATTTCGTCATCATCGGCTCCGACTGCGCGGTGCGGGCCCGGCCGGGCGCGGGGGCGTACAACGCGGCCAAGACCGGTGTCGAGGCCTTCGCCACCCAGCTGCGAATGGAGTTGGAGGGCACCGGGGTTCGCTCCTCGATCGTGCGACCCGGCCAGACGCTGACCGGCATGGGCATGCAGGCCACGCCCGAGGTCGTGGGGCCGCTGCTGGAGAACTGGGTGAAGTGGGGATTCGCGCGGCATGCGCATTTCCTGCGGCCCGCCGATCTCGCCGCGGCGGTGACGGCGGTCGTCTCGACGCCGCGTGGTTCGCACCTCGTGTTGGTCGAGGTGCAACCCGAAGCTCCGTTGACACCCGAAGCTCCGTTGACAGGAGATGCCTGATGCGACTCGTCGTCGATCTGGACCTCTGCCAGGGCCACGCCGTCTGCCAGGACGAGGCCCCGGAACTCTTCGAGGTGCCGAAACAGGGGCAGGTGCGGATTCTGCGCGCCGATCCCGGCGCCGATCTCGAGGCGGCGCGCGCCGCCGTCCGCTACTGCCCGACCCAGGCGCTGTCGCTGGTCGACGACGACGCCGATTCATGACACCGCCTATTCCCTGACAGGAGGCCGAGATGGCCTGGTCCCGCGATGAACTCGACGAGATGATCCGCCGCTGGGTGGACGAGAACAAACAGTGTGAGGCCCAAGGGGATTGGAAGCCCCTGGAGCACTTCTACACCGAGGACGCCAGCTACGGCTGGAACTACGGGCCGCAGCAGGAGTTCATGGCCGTCGGGCGCGACGAGATCCGGGAGATCGCGCTCGGCCAGGAGATGTTCGGGCTGGAGGGCTGGACGTATCCGTACCAGGAGTTCGTGGTGGACGAGCGCAGCGGCTCGGTCATCGGCTTCTGGAAGCAGGTCAACGAAAAGCATCGGCCGGACGGACGCCCCTACAGCCCGGAGGGCATCGGCGGCAGCTGGTTTCGCTACGCCGGTGACTTCCAGTGGAGCTGGCAGCGGGACTTCTTCGACTTCGGCAATGTGACAGCGCTTTTCGTGGAGATGATCTCGAACGACGCCCTCTCGTCCGGCATGCGCAAGCGTATGGAGCGGGCCATGTCGGGTCAACCGCTGCCCGGCTGGTACCCGGTCGGAAAGGGGCCGGTGCCCCTGTGGTGAACAGCAGGTACGAATCACTGACCAGATCCGAGCTGGCCCGGCTGGTTCCGGAACTGCTGCTGTGCGGGCACCTGATCGACCGGTCGGGGATGGCGCATGTGCTCGGCGCGCTGGGCCGGGAGGGGATGACGGCGGTCGCCATCGACGAGTGGCGACTGGCGAGTCCGGTGTACACGCGGCGAATCCGCAAGGCGCTCAACATCACCGGGAACGGCGTGGACGCCATCTTCAAATGCTTCCAGCTGGATATCGGCGCGCCGCCGCAGTTCATGGACTTCCGGTACCGGGTGATCGATCACGATCACGGGGAGTTCCATTTGGACCACTGCGGGGCGCTGGCCGATGTGGAGCCGATGGGGACGGAGTTCGTGGTGGCCATGTGCCACGATATCGAGGATCCGACCTTCGACGCGACGGCGCTGGCGACCAATCCGTTCGCGCAGGTGCGGCCGGTGCACCGCCCGCCGCGTGAGCCCGCCGACCGGAAGCCGGTGTGCGCGTGGACCGTCACCATCGACCCGGCCAACGAGCCGCCCGACCCGCATCCGGACGCACAGGTGGTGGCCGGATCCGAGGCGGCCGGGGTGGTGCTGCCGCCCATCGACCCGGAAGACCCTGGGCAGCAAGACTATTCGGGGCCCCTGTTGAGCGATCTCCGATTCGAGGACTTCTCCCGCTCCGCGCTCGTCCGCATTGCCGACGAGGTGAGCCTGCAACACCATCTGCTCACCCTCGGCTATCGCAGTGCGGTCGAATCCCGGACGAAACCCGAAGTGGCCCTGGATATTCTGCGCAAACAGTTCGCCGGTATCGCCGGGCTGACCTCGGAACGCCTGCGCGCCGCCCTCGGGCTCGGTGACGATTTCGCGGCGCTGGCCAAGGTGCTGCGGGTGCATCCGGCCTTCAATCCGGCCGCCTATGTCGATATCGACGTGACCAGCGCGACCGCCGGCGGCGAGCGCTCGGTGGAGTTGCGGATCGGGCGCGGCTGCGGTGCCGTCGACGACGGCGCGTGGGCGTCCCTGCTCGACCCCGAGCATCTCGAGCCGCTCGACGCGCTGGTGCGCGGGGTCGACCCGCGCTTCTACTGCCGGGTGCTCGAGGTCGACGACTGTGCGCTGACCATCGAAATCCGCTGCGCCGACCTGCCTTTCCGCACCGCCGACGAGGTCGCCATCACCCGGTTCAGCTCCGGGGCGGGCTTCAGCTTCGCGGACCGGGGCACACCGCTGCCGCTCACCGTTCTATAGCCGCAACCATCAGGAGAAACGGCCATGGCGTGCAACTTCGCCGACCTCTACGAACACTGCGCCGACGTCGTGCCGGACCGGACGGCCGTCATCGAGGGCGGGCGGCGGCTCACCTTCGCCGAACTCGACGCCCGCGCCAACCGGCTGGCCCACCACCTCGCGGCGGCCGGGGCCGGGCCGGGGACGCATATCGGATTCCACATGCACAACAGCATCGAGTCGCTGGAAACGCTGTTGGGCTGCTACAAGATTCGGGCGGTGCCGGTCAATATCAACTATCGGTACCGGGCCGAGGAACTGCGCTACGTCTATGACAACGCGGACCTGGAAATGTCGGTGCACCACCGCTGCTACGCACCGCTGATCGAGGAGATCCGGCCGCGGCTGCCCAAGTTGCGGCACACGCTGGTGGTCGAGGACGATCAGGGCGGGGAGGGGCTGGCCAGCGATTCGGTGCCGTATGAGCAGGCACTCGAAAGTGGTTCTGACGAGCGCGATTTCGGTCCACGCAGCGCCGACGACCACTTCATCATGTACACCGGCGGCACCACCGGCCTGCCGAAGGGTGTGATCTGGCGGCAGGAGGACATGTGGCGGGTGCTGGGCGGCGGCATCGACTTCTATACCGGTGAACCCGTCGCCGATGAATATCAGCAGTCCCGTATGGCGGCTCAGAACCATTGGCCCATGACCTGGTTCGTGCTGCCGCCGCTGATCCACGCGGCCGCCATGATGCCCACCTTCACCGCCCTCTGGTCGGGCAATGCCGTGCTGTTCCAGCCGCGATTCGATCCGGACGAGGTCTGGCGGGTGGTGGCGCGGGAGCGGCCCCAGGTGCTGGTCGTCACCGGTGACGCCATTGCCCGCCCGCTGGTGGACTCCTATCGCGCCCACCCGGTGGACGCGTCGTCGCTGGTCTCCATTGGTTCGGGGGCCGCCCAGCTCACCCAGCCGGTGAAGAACGCGCTGCTGGAGCTGTTTCCGAGCGCGCTGGTCACCGAATCCATCGGCTCCTCCGAAACCGGTTTCGGCGGTATCGGATTCGCGCAGAAGGACGACGATCCGGCGCGTGCGCCCCGGGTCACCACCGGGCGCGGGGCGCTGGTGGTCGATGACGCCGGACATCCGGTCGCGCCGGGCGGCGAGGGGTGGGTGGCCAAGACCGGGAACATCCCGCTGGGCTACTACAAGGATCCGGTGAAGACCGACAAGCTGTTCCGGACGGTGGACGGCGTACGGATGGTCATTACCGACGATCGCGCGCGGGTGGAATCCGACGGGTCGGTCACGCTGATCGGGCGCGGCAATATGGTCATCAACACCGGTGGCGAGAAGGTCTTTCCCGAAGAGGTCGACGCGGTGCTGAAGGCCCATCCCGAGGTGTACGACGCCGTCGTCATCGGTGTGCCGCACGAGCGCTGGGGGCAGCAGGTGGCGGCGGTGGTGTCGGCGGCCGGAGCGGCGATCGACTTCGAGGCGCTGACCGAGCACGTGCGGACCCATCTGGCCGGATACAAACTGCCGCGTCGGATCTGGTTGGCGTCGGCCGTGTCCCGTACGCCCAGCGGCAAGCCCGACTATCGATGGGCCAAGTCCTATGCCGCGTCCCGGGAACCCGATCACGAGGCCCGGTGAGTGGGAAAACTCGATGAAACCATCCGCCAACCCCAGTGAAACCTGTTCTAATTTCGACATGGTGGACGCGCATTCCATACTCGGCGAACAGGTCCGCATGCCGGTGGAGATCCGCCACGCGGACGCCTGCTCGGCCTTGTTCCTGGCCGATACCGCGGCGGCCCGCGCGCTGCTGGCCGACGCCGGGCTGGAGCCGGTCACGGCGTTCGGAAAGGCCGTGCTCTCACTGGCTTTCGTGCGATACGTCGACGGCGACCTCGGGCCGTATCACGAGTTCGCCTTCTCGTTCATGGCCAAGCAGCGCGGGCGCAAGAACAGCACCGGGGCCTACATTCACTGGCTGCCGGTGAATCAGAGCTTCACCTGCGAAGCGGGACAGTCGATCTGGGGCTTTCCGAAGCTGATGGCCGATATCGACATCACGCCCGACGGCCACGGCCAGCGCTGCGCGGTGCGCATCGACAACGAGCTCGTGATCGAACTGCGCGTCGCCGACGGTTTTCCCATGCCGGGCGGGGCCGGGGGTGCGTCCATCGACGCCTACACCTGGCGCGACGGCATCCTGCGTCGCACACCGTGGGTCATGAATCCCGGTGGCGTGCGCGGACGTCCCGGCGGCGCGCGGGTGCGGCTCGGCACCCACCCCGTCTCCGACCAGTTGCGCGCCCTCGGCCTGCCCAAAGGCGCGCTGTTCTCCAGCCGAATCGGCGCGCTCCGCATGACCTTCGAGGACGCCGCCACGGTCCTGCAAACCCGGGAGGTCCGATGAACCGGACAGCACTCGTTACCGGCGCGGCCAGCGGCATGGGCCGCATTGTCGCGCAACGCCTCGCGGCCGCGGGCTGGAACGTGGCTGCCGTCGACCTGAACGGCGAGGGGCTCGCCGACACCGCGCGGCGGTCACCGAACACGCACACCTATACCTGCGACGTCTCCGATCCCGCGCAGGTCCGGGCGGTCGTGGACAAGGTGCGCTCGGAGCTGGGGACCATCGACCGGCTCGTGCACGCCGCCGGCATGTGCCACGTGCACGCCTCGGTGCTGGACCAGGACGTGGCCCAGATCCGAAAGATGATGGACGTCAACTACATCGGCACCGTGAACCTCTGCCAGGCGGTCATTCCCGCCATGAAGCAGGCCGACGCCGGGACCGTGGTGCTGTTCGCCTCGCTGGCGGGCTGGCTGCCCTCGCCGGGCCTGACCGGCTACACGGCCTCCAAGCACGCGGTGATCGGATTCGCCGACAGCCTCTCCTACGAACTGCACGACACCGGGGTGCGGCTGCTGGTGCTGTGCCCGCCCATGGTGGAGACGCCGTTCCTGGACGCGGTGCGCGCCGAGAACGCCAGCGTGCTCGGCGGCACCGGCGGGGAGAGCCCCGAAAGCATTGTCGACGCGCTGGAAAAGGCGCTGGCGAAACCGAAGACACCGCTGTACGTGTTCCCGGGGCAGGCCCGGCCCGCGTATTTCATGCGGCGATTCCTGCCCGGCGTGGCCCGGGCCATCATCCGGCGCTCGATCCATCCGACCGAGTAGTCGCGAACGCCGGCCAGCTACCGAGCCGCAATAATTCAGTGGCGTGAACCCTCCCCACCAGGCACTCTGGGCTGTCTGCACTGCTCGAAGTACTGATTCGAGAGGGGATGGATGAGTTCGCGCACCTCCGCTGTGATGCTGGTTCTGCGCTATTACGGCCGGGAGATGAACCGGCGCAAGGCGATCACGGCCCTGGGCATGCTGGGACCGGCCCTCGGCAACACCTGTCAGCTCTACATCGCGCCGCTGCTGGTGGCGCTGGTGGTCGGCAAGGTCGCCGCCACCGGTGACTCCTCGTTCGGCACGCTGGCACCGTACGTGCTGGCCTTCGCGGGCGTCCTGCTGCTGTCGGAGGTGTTCTGGCGCATCGGGATTCACTTCCTGAACCGGCTCGACGCCTACGGTATCGAGAGTCTCTACACCATCGCCATGGACGAGCTGCTGGCCAAGGACGCGGCGTTCTTCCACAACAACTTCGCGGGCTCGCTCACCAAGCGGTCGCTGAGCTTCGCCACCCGATTCGAGGAGTTCGCCGACACCTTCGCCTTCGAGATCGTCTCCGCGCTGGTGCCTTTGACCTTCGCCTCTGTGGTGCTGTGGCGTTATGACCCGATGCTGGTCGTGACCCTGCTGGGGCTGATCGCCCTGTGCGGGGTGGTGGTCGCGCCGCTCATCCGGCGACGCCAGCACCTGGTCGACGAGCGGGAGGCCGCCGTGGCGCTGGTCTCCGGTCACGTCTCCGACAGCCTGTCGAACATGCAGGCCGTGCGGGCCTTCGCGGCCGAACCGCAGGAGGCGGCCGAGCATCGGCGGCGGGTGGTCGGGCAGCGGCGCAAGACGCTGCGGTCGTGGGACTACAACAACCTGTACATCGACACCGCGGTCATGCCGCTCATGGTGATCGTGAATGTGCTGGGGCTGCTCATCGCGCTGGGCATCGACGGCGGGCACGCCTCGGTCGAGGTGATCATCGTGGCGTTCACCTACTACTGGAACGCCACGGGAATCATGTTCCGGTTCAACCAGATCTACCGGCGGCTGGAGAGCTCGGTCACCGAGGCGGCCCAGTTCACCGAACTGCTGCTGGAATCGCCGACCGTGCTGGATCCGGTCGAGCCGGAACCGCTGCGGCCCAACGGCTTCGGGATTCGGTTCGAGCGGGTGGACTTCGCGCACGCGGGTGCGCCGCCGCTGTTCCGCGGTCTGGACCTGGACGTGCCCAGCGGCTCGCGGATCGGGTTGGTCGGGCGCTCCGGCGGCGGCAAGAGCACCATCACCCAGCTGCTGCTGCGCATGATGGACATCGACGGCGGTGCGATTCGCATTGGCGGGCAGGACATCTCGCGGCTGCGCCAGAGCGACCTGCGGAGTTTGCTGGCGTACGTGCCGCAGGATCCGGCCATGTTCCACCGGACGCTGAGCGAGAACATTCGCTTTGCCCGGCCGGATGCCACGGACGAGGAGGTGCGCCGGGCCGCCAAGGCGGCGCACGTCACCGAGTTCGCGGACGGCCTGCCCGACGGCATGGAGACGCTCATCGGCGAGCGCGGCGTGAAACTGTCGGGCGGACAACGGCAACGGGTCGCGCTGGCCCGCGCCATCCTGCGCGACGCCCCGATCCTGCTGCTGGACGAGGCTACCAGCGCCCTCGACTCGGAGAGCGAAATCCTGGTGCAGCAGGCGCTCTGGGAGTTGATGGAAGGGCGCACGGCGCTGGTGGTCGCCCACCGGCTGAGCACGGTCGCCGATATGGATCGGCTGGTCGTGCTCGATCGGGGGCGGATCGTCGAACAGGGCAGCCACGAGGAGCTGCTGCGCGCCGAGGGCACCTACGCGCAGCTGTGGCGGCATCAGTCGGGCGGATTCTTGGGCGAGGAGCTCGCTACCAGGTAGCGCGGGGTTGGGGGGGGGGAGCCCCCCCCACCCGCACTTGACGGGGGAGGTGGGGGGGGGGGGGGCGGCATCAGTCGGGCGGATTCTTGGGCGAGGAGCTCGCTCCCCGGTCGCGCGGGGTTGGGGGGCGTACGCCCCCGAACCCCTTAGTTCCCTTGGAAGTTCGGCTTGCGCTTCTCCGCGAACGCCCGCGGACCTTCCTTGGCATCGTTGCTCCGGAAGACCGGCAGCCCGACCTTCGCGTCGATCTGGAACGCCTCTTCCTCGTGCATCCCCTCGGTGTCGCGAATGACCTTCAAAATCGCCTGAACGGCCAACGGCCCATTGTTGTTGATCAACTCGGCGATCTCGAGCGCCTTGTCCAGCGCCGTCCCGTCCGGCACCACGTGCCCGATGAGCCCGAAGTTCAGCGCCTCGGCCGCGGTGATGTGCCGACCGGTCAGCAGCAGTTCCGCCGCCACGGTGTACGGGATCTGCCGCGGCAGCCGCACCGCCGAGCCGCCCATCGGGAACAGGCTCCACTTCGCCTCGGACACACCGAATTTCGCGCTCTCGCCCGCGATGCGGATATCGGTGCCCTGCAGGATCTCGGTGCCGCCTGCGATGGCCGCGCCCTCGACCGCGGCGATGAGCGGCTTGGTCAGGCGGCGGCCCTTGAGCAGGCCGGGCATGCGGGCCGGGTCGAAGGCCGATCCCTCGGCCATGCCGTCGCTCGGGTTCCGCTTGTTCATCGCCTTCAGGTCCGCGCCCGCGCAGAACGCGCCGCCCGCACCGGTGAGGATGCACGAGCGGATCTCCGGGTCGTTGTCGACGGTGTCCCAGGCCTCGGTCATGATGGCCAGCATCTCGCCGGTCAGGGCGTTCTTGGACTTGGGCCGGTTCATGGTGACGATCAGCGTCGCGCCGCGCTTCTCGACCAGAGCGTGCGGTTCGGTGTTGCTACTCGTTTCAGCAGTCGCTGCGGTCATCGCCGACCCTTCTTTCCACTTTTTCCGGGCTGATTCCGGCACGAAACTACCCCGCGCCGTTGTCCTGAACAATAACGTGTTCTAGTTTGGATCATGGTGACCGCCGTCACGGGCGGCAAGTAGTGGAGAGAGTCCCATGAGCACAACGAGCAAGGCGAAGCTTCCGCCGCGCGTCACGGAATCCCTCATCGATCGGCTGACCGCGATGGTGACCGCGGGCAAGGCGGGCGAGGCCCGTGAGCCCTTCGAAATGGTCGAGGTCTACACCGGCGATGTCGTCGGCTACCTGCCGCAATCCTCGCCCGAGGACGTGGTGGCCGCCGCCGAGATCGCACGCGCCGCCCAGAAGGAATGGGCCGCACGGCCGCTCAAGGACCGGCTCGCGGTGTTCGAGCGCGCGCACGAGCTGATTCTCTCCGAGATCGAGACCATCGCGGACCTGATCCAGATCGGCTGCGGCAAGGCCCGGCGCATGGCCATCGAGGAGGCCTGCGACACCCCGATGGTCATCGCGCACTACCTCAAGACCGCCGAGAAGACGCTGAAGCCGAAGAAGCGCTCCGGCCCGATGCCGGTCATCACCTCCTCCACCGAGGAGCATCGGCCCAAGGGCGTGGTCGCGGTCATCGCGCCCTGGAACTTCCCCTTCGCCATCTCCATGTCCGACTCCACCCCGGCGCTCATCGCGGGCAATGGCGTGATCATGAAGCCGGACAACAAGACCGCGCTGTGCACGCTCTACGGCATCGAACTGCTGCACAAGGCGGGCATGCCGCGCGGCCTGGTCCAGGTCGTGTGCGGCGGCGGCCCCGATGTCGGGCCGACCCTCATCGACAATGTCGACTTCGTCATGTTCACCGGCTCCACCGCCACCGGCCGCACCATCGGCGAACAGGCCGGACGCAATCTCATCGGCTGCAGCCTCGAACTCGGCGGCAAGAATCCGATGATCGTGCTCGACGACGTCAACCTCGACGAGGCCATCCCGTCGGCCATCTTCGCCGTCTTCGGCAATACCGGCCAGGCCTGCATGCACATCGAGCGCATCTACGTGCACGAGCGCATCTACGACGAGTACCTGCGCCGATTCGTCGCCGCCGCAGAGGAACTCGGGAAGAAGATGGGCGCGAGCTACGACTTCGAGCCCGAGATGGGTTCGCTGGTCTCGGTGGACCACATGAAGCGCGTCGCCGCCCATGTCGACGAGGCCCGCGAGAAGGGCGCGACCGTCGTCACCGGCGGCAACCCGCGCCCCGATATCGGCCCGGCCTTCTTCGAGCCCACCGTGCTCACCGGCGTCACCAAGGACATGGCCCACGCCACCATGGAGACCTTCGGACCCGTGGTCAGCATCTACAAGTACGCCACCGTCGACGAGGCCGTCGCCCTCGCCAACGACACCGCCTACGGCCTCAATGCCAGCGTCTGGACCGGAAACATCGACCGCGCAACGGCTTTGGCCGAGCGTATCGAGGCCGGTGCCATCAATATCAACGACGGCTTCGTCACCAGCTACGCCGCCAAGGGCACCCCGTCCGGCGGCGTCAAACAGTCCGGCGTCGGCACCCGCCACGGCGCGGCCGGACTGCTCAAGTACACCGACACCATCAACGTCGGCGTCCAGAAAAAGCAGATCATGGCCGCCCGCGCTTCCATGCCCTACGAAAAGCAGCTGAAGTCCACCCTGGTCAC
Source organism: Nocardia sp. CDC153 (assembly GCF_035818515.1). NCBI lineage: Bacteria > Bacillati > Actinomycetota > Actinomycetes > Mycobacteriales > Nocardiaceae > Nocardia > Nocardia sp. CDC153. Next base: position 999,097 of record NZ_JAYKYU010000003.1, on the reverse strand, counting down.
CCTGCGCCTGATGCGCCGCCTCCACCTGGGCTGAGCCGGCTCAGCGTCGCGCGGTCAGGTTCAGCCGCGCGACGCCGATGATGTGCGAGCCCATGGAGAACGAGGCGACCGTGGGTGTGGTGGTGGCGGGCAGGTTCAGGGTCGGGGTGTCCAGGGCCAGGACCGAGATCTGGTAGGTGTGCGGCTTGTCGCCCGCGGGCGGGCAGGGGCCCAGGTAGCCGGGGGCACCGGCGTCGTTGGTGCCTGCCACGCCCGTCGATCCAGCGGTGAAATCCGTTGCGGTGGAAGGGATATCCCAGGTCATCCAATGCCAGAACCCCGCACCCGTCGGGGCGTCGGGATCGAACATGGTGACGGCGAAGCTCTTCGCGGCGGCGGGCGCGCCGGACCATTGCAGGTGCGGGGCGTGGTTGGCGGCGGTGCAGCCGAACGTGCCCGCGTAGAAGTCGGCGGGGAAGGTGTCGGTGGCGTCGGGGGTCGTCACGGTGAACGATGCGGCGGACATTGGGACCACCGGGCGGACCTGAACCGAGGTCGGGGTCGGGCTCGTCGTGGCGGTGGTCTCCTTGTCGCTGCCGCAGCCAGCGATTCCGGCCAGGGCCGCTACGGCGGCGGTCGCGGAGACGATGCGTGCGGTCCGGTTCATGGCGGTCCTCCTCGGTATTTCGAATGGCAGGACCAGAATCCCGCGATTCGGGACGGGCAGGGAGATCGTCCGGACCCTGGTATTCCGCGTACCACCCGGTGCGGGGCCTAGGCTGGCCTGGTGGACGGTACGGGATCCGGTAGGGAGCTGGGCGCGTTCCTGCGCGCGATGCGAGAGCGGTTGTCGCCGCAGGACGCCGGACTGCCGAGCGTCGGCACGCGGCGCACGCCCGGGCTGCGGCGGCAGGAGGTGGCCCAGCTGGCCGCCGTCAGCATCGACTGGTACATCCGGCTCGAGCAGGGCCGGGTCGGCACGCCGGGGGCCGCGATCCTGGACGCGCTCGCGGACGCGCTGCGGCTCACCGACGCCGAGCGCGCGCATCTGCATCTCATTGCCCGCGGCGCGCAGCCGCCCAGCCGCCGGACCTCCGAGCCGCCGGCGTCGCTGCGCGCCATCCTCGACGGCATGCCCTCGCTCCCGGCCTATCTGAGCGATTTCCGGCTGGATGTGCTGGCCCGCAACACCGCCGCCGCGGCCCTGTTCGGCCCCGGCTTCGAGCCCGGCATCAATGCCGCCCGCCTGACCCTGCTGGATCCGGGCACCCGGGCCACCCAACTGGACTGGCAGCGGGTCGCCCGCGAAACCGTCGGCAATCTGCGCCGCAACTCCGCCCGCCACCCCGACGACGCCCGACTGCGCGAGCTGATCGCCGAATTACGCACGCAGAGCCCGGAATTCGCGACCTGGTGGGATGACCACACGGTCCAGGACCGCAGCCACGGCAGCAAACGCATCCGCCACCCCCGGGCCGGTGACCTGACCGTCTGCTACGACAACCTCACCGGTCCCGACGGCGCGGACCACACCCTCACCGTCCTCACCCCCGCCGACGAGCCATCCGCCGCGGCCCTGCGCACCATCCTCACCGACCACGCGAATCGCCTGGGCGGCACCCGCCTTCGCCCCGTCGCGGGCTGACCTGGCCCGAAATACACAAAACCCCCGACTCTCGAAAGAGTCGGGGGCCGAGTTGTGTCTCAACCACACAGTCGGGGTGACAGGATTTGAACCTGCGACCTCTTCGTCCCGAACGAAGCGCGCTACCAAGCTGCGCCACACCCCGTGAAGCGAACCTGCAGTAGCTTAGCGCACGGTCGTGCCAGACGTTAAATCGGCTGGTCAGGCGGTCTAAAGCAGCCGAAAAGTGGCGAACAGTTTACGGGCGAAATCGGCGGTGACCGAGCGATCCACGCCCGTGTCGGAGACGAGTGTCAAGACCAGTGAGCCCTTGCCGGTGCCGACGCCGATGGCGAAGGTGTAGACGGAGTAGGTGGTGGCGCAACCCGCGGGAGCGGTGAAGCCGCCCTTGGTCTCGAGGAAGACGCCGTGCAGCGGTCCGTCGGTGGTGTCGAGGGGTTGGGCGGTGCCCGCGGTCAGCGAGGTCTTGGTGGAGTAGCCGATGCGCGCGGCGTGCGCGCCCACATCGGTGGCCGCCGCGGTCGCGTCATCGATGTCCGAGGTGGTCAGAAACATGGTGGTGCGCACATTGTTCGGGCAGTATTCCTCGCCCTCCTGCGCGTAGCCGACCGCCGGAATGTTGTCGTCGTTGGTGCCGAAGATGGTGGTCGACTGGTCGATGCTCCAGTCCTTGGGAATGTCCCACGCGGCCTTCAGGTTTTTGGGCACGTCGACCTGATAGCCGGGGATCTGGGGCGTGAGCGTGGAGGTGGCGGGCGCGGTCGTGCGCGGTGCCGATGTGGTCGCTCGGCTCGTCGAGGTTGCCGCCGCCGAACTGGTCGGCGCGGCGGAATTGCCGGAATCGTGCACCACCACCACGATCGCGATGACCGCGGCGATCACCACCACCAGCGCGCCCGCGCCGACCAGCAGCCACGGGCCGCCCCGGCCGCCGGACGGCGGCGGGGGATAGCCGCCGGTTGCGTTGGGCGGGACCATGTTCGGACCGGTGGCATAGGGATTCTGCACCGGCGGAATGGGATTCGGGCCCGACTGATACGGCGCGTACGGATTCGGGCTCGGATGCGGATAGATCGGCGGCGGCGGATTGTTGTACGGCGCGGTGTATCCCCGGCCGGGCACGCCCTGCCACCAGTCGCCGCTGGACGTGGTCTTCTCCGGATCGATGTCCCGATCGTGGTTGATGTCCCGATCGTTGTTGCCACTGCTCATCGTCGGACCCCCTGTCTGACGAGTTGTCTTGTCGCCCTTATTGAATCGGGCGGATACTGGCGAGGATCTTCTTCGCCAGGGTCGCGTCCACCGCCTGATCCACCCCGGTGTCCGCGGCGATGGTGAACACGAACGCGCCATTGTCGCCCGGGAAGGCGAAGGTGTAGACGGAGTACGTCGAGGCGCAGCCCGCCGTGGTGGCCGGGGCGGTGCCCTTGGTCTCCACGAAGACGCCCTGCAGCTGTCCGTCGGAGGACTGGAACGACTCGGGCGCGCCGGGCGTCGCGCCGGTCGAGGCCGACCAGCCGATGCGGCCCAGTCGGGTCCCGATATCGGCGGCGGCCTTGGCCGGATCCGACTCGTCGGACTGGGTCAGAAAGACATTGGTGCGCACGTTCTGCGGGCAGTAGTCGACGCCGTCCTGCGCCAGCCCGGCCACCGGAATCGTGTCCGCGCCGCTGCCGAAGGCGGTCTGCCCGCTGTGGTCCACCTGCCAGGTCCGCGGAATGTCATAGGCCGCACCGTTGTCCGGGATCGTCACCACCTGATAGCCGGGGATGACGGCGGTGGGCGTGGAGGTCGGTTTCGCGCCGGTCGTCTTGGTGGTCGTGGGCTTGGACGCGCTGGGCTTGGCGGTGGTCGAGGTGAGCGCGCTGATCAGGGAGGGCGTGGTGCTCGACTTCGCCGAGGTGTCTTGGGAATTCCGGTTCACCAGCACGACCGCCACGACGGCGGCGACGATCACCACGACCAGACCGGCGAGGGCCACGAAGAGCCAGGTTGGGCGCTTGCCGCCGGGTGGAGGGGGATAAGGCGGCTGCTGGCCGCCGTAGCCGGGCGGCGGGCCGCCGAAGGACTGTGTCGGCGGGTACTGCTGCTGGCCATACGGCCCGCCCGGAAACGGCGTGGTGGGCTGCGGCTGTTGCCATGTCGGATTCGGTTGTGGGGCAGGCGTGTACGGCTGCTGCCAGGTCGGCTCCTGCGCAGGCGCGCCCTGCCACCAATTCGGATTCTGTTCCGACCGACCCGGCTCGTTGCTGTGGTCGTTTCCACTGGTCACGGTTGCCCCCTGACTGAAAACTACATACCGCGCTGTATATCGCGGCGGGCGCTCACCGCGCGACAGCCTCCGACGCGGTACGGCCGCGACCCGACTCGGCGATCGGCTTCTTCGGCGGCGCGCCGACCAGCGTCAGCAGGGTGGCCTCCGGGCGGCAGCAGAACCGGTACGGCGCCCACGGCGAGGTGCCCAGCCCGGCCGACACGTGCAGCCGGGTGTGCGCGCCCCAGCGCGAGGGACCCTTCACCCGCGCCCGGTCGATGCCGCAGTTGGTCACCAGCGCGCCGAAGCCCGGCACGCACAGCTGCCCGCCGTGCGTATGGCCCGCCATGACCAGGTCGTAGCCGTCGGCCGCGAACCGGTCCAACACCCGCGGCTCCGGCGAGTGGGTCAATCCGATGCTCAAGTCCGCCAAGGGATTCGGCGCACCCGCCACCGTGTCGTAGCGATCCCGCTTCAGGTGCGGATCGTCCACGCCCGCGGTCGAGATCTTCACCCCGGCGACCTCGAGATCGCGGCGCACGTGGGTCAGGTCCAGCCAACCCCGCTCGGTGAACGCGGCCCGCAGATCCTGCCAGGGCAGCGGATCGCCGTAGACGCGCTTGTGGTCCTTCTTGAAGTACTTGAGCGGGTTCTTGGGCACCGGCGCGAAGTAGTCGTTCGAGCCGAAGACGAAAATGCCGGGGCGCGCGAGCAATCCACCCAGCGACTGCACCACGGCGGGCACCGACTTCTGATGCGAGAGGTTGTCCCCGGTGTTCACCACCAGATCCGGCTCCAGCCGGTCCAGCTCGCGCAGCCACGCCTGCTTGAGCTGCTGGCCGGGCATCATGTGCAGGTCGCTGATGTGCAGCACCCGTAGGGAGGGCTTGCCCGGCTCGAGCACCGGTAGCGTCGCTTCCCGCAGCGTGAAGGCATTGCGCTCGATGAGCGTGGCGTATCCGATTCCGGCGACCGCGACCCCGGCGGCTCCGAGTGCGGCACGGCTGAGGGTGGAGGTCGAGAAGACGGGCATTTGCCCAGAATAGGCGACCCGGCGGAGAAACATCGAGTCAAATGAGCTGGACCACGCTAGAAGTCCCTCGTACCGTGTCGCTCATGTCGGAACTCAAAACCAAGCTTCGTTCGGATATGACCGCCGCGATGAAGAGCAAGGACGCGCTGCGCCTGGGCACCCTGCGCATGCTGCTGTCGGCGATCCAGAACGCCGAGGTCGCCGGACCCGAGGCGCGGGAGCTGTCCGACAACGAGGTCATCGCCGTCCTGCAGAAGGAGGCGAAGAAGCGCAACGAGGCCGCCGTCGTCTACGAGCAGGCCGGGCGTGGCGAGCTGGCCGCCAACGAGCGCGCCGAAGAGCAGATCATCGACGAGTACCTGCCGACCCAGCTCACCGACGCCGAGGTGGGTGACATCGCCGACACCGCCATCGCCGACATCGCCGAGCAGCTCGGCGAGCGGCCGGGGATGAAGCAGATGGGGCAGGTCATGAAGGCCGCGACCGCGCTGGCGGCCGGACGCGCGGACGGGTCGCGCATCTCGGCGGCGGTGAAGGCCCGGCTCTGAGCCCCATATAGACGAAAGCCCGGAGTGAATGTTTCACTCCGGGCTTTTTCCTGCCTGCCTACCGCGGGATCGGAATCGGAATCGGGATCGGCGGCAGCGCCGGGATGGTGATGTTCGGCAATCCGGGCGCCGCGGGCGGCGCGTTCGGCGCCGGCGCGGGGATCTGGCTGCCGTCGCTGACGTAGAGCGTGATCACCGAGCCCGGAATGGCCGACCCATTGGGCGAGACGTTCATGACCGTCCCCTTGGCCGCGCCCGGCTGGGTCGTCACCGACACCTGGAAGCCCGCCGCCACCAGCGTCGAGGTGGCCTCGGCCTGGTTCATGCCGATCACGTCCGGAATCTGCGAATTATTCGACCCGCGAACGTATTTGTCGTCGGTCGGCGGCAGCGCCGCGGGCGGGAAGCGGTCCAGCACGTTCTTCATCGCGCTCAGATACGTTTTGGCCGGTTCATTACCGCCGTACAGGTTTCCGCTGCCGCAGCTGCGCAGTGGGAACGAGCAGATCTCGCCGGGGGTCGGGCTGTCGCCGTAGATGTAGGCCGATCCGGCGAAGGAGTTGGTGAAGGCCAGGAAGGCCGAGGACCGGTGGCTCTCGGTGGTTCCCGTCTTCGCGGAGGTCGGGATGTTCCAGCCCACCGAATGCGCCGACGCGGCCGCGGTACCGCTCACCACGTCCTGGCTCAGGGCATTGGCGAGGGTATTGGCCAAACCCGGATCCACCACCTGCTCACACGCCTGCTGGGTCAGCGGCACCGACTTGCCATTGCGGTCCACCACCTCCTTGATCGGAGTGGGCGGGCACCACTTGCCGCTGGAGGCCAACGTGGCGGCCACATTCGACAGCTCGAGCGGATTGATCGCGACCGGACCCAGCGTGAACGAGCCCAGGTTCTGGTCCTTGATCATGTCGGCCAGGCTCTGGTTGCCGTGCCCGGAGGTGCCGGGCTGGGTGTAGGAGCGCATGCCCAGGCGCACGGCCATGTCCACGGTCGGGGACACGCCCACGGCCTGAATCAGCTTGACGAAGGCCGTGTTCGGCGAGGTGGCCAGCGCCTCGGTCACCGACATGGAGCCCTTGTAGTTGCCCGCGTTCTTCACGCAGTAGGTCTCCGGCGGGCAGCCCGGCGTGCCGGAGTTACCCATGCCCTTGGCCTGGAAGTTGGCGGGCACGTCGAGGGTGGCGTTGATGCCCAGGCCCTTCTCCATGGCCGCGGCCGTGGTGAAGATCTTGAAGATCGAGCCCGCGCCGTCACCGACCATCGAATACGGCTGCGGCTGCACGGTTTGATGCGCGTTCGCGTCCAGGCCGTAGACGCGGCTCGAGCCCATGGCCAGCAGCGGATGCGAATCCTGGCCGGGGGCCACGATATTCATGACCTCGGCGATATCGTCCAGATTCGGATTGGTGTTGGCCGCCAGCGAATCGCGCACCTGGTCCTGGACCGCCGGGTCCAAGGTGGTGCGAATCAGGTAGCCGCCCTTCTCGATCTGGTCGCGGCTGATGCCCGCGTTGTTCAGGTACTGCAGCGCGTAATCGCAGAAGAAGCCGCGGTCGTTGGCGGCGATGCAGCCGCGCGGCAGGCTCTTGGGCTCGGGCAGCACGCCCAGCGCCGTCTCCTTGGCCTTGCGGTACTCGTCCGCGCGGTTGGGCACGTTCTGGATCAAGGTGTCCAGCACGGTGTTCCGGCGCTCCAGCACGCCCTGTGGATTGGTGTACGGGTTCAGCTTGGAGCTGGACTGCACCATGCCCGCCAGCATCGCCGACTGTGGGACGTTGAGGTCCTTGGCGTCGACACCGAAGTAGGTCTGCGCGGCGTCCTGAATGCCGTAGGAGCCGTTGCCGAACGGCACCAGGTTCAGATACCGGGTGAGGATCTCGTCCTTGGTGAGCCGCTTGTCCAGCGTCAGCGCCATGCGGATCTCGCGGATCTTGCGCGCCGGGGTGGTCTCGGTGGCGGCGCGGCGTTCGGCGTCGGTCTTGGCGACCACGAGCAGCAGGTAGTTCTTCACGTACTGCTGGTCGATGGTCGAACCACCCTGGGAGACCTGGCCACCCGAGGTATTGGTCAGGAAGGCGCGGAAGGTGCCCTGCCAGTCCACCCCGTGGTGATCGGCGAAGCGCTTGTCCTCCACCGAGACCAGGGACAGCTTCATGTCATTGGAGATCTTGTCGCTCGGGACCTCGAACCGGCGCTGCTCGTACAGCCACGCGAACGGAGTCCCGTTCGCGTCCACCATGGTCGAGACCGCGGGCACGGTGCCCTCGACCAGCTCGGCGGAGACATTGTCGACGGCGTCGGCGGCGCGGTTCGAGATGAACCCGAAGCCACCGGCGAGCGGGAACAGCAGCCCGGCGAGCAGGACGGCGGCCAGGACGCAGCTACCGGCCAGTCTCCAGAGCGTTCGTGTGATGGGCACGGGCCCTAGCCTAATTGGCCTTTCGGGCGCTCGGTGTTCGCCCGCCGGGGTGTCCATTCGTCCCATAAGAGACGGACTGTCCGGTTCCGTGCAACGAATGCGTGGACGGACGTACCAGAAAATCTCGGGACGGTCTTGCGCAGGCCATGCACCTTTACCTAGATTGAGAACCCAGTGTGATAGAGCTAACACTCAAAGTGGAATGTGGTGCAGAACGCAGTGGGGTTGGGTAACTGCGCGCTGCACTCGCGATTCTGGAGCGCCGTGACCCGGTGTTCGGACTGCAAAGGGGCACACCAAATGCACATGACTACCCCGATCGCTCGATTGGACGTGGAGCAGGCCGAAGCGAGAATCGCCTGGGTTTCCCAGGCCCGATGCAAGGAAGTGGATCCCGACCAGCTGTTCGTGCGTGGCGCCGCGCAGCGTAAAGCGGCAACCATCTGTCGGCACTGCCCGGTTCTGATGGAGTGCGGGGCGGACGCCCTGGACAATCGTGTCGAGTTCGGTGTGTGGGGCGGCATGACCGAGCGGCAGCGCCGTGCGCTGCTCAAACAGCATCCGGAGGTGACGAGTTGGGCGGATTTCTTCCGCGTCCAGCGATCACAGAAGGTAGCGATGTAACCGAGTATCCCTTACCCAGATCCCCCCTATAAGCAGAACGGATCGAGCCCGCGGTAGCGGGCTCGATCCGTGTCCGGGGTCGGATCGGGCAAAGGGCGCGGATGGGTCGAAAGACCCAGCTGTGTCAGGCGGACTTGGCAGCCGCTGCTTCGACGAGCTGATCGCCGACCGCGCGTAGCGCTTCCAGGTCGGCGACCTCGAACGGCAACGCGGTGACCGCCACGATCGGGACGCTCGGGTGCGCGCCGGTAAAGCGATGCAGCAGATGCTGTTCCCGCTTCGCGGTGGCGGCCCGGTGGGCATGGATGCGCAGCACCGCGGCCGCGAGCGCCTCCGGGGTCTCCGAGACCGGTTCGGCGCCACTGCCGTTCGGCGACGTCAGGGGGGCTAGACGGTCCGCCGCGACCTGAGCCTGCTCGGCCGACAGGGAGCTCAACACCGGATGCGTCCGATTGAGCACCAGACCCGCCAGCGGCATCTTGTCGGTCGAGAGCCGATCTACGAAGAAGCTCGCCTCGCGCAGCGCGTCCGGCTCGGCGGCGGCCACCACCAGGAAGTGGGTGCCGGGCCGCGACAGCATGGCGTAGGTGCGGTCGGCGCGATCCTGGAAGCCGCCGAACATGGACTCCAGTGACTGCAGGAAGACACTGGCGTCTTTGAGCAACTGCCCGCCGACAATGGTCGAGACGCCGCGCAGCGCCAGGCTCATGGCGCCCGCCACGAATTTGCCGACCCCGCGGCCCGGGGCCATGATGACGCGAATCATCTTGCCGTTGAGGAAGTTGCCCAGCCGCTTGGGCGCGTCCAGGAAGTCCAGGGCATTGCGCGAGGGCGGGGTGTCGACCACGATCAGGTCCCACTCGCGCTTGGACGCCAGCTGCCCGAGCTTCTCCATCGCCATGTACTCCTGGGTGCCACCGAAGGAGGACGCGACGGTCTGGTAGATCGGGTTGGCGAAGATCTGCTCGGCCTTCTCGGGGCTGGTGTGCTCGAGCACCATCTCGTCGAAGGTGCGGCGCATGTTCAGCATCATGGCGAACAGCTCGCCCTTGGCCTCCGGCCCGAGTTCCACCTTCTGGGGCACGTTTCCGAGGTCGCTCACGCCCAGCGACTGGGCCAGTCGGCGCGCCGGGTCGATGGTGAGCACCACGACCTTGCGACCCGACTCGGCCGCGCGCAGCGCGATGGCCGCGGCCGTGGTGGTCTTGCCGACGCCGCCGGAACCGCAGCACACCACGATGCGGGCCGCCGGATCGGCGATGATCTTCGAAATGTCCAGGGGCACGGTGCCTGCCGGAACGACCATGACTAGCGAACCCCCTGCGCGCTCAACACTTCGGCCAGCTCGTAGAGCCCGCCCAGATCCATGCCGTCGGTGAGGGACGGCAGGTACAGCCGCGAGATGTCGACCGCCGACAGCTCCGCGGCGCTCTCGTCCTGGGCGGCCAGGCGGCGCGAATGCTCCACGGCCTCGGTCACCAAGCCCTGGAAATCGGCCTCGGACAAGGTGATTCCGGCCTCGGTGAGACCCGCCCGCAGGGCGTCCACGTCGATCTCGCCCGTCGCGGCGCGTTCGCGCGTCTCGCGCGCCAGATAGCCCTCGCTGGCCCGATTCACGATCACCGTGCCGATATTCAGGTCATTGGCCGTGAGTTCGGCGATAGCGTCGGCGGTTTCCTGCACCGGCAGCGCCTCGAGCAGGGTGACCAGGTGAATCATGGTCTGCGGCGAGTGCAGCAGCTTGGACACGCCCTCGGCCTGCGAGGCGATCGGGCCGCCGCCCGCGATCTCGGCCATGGCCTGGGTGACGTCCAGGAAGCTGGCGATGCGGCCGGTCGGCGGTGCGTCGATGACGATCTCGTCGTAGACCGGCCTACCGGTCTTCTTGTCGACGCGCACCGCGCATTCCTTGATCTTGCCGGTGAGGATGACGTCCCGCAGACCCGGCGCGATGGTGGTGACGAATTCGATCGCGCCCACCCGGCGCATGGCGCGACCGGCGAAGCCCAGGTTGTAGAACATGTCGAGGTATTCCAGGAAGGCGTGCTCGACGTCCAAGGCCAGCGCGATCACCTCGCCGCCCCCGTCCGCGGTGGCGATGCGAGTTTCGGTGGGCGGCAACGGCGGCAGGTCGAACAGCTGCGCGATGGACTGTCTGCCCTCGACCTCGACCAGCAGTACGCGACGCCCACCCGCCGCGAGTGCCAGTGCCAAGGCCCCGGCGACCGTCGACTTACCGGTCCCACCCTTGCCGGATACATAGTGCAAGCGGGCTTTGTCCGCGCGCTCCGGCCACCCTGCTTCGACCCCCGGCTCAACCGAAACGGGCACTGCTATCGGTACTCCCACGCTCGCGAGCCTATAACTCGTTCCGGATTCCTGCCCACAGGACTTGTCAACTGTCTGATACACCACTTCGGGCTTGTATTTCCCAATCCCGCAGCGTAGTCGGAGGGCCTGGGGAACTGGGGGAACTGCGCCGGGGCTAGTCTCAGCCCATGAGTGATGTGACCGTGTGGGAGTACGCCACCGTGCCCCTGCTGACCCATGCCACCAAGGCCATTCTCGACCAGTGGGGTTCCGACGGCTGGGAACTCGTCACCGTGCTGCCCGGGCCGACCGGCGAACAGCATGTCGCTTACCTCAAGAGGAGGAAGTAGCTGATGGGTTGGGCTGAGAACCTGAAAGAGCTCGGGCTCGAACTTCCCCCGGCTCCGAAGCCGGTCGCGGTGTACGTGCCGGGCGTCCGGTCCGGCAATTACGTCTACACCTCCGGCCAGCTGCCGTTCGTCAACGGTGAACTGCCGCTGACCGGAAAGCTCGGTGCGGAGATCAGCGTCGAGCAGGGCGCGGAAATGGCCAAACTGGCCGCGCTCAACGCGCTTTCGGTCGTGCACGACCTGGTCGGGCTCGACAATGTGGTGCGCATCGTGAAGGTCGTCGGCTTCGTGGCCTCCGCCGCCGGTTTCAACAGCCAGCCGCTGGTCATCAATGGCGCGTCGGAGCTGCTCGGCGCGGTGCTCGGCGACGCCGGAGTGCACGCGCGCTCGGCGGTCGGCGTCAACGAGCTGCCCCTGAACACCCCGGTCGAGGTCGAACTGATCGCCGAGGTTCGCTGACCGGAAGGTGTTGCGGCACACAGCTTGCCGGTGCGTTCAACCCTGGACGCACCGCGCCCCGTGCACTAGGACGAGAAGATGACGCTCACCCATCCCGCGTATGAGCAACTGCGGCAAGTGACTCCGTCCGCCGCCGTGGTGCTGGCCGACAATCCCAACGGAATGACGTTGCAGGGCACCAACACCTGGCTGCTGCGCGCCCCGGGAGCCACGGAATACGTTCTGGTGGACCCGGGTCCGAAGGATCGCAAGCACACCGAGGCCCTCGTTCGCGAGACCGGTGGCGACATCGCTCTCACCCTCATCACCCATCATCACGCCGATCACACCGGCGGCATCGACCATCTGGTCAAGGCCAGCGGAACTCCGGTGCGCGCCAAGGCATCCGAATTCCTGCGCGGTTCGGGCACGATCCTGACCGACGGCGAGGTCATCGAGGCCGCGGGTCTGCGCATCACGGTGCTCGCCACGCCGGGCCACACCGAGGACTCGCTGAGCTTCCTGGTCGACGGGCCCGACGGCGAACGGGTCCTGCTCACCGGCGATTCCGTCCTGGGCAGCGGGACGACCGTCCTGGAGTCCCGCGACGACGCGCTCGCCGACTACCTGGATTCCCTGAACCGCCTGGTGGCTGTCGCGCCGGGCCGCCACCTGCTCCCGGCCCACGGGCCCGATCACGCCGATGCCGAACCGGTTATCCGCTACTACATCGCCCACCGCGAGGAGCGCCTGAACCAGGTGCGTGCCGCGCTGGAGAAGCTCGGCCCCAAGGCCGGATCGCTGCGCATCGTCGCCGAGGTCTACGCCGACGTGGACAAGCGGCTGTGGCCCGCGGCCCAAAGCTCCGTCAAGGCCCAGCTGGCCTACATTCGTTCCCGCGGTTAGGGGGTTCGGGGGCGAAGCCCCCGAGAATCCAAAGAGTTTGGCCCCAGACGCGCCGAGGCGTGTCGTCACCGCTACGGGGGTGACGACACGCCTCGTGTCGTATATGTGATCGCTGCCTAGCGAGCCCGGCGCGCCAGTCTCTCCGAGTCGGAGATCAGCACACTCTTGCCCTCGAGCCGGAGCCAGCCGCGGTGCGCGAAGTCGGCCAGCGCCTTGTTCACGGTTTCGCGGGAGGCGCCGACCAGCTGGGCGATCTCTTCCTGGGTCAGGTCGTGGGTCACGCGCAGCGCGCCCGCCTCCTGGGTGCCGAAGCGCTGGGCCAGCTGCAGCAGCGCCTTGGCGACACGACCCGGCACGTCGGTGAAGATCAGGTCGGCCAGGTTGTTGTTGGTGCGGCGCAGGCGGCGGGCGAGGACCCGCAGCAGCTGTTCGGCGATCTCCGGCCGCTGGTCGATCCACGCCTTGAGGGCGTCCCGGTCCATGGTGACCGCGCGGACCTCGGTGACGGTGGTGGCCGTCGAGGTGCGCGGACCCGGATCGAAGATCGACAGCTCGCCGAACATGTCCGACGGACCCATGATCGTCAGCAGGTTCTCACGACCATCGGGCGAACGGCGGCCGATCTTCACCTTGCCGGAGGTGATGATGTACAACCGATCGCCGGGCTCACCCTCGTTGAAGATGACGTGGCCGCGCGGGAAGTCAACGGGCTGCAGCTGTTTGGCGAGAGCCGCCACCGCGGTGGGCTCTACGCCTTGGAAGATGCCTGCTCTGGCGAGGGCCTCGTCCACGAATGTGCTCCTTATGGGAAATGGCTCTGTCCTGGACCGAAACGACTCGGCCGACAGTGCAGTCTACTTTGCAATACCGTCGGGTAGTGATAGACACCACGCGCCGAGCTCATTCTCGGACCCGCGTGGCCCCAGTACGCGACACGCAACGACGGTTTCGCGACACGCTTCCCTACGAATCTACGACACGCCGTGAGACCGGCGTCATGAAGATCGTAAAAAGTGGTCCGGAGCCCCAGGCTGCCGGACCACCCGACCAGAGATCCCGGTGGATCAACTGGCTTGCGCGACGTCCATTCCCTTGGCCGCGGGCCGGGCGCGCCGCGGACGCGCCGCCGCCGCGGGCAAACCCAGCTTGGTCAGATCACTGACCTCGGCATTCGTGGCTCGATCGAGGTACTGCTGGACTTCGGGGTCGGGTTCGAGAAGCTTGCGAAGTCGATTCTCGACCCGTTCCATCACCAACGCGAACAGCATCAGCGCTATCGGAAACAGCACCACAGCGAGTCCTTGCATAGGCAGCAGTAAACACGCCGAAGGTCTCAGATGGAACACGGCGGGTACTCAGCCCGGTTGTGGGGCAGGGGTGGTTCCGTAAGGTGGACGCGTGCGTGTCTCTGAATCCAACGCGGCCGTGAGCGGGGCAGACCCGGATAAATCGGGCGTGCCAACAGCTGCTGACGAAGCAACGGCCGATGTCTCGGATGCGCCAGCCTTTTCGCGGCCCGGCAAAGCCAACAAGCGCGCCAAAGAGACTCGAATCGGGCTGGTCCGGCGGGCGCGGCGGATGTATCGGGATATGACCCTGGAGTTTCCGGACGCGCACTGTGAGCTGGATTTCACCACCCCCCTCGAATTGGCGGTCGCCACAATTCTTTCCGCGCAGTGCACCGACGTGCGGGTCAACATGACCACCCCGGCGCTGTTCGCGAAGTACCGCGGCGCACGCGATTACGCCGAGGCCAATCGCGCCGAGCTCGAGGAGTACATCCGGCCGACGGGCTTCTACCGCAACAAGGCCAATTCGCTCATCGGGCTGGGTCAGGAGCTGGTGGAGCGCTTCGACGGCGAATTGCCCAACACCCTCGACCAATTGGTGACGCTGCCCGGCATCGGACGCAAGACGGCGAATGTCATCCTCGGCAATGCCTTCGATGTGCCGGGGATCACGGTCGACACCCACTTCGGCCGTCTGGTGCGGCGCTGGAAGTGGACCGCCGAGGAGGATCCGGTCAAGGTCGAGCACGCGGTCGGCGAACTGATCGAGCGCCGCGACTGGACCATGCTCTCGCATCGGGTGATCTTTCACGGCCGTCGCGTCTGCCACGCCCGCAAACCCGCCTGCGGCGCCTGCTTCCTCGCCAATGACTGCCCGTCCTTCGGCGCGGGTCCGACGGATCCGACCGAGGCCGCCAAACTCGTCAAGGGCCCGGAGACCGAGCATCTGCTCGGGTTGGTCGGGCTGTGAGCGCCGACGCGGCGACGGGTAGGACCTGGTGGCGCTGGGCGCTGGCCGCGGTCATCGTCGCGGTGGCGGCGGCGGTCGCACTGTGGCCGCAGTTCACCCGGCACGATGACGGGAACGCCGCGACCGGCTCGACGCCGGCCGCGCCGACCGAACCGGCTGTCGCCGAGGCGGATCGGGCCGCGGCCGCGCTGGCCGCCTGCCCGCAGCCGACCGGCGCGCCCGTCGGCGACAGCCCGCTGCGCGGCCTCACCCTGAACTGTCTCGCCGACGGCAAGCCCGTGGATCTGGTTGCGGCACTGGCCGGTAAGCCCGCCCTGCTCAACCTGTGGGCGTACTGGTGTGGGCCGTGCGCCGAGGAACTGCCGCTGCTGCAACGGTTCTCGCAGCAGGCCGGGAACGCGCTCACGGTGCTGACCGTGCACAGCGATCCGGGGACTTCCAGGGCGCTGTCCCGGCTGATCGACCTGGGCGTTCATCTGCCCGGCGTCGAGGATTCGAATGCCAAGGTGCGCACCGCCGTTCACGCGCCCGCCGTGTTGCCGATCTCGGTGCTGTTGCGCGCGGACGGCACCGTTGCCAAGGTCGTGGTGCGACCGTTCACCAGCGTCGAGGACATTTCCGCCACCGTCGCGGCTGAATTGGGAGTGAAGGCGTGACGGACAGCGTGAGTGTCGGGGTGAGGGTGCGGTGATGAGAGTGAACGCGTCGACGAACGGGATTCCCGAGTGGTTGCGCGGTGTGGCCGAACACGATCCGGCCGATCCGACCGGGGTGAATCCGGTGCTGCGGCGAAGTGCCATGCGGCGCTTCGCGGCCGCGGCGACCCGGCCCAGGGATGCGGCGGTGCTGGTGCTGTTCGGCGGGTCCCCGGAGGCGGATTCGACCGCGCCGGGCGGCCTTCCGGCCGATGCCGATGTGCTGCTCACCCAGCGCGCCGCCACCCTGCGCCAGCACAGCGGTCAGGTCGCGTTCCCGGGCGGCGGGGTGGAGCCGCAGGACGACGGCCCGATCAGCACCGCGCTGCGCGAGGCCCAGGAGGAAACCGGACTGGATCCGGCGAGCGTGGAGCCGATCGCGGTGCTGCCCAAGATCTTCGTGCCGCCCTCGCGGTTCGATGTGACGCCGGTGGTCGCCTATTGGCGCACCCCCGGCGAGGTCGGTGTGGTGAGCGAGACGGAGGCCGCGCGCGTGGCGCGGGTGCCGATCAGCGAGCTCATCGATCCGGCCAACCGTTTCGTGGTGCGGCATCCGCTGGGCTATATGGGTCCCGCGTTCGCCGTGGACGGAATGCTGGTGTGGGGGTTCACCGCCGGTGTGCTTG
The DNA here is from genome assembly GCF_035818515.1 of Nocardia sp. CDC153. NCBI lineage: Bacteria > Bacillati > Actinomycetota > Actinomycetes > Mycobacteriales > Nocardiaceae > Nocardia > Nocardia sp. CDC153. The sequence goes on along the minus strand of NZ_JAYKYU010000003.1, from coordinate 983,008 downwards.
CGGGGCTGCTGGCGGTGTCGGGGTGGGAAACCGAATGGGATCATCACGATGTACGTGATCTGCAGGCCTCGCTGGCCGCGGTAGGGATGACATTATGAGCGCCTCTGGCTGGCTCGACCTCGGGATCATCATTCTGGCGCTGCTGGCCGCCACCTCCGGGTGGCGGCAGGGCGCGGTCGCCTCGGCACTGGCCTTCCTAGGCGTGATTCTCGGTGCGGTGGCGGGCATTCTGATCGCCCCGCACATCCTCAAGCACCTCAGCGAGGGCCGCACCCGGGTACTGGTGGGTGTGCTGCTCATCGTCGCGCTGGTGATCGTCGGCGAGGTCGCGGGCATGGTGCTGGGGCGGGCCGCGCGCGGCGGCATGCGGGATCCGTTCACCCGCAGCGTGGACAGCGTGGTCGGCGCGGGCCTGCAGGCGGTGGCGGTGCTGGCCACCGCGTGGCTGCTGGCGCTGCCGCTCACCAACTCCTCGCAGCCGGGCATCGCGGCCGCGGTCACCAACTCCCAGGTGCTGCGCAATGTCGACCATGTCGCGCCGGACTGGCTGCGGCGGGTGCCGACCGACTTCTCCAACCTGCTCAACACCTCCGGGCTGCCGGACGTCATCGGCCCGTTCGGCCACGTCCCGATCACCGCCGTGGAACCGCCCGACGGCAGCGTGCTGCAGTTGCCGGTGGCCCAGCAGCTGCAGTCCAGCGTGCTGCGCATTCGCGGCATCGCGCCCAGTTGCCAACGGCAGCTGGAGGGTTCGGGCTTCGTGGTGGCTCCCGAGCGCATCATGACCAACGCGCACGTGGTCGCGGGCACCAACAGCGTGAGCGTGGACACCGCGCGCGGGCCGCTGCCCGCCACGGTGGTGCTGTTCGATTCGTCCAAGGACGTGGCGATCCTCGCGGTGCCCGGATTGAACGCGACGCCACTGGATCTGGCTCCGGCCGACGCCACCTCGGGTGAGAGTTCCATCGTGCTGGGCTATCCGGGCGGCGGGCGCTACACCGCCAGCGCGGCCCGGGTGCGCGAGACCTTGAATCTCAAGGGGCCCAATATCTACCGCGACGCCGACGTCAAGCGCGAGGTCTACACGATTCGCGGTTCGGTGCGGGCCGGCAATTCCGGCGGACCGCTGGTGGACACCGACGGTCGGCTGCTCGGCGTGGTGTTCGGCGCGGCCGTCACCGACGACGATACCGGGTACGTGCTGACCCTCGACGAGGTGCGGCCGGAGTTGAACTCGGCGGCAAGTCAATCGGCGGCGGTCGGCACGGGTAGCTGTGTCCTGAGCTGACTTCGGGCTGGGCTGGGCCGTCGTGCTCAGCCCAGCACAGTCCTGCCCAGCCCAGCAGCCTCGCTCAGCCCAGCAGCTTGGCGATCTCCGCCGTCACCGGCTCCGGATTCTCCTGATGCGCATAGTGACCCGCGTCGGGAATCGACACCAGCTGCCGCTCGGGTGCGAGCAGCTGGCCGCGGCGCACGGTGCTCGCCAGGATGTACCGGTCCTGGTCGCCGTACATGGCCAGCGTCGGCACCCGCACCGGCTCGCTCATGGCGGCCATGAAACGCCTACCGTCGGGCCGCCATTGGCTTCGGAAGGCCCAGCGCTGGTATTCCAGGGCACAGTGCGCCGCGCCGGGAATCCGGATGGCCGTGCGCATGCGGCGGGCGGTGTCGGTGAATTCCTGGGTGGCCGACCACTGTTCGCCCACCCGCGCGCGCAGCATCAGCTCGATGGCGATGCCGTCGTCGCGGGTGAGCCGATGTTCGGGCCGCCGCGGCAGCTGACAGTTCAGGAAACTCGGCAGCCAGGCCGAGCGCTGTCGCCGATCGCGCAGCACCGCCCGCTTCAGGGCCACCGGATGCGGGGAGCTGATCAGGGCGATGGAGCGCACCACGCGCGGGTGCAGCACCGCGGTCGCCCAGCACACCAGCCCGCCCTCGGCGTGGCCGACCAGGGTGGCCTCGGTGTGCCCGAGCGCGCGAATCAGCCCGGCCACATCACCGGCGAGGGTCCAGCCGTCGTAGCCGCGTGGCGGTTTGTCGGAGTCGCCGTAGCCGCGCAGGTCCACCGCCACCGTGCGGTAGCCGCGCGCCGCCAGGCCGGTCAGCTGATGCCGCCACGTCCACCAGAAGTCGCCGAAGCCGTGCAGCAGCACCACCAGCGGCGTGTCGGGGTCGGCGTAGGCCGTGGTCCCCGCGGGCGCGGCCTCGACCACGTGGAAGCGAATGCCATTGGCGTGCACATCCCGATGGGTCCACGGTCCGTCATAGCGGACGGTGGACGGATCGGGATGCGTATTCGACGACACGCCGATGGAGCGTAATCGAAGGTCTACGTCCGAGGCTTGCCGAGTTCGAGCGTGGCGCTCGGGGCCGGCTCGTCGCTGTGGCCGAAACCGCTGGGCAGCACGGTCTTCGCCTCCTTGAGCGACTCGATGGTCTTCTCCGGGGCGCGCAGCTTGCGCACCTTCAGATAGCCCAGCAGCGCGAAGGCCGCCACCGCGGCGATCATGAGCAGGAACACCACCAGGAACGCGGCCCAGCGGTACAGCCAGATGTCGAGCAGCTCGGCGAGGAAGAAGAAAAAGAAGAAGGAGCTGAACAGCAGGATGGTCAGCGCCAGGATGAAGTAGACGCTGCCCTGCAGGCCCTTCTTGATCTCACCGGTCACCTCGGCCTTGGCGAGCTCCACCTCGGCGCGCACCAGGGTCGACATCTGCTCGGTCGCGTCGCGGACCAGCGTGCCGAAGGTGGCCGACTGATGGGCGTCGACATCGGACAGCGGAATCGAGGTGACGGTGCGGGTGCGGTTCCCGTCGTAGCCGTTACCGCCCTGTGTGAAGCTCAATTGCTCGACCCTTCTCCATGTCCCGGTAGTACTGTCCGGTGTCACTCTTGACTTTGCAGCGCTCGCGCGTCCCGTCGTGCCTGATGAGCACGTCCACGACGCAACAGTAGCGCCGAACCGGCCAGGGAAGCCGCCAAAGACGTGAGCAACACCGCCGCTTTTGCGAGTTCTGCCGCCGACCCGTCGCCGACGCCTTCCAGTGCCAGTTCTGCCACCAAGAGGCTAACGGTGAAGCCGATCGCCCCAAGTACCGACAGGGCGAACATGTCCCGATAACCGAGATCGGCCGGTCTCTCCGCTATACCCAATCGCACCGCGAGCCAGCTGAATCCGAAGATTCCCACGGTCTTGCCGACCAGCAGGCCCACGATGACGGCCAGCGCCAGCCGGTTGGTGAACATCTGCGAGAGCACCTGCGAATCCAGCGGCACGCCCGAGGCGAACAACGCGAACAGCGGCACGCAGATGGCCGCGGAGATGGGCTGGAAGAAGTGCTCGAGCCTGGCCGCGGGCACGCAGTGCTCGTCCTCGTCGTCGTCCGGGCGCACCCGGGTCAGCAGTCCGCACGCCACTCCGGCGAGGGTCGCGTGAATACCGGCCTCGTGCAGGGCATACCAGGACAGCAGGCCCAGCGGCACATAGATCAGGGGACTGCCGAGCCGGAACTTCTGGCCCAGCGCCCAGACCGCGAAACACAGCAGCGCGATCAACAGCCACAGCATCTTCAGCGTGGTGGTGAACAGCACCGCGATGAGAATGATGGCGATCAGATCGTCGACCACCGCCAGGCTGAGCAGGAACACCCGGGCGCTGGCCGGAATCCGCGAACCGGTCATGGCCAGCACCGCCAGCGCGAAGGCGATATCGGTGGCCACCGGAATGGCCCAGCCGCGATCCATGCCCTCGATGCCGTGGCCCACCACCATGGCGATGAGCGCGGGCATGAGCACGCCGCCGACCGCGGCCACGATGGGCAGGGTGGCGCGTTTGCGGTCGGCGAGTTCGCCGACCACCAGCTCGCGTTTGAGCTCGAGTCCGGCCACGAAGAAGAAGATGGCGAGCAGGCCGTCCTTGGTCCAGTCGGCCAGCGTCAGATCCAGATGCAGCGCGGGAATCGCCAGCTTGGTGTCGACCATGGTCGTGTAGCTCGCGCCCCAGGGCGAGTTGACCCAGATGAGCGCGGCCGCGGCCGCGATGAGAAGCAGTGCGCCGCCGAAGGTTTCGGTTCTCAGGTAGCGGGCCAGCTCCGAACGGACCTGAGTGATCACGGCGCAGCCTTTCGGTCGTAACGGTCGACTAGAAAGCGGCGTGCGACACCACTGCAGGGACCTCGGCACAACCGCATGCCGACCAGACTTCCCGGCACACCTTTTGCGCAATTCTAACGGTTTGCCCGGAGAAACTTTTCACCCCACACGCGCGGCGGCCCCGCGACCATCGGTCGCGGGGCCGCCGCATCGGCGTGCGCGTTTACGCCTTCCCGGCCCGAATCGCCTCGAAGACGTTGGGGTCCACCAGGGTTGAGGTGTCGCCCAGTTCGCGGCCCTCGGCCACATCGCGCAGCAGGCGGCGCATGATCTTGCCCGAGCGCGTCTTGGGCAGCTCCGGCACCACGTGGATCTCGCGCGGGCGGGCGATGGGGGAGATCTCGCGGGAGACCTCGGCCTTGAGCTCGGCGACCAGATCCGCGCCGGTGTCCTTGCCTTCGGCGGTCAGGATGACGAACGCCACGATGCCCTGACCGGTGGTCTCGTCGGACGCGCCGACGACCGCGGCCTCGGCCACGTGCGCGTGGCCCACCAGCGCGGACTCGACCTCGGCGGTCGAGATGCGGTGGCCCGAGACGTTCATGACGTCGTCGACGCGGCCGAGCACCCACAGATCGCCGTCCTTGTCGAGCTTCGCGCCGTCACCGGCGAAGTACCAGCCCTGTTCGGCGTAGCGCGCCCAGTAGGTGTCCTTGTAGCGCTCGTCGTCGCCCCAGATGCCGCGCAGCATGGACGGCCACGGCTGATCCAGCACCAGGTACCCGTTGGCTTCGGTCTCGCCCAGGGTGACCGGATTGCCCTCCTCGTCAACGACTTTCGCCGAGATGCCCGGCAGCGGGGTCATGGCCGCGCCCGGCTTGGCGGCGGTGACGCCCGGCAGCGGCGAGATCATGATCGCGCCGGTCTCGGTCTGCCACCAGGTGTCCACGATGGGAGTCCGGTTGCCGCCCACCACATCCCGGTACCAGCGCCAGGCCTCCGGGTTGATCGGTTCGCCGACCGAACCCAGCAGCCGCAGGCTCGACAGGTCGTGCGCCTCGGGAATCTCGCGGCCCCACTTCATGAACGTGCGGACCAGCGTCGGCGCGGTGTAATAGATACTGACGCCGTACTTTTCGATGATCTGCCAGTGCCGGTGCTCGTCGGGGAAGTTGGGGGTGCCCTCGTAGACGACCTCGGTGGCGCGGTTGGCCAGCGGGCCGTACACGATGTAGCTGTGCCCGGTCACCCAGCCGATGTCGGCGGTGCACCAGTACACGTCCTGGCCGGGCTTGTGGTCGAACACGTAGTGGTGGGTGTAGGCGGCCTGGGTCAGGTAGCCGCCGGTGGTGTGCAGGATGCCCTTGGGCTTTCCGGTGGTGCCGGAGGTGTAGAGGATGAACAGCGGGTGCTCGGCGTCGAAGGCCTGCGCCTCGTGCTCGGGGGAGGCCAGCGAGACGGTCTCGTCCCACCACAGGTCGCGGCCCTCGGTCATCGGGGTGTCGATGCCGGTGCGGCGCACCACGAGCACGTGCTCGACGGTCGAATCGCCTTCCGCGAGCGCCTCGTCCACGGCCGTCTTGAGCGGGGCGGGCTTGCCGCGCCGCCACTGCCCGTCGGTGGTGATGACCAGCTTGGCCGCCGCATCGTCCACGCGCTGGCGCAGGGCGCTGGGGGAGAAGCCCGCGAAGACCACCGAATGGGTCAGGCCCAGACGGGCACTGGCGAGCATGGCCACGATGGCCTCGGGGACCATCGGCATGTAGATGGCGACGCGGTCACCGGCCACCAGGCCCAGCGCGGTCAGATAGTTGGCCGCCCGCGACACCTCGGCCAGCAGTTCGGCATAGGTGATGGCGCGCGAATCGCCGGGCTCGCCCTCCCAGTGGATGGCGACCTGATCGCCGTGCCCGTCGAGCACGTGCCGGTCCACGCAGTTATAGGCGACATTGAGCTTGCCGTCGGCGAACCACTTGGCGAACGGGGCGTCCTCCCAATCCAGCACCTGGGTGAAGGGCTGGTGCCAGTGCAGGCGCTTGGCCTGTTCGGCCCAGAAGCCTTCCCGGTCGGCGGCTGCCCGATCGTAGAGCGAGGCGTCGCCATTGGCGGCTGCCGCGAACTCCGCGCTGGGCGGGTACGCGTCCAGGTGGTCGGCAGAGGATTCCGTGGTCATCTCGTCTCTTCTTCTCTCGCTTGCTGGCCGCGGCTGGGGTGACGGCGGCCACGTTCGACCCTAACCGACTGTGACCTGCGTCGTGTTTCGCCGTCTCGATCGGTGGGCGGTCGTGACGAACCTGTCAGAACGGGTATGAGCGAATCATGAACGCGAGGTTCGGACAGCTGTGCACTGTGCCACTCGGGGTCCCGTCCGCGTATGACCCATGTTGCCGGTTTGCTAACAAGCTGAACATTCATGTTTCGATCCGCTGACAACACCGGCCGGGACGTTTACTGTCCGATTCACCCAAGGTGGATTGTTATAACCACCGGTGATCCCGCGTGGTTGTCCGGTCCGCCTTCGCACCCTTCCTGGACACGGGAGAAAAGCGTTGAGAATGAAGACGATTACCGCGCTGGCCGCTGCGGCGATACTGGCGACCGGCCTGGCGGTGACAGGTTGTTCCTCCGGAGGCGGCGACGATTCCGGCTTCGTGACGGTCAACGGCGGTGAACCGCAACGGCCCCTGGTACCCACCGACGTCAACGAGAACATGGGCGGCCGCGTGGTCGACCGGCTCTGGGCGGGTCTGAAGTACTACGACGCCGCGGGCACCGCCCACAATGAGGTGGCGCAGTCGATCGAGTCGACCGACCGGCAGCACTACAAGATCACCCTCAAGGACTGGAAGTTCACCGACGGCACCCCGGTGACGGCGAAGTCCTTCGTGGACGCCTGGAACTACGGCGCGCTCTCCACCAACGGCCAGCTGCAGAACTGGGCCTTCGACGGCATCGCCGGATACGACGACGTCCAGGCGAATCCGCCCAAGGCGCAGACCATGTCGGGTCTGAAGGTGGTCGACGACCACACCTTCACCGTCGATCTGACCAATCCCTCGATCGACTTCGAGCTGAAACTCGGCTTCGCGCCGTTCTATCCGATGCCGGATGCCTTCTACAAGGATCCCAAGAAGTTCGGTGAGAACCCGGTCGGCAACGGCCCCTACAAGTTCTCGACCTGGCAGCACAACGTCAAGATCGAGGTGGTGCCGAATCCGGACTACCACGGCGGACGCCCCGCCAAGAACAACGGTCTGCGGTTCGTGATGTACCAGTCCTACGACACCGCCTACGCGGATCTGTTGCAGGGCAACCTCGATGCGCTCGACATCATCCCGGACACGGCGCTGGCCACCTACGAGAAGGACCTGGGCGACCGGGCCATCCACAAGCCCATCGCCTACAGCCAGCACATCGGCATCCAGCCGACGGTGCCGCACTTCGCGGGCGAGGAGGGCGTGCTGCGGCGCAAGGCCATCTCGATGGCCATCAACCGGGAACAGATCGCGCAGAACATCTTCCACGGCACCCGCGTGCCCTGCCAGGACTTCACCGCGTTCACCCTGCCCGGTTTCCGCAAGGATCTGCCCGGCTCGGATGTGCTGAAGTTCAATCCGGACGAGGCGAAGAAACTGTGGGCGCAGGCCAATGCGATCTCGCCGTGGTCGGGCACCTACCAGATCGCCTACAACGCCGACGGCGGTCACCAGGCCTGGATCGAGGCCGTGGCCAACAGCGTCAAGAACACCTTGGGCATCGACGCGGTCGGCGTGCCGTACCCGACGTTCAAGAACATTCGCGACGAGATCACCAACAAGACCATCGGCAAGGCGTTCCGCTACGGCTGGCAGGGCGACTACCCGTCGATGTTCGAGTTCCTGACCGCCCTGTACCTCACCGGATCCGGCACGAACAACACCCAGTACTCCAACCCGGACTTCGACAAGCTGCTGACCCAGGCGCAGGGCGCCGCGACCCCCGAGGCCGCCTACGACATCCTCGCCCAGGCACAGCAGTTGCTGTTCAAGGACATGGCCGACATCCCGATCTTCGACTACAACGTCGCGGCCGGGCGCTCGGACAAGGTCAAGAAGGCCGAGGTCGCCTGGTCGGGCCTGTTCGACTTCGAGAACATCGAGAAGTAAACCGCCACACGGGGGCCCGCCGCACCGGCGCGGCCCCCGCTCTCATATAGGAGCCGAAACATGGCTTGGTATGTCGTGCGGCGGTTGCTCCAGATGATTCCGGTCTTCATCGGAGCGACGCTGCTCATCTACGCGATGGTGTTCCTGATCCCGGGCGACCCGATTCAGGCGCTGGCCGGTGACCGACAGATGACACCGGCGATCGAGGCGACGCTCAAGGCGCGCTACCACCTCGATCAACCCTTCTACATCCAGTACCTCGAATACCTGAAAGGCATTGTCACCCTGGACTTCGGCACCTCGTTCTCCGGACGTCCGGTGCGCCAGGAGCTGGCCCGCGCCTTCCCGATCACCTTCAAGCTCGCCATCATGGCGGTGTGCATCGAATTCTTCTTCGGTGTCGCCTTCGGACTGGTCGCGGGACTGCGCAAGGGCAAACTGTTCGACTCCACCATGCTGGTGCTGAGCCTGATCATCATCGCCGTGCCGATCTTCGTGGTCGGCTTCCTGGCGCAGTATCTGCTCGGCATCAAGTGGGGTGTCGCGCCGGTGACGGTCGGCGGCAAGGCGAGTTTCAGCGATCTGCTGGTGCCCGCGTTCGTGCTCGGGTCGCTGTCGTTCGCCTATGTGCTGCGGCTGACCCGAAACGCGGTGGCGGAGAACATGAGTGCCGACTACGTGCGCACCGCGACCGCCAAGGGCCTGAGTCGTCGGCGGGTCATCGTGGTGCACATTCTGCGCAACTCGCTGATCCCGGTGATCACCTTCGTCGGCACCGATCTTGGCTTCCTCATGGGCGGTGCGGTCGTCACCGAGGGCATCTTCAACATCCCGGGCGTGGGCGGCACGCTGTACCAGGCCATCACCCGGGGTGAGCCGCCCACCGTGGTGGCCTTCGTGACCGTGCTCATCGTGATCCTGCTGCTGACCAATCTGATCGTCGATCTGCTCTACGCCGCACTCGATCCGAGGATCCGCTATGCCTGAGCCACAGACCGAAATCCGGGCAGAGTCAACCAACGAGATCCATCCCGGGCAGGAGCATTTCGTGGCCCCGCCCGACGAGGTCGAGGTGCTGGCCACCGACCGGGTCGACGAGGCCGCCGCGCCGACCAGCGTGTGGCGCGAGGCCTGGCAGCAGCTGCGTCGCAATCCGATCTTCCTGGTGGCGGCGCTGCTGATCCTGTTCATCCTGCTCGTCGCCATCTGGCCGTCGCTGTTCAGCGGTCAGGATCCGCGGTACTGCAGTGGCGATTTCAGCATGCGTCCGCCGTCGTCGGGGCATCCGTTCGGCTTCGACAAGCAGGGCTGCGACATCTACACCCGGACCGTGTACGGGGCGCGCGCCTCGGTCGAGACGGGTCTGGGCGCGACCCTGCTGTTCGTGTTGATCGGCGGCACGCTCGGCGCGTTCGCCGGATACTACGGCGGGCTGCTCGACTCGGTGGTGTCCCGCATCGCGGAGATCTTCTACGCGCTGCCGCTGACCCTGGCCGCCATCGTGCTCATGCAGCTGTTGCACACCCGCACGGTGTGGACCGTGATGATCACGCTGGCCTCGTTCAGCTGGCCGCAGGCGGCCCGTATCGCGCGCGGGGCGGTGATCCAGGCGCGCAACAGCGAGTACGTCACGGCGGCAAAGGCCTTGGGGGTCTCCAGATTCCGGACCCTGATCCGGCACGTGCTGCCCAACTCGACCGGACCGCTGATCGTGGTCAGCACCATTTCGCTGGGCGTCTTCATCGTCACCGAGGCGACGCTGTCCTACCTGGGCGTCGGGCTGTCCCGGCAGATCGTGTCCTGGGGTTCGGATATCGCCGCGGACCAGAAGGAGATTCGCACCTCGGGGATCCTGTTCTATCCCGCCACGGCGCTGGCGCTGACGGTGCTCAGCTTCATCATGCTCGGCGACGCGGTGCGAGACGCGTTGGATCCCAAGGCCCGGAAGAGGTGACGACATGACCGAACCACTGCTCGACGTCCGCGACCTGAACGTCTGCTTCACCTCCGAGGGCAAGCGGATCCCGGCGGTGCGCGGCGTGAATCTGACGGTGTACCCGGGCCAGACCGTCGCCATTGTCGGCGAATCCGGCTCCGGCAAGTCCACGACCGCGCACGCCATCATCGACCTGCTGCCCGGCACCGGCCAGATCACCTCCGGCGCCATCACTTTCGACGGCAAGGATCTGGCCAAGGCGTCCAAGCACGACATCGTCAAGGTGCGCGGCAAGGGCATCGGCTTCGTGCCGCAGGACCCGATGTCGAATCTGAATCCGGTGTGGAAGATCGGCTTCCAGATCCGGGAGACCCTGGAGGCCAATGGCATAGCCAAGGGCAAGGCGGCCAAGCAGCGCGCGATCGAACTGCTCTCCGAGGCGGGCATGCCGGATGCGGAGCGTCGGGTCAACCAGTATCCGCACGAGTTCTCCGGCGGCATGCGCCAGCGCGCGCTCATCGCCATGGGTCTGTCGTGTCGACCCAAACTGCTCATCGCCGACGAGCCGACCTCGGCGCTGGACGTGACCGTGCAGCGGCAGATCCTCGACCATCTCGACGGGCTCACCGCCGAACTCGGCACCGCGGTGCTGCTCATCACCCATGACCTGGGCCTCGCGGCCGAGCGGGCCGAGCATCTGGTGGTCATGTACCGGGGTCGGGTGGTGGAATCCGGTCCGGCACTGCAGATTCTGCGCGAACCGCAGCACCTGTACACCAAGAAGCTGGTGAACTCCGCGCCGTCGCTGGCCTCGCAGCGGCTCTCCTCGGTGCGCAAGCGCGCCGAGGTGCGCGAGCAGGCCGTCGCCATGGCCGGGCAGCTGGCCGAGACCGATGCCGAATTCGCCAGTGCCCCCGACGATGTGATGGTGGTCGAGGGGCTCACCAAGGTGTTCCGCATTCGCGGCAACGCACCGTGGAAGTCGACCGAGCTCCGGGCCGTGGACGACGTCTCGTTCACCCTCAAGCGCGGCACCACCACCGCCATCGTCGGTGAATCCGGCTCCGGCAAATCGACTGTGGCGCAAATGGTCCTGGGGCTGCTGTCGCCCACCTCGGGCCGCGTCACCTTCGACGGCCGCGAGGTCGCCACGCTGGATGCCAAGGGCGCGTTCGCATTCCGTCGCCGGGTACAGCCGGTCTTCCAGGACCCGTACGGCTCTTTGGATCCGATGTACTCGATCTACCGCACCATCGAGGAACCGTTGCGCACCCACCGCATCGGCACCCCGAAGGAGCGCGAGGCCACCGTGCGCGACCTGCTCGACAAGGTCTCGCTCCCGGCCTCGGTCATGCGGCGCTATCCGAACGAGCTCTCCGGCGGCCAGCGTCAGCGTGTCGCCGTGGCCCGCGCGCTGGCGCTCTCGCCCGAGGTGGTGGTCTGCGACGAGGCCGTCTCGGCCCTCGACGTCCTGGTGCAGGCTCAGATCCTGCAGCTGCTCAACGAGCTTCAGGCCGAGCTGGGGTTGACCTACCTGTTCATCACCCATGACCTGGCCGTGGTCCGCCAGATCGCGGACGACGTGCTGGTCATGTGTCAGGGCAAAGTCCTCGAGGCCGCTTCCACCACCGAGGTCTTCGACAATCCGCAGTCGGATTACACGCGCCGTCTGCTCGAGGCCATTCCCGGCCGCGACCTGCTGGTGAGTTGACCGGCCGGGTGTCGTGGGTCACCACGGCACCCGGCAGTAGCCTCGTACCTCGTGACCGACCCGCTGCAGCCCCTCGTCGACCTGCCCGGCGTGCGCGACGCCGCCGACAAGGCCCGTGACGCCCTCGCCGAGGTGCACCGCCACCGGGCGAACCGACGCGGCTGGCCCACCACCGCCGCCGAGGCCGCCGTGCGCGCGGCCCGCTCCTCGGCGGCCATCGAGGGCGGCACCATCGACCTGCCCGCCGACGGCCGGGTCGAGGACCCGATCCTCGCGGGCTCGCTGCGCGTCGGCCAGGCCCTCGACGCCGAGGCATTGACCAACCTGGTCGGCGTCTGGCAGCGCGCGCCCCTGCAGGCCCTGGCCCGCCTGCACCTGCTCGCCGCCGCCGACATGGTCGACGACAAAGAACAACTCGGCCGCCCCCGCAATGTCCCCGGCGTCGCCGAACGCCTGGACCTGCTGGCCCAAACCCTCACCACCACAAAGGCCCCCGCGCCGGTGATCGCGGCCGTCGTCCACGGCGAGCTGCTCTCCCTGCGCCCCTTCGGCACCGCCGACGGCATCGTCGCCCGCGCGGCCTCCCGCCTCGTCGCCGTGTCCAGCGGCCTCGACCCGCACAGCCTCGGTGTCCCGGAAGTCTTCTGGCTCCGCCGCCGCCAGGCCTATCTCGACGCGGCCGCCGCCTTCGGCATGGGCACCGCGGAGGGCGTCGGCGGCTGGGTGATCTTCACCTGCGGCGCATTGGAAGACGGTGCGCGAGAGGCCCGTTCGATCGCGGACTCGGCTTCGGGGTAACTGCCTCGGCGGGGGTGTGGGGGCGGAGCCCCATCAAAGTCTTTGGGGGTTCGGGGGCGAAGCCCCTGAGAGTCCGAGAGTTGGTCCCACACATCAAAGCGGGCGGCGTCGTCGCTGTGCGACTTCACCGCCCGCGTAGCACGGACTACCCGGTTACCAAGCGTGCTTCTCGGGTTGTGTTCTAGCGGCCTCGGCGAGCTCTCCAGGATCCGGTGGTTCATCCCCGCTTGGATGCGAGGCCCTCGCCGTCGAAATCCCGGATAACGCAGGCCCACAACTACTCGTGCCCTTGTCGCGGCGTGCTCCGCGTGGGTGCCTGGTGTCCGTGCTGGGAAGGGTGGGATGGGAGGTCGAACCTTCTCTTCCGATCCGATCTTGGCCTTCCGTCCTTCCGTGCATCCATTGTTACCCCGTGACCGCCATCACATCAAGACCTGGGGAAACATTCCAAAAGTCGGCGTGTCCGCCGGTTTTTCGCCCGGGCGTTTCCACTTTGGCGGGTGTCAGCGCCGGCGGCGGAGCAGGCGATAGGTGAGGGCGCCCGCGGCCACCGCGCCCAGGCCGACCGCGGCGGTCGCGGCCACCGTGGTGGTGGTCGGGGCCGGGATGCGGGCCCACAGCGACACCGGATTGGAGAAGGTCAGCACGGGCCAGCCGCGGGCGCTGGCCTCCCGGCGCAGGCCGCGGTCCGGGTTCACCGCCGTCGGGTGGCCGACCACCTCGAGCATGGGCAGATCGGTGATCGAATCGGAGTAGGCGTAGCAGCGCGAGAGGTCGTAATCGTATTGCGCGGCAAGCTTTTCGATCGCCTCGACCTTGCCCTTGCCGTAGCAGTAGAACTCGACTTCGCCCGCGTACTTACCGTTTTCGATGACCATGCGGGTGGCGGCGAAGTGATCCGCGCCCAGTGCCGCGGCGATCGGCGCGACCATCTCCTCGCCCGAGGCCGACACGATGATCACGTCGTGGCCCCGAATGCGATGGTCCGCAATGAGATCCGCGGCTTCGGCGTAGATGAGCGGATCCACGATGTCGTGCAGGGTCTCGGCGACGATCGCGCGCACCTGATCGACATCCCAGCCCGCGCACATCTTGGTGAGATGCTCGCGCATGCGCTCCATCTGGTCGTGGTCCGCGCCCGATAACAGGAACAGGAAGTGCGCGTAACTGCTCTCCAGCACCGCGCGGCGGCTGAGCAGACCCTGGTCCAGAAACGGCTTGCTGAACACGAAGGCACTCGACCTGGCGATCACCGTCTTGTCGAGATCGAAGAAGGCGGCGACTCGTCCGCGTTCGGCTGTCACGCGTCCAGGATATGGTTCGGCGGCGCGTCGTGGGCATCTTGGGCGTGCCGCGCGGGTCTGCGCGATGGACCTGCCCTTTTTCATTCGGCTGACGGACGCGGGTGGCGACGGTCACTTCGGCGGTAGGAATTGTCCGGGTTAGCCAGTTGGAAGCCGAGCCGTCAGGGCGGGAAAAAGACTCGCCGGGCGGACTTGCATTCCCGCCGGGGCTTGGGTGTAGTATCGCAATTACCTGGACATGGTCCAGGCGCGTTCAGCCCGACCCCCCGGGGCTGAACCCGACGGCCCCAGCCTCCTCCCCCCCCGGCTGGGGCCGTCCTCTATTTCCGGACAGGTCCGGCTTCGCTTCCTCGCACCGAGTTCTGCACAGGCCGCGTGTTATCCACACTCGCCGTGCGGGCCCTGTCGCCGACTTCCGAATCGGGCGACGCTGACCAGCATGAACTCCGAAGCCGCCACCCCACCGGCCCTGTCATTGGTCGCCGATCCCCGCTTGCGCGAGGAGATTCGCCGCATTGCCGCCGCGGCCGACCGCGCGCTCGACGAGCGGGTGCCACCGCCGGGCCGTCACGCCTGGGGCGCGGCATCGGTGATCATCCTCGACACCGCCGCCGCGCTTAGCTGTGCATCCGCCGACCACCCCCGCCGCGCCGGAATCCTCCTGGTGACCGACGGCGAGCCGAGTTTGCTCGACTGGCAGGCCGCCACCGCCGCCGGGGCCGAGGCGGTGCTGGCCCTCCCCACCGCGGCCGACGCTCTCATCGCGTCCTTCGCCGCCCACGACGGTCGCCGTCCCGGCGACGGCGCGGTGCTGGCGGTCGCGGGCGCCGGGGCCGGAGCGGGCGCATCGGTGCTCGCCGCGGCCGTAGCCCTCACGGGCGCAGGCCGTTTCCGGGATCGCACGCTATTGGTGGATTGCGCACCGTACGGTGGCGGGCTCGACCTGCTGCTCGGGCTCGAGAAGTCCGCTGGGCTGCGCTGGCCGGATCTCACCATCGAACGCGGTCGGGTGTCGGCATCGACGTTGCATGCCGCGCTTCCGGTTACGTCCGGGCTGGCGGTGCTGGCGTGCGGAAGGGGCGCTCCCGCAAGCGATTCCGGTGGGCTGGATCGTCCGGCGGCCGATGTGGTCCACGCATCCGATGTCGACGCGGTCGAACCCGCCCTCGAGCCGGACGCGCCGGCCGCCGCGCTCTCTCCAGCGGCCGTGCGGGCCGTGATCGAAGGCGGGCGTGCCGCCGGTGATCTGGTGGTCGCCGACCTCTCCAGCGATCACGGGCCGCACACCGATCAGGCGCTCGACAGTGCTGATCTGGTGGTGTTGGTGACCCAGGCCCGGCTGCGGTCGGTCGCGGCGGCGGAGTCGGCGGCTGCCTATCTCGGTGCGCGCAATCCGAATGTGCGGGTGATCGTTCGGGGGCCGTCGCCGGGTGGGCTCACCGCGACCGATATCGCCGCGGCCCTGGGGCTTCCATTACTGGCCACGGTTCCTTCCCAACCCGGGCTCGCCGAGCGTCTGGAACGCGGTGGACTCACCGTTCGCCGCCGCGGGCCGTTGCGCACCGCCGCGGAAACCGCCCTGACGGCGCTGTTCGCGGACTATTCGGAGCCACGCCCCAATCCGGTCCGATCCGAGGCCGCCTGGTGGCGTATCGCGCGCTCACACCACGCGGCGGCGCGGGGGAATCCGACGGGAGCGTCGAAATGACCGGGGCATCGCCGAAACCGCCTATCCGGATGGGGATTTGGCGACCGCGTCGCGGAGCCGGTCGGCTCGGGCGGATCTCCTACTGCCGCATCGCCCGTCCCGATGGCGGGCAAAGCTGGCTCGCCGTCGGCGTGGAGGTGCGCGATGAGTGAACTCGTGACGGCGGCGCTGCTCGAGCGGGTGCGGGAGCGGCTGGCGGAAGGCGCCGCCGATCCCGATCCGGCGCGGGTGGCGGCGGCGATCCGGGCCGAGGCGGGCGGGGTGCTGGCCGACACCGATCTCCTGCGCGCCTTGCGCTTGCTGCAGACCGAGATGACCGGTGCGGGTGTGCTCGAGTCGCTGCTGCACGATGCCGAGGTGGCCGATGTGCTGGTCACCGGGCCGGATTCGGTGTGGGTGGACCGGGGCCACGGTCTGCGGCGCACGTCGGTGCGGTTTCCGGACGAGGCCTCGGTGCGGCGGCTGGCGCAGCGGTTGGCGCTGGCGGCGGGTCGCCGCCTCGACGACGCGCAACCCTGGGTGGACGGCCGGCTGGCGGGATCGGAAGGGGCGCTGGGAGATTCGTTCGGGGTGCGGCTGCACGCGGTGCTGTCTCCGATCGCGCACGGCGGCACCTGCCTGTCGCTGCGGGTGCTGCGGCCCGCCACCTTGGGCCTGGACGCGCTGGCCGCGGCGGGCACGGTGCCGCCGGAGGCGAAGGCCTTGCTGGAGCGCGTTGTTCGAGCCCGGCTCGCGTTTCTGGTGGTCGGTGGCACCGGGTCGGGCAAGACCACCCTGCTGTCCGGACTGCTGGCGAAGGTCGCGCCGACCGAGCGCATCATCTGCGTCGAGGACGCCGCCGAGCTCGCGCCGCCGCATCCGCACGTGGTCCGGCTGGTCGCGCGGCCCGCCAATATCGAGGGCGCGGGGCAGGTGACGGTGCGCGATCTGGTCCGCCAAGCCCTGCGCATGCGCCCGGATCGCATTGTGGTGGGCGAGGTTCGGGGCGCCGAGGTCGTCGATCTCCTGACCGCCTTGAACACCGGCCACGACGGCGGCGCGGGCACGGTGCACGCCAACTCGCCCGGCGAGGTTCCGGCACGGCTGGAAGCCCTTGCGGCCCTGGGCGGTATGCCCGCCGCCGCGCTGCACAGCCAGCTGGCGGCCGCCATCCAGGTCATCCTCCATGTCCACCGCCATCCCGACGGCCGCCGCACGCTCCGGGAGATCGGCGTGGTCACCCCGGTCGACGGCCGGGTGCGCATCACACCCGCCTGGACCGCCGACGGCCGCCCGGCCCCGGCCGCCCCGGCTCTTCGCAACCTCCTCGACGAAAGGACCGCAGATGATTCCCTCGAATGAATCGAGCGATTCGGGTCTGTCGCAGCCGAGCTGTGGTGGTAACGCCTTGTGTCGCAGTCCATTCGGGCTTACCGGATCGAGATTTACCGAGCTCCGGCTGAGCCTGCGTCGCCCGGGCGTCGGGGACGATCTCATCGAAGACCTTGTGGTGGACGATGATTCGGGCCAGGCATCGACGGAGATTCGCTGATGACCCGCGGCTCCGGATCGCTGGCACCGGTACTCGCCTGCCTCGCGTTCGCCTTGCTGGTCGCACCCCCGCCCGCGAGCCGTCTCCGCTTCGAGCGGCTGTTCGTCCGGGCCGGAGAGCGGCGAAAGGCCGTTTCCCGGTGGCTTGTTCGAGCCATGCCCCTCGCCGCCGTGCCGATCGCCGTGCTGGCGGGTCCGGGGCCGGTGGTGGCGACACTGCTGGTGACGCTCACGGTCTCGGTTCGGTACCGACGGGCCCGACGGGAGCGTTCGCGCGCCGATGCGGCCGCCGGCCTGTTGGAAGGCTTGGAGGCGGTGATCGGGGAACTGCGCATTGGCGCGCATCCGAGCGCGGCGGCCCGGGTGGCGGCCCGCGAGACCGAAGGGGAAGTGGCGCGGGCCTTCTCGACCAGCGCCGCCCGCAGTCGGCTCGGTGGATCCGGTGCCGAGGGCCTGCGCCGCCCGGACACGGTCGTGGCCGGTGAGCTGGAACGGGTGGCCGGAGCCTGGCGGGTGGCCGAGCGGCACGGTCTCGCGCTGGCCGACCTGCTCGGCGCGGCCCGCCTGGATCTGCTCGGCCGCAGGCGTTTCCGCGAGCGCACCCGGGCCGCACTGGCGGGCGCCCGTGCCACCGCGACGGTGTTGGCACTGCTGCCCTTGCTCGGCATCGGACTGGGGCAGCTCATGGGTGCCGACCCGCTGCGCGTGCTGTTCCTGTCCCCGGCGGGCACCGTGCTGCTGCCCCTGGGCTCGGCCCTGACCTGTACCGGACTGCTGTGGGCCGATGCCATTACCGACCGGGTGCTGCGATGACCGCGTCGTGGGCCGCCCTGCTCGCGGCCCTGGCCCTGCTGTTGCTGCCGGGTCGGGTCGACGCGGCCCGCCGCCTGCGCCGACTGCGCGACCCCGCGCCCGCGGGGTCGACGTTCGGTAGGGCCGGAACCGAGCCGGACCCACTCGGCGTGGCCTCGACCCTCGACCTGCTGGCGGCCTGCCTGCGCGCCGGATTGCCCACCGCCGCAGCGGCGGCGGCCGTCGCGGCCGAGGCCCCCGAGCCGCTGGCCGGAACGCTGCGCCGGGCCGCCGATCTCCTGACGCTGGGCGCGGATCCGACCATGGCCTGGGCGCAGGCCAGCGCCGGAGTCGCCGACGACTCGGTGGCGGCGCTGGCCCGAATGGCCCGCCGCTCCGCACGCTCGGGAGCCGGATTGGCCACGGCCGTGGCCGAACTCGCGGAGCGCCGCCGCGGCGAGCTCGAGGATGCCGCCGCCGCGCGGGCCGAACGCGCCGGGGTGCTCATCGGCGGCCCGCTGGGCTTGTGCTTCCTGCCGGCCTTCCTGTGCCTGGGGATCGTTCCCGTGGTGATCGGCCTGGCCGGTCGGGTGCTGGAGGGCGGACTGCTGTGACCGAGGACGACTGTGCCGGTGCGGAATCGCCGCACCGGAGCGAGGGAAGGAGTACGCGTGGGATCGACCGTTCGAAACCTGTTCTGGGGAGTGCGAACTCGACTGCTGCATGTTCTCGCTGCCGAAAACGGTATGAGCACGGCAGAATACGCGATCGGGACAATAGCCGCGGCGGCCTTCGGGGCGGTGCTGTACACCGTGGTCACCGGCGACAGCATTGTGAATGCCTTGACCAAGATCATCGACAAGGCGCTGAAGACTCCCGTCAAGTGACGTATGCCACACCACCTTCGTATACCGATGCGGGTATGGCGACCGTTGAAGCGGCCATAGCGCTTGCCGCGCTGGTCGCGGTGCTGTTGCTCGGTGTCGGGGCCCTGCTGACGGTGTCGGCGCAGGTGCGCTGTGTCGACGCCGCCCGCGAGGCGGCCCGGCTGGCCGCGCGGGGCGATTCGGCCGTGGCGGTGTCCACCGCGCGCCGGGTCGCACCGCCCGGTGCCCGGATCGATCTCCGTCCCGATGGCGACTTGGTCGTCGCGGAGGTCAGTGCCCGTGCGACGGTGCTTCCCCTCACCCTGCGGGCGACGGCCGTGGCCGTCCGCGAACCCGGAGAGTCCTGATGAGAACGACCGTCCGGGATCGGCACGACGGCGAGGCGGGAGCGGTGACGGTCACCGCCTGCCTGGCCCTGATCGGCGTACTCATGTCCATGGTCCTGATCGCGCAGGTCGGCGTGGCCGTGGCCGGTCGACATCGGGTGCAGGCCGCCGCGGACCTGGGTGCGCTCGCCGCGGCCGGTGCCCTCGACGGCGGGATCGCGGCGGCCTGCGCCCGGGCGGTCGAGGTGGTGAACCGGATGGGCGCGCGATCGGTGGGATGCGCGGTGCGCGGATGGGATGTGACGGTGACCGCCGAAGGGTGGATTTCGCTGGGTCCGCTGGGGCGTCGGGAGGTGCGCGCGGCGGCGCGGGCGGGCCCGGCGGAGGGCGAGGGGTAGCGAGGCAATATCTCGTACCGAGCGGTTGGTTAGAAATGCGATGGCGCGGACCACATCGGTAGTCGATCAATGTCGAAATTCGATGAATATGATCGGCGAATTGATTGGGTATCGATCACTTTCCAATTCGTTCTCGGAGACTCATTGGAAAGAATGCACAGGTAAATCCGGGGGCGACATTATCGAACGGAGCAACCCCCCAGTTAACAGGATCACATCCCTTTTTAATCGTCTTCGGCCCCTGGCGTGTCGCAGACACCTCCGAGCACTCCGGACCCGCCCGATACCAACCAGTTGACAACGCCGACTGGTTGGTCGGATGGCGCTCCGGTCTCGCTCCGGCGACGGCCGCGTCACGGTTCGGGGGTGCCGCCGTCACCTTCCCCGAGCTCGGTCAGGATTGCCCGCAAAAGCCGTGCCGCACCGGCCTTGTCCAGGGGATTGTTGCCGTTCCCGCACTTGGGTGACTGCACGCAGGACGGGCAGCCGGTGGCGCAGCCACAGGAGTCGATGGCCCCCAGCGTGGCGGTCAGCCAGTGTCGCAGGCGCGCGAACCCGCGCTCGGCGAAACCCGCCCCGCCGGGGTGTCCGTCGTAGACGAAGACCGTGGGCAGCCCGGTATCGGCGTGTTCGGCCGTCGACACGCCGCCGATATCCCACCGATCGCAGGTCGCGACCAGCGGCAGCATGCCGATGGCGGCATGTTCGGCGGCGTGCAGTGCCCCCGCGGCGTGTCGCGCGTCGATTCCGGCCCGGGCCAGCAGGCCCGGCGTCACGGTGTAGAACACCGCCCGGGTGGGCAGCGTCTGCGCGGGCAGGTCCAGCGGAATCATGTCCAGCACTGCGCCGCTGGGCAGACGGCGCAGGTAGCCGATGACCTGCCGGGTCACCAGGACCCGCGCCAAAGCCGTTGTGACCGTGCCGTATCGGCGTTGCTCGGTCACCTCCTCGATCTCCAGCGAGGTCACCGCCCGCGCGCTGGTGCTCCACCCGGGCGTGTCGGCGTGCACCAGCGCGACGCCCTCCTCGAGGTCCAGCTCATCGACCACATAGCTCTCGCCCTGATGCAGATGCACCGCCCCCGGATGCAGGGTGGCCGGGGCCCGCCCGGCATCGGTGGTGCCGAGCATGCGGCCCGATTCCCCGTCCACCACCGCGACCGCGGTGCCGATGCCACCGCGCACGTCGACCGCGTCGTGCGGATGCGCGTCGGCGGTCACGAACCAGCGCGCGGTGCCATCCCGGGCCACGCCGTTCCGTCGCCGGATCAGCCCCTGTTCGGCCAGGTCGGACAGCAGATCCCAGGCTTGGAAGCCATGCACCTCGGCATCGCTGAGCGGCTGTTCCAGGGCCGCGCACAGCAGGTGCGGCCCGAGCACGTACGGGTTGTGCGGATCGGTGATGCTGGCTTCCAGCGGCCGCCCGAGCAGGGCCTCCGGATGGTGCACGAGGTAGGTGTCCAGCGGGTCGTCCCGGGCGATGAGCAGCACCAACGACCCCTGCGTGCGCCGCCCGGCGCGTCCGGCCTGCTGCCAGAAGGAGGCCACCGTGCCCGGATATCCCGCCACCACAACGGCATCCAGGCCCGCGATGTCCACGCCCAGTTCCAGGGCGTTCGTGGTGGCCGCGCCCAGCAGCGAGCCCTCCGACAGCGCGGTCTCCAAGGCCCGCCGATCCTCGGCCAGATACCCGGCACGATACGCCGCGACACGCCCTGGGAGCTGGGCGTCCACGTCCGCGAGCAGGCGTCGCGTGTCCATGGCCACCAGTTCGGCCCCGCGCCGCGAGCGCACGAAGGTCAGCGTGCGCGCCCCCTCCGCGACCAGATCCGCCATGACCGTCGCGGCCTCCGCACCGGCCGAACGCCGCACGGCCGCACCGTTTTCCCCGGTCACACCCGCTCCGAGCAGGGGCGGCTCCCAGAGCGCCACGGTCCGCGACCCCTGCGGCGACCCGTCCTCGGTGACCGCGACACACGGTGCGCCGATCAGCTTTTCGGCGGTGGCCGCGGGGTCGGCGGTGGTCGCCGAGCACAGCACGAAAACCGGATCCGCCCCGTACCGCGCGGCGAGTCGCCGGAGCCGACGCAGCACCAGCGCCACGTGTGACCCGAAAACCCCACGGTAGATATGACATTCATCGACCACGACGTACCGCAGTTGCCGGAACAGCCGCGCCCAGCGCTGATGCGACCGCAGCATGCCGACGTGCAGCATGTCGGGATTGGTGAACACCCACCGCGCGTGCGCGCGCACCCACTGCCGGATCTCCGCCGGCGTGTCGCCGTCATAGGGCGCGGGATGCACGTTCCGCAGCGGATCTTCGCTGGTCAGCTCGTTGACCATGCGCAACTGGTCGGCCCCCAGCGCCTTGGTCGGGGAGAGATACAGCGCCGTGGCCCGGGGATCGGCCTGCAACGCGGTCAGGACGGGCAGCTGATACGCCAGCGATTTCCCGGACGCCGTTCCGGTCGACACCACCACGTGCCGCCCCGCCGCGGCGAGGTCCGCGGCCCAGGTCTGGTGGCTCCACGGCTCTTCGATTCCGGCCGCCTGAACTGCGGCGATGACCTCCGGAGATGTCCATTCGGGCCATTTTGTGATCTGCGCCGCGCGCGGCGGCAGCTCGGTGACGTGAGTGAGTCGGCCGTCGCCTGAAACGCCGCCATTTAGGACACGATTCAGCAACGATCTCCCGTAGCTGATGTCGCTGTTGTCTCCGGTCCGTCGCGGCTGATCTTCATCTTTCATCGAGTCGTCACCGCGACACGCCCAACGGGTGCGAAAGGTGTGTGCGCCCGCCGCTCTACCTGCCATTTCACTACCGAGTAGCGGCCTGTCTCACACCCGGTTTGCCAGATGCTCGCTCTGTTATCTGGAAGCAAACCAACTTCAAGTACGGATTTGGGCATTATGCCCCTCACCTGCGCATTCGCAAGATCAACTTTTTTGCAAATTGTGGGTAACTCGGCTGTTGAATTGCCCGAAGACATGGTTCACTGGTTCCTGGTCGCAAGCTTCTGTGTTCGAGGGAACGGATCCAAAGTCCAAACCATCAGCAGGATCGATGTTGCGAACGGTGTACTGGGTGATTCCTGCAGGGGGAACAGAGTACAGCGGTCGGAACGGACCCGGTGGATGAACCTACTTGTCCGCCGTTCCGGTATGGAAAGAGAAGGAACAGAATGGCACAGGGAACTGTGAAGTGGTTCAACGCGGAGAAGGGGTTCGGCTTCATCGCGCCCGAGGACGGCTCCGCTGACGTCTTCGTCCACTACTCCGAGATCCAGGGAACGGGCTTCCGCACCCTCGAGGAGAACCAGAAGGTCGAGTTCGAGGTTGGCCAGGGCACCAAGGGCCCGCAGGCCACCGGTGTTCGCGCGCTCTGAGAGCGAGCCAACCCACAGGTTCCGTCCCCCATCGCCTCCGGGCGGTGGGGGACGACCCATATCTGGACCCATTACACTCGATCACGATCAGGGGCTACATCGTCGCCGCGCACCAGCCGCGGCCTTTGAACACGGTATAAACGTTGCTGGCAGCGATATCGGACATCGCAGCCGTTTGCCCCAGCCGCGGTAGAGCGCGTACACCAGCTCCGACGCGGATCGAGACGAAAGGTGTGTTCGCCGGTGGCAACACGAGACCGCGGTGCAGCGCCGAACTCCCAGGCAGCGCCCGACCAGGGCCGTTCCCTGCGTCGTCTCGTGATTGTCGAGTCGCCGACGAAGGCCAAGAAGATCGCCCCCTACCTGGGCCGCGGTTACGTGGTCGAGGCGTCGGTCGGTCATATTCGGGACCTGCCGCGCGGTGCGGCGGATGTGCCCGCCAAATACAAAGGACAGCAGTGGGCGCGCCTCGGCGTGGATGTCGATCACGACTTCGAGCCCATCTATGTCGTCAGCCCCGATAAGAAGGGGAAGGTCAGTGAGCTGAAGAGCCTGCTGGCCGACGCCGACGAGCTCTACCTCGCCACCGACCCCGACCGCGAGGGCGAGGCCATCGCCTGGCATCTGCTCGAGACGCTCAAGCCCAAGGTGCCGGTGCGGCGCATGGTGTTCCACGAGATCACCGAGCCGGCCATTCAGGCCGCCGCCGCGGACACCCGTGAACTGGACCAGGACCTGGTCGACGCGCAGGAGACGCGGCGCATCCTGGACCGGCTCTACGGCTACGAGGTCTCGCCGGTGCTGTGGAAGAAGGTCATGCCGCGACTGTCGGCGGGCCGGGTGCAGTCGGTGGCGACGCGGGTCATCGTGCAGCGGGAGCGCGAACGCATGGCGTTCCGGTCCGCGGAGTACTGGGACATCGCGGCCAAGTTCGATGCGGGCGGTAGCGAAGAGGGCGGGAATCCGCGGGTCTTCGGTGCGCGCCTGGTCGGTGTCGAGGGCGCGCGCGTGGCGACCGGTCGTGATTTCGGATCCGACGGGCAGCTGAAGTCGCAGGGCGTCGTCGTGCTCGATGCCGGGTACGCGCAGCGGCTGGCGGAATCGCTGCACGGGGTGGACTTCACGGTCACCTCGGTGGAGTCCAAGCCGTACACGCGAAAGCCGTACGCGCCGTTCATGACCTCGACGCTGCAGCAGGAGGCCGGGCGCAAGCTGCGTTTCACCTCCGAGCGCACCATGCGGGTGGCGCAGCGGCTTTACGAGAACGGCTACATCACCTATATGCGTACCGACTCGACGACCCTGTCGGAGTCGGCCATTCAGGCGGCGCGGGCGCAGGCCACCCAGTTGTACGGCGCGGAATACGTGAGTCCCACACCGCGCCAGTACAACCGCAAGGTCAAGAACGCGCAGGAGGCACACGAGGCCATTCGTCCGGCGGGTGACACCTTCGCCACGCCGGGGCAGCTGCACAACAAGCTCGACGGCGACGAATTCCGGCTGTACGAGCTGATCTGGCAGCGCACGGTGGCCTCGCAGATGCAGGACGCGCGCGGCACCACCTTGACGGTGCGGATCACCGGCGTCGCGAATTCCGGTGAGGAGTGCGTGTTTTCGTCCTCCGGCCGGACCATCACCTTCCCGGGCTTCCTCAAGGCGTACGTGGAGAGCGTCGACGAGGAGGCGGGCGGCCAGTCCGATGACGCCGAATCGCGGCTGCCGGCGCTGACCGAGGGCCAGGGTGTCACGGCGGTCGAACTGCTGCCGGACGGGCACACCACCAATCCGCCGGCGCGATTCACCGAAGCCTCGCTGATCAAGGCGCTGGAAGACCTTGGCATCGGCCGTCCTTCGACCTACTCCTCGATCATCAAGACGATTCTCGACCGCGGGTACGTGTACAAGCGCGGTAGCGCGCTGGTGCCGTCGTGGGTGGCGTTCGCGGTGATCGGGCTGCTCGAGGAGCACTTCGGGCGACTGGTGGACTTCGACTTCACCGCGGCCATGGAGGATGATCTCGACGCCATCGCCGGTGGGCGCGAGCAGCGCGGAAACTGGTTGTCCTCCTTCTATTTCGGCGGTGATCACGGTGCCGAGGGTTCGGTGGCGCGCTCGGGCGGCCTGAAAAAGATGGTGGGCGAACGGCTCGACGGCATCGACGCGCGAGAAGTCAACTCCATCAAGCTGTTCGGCGATGCCGAGGGGCGCGATGTGGTGGTGCGGGTCGGCAAGTTCGGGCCGTATCTCGAGCGCATGATCGTCAATCCCGATGACCCGGATGGGGATCCGATCTCGCAGCGGGCCAACCTGCCCGATGATCTGCCGCCGGACGAGCTGACACCGGAGGTCGCGGAGAAGCTGTTCGCGACGCCGCAGGAAGGTCGCTCGCTGGGTGTCGATCCGGCGACGGGGCACGAAATCGTCGCCAAGGAGGGGCGTTTCGGGCCGTACGTCACCGAGATCCTGCCCGAGCCCGCCGACGATATCGACACCGGCGCGAAGAAGACCGCCAAGAAGGCGGCCGACAAGCCCAAGCCGCGCACCGGATCGCTGTTCAAGTCCATGAGCGTCGAGACGGTGACCCTGGACGAGGCGCTGAAGCTGCTGTCGCTGCCGCGTGTGGTGGGCGTGGATCCGGCCTCCGGGGACGAGATCACCGCGCAGAACGGGCGGTACGGGCCGTACCTGAAGAAGGGCACGGATTCGCGCTCGCTGACCGGCGAGGATCAGATCTTCACGGTGACGTTGGAGGACGCGCTCAAGATCTACGCCGAGCCCAAACGGCGTGGCGGGCAGTCGGCCAGCGCGCCGCCGCTGCGTGAGCTGGGTGTGGACCCGGTGTCGGAGAAGCCGATGGTGATCAAGGACGGGCGGTTCGGCCCGTATGTCACCGACGGTGAGACCAATGCCAGCCTCCGCAAGGGCGATGAGGTCGAGTCCATCACCGATGCGCGGGCCTCGGAGCTGCTGGCGGATCGGCGGGCGCGCGGGCCGGTGAAGAAGGCCGCGAAGAAGACGGCCAAGAAGGCGGCGGCGAAGAAGACCGCGGCCAAGAAGACCGCGGTGGCCAAGACCGTGGTCAAGAAGGCGGCCGCGAAGAAGGCGGCGGCCAAGACGGCCGATGGCGTCACCACCAAGAAGGCCGCGGCGGCCAAGAAGGCTCCGGCGAAGAAGGCCGCTGCCAGCGCCAAGTCCTGAGCGCAGACGATCGAAGCGCCCCCGTCATCGCGGGGGCGCTTCGCTTTTTCGACGGTTTCGTGTCGGTGTCCTGCCGTAGCGTGAGCGCTGGAATTCGAACCAGCGGAAGGACATTCGATGACCGTCGACCATGAGCGTGAAGAACTGATCAAAATTCTCGACAGTCAGCGGGAGATGTTCCGGATCACCCTCCGGGGCATCGATGACGCACAGGCGCGCGAGCGCACCACGGTCAGTGAACTCACCCTCGGCGGTCTGCTCAATCACGCGGTGAATGTGGAGCGGCACTGGACCACGATCCTGGTCGAGCGCGATCCGAACTCCGAATTCGATGTCTCCCGAATGGATTCCGAGTACCGGCTGGGCCCGGACCAGACGGTGGCCGGATTGCTGGCGGAGTGGGACGCGGTCGCCGAGCACACCGCCAAACTGATCCGCGAGCTACCGAACCTCGAGGATTCGGTGCCGACGCCGACCGCGCCGTGGGCTCCCGAACGCGTCCACCTGACCGTCCGCTACATCCTGCTGCACATTCTGCGGGAGATCGCGCACCATTCCGGCCACGCCGACATCATTCGGGAGTCGCTGGACGGGGCCAACACCACGTATCAGCGCGCCAACTGACCGTCGGCCGGGCTGTCGGGGGTGGCGGCTAAGGTTGTCGGCGTGGCGGGTGTCTTCGATCGACTGGTCGGCCAGGGAGCGGTCGAGTCCGAGTTGACGGCTGCGGCGGTGGCGGCACGGGATGGGGCCGGATCGTCGTCGGCCATGACGCATTCGTGGTTGTTCACCGGGCCGCCCGGATCGGGGCGCTCGGTGGCCGCCCTGTGTTTCGCCGCGGCTCTGCAGTGCACCGATGCGGGGACGCCCGGCTGCGGGCGCTGCCACGCGTGCACCACGACCATGGCCGGAACGCACGGCGATGTGCGGCGTGTGGTGCCCGAGGGTCTGAGCATCGGCACCAAGGAGATGCGCGAGATCGTGCAGGTGGCCTCGCGGCGGCCGAGCACCGGGCGCTGGCAGGTGGTCGTGGTCGAGGATGCCGACCGGTTGACCGAGGCGGCGGGCAATGTGCTGCTCAAGGTGGTGGAGGAGCCGCCGGAGCGGACGGTGTTCCTGCTCTGCGCGCCCTCGGTGGATCCGGAGGATATTTCGATCACGCTGCGATCCCGGTGCCGCCATGTGCATTTGGCCACGCCGTCGGTCGCCGCCATCGCGCAGGTGCTGCGGGATCGGGACGGCATGGACGCGAAGGTCGCCGAGTGGGCGGCCTCGGTCAGCGGCGGCCATGTCGGCCGGGCCCGGCGACTGGCCACCGACGATCAGGCCCGCGCCCGGCGCAAGCGAGCCTTGGCCCTGGTCACGGCCACCGCACGCCCCGCCGCGGCCTACGCTGCCGCCGATGAGCTGGTGAAGTCCGCCGACGATGAGGCCAAGCAGGTCAGCGCCGAGCGGGACGAGAAGGAACGCGAGGAATTGGCCGTCGCGCTGGGCGCGGGCGGCACCGGCAAGGGCGCGGCCTCGGCCACCCGCGGTTCCGCGGGCGCGCTGAAAGAACTGGAGAAACGCCAGAAGTCGCGCTCCACCCGCACCGGCCGCGACGCCCTGGACCGCGCCCTCATCGACGTGGCGGGCATGTACCGCGACGCCCTCGCCGTCCGCTTCGGCGCCGCCACCCCCGGCTCCTCCGCCGGTGTCGTCCTCACCCACCCGGACATGGCCGACCAAATCCGCGAGCTCGCCACCGACGTCCGCCCCGAGGGCCTGCTCCGCTCCATCCAAGCCGTCCTCGACTGCCGCGAAGCCCTCGAAACCAACGTCAAGCCCCGCTTCGCCCTAGCAGCCATGGCCGCCGCCCTGATAGCGGCCCGCTCCGCCTGACCCACCGTGTCCCCGGTGACCACGACCACCCGTTTTCGCGAAACGGGCACGAGACGATAGACTCGCGAGCGCCGCAAGGCACGCCGCCTTAGCTCAGTCGGTAGAGCGCTTCACTCGTAATGAAAAGGTCGGGGGTTCGATTCCCCCAGGCGGCTCGGGAAAGAGGCGAGGACCAGTGGGTTCTCGTCTCTTTTTTTGTGTTTGGGGGACTTGTGTTCGGGGTGAGGGGAAGTCTGGTTGGGGGGTGGGTGGGTTTGGGAGTGTGGTGGGGTGAGTGAGAACGAGCTGGGCGCTGGGCGGGATGCGGACGAGTCGGAGGACTTGGGAGCGGCTGGGGAGGTGGAGGTTCCGGGGATTTCGCGGCGGAAGTTGTTCGCGGGGGCCGGGATTGCGGCGGCGGTGGTTGCCGGGGGCGGGGTGGGGGCCTGGTTGACCACGCGGCGGACGCCGGGGGTGGGGGCGGCGAATCGGGCGTTGAAGATCGGGTTCGGGGGCGGGATTTGTGAGGCGCCGTTGTTCGCGGCGTTGCATCAGGGGATTTTCGAGAAGCACGGGCTGAAGGTCGAGGTGGTGAAGACCGGGGCCGATGAGATCAAGGATGCGGTGGGGGCCGGGAAGCTGGATGCGGCGCCGGGGATCTTCTTCTCATGGTTGAAGCCGATCGAGCAGGGGATCGATGCCAAGTTGGCGGCGGGGCTGCACGAGGGGTGCTTGCGGATCATCGTGCCGCCGGACAGTGCGATTCGGTCGGTGGGGGAATTGCGGAACAAGACCATCGGGGTGGCGGCCATCGGCGATTCGTCGATGTCGTTCTTCTCGTTGGATCTGCTGGACGCGGGGATCAATCCGAGTCAGGACGTGGAGTGGCGGGTGTTCCCGGGCGATCAGCTGGGGGACGCACTGGCCCGGGGCGAGATCCAGGCCGTCGCGGGGAGCGATCCGAACGCGCTGCTGCCGCTGTTGAAGGGCAAGGCGCGGGAGCTGACCAATAATCAGCAGGGCGCGAATCGGGAGTTGTTCTGCTGCGCGACCGCGATCAATGGCCGGCTGCTGCGGGAGGATCCGGATACGGCGCGGGCGCTGGTCACCGCGTGGGCCGAGGGCAGCCGGTGGGTGGGCGCGAATCTGAGCCGGACCGCGGCGCTCGAGGTCGACAATAAATATGTGGCGGCGGATCTGACGGTGGTCGAGTCGACCTTGAAGACCTATGGCTACAACCCGTCCGCGGTGAAGTTCAAGCCGGAGATCACCCCGGGCATCGAGAAGTTCGCCAAGACCGGGTATCTGGATCGGAAGACGGATGCGCGGGTGCTCGCCGACAAGGTATACGCGGACCTGGGGCTGACGTGGTGACGACCGCTCCGGCGGAAACCCTTGCGGCGGAAGCGAAACCGGAGTCCACGACGCAAGGGAAGGCGGTCGCGTACGCGCCGACGCTCGGATTCGTGACGGCCTGGTCGCTGTGGGTCTTGACCACGGCGGTGACGCTGGTGGTGCCGGACCAGCTGACGGCGGCGGCCCCCACTGCCGCCGGAATACTGTCCGCGGCAATCACTTTCGGACTCACCGTCTGGGCCGTGTTCGCCTATCGCCATCGCGGCGCGACGCTGCGGCTGCGGCATTGGACGCCGTGGATCGGTGTGCTCGCCGCGTGGCTGCTGGTCTGGGAGTACAGCACCGCCAAGACCGGATGGCTGGAGCCGCCGCACTTCGCCTCGCCGCAGCAGATGCTGCTGGTGTTCTACGAGGACGGCGGGCTGCTGCTGTCCTGCACGTGGCATTCGCTGCTGTTGCTGGTCACCGGATTCACCATCGGCGCGGTGGGTGGGCTGGCCACCGGCATAGCCACCGGATGGGCGAAAAGTGTTGCGTACTGGACGAATCCGGTCATCATGACCATCGGTCCGGTGCCGCCCGCCACCATTCTGCCGCTGGTGTTCATCCTGTTCCCGAGCACATATCTGGGCAGCCTGTTCATGGTCGCGTTGGGCGTGTGGTTCCCGGTGTCGTTCCTGACCCGGGTGGGCGTGTCCGGGGTGGCGCGCGGATATTTCGATGTGGCGCAGACGCTGGGCGCGACGAATCGATTTCTGATCTGGCGGGTGGCGGTGCCGGGTGCGCTGCCGAACATTTTCACCGGCCTGTTCATGGGGTTGTGCGCGTCGCTGACCGCGCTGGCCGTGGCCGAGCTGCTCGGGGTGAAGAACGGGTTGGGCTGGTACATCCAGTGGACCAAGGGCTGGGCCGCCTACCCGCGCATGTACGCGGCGATCGTGATCATGATCGCGGTGTGCTGCACCGCGATCGCGGGCCTGCTCCGGTTGCGCAACCGCGCGCTGGCCTGGCAGAAGGATTTGGTGCGATGGTGAGCCGAGGCATCGCGGTGGACATCGACGGGGTGTCACACCAGTTCACGGTGGCGGGGGCGCGCAAGCGCACGGTCCTCGACCGGGTGTTGGGGCGGCCCGCGCCGACACCCACGCGGGCACAGGAATTGGGGCGGCTGCGGGTGCTCACCGATATCTCGCTGCGCATCGAGCCGGGCGAGTTCGTGGCGCTGCTCGGGCCGTCGGGGTGCGGGAAGTCGACGCTCTTGCGGCTGCTCGCGGGGCTGGAGCGACCGTCCCGGGGGACGCTGCGGGCGGACGGCCAACCCATTGTCGGCCCGGATCCGCATCGGGCCTTGATGTTTCAGGATCCGACGCTCTACCCGTGGCGGACCGTCGAGCAGAACGTCGCCCTCGGACCGCAGGCACGCGGAACGCTGGCGCAGGAGCGGGAGCGCATCGCCGAGGCACTGGAACTCGTTGGGCTACAGGGATTTCGGGACACCTTGCCGGCGCAGCTGTCCGGCGGCATGGCGCAGCGGGTGGCACTGGCCCGGGCGCTGGTGAACCGGCCCCGGCTGTTCCTGCTCGACGAACCGCTGGGCAAGCTCGACGCCCTGACCCGCGCGACCCTGCAGGGCGAGATCGCGCGGCTGTGGGAGCGCGATCGCTTCACCGCCGTACTCGTCACCCACGACGTGGACGAGGCGCTGCGGCTGGCCGACCGGGTCGTGGTGTTCACGCCACGTCCCGGAAAAGTGGTGCGGGACTTGGCCATCGAGCTGCCGCGCCCGCGCGACCACGATGATCCCGAATATCTCCGATTGCGCCGAGAGCTGTTCACCGCGCTCGGCGAGACAGGCAGGGCTGCCGCATGACCGGTGTTTCCACGCACGCCGCGGGCGTGTTCGACTCCGTCGCCGAGGCCATCGGGCATACGCCGCTGGTACGGCTCAACCGGGTCGTCGACGATATCCGTGCCACCGTGTACGTCAAGCTCGAATATCTGAATCCCGGTGGGAGCGTGAAGGATCGGGCCGCGCTCGGCATGCTGCTGGCCGCCGAGCGGGCGGGAGAGTTGCGGCCCGGCGGGACCGTGGTCGAGGCCAGTTCCGGCAATACCGGGCTCGGGCTGGCCGCATTGGCGGCGGCGCGCGGATACCGGACCATCGTGGTCGTCCCGGATCGGGTGAGCGCGGAGAAGAAGGCGCTGCTGCGCGCGCACGGCGCCGAGGTGCACGAGACGCCCGGATTGCGGCCGGTCGACCATCCCGAGCATCTGCGCTCGGTCGCGCTGCGGCTGACCGCGGAGATTCCCGGGGCCTGGTTCGCGGGGCAGTACGACAATCCCGCCAATCCGGCCGCGCACAAGGCGACCACCGGGCCCGAGATCTGGGACCAGACCGGCGGGCGCGTCACGCATTTCGTGGCGGGCATCGGGACCGGCGGGACCATTACCGGGAGCGGTGAATATTTGAAGGAAGCGTCGGGCGGGACCGTGCGGGTGATCGGGGCCGACCCGGTGACCTCGGTCTACGGCGGCGGCGACGGGCGGATCTGGTACGTGGAGGCGGTCGGGCACTTCCGGCATCCCGAGACCGCGGTCGATGAATGGCCGGAGTCGTATCACACGGAGGTGGTGGACCGGATCGAGCGGATACCCGATGTCGAGGCCATTCGGATCCTGCATCGGGTGGCACGCGAGGAGGGGCTGCTGCTGGGCGGTTCGTCGGGGACGGCCATCGCGGCGGCGCTGCGCACCGCGCGGGCGCTCGGGCCCGAGGACGTGGTGGTGGTTGTCGCGCCGGACTCGGGGCGGGCCTATCTGTCGAAGTACTACAACGATGAATGGTTGGGCAGCTTGGGGTTTCCGCTGACCACGGCCGCGGCCGGAGTGACGGTCGGCGCGGTGCTGGGCGAGGTCGAGCGGGACGCGAATCTGGTGGCGGTGGCCTCCGGGGCGACGGTGGGGCAGGCGCGAGCGCTGTTGGGTGAGCGTGCCGCGCTGCCCGTTGTCCTGCAGCGCCCGGCCTCCGGGCCGACCGTGGTGGCCGAGATTCTCGGTGCCGTGACGGCCGCCGACCTCGCCGACGCACCCGAAACGGACCCGGTGAGCGAGCATCTCGGAACTCCGCTGCCGTTCGTCGGCACCACCGAGCCGCTCGCTCGGGCGCTCACCCGGATCGGCGGACGACCGGGACCCGTCGTCCTCGCACACGAAGGGCGGGCCATCGCGGTCATCGACGCGACGCGGCTCACCGACTACACGGAACAGGAAGAAACACAGTGACATTCGCACGTTGGACCGCCGTCGCGGTGATCGCCGCGGAACTCGGGCTGGCGGGAGCCGGTACCGCCGCGGCCCACGTCGGGATCAGTGCGCCCGATGCCGAGCCCGGCGAATTCGCGGTGGTGACGGTGCGGGTGCCGACCGAATCGGCCACGGCCGGGACGGTGAAGCTGGAAATCACGCTGCCGCAGGATCATCCGCTCGCGGTCGTGCGCAATGAGGCGGTCGCGGGATGGGATGTGACGCAGAAACGGGGCACGCTGGCGACACCGGTCGACAATGGGCACGGCGGCAAGGTCAGCGACTACGTTTCGAGCGTCACTTTCACTGCGCGCGAAGGGGTTTCGATTCGACCCGGGGAATTCGGAGAGTTCAAACTCCAGGTCGGCCCGCTGCCGCACACGAGTGAACTGGCGTTTCCGGCCATTCAGACCTATAGCGACGGCTCGGTCGTTTCCTGGATCGAGCGATCTTCCGACGGAACCACTCCGGACAAGCCCGCGCCGGTGCTGAAACTGGCTGCTGCGCAAGATGGTACGCACGGGCAGCCTGCCGCCGCGCCGACCGAATCGGTGACGCACAAGGATTCGTCACGCCGCCTGGCCGAGGCCGCCCTGGTCGTCGCGCTCGGGGCTCTGGTCGTATCGGCCGCGCCGAAGCTGCGGCGCGTTCGCATCAAGAGATGACCGCGAGACGGTCGCCGCGTGGGACGCGGTGGTCGCTCGCCGCGCTGATTCTTCTGGGGTACGCGACCGTCGCGGTATTTCTCGGCGCGGCAACGGCTTCCGCACACGCGGTCCTCGTCGGCAGTGACCCGGCGTACGGGGCAATGGTCGATCACGCGCCGGATCGGGTGTCGATCACCTTCGACGAGCCGGTGACGGCCGCGCCGAACGCGGTCACCGTGACCGATCGCGACGGCGAGCGCGTGGATACCGGGAACGCGGAGACTTCGAACGGCGGGCGCACGATCGCACTGCGGTTGCGGTCCGGGACTCCCGAGGGGACCTACCTGCTTGGCTGGTCACTGCTGTCGGCCGACGGACACGTGGTGGCGGGCTCGATCGTCTTCGGCATCGGCGTCCCACCCGACCTGACGGTGACCGCCGCCCACCCCGACCCGCTCATCGCGATGCTCGACACCGTGGTCCGACTGCTGACCGCTGTGGGATATCTGGGAATCGTGCTGGCCGTAGGTATTCCGCTCGCCGCGCGGGTGATCTGGCCGGAGGCGTTGCGAACCCGCGCGATCACCCAACTGATCCGCGTCGGTGCGGCCGCGATGGCGATCGCGGCCTTCTTGACCTTCGCGGCCACCCCGGGGCGGCTTGCGGGTGCTGCCGGATGGGGCGACGCAAAAGTGTGGGTGCAGTCGTCGACCTCGCTCTTGGGTGCGTCGGCGCTGGTACGGGTCGTCGCCGCCATCGCGCTGGGGTGGGCGGCGACGGCAGGAGGAGTCGCCGTCCGCCAGGATGGCACCGTGCGTCACAGGGCGGGTGTGGGCGGTGTCGATGTGGGGCGGGAAGTGAGTCTCGAGCCGACCATTCCGCGACCTAGGGGTGCATTCGGCGTCGGCGGTGAGCTGTTGTCCGGCCTATCGATGGGAGCCACGGCCGTCAGACGCGATATGGCCGCGGTAGTCGCGGGCGCTGCGGTGGTGCTCGGCGTGGCGGTGTCCGGTCATGCCGTGACGGGTGAATACAGGTGGGCAGCCGTTATTTCGACTGTCCTGCATGTGCTCGCGATGGCGGTGTGGGTCGGCGGGGTGATTCTGGTCGGTCTGGCGTGGCGGACGGCGCGGCGGGCGGAGGTGGTGGCGCGATTTGGGCCGGTGGCGGGCGGGGCGGTGACCGTACTGGTGCTGAGCGGGCTGGTGCAGAGTTGGCGGGCGGTGAGTCCGGTTGCCGCGCTGTGGGATACGTCGTGGGGGCGGTTGCTGCTGGTCAAGCTGGCACTGGTGGTGTTGGCGGTGGGCGTGGCGCTGGTGGTGCGCGCAGCCGCGACGCGCGGTGTCGGGGGCTTCGTGGCGGCTCGGGCGCCCTCGGTGCGGCGAGGGATGATCGGGTGGAGGTCGGGGTGGCTGGTGCGGGCCGAGATTGGGGTGCAGGTCGCCGTGTTGGTGGTGACCGCGTTGCTGACGGGGGTTGCTCCGGCGCGCGATACCTATGATCCGGCGGTGACCTTGGAGGCGTCGGTCGGGCCGTTGCGGGCGCGGGTGAGTGTGGACGGGACGCATGCCGGGCGGCAGGAATTCACTGTGCGGCTGCGGGATTCGGCGGGGACGCCGGTCGGGGCGTTGGGGGTGGGTGGGCGATTGGAGCGCGTCGACGGGGGTGTCGGGCCGGTGGAGGTGGTTTTTCGGCGGGTGGAGCCGGTGGAGATCGGGCCGGATTACTTTGTGTCGCGGGCGGTTCCGGTGACGATGGCGGGGGAGTGGCGGTTGCGGCTGACCGTGGTGGCGGATCGGACCAATGGATACGCCGCCACGGTGCCGTATCGGGTGTGGTGAGGTCAGGAGACCAGGCCGCGACCGGTGGTCAGGGGGAGATCCATGGCGGTGAGGAGGCCGGGGCGGGCCGCGACGACGGCGGGGACGGCGCTGACCAGGCGGGCGGCGGTGCCGACAATGCCCGCCTCGGCGTGGTCGCCGTTGCTGTAGAGCTGGAGGTCGAGGATGTAGTCGGGCTCGCCCTGGACTTCGACTCGGTAGCAACCCTTTCCGGCGGGCTGCGGCCAGTCGGGGGCCAGGTCGGGGTGCAGGCGGGTGGTGTGTTCGAGGGTGAGGATCTCGCGGCCCTTGCTGACGCCGTGCACCTGGAAGCGCAATGCCGCGGCGGTGCCCTCGGCGATGGTGTGGCTGCCGACCTTCAGCTCCTCGGTCGCGGGCAGGCGCTCGAAATGCTGTGTGACGGAGTCGAGTTCGATGTCCAGGGCGGCGGCGAGCTGGCGGATGACACTACCCCAGGCGAGGGTCAGCACACCCGGCTGCAGCAGCAGCGGCAGCTCGTCCAGGGCGCTGCCGAAGCCCATGATGTCGAACAGCACCTTCGGGTTGTCGTAGGTGGAGTAGTCCATCACCTCCGAGCAGATGATCTTGTCGATGCGCTCGGAGCCGCTGGTCAGCAGCAGGGGCAGCCAGTCATTGGCCCAACCGGGGTCGATGCCGTTGACCCACAGGGAGGCGCCGCCCGCCTCGGCCGCCTCGACAATGGGGGCGATGGCCTCGTCGGGGAGGGTGCCGTAGGGGAACTGCAGGAAGACGGGGCTGCTGGAAATGACGTTGATGCCCGCGCGGAGGAAGGTCTTCAGGTCCTCCACCGCCTCCATCAGGCGGTCGTCGGCCATGGCGGTGTGCACGATGCAGTCGGGCCGCAGCGCCAGCAGCGCCTCGGCGTCCTGGGTTGCGGTGACACCGATTTCGCGGTCGAGGCCGGCCAGCTCACCGGCGTCCCTGCCGGCCTTCTCGGCGCTGGAGACCCAGACGCCGACCAGGTCGAGTTCGGGGCGGGCGATAATGGAGCGCAGCGTGCGACGGCCGACATTGCCCGTGCTCCACTGGACTACGCGATAGGTCATGGGAAAGCTCCTGTGGTGCGGACGATTACAGGTCGGGAATCGGAAGGTCCAGGTTGGGTGCGGCAATGCCGCCGTCGACCTCGAGCACCTTGCCGGTGACGTAGCCGCCCGCTCGGGAGCTCAGGTAGACGATGGCGGCGGCGATCTCCCACGGCTCGCCCAGGCGGTGCAGCGGGGTGGCGTCCTCCATCTGCTTCTTGATCTCCGGTTGCTGCGCAACGACTTCCAGCGCCGAGGTGAGCACGGAGCCGACGGCGATGGCGTTCACGCGAATGCGCGGGGACAGATCGGCGGCGGCCAGCCGGGTCCAATGCGCGAGGGCGGCCTTGGCGGTGCCGTAGGCCAGGAAGCCGCGGCCGGGGGAGCGGCCCATCATCGAGGAGATATTGACGACCGAACCGCCGTCGTTCTTCAACATGTGCGGCACCGCGGCCTGGGTGAGGGCGTGCGCGGTGGAGACATTGAAACGGAATGCCTCTTCGAGGAATTCGGACGTGGTGGTCAGGAACGTATTGGGCATGGTGCCGCCGACATTGTTGACCACGATGTCGAGGCGGCCCAGTTCGGCCGCGGTGTCGGCGAGGGCGGCGACGGCGGAGAGGTCCGACAGATCCGCCGGGACGGTGACGGCGGTGCGGCCCAGGGCGCGGATCTTGCCCGCCACCTCGTCGAGCTGGGCGGCGGTGCGGGCCGAAATGACCACGTCCGCACCGGCTTCGGCGAGGGCCAGGGCGGTGGCGGCGCCGATGCCGCGGCCCGCGCCGGTCACGACGGCCACACGGCCGTCCAGTCGGAAGGTGTCCAGGATCATCGCGAAATCAGTCCTTCTCGGGTGACGACAGTCACAAGCAGCTTTAAGTATCAGTTCTTAATCGTCAAGGAGAAGTTCTTTATCCGCTGGTGAACGGCTATGGTGCACACTGTGTCGAGGACGGAGGGCGAGCGGTGGCGATAACCGAGAAAAATCAGCAGCCGCAGGCGCGCGAGCGCATCATCGTGGCGGCGGAACGGCTCATCGCCGAGCGCGGGCAGGCGGTGCCGCTGCGCGATATCGCCGCGGCCGCGGGGCAACGGAACAACTCGGCCATCCAGTACCACTTCGGATCCCGGGACGGGCTCATTCTCGCGGTGGTGGAACATCGGCTCGCCACGCTGGAGGTGCGGCGGCTGGAACTGCTCGCCGAGCAATCC
Organism: Nocardia sp. CDC153; assembly: GCF_035818515.1. Taxonomy (NCBI): domain Bacteria; kingdom Bacillati; phylum Actinomycetota; class Actinomycetes; order Mycobacteriales; family Nocardiaceae; genus Nocardia; species Nocardia sp. CDC153. The sequence goes on along the minus strand of NZ_JAYKYU010000003.1, from coordinate 945,530 downwards.
GCGGCCGGGGCGACGGGTGTACACGACCTGCTGGAGGCGCTCGTCATCCCCATGCTCGAGCTGAGCGATCAGCAGGGAATCAACCACTACGGCCGGTTTCTCGAGCAGATACACACCCACCCCGCCGTCAATGACGCGGCCAATCTGGAATCGGCGCGGCGCACCTCGGTCCGGGTCATCATGCGGCAGCTCGAGCGGGAGCTGACCGCGCTGCCGAAAAGGTTGCGGCTGCGGCGGTTACGAGCCTTGCCGACCATTCTGTTCGCGCTGCTGGCCGATCACGAGCGGGCCGTGGAGGCCGGGCGGGTGACGGCGGGCGATGTCGCGGCCTGGGGTGAGATCGTCGACATGCTCGCGGGCGTGCTGACCGCGCCGGTCGTGGAGCGCGCTCCGATTCGCTGACGCGGAAAAGGGAACGGCCCGTACCGGATCGAACCGGGACGGGCCTTCGAATGGCGGCATGGCGGTATGGCGGTGGATTACCGCTGCTGCTGGGGATAATTCGGCGTTGCGGGCTGTGGATACCCCTGCTGCTGTGGATACCCCTGCTGTGGATATCCGCCCGGCTGAGCCGGGTAGCCCTGCGGCGCCGACGGATTCGGCGGCTGCGCACCGTAGCCCGGCTGATTCGGCACGGGGTAGCGGGGCTGGGATTGCGGGGCCGGGTAGGTCGGTTGTGGCGCGGGAGCGTAGCCGGGAGCGGGATAGTCCTGGGAGGGAACGGTATTCGCGGCGGGCGGGTAGGCAGGCGGTGCCGAGTAACCCGGGGCGGCCACACCGCTCGGCGGCGGCAGGTAGCGCTGGTCGGGCGCGCCGGTCGGCGGCGGCGGAAAGCCCTGCGGGGCCGGGTAGCCCTGGACGGGGGTATTGGCGTCGTACGGGCTCGGGGCCGGGGTGTATACCGGCGCGGCGGTGGTCGCGGTCTCGTTCTTCTTCTTGAAGGCGAAGTACGCGCCCACGCCGATGAGCAGGACCACCGCCAGGCCGATGAGACCGAACAGATGGCCGATGACACGAATGCCGACCTTGATGAAAATGATCAAAAGGATGGCGCCGACCGCGGCGAGCGCGCCGCGAATCTTGCTGCCACCCGAGTTCTGTGACATGAGTGGAATTCCCCCGAGCTCGAAAACGATTGTCGGGGCAGCATACCCAAGCGCGCTTGGTTCCCGGGGGTGCGAAGTCCGGGAGTGATCTGGCAGGTCGGCGGTGGCGCGGCTACCGTTGGTGGTCGTGGATACCACGGCAGCAGCAATCGAATCGCCCGCGCGCCCGCGGTGGCTCGGCGTCGGGCTACCGCTGCTGGCCGGTGGGGCCGTGGCCGGTGGGCTGGCGCTGCTGCACTTCCGGGATCCGCACGTGTCCGGCACCTACGGATACTGCCCGTTCTACGAGCTCACCGGGTACTGGTGTCCCGGCTGCGGTGGGCTGCGGGGGCTGCACAACCTCACCGATGGCCGGATTCTCGACGCCATTCACAGCAATGTGCTGCTGCTGCCATTGACGCTGGGCTTCATCGCCTGGTGGGGCACCTGGCTGGTGCGCGGCTGGCGCGGTCATCCGACACCGCCGCGACTACCTCAGATCCTGCCCAAATACGCGCTGTGGCTCGCGCTCGCCTTCCTCGTTGTTTTCACCGTCGTGCGGAACACGCCGTGGGGGAGTTGGATTGCGCCTGTTTAACCGGGGCATGCTCTGCGTATGAGCGACTCACTGCGGGACCGCGTGCGCGAGAAGATGGTGCGGCAACTCGAGGAGGACGGGCCGCCCGATCCCGAGCAGGGCGACACCCGGCAGGTCTCGGTGCAGGACGATCTCGACCTGCTGGACGCGGTGGCGGATGACGATCCGGTGATCGAGGAGCTCGCGGCCCGATACCTCGTGCCGTAGTCCGGAATCCGCGGTCAGAAGCCGCAGGGCGCCGCGCCGGTCGACGCATCGCCGAACGGGCGGGTCTCCGGGACCGGGTTCCAATGTCCCTCGGTGCGCGCGTAATTCCAGGTCGGGCCGTTCTCGACGAGCGTGGCAATGGCATCGATGAGGCGGTCCACATCGGCGGCGGTGGTGCCGAGGCCGATGCTGGCGCGCAGGGCGGCGTCCACGCCGAGGCGGGACAACAGCGGATGGGCGCAGAAGCGGCCGTCACGCACGCCGATGCCGTGCTCGGCCGAGAGGTAGGCGGCCACCTGGCCGGGCTCGAAGCCGTCGATGGTGAAGGCGACAATGCCGACGGCGTCGGTGCTGTCGCGCCAGACGCGCAGGAAGTTCACGCCCGGAACGGTTTTCAGGCCGTAGCGCAGGCGGTGGGTGAGGTACTGCTCGTGCTCGACGACCGTGGTCTCGTCCAGGTCGGCGAGGGCGTCGCAGGCGGCGGCCAATGCGGCCACACCCAGGACGTTCGGGGAACCGGCCTCGTGCCGCTGCGGGGCGGGGGCCCATTCGACGCCGTCGGTGGTGACCGAGCGCACCGCACCGCCGCCCGCCAGGTAGGGCTCGGCCGCGTCGAGCCAGTCGCGGCGGCCGACCAGCACGCCCGCGCCGAAGGGGGCGTAGGCCTTGTGGCCGGAGAAGGCCAGGTAGTCGATGCCCGTGGTCCGCAGATCGATGCGGCGGTGCGGGGCCAACTGCGCGGCGTCCACCAGAATGCGGGTGCCGCACTGGTGCGCGATCCAGGCCAGCCGCTCCAGCGGGAGCAGTTCACCGGTCACATTGGACGCGCCCGTAACCGCCAGCAGCGCGGCCGGTTTCGAACAGAGCTCGGCGACCAGGCGCTGAATGGTCTCTTCGATGGTGTCGGCGACCGGCACCACCCGGCGGCCGTGCCGGGTCCAGGGCAGGAAGTTGGCGTGGTGTTCCACATCCAGCACCACGGTGTCGCCGGGCACGCAGGAGGCCAGCAGGTTCAGCGAGTCGGTGGTGTTGCGGGTGAAGACCACGACCTGGTCGTCGGCCGCGTTCAGGAAGCGGGCGACCGAACCGCGCGCCGATTCGTAGCAGTCGGTGGAGACCCGGGAGGCGTACCCCGCACCCCGGTGCACGCTGGCGTAGAACGGCAGCAGCTCGGCGACGCGGTCGGTGACCTGCCGCAGCGCAGGGGCGCTGGCGGCGTAGTCGAAGTTGGCGTAGGTGGTGGTCCCGCCCTGGACCAGCGGGACCTGGAGGTCGGCGCCGGACACGGCGGCGAGCGGGGCACAGGTCTGGTCGGCGAATGCGGTCATCACGAAATCCCATCGGCTTCATGGACACGCGATCGGAAAAAAAGTATCGATCGAGAGTCCGCGCTTGCCGTACCCGGTCGGGCTACGGCCCGGTCGTCACCCGGAGCACCCCACCGCGGAGGAGGGTTGCCGACCAGCTAGCCGGGGCTTAGCGCTGGTACTCATGACCTGATTGCAGAGATTGGCAGACGATTCGCGGCCTTGTCAACCCCGCCCGTCGGGCCCGTCGGACTCAGACCTTGGTCGCGGTGACGCAGCGTTCGAGGTCGGGCACGCCTTCCGCGCCCCGGCCGAGCGGTGCGAGAAACCGTTCGACGTACTCCCGCCCGCCCACCTGTTCCAGCTCCCGCCACCCGTACTCGGCGAGCAGTTCCGCAACATCCCCGGGCAGCAATCCGAATCGCCAAATACCCTTTCCCGCAACGAATCTCCGATACGCGCCGTCGCATCCCTCGAGATTCGTGCCGTCGAGAAAATCCTGTCGGACGTAGCTGAAGACCAGCCGGCTCCCCGCGGGCGCGGCGGCGAGGGTCGCCAACGTCGCGCGCACCGCCTTCTCGGTCAGGTACTGGGTAACCCCCTCCCAGAGGAAAAGCGTTGTCCTCTCGCCCCGGTAACCACGCTCGGCGAGAGTCGTCGCGAGATCCTGTGTCTCGAAATCGATCGCCACCTGAACAACGTTGTCCGGCAGCGCTATTCGCCGCCGCTTCAACTCGATGTTCACCGGCAGATCCACCTCGAAGACCGGAACCCCGGCCGCCGCCACCAGCCGGGTGGCCCGAGTGTCGAGCCCCGCCCCGAGCACCACCACCGCCCCGACTCCCGCCCGAACGGCCGCATCGGTCTGCTCATCGAAATACCGCTTCCGGCAGGCCAGGCTGTCCCACAACCCGGGCCCCTCCCGCGCCATGACCTTGCGCAACCAGCCCCGGGTGGTTCGGTTGCGTACCAGCGGTCGCAGTCCGAGCGGCAGCATGCGGATCGCCAGGTCGTCGGTCAGCAACCGGTTCCCGGAGCGCTCGGCGCTCTCCGCGGCGGCGATGAGCATCGGGATCAGTGGGGTATCGGCGGCTCGAGTGGCCATGGGACCACTGTTGCAGGCGGTCGGTGGAGCGTCGACCGGATCGATGCGGTGTGACGAAGGGCACGTCCGGATGGGAAAAATCGTCCGAAAGTTGGAGGGGGTGGGGCGGGAAGTTCGAATCGCGAAGGGGTTGCTGGGGCGTATGGTCGAAGTGAAGTTAGGGTAGCCAAAGTGGGGTGCCCCCGGAGTTGATCGCGAGGAGCTCGACCATGTTGGATACCGGCACCCCGTTCTCGACGCTCATTCGCACCGCGACCGAGCAGCAGCACAACGAGGCGGAGCATTCCACGTTCATGCGTGACCTGCTGACCGGGCAGCTCGGGGTCGAGGCGTTCTATCGGTACACCTCGCAGTTGTGGTTCGTGTACGCCGCGCTCGAAAAGCGTTCCGAGGCTTTGGCTTCCGATCCGGTCGCGGGTCCGTTCGTCAAGCCGGAGCTGGCGCGGCTGGCCTCGCTCGAGGCCGATCTGGCCCACCTCGGCGGCGCGAACTGGCGCGACGAGCTGTCCGCGCTGCCCGCCACCGCCGCCTACGCCGCGCGCGTCGAGGAGTGCGCGAGCGAGTGGCCCGCCGGATACGTCGTGCACCACTACACCCGCTACCTGGGCGATCTCTCGGGTGGACAGGTCATTCGCGGCACCGCCGAGAAGCTGTGGAATCTGCCCAAGAAGGGCGATGGGGTGCGCTTCTACGTCTTCGAGGAGATCGGCAATCCGGCCGCGTTCAAGCGCGAGTACCGGGAAAGCCTGGACCGGCTTCCGCTCGAGGGGTCGGAAGTCGATCGCGTGCTCGACGAGGCACGGCTGGCGTTCACGATGAACACCGACGTGTTCCGTGAACTGGGTGCGGAATTCAGCGCGCGGAACTGAAACCGACCCCGTGCCGCTGACCTGTCCGTCGGGGGCGGGTCAGCGGTACTGCCCCTGCGTGGGTTCGGTATTGCCCTTGCGTGGGTTCGCGGTGATGGGTTGCCATGGACGGTATGAGTTTTCCGCTGCTGTTGAGCTTCGTGGGGTTGTGCGTGCTGTTGGCGCTCACGCCTGGCCCGGACACCTTTCTGGTGCTGCGGTTTTCGATGAACGGGTCGCGGCCCGGGGTCGCGGCGGCGGTGGGGTCGGCGTTCGGCGGGATCGTATGGGCGACCGTGGTCGCGGCGGGGGTGGCGGCGCTGCTGGAGCAATCGGCCACGGCGTATCGCACGCTCAAGGTGATCGGCGGAATCTACCTGGTGTACTTGGGGATTCGGGCGCTGCTCGAGCATCGGCGCGGACGGGAGCAGGAGGCCGAGCCGGTGGACGTCGCGGTGGCCGAAGGGAAGCCGATCTCGATTCGTTCCGCGTTCGCCGCGGGATTGCTGTCGTGCATCTTCAATCCGAAGGTGGGCCTGTTCTACCTTGCGGTGCTGCCGCAGTTCCTCACCCACGTGACCTTCGTGAACACGCTCACGCTCGGCGCGATCGAATCCACCGTCGCCGCAATCGAAATGATCGTGCTGGCGGTCGCGGCCGCGCGGGCGGTGTCGCTGCTGAAGCGGCCGAAGATCCGGGCCCGGCTGGAACAGGCCAGCGCCGCGATTCTGGCCGCGCTGGGCATCGGCACCGCGGCCTCCGCCGCATAGGCCGCCAGCCGCGGCGGCCCAGCTCAGTCGGCGATCTCGGCGCGGTGGTACGCGCCGTTGTAATACACGAGCGGGCCGACAGCGGGGGAGCTCTCGGTATTGTCGTGCACCTGGGTGACCAGGCCGATGACGAGCGTGTGATCACCGATCGGAATCAGTTGGTGGACCGTGGCGCGCACCCAGATCGGGGTGCCGTGCAGCACCGGTTCACCGGTCCCCAGACTGGTCCACAGCGACCGGTCGGTGAAGCGCTCCTCGGCGGACCGACTGAACCGCTGCGCCAGATGCTTCTGATGCTCCCCCAGGAAATGCACCACCAACGATTCGGCCCGCAGCATCGCCTCGATGCTCGACGAGGTCTCGGCGATATTGAACGAGATGAGCGGCGGCTGCGCCGAGAGCGAGGCGAACGAGGTCGCGGTGAAACCCACCGGACCGTCCGTGGAGTTCAGGGTGACGATGGTGACGCCCGCCGGATAGTGCCGCATGGCGGCGCGATACTGCTGCGCGGTTATCCCGCTCAGGTCGTCGGGCACGTCTAGCTCGGTGCCGGGCGTCGGTGAATCACTCACGTCACGAACCTACGTGCTGGGCCGCCCGGTTATTCCACCGTGTAAGAAATCGCTCAGTCCACGTCGATGGCCAGCCCGGCGGTGATCCGCACCAACTCTCCGAAGGTCGTGCGGAACAGCGTGTTCGGATGACCGCCCGCCGCCCACAGCTCCTGATGCTGGGACAGCGCGTTGTCGATGTAGGTGGGCAGATTGGTCGGATGCCCGAGCGGCGCGACGCCCCCGATGGGCTGCCCGGTCACCTCGCGCACCATAGCCGCGGGTGCGCGGGTGAGGGTGCCCTCGAGTCGCTCGCCGGTGCGGTCCAGGTTGACCTGGTGCGCGCCGGAGACCAACAGCAGCACGGGATCGTCGTCGAGCAGGAAGACCAGCGATTTGGTGATGGCCCCGACGGTCACGCCGAGGGCATCGGCCGCTTCCTGCGCGGTATGGGTGGGCGTGGGTTGGGTGATGATCACCCCGTGATGTCCGCGCGCGATCAAGGTGTCGGAGACCCTCGAGGCGACGGGTGGCAGCGACCGGCGCATGGCAACCAGGGTAGAGCGATTGCGGTGGATGTGCGGGGGATCAGTATTCGGGATAGCCCTCCTCCGGGCCCAGCAGCTCCAGCAGCCGGGCGCGGACGAGGGCATTCACCCCCTCGACGGTGTGCTCCGAAACCCGCTCGCGCGCACAGGAATCGAAGACCCGTTCCAGATCCACCGCGGACAGCGCGTGCAGTTCCGCGGCGGCGGCCGTGAGCAGCGCGGCATGACCCGGGTACGGGCGGCCGTCGGCGATCTTCTGCGCCCAGGTGACATTGCAGCAGCAGGCGTAGAGGGCGTGGATCGCGCGCAGGCGAGACAGGGAATTGAACCGGTCCAGGCCGATTCCGTGATGCATCGACACCGTGACCTCACAAACGGGAGGAGCAGAATGTGCGGACCGGATAATCGTGGCGCGCGGGCGGGGCGGAAAACACTGGGACGCAGCAGAATTAGCACAGCGTTTACACCGGTCTGCCGCACCGTCCGCCCCCCCGATACGCTGGACCGATGACCGAATGGAAGGCTTTCGACGTCGAAAGCAAGGACCACATCGCCCGCGTGACGCTCACCGGTCCCGGCAAGGGCAATGCCATGGGCCCCGACTTCTGGCGCGAGCTGCCGCTCATCTTCGGCGAACTCGACGCGGACCCGGAGGTGCGCGCCATCGTGCTCACCGGATCGGGCAAGCATTTCTCCTACGGCCTGGATCTGCCCGCCATGAGCCCGCTGTTCGGGCCGCTGCTGGCCGACAAGGCCCTGGCCGCCCCGCGCACCGACTTCCTCAAGCACGTGCGGAGCATGCAGGACTCGGTCACCGCGGTGGCGGACTGCACCAAGCCGGTCATCGCGGCCATCTCCGGCTGGTGCATCGGCGGCGGCCTGGACCTGATCGCGGCCGCGGACATTCGACTATCCAGCGCCGACGCCAAGTTCAGCCTGCGCGAGGCCAAGGTCGCGATTGTCGCGGACATCGGCTCGCTGCACCGCTTGCCGGGGATCATCGGCGAGGGCCACGTGCGCGAACTCGCCTACACCGGCAAGGACATCGACGCCGCGCGGGCCGAGCGGATCGGACTGGTCAACGAGGTCTTCGAGGACCAGGACGCCGTCCTCGAGGCCGCAAACGCCATGGCCCGGGAGATCGCGGCCAATCCGCCGCTGGTCGTGCAGGGCATCAAGGATGTGCTGGATCAGCCCAAGCGCGGCAAGATCGCCGACGGGTTGCGCTACGTTTCCACCTGGAATGCGGCCTTCCTGCCCTCGGAGGATCTCACCGAGGCGATCACGGCGGTCTTCCAGAAGCGCCCGCCGGAATTCAAGGGGAAATAACAACTCTCGTACCTCTCAGGGGCTTCGCCCCTGAAACCCCCCACCCTCTCAGGGGCTTCGCCCCTGAAAACTCCCCACTCGGGTCCCGTCCCGAAAAAGGATTACGTACCTCCGGTTCCCGGCCTATCGTTGGCGGGGAGCTGGAGGTTTGACCATGGCTACATCCGACGTGGGGGAATCGACCGAGACCGGTGGCTTCAGTCATCGCGAAGTACTGGTGATACTCAGCGGACTGCTGCTGGGCATCCTGCTCGCGGCGCTCGATCAGACCATCGTGTCGACGGCCATTCGCACCATTGCCGATGACCTGAACGGCTATTCGCTGCAGGCCTGGGCCACCACGGCGTATCTGATCACCGCGACGCTGGCCACGCCGCTGTACGGCAAGCTCTCGGACATGTACGGGCGCAAGCCCTTCTATCTGGCCGCCATCTCGATCTTCCTGGCCGGATCGCTGCTGTGCACGTTCTCGCAGTCGATGTACGAGCTGGCCGCGTTCCGGGCGATCCAGGGGCTCGGCGCGGGCGGGCTGATGTCGCTGGCGCTGACCATCGTCGGCGATATCGTGAGCCCCCGCGAAAGGTCCAGGTACCAAGGCTATTTCCTGGCCGTGTTCGGCACCTCCAGTGTGATCGGGCCGGTGCTGGGCGGGCTGTTCGCGGGACAGCACAGCATTCTGGGCATCGCGGGCTGGCGGTGGGTGTTCCTGGTGAACGTGCCCATCGGGTTGTTCACGCTGGCCGTGGTGACGCGGGTGCTGCACCTGCCGCCGGTGGAGAAATCCCGTGACCGCGTGGACTATTGGGGCGCGATCATCCTGGCGCTCGGCATCACCCCGCTGCTGATCGTGGCCGAACAGGGCCGCCAATGGGGTTGGGACAGTGTGCGATCGGTGTCCTGCTTCGTCATCGCCGCGGTCGGGGTGGCCGGATTCGTGGTCGTGGAGGCCGCGCTGGGCGACGCGGCGCTGATCCCGCTGCGCATCTTCAAGAATCGGACCTTCGCCCTCGGCGTGGTCATCTCGTTCGTGGTCGGCGCGGGCATGTTCGGCGGAATCCTGCTGCTGCCCCAGTATTTGCAGGCGGACCGGGGCGCGAGCCCGATGCTGGGCGGCCTGCAGATGATTCCCATGGTGCTGGGGATGATGATCGGTTCGGTGGTGTCGGGGCAATTGATCTCGCGCACCGGGCATTACCGGATCTACACGCTGCTGGGCTCGGCCATGATCACGATCGGGCTGTTCCTGCTGCACTACCTGAAGGCCGATACGGCGTTCTGGATCGTGGTGCTGTTCATGCTCTGCGTGGGCTTCGGGCTCGGCAATCTCATGCAGCCGCTCATCGTGGCGCTGCAGAACGCGTTGCCGCCCAAGGACATGGGTGTGTCCACGGCCGCGGCCACCTTCTTCCGGCAGATCGGCGGCACGCTGGGCGCGGCGGTGTTCCTGTCGATCCTGTTCGATCGGCTCGGGCCCAATATTCGCGCGCAGCTGCTCGAGGCGGGTAAGCAGCCGGAATTCCAGCAGGCCGTGCTCAAGGGAGCGCACGATGGGAATCCCGCGGATATGGCCCTGTCCCAAGGCTTTTTGAACCACGACACCTCGGCCGCGCAGGGCGTGTTGAACGACAGTTCGGTGATCCAGAAGTTGAATCCGGTTCTCGCGCACCCGTTCAAGGTCGGGTTCGCCGAATCGCTGTCGACGGTCTTCCTGACCACGTCCGCGGTCACCCTGCTGGCGTTCGTGCTGGTGCTTTTCTGGCGGGAGGTCCCGCTGCGGACGACCGCCGGGTTGACCACCGCGGAATAGCGAAAGGGCCGACGCGGAATCCGCGTCGGCCCCAACGGCACTCGAGGTAATCGGAGCTCAGTGCGAGCCCTGCTCCTTCAAGCGCGCGTACGCCTCGTCGACCAGCTTCTCGGCCTTCTCACGGCCCTCCCAGCCCTCGACCTTGACCCACTTGCCGGGCTCGAGATCCTTGTAGCGCTCGAAGAAGTGCGCGATCTCCTTGCGCTGGAACTCCGGGATGTCCTCGACGTCCTGGATGTGATCCCAGCGCTTGTCCTTGTTGGGGACCGCGACCAGCTTCTCGTCGGTACCGGCCTCATCGCTCATGATGAGCACGCCCACCGGACGGGCCTCGACCAGCACACCCGGGAACACCGGCTCGGGCAGCAGCACCATGCAGTCCAGCGGGTCGCCGTCGCCGCCGAGGGTGTTCTCGATGTAGCCGTAGTCGGCCGGGTACATCATCGGGGTGTAGAGGTAGCGGTCCAGCCGCACCCGCCCGGTCTCGTGATCGACCTCGTACTTGTTGCGCTGACCCCGGGGGATCTCGATGGTGACGTCGAACTCCACGTCATCTCCTTCTTCGGTGGGCGGTATGGCTGCCGACTCGCCAGCTCGTTCGGGGGAACGACTGCGCAACGAGGATAGTGTGGACCGCGAGTGTGTGGGTTCGGCAGGGACGTCCCGGGGCCCCGAGCAGTACAGCCATAGCCCCACCACAGGTATCAGGGAGACAGCGGCAGGTGTTTGGTCGGAGCAAGCAGAACATCGGTGGTCTGGAGGCCAAGCGTCGGCGCAGAACCTGGATCCTGGTGTCGTTGGTGCTGGTCATGGCGTTGGCCGCAGCCGGATCGGTGGCCCTGATCCTGAAGCCGTGGACCGAGGAATTCCAGCACGGGGGCTTGACGATCGCCGCCCCGCCGCCACCGGTGAAGCCGATTCCGCAGGTCGCGCCCGCGCCGGTGACCGCGCCCGCGGCCACCACCGCCGGGCTGGCCGCCGCGCTCGCCCCGGTGGTCGGCAGCTCGGATCTGGGCAGCTTCGCGGCCTCGGTGTCCGACGGCGACACCGGCAAGGTGCTGTGGACCCAGGACGCCGACAAGGGCATGATCCCGTCCTCCACCGCCAAGATCCTGACCACCGCGGCCGCGCTGCTGACCCTGCCCGACGACCACCGGGTCACCACCAAGGTGGTGACCGGCTCGACCCCCGGTGAGATCGTGCTGGTCGGCGGCGGCGACCCGACCATCACCGCGCAGCCGGACGGCAAGGGCTACTACCCGGACGCGCCGAAGCTGCAGGACCTGGTCGCGCAGATCAAGGCCTCGGGGCAGCGGGTGGATTCGATCGCGGTGGACACCTCCGCCTATACCGGTCCGAATTTCGCGCCCGGCTGGGAGAACTCCGATATCGCGGGCGGGTCCATCGCGCCCATGGATCCGGTCATGATCGACGGCGGACGACTCGACCCGCTGGTCGAATATTCGCCCCGCACCGCCACTCCCGCGCTGGACGCGGGCAAGAAGCTGGCCACCGAACTCGGCGTCGATCCCGCGAAGGTGAAGGTGGGCAACGCACCCGCGGGCGCGACCCAGCTGGCCGCCGTGCAGTCCGCGCCGCTGCGCGAACGCATGCTGCAGGCCATGGTGCACTCGGACAATGTGCTGGCCGAGGCCATCGGCCGCGAGGTGGCGGTGGCGATCGGGCAGGAGGCCTCCTTCACCGGTGCGGTGACCGCCATGACGACCGTGCTGCAGGCCGCCGGATTCGATCTGAACGGCCTGAAAATGTCGGACAACAGCGGACTTTCGACCGAGGACCACATTCCGCCGCGCCTGCTCAACCGGGTGCTGACCGTCGCCGCCCTGCCCGCCGGGGCCGTCGCGCAGGACAATTCGGCCGCCGACCCGGCCTCGGACAAGGACCGCTCCGCCGGGTCGCCGCTGGCCCCGCTGCTGGACTATCTGCCGGTCGCGGGCGGCACCGGCTCGCTGGCGAACCGCTATGTCGACCGGGATCGCGAAGGGGCGGGTTGGATCCGGGCCAAAACAGGAACTCTGTCCGTATCGAGTGCGTTGGTCGGATATGTGCTGGACCGCGACGGACGGGTCCTGACGTTCGCCCTCATGTCGAACGATCGCCCGCCGGAAGTGAGCCGACCCGCGCTGGACGCCGTCGCCAACGCACTGCGCAACTGTGGCTGCTCCTGACGGGTGGATGAACATGACCGGATCCGAGAACCCTTCGGCCCCCGCTGAATTCGAAGGCCATGAGCCGGCCGAGCGGACGCGCACCAGAACACGTACCAATCTGACCGGCGTGGTGGATTGGAATGTGGCCGCCCGCACCGGCTCCGCACTGGTCCCCGCCGGGCCGCGGACCTCGCGCTACTCCGCCGAGCAGGCCGTGGCCGAACTCGCCTCGGCCTCCGTGCGGGCCGAGGGCCCGGTGCGCGAGGTCAGTGGGCTGGACGACGGATCGGTGGTGCCGGACGCGCTGATCGTGGATCGGCCCGGCTGGATCCGGGCCGCCGCCGACTCCATGTCGCAGCTCACCGGCAGTGGCGTGGAGCCCGGGGGCGCGGGCAAATTCGTTGGCAAACCGGCTGGTTTGCAGGCCGGGGCCATGCTGGCGTTCCTGTCCACCGCCATTCTCGGCCAGTACGACCCCTTCACCGGACCCGACGGCACCCTGCTGCTGGTAGCCCCCAACATCATGGCGGTGGAGCGCGCCCTCGCCGTGCCGCCCAGCGACTTCCGGCTCTGGGTGTGCCTGCACGAGGTCACCCACCGCGTCCAATTCTCTTCCGCCCCTTGGATCGCCGACTACATGCGCGGCAATGTCGAGGTGCTCGGTGAAGCCGGGGACGAACCGCTCGCCGATATGCTGGCCCGCCTGGCCGAGGCCGTGCAGGCGCGTCGCCGCGGCGCGGAGGATCCGGCCGCGAGCGGGGTCATCGGCCTGCTGCGCGCCACCCAGGCCGCACCCCAGCGCGAGGCGCTGGACCGGCTGCTCATGCTCGGCACCCTGCTGGAAGGCCACGCCGACCACGTCATGGACGCCGTCGGCCCGGCCGTGGTGCCCTCGGTCGCCCGCATCCGCGCCGCCTTCGACCAGCGCCGCAAGCGCCCCACCAACCCCATCCAGCGCCTCCTACGCGCCCTGCTCGGCATGGACGCCAAGGTGGCGCAGTACGTGCGCGGCAAGGCCTTCGTCGACGCGGTGGTGGACACCGTCGGCATGGAACGCTTCAACGTCATCTGGACCGAGCCCGAAACCCTGCCCCGCACAGACGAAATCGGCGAACCGCAGCGCTGGGTGAGCCGCGTCCTGGGCTGACGGCCGGTTCATCCGGGTGGGACCGATTGCGCCTGCGTGCGATCGGATGCGCCAGCCCGGCCCCGGCGCGGTGGGGAGGCGACGCCCGCATGCGACGATCTGGGCGTGAACGATCGGCCCCGGCTGCCCGAGACGCGCGCCGCGCTGGAAATGCGGCGTGCCGTGCGGGAGTGGCTGGACCGCTACGCACCTGACGGTGTGGTCGCGGTGGCCTTGTCCGGCGGCGCGGATTCCCTGGCATTGACCGCCGCCGCGTGTGCCGAGGCGGAGGCGGTGGACGCGCTGATCGTCGACCACGGATTGCAGGCGGGCTCCGCGGAGGTGGCGGATCGGGCGGCCGCGGTGGCGCTGAAGTTGGGCTGCCGGTCGGCGCAGGTACTCGCGGTGACGGTGGAGCGATCGGGCGGGAATTCCGGCGGCCCGGAAGCCGCGGCGCGCCGGGCTCGTTACGCCGCCCTGGAGGAAGCGCGGCAGGGGCTGCCGGTGCTGCTCGGGCACACGCTCGATGATCAAGCCGAGACCGTGTTGTTGGGATTGGCTCGCGGGTCCGGGGCGCGGTCGATTCAGGGGATGGCGGAATTCGATGAGCCGTGGGGGCGGCCCTTGCTCGGGGTGCGGCGGAGCGTGACGCGCGAGCTCTGTGGCGACCTGGGGGTGATCCCGTGGGAGGACCCGCACAACAGTGCGCCCGAGTTCACCCGGGTGCGGCTGCGGGCGGAGGCGTTGCCGCTGCTGGAGGAGGTGCTGGGGGGTGGGGTCGCCGCGGCGCTGGCGCGGACGGCGACGCAGCTGCGGGAGGACGGGGAGGTGTTGGATGCGCTCGCCGGAGAGTTGCTGGCCGCCACGCGGGAGGGCGACGCGCTGCGAATCGAGACGCTCGCCACTGTCGCGCCCGCCCTGCGGCGCCGCGTCATTCGCGGGTGGCTGCTCGAGCGTGGCGCAAAATCATTGACCGACAGCAAATTACGGGCGGTCGAGGCGCTGGTCACACAATGGCGTGGACAGGGCGGTGTCGCGGTCGGCGGTTCACCCGACGGGACCAGGTTGGTTGCCGCGCGTGAACATGGCACTCTCATACTCAGGTCAGAGTGAACCCGCGCGTGCCGAGGGCGCGGCCGGTTCGACACATCACTGAAGGGATACCAGCGGACGTGTACGGGGACGACATCGCGTCGGTGCTGATCAGCGAGGAGCAGATCGCGGCCAAGGTCGAGGAACTCGCCGAACTGGTCGCCAAGCGCTACCCGGCCGATGCCCCCGAGGGCGACCTGCTGCTGGTGGGTGTGCTCAAGGGCGCGATCTTCTTCATGACCGATCTGGCCAAGAAGCTCACCGTGCCGACGCAGATGGAGTTCATGGCCGTCTCGTCCTACGGCTCGTCCACCTCGTCCTCGGGTGTCGTGCGCATCATGAAGGACCTGGACAAGGACATCGCGGGCCGCAATGTCCTGATCGTCGAGGACATCATCGACTCCGGTCTGACGCTGTCGTGGCTGCTGCGCAACCTGTCCAGCCGCAATCCGGCCTCGCTCGAGGTCGTCACCCTGCTGCGCAAGCCCGACGCGCTGCGCACCCAGGTCGATGTCATGGCCGTCGGCTTCGACATCCCCAACGAGTTCGTGGTCGGGTACGGGCTCGACTACGCCGAGCGCTACCGCGATCTGCCCTACATCGGCACCCTGGACCCGAAGGTGTATGGGGGCTGAACTCCACCCTCGATGACTCGACAGCGAAGCCGTCCCATGATTTGGGGCGGCTTTTCGCGTTGATGTGAGGAATGTCACTCGAGGTTGCGGTTTGGGATTTAGGCACTTCGGGTGCGTTGTTGCTGGGTGTCCGCAGTGGGATGACGGGCGGGTATGCCCGTTGCGGGCGTGATGTGTGTAACCGCTGGTCAACTGTTTGCTCGGCGCGGGGCGGCGGAGTCCCGCTGAGTGGCCAGGAATTCGCGGATCCGGTTAACAGAATGTTTCACGGGCGTCTTATGCTGTCTGTAACAAACCTGACGGCTGTTTTCTGATCCTGTTGCAAACTTTCGGGTCGGATACGGCTGGAAAATCAAGACCGATTCTGATAGCAAGGGGCTATGGACCCGCATTTGCGCGACCTGCGGTATTTCGTCGCCGTCGCTGAGGAACTGCATTTCACGAACGCCGCCCAGCGGCTGCACATCGCACAACCCACCCTGTCACGACAGATCCGTCAGCTGGAGCGCCAGCTCGACGTCGTGCTGTTCGACCGCAATCAGCGCAGCGTGGCCCTGACCGTCGCGGGCAAGGAACTCCTCGAGGGTGCTCGCAAGATCCTCGAGCTCTGGGAAGTCACCAATGTCGCCCTGCAGGAGGCCGGTGAGGTGCTGCGCGTCGGCATCCAGTCCTCCATCGGGCGCGGCCTGATCACCGACCTGGAGAGCGCCAGCGGCCACCGGCTCGCCCTGCACTCCGCGTCCTGGACCGACCCGTCCAGCGGGCTGGCCGGACGCCAGGCGGATCTGGCCCTGATGTGGCTGCCGGTGCCCGACACCAGCCGCTACCGCTGGCAGGTGCTGCGCACCGAGCCGCGCTGGGTGCTGCTGCCGGAGAACCACGCCCTGGCGGGTCAGGAGAGCATCGAGTTCGCCGATCTGATCGACGAGCCGTTCATCGCCATGCCCGCCGAAGCCGGTGCGGCCCGCGACTTCTGGCTCGGCTCGGACGCCCGCGGCGGCCGCTCGGCCAAGATCGGTGCGGAGGCGGCCACCGCCGAGGAGCGCCTGGAGGCCGTGAGCCTGGGTCTGGGCGTGTGCCTGCTGGCCGAGAACAACGTCCCCATGTACCGCTGGCCGGGTCTGACCGCCCGCCCGGTGACCGGACTCGCCCCGTGCGAGCTCGCGGTGGCCTGGCGCGCCGACGACGACCGCCCGACCATTCTCGAGTTCGCGGCCCGCGTCCTCGAGGGCGGCTTCGCGGAGAAGGAAACGGTCGCCGCGCAGTAGGCCGCATCGGGCTGCTGGCACAACACAATTCACTAGAACGCCCGGGCGGGCGGCGGCAGAGGGTCGGAGGTTGCCGCCACCGCCCGGGCTTTCGCGTTTCCGGGCGCGGCTAGGGCGCCAGGCGCTGCCAGGGATGCGCGGCCTCGATCTGGGCGGCCAGCCGCAGAATGGTGGACTCGCTGCCGGGCGGGCCCGCGATCTGGGCCGCGACCGGCGTGCCGGTGCGCGGGTGAACGCCCATCGGGATCGACAGCGCGGGCCAGCCGACCAGATTCCACATCGGCGTGAACGGCGAGAACTTCACGCTCGCAAGGACATTCGCGAGCCACGGCCGCGAGTGCCAGCGGCGGGCGCGCGGCGCCGGGGTGGCCAGGGTCGGGGTGATCACCACGTCGTAGCGCTCGAAGTAGTCGAGCAGCCGGGCCTCCACGCGATCCACCTGGGACGGCCGCAGCAGCCCCGACTTCAGCACCGCCCGGCCCAGCGCGACGTGGGTGCGGGTGCGGCGCTGCAGCCGATCCGGGTGCGGGACCGTGGCGGCCTCGCGCGCGGCATTGCCCAGCCAGCGCGCCAGCAGCGCGAAAGTCGCACCCTGGTAAGGAAGTTCGGCCACGCCGACGATATGGCCCGCCTGCGAGGCGGCCGCGGCGGCCTTGTCGGCAGCGGCGGTCCAGGCCAGATCGACATGGGTCAGCGGCATCGGGGCGCCGGTGGCCAGGCCGATGCGCAGGGTCGGCGGCGTCTCCAGATCGGCCAGATCCGGGCGGTCGGCGAGCACCGACAGCATGAGCGCGGTATCGGCGACAGTCGTTGCGAGAACACCGTTTTCGGTCATCCCACCCCAGGAGTCCACGCCCACCTCCGACGGCACCAGACCGCGGCCGGGCTTGAGCCCGACCACCCCGTTGCAGGCGGCGGGGATGCGGACCGAGCCGAGACCGTCATTGCCGTGCGCGATGGGCACCATGCCCGAGCCGACGGCCGCCCCGGAACCGCCCGACGAACCACCGGCGGAGTAGCGGGTGTTCCACGGGCTGCGGGTGATGCTGCCCGGTCCGTCCGTGACGCCCCAGAGCCCGAATTCGGGGACGGTGGTGAGTCCGACGACCACCGCACCGGCCGCGCGTAGTCGCCGCACCACCGGATGGTCGGCGTCGGCGGGCGTGTCCGAACCCGAGAGCGAACCGCCGCGGGTCACCTCGCCGGTGACGTCGATATTGTTCTTCACCGCGATCGGCACCCCGGCCAGCGGCAGCATGTCCAGATCCTGGCGTTCGGCCACCGCGCGCGCCTCGGCGCGGGCGGCCTCCTCGCGAACCAGGGTGAAGGCGTTCAACTTCCGGTCGCGGCCGCGAATCCGTTCCAGCGCGGCCTCGACGGCCTGCTCGGGGGAGATCGATCCGTTCTGGACCGCCGCGGCGGTGCCGACGGCCGTGGTCAGATCCACGGGCGGACGGGATTCGGGTGAACTGTCGGAATCGGTCGTGGTGCTCGCCACCGCTGCCTCCTCGGTGGTTTCGGCAGTGACGCGATCGGCAGTCAGCGCCGTGCCCTCGTCGTACATGCTCGTCTTCCCCCGTCGCTTCGTGTCGAAATCGGGTGATCCGCTCGTGAGCCGCAAGTTATCATTCCCGCTATCGGTCGGGGATGATGGTGTCGGGTGTGGCGGGTTCTTTGTCCGAATCTGCCGAAGCCAGATGGGTACGAACATGACTTCTGGTTCCGACCACCGTTCCGGGGGTAACTCGGCCGGAACGGAATTCAGCGCGGTCGCCGCGTTCGCCGCGGCCTGGGACTCCGCTGCCGCGCCTCCGCGCATCGCCGACTATCTGCCCGACGCCACCACCCTGCGCCGCGGGGCCCTCATCGAGCTCATCCGGGTCGATATGCGGCACCGCTGGCTGCGCAATCCCGGCAGCCCGCCCATCGGGCCGCCGCTGCCGCCCAAGCGATTGCGCGAATACTGTTCCGAATTCCCCGAACTCACCGCACCGGATCTCCCGGCCGGTTTGGTCTACGAGGAGTTCGTCATCCGCAGGCACAGCGGCGAGCGCGTGGATCCGCGCGACTGCCTGCGCGAATATCCCGATCAGGCGAGCGAGTTGCGGGAACTGCTCAATGCCGACGAGGAGGATCAGAGCACCCGGCGCGCGCAGTTGGAGGAGTCCACCCGCGGCGGCCTCACCCTCGAGCCCTCGACGCGCCTGTCGGGTGAGACGACCATTCATCCCGCCCAGCCGTTCGACGGCGACACCACGCGGGTGCCGGACGCGGGCGAGCTGACGCTGTTCGACGCGTCCTCACCAGCGGCTCCCCTGGACCGCACCCGCGTGACCGACGGCGGGGTCAGCGCGCCGGATACCGGCGAGCTGCTCGACCGCATCGAAATCGGCCAGCGCATCGATGATTTCGATCTGCTCACCAGCCTCGGCTCGGGCGCCTTCGCCCGTGTCTTCCTGGCCCGGCAGCGGTCGCTGCAACGGCTGGTGGCGGTGAAGATCTCCGCCGACCACGGCACCGAACCGCAGACCCTGGCCCAACTCGACCACGACTACATCGTGCGGGTCTTCGACCAGCGGTTGATGTCGGACCTGCGCACCGAGACCGGGCGGCGGCTGCGCCTGCTGTACATGCAGTTCCTGCCCGGCGGCACCCTGTTGGGCGTGCTGCGCTGGGTGCGGGCCACCCCGGCGGCCGAACGCAGCGGGCGGCTGCTGCTGGACGCGGTGGACGCGGCCATGGAGGAGAAGGGCGAGATCCGGCCCACCGACTCCAGCGTGCGCGCCGAGCTGGCGGGACTGAGCTGGCCGGAAACCGTTGCGTGGCTGGGGCGTCGGCTGGCCGAGGCGCTGGACTACGCGGACGGGCACGGGGTGCTGCACCGGGATGTGAAGCCCGCGAATGTGCTGCTCACCGCCGAGGCAGTTCCGAAACTGGCTGATTTCAATATCAGTTTCAGCCGGAATCTCGATGGCACCAGCCCGGTCTCGTACTTCGGCGGGTCGCTGTCCTACATGTCCCCCGAGCAGCTGGAAGCCTGCCATCCCGGCACCGCCACCAATGCCGCCGATCTGGACACCCGCGCCGACATCTTCTCCCTCGGCGTGGTGCTGTGGGAGCTGCTCACCGGCGCGAAGCCCTTCGACGACAGCACCGCCGGGCCCGGCGACCACGGCGACCGCACCACCCTCGAGGCCATGCTGGAACGGCGGCGCGGCGGCGTCGACACCGCCGCCCTGGACCGGGTGCCGCCGGATTGCCCGGCCGCCCTGCGCCGGGTGCTGCTCACCTGCCTGCGGCCCGACCGCGACCACCGGTGGGCCAGCGGATCGGTGCTGGCCAAACAGCTCGACATGTGCCTGGACGAGCGGGCCCGCGATCTGGTCGACCCGCCCCCGCACAGCTGGCGAATGCGCTTGCGGCCGTGGCTGATTCCGCTCGTGACGCTGTTCGTCGCGGTGCCGAACACGCTCGCCTCGCTGTACAACATCGCCCACAACCGGGCCTTCATCATCAGCCACCTGTCCGAATCCGCCATGCGCACCTTCGTGCTCACCACGGCCACGGTGAACCTGGTGTTCTTCCCGCTGGGCACGATCATCATCGCCTACCTGTGCCGGTCGGTGATCCTGGTGCCGCGCGGGCTGCGCCGCGGCCGCGAATACGACCCGGACACGCTGCGCCGGGCGCGCGCCGACGTGCTGCTTGCGGGAGAACGCATTTCGCTGGTGGTGTTCTCGCTGTGGGTGGTCGCGGGTCTCACCTTCCCGCTCGCGCTGCGACTCACCGCCAGTGATCTGCCGGTGCGCGGCGTCGTGCACTTTCTGGTGTCGCTGGTGGTGTGCGGGGCCATCGCGGTGGCCTACCCGTTCTTCCTGGTGACCTTCTACCTGGTGCGCTGCATCTATCCGATGTACCTGCGGCACGGGGACATCAGCGCCGAGGACGCGGTCTGGCTGCATCGGCTGGGTCGACGCTGCACCAACTATCTGGCGGTGGCGGCGTCGATTCCGCTGCTGGCGGTGGCGGGGGTGACCTTCCTGCCGCCGGACGACATCCCGCGGGTGATCGTCGCGGTCCGGGTGCTCAGTGTGGGCGGGATCGCCGCGTTCGTGGCCGTGTACATCATGTTCCGGGCATTGGAGGCCGATCTGGCGGCGCTGGAACGGGTGGTGTCACCGGTGCGGCCGGGCCCGAACGGGGCGGGTACCGAATCGTGAGCGAACTACCGGCGCAAGCCCTCGCCCGCTTCGCCGCCGACTGGGAATCCACCCTGCGCGGCGAACGCGGGGAACCGCCGCGACTGGCCGGATACCTGCCCGACGGAGAGACCGTCCGGCTGGCCGTCCTCACCGATCTGGTGCGCGTGGACATGCGCCAGCGCTGGCGGCGGGCCGGGCTGGAGAAGCGAATCACCGAGTACCGCGAGGAGTTTCCGGAGGTCGGGGACAGTCCGGGCTTCGCGGATCTGGTGTGCGAGGAGTTCGTGGCGCGCAGCCGCTTCCGGCCGCTCGATGTGGACAGCTTCACCGACGAGTACCCGGAGGCGGCGGCGGAGATCCGCCGTCGCTTCACCGCTGCGGGCCCGCGTCCCGCGCCCCCGGTGCTGCCCGAGGGCATCGAGATCGGCCGTCGCCTCGACGATTTCGATCTGCTCACCGACCTCGGCGGCGGCGACCACCGCCGCATGTTCCTGGCCCGGCAGCGGTCCATGCAGCGGCTGGTGGCGGTGCGCGTCGAGGTGGGCGCGGACAGCGACACCGAGACCGTTGCCCAGCTCGACCACCAGCACATCGTGCGGGTCTTCGACCAGCGGTTGATCGCCGACGGCAGCACCGGGAAACCCCTGCGGCTGCTGTACATGCAGTACCTGCCGGGCGGTACCGCCGAGGGGGTGCTGGCGTGCTCGCGCGCGGAGTCCGGCACGGCCGACGGTCGACTGTTGTTGCGGGCCATCGATACCGCCATGGAGGCCAAGGGCGAGAGTCGGCCGTCCGGTTCGCGGGTGCGGGCGGAGATCGCCGGCATGAGTTGGCCGGAAACCGTTGCGTGGGTGGGGCGTCGGCTGGCCGCGGCGCTCGAGTACGGCGAGCGGCACGGGGTGCTGCATCACGACATTCGGCCCGGGAATGTGCTGTTCACCGCGGAGGGGGTGCCCAAACTCGCGGATTTCGCACTGGGGCCGGGGCATTGGAATGCGGGGAACACCGCCGGCGCGATCGGGAATCGGGCCGAGGCGCTGCGCTATCGGTCACCGGAGGCGCTGGCCGCGTTGGTGGATCCCGCCGCGCCGCTGCCGGATACCCGGGGCGACATCTACTCGCTCGGACTGGTGCTGTGGGAAATGCTCACCGGCACAATCCCCTTCGCGGACGACACCGACCTGACCGGAGACGAGGCGGTGACCGCGATGCTGGAGCGTCGCCGCGCGGGTGTGCCCGCCGCCGCGCTCGCGGACCTGCCCGCCGACACCCCCGCCACCCTGCGCCGCGTCCTGCTGGAGTGCCTGCGGGCCGATCCCGTGCGGCGCTGGCAGACCGGGGGACAGCTGGCGGGACAACTGGACCTGTGCCTGGACGCGCGGGCGCGCGATCTGGTGGACCCGCCGCCGGGCAGTCTCTGGGCGCGGCTGCGGGGTTGGCCGGTGCCGATCGCGGCGCTGTGCGTGGGCCTGCCCAATGCCATGGCCAGTTGGTACAACATTCGAATCAACAAGAGCCTCATCGTGGATGAGCTGTCGGCGGTGGACCAGCATCGCTTCGAACAGGTGGCGCTGGTGAACAATGTCATCGCCTTTCCGCTGGCCGCGCTGTTGCTACTGTGGCTGGCTCGGCGGCCGCTCACGGTCTCCTACCGGTTGGCCCGCGGCCACGAGTACAGTCCCGCCCGGCTGGCCCGCGCCCGCGCCGACACCCTGCTGATCGGGGAACGGGCGGTGTGGATTCCGTTCGCCATGTGGGTGATCGCCGGTATCGTCTGGCCGCTGGCTCTGGAAGACGCGGGAGCGCGCCTGCCGCACAATGCCTTCTGGCATTTCTTCGCCGCCCAGGTGGTGTGCGCGACCATCGCGCTGGCCTATCCGTTCTTCCTGATCACGGTGTATTCGATGCGGTCGCTGTATCCGCAGCTGTTGGCGCGCGGCTCGGTCGGCCCCGCCGATCGGCGGCAGCTGACGGGATTGGCGCGGCGCAGCAATGTGTATCTGGCCGCGGCCGCCTCGGTGCCGCTGCTCGGGGTGGCGACCATGACCTTCGTGTCCACCGCGGACCTGTGGCTGGTCATCGTCCCGCTGCGCTGGCTGAGCGTCGGCGGCGTGCTGGCGTTCGTGCTCACCTACGGGCTGTTCCGCGTGCTCGAGGCGGACCTGCGGGCGCTCGTGCGCGCCATTCCCGAAGGCGGGCGCTGACTCCCCGTAGGGTTGGGGGGTGGCGATACGCGGCAGTGTCGAAACCTCCTTGGCGGAGTTGGCGGCTCGCGTCCGCCGCCGCGCGGACGGGCAGCCCGGTCGGTTTCTGCTGGGTATCGCGGGCCCGCCCGGAGCGGGCAAATCGACGCTGGCGCGCGGTATTCGCGATGAGTTGAATCTGGCCGCCGGAACGCAGATCGCCGAAGTCGCGCCCATGGACGGCTTCCACCTCACCAATGCGAGTCTGCGCGCCGCCGGAATCCTCGACCGCAAGGGCGAACCCGACACCTTCGACGCGCCGGGATACGTCGACCTGCTGCGCACCGTGCGCGACACCGCGCCCGGAACGCCCGTGCCGTGGCCCACCTACGATCGCGAACTGCACGAACCCGTCCCAGGTGGAGCGGTTTTCGATCGCCAGACCATTGTGGTGACCGAGGGCAATTACCTACTCCTCGACGACCGCGCCCATCCGGCCTGGGCGGCGGTGCGCCCGCTGCTCGACGAGACCTGGTACCTGGACGTGCCGCGGCCGATCATCGAACAGCGGCTGCTGCGCCGCCACATTCGCGGTGGACGCACCCCGGAGGCGGCGAAAACCAAGGTCGCCCACAGTGATCTGCGCAATGCCGCGCTCGTCGAATCCACCCGCGCCCGCGCCGATCTGGTGCTGCGCAAGGCCGGCCGCGGCTACCGCATCGACTGAGAGCGCGGTATGCCTACCGGGAGTCGTAGTGCCGCATCCATTCCCGGGTGCCGACGAATCGGCAGGCGAAGGTGGCGACCTCGGCGGCCTGCTCGAGCGCGGACGGGAAATCGGAGCCCGACGCGAAGTAGTGGCAGAACGCGCCGTGCAGAATGTCGCCCGCGCCGAGGGTGTCGACCACCGCGTCGGTGGAGACCGAAATCTCGCCGCGCCCCGCGGGGGTCGAATATCTGATCGGCCGGTCACCGCGGGTGATCGCGACCAGTCGCGGACCGGCGGCGTGCAGGAAATCGATGACCTCGTCCAAGCCGCCGGACCTCAGCTCCGGTGGCGCGAAGGTCTCCGAGCAGATGGCGATCGTGATGTCCGGCAGCAGTTTCCGGTGCACCTCCTCGCGCCAGCGGCCGCCGTCCAGGACCACCGGCACTCCGTCGGGCGCGCATTCGGCGGCCTGAAACGCCAGGTTCGGATAATGCCCGTCCACCAGCACCACGTCGGACCCGTCCAGATACCGAGCCGCGTTGGGCGGCTGGGGATCTCGTTCGGAGTCGTCCATCGACACGATCGTCCGGGATCCGGTGTCGGTGGCGACGATGATGGAGGACACCGGCGGCCGGGCCGAATCCTCGGGCGTCTCGTCCCAGAGTCCGACACCCTGTTCTGTCAGGTCGGCCCGAATCGGTTGAGCCAGTGCGTGTCTGCCCAGAGCGGTCACCAGCGTGGTGTCGCGGTGCGACAGGAACGCGTGGGTAATGGCCGCATTGGCGGCCGGGCCGCCCGCGCCGACGAACAGCCCGTCGGCCCGAGTCTTGCTGTCCTCGACCGGATATCGGTCGACGGCATAGGAGAGATCGAGGGTCGTCAGTCCGACGAACACCGCGCTCGGATTACCCATGCCGCCGACCCTACGACGAGCTAGTCGCGCACCCGATGCTCATAGGCCTTGCGCGCGTCGGCATCCACGTCGTCGAGGAACGCGGTCTGTGCGCCCAGCGCCCGTCCGAGGGCATCGCCCCACGCCTCCGGCAGCAGGCCCACCGCCTGCGAGATGAGGCCCGCCACCGTGGTGACGCGAACCTTGGAGCGCGGTGCGACGATCAGCTTGGCGATGGCGTCGGCGATCTCCTCCGGCTCGGCCGGGCGCAGCACCTTGGGCGCGGTAATGCCAGTTCCCAGTTCGGTTTTGGTGAGTGTCGGCAGCACCGAGGAGAAGCGCAGGCCGGTGCCCCGGTACTCCTCGCGCAGCGTGTCGGTGAAGCCCAGTACCGCGTGCTTGCTGGCGTTGTAGGTGGCCAGGCCCGGAATGTGGGTCTCGCCCGCCAGCGAGGCGATATTGATGACATGCCCGCGCCCGCGCGGCAGCATGCGGGCGATGGCCAGCTTGGAGCCGAGGATCACGCCGTACACGTTGATGTCGAGAATGCGTTTGGTGATCTGGTCCGGCTCGTCCACTACGCGCCCGGTGGGCATGATCCCGGCATTGTTGATCAGCACGTCCACAGGTCCGAGACGGCGCTCGACATCGTCGAGGAACGCCTCGAACGACTGGTGGTCGGTGACGTCCAACTTGCCGTAGACATCGAAACCCCGTGCGGCGCCGGACTCCTTGACCGTCGTCTCGTCGATATCGCCGATGGCGATCTTCGCACCCAGGGCCTGCAGGGCGGTGGCGGTGGCCAGGCCGATGCCGCGCGCCCCGCCGGTGATGACGACGACCTTCCCGGCGATCGTTCCGAAGTCGCTCATCTACATCCCCCGTACGGTCTTGATGATGGCGGGCAGGTTGATCCGCCGCAGTCCGCGCGTGCCCGCGGCCCGCATGGCGGCCATGGCGAAGGTCAGCTTGGGCGGCGAATACGGGAACCACAGCGGCTCTTTGGTCTGCGTCGGCAGGATCGGCTTGGTGATCGCCTGCTGACGGCAGTACTTGCGCACACCGTTGGCCCCGCCCCAGCGCGCACCGGTGCCGGACAGGCCCCAGCCGCCCATGGGCAGCGCGAAGCTGAACATATTGGCGAAGACGTCATTGATGTTGACCGCGCCCGCGTTCAATAGGCGCGCAACGCGTTCGGCGCGATCCTTGTCGCCGGACCAGACGGATGCGGACAGGCCGTAGATCGAATCATTGGCCAGCGCAATGGCTTCCGCCTCGTCGGCCACCTTCATGACCGGCAGCGTGGGACCGAAGGTCTCCTCGGTCATACAGCTCATGCTGTGATCCACGTCGGCCAGCACGGTCGGCTCGAACAGTGTCCCGATCCCGGTTCGCTTGCCGCCGGTGGTGATTCGCGCGCCCGCCTTGACGGCCTCCTCGACGTGGCGCGCCACGATCTGCGCCTGGTTCTCGTTGGCCAGCGCGCCCATGTCGAATTCGGGCTTGCGGCCGTCCACGCCCTGGCGGACCTCCTTGACCGCGGCGGTGAGCTTCCGCAGAAACTCCTCGTACACCGGCGCTTCCACGTACACCCGCTCCACCGAGATGCACACCTGTCCGGCGTTGAACAGCCCGCCGAAGGCGATGCCGTGCGCGGCGCGATCCAGGTCGGCGTCGGCCAGCACGATGGCCGGATCCTTGCCGCCCAACTCCAGGCTGAACGGGACCATGCGCTCGGTACAGGCGGCCGCGATCTTGCGGCCGGTGGCGGTGGAACCGGTGAACTGGATGTAGTCGGCGACGCCGACCACGGCCGCGCCGGTCTCGCCCGCACCCGTGACCACCTCGAACACCGGCGGTGCGCCGATCTCGCGCCAGCCGCGCGCCAGCTCGACCGCCGAAAGCGGGGTCACCTCGGAGGGTTTGAGGATGACCGCCGCACCCGCGGCCAGCGCCGGGACGACATCGATGACCGGCATGGCCAGCGGGAAATTCCACGGCGTGATCACACCGACGACCTGATACGGCCGGAACACCGTGGTCAGCTGCTTGACCCGGGCCAGCGGGCTGTGCGGCGAAGGATGTTCGTCGGCAAGGAATTTCGCGGCGCGGCGGGCGTAGTAGCCGGTCAGGTCGACCGAGAAGGCGGGGTCGATGAGCGCGTCGACGCGGGCCTTGCCGGTCTCGGACTGCAACACATCGGCGAGGCGATCGGTGTTGTCCACCAACCAGTCCTGCAGCTTCAGCAGCCACTCCTTGCGCCCGTCCGGGCCCAGCGCCTCCCAGGCGGGCTGGGCCGCGCGCAGGGCGCGCACCTTGGCCGCGACCGTCTCGGCCGAATCGATGGGCACCGTGCCCGCCAGCGCACCGGTCGCCGGATTGCGGACCTCGAGTTCGGTGGCCGCCGGCGGCTTCTTGGCGGCCGTCCCGGCGGACTTGCGGGCCCCGGTCTTGCGGGCCGTGCCCGCGGCGGGTTCGGTATTGGTCACGGTGTGCCTTCCCCACGTGCGCTACATTGCGACGGCGAGCTGTGCTGCAGCTCACTGGACTATGATCGTGACACAATTTCGAGGGCCGATGCTTGGCCAATCGAGTCAATTGTTCCGGTCGGTTTTGTGCTTTGGGTACAACTCGGGAGGGTTCCATGGCGATGGCGCCGAACAGCGCGGAGATCCGCCAGTGGATCGCCGACTTCGTCGCCGAGACCCTGCCCGCCGAAACCCTCGAACAGGTCGTCACCCGGCTGGACAACGCCATCATCGCCCGCGTTCCGGAACTGCGGGACCCGGATATGCGCCGCGACCTCGCCGCCAGCAGCCGCGCCCACGCGGTCGAGGTGCTCAGCGGCCTCACCCAGGACCGCTTCCACTACCCGGTGCCCGAGGAGGCGCACGCCTTCGCGCGCACCCTCGCCCGCCGCGGCTACGACGTGCGCCTGCTGCTGCGCGTCTACCACCTCGGCCAAGAGGCGGTCATCGACTACATGACCGAGGTGCTCGAGCAGCGCCAGCTGCCGCCGGACATCGAAAGATCGGTGCTGCTGCGGCTTTTCGACCGCACCACCCGCTGGGTGAGCACCTCGGTCGAGACCCTCACCGACACCTATATGGCCGAGCGCGAACGCGGCCTGCGCGCCGCCTTCACCCAGCGCGCCGAAATCGTGCGCAGCCTGCTCGACGGTGCCGAGGTGGATGCCGAAAGCGCTTCCGCCAGACTCGGATACCGCCTCGCGCAGCGGCATCTGGCGCTGGTGCTGTGGACCGACGAGGACGCCGCGCCCCTGCCCGACGGCACCGGCGAGGCCGTCGGACTGCTGGATCGGGTGGTGGCCCGCTACGCGACCACGCTCGGCAACGGCAGTCTGCTCACCATGCCGTCGGGGGCCTCGGCGCTGTGGGCCTGGATCGGTCTGGACGGCGCGGGGCCCGCGACCGCGGACCCGGCGTGGTCGGTGGACGCGCCCGTGCGGGTGGCCGTCGGCGCACCGGCCGCGCACACCGCCGGATTCCGCGCCAGCCACCGCGAGGCCGTCGCCGCCCGCCAGGTCGCCGAGCGGGCCCGCCCGGGCGCACCGCGGGTGACGCCCTACGCGGAGGTGGAGGTCGCCTATCTGGCGGGTGCCGACGAGACCGCCATGCGGGCGCTCATCGATCGGGAACTGGGCGCGCTCGCCGCACCCGACGCGCAGTCGGCGCGACTACGCGAAACCCTGCACGCCTATCTGCGCGCCCGCCGCAGCCCGGACGCGGCCGCGAAACTGCTCGGCGTGCACAAGAACACGGTGCGATACCGGATTCAGCGCATAGAAGAACTACTCGGTCACTCTCTCGACCAACGCGGTGCCCGGCTGGAGATGGCGCTCGACTGCGTGGCGGTCTACGGCGTGTGAGTTTCAGCTCGCTTCTTCGGTGACGGTGTCGCGGACCCGGCGGCGCACCGGCGCCTCGCCCTCGGAGGGGCGCCGATCCGGTAATTCCGCCAACAATTGGGTGGTGGCCGCGGCAATGGCCGCCACCGCCTTGTCGACGGCCGTCTTGGTGGCCGTCGTCAAACCCGACACCCCGCCGACCTTGCGCACGTATTCCTGTGCGGCGGCATAGATTTCCTGCTCCGTGGCAGCCGGCGTCAGCCCGCGCAGGAGGGTGATGTTCCCACTCATGCCCCCAGAGGTTAGCGCCCGATTACCCCGTGTGACAGGGCAAGATTCAGACATCTGCCCGACTGCGCCGACGAACTTCCAGACCGAACGGTTTGCCGACAGTTCGCACCGGATCATCCCAAACAGAGATGCGCCCAAGGGGTTCGCGGCGCGTCTCGATTCTGGACTGACCGGAGCGGGGGAGCGAAGCGGAGGAGCGGAGGGAGGGAAGAATCGAGACTCCCAGCGCCGCGAACCAGCCGGAGCGAAGCGGAGGCAAATTAGACTCAGGGTATGCCTGCCCGCGACGTGCCTACGTTGACGACATTTCCGTATCCGGAGCTGGATGAGCGCGAGGACGACCATTGGTCCGGCGCGCAGGTCTCCGACGACGAATTGCGTGCCCTGGCGCTCGGGGGTTTCTACTCCGCCCGCTGGGACGCCTTCCACGACGCGCTGCTGCTCGGCCCCGAACGCGAACATCCGCTCGGCGATCGCCGGGAGCTTGCCATCGACACCCTGACCGGCGCGTGGGGCATCACCGACGGCACCGAGGCCATGGCCTCCATGGAACAACTTCTCGACGGCATGCACGGCCCGCTCTACGCCCTGGTGCATCCGCTCGTCATGGCGGCCATCAACTCCCCTGAACGCGATCGCTTCGGCGAGCGCGCCGATCGGCACCGCGCCTTCTTACGACAGGTCGGATCCTTCCGCGGGATGGAGAATCCGGAGGCGCTGGTCCGCGATTACGACATTTGGTCTCAGGCCATCAAACTCGGCCTCACCGATCACCTGGTTCGCCCGCTGCCGACCGATATTCAGGCCTGGGATCTGGCCCGCGTGGTCGCGGTGGCCCGCATGGCCTACACCGCCGGCTATCTCGACGCCGATGTCGCCTGGGACTACCTCATGCGCGCCCTGCCCCCGGCCCAGCGCAAATACCGCAATTGGCGGCAATTCGGCGATGCCTATCTGGCCGGGTGGACCTACTGGCAGGCGTGTGAGGACCTCGCGGAACTGAAATCCGGTGGCGTGGACCGGCGTCTGGAATTGCTGCGCCTGTGGATGCGGCCCACGAGCCCATGGCGGCGGATCACCCTGCAGCCCGACGAATAGGTTCGGGCACCGACACCGAAAACTCGTGAAGGGCTGGGGGCTTGGCCCCCAACCCTTTTCCGTCAGTCCGGCAGGGACCGCAGAATTCCGCGCCCGTAGCGCTGGAACTGCGCGTCGTCGACCATGCCGAGAGAATGCCGCTCGACCAACAATTCCCATTCCGAGTACAGCTTGGCCACGCCCGGATCCGCGGGACCCGCCGCGCCGTCGGCCACCTCGCGTTGGATGGCGAAATTCAAAGCGCCCGTGACCCGATCGGTGTCGGCCCGATCGGTGCCGGTGAAATGCCAGGTCAGATTGCCGTCGCTGACCTCGACCCCGTATTCGCCCGGTGCCGCGGCCGGAGCGTCGGCCTCATCGGTGGTGCGCGCCCACAGCAGGGTCGCGACGGGTAGCTCATGGGCGAAGCGCTTGCCCGAGCCGAGCGAGACGAAGATCAGCCGGGTGGTGGTGACGGCCAGCAGTCCGGTCGCCTTGGGCGCGGGCGGCGCCGCGGTGACCAGCGCGGTCTCGAGCACGTACTCGTCGGCGGTGACATAGCGCTGCAGCGCCGCGACGGCCGGTTTGGCATCGCGCTTGGGAGCCATGCGCCGCACCGCGCGGTCCACGTCGGCGCGGCTGGGCCCGGTGCGGCCCCAGGAGGGCGCGGGCGGGGTCAGATCGGGCGCGGCCACATCCAGCCGCTGGGTGGCCAGCACCTGGTTGTTGATGCGCTCCACGATGACGGTGGCGGCGGGCACGTCGTGTTCGGCGATGAGCACCGGCAGCGGGGTCCGGTCGGCCGGGACTCCGGTCAGGACGGGGGTGGGATAGCGCAGATAGATCTCGATGACGACGGCGTCATCGGCGCGCCGGTTCAAACGCACCTTGAGCAGGTCGCTGACCGGCACGTCGAGCACGCGCTCGCCGTCCGTTCCGGGTCGCAGCACCGTCAAACGCCCGTTGCCATGACGCACAATCGCCGTGGGTGTCCGTAGCTCGACTATGTCCATACCCCCTGCGCTCTGTTGTGTCGTCACTCACGATAGGACGACCATGCCATGATTGTGACCACTCGGTCCGACACCAGGGGGTGATCGATCCGATGTGTTGCCGCAGATGGTCGGGGAACCACCCACGTTCTCCAGCCGTTTACTTGCTGAACTGCACTACCTGCCGAACTGCGCGATGTATCGACTAGACCGTACGCGGTAACGTGGCATGTCCGCATCCGTTCGCCGGAACGGGCGTGCCACGCAAGCATCGCAGGCAAACCGGATACACCCCCCGGAAAGGACTGGCCGCCGGCCGACGCTCTATGAACCGCAAGACTGTGTTCCGCAACCTGGCCATAGTCGCGGGCTTCCTGCTCGTGATCTGGTTGGTCAGCTATTTCAGCAACGACACGCGCGGCTGGCATAGCGTCGATACCTCGGTGGCGCTGTCCCAGCTCCAGGACAAGTCCAATGTCGATTCGGTCCAGATCGACGACAAAGAACAGCAGCTGCGCATCACGCTGAAGAACGGCAACGATGCCACCAAGGGTGAGACCAAGCTCATCGCCAAGTACCCGGGCGGCGGTGAGGTCTCCGCGCAGATCTTCAAGGCCGCCGAGGATTCCGGCGCCAAGGTCAACACCACCGTCAAGCAGGATTCCTGGCTGAGCCAGATCCTGCTGTTCATGCTGCCCATGGTGATCCTGCTGGGCCTGTTCATCTTCGTGATGGCGCGCATGCAGGGCGGCGGCCGCGGCGGCATGATGGGCTTCGGCAAGTCGAAGGCCAAGCTGCTGTCCAAGGACATGCCCAAGACCACCTTCCAGGATGTGGCGGGCGCCGACGAGGCCATCGAAGAGCTCTACGAGATCAAGGACTTCCTGCAGAACCCGGCGCGCTACCAGGCGCTGGGCGCGAAGATCCCGAAGGGCGTGCTGCTCTACGGCCCGCCCGGCACCGGTAAGACGTTGCTGGCCAAGGCCGTTGCCGGGGAGGCGGGCGTCCCGTTCTTCACCATCTCCGGTTCGGACTTCGTCGAGATGTTCGTCGGTGTCGGTGCCTCCCGCGTGCGCGACCTGTTCGATCAGGCCAAGCAGAACAGCCCCTGCATCATCTTCGTGGACGAGATCGACGCGGTCGGCCGCCAGCGCGGCGCGGGCCTCGGCGGCGGCCACGACGAGCGCGAGCAGACCCTGAACCAGTTGCTGGTGGAGATGGACGGCTTCGGTGAGCGCACCGGCGTCATCATCATGGCCGCCACCAACCGCCCCGACATCCTGGATCCGGCGCTGCTGCGCCCGGGCCGCTTCGACCGCCAGATCCCGGTCGGCAACCCGGACCTCAACGGCCGCCGCGCGATCCTGCAGGTGCACTCCAAGGGCAAGCCGATCTCGCCCGACGCCGACCTCGAGGGTCTGGCCAAGCGCACCGTCGGCATGTCCGGCGCGGATCTGGCCAATGTCATCAACGAGGCCGCGCTGCTCACCGCCCGCGAGCACGGCAACGTGATCACCGGTGCGGCCCTGGAGGAGTCGGTCGACCGCGTCATCGGCGGCCCCCGCCGCAAGTCGCGGGTGATCTCCGAGCACGAGAAGAAGATCACCGCCTACCACGAGGCCGGGCACACCCTGGCCGCCTGGGCGATGCCCGATATCGAGCCGGTCTACAAGGTCACCATCCTGGCCCGCGGCCGCACCGGCGGCCACGCCATGACCGTGCCCGAGGACGACAAGGGTCTGATGACCCGCTCGGAGATGATCGCCCG
Source organism: Nocardia sp. CDC153 (assembly GCF_035818515.1). Lineage (NCBI taxonomy): Bacteria > Bacillati > Actinomycetota > Actinomycetes > Mycobacteriales > Nocardiaceae > Nocardia > Nocardia sp. CDC153. Next base: position 913,101 of record NZ_JAYKYU010000003.1, on the reverse strand, counting down.
CCTGGTCATGGCCATGGGCGGGCGTGCGGCCGAGGAGCTGGTGTTCCACGAGCCGACCACGGGTGCGTCCTCCGATATCGACCAGGCCACCAAGATCGCGCGCGCCATGGTCACCGAGTACGGCATGAGCGCCCGCCTGGGCGCGGTCCGCTACGGCCAGGAGCAGGGCGACCCGTTCCTGGGCCGGTCCATGGGCATGGCCTCGGACTACTCGCACGAGGTGGCCCGCGAGATCGACGAGGAGGTGCGCAACCTCATCGAGGCCGCGCACACCGAGGCGTGGGCGGTGCTCAACGAGTACCGCGACGAGCTGGATTCGCTCGCCACCGCGCTGCTCGAGCGTGAGACCCTGCACCGCAAGGATCTCGAGGAGGTGCTCACCACCGTCGAAAAGCGCCCGCGCATCACGGCTTTCAACGATTTCGGCGATCGCACCCCGTCGGACCGCCCGCCGGTGAAGACGCCGCGCGAGCTGGCCGCCGAGCGCGGTGAGCCGTGGCCGGAAGAGGATTCGCGGCCGTCGCGTCCGGTTGCCCAGCCCGCCAACGGATATCCGGAACCGGCCTACGGCAGCGCCCCGCAGTACGGCGGCTACCCGGCCCCCGCGCCGCAGGGCTACCCGCTGCCGCAGGGCGCGGCCTACCCGCGCCACGGTGGCGCCCCGACCCACGGTTCGCGCCCGGACTACGGCGCTCCGGCCGGTTGGTCCGCGCCGGGCTGGCCGCCGGAGGAGGAGACGCAGGCCCCGCAGCCGCGCGGCGCGTACGGCGGCTGGGCCCCCGCGGGCAATCAGCGCTACCAGCCGGGCGGCGGCCAGTACCAGCCGGGATACGGCCAGCAGCCGGACTACCCGGGTGGTCAGCAGCCCGCCGGGAATGACGAGGACGAGAAGAACGGTTGGGACGGACCGAACGGTCGTCGCTGATCGCGGTCCCGATACGCTCAATGGGTTCGCGGCCCGGCTCGGGCCGGGCTCGGCAGCCGGGTGCACACCCGCCGCCGAGCCCGCCCCGAGTGGTCGGCGACCGCGTCCAGGCCGCGTCTGCACGTGCGGCAAGTCAACACAGGAGGTGTCGATTGTCGGCCACCAACAACCACGTCCTCGATCAACACGAGGTGAGCGCGCTCGATGAGCACGACGCGACCAGCGTGACCGGGCCGATCGCGCTCGACACCGGTCGGCCCTTCGATCAGGAACGCGCCGAAAAGGCCGTGCGTGAGCTGCTCATCGCGGTCGGTGAGAATCCGGACCGGCCCGGCCTGGCCGACACCCCCGCGCGGGTGGCGCGGGCCTACCGCGAGATGTTCGCGGGCCTGTTCACCGATCCGTCCGAGGTGCTCAACACCACCTTCGACGAGGGCCACCAGGAACTGGTGCTGGTTCGCGACATCCCGATGTACTCGACCTGTGAACACCACCTGGTCGCCTTCCACGGGGTGGCGCACGTCGGCTACATCCCCGGCCCGAGCGGCCGGGTGACCGGACTGTCCAAGCTGGCCCGCGTGGTCGACCTGTACGCCAAGCGCCCGCAGGTGCAGGAGCGGCTGACCAGTCAGATCGCCGACGCGGTCATGGCCAAGCTGGAGCCGCGCGGCGCGATCGTGGTGATCGAGGCCGAGCACCTGTGCATGGCCATGCGCGGCATCCGCAAGCCCGGGGCCTCCACCACCACCTCGGCGGTGCGCGGCCTGCTGCAGTCCAACGCGTCGTCGCGCGCGGAGGCCCTCGACCTGATTCTGCGGAAGTGAGCGCACCCGCCATGGCCGAGAGCGGTACGCGGGGGGCCGGATTGGTCGTCCCCCGTGGGGGCCGCTCGTGCGTGGTGATGGGCGTGGTGAACGTCACCAGCGATTCGTTCTCCGACGGTGGCCGCTATCTCGATCCGGGTCTGGCGGTCGCGCACGGGCTCGAGCTCTACGAGATGGGCGCGGACATCATCGATGTCGGCGGTGAGTCGACCCGCCCCGGTGCGGTGCGCATCGACCCGGAAACCGAAGCGGCGCGGGTGGTTCCGGTGATCCGGCGGCTGGCCGCGGCCGGGGTGCCGACCAGTGTGGACACCATGCGCGCCAGCGTGGCCGAGGCGGCCATCGAGGCGGGTGTGGCCATGGTGAACGACGTCTCCGGCGGCCGCGCCGACGCGGACATGGTGAAAGTCGTCGCGGCGACCAAGATTCCGTGGATTCTCATGCACTGGCGGGCCGACGCGGACTACCGGCACACCGGCCCGGCCGAGCAGTACGACGATGTGGTGAGCAAGGTCTGGGAGGAGCTGAACGCGCAGGTCGAGTTCGCCCTCGCCGGTGGCGTCGACTTCGGGCAGCTGGTGCTGGATCCGGGCCTGGGCTTCGCCAAGAACGCCGATCACAACTGGGAGTTGTTGGGCGGCATGTTCTATCGCATGACCGAGCTGATGGACGCGGGGCTGCCGGTGCTGATCGGGGCCTCCCGCAAGCGTTTTCTGGGCGCGCTGCTCGAGGACGAACGGGGTCCGCGCCCGCCGGACGGCCGCGAGGTGGCCACGGCCACGATTTCCGCCCTGGCCGCCGAGCACGGGGCGTGGGGTGTGCGCGTGCACGATGTGCGGTCCTCGTTGGACGCCATCGCGGTGGTCGACGCGGCCACGAACGCGGCGCGGCGACTGCGGAATCGGTACCGGCGTGCGGCGGGGGAGTCGCTGTGAGCATTGCGGGGGAGTCGCTGTGAGCATTGATCGGCTCGGATTGTCCGGGGACCGAATCGAACTGCGCGGTCTGCGTGTGTTCGGCCACCACGGCGTCTTCGACTTCGAGAAGCGCGACGGCCAGGAGTTCGTCGTGGACGTGACGCTGTGGACCGAATTCACCGCCGCCGCCAAATCCGACGACATCGCCGACACCGTCCACTACGGTGAGCTCGCCGAGCAGGTGGTCGCCATCGTGTCCGGTGAACCGCGGGACCTGATCGAGACCGTGGTCTCCCAGATCGCCGACGACATCATGGCCGACCCCCGCATTCAGGCCGTGGAAGTGGTGCTGCACAAGCCGTTCGCGCCGATTCCGCATACCTTCGAAGACGTCCGAGTAGTCACGTCCCGCCGTCGCGAACCGGAGGAGTAGAGCGGTGACCCGCGTAGTCCTGTCCATCGGATCCAATCTGGGCGACCGCCTGGCGCACCTGCGCAGCGTGGTGGCGGCGCTGGGCCCGCGCGTGGTGGCGGTGTCGTCGGTGTACTCGACGCCGCCCTGGGGCGGGGTGCCGCAGCAGGACTATCTGAATGCCGTTCTGGTGGCCGAGGATCCGGCCCTGGAGCCGTCGGACTGGCTACGGCTGGGCCAGGAGCTGGAACAGGCCGCGGGACGGGTACGCGAAGTCCGCTGGGGCGCGCGCACTCTCGACGTGGACGTGGTGTGGGCCGAGCAGCGCCGCCGCGATGTGCGGGTGGTGGTGACCAGTCTCGACCCGGTGCTGACGCTGCCGCATCCGCAGGCCCACAATCGCGCGTTCGTGCTGGTGCCGTGGCTCGAGGTGGAGCCGGAGGCACGGCTGGAGGCGACCGGCGCGTCGCGGTCGGTGCGAGAGTGGCTGTCCGCCTTGGATTCCGCCGAGGTGGCGGGTGTGCGCCGCACCGAACTCAGTTTGGGATGGACGCCCTGATGCCGGAGTTGACGCGGTGAAGCCGACGCGCATTCTCGACCTGTCGGCGAATGTCCTGCTGGCCGCGATCGTGGCCTGGATCGCCACCAATATGGCCTATTCGAGCTTTCCGCCCATCTCGGTGTTCTCGGGCGCCTCGCTGATTCCGGTGGCGGTGCTGGAGCTGGTGCTGGCCTTGGTGATTCGCCAGCGCAAGGACAATCACGGTATCGGCCCGGGTTCCGGTCAGCTGCACCCGATCACGGCGGCCCGGGCGGTGGCGCTGGCCAAGGCGTCGGCGCAGGTGGGTTCGCTGGTGGGCGGCATCTGGCTGGGGTTCCTGGTGTGGCTGCTCATGCAGCGCTCGGATCTGCGTGCGGCGGCGTCGGATACGCCGGGCGCGGTGGTGGGGCTGATCGGCGGCGCCGGATTGGTGGCCGCGGCATTGTGGCTGGAGTATTGCTGCCGTGCCCCCATCGACCCTCCCGATGAGGCAGCTACTTCATAGCTAACGCTTTGATACTGATGATCGCCAAGGTGGGGGCCCTGTCCGGAAGATCACGCTACGCTGGCTGGCATGGTTTCACCCTCCCGTAGCAGTGCTTCCCGTCGGCGGCGGGAGGATGCGGGAAAGTTGTTCACCGGCTTTCTGCTTCTCCTCGGACTGGTTGCCAGCGTTTTCCTGATCTTCACCGATAACCTTCATCTGATCCGCGTCGGCCTGGTCGCGGCCCTGTGGGCGGCCGCCGTGGGCGCCCTCGCGGCCACGCGTTACCGCAGGGAAGCGGCCATCGACAAGGCGAAAGTCGGCGACCTGCAGAAGGTCTACCAACTCCAGCTGGAGCGCGAGGTTGCTGCCCGCCGCGAATACGAACTGGGCGTGGAGAACCGGGTCCGCCAAGAGGTGGGCGCGGACGCCACCGAGATGGCCGCGCTGCGCGCCGAACTCACCGTCCTGCGCGAGAGTCTGCAGCGGCTCTTCGATGGCGACCTGCCCTTCGAACGCCCCGCCCTGCGTGCGGATGCCGTTCGGGTGCAGGAACTTCCGAGCCGCGACGCCGCCGAGGCCCCCGAGGCGGCGAACAATAGCTGGCCGGACGCGGATCCGTGGGACCCCTGGTCCTCGCCGGATCAGCGAGAGGACGAGGACCCGCGCGCCCGCATCGCCCCCAAGTTCGATCCGGAGCATCCCGAACCGCCCGCCTTCGCGACCCCCTTCGACGATCCGGTGACCGCCGAGACCTCGATCATCACCGACGCCATGCGCCAGGACTACGAGGCCGAACGCGCCGCCGCCGAATCGAATTCGTCCGCTCCCACCCCGAACCCGGAGCCCGCCAAGGAAACCCGCCCCGCCGAACCCATCGCCGCGACCGCGCACGCTACGCCCATCCCGCGCCTGAACGCCGACCCCGACCCGTCTACCCCGGTGGGCCGGGCCACCGCTCGGCGTCGCCGCCGCGACGACGCCCCGGACCCCGAGGGCACCCAGCGCCTCTCGGTGGCCGAGATCATGGCCAACCTGAAGTCCGAGAACGCGAACTGAACCGCCCCCGGAGTTGCCTATCCCACATGTGGTGGCCCTGGCGAATGGGCGGCGATATCCTCCACGAGTAACGTCCGGTACCCGCAAGGCGGGACTGGAACGACTTTCGAGAGGACAAAGTGACCTCGGACAAGGATGTCTGGAGTGATCCTGCGCCCGCACGCCTGACGGTGGGAATCGTGTCGGCGGGACGCGTCGGATCCGCACTGGGCGCGGCACTCGAGCGGGCCGGTCATGTCGTATTCGGGGTATCCGCGATTTCGGATGCCTCGCTGCGTCGTGCCGCCACGCGGTTGCCCGATTCCCAGATCCTGCCCGCCGAGGATGTGGCCGCCCGCAGCGAACTGCTGATCCTGGCCGTTCCCGACGCCGAATTACCCGGTCTGATCACCGGTTTGGCGGCCGCGAACGCGGTCCGGCCCGGCACCATCGTGGCGCACACCTCCGGCGCGAACGGGGTCGGCATTCTCGCGCCGCTGTCGGAGCGGGGCGCGCTGCCGCTGGCCATTCACCCGGCCATGACGTTCACCGGGCATGACGAGGATATGGCCCGACTGGGCAATGCCTGTTTCGGCATCACCGCCGCCGACGACATCGGCTACGCCATCGCGCAGTCGCTGGTCATCGAGATGGGCGGCGAACCGGTGCGGGTCGCCGAGGAGCACCGGACCCTCTATCACGCGGCGCTCGCGCACGGCAGCAACCATCTGGTGACCTTGATCGTGGACGCCGTCGAGGCGTTGCGGGCCGCCCTCGCGGGCCCGGGCCTGCTGGGTCAGCAGACCATCGACGATCAGCCCAACGGGTTGGCCGAGCGCATGCTCGCGCCACTGGCCTCGGCGGCCCTCGACAATGCCCTGCGCCGTGGCCCGGCCGCGCTCACCGGTCCGGTCGCCCGCGGCGACGTGGCGGCCGTGGCCGCGCATCTCGCGGCCCTCGAAGCCGTGAATCCCCGCCTGGCCGCCGGGTATCGCGCCCAGTCCCTGCGTTCGGCCGAACGCGCCAAGACCAACCCCGCCCTGCTCGACCTGCTGGAAGGACGCTGACCACCCCATGGATCCCAAACTGATCGGCACCTACAAGCGTGGCGAGCTGACCGTGCACCACGATCCGGCCATCATGACCAAGGTCGTCAAGGCCTTGAAGTCGGTGGGCCGCCGGGTCGCGCTGGTGCCGACCATGGGCGCGCTGCACGAGGGCCACCTGGAGCTGGTGCGGCTGGCGAAGCTGACCAACACCACGGTCATCGTGTCGATCTTCGTGAACCCCTTGCAGTTCGGCGCGAACGAGGATCTCGACAAATACCCGCGCACCCTCGACGCCGATGTCGAGCTGCTGCGCGGGGAGGGCGTCGAGCTGGTGTTCGCGCCGAGCGCGAACGACATGTACCCGTTCGGTCCGCGCACCACGGTGCAGGCCGGTCCGTACGGCGACATTCTCGAGGGCGCGACCCGCCCGGGCCATTTCTCCGGCGTGCTCACCGTGGTGTCCAAGCTGTTCAACATCTGCCAGCCGCACGAGGCCTTCTTCGGCGAAAAGGATTACCAGCAGCTGGCTTTGATCCGGCAGATGGTCGTGGACCTGAACATGGACGTGAAGATCGTCCCCGCCGCCACGGTCCGCGAGGCCGACGGTCTGGCCAAGTCCTCGCGCAACCGCTACCTGAGCCCCGAGGAGCGCGAGCTGGCCACGACCCTGTCGGCCGCGCTGCTGGCCGGTCGCCATGCGGCGGGCCGCGGTCCCGAGGCGGTGCTGGCGGCCGCGAGCGAGGTGTTGGCGCTGGCCCCGCAGATCGAGCTCGACTACCTGGCCCTGCGCGGTTCCGATTTCTCCGAGGAGTGGCCCAGCGGTAATGCCCGCCTGCTGGTCGCCGCCCGGGTCGGCACCACCCGCCTGATCGACAATATGCCCGTCTCCATCGGCAAGCCGCTCGATGGTCAGCCCACCGTTCCCGACCAGCCTGCCCAGGCAATTCTCTAGGAGGCGACGACGATGTTGCGCACCATGATGACGTCGAAGATCCACCGGGCCACGGTGACTCACGCCGATCTGCACTATGTCGGCTCGGTGACCGTGGACCAGGATCTGCTGGACGCCGCCGATCTGCTCGAGGGTGAGAAGGTCTCGATCGTGGACATCACCAACGGGGCCCGGCTCGAGACCTATGTGATCGCGGGCGAGCGCGGCTCCGGTGTGATCGGAATCAACGGCGCCGCAGCGCATCTCGTGCACCCGGGTGATCTGGTCATCCTCATCGCCTACGGGATGATGGACGCCGAGGAGCTGAAAGACTATGCGCCGCACGTGGTTTTCGTCGACGAGCGCAACCGCCCCATCGAGCTCGGCACGGACCCGGCGCACGCCCCCGAGGGTTCGGACCTGATCTCGCCGCGCACGCTCACCCTGGCCTGAGCGGCGGGCGGGCATGCTGCTCTGTATCGATGTCCGCAACACCAGCATCGAGCTGGGCCTGTTCTCCGGCAGCGGGGATCACGCGAAGCTGGTGCGGCAGTGGCGGATGCACACCAATCCGCTGCTGACCGCGGACGAATTCGCGCTGCAGGTGCGCGGCCTGATCGGCGCGGACGCCGATCAGGTGATCGGCGTCGCGGCGCTGTCCACGGTGCCGCCGGTCCTGCGCGAACTGCGGGAAATGCTCTCGCGGTATTGGGGTCACGTGCCGCACGTGCTGGTGGAACCCGGTGTGCGCACCGGTATTCCGCTGCTGGTCGACAATCCGAAGGAAGTCGGCGCGGATCGCATCGTGAATTGTCTTGCGGCATATCACCGTTTCCAGTCCCCGGCCATCGTGGTGGATTTCGGCACCGCCATCTGTGTGGACCTGGTGTCGGCCAAGGGGGAATTTCTCGGCGGCAGTATCGCGCCGGGCGTGGAGATTTCCACCGAGGCCCTGATTGCCCGCAGTGCGCTGCGCCGCGCGGAGTTGACCCGGCCGCGGTCGGTGGTGGGCAAGAACAGCATGGAATGTCTGCAGTCGGGCGCCATCTTCGGTTTCGCGGGCCTGGTGGACGGGCTCATCGACCGCATTCGCGATATCGACGCCTTCTCCGGCGACGATGTGGCGGTGGTGGCCACCGGCGCGACCGCGCCGCTCATCGTGCCCGAATCGGAGACCATCGAGCACCACGAGCCGCATCTGACCCTGGACGGGCTGCGCCTGGTCTACGAGCGCAACCAGCAGCGCAAGACCCGGTCCTGAACAGACCGGCCGGAATAAAAGTGATGCAGTCGTCGCCGGGAGGCACTGTTGATTCCCGGCGCACCTCTGTTAGGCTCGCCGACGTGTATTTCCGCGTGAGCACCCAGGAGTGTTGTCGAGGCTGATTCGCCTCGACGGTCGTCGAGGCTTCGTATAGCCCCCGACCACTTTCACATTCCTTGGAGTTTCGCTCATGCGTTCCTCTGTTCTCTCCCTGTCCGCCGGTACCCGCGCCGCCGCCACCCGCACCGAGGCCTCGCGCCTGCTGCCCGAGGTGACCGAGCGGGCCACCGCCTCCGCCCTGCCGACCCGGCTGCGCCCGGCCGACCTGCTGCGTCTGACCGACGAGGGCGCCCAGGACGTGCTGGAGGGCCGCTACGACCACCTGCTGCCCGACGGCGGCCTGTGGCCCACCGAAAACCGTTGGGCCGCACGGCTCGTCGCCGATGACGAGGTGGACATCTGGCTGATCAGCTGGGTCGAGGGCAAGTACACCGAACTGCACGATCACGCCGGTTCGCTGGGGGCGCTGACCGTGCTCTCCGGCGCGCTTTCCGAATACCGCTGGAATGGCCGGGAATTGCGCCGCCGCACCCTCACCGCGGGTGATCAGGCGTCTTTCCCGCTCGGCTGGGTGCACGACGTGGTGCGTGCCCCCGAAGAAGAAGCCGGAATCACCGGCCCGCTGAACCCGACTTTGAGTGTGCACGCCTATTCACCGCCGCTGACGGCCATGTCCTATTACGAGGTCACCGGCCACGGCACCCTGCGGCGCACCCGTTCCGTCCTCACCGACCAGCCCGAAGGCGAACTCGAATGACCCACTTGACGATCGACGGCATGCTCGCCCACGCCCGCCAGCAGCTGCGTCGCCTGCTCCCGATCGAATTGCCGCAGGCCATCGCGCGCGGGGCGATTCTGGTGGATATTCGCCCGCAGGCCCAGCGCCTGCGCGAGGGCACCCTGCCGGGCGCCCTGGTCATCGAACGCAATGTCCTGGAATGGCGTCTGGACCCGACCAGTTCCGCGCGTTTGGCGCTGGCCGAACACCACGACGTGGAATGGATCATCGTCTGCTCCGAGGGTTACACCTCGAGCCTGGCCGCGGCCTCCTTGCAGCAGCTGGGATTGCGCCGCGCCACCGATCTCGACGGTGGATACCAGGCCCTCAAGGCCGCCGGACTGCTCACCGTCGCCGCGAGCGCCCCGCATTTCGAACGCGAGGTCGCCACCCTCGCCTGGGTGTGAAGTAAAGTCCGCGGCAGCCAATCGGGCTCTCGAATGTTGGGTGACGACTGATTTCGTGCCGACCGGGGTAACTCACCGGGTACGTCCAGAATTGGTTTGGCACCCAACCGCCAGCACGCGTGCATGAGTGTCGACGGCACTACAGCCGTGCGCTGAAGGCCCGGGGAGGCGGGGGAGCTAGGCTAGAGACCCGTGAGCACCCCACCCCCCTCTTCTCCCGCAAACACCACTGTTTCCGCTGGACAAAAGCCTGCCGCCGCCGCGGTAGAGCATGACGTCCCCGAGCAGATGCGGATTCGTCAGGAGAAGCGTGAGCGGTTGCTGGGGGAGGGTCGCGAGGCTTATCCCGTGGTGGTGCCGCGCACGCATACCCTCGCCGAAATTCGCGCGGCCTACCCCGATCTCGAGCCCGATACCCAGACCGGCCAGCTGGTCGGGATTGCGGGCCGTGTCATTTTCGCCCGTAATACCGGCAAGCTGTGTTTCGTCCGGCTGCAGGAGGGTGACGGCACCCAGTTGCAGGCCATGATCAGCCTGAACGGGGTCGGCGCGGAATCCCTGGCGGCCTGGAAGGCCGATGTCGATCTCGGCGATTTCGTGTACGTGCACGGCGAGGTGATCGCCTCGCGCACGGGCGAATTGAGCGTCATGGCCGATTCGTGGGAAATGGCGGCGAAGGCGCTGCGCCCACTCCCGGTGGCGCACAAGGAGATGAGCGAGGAGTCGCGCGTCCGCCAGCGCTATGTCGACCTGATCGTGCGCCCGGAGGCGCGCGAGATGGCCCGCACCCGCGTGGCGGCCGTGCGCGCGCTGCGAAACGCCTTGGAGCGCAGGGGATTCCTCGAGGTCGAGACCCCGATGCTGCAGACCATCCACGGCGGCGCGGCGGCCCGGCCTTTCGCCACCCACTCCAACGCCCTGGACATGGAGCTGTTCCTGCGCATCGCGCCGGAGCTGTTCCTGAAGCGCTGCGTGGTGGGCGGCATCGAGAAGGTCTTCGAGATCAACCGCAACTTCCGCAACGAGGGCGCGGACTCCACCCATTCGCCCGAGTTCGCAATGCTGGAAACCTACGAGGCGTACGGCACCTACGACGATTCCGCGACCATGATGCGGGAATTGATCCAGGAAGTCGCGCAGGAGGTCTTCGGCACCCAGGTGGTGACCCTCGCCGACGGCACCGAATACGACCTGTCGGGTGAGTGGGCGACCGTCGAGATGTACCCCTCGCTGTCCGAGCAGATCGGTGTGGAGGTCACGCCGGAAACGACCGTCGAGGAATTGCTGGCACTCGCCGATCGGGTCGGTCTGGAAATTCCCGAGGGCAAGGGCTATGGCCACGGCAAACTGGTCGAGGAACTGTGGGAGCACGTCTACGGCGACAAGCTCTACGCCCCGACTTTCGTGCGCGACTTCCCCGTCGAGACATCGCCGCTGACGCGCCAGCATCGGAGCAAGCCCGGGGTTACCGAGAAGTGGGACCTGTACGTGCGCGGGTTCGAACTCGCCACGGGCTATTCCGAACTCGTGGATCCGGTCATCCAGCGTGAACGTTTCGTGGATCAGGCGCGTTTGGCCGCGGCGGGCGACGACGAGGCCATGCGCCTGGACGAGGACTTCCTCGCCGCGATGGAGCACGGTATGCCCCCCACAACCGGAACGGGTATGGGTATCGATCGTTTGCTGATGGCCCTGACTGGCCATGGAATCCGGGAAACGATACTCTTTCCAATTGTGCGTCCGGCAGCCCGATAGTTCTTCCGGATTGCATTTCCGGGGCCTGTTCTGGGACTATCGGAATTAGCGGTATTCTGGCGTCGGGTAATCGGCCTGACTATACGGGTCGCACGATTTCGAGAGGACGTTCATCTCATGGCAAAGAAGGTCACCGTTAGCTTGATCGACGATGTCGACGGTGAGTCCATCGCGGAGGAGACCATCGAGTTCGCTATCGATGGCGTGTCCTACGAGATCGACTTGTCGACGGAGAACGCGGCCAAGCTCCGGGACGGTCTGGAAACCTGGGTTTCCGCCGCTCGGCGGGTGAGTGGGCGGCGTCGTACCAAGGTGGCCGGTGCTCCGGCCGCGGGCCCGAAGAACCGGGTGTCGATCGATCGCGAACAAAGCGCGGCCATTCGTGAATGGGCGCGCCGGAATGGACACAAGGTGTCCGCTCGTGGTCGTATCTCCGCGGACATCACCGAGGCTTACAACAAGGCCGCTGCTAAGAACTAGTTGTCCGACTAGTCGCCGATTCGACTGCCGTCCGGGTGTTTCGTGCGAACCCGGGCGGCAGTGGTTTATTCATACGGTTTGCGTATAACGCCAAGATCACTCCGCCGGGCTCGAGCCACGATCTTGCTCGTGCCCCGGCGGCCAGGCACCATTGAAACGTGCGGACGATGTCACTGGCTGGAACTAGAGAAGAGGTATCGGCGCAGTGACCGCATTCCACGGTTCCTTCCTGCGAGTCAAGGATCAAGAGGGACGCCAGCACGAGCTGATGCTGTCCCCTGACCAGCCGCGCATCACCATCGGGCGCTCCCCGCAGGCCGATCTCTCGCTGTTCTGGGACGTGGAGGTCTCGCGCCTGCACGCCACCGCCGAATACCTGGGCGCGCACTGGACCATCGTGGACGACGGGCTTTCCCGCAACGGCACTTTCGTCAATGGGGATCGCCTGGTGGGGCGGCACCGGCTGCAGCCCGGTGACGTCATTCGCATGGGCACCTCGCGGGTCACCTTCCACGACTTCTCCGGTGCCGCAGGCGATGTCACGCAGACCTCCACGGGTGGGCTGCCAACCCTGCGCTCCCTCACCGAAACCCAGCGGTCGGTCCTGATCGCCCTGTGCCGCCCGCTGCGCGGCAATGACGGATTCGCCTCGCCCGCCTCGAACCAGCAGATCGCCGCCGAGCTGTTCCTGAGTGTGGATGCCATCAAGACCCATTTGCGCGCGCTCTTCGCCAAGTTCGGCGTGGAGGATCTCCCGCAGAACCAGAAGCGGGTCCGCCTGGCCAACCTGGCCATGCAGTCCGGCGTGATCTCCGAGCGCGATCTCTGACCGTTCGCCGGGAGTTGTCCTGGTACCGCCGGTACCTGTTGGACACCCGCGCATGCGTGCGAGCTTCTGAGCCATGGGTTTCCGTGCCCGCCGGCAGTTGACTGGACGTAGTCGATCGCCCGGGAAACACACGGGTGGCAGATCCAGTCAGGAGAGAACGATGTTCGCATTTCGCACGGCCGCGCTGGTGGCGGCGACGCTGACCACCGGTCTCATCGCCGGTGTCTTCTACGCGTACGCGACCTCGGTGATGACGGCCCTCGGCCAATCCGACGACCGCACCTTCATCGACATCATGCAGAAGATCAACGTGGTCATCATCAATCCGTGGTTCATGCTCGGTTTCATGGGCACGGTCGGCTTCACGGTGCTGGCGGCGGCGCTGCACCTGGGCAAGGACTCCCGCACGACGCTGATCTGGATCGGTGTCGCGCTGCTGCTCAATATCATCGCCTTCGCCGTCACCTCGGGTCTGAACGTGCCGCTCAACAACCAGCTGGCCAATGCCGGTGACGTGGGGCAGATCGGGGATCTGGCCGCGGTGCGCGCGCAGTTCGAAACCTCTTGGGTGCGTTGGAATGTGGTCCGCGCGGTGCTGCACACGCTGGCCTTCCTGGTGCTGACCGGCGGCCTGTTCGCGGCGGGCATGCAGCACGCCCGGGCGGGCGCGGCGGCGCAGGCGGCCCCGGTGGTCCCGGCGGCGTCGGCCTGGCCCTTCCCGGTGCAGCCCGGATTCGGTTCCGCGCAGCGGTAATTCGCGCGAATTTCCGGCGGTGGCCGGGACCCGGTGTGCGGCTTCACAAGCCGCCTGCGGGTCCCGGTCACCACCGTTTTCCTGTACTGGAACGAGTTTCAGTACCTACTCGCCAGTAATCCATCTCCCATGCTTGTTTCCCCACTAGGTTGACGGAACGCGTTCTAATTTGGGAGGGAACATGAGAAGGATGCCCACACGCCGAACGCCGGGATCACTGCTGATCATGGCGGTGCTGGCGGTCCTGGGAATCGTCGCGAGCGGCACCGCCCGCGCGGAATACCCGGTCACTTTCAACTTCTTCGCGGGCATCCCGTACGAGCTCACCAATCCCGGCGGCTCCCTGCCCGGGGCCAATGACTGGGCCTGCAAACCCACCGCCGCGCACCCGGATCCGGTGGTGCTCATCCACGGCACGGCGGGCGGCGCGCAGACCAACTGGGGCGCGTACGCCCCCCTACTCGCCAATGAGGGCTACTGCGTCTTCGCGCTGACCTACGGCAGCCTCGACGTGCCGTGGCCGCTCTCGGCCTTGGGTGGCATGAAGCCGATCCCCGAAAGCGCCGCGCAGGTGGCCGCTTTCGTGGACCGGGTACTCGCCGCGACCGGTGCGGCCAAGGTGGACTTCATCGCCCACTCGCAGGGCAATACCGTCGGTGACTACTACATCAAGCGGCTCGGCGGGCACGGCAAGGTCGACAAGTTCGTCGGTATCGCGCCCCCGTGGCTGGGCATCTTCGGCGATCAGATGAACGTGATGCGCGCGTTCGGCAGCCGACTCGGCGTGGACGCCGACACCGTCGACTCCATCCCGACCATGAGCGCCATCTGCCAGGCCTGCCCGGAGATGCTCGGCAACTCCTCGTTCATCAACGCCCTGAACGCCGACGGCGTCTACGACCCCTCGGTCACCTACACGAACCTGGCCTCCGACTTCGACGAGGCGGTGTGGCCCTCGGTCGCGCTGGTGCCCGCGCCCAATGCCACCAATGTCCGCATGCAGGACGGTTGCCCCGTCGACTTCTCCGACCACATGGCCATCGCCGGCAGTCATCGCGCGGCCATGGTCGCCCTCAACGCCCTCGATCCGGCGCACCCGCGGGCGGTCCCCTGCGAGTTCGTTCCGCCCTTCACAGGGGACTGACCGGCTTGTTCGCTGTGGGCGTAGCCCAATCGGAAACGGTCCGCGCAACTGCCCCGTTATGACTGAATGAGTCGTACTGAGGCCGGTTCGCAATAGGGTGGACGGACGACGTGCGTGACCCCCGGCAACTAGAGTGGAGTCGGGGGATGCAACCCCAGGGCTTCATGGCAGGCTGGCGACCAGAAGGGCAGCACAGGGTCTGAAGCGCCGGATGCCGTAGTAGGCGGAGCAGGAGAGTGAGGGAGCGATGTTCGAGAGGTTCACCGACCGCGCACGGCGGGTCGTTGTCCTGGCCCAAGAAGAGGCCCGGATGCTCAACCACAACTACATCGGCACCGAGCACATCCTGCTGGGCCTGATCCACGAGGGCGAGGGTGTCGCGGCGAAGTCGCTGGAATCCCTGGGCATCTCGTTGGAGGGTGTGCGGTCGCAGGTCGAGGAGATCATCGGTCAGGGCCAGCAGGCTCCGTCCGGCCACATCCCCTTCACCCCGCGTGCCAAGAAGGTGCTGGAGCTGTCGCTGCGCGAGGCGCTGCAGCTCGGCCACAACTACATCGGCACCGAGCACATCCTGCTCGGCCTGATCCGCGAGGGTGAGGGCGTCGCGGCGCAGGTGCTGGTCAAGCTGGGCGCGGATCTCAACCGTGTCCGTCAGCAGGTCATTCAGCTGCTCTCGGGTTACCAGGGCGGCAAGGAGTCGGTCGAGGGTTCCGGTTCGCGCGGCGAGACGGGCACCCCGTCCACCTCGCTGGTGCTCGACCAGTTCGGTCGCAACCTGACCCAGGCCGCCCTCGAGGGCAAGCTCGACCCGGTCATCGGCCGCTCGAAGGAGATCGAGCGCGTCATGCAGGTGCTGAGCCGCCGCACCAAGAACAACCCGGTCCTGATCGGTGAGCCCGGCGTCGGCAAGACCGCCGTCGTGGAGGGTCTGGCCCAGGCCATCGTCAACGGCGAGGTGCCGGAGACGCTCAAGGACAAGCAGCTCTACACCCTCGACCTGGGTTCTCTGGTCGCGGGCAGCCGCTACCGCGGTGATTTCGAGGAGCGCCTGAAGAAGGTGCTCAAGGAGATCAACACCCGCGGCGACATCATCCTGTTCATCGACGAGCTGCACACCCTGGTGGGTGCGGGCGCGGCCGAGGGCGCCATCGACGCGGCCTCGATCCTCAAGCCCAAGCTGGCTCGCGGTGAGCTGCAGACCATCGGCGCCACCACCCTCGACGAGTACCGCAAGTACATCGAGAAGGACGCCGCCCTCGAGCGCCGGTTCCAGCCGGTGCAGGTGGGCGAGCCGACGGTCGAGCACACCATCAACATCCTCAAGGGTCTGCGCGACCGGTACGAGGCGCACCACCGGGTTTCGATCACCGATGGCGCTCTCGTCGCGGCGGCCACCCTCGCGGATCGCTACATCAACGACCGCTTCCTGCCGGACAAGGCGATCGACCTCATCGACGAGGCGGGCGCGCGCATGCGCATCCGCCGGATGACCGCGCCGCCGGACCTGCGCGAGTTCGACGACAAGATCGCCGAGGCGCGCCGGGAGAAGGAGTCCGCGATCGACGCGCAGGACTTCGAGAAGGCCGCGCGTCTGCGCGACAAGGAGAAGCAGCTCGTCGCCAAGCGGGCCGAGCGCGAAAAGCAGTGGCGCTCCGGCGATCTGGACGTCGTGGCCGAGGTCGACGACGAGCAGATCGCGGAGGTGCTGGCCAACTGGACCGGTATCCCGGTGTTCAAGCTCACCGAGGAGGAGACCACCCGTCTGCTCCGCATGGAGGACGAGCTGCACAAGCGGATCATCGGCCAGGAGGACGCGGTCAAGGCCGTCTCCAAGGCCATCCGCCGCACCCGCGCCGGTCTGAAGGATCCGAAGCGTCCCTCGGGCTCGTTCATCTTCGCCGGTCCGTCCGGTGTCGGTAAGACCGAGCTGTCGAAGGCGCTGGCCAACTTCCTGTTCGGCGAGGACGACGCGCTCATCCAGATCGACATGGGCGAGTTCCACGACCGCTTCACCGCCTCGCGTCTGTTCGGTGCCCCTCCGGGCTACGTGGGTTACGAGGAGGGCGGCCAGCTCACCGAGAAGGTGCGCCGGAAGCCGTTCTCGGTGGTGCTGTTCGACGAGATCGAGAAGGCGCACCAGGAGATCTACAACACCCTGTTGCAGGTCCTCGAGGACGGCCGCCTGACCGATGGTCAGGGTCGCACGGTCGACTTCAAGAACACCGTGCTGATCTTCACCTCGAACCTCGGCACCTCGGACATCTCCAAGGCCGTGGGTCTGGGCTTCGCCCAGTCCAACAACGAGGGCTCGAACTACGAGCGGATGAAGCTCAAGGTCAACGACGAACTGAAGAAGCACTTCCGGCCCGAGTTCCTCAACCGCATCGACGACGTGATCGTGTTCCACCAGCTGACCCAGGATCAGATCATCCAGATGGTCGACCTGATGATCGGCCGCGTCGCCAACCAGCTGAAGAACAAGGACATGGAGATCGAGCTGACCGAGAAGGCCAAGAGCCTGCTGGCCAAGCGCGGTTTCGACCCGGTGCTGGGCGCCCGCCCGCTGCGTCGCACCATTCAGCGCGAGATCGAGGACCAGCTGTCGGAGAAGATCCTCTTCGGCGAACTGGGCCCCGGCCAGGTGGTCGTGGTGGACGTCGAGGGTTGGGACGGCGAAGGCCAGGGCGAGAACGCCAAGTTCACGTTCAGCCCCAAGGCCAAGTTGACCAAGAAGACCGATGCCGCCGAGGACAAGCCGGTCGCCGCCCTCGCGGGTGACGCCCCGGCCGCCGCCTCCGGCGAGTAAGCACCGGGCTCAGGCAGACAACGGAAGCCCCGCCTCTCCCTCGGGAGGGCGGGGCTTCCGCCTTGTCCGGGGCCGAAATTCGGTGGCGGCGCGATCTCGGTATGGCCGATGCTGGTCAGCCTAGGGAAAGGATTTCATGCTTACCGACGCACAGATCGACGCCTTCATCGCCGATGGGTTCGTGAAGGTCGAGGGCGCCTTCTCCGCCGCGACCGCCGCCGCGGGCCGGGAGATTCTCTGGCGCGAAACCGGTTGCGACCCGGACGATCCGGCGACCTGGACGCAGCCGGTCATCCGGCTCTGGGATCACGCCGAGGAGCCGTTCCAGCGCGCGGTCACGGCCCCCGTACTGCTCGAGGCCTACGACCAATTGGTGGGCCGCGGCCGCTGGCTGCCGCGAAAGAGCCTGGGCAGCTGGCCGATTCGCTTCCCGAGTCCGGAACCGCCCGGCGACGCGGGATGGCACGTCGACGTGAGCTTCCAGGGCGATGCCGACGTGAACGACTTCCTGAGCTGGCGGGTGAACGTCTTCTCCAAGGGCCGTGCCCTGCTCATGCTGTTCCTGTTCTCCGATGTCGGGCCCGACGACGCCCCCACTCGGATTCGGGTCGGCTCGCATCAGCGCCTCGCTCCGGTGCTGCGGCCGTTCGGGGAGGAGGGCACCACGATGTTCGACCTGCACGAGTTCTATGTCGACTGCGGCGACCTGCCCGAGGCGCTGGCGACGGGCAAGGCGGGCGACGTCTACCTGTGCCACCCCTTCCTCGTCCACGCCGCGCAGCCCAACCTCACCGGTCGCCCGAAGTTCATGGCCCAACCGCCGCTGCTGTCCCGTGAGCCCTGCGTCCTGGACCGTCCGGATGGCGCGTATTCGCCGGTGGAACAGGCGATTCGGGCGGGGCTGGCGCTCGATCCGGCACGCTGACCGCGCACCCGAGACCTCCGGGGTACGCACCTGGGCGTACGCCAAAGGTGTTCCGCGGACGGATGATTCGCGCCGTCGTGGCGCGCAGGGTGAGAGCCATGGAACTCGGATTGCATTTGACGAATTTCGCGATGGACACCCCCTCGGCATCGATCGGCCCACGCCTGGCCGAGGTGGTCCGCACGGCCGAGGACGCTGGCTTCTCGGTCATCGCGGTCGGTGATCACCTGTGGCAGAGCCCGTGGTTGGGACGCGTGGAACAGAATGTGCTGGAGGCGTATTCGACGCTGTCGTTCATCGCCGCGCACACCTCGCGGGTGCAGCTGACCGCCATGGTCTCGGGTGTGCACTACCGGCATCCGGCCATGCTCGGCAAGCTGGTCACCACCCTGGACGTGCTCTCCGGGGGCCGGGCCTGGCTGGGCGTCGGGGCGGGCACCTCCACCGGCGATGTGGAGGGCTACGGTCTGTCGTTCCCGCCACTGCGCGACCGCTACGAGATGCTGGAGGAGACGCTGCGGATCTGCCGGGCGATGTGGACCGGTGCGCGCGGCGCCGACGAACCGGTGTCGGGCAAGCACTTTCACGTCGAGCGCCCGTTGAACGCCCCGCAGGCGGTGCGGGTTTCGCCCGGGCGTTCCCGCCCGCCCATTCTGATCGGCGGCGATGGCGAGCGGCGCACGCTGCCGCTGGTGGCCCGGTACGCCGATGTCGCGAGTCTGCGACCCGGCCCGGATCTCCCCGCCAAGATCGAGTTGTTGCACCGCCTGTGCGCCGAGATCGGCCGCGATCCGCGCGAGATTCGCCTGAGCTGCGCCTTCGCCTTCGATCCGGGGCCGAGCGGCGGGGGTGTCGGTCAGCTGTTGGGGCAGTTGAAATGGCTGGCCGACCTGGGCATCGATCTGGTCATCGGGCGGGTGGCGGGCGTCGACGACATCACGCCGCTGGAAGTGCTGGGCCGCGAGGTGATCCCGGCGACTGCGGAGTTTGGCGACCGACCGGTTGGTTGACCGATTCAGGATCTGTTCGGGATTGCTAACCTTTGATCCGGGTGATCTCGGTTCGCTTTCCATACCGGTGCCGACCGGATTCGCACCGCTGGAGTCGGTGGCGGCGTGCTCGGGGAATGGGACCCGCCGCCACCGTCACCGGTAGGTCACTGCCATCCCGGCCGGACCAGCCCGGACTCGTAGGCCATGACCACCAGCTGGGTGCGGTCTCTGGCATTGAGCTTCACCAGGATTCGGCTGACGTGCGTGCGCGCGGTGGCCGGGCTCATATAGAGCCGATCGGCGATCTCGGCATTGGTCAGCCCCTCCGCCACCAGGGTCATCACCTCCCGCTCGCGATCGGTGAGTTCGGAGAACTCGGCCGTCGGAGCGGGTTTGGCGTGCGAGGCGAACTCCGCCACCAGACGTTTGGTGACGCTCGGGGAGAGCAGGGCCTCGCCGTCGGCGACCACCCGGACCGCCTTGATGAGGTCGGCGGGCTCGGTGTGCTTGACCAGGAAGCCGGTCGCGCCCGCGCGCATGGCCTCGAAGACGTACTCGTCGAGTTCGAAGGTGGTCAGCACGACCACCTTCACCGCGGCCAGCGCCGGGTCCGCGGCAATGGCGCGGGTGGCGGCCAGACCGTCCAGGACCGGCATGCGGATGTCCATCAGCACCACATCGGGGACCAGGTCGCGGGCCAGGGCCAGGGCCTGTTCGCCATTGTCGGCCTCGCCCACCACCTCGATCCCGTCCTGCGCGCCGAGCAGCGCGACGAAGCCCGCGCGCACCAGCGCCTGATCGTCGGCGATCACCACCCGGATGCCCATGACCTCTCCCTCACTCGAATCCGCCACTCACGCAGCCGGTTCCGGCTGGACCAGATGGGTGGGCAGCCGGGCCCGGACCCGGAAACCGCCGTCGGCCTTGGGTTCGGCGGACAGATTGCCGCCCAGGGCGTGGGCGCGCTCGGTCATGCCGGTAATGCCGTGGCCGCCGGTCGGCGACTGCGGGGCGGGCTGGCGGGTGGGCCGGGTGTTGTCGATGGTGAGCTGCAGCCGCTCGGCCGAATAGTGCACGCTCACCAGCACACTCGCGCCGGGCGCGTGCCGCACCACATTGGTGAGCGACTCCTGCACGATGCGCGCGGCCGCCACATCCACCACCGCGGGCAGTCGTCGGGGGCCGCCGGTGACCATGGTGTGCACCACGAGTCCGGCCGAACGGGCCGGGCCGGTGAGCTTGTCGAGATCGGTGATGCCGATGGTGGGTGCGGTGGGCGCGGCCACGGTGGCGGTGCCGCCGCGAATCGAGCGCAGCAGCGCGTTCACCTCGCCCAGCGCGTCCTTGCTGGCGGACTTGATGGCGGCCAGCGCCGTGGCGGCCTGTTCCGGCTTGCGGTCGATCAACTCCAGGGCGACCGAGGACTGCACATTGATCAGCGACAGGCTGTGCGCGAGCACATCGTGCAGTTCGCGCGCGATGGCCAGCCGCTCCTCGGTGACCCGCTGCTCGCGTTCGGCCGATTCCAGTGCGCGCTGGGCCTGTTCGCGTTCCCGCTGCGCCTGTTCGCTGCGCCGCGCCGACTCGGCCCGCTGCTTGCGCGCGGTTACCGCCGCGCTGCGCTGGCGAATGCCCTCGGCCGCGGCCACGAGTAGGAAAAGCCAAGCGAGCAAGCCGAATTCCTGCCATGCGCCGGTGTGATAGCCGCGCCAACCGGGCAGCGGCCACACCATGAGGAAGTAGCCGACAGGGACGAACGAGTAGGTGTACCAACGGGATTCACGGACCGCGGCGACCAGGAACGCCACCACCAGGGAGACGAAGATCGGCCCGTAGCCGTAGCCCGCCAGCAGATAGACGGCGGTGACCACGAGCGTCCCGTAGAACACCTGCAGCGGATAGCGGTGCCGCAGCACCAGCAGCAGCGGACCGGCCACGAGCAGTAGGTAACCGACGGCGTCCAGGCCGCGCGTCACGGTCTGGTGGTGATTCGCCAGGGTGCCGAAGCCGAGCTGGATCGCCCCCACCGCCACTGCCGGGAGCACGTCACGCCGCCCGAGCCTTCCCCCGCGAAAGTCCATAGCTGCACCGTAGCGCCGTACGCGGGCCGCGGCACCGTGTCGCGGCGAAATACGTCGAGATACGTACGGCGGATCACGCGCCGCGACGGATTATTTCCCGCGGCTTCGAGCGGATCGTTCTACCCATGAACGAAGCGATTGTCGTCACCGACCGGTTGACCAAGCGCTACGGCTCCCACACCGCCGTGGACGCCGTGAGCATGAGCGTCCACCGCGGTGAGATCTACGGTTTCCTGGGTCCGAACGGCGCGGGCAAGACCACCACCCTGCGCATGCTGGTCGGTCTGATTCGACCGTCGGCGGGCACCGCCACGGTGCTCGACCGCTCGCCCGGCGATCCGGATACCTTGCGCCGCATCGGCGTTCTCATCGAGGGCCCCGGCTTCTACCCCTATCTCTCGGGCCGCGACAACCTGCGCGTCCTGGCCCGCTATCGGGGCGTCGGCGACAACGCGGTCGCCGCGGCCCTGGACCGGGTGGCCCTCACCGCCCGCGGCAGGGACACCTTCCGCACCTATTCGCTCGGCATGAAACAGCGCCTCGGCGTCGCGGCCGCCCTGCTCGGCGACCCCGACCTGCTGATTCTCGACGAGCCCACCAATGGCCTGGATCCGGCCGGAATGGCCGAGATGCGGGAGCTCATCACCGGACTCGCCGCCGACGGGCACACCGTCGTGCTGTCCAGTCACCTGCTCAGTGAGGTGCAGGAGATCTGTGATCGCGTCGGCGTGATCTCCGGTGGGCGACTGCTCGTCGAATCGACGGTGCGGGAATTGCGGGGCACGGCCTCGCTTTTCGTGCGTGCCGAGCCGCTGAGCATCGCGCTTCCGGCGGTGCGCGCGGCGGTGGGGGAGCGCTCGGCGCTGTTGACCGCCAACGGTATTCGCGTCGACGCCGGGGTGGCCACGGCCCCCGCTGTGGCCCGGGCGGTGATCGAGGCCGGTGCCGAACTGCTCGAGCTGCGCGGTGACGAGAAGTCCTTGGAAGAAGTCTTCTTCGAGATGACGGAGAGCCCGAAATGAGAGACCTACTGGCCAGCACCCGGGCCGAACTGCTGCGACTGCGCCGCTGGCCCGCCTACTGGGTCGTGCTCGGCACCTGGATCCTGTTGAACCTGACCTTCGCCTACCTGTTCAACTACCTGGCCTTTTCGACCGGCAGCAGCACCCGCATGTCCAATGGCCTGCCGCGCGAGGAACTGCTGCGGCAGATGCTGCCGGCGGCGGTGCCCGAGGTGTTCACGCAGGGCATGGCCATGTTCGGCGGTGCGCTCATGCTGGTGCTCGGCGCGCTGGCGGTCGGCAGCGGATACGGCTGGGGCAGCTGGAAAACCGCACTCACCCAAGGACCTTCGCGGGTGCACGTGATCGGCGCGGTGGTGCTCGGCCTGGCGCTGACGGTGGTCGCGCTGGTGCTGGTCGCCTTCGTGGTCGACACCGGCGTGGCGATGCTCATCGCGAGCACCCGGGGGCAGTCCCTCGCCCTGCCCTCGGCGGGCCGGATACTGCTCGGAATCGGTTCGGGCACCGTCATTCTGGGCATGTGGACGCTGGCGGGCGCGCTGATCGGCGCGCTCGCCCGGGGGCCCGCGCTGGCCGTCGGACTGGGCCTGGTCTGGGTGCTGGTGGTGGAGAACCTGTTGCGCGGGGTGGGCGCGATCTTCTCGCCCATCCGGGCGGTCACCGATCACCTGCCCGGCACGGCCGCCGGTTCCCTGGCGGGTTCGCTGCGCACGGTGACCGGTCCGGCCACCCCAGGCGTGCTCGACATTCTGGGCCGCGGTGAGTCCCTGCTCGTCCTGGCCCTCTACATCATCGCCTTCGTGACCGGCACGATCTGGCTGATCCGACGCCGCGACATGATCTGAATCAGCCTGCGGCGGAACCGATCACGCCGATGGCGAGTCGGGCGAGCGCGGACTTGATCTCCTCGGAGGTCAGTCCGCGCTCGCGCTGGTGTTGGTACACCTCCGCGGCGAGGGGTGCCAGCAGCGGATCCACCAGCGAATCCGGTTCCGGCACCCCGGCTTCCACGAGCAGCGACCGCACGTGCACCGCCCAGAACCGGTAGGCCCCCGTCCGAAACCGCGCGCCCCCGGTCTCCGCGCCGAGCACCAGCGGGGCGTGGGTGTCCAGCAGATCGATCATCGCGCCGTAGAACGCGGCCAATCGCGCGGCGGGTGGCGCGCCCGGACCGAGCGGCGGTTCCCCGCGCAGCAATTGCTCCTGCACGGCCCGCTCGTGTTCGTCGAGCAGCGCGACCGCGATCGACACCACATCCGGATAGCGCCGGTACAGCGTGCCCCGGCCCACGCCCGCCGCCTTGGCGACGTCGTCCATGGTCACCGTGCGCGGATCGCGGGTCGTGAACAGTTCCGCCGCGGCGGCCAGCACCTTGGCCCGATTGCGGGCCGCGTCGGCGCGCTCGACGGGCGCGGTCGAAGTGTTCAGCAGCGGCAGACCCGGGGTGTTCATGCAGCTCACTGTAGCCTCCACGGAATAAGTGGACGAACTGTCCGATTATGGCCTAGCGTAGATCGCATAAACGGACTAAATGTCCACTTGATGGAAGGCTCGATCATGACCGCCCTGCTGCACCTCGACGCCAGTGCCCGCCGCAATTCGGTCAGCCGCCTGCTGGGTACGGCCTTCGCCGACGCCTGGGGCGGCGAACACCCCGCCGGGGGCTACACCTACCGCGACCTGGCCGCCGACCCGATTCCGTTCATCGGGGAGGGCTGGACCGAACTGTGCGATCGGGTGCTCGCCCACGGCAGCACCGACCTCGACCGGCTGGCCGAGCTGGTGAATTCGCCCGCGCAGCAAGAGGCTTGGGAGATTGTCGAGCCCCTGCTGACCGAGGTCTGCGCCGCGGACGTCATCCTCATCGGCACGCCGATGTACAACTACTCGATTCCGGCGAGCCTCAAGGCGTGGCTGGATCAGATCACCTTTCCGCGAATGTCGCTGGCTCCCAGGCGTTTCGTGGTCGTCACCGCACGCGGTGGCGCGTACTCGCCGGGCGCGCCGAAGGCGATCTACGACTATCAGGAGCGCTACCTGCGTGACTTCTTCGCGGGCCATTTCGCCGTCCAGGACACGGTTTTCGTCAATGCCGAACTGGTCAACTCGCGCCACGATCCGGCCCTGGCGCACCTGCGCGAGAAGCACGAGGCCTCCTACACCGCCGCCCTCGACACCGCCCGCCGACTCGGCAAGGAGTACTGACATGAACTGGCTGGTCCTGGCCTTGGCGGGCGGGGTGGAAATCGCATGGTCGCAGTCCATCAAGCCGACACAGAATTTCACCAAGCCGCTGCCGACGCTGATCTGCTTCGTGCTCGCGGCCGTCGCGGTGTATCTGCTGTCCTACGCCATGCAATCGCTGCCGGTGGGCACCGCCTACGCCGTCTTCACCGGTATCGGCGCGGTGGGCGCGATCGCGCTGGGCATCGTGATCCAGAAGGATCCGCTCAGCGCGGGACGGCTGCTGGCGCTGTCCATGATCATCGGCGGCATCGTGCTGGCTCGGGTCACCAATCCCGAGTGAGCGCGGTTCGGGGCGGTATCGTCGCGGCCCATGGACGTTGCGCCCCTGCGGCCACCCGACCTCGCCGCGCGACCGTTCTTCCTGGTCGCCGAACGCATCATGGCCGCCTCGCCCGCCGAGCTGTACCGCATGGCCACACGACAATTCGGACTCTGGTTCGCCGATCCGGGTTCGGTGCTCATGCGTCCGGAGGTGAACGAGCCGTTCTTCTTCACCGCGGGCGGCGGCCACCCGCACTACGGCCGCTTCCTGCGGCTGGTGCCCGACAGCCTGGTCGAACTGACCTGGGTCACCGCGGGCACCGAGGGCGCGGAAACCGTGCTCACCGTGGAACTCTCGGCCCATGGCGCGGGCACCGCGCTGCTGCTCACCCACGCCGGATTCCCCACCGCCGCCACCCGCGATCGACACGAGAAATCGTGGCCGCGCATCCTCGAGCGGTGGGACCACAGCGCCGCGGCCACCGGAGTAGGTTCGCACCCGTAGGCCCTTCGAGTCACGGCGGGCTTTCACCCCAGCGAAAGGACAGTGATGCCAACACGTACCGCGCGCACAGCTTGGTCCGGCGGACTGCAGGACGGTTCCGGTCAGGTCGAGCTGGTCAGCTCGGGCGTCGGC
Organism: Nocardia sp. CDC153; assembly: GCF_035818515.1. Taxonomy (NCBI): domain Bacteria; kingdom Bacillati; phylum Actinomycetota; class Actinomycetes; order Mycobacteriales; family Nocardiaceae; genus Nocardia; species Nocardia sp. CDC153. The sequence goes on along the minus strand of NZ_JAYKYU010000003.1, from coordinate 887,538 downwards.
AAGTACGACGTCTCCTTCCCCAAGCGCGCCGCCGACGCGGCCGACGGCACCACCAGCCCCGAGGAGCTCATCGCGGCCGCGCACTCCTCCTGCTACTCGATGGCCCTCTCGGGGCAGATCGGCAACGCGGGCGGCACCGTGCAGAACCTGGACGTCACCGCCGACGTCACGCTGGGCCCGGACCCGGCGGGCGGCTTCCGCATCTCCAAGATCAAGCTGACCGTGGTCGGCCGGGCGACGGGCATCGACGAGGCCGGTTTCCTGGCCGCGGCCCAGGCCGCCAAGGCGGGTTGCCCGGTCTCCAAGGCGCTGACCGGTGTCGACGATATCGAGCTGGACGCCACCTTCGAGGCGTAGTTCACCGGTTCCCGGCTGACACTTTGGTTAGCCGGGAACTAACTCTTTCGGCTATTTCTTTGCCTCAGGCCCGCTTTGGGCTCGAGTTTTCCGCCCGATTCGAATTAGCCTCGCTGTCACTGCCAGTTGAAACCCTGGAGGTGGGCAAGGTTATGGCGTCGCCGGTATCGGTCACCGAACCGCAAGAGTCGGATGCTTCGAATTCGCTGCCGCGCGTGCTCGCACTCGATGCGGCGCGCGGCATCGCGGTGCTCGGCATGTTCGCGGTCCATGTGGGACCGCATCGCGGCATGCCGGGCGCATCCTGGCTGACTCCCTTCGAGGGGCGCTCGGCGGCGCTGTTCGCGGTGCTCGCGGGTGTGTCGCTGGCGCTCATGTCCGGGGGAGCGCAACCCGCCACCGGAATCGCGGCCCGCCGCAGCGTGATTCGGATCGCGACCCGTGCCGTCCTCGTCGCGCTGGTGGGACTGGTACTGGCGCAACTGCATTCGGGCATCGGGATCATGATCATCCTGACCTACTACGGCCTGTTCTTCCTGATCGCCCTGCCCGCCCTGCGTTCGAACGCCCGCGCGCTGGCGCTGCTCGCGGCGGTCTGGGCGGTGGCCGGGCCGATCGCCTCGTTCGTGATCCGAAGCCACCTGGACCAGAACACCTTCGGCGGCAGTCCCACCTTCGAGCAGCTCACCTCGTGGTCGGGTCTGCGACAGGTGGCCGAGATGCTGACGCTCACCGGCGCGTACCCGGCGTTCACCTGGATGCCGTTCATTTTCGCGGGTATGGCGCTGGGGCGCTGGGGAATTCGCTCGCTGCGCCCGCTGCCGGTGCTCGGCGTCGGCGCGGGGCTGGCGCTGCTCGGCTACGGCGGTTCGTGGCTGGTGCAGCATCCGCTGGGCGGGCGGGCGCATCTGGTGGATCTGCTGACCCGGGGGATGGCCGAGGCCGGGGTCACCGACTTCGATCCGGGACAGATCATCGATATGACCGGTCTGGGCACGGTGGGCACGACCAGCTGGTGGTGGCTGACCATCGCCAATCCGCACAGCGGCACCCCGTTCGAGGTGTTCGGCGCGACCGGTGTGGCGTTCCTGGTGATCGGCGCGCTGATGGCGCTGGTCCCGCGCACCGGGATCGCATTGCGGCCCTTGATCGCCGCGGGCTCGTGCGCGCTGAGCCTCTACATCCTGCAGGCCGTGGCGGTCAGCGTGCTGGTGCCGCTGCCGGATCCGGACGCGACCGCGCTGCCCGGCGGCATCCACGGCCCGAGCTGGGCCCTGCTGGCCCTGCTCGCCCTCGGCTCACTGGCCCTGGCGACCCTGTGGCGCAGCCGGTTCCGCCGCGGTCCGGCGGAATGGCTGCTCCACACCGTCACTCAGGGCGTGACGAACACGCTGGTCAGGCGTTCTTCCCCGCCACATCCATGACGACCTCGAACTCCAGCAGGGACGCGCCCGTGGCGACCGGCTTGCGGGCCTCGCCGGCATGCGCCTCGCGGGCCGGGCCATCGCGCCATGCGGCGAAGGACTCCTCCGAATCCCACTGGGTGACAACGAAGTAGCGGTTGTCACCGGAGACCGGGCGCAGCAGCTGGAAGCCCAGGAAGCCCGGCGAGTTCTCCACCGCGTGCGCGCGGTGCGCGAAGCGCTTCTCCAGCTCGGGGCCCGCGCCCTCGGGGACCTCGATTGCATTGATCTTGACGACTGCCATAGGGGCGACCCTACTCCGGCACTCCAGACGTATCGTTCAGGGCGAATGGAACAACTCTCGAAACTCTCAGGGGTTCCCCCTGAAACCCCGGAACATGGTTGAGGGTGATGTTGTACGACGAAGGCGGCACCGGCGTGCCGATCCTGCTGCTGCACGGATTGATGGGCAGCGCCCGAACATGGCGGTCGCAGCTGCCTTGGCTGCGCGAGTTCGGGCATGTGTACAGCTTCGACGCGGCCGGGCACGGGCGTCCGGCTCCCGCGGAGCTGACCACCGAGGCGTTCGTGGCCGACCTGGCCGCGGCGACGGCCGAGATCGCCGAACCCATGGTGGTGATCGGGCATTCGATGGGCGGGCTGCACGGGTGGATGTTCACCGCCGCGCATCCGGATCGGGTGCGGGCGCTGGTGGTCGAGGACATGGCTCCCGACTTCCGGGGGCGGACCGCCGAGAACTGGGCCGCCGTGATTTCGGCCTGGCCGCAACCGTTTCCGGACGAGGCGGCGGTGCTGGAGTTCTTCGGGCCGGTGGCCGGACGCTACTTCCTCGACTCCTTCACCCACGGTCCGGACGGCTATCGCCTGCACGGCGAGGTGTCGACATTCCGCGACATTTCCGAGGAGTGGGGTACCCGCGACTTCTGGGCGCAGTGGAAAACCATCGCCGTGCCGACGCTGCTGCTCGAGGGCGAGCACACCATCACCCCGCCCGGGCAGATGCGCGAGATGGCGGCGGTGCACCCGGACGCCCGGCACGTCGTGATCCCGGACGCGGGCCACCTGGTCCACGACGACCAACCGGCCGCCTACCGGGCCGAAGTCGAGGAATTCCTACGCCGTGTCCTCATTTGAGGGCGGGTGCCTTCAGTCGGGTGGGGGTGGCGTCGTATGCTCGGCTGGACCGCGACTCCACACGGATGGTGACCAACGATGATCGACTTCTCGATTCCTGCCGACCTTGCCGCCGAGCGCGACCGAGTCCGGCAATTCGTCATCGACAAGATCGTGCCCTTCGAGCGCGATCCGCGCCTGACCGCGCACGGCCCGAACGACGAGCTGCGGCAGGAAATGGTCGAGCTGGCCCGCGCCGAGAAGCTGCTCACCATCCAGGCCCCCGTCGAACTCGGCGGGCGCGGCCTCACCCACGTCGAGCAGGCCGTGCTGTACGAGGCCGCGGGCTGGTCCACCCTCGGCCCGGTCGCCATGAACTGCGCCGCGCCCGACGAGGGCAATATGTTCCTGCTCTCCAAGATCGCGAATCCCGAACAGACGCAACGCTTCCTGCAGCCGGTGATCGACGGCCACCAGCGCAGCGTCTTCGCCATGACCGAACCCGGCGGCGCGGGCTCGGACCCCAATCAGCTCGCCACCGAGGCCGTCTTCGACGGCGAGAACTTCACCGTCAACGGCCGCAAATGGCTGATCACCGGGGCCGACGGCGCGAAGACCTGGATCATCATGGCGCGCTTGGCCGCGAACCCGTACCTGCCCGAGGGGCCGACCCTGTTCCTCACCGAGGGCGACGCCGAGGGCATCGTCATCGAACGCATCATGAACACCATGGACCGCAACTACGTGGGCGGTCACGCGGTGGTGCGGTTCGAAAACCTGGTGCTGCCCAAGGAATCCGTGCTCGGCGAGACCGGTCAGGCGCTGCGCTACGCCCAGCTGCGGCTGGCCCCGGCCCGCCTCACCCACTGCATGCGCTGGCTGGGCGCGGCCGAGCGGGCCCAGTCCATCGCGGTCGACTACGCCAAGACCCGCACCGCCTTCGGCAAGCCCATCGGCGAGCACCAGGGCGTGTCGTTCATGTTGGCGGACAACGAGATCGCGCTGCACCAGTGCCGCCTGACCATCTGGCACGCGTGCTGGCTGATGGATCAGGGCCACAAGGCCCGCCACGAATCCTCCATCGCCAAGTCCTACGTCTCCGAGGAGCTGTTCAAGGTCACCGACCGCTGCGTCCAGGTGCTCGGCGGCATCGGCATCTCCGACGAGACCGTGGTGGAGATGATCTTCCGCGACATGCGCGCCTTCCGCCTCTACGACGGACCCACCGAGGTGCACAAGTACGCCATCGGACGCCAGATCCTGCGGAAGGAACAACTCTCGTAACTCTCAGGGGCTTCGCCCCCGAACCCCCTCGAGATCCCAGGGGCTCCGCCCCCGGACCCCCACCTATCTCGGTCCAGGCCCGGGCGTGCCGCCGCCGCGATGACTAGGATTTGCGCCTATGAGTTCGGAATTGCACGTGGACGTCTCCGGTGGCGTCGCGGTGCTCACGCTCAATCGTCCCGCCCAGCAGAACGCGCTGACCCCGGCCATGGCGTCGGATATCGGTGCGGCGCTGCGCCGCTGCGACAATGACGATGCCATCGGGGCCGTCGTCATCACCGGCACCCCGCCCGCGTTCTGCGCGGGCGCGGATCTGTCGCTGAAGGTCGGTGAGGTCAACGGCCTCATCGACCCGCCGCCGTTCCGAATTCGAAAACCGGTCATCGCCGCGGTGAACGGCCATGCCGTCGGCATCGGCCTGGAGATCGCCCTGCAGTGCGATCTGCGCTATGTCGCCCGCGACGCCGTCTACGCCCTCAATCAGGTCCGCCGCGGCGCGCTCGCCGATGGATTCGCGCACTGGACCCTGCCCCGGCTCATCGGCAGCGCCCGCGCCGCCGATCTGCTGCTCACCGGCCGCACCTTCGACGGCGACGAGGCCTACTCCCTCGGCATCGCCAATGCCTGCCTGCACGCCGCCGAGGTCCTGCCCACCGCCCTCGAGGTGGCCCACGACATCGCCCACGGCTCGGCCCCCCTCCCCGTCGCCCTGTCCAAGCGCCTGCTCTGGGAAGCACCCACCATGCCCCCGGAAACCGTGGGCCGCTTGGAAACCGAACTCAACGACTACGTCTCCCAGAGCACCGATGGCGGCGAAGGCGTGGCCGCCCTCAAGGACCGCCGCCCACCCAAATGGACCGGCAGCGTCAGCGGCGAATGGCCGGCCTGGGACGCGGTGACCGGCGGCGACCAACGCCCGGGCCTGGACTGAGATAGGCGGGGGTTCGGGGGCGGGAGCCCCTGAGATCTCGAGGGGGTTCGGGGGCGAAGCCCCTGAGAGCTACGAGAGTTGTCATCTCCCGCCGCTGATGGCGATCAGCAGGAACAGGATCGCCATCACCACCATCAGGCAGGTGCCGATAATGCCCAGGATGTAGCCGACCAGCACCTGGACCCGGCCACCGAATCGCCCCTCGCCCGCCTCGATCTCGTTGAGGGCGCGCCGCCCCATGGCCCAGGCGATCGGACCCAGCGCGCCGCAGCAGAACACGCTGAGCGCGCCCAGTAGCAGGACGGCGGTGGCGTGCTCGTGCTCGACGGGTTGTCCGATGGGCGGCTGATCGTAGACCACCGCCCGAGTTTACGGGTGCGGCACCGCGCGAGCAGGCTGACGCGCGGTCTTCGCTTGCGGCACTTGATCTTCGCGGGTGTCGCCCGGCATTGTCGCCGGTGCCACCAAGTGGGCGACCGTCTGGATTCAGATCCGGCGCTGGCGCGCGACCTCGGCGAGCACGACACCCGCCGCGACCGACGCGTTCAGCGACTCCACCGGTCCCGCCATCGGAATGCTCAGAATCGCGTCGCAGGTCTCGCGCACCAGCCGCGAAAGCCCCTTGCCCTCGGAGCCGACGACGATGACCGTCGGTGCGCTGCCGTCGAATTCGTCCAGCGTGGTGTCGCCACCCGCGTCCAGCCCGACGATCTGATAGCCCTTGTTGGCCCAATCCTTCAGCGTCCGAGTCAGATTCGTGGCGCGCGCGACCGGAAGCCGCGCCGCCGCACCGGCACTCGTGCGCCACGCCACCGCGGTGACACTGGCGCTGCGCCGCTGCGGAATCAGCACGCCCTGCCCGCCGAAGGCCGCCACCGACCGAATGACCGCGCCCAGATTGCGCGGATCGGTGATGTTGTCCAGCGCCACCAGCAGCGCGGGCTCACCCGAGGTGTGCACCCGGTCCACCAGATCGTCCGGGTGCGCGTACTTGTACGGCGGCACCTGCAGCGCCATGCCCTGGTGCATGGCGTTGTGGCTCATCTTGTCCAGATCGGTGCGCGGCACCTCCAGGATCGAGATGCCGATCTCGGCGGCCGTCTTCACCGCCTCGGAGAGCCGGTCGTCGTTCTCGGTGCCATTGGCCACGTACAGCGCCGTGGCGGGCACACCCGCCCGCAGGCACTCCACCACCGGGTTGCGCCCGAGCACCAGCTCCGGACCCTCGCTGTCCTTGCGGCCCGCGATGGGACGGGAGGCATTGCGCGAGCGCGTGGTGGCGGTCTTCGCCTCCGCCTTGGCCTTGGCCTTCGCGCGCTTGGCGGCGACGTGATAGACCCGGTCCTCGGCCTTGGGCGTCGCGCCCCGGCCCTCGAGCCCGCGTCGCCGCTGCCCGCCGGACCCGACGGTCTGCCCCTTCTTGCTGCCCGCCTTGCGCGTCGCCCCACGTCGCTGAGAATTGCCTGCCATCACTTCGCCTTCCGTATCGCGCGGATTACCCGCCTGGACCGGATTGCGGGACGAACCCGCTCGCGGTCGATCATGCGGGAAACCTGCCTCCGGTCGGCGCAGCGAATGGCTGCGCCCCTGCAAAAACTTCGCCGTCTCGACGACGGCGACCCCGGATCGGCCACGATGCGCGCGGCAATACCGGAGAGATCGCTACAAATTGTGCCCCACGCTGGGCCGCGACCCCGAATTCGGTGCGCTCCGCCACACCTGTCGGTGCGCTCCGCCACACCTGTCGGTGCGCTCACTTCTCCTTCGAGAGCGACCACTCCGCGCCCTGCGGCGTATCGGTGACCTCCACGCCCGCGGCCTTGAGCCGGTCGCGGACCGCGTCGGCGGTGGCCCAGTCCTTGTCTGCCCGCGCCTGCTGCCGCCGCTGCAGTTCCGCGCCGATGAGCACGTCCAGCGCGGCGATGGCGGCGGAATTGTCGGCGGGCGCGGCCCAGTGCGCGTCGAGCGGATCCACGCCGAGAATGCCCAGCATGGCCCGCACCTGACCGGCGAGCAGCCGCGCACCGGACAGGTCACCGGCGTCGAGCGCCCGGTTGCCCTCGCTCACCACGCCGTGAATCTCGGCCAGCGCCTGCGGAACTCCGAGGTCGTCGTTCAGCGCGTCGGCGAAGGCCGGGGTCCAGGTGCCGACCGGCACCTCGCCCGAACGCTCGGCCACCCGCAGCACGAAGGCCTCGAGTCGCTGGTATCCGGCCGCGGCCTCGGTCAGCGCCTGATCGGAGTATTCGATCTGCGACCGGTAGCTCACGCTGCCCAGGTAATAGCGCAGCTCGACCGCGCGCACCCCGACCCGTTCCAGCACATTGGGAATGGACAGCACATTGCCCAGCGATTTGGACATCTTCTCGCCGCCCATGGTCACCCAGCCGTTGTGCAGCCAGTAGCGGGCGAACCCATCCCCGGCCGCGCGCGACTGCGCGATCTCGTTCTCATGGTGCGGGAAAACCAGATCCATTCCACCGCAATGAATGTCGAATTCCGCGCCGAGATAGAACTCGGCCATGGCGGAGCATTCCAAATGCCAGCCCGGCCGCCCGGGACCCCACGGCGAGGGCCAGCTCGGTTCGCCCGGCTTGGCGGCCTTCCACAGGGTGAAGTCGCGCGGATCCTTCTTGCCCTGACCCGCGCTCTCGCCCTGGTGCACGTCATCGAGCTTGTGGCCGGACAGTTTTCCGTAGTCCGGGTAGCTCAACACGTCGAAGTAGACATTGCCCTCGGAGGCGTAGGCGTGGCCGCGCTCGATGAGCCGCTCCATCATCCCGACCATCTGGGTGATGTGCCCGGTGGCGCGGGGCTCGCCCGACGGCGGCAGCACCCCGAGGGTCTCGTAGGCCCGATCGAAGGCGCGCTCGTGGGTGGCGGCCCACTCCCACCAGGGGCGGCCGTGCTCGGCGGCCTTGTTCAGAATCTTGTCGTCGATATCGGTGACATTGCGAATGAAGGCGACATCGAAACCGTTGGCGGACAGCCACCGTCGCAGCACGTCGAAGGCGACGCCGCTGCGCACATGGCCGATGTGGGGGTTTCCCTGAACGGTCGCGCCGCACAGGTACACCGAGGCTTTGCCGGGGACCAGCGGCGTGAATTCACGCAGGGTCCGCGTCTCGGTGTCGAAAAGGCGCAGAGTCACGACGGGCATCCTAGCTGTTGGGAAATGGCGGATTACGGGCGCGTCAGGCCCGACAACACAGCAGCGCCGTGGCCACCGCCGCCACGCCCTCGCCGCGGCCGGTGAGGCCCAATCCGTCGGTGGTCGTGCCGGATACCGACACCGGCGCACCCAGAATCCCGCCCAGCACATCCTGCGCCTCGGCCCGCCGCGGACCGATTTTCGGGCGATTTCCAATTACTTGTACAGCCGCATTGACAATGTCGTATCCGGCCTCGTCCAAAAGCCGCCGGACTTCCTTCAGCATGGCCGCGCCCGACACGCCTTCCCATTCGGGTCGACCGGTGCCGAAAACCGCTCCCACATCGCCCAATCCGGCCGCGGACAGCAGCGCGTCGCACAGCGCGTGCGCCGCGACATCGCCGTCGGAGTGGCCCGCGCAGCCGCTGTCACCCTCGAACAGCAGGCCCGCCATCCAGCAGGGCCGACCGGGTTCGACGGGGTGGACATCGCTGCCGATGCCGGTGCGCAGCGCCCGCGGATCGATCACGGCGCGATCACCGCCGCGCGTGTCGTGTCCAGTCCACCTGCGGTGTCGGGGGTATCACGGCGGGTGACAAGGGTATTGGCCAAGACCAGGTCCAGGGGGGTGGTGATCTTGAAGGCCAGCGCGTCACCGAGCACCGTGTGAACGGTCGCTCCCAGCATCTCCACCAACCCCGCATCGTCTGTCGCCTGTGTACCCACAGCGTAGGCGGCGCGCAGCAGCTCGGCCTCGAAGCCCTGCGGAGTTTGAATGGCGCGCAACCCGGATCGGTCCGGCGTGCCGGTGACGGCGCCGCCCGCGTCCACCGACTTGATGGTGTCGGACACCGGCAGCGCGGGAACCACCGCCCGGGCGCCCGCGCGCAATTCCTCGACCACCCGGGTGATGAGCGCCGGGGGAGTCAGGGCCCGCGCCGCGTCGTGCACCAGCACCAGGGTGGCGTCGGGTGCGGCGGCCAGTCCGGCCCGCACCGAATCGGTGCGCTCGGCCCCGCCGGGCACCACCCGAACGGGCACGGCGGAGACGGGCAGCAGCGCGCGGGTCTCGGTGACGAGTTCGGCGGGCACCATAACCACAACTTCGTCGACCGACCCGGAATCGATCAGCCCCTGTACGGCCAAAGTGAGCATGGGACTGCCGCCGACATGGACGAAGGCCTTCGGCTTGTTCTCGCCGAGACGCACGCCCATACCGGCGGCAGGAACCAGAGCGACGACACGGGTGCCGTCGCCGGGTGTTGTTTTCACGGTCAGGAGGCCGCTGCGAGAACCTCGTCGAGCAGGGTCTCGGCCTTGACGTCGTCGGTACCTTCCGCGAGCGCGAGCTCACCGACGAGAATCTGGCGGGCCTTGGCCAGCATCCGCTTCTCACCGGCGGACAGGCCACGATCCTGCTCACGACGCCACAGGTCGCGAACGACCTCGGCCACCTTGTTCACATCGCCGGAGGCGAGCTTCTCGAGGTTGGCCTTGTAGCGACGGGACCAGTTGGTCGGCTCTTCGGTGTGCGGAGCCCGCAGCACCTGGAAGACCCGGTCCAGGCCCTCCTGACCAACGACATCGCGGACGCCGACGTACTCGGCATTCTCCGCGGGAACCCGAACGGTCAGGTCGCCTTGCGCGACCTTCAGGACCAGATACTCCTTTTGTACACCCTTGATGGTGCGGGTTTCGATAGCTTCGATCAGCGCCGCTCCGTGGTGGGGGTAAACGACGGTGTCTCCGACCTTAAAAATCATGTGTCCCGTGCCCCTTTCGATGTTCACAGTTTAACATGCGACTCGGTAACGGCGCGATCAACGGCGCAGGTCAGGGCCACAACGAGGCGGCGGCGGGGGTTGACAGAACGCGAATCGTGTGCATCCCGTTGTGGCATAAGGGGATAGCGCATCGCACTTGTCGCGCGCATATGCGAGTGGCTACTTCGCATACGCGACCGAGCACCCTCGCATAAACGGCAATGCCGCTCTCGAGAAGTCGTCGCAGAATCTCTGTCAGGCCCCCTGACGCATCCACGGCGCGCACGCCGACGGTATCCGCCGCGCGCACGCGCCGTATCCACCACGCGCACGCGACACCGCCCGCGTGTAGCGCGGGGGAACGCACGCATTACTCTCTGTGACTACTACTCTCCATAGTGGAGTTAGCCCGGTCGACATGGAGGACCCCGTGACTGCCCTGAAAGCCACCCTTGCGTCGAAGCCGCGGCGGCGTGCCGTGACAGTTGCTGCACTCGCCGCGGGTGCGGTGCTCGCGCTGTCGGGTTGCGGCGCCGGTCAGGTCTCGCAGACCGCCACCCAGGTCGCGGCCGTGAATGGCAACAGCGCGAATGTCGGTTCCATCGCCCTGCGCGACGTGCGCTTCCTGCTCCCGCAGACCGAGGAGTACACCAACACCAAGGGCGGCAAGGCCGTGCTGGCCTTCAGTGCCGTCAACCTCAGCGATTCCAAGACCGACGAACTGGTCAGCATCAGCTCCGACCTGGGCCAGGTCAAGCTGGCCGACAAGGTCGAGATCAAGCCGTCCAGCGTGGTCGTCGCCGACAAGCCGACCGCCAAGGACGCGGCCCAGGCCGCCGCCGTGCACGAGCAGAACCAGGGCGAGGCCGCCAGCGACAAGGCCGCCGACCCGAACGCCAAGCCGATCCTGGTCGAGGTCACCGGCCTGACCAAGGACGTCACCCCGGGCCTGACCTACCAGCTGACCTTCAACTTCAAGGAGGGCGGCACCGTCGTCGTCAACACGCCGGTCGACGCGGGCCCGAACAACCCGCGCCAGGAGCCCCCGAAGGCCGAGAAGGGCGGCGAGCACTGAGCTCCCGCTGAAACTTTCGACGGTGCCCGCCTCGGACTCTCGAGGCGGGCACCGTCGTTTTGTCACCGCCGCTGATTAGGCTGCCCGCGTGGCCAAGGTGAAATCGCTGTACCGGTGCGCGGAGTGCGCGCACGAGGTGGCGAAATGGGTTGGGCGCTGCCCGGATTGCGGCGGGTGGGGGACCATCGAGGAGATCGCCGCGTCCTCGGCGGCGGTGGCGACCGGGCGGCGGGCGATGCTGCCGAGCACGGCGGCGGTGCCGATCTCGAGCGTCGACTCCAACAAGACGCACGCGCGGGGGACGGGCGTGTCCGAGTTGGACCGGGTGCTGGGCGGGGGCATCATCCCCGGGTCGGTGGTGCTGTTGTCGGGCGAGCCGGGGGTCGGCAAGTCCACGCTGTTGCTCGAGGTGGCGCACCGGTGGGCCCGGGCGCGCGACGAGATCGCGCTGTACGTGACCGCCGAGGAGTCGGCGGGCCAGGTGCGCCTGCGGGCCGACCGGACGGGCGCGGTGCACGACAAGGTGTACCTGGCCGCCGAATCCGATCTGGCGACCATTCTGGGCCACGTGGAGCAGGTGAAACCCACACTGCTGGTGGTGGACTCGGTGCAGACCATGCTGGCCGCCGACGCGGACGGCGTGATCGGCGGTGTCACCCAGGTGCGTTCGGTGACCGCGGCGCTGACCTCGCTGGCCAAGGCGAGCGGGATCGCGGTGCTGCTGGTCGGGCACGTCACCAAGGACGGCGCGGTGGCCGGTCCGCGCACGCTCGAGCATCTGGTGGACGTGGTGCTGCAGTTCGAGGGCGACAAGCACTCCTCGCTGCGCATGGTGCGCGGCATCAAGAACCGCTTCGGCAGCACCGACGAGGTCGGCTGCTTCGAGATGCGGGAGGCCGGAATCCATTGCGTGGACGACCCTTCCGGGCTGTTCCTGCACCACCGGGGCGACGCGGTGCCGGGCACGGCGGTCACGGTCGCCATGGACGGCAAGCGGCCCATGCTCGGCGAGGTGCAGGGGCTCACCGTGGACACCCAGGTGCCCGCGCCGCGGCGCGCGGTGAGCGGACTGGACTACAACCGCGTTTCCATGGTGCTGGCCGTCCTGCAGAGCCGCGGGGGCGTGTACGTGGGCAAGCAGGACGTCTACGCGGCCACCGTGGGCGGCATGCGGCTCACCGAGCCCGCCGCGGATCTGGCTGTGGCCCTTGCCATCGCGAGCGCCAGCCAGGATCAGGCGCTGCCCAGCGGGCTGGTGGTGCTCGGCGAGGTGGGTCTGGCGGGCGAGGTGCGGCAGGTGACGGGGTTGAGCCGCCGGCTCGCAGAGGCGGAGCGGCTGGGTTTCACCGAGGCGCTGGTGCCGCCGGGCGTGGAACGCACCGGCCGCAGCATCACCGTGCGCGAGGTCGCCGATATTCGTGCCGCCCTCGCGGTGACCGGACTGCGTAAACGGCGGCGCGCGGACGTCCCGGTGGAAATGGCGGAATGACAGTCGAATTCGAATGATCCGGGGTGAACGGCATTCGTCCGGGAATGAATTCTGTTCGCAATTCCGGGAATTCTCGAATATCGCCGGAGGCCGGGATCCATGGGTCGGATCCCGGCCTCCGGTCGGTGTGCTGGATCGGTTCAGGCGATATTGAACGGCTCCGGGGCGCTGCGCACCGAACCGAGCTGGGCCACAACGGTGTACGGGCCCGAGGGCACGGGGACGCGCTCACCGGCGCAGTTGGGCTGGGAGGTGGAGCCGGACCAGGTGACGGTGAAGGCGGCCTGCTGGCCGGGGGCCAGGCTACGCATGTCGGGGGTGCCGTCCGGGTAGCAGTCGGTGCTCGACCACAGCTTGCGCTGGCCGTCGAGGGACTGCACCTGGACCAGCTGCAGCCCCGAACCCATATCGCGTTCGCAGGCGGCACTGGAGATATTGGTGATGACGATGCCGAACTGCGGCTGCTCACCGGTCTTGTAGGTGGGCTGCCCGACGGTGACCTTCACGGCCAGCGACTGATCCGGGCACTGACCCTGCGCGACGGCCGGGGCGGCGCCGCTCGAGGTCGCGGCGGAAGGCTTGGGGGAGCTCGCATCCGGCGCGCCCGAGGAACTGGCCGCGGGCTTGTTGGTGGGCGCGGCGCTGGAGCTGGTGGCGGCCTTGGCATCCGCCTTGTGGTCGCCCCCGCCCTTCAGCAGGGCGAAGGCGCCCCAGATCACCAGCGCGAGCGCGATCACCAGCGCGCCGATCGCCGCCGCGCGACGGCGCCAGTAGATTTCCGGTGGCAGTGGTCCGTTCGGTTCCAGCACGGTGACAACGGTAAGGGCACCGTCGGGATCACCCCGGGCAGGGTCTCGGCGTGTCGGACGTGAAAGCGGCTACGCGGCCTGTAAATTCCGCCGCCCCCGCGACTCTCCCCAACTTTCACTGTCCGTGCCCACCGCGTCGGCAGTGGGCACGGGAGACCCCAGCGAGTCGGTGCTCAGACCACTTCGCCGATATTGCCGATGACGCGGTGCAGCTTGATCTCGCCGTCGTCGAGGTTGTAGGTGACGCACGCGATGGCGCATTCGCCGGTGGCCACGCGCTGGGAGATGATCATCGACCGCTGCATGAGCAGGCGCGCGGTCTCCTCCACGTGGCGGGCCTCGAGCTCGTCGACCTCGGACAGGCCCTCGCGGCGTCCGATGAGAATCGAGGGCGTGACGCGCTCGACCACCGAGCGGATGAATCCGCCGGGCACATTGCCGTGGTCGAGGGCGTCGATGGTGGCGCGGACCGCGCCGCAGCTGTCGTGGCCGAGCACCACGATCAGCGGCACCGACAGCACCTGCACGCCGTATTCGATGGAACCCAGCACCGAGGAGTCGATGACGTGCCCGGCGGTGCGCACCACGAACATGTCGCCGAGGCCCTGGTCGAAGATGATCTCGGCGGCGACGCGGGAGTCACCGCAACCGAACAGAACGGCGCTGGGCTGCTGGCCCGCGACCAGTTTCGCCCGGTCGGCGGCGCCCTGGCTAGGGTGCTGCAACGTGCCGTTGACGAAGCGCTCATTGCCTTCGCGCAGGGCTTTCCAGGCACTTATCGGGTTGTTATGCGGCATGTGTCCCATTTTCCATAGCCCCTCGGTTACCGGCGAGTCGTTAGCGTTACGGCCCGGCAAAGATGGTCCGACCGCACTATCGCACGCGCGGTGAGCCGCCGGATTCGGCGGGTGCGCGCTATGGATACCATCGGGAACGGCCGGGAGGAGGCAGTTTTGGACAGCGACGCGCTCATCGACTGGTACGGGGCGACCGCGCGGGACCTGCCGTGGCGGCGACCGGGCGTCACCGCGTGGCAGATCCTCATGAGCGAGATCATGCTGCAGCAGACGCCGGTGGTGCGGGTGGAACCCATTTGGCGGGAGTGGGTGGCCCGGTGGCCGGTGCCCTCGGCCATGGCCGCCGAATCCCAGGGTGAGGTGTTGCGCGCGTGGGGCAAGCTCGGCTATCCGCGCCGCGCGCTGCGGCTGCACGAGTGCGCCCGGGTGCTGGCGAGCGAGCACGGCGACGAGGTGCCGACCGATGTGGACGTGCTGCTGAGCCTGCCGGGCATCGGCGCGTACACCGCCCGGGCCGTGGCCTGTTTCGCCTACGGGCAGCGAGTTCCGGTGGTGGACACCAATGTTCGGCGCGTGGTGGCGCGCGCGGTGCACGGCCGGGCCGACGCGGGCAATCCGGCCGCGCGCGATCTCGCCGAGACCGAGGCGCTGTTGCCGGTGTCGGTCGAGCGGGCGGCGGTCATGTCGGCCGCCCTGATGGAGCTGGGCGCGCTGATCTGCACCGCCCGCACCCCGGACTGCGAGCGGTGCCCACTTCCCACGTGCGCGTGGGTGTCCGCGGGTCGCCCGGTCACCGAGACCGTCCGCCGGGTGCAGAAGTACGAGGGCACCGATCGCCAGGCGCGCGGGCGGCTGCTGGATGTGCTGCGCGACGCGTCGGGTCCGGTGGAGCGGGTTCGCCTGGATCTGGCCTGGACCCGGGATCCGGGGCAGCGGGATCGGGCGCTGGATTCTCTGCTGGTGGACGGTTTGATCGAGCAGACCGCCGATGGGTTGTTCGCGCTCGCGGGTGAGGGGTAGCCGAGTCGGTGGCCCGCGAACGCCCTCCCGGCCGAGGGGTTGTCGATGCCGGGAGGGCGCGCGGGGGCGATCCGTCGCCCCTCATGCGATAGATCGCGGATTCGGCGCCGAATCGTTTCGCCAGCGCGAAAATCAGGCGGCGACGAGCACCCGGCGGCGATTGCGGGTGCGGCTGCCCACGATGCGGCAGATCAGGTAGATCGTGAACGAGATGGTGGTGACGAAGGTCGAGATCGGGACGCCGGGGGCCAGCGAGAGCAGAATGCCTCCGACGGCGGCGATCTCGGCGAACACGATGGACAGCACCGCGACCCGCGCCGGACTCGCGGTGAGCTGCGCGGCCGCGGCGGCCGGGGTGATGAGCAGCGACAACACCAGCAGCGCGCCCACGATCTGCACGCCGAAGGCGGCGGTCACGCCCAGCAGCACCGCGAAGACGATGGACAGCGCCCGCACCGGAACCCCGCGCGCCACCGCCACTTCCGGGTCGGAGCTGGCGAACAGCAGCGGGCGGTAGATCGCGGCCAGCACCACCAGCACCGCCGCGGTGCAGGTGGCCAGCAGGCCCAGGCCGGAGTTCCCGACGCTCACCACCTGACCGGTGAGCAGCGAGAACTTGGAGCCCGCCCGCTCGGGGCCGAGCCACAGGAACAGCACCGACAGGCCGAGGCCGAAGGACAGCACCACCGCGATCACCGAATCGCGTTCGCGGGCACGCGAACCCAGCACGCCGAAGAGCACGGCCGCGATGACCGAGCCGATGATCGCGCCCGCGCCGACCCCGACGCCGACCAGCAGCGCGGCGGCGGCCCCGGTCAGCGAGAGCTCGCTGGTGCCGTGCACGGCGAAGGACATCTGGCGGCTGATGATGAGCGGGCCGATGGCCCCGGCCAGCAGGCCCAGCAGGGCGGCGGCGAGGACTGCCTGCTGCACGAAGTCGTAGGACAGCAGGTGCGCGGTGGTCGAGACATCGAACAGCTGTGAGAACAGCTTGGACAGCTTTTCCATTACGCCCGAGCCTCTTTCGTGTCGTGCCGGTTCTCGCCGTGGCCCTGCCGATTGTCGCCATGGCCCTGCCGGTTCTCGCCGTGGCAGTGCGCGGCCCCGGATTCGCCGAGCGCGTCCATGGCGTCGCCGGTGCCGACCACGACCAGTCGCCCGCGCACCCGCAGCACGTCCACCTCGGTGCCGTACAGCTCGGACAGCGTCTCGGAGGTCATGACCTCGTCGGGCGTCCCGATCCGGAACCGCCCGTCCACCAGGTACAGCACCCGATCCACCAGCGGCAGAATGGGATTGATCTCGTGCGTCACGAACAGCACGGCGGTGTCGTGGGTGCGCCGCCGGCGGTCGATGAGCTCGGACACCAGCCGCTGATTCGCCAGGTCCAGCGACAGCAGCGGCTCATCGCACAGCAGCACCGTGGGATCGCCCGCCAGCGCCTGCGCGACCCGGAGCCGCTGCTGCTCGCCACCGGACAGCGCGTCCAGCGGCGCGTACGCGAATCGCTCCGCGCCGACGGCCGAGATCGCCTCGGCCACTTTCCGTTTGCGCTCCGTGCGGCCGCGGAATCCGAGTCCCCAGCGATGCCCGTCGACCCCGAGCCCCACCAGATCGACACCGCGCAACTGCGAGCCGCCCTCGATGGTCTTCTGCTGCGGCACATACCCGATGGCCGGATTCCCCAGCCGCGCGGGCGCTCCCGCGACCTCGGCCGTTCCCGCGCTCAACGCCACCTGCCCCAACAGCATCCGCAGCATCGAGGTCTTCCCGGACCCGTTGGGCCCCAACACCGCAATGAATTCCCCGGCCCCGACCTCGAGATCCAACCCCTCCCACAGCGTCCGCTCCCCGAACGACAGCCGCGCCCCGGATAGCCGCACCGCGGGCGGCCCCGAACGCTCCGCCGCGTGGGTCTTCTCGGTAACCACCTGTGACACAGCGACATCGGTCGCCGATTCCGGCACGGTGACGGCGGAGCCGTCCGCGCGGCCCGCCCGCCCCGAGGGGGTGCGGGGACGCGCCCCGGTGAGGGCGCAACCGGGCTTCGGTGTGGTGACGCCGGGGGTGGCCGGGGCGGCGGGGTTCGCGGTCATGGTGGTGCTCCCGGATGTGGCGGTGGTGGAACGGGTTTATCCCAGGGCCTTGGCCAGGGCGTTGGCGTTGTCGGTCATCCAGGTGACGTAGTCCTTGCCCGCGGGCAGGGTTTCGGTGACCTCGACGACGGTGACGCCGGACTTGTCGGCGGTGGCGCGAATGTCCTGGGTGAGCTTGTCCTCGGTCTGGATGTTGTAGACCAGGGCGCGAACCTGCTTGGCGGACAGCAGATCCCGGACCGCGGCGACGTCGGCGGGGGCCGGGTCGGTGCCCTGTTCGATGGCCTCCTGGAAGGCGTGCGGGGTCTTGTCGTCGGCCTTGGCGGCGGTGAGCAGGTAGGCGGCCAGCGGCTCGGTCTGCAGGACCGGCTGGTTCGGGTGCTCGGCGGCGATCTTGGCGGTGATGGCCTCGATGGGGGCCAGCTTGGCGGCGAAGGCCGTGGCGCGGTCGGCGTAGGCCTGCTTGTGGGCCGGGTCGATCTCGCCCAGGGCGTCGGCGATGTGCTCGGCGATGTGGCCGACCTGGTGCACGTCGTACCAGACGTGCTCGTTCACGTCGTGGCTGTGCGCGCCGGATTCCGCTGCGGCCGAGGCGTTCGCGTGATCGTGGTCGCCCTCGCTGGCGATTTCGAAGGCGTTCACGGTCTTGGTGTTCTTGCCCGCGATGGCCTTGTCGATGAACTCGTCGTAGTGCCCGCCGTTGTAGACGACCAGCTTGGCGTCGGTGATCTTGGCGGCGTCGGCGGGGGAGACCTCGAACGAATGCGGGTCCACCTTCGGATCGCTGATGATCGATTCGACCCGCACGTCCGATCCGGCGACGGCCTTGGTGATATCGCCCCAGACATTGGTGGAGGCGACGACGGTGAGCTGATCCGAATCCTTCGAGCTGCCGCAGGCGGTGAGGGTGGCGACGGTGGCCAGTCCGGCGGCGAACACGGCAAAACCTCGGGCAAAGCTTCTGGTCACGCGGGTACTCCTGGCACTGCGGCTTACTAGAAAACGAAAACGATTGCCATTTGAATGTAGCGCAAACGACCGCTAGGTCCCTAACCGGTGCGAAAAGATGTGGCCCGCGACACGAAAGGCCCGGAGAGCGGTTGGCTCTCCGGGCCTTTCGAAACCATGAATCCCTAGGTCAGTGCGACGAATCCCTAGGTCAGCGCCGCGACCGGCTGGCTGAGCAATTGCGCGCAGCGCAGCAGACCGAGGTGGCTGTAGGCCTGCGGGTGATTGCCGAGCGAGCGTTCGGCAACCGGGTCGTACTCCTCAGAGAGCAGACCGGTCGGTCCCGCCACATCCACCAGCTGCGCGAACAACGCCTCGGCGTCCTCCCGCTTGCCGATCAGCAGATACGCCTCGACCAGCCACGCGGCGCAGAGGTGGAAGCCACCCTCCCCGCCGGGCAGACCGTCGTCGTGGTGGTACCGGTACACGGTCGACCCGCTGCGCAGCTCGGCCTCGGTCGCCACCACCGTGGCCGCGAAGCGCGGATCCGAGGGCTCGATGAGCCCGGACAGCCCGATGTGCAGGGTCGCCGCGTCCAGATCGGTGCCCTCGTAAGCCGCTGTGTAGGACTGGACTTCGTCGTTCCAGCCCTCGGCCTTGACCTCTTCGGCAATGGTCTCGCGCAGCGTCTCCCACTCCGGATCCGCCGGCCGGGCGAACTGCTTGGCCAGGGTGAGCGCCCGGTCCACGGTGAGCCAGCCCATGACCTTCGAGTACACGTGGTGGCGCGGGTTGCCGCGGATCTCCCAGATGCCGTGGTCGGGTTCGCGCCAGCGCCGCTGCACCGCGGACACCATGGCGTGCACCAGTTCCCAGTCCATGTCCGGCAGTGCCTTGGCCGGATCGTTGATGCCCTTGCGCTCGCGCGCGTGGGCGAGCTGGGAGATGAGGTCCACGATGGGTCCGAACACGTCCAGCTGCACCTGCATGTTCGCCGCGTTGCCGACGCGCACCGGCCGCGATCCGGCGTAGCCGGGCAGCTGGTCGATGACGGCCTCGGGCGGCAGGGTCTCGCCGTAGAGCGTGTAGAGCGGGTGCAATCGCTCGGGTCCGGGCAGGGTCTCGAGCACCCGGTGCACCCAGGCCAGCAGGTCCTCGGCCTCGCCCAGCGAGCCCAGCGAGACCAGCGCGGACGCGGTCAGCGAGGCGTCGCGCAGCCAGCAGTAGCGGTAGTCCCAGTTGCGCACGCCGCCGATGTCCTCGGGCAGCGAGGTGGTGGCCGCGGCCAGAATGGATCCGGACGGCGCGTGCACCAGACCGCGCAGCGTGAGCGCGGAGCGCTTCATGAGATCCGGCTTGAGCGGCGGCAATTCGAGCGTGCCGACCCAATCCGCCCAGTAGCGTTCGGCTTCCCGGCGGCGGTCGGTCTCGGGCCGCATGGCGGGCGCGAGATCCGAGGTGCCGCAGCGCATTTCCAGCACGATCGGGCCCTGCCGGGGATCGACCACGGCGCGGGCGGTGTGGTGGTTGCCCTCGTCGATGATCTCCCAGTCCACGCCCGGGGAGCGCAGCACCATCGGATCGTTGGTGCCCTCCACCTTGAGTCCGCCGGTGGCGTGCACCAGCCGCACCGGCACCTGCCCGAATTCGGGCCGGGGCGCGAAGGTGATGACGGCCTTGGCGTCACCGGTGATGACGCGGGTCAGGTCGGTGCGCTCGGGCACCACGTCGTGCGGCAGGTAGTCCACCACCTGCAAACTCGACCAACGGGTTTCGACGGTCATGGTGCCGTCGACGTACCGCTGCGACAGCGGCAGGCCGTGGCGCTCGGGCTGAATGGTGAAGTGCCCCGCGCCCGGTCCGCCCAGCAGGTGGGCGAAGATGGCCGCGGAGTCGGGTTCGGGATGGCACAGCCAGGTGATGGTGCCGTCCGGTGTGACAAGGGCTTTGGAGCGCGGGCTGGCCAGCATGGTCAGCCGTTCGATTCGAGGGGCGCTGGCACCTGCCAACCATGTGCGGCGCTCCTCGAGTAGGAACGCCAGCGCCTTCGACACCTCCTCGGTGCTGGCGACTCGATATTTCGCGAGGCTCTCGCCGTCACCGACCTTGATTCCGACATCCGGCCCGGAGAGGCGTTTGAACGCCTTCTCGTCGGTCACGTCGTCGCCGATGAACAGGGCCGCGGACGCGCCCTGCTGATGGCGGACGATATCGAGCGCCGCGCCCTTGTCGGTCTCCACGACCGCGAGCTCGATGACCTCCTTGCCCTCGGTGGTCTGCACGCCGACCCAGCTGGCCGGGCCCTGTCGCACCTGAACCAGTGCGCGACGGCCGATTTCGGGGCTGGCATTGCGGACGTGCAGGGCCACGCTGGCCGGTTTGATTTCGACGGTTGCGCCCGGATTGTCCTGAGCGATCTGGGTCAGGGTCGTGGTGACCTCCGCCAGTAGCTGTTTGGCGTCGTTGTCGATGGCGTGCACGAAGCCGACATCGAATTCCGAACCGTGGCTACCGATCAGCTGTACCTCGACGGGAAGCCGGGACAGGGCCGCGAGGTCGCGCAGCGCGCGACCGGATATGACGGCGGCCGTGGTGCCGGTGAGTCCGGCGAGCGCGCGCAGGGCGCTCACGGACTCTCGATGGGGATAGGCCTTGGTCGGGTCGGAGACGATGGGCGCGATAGTCCCGTCGTAGTCCGAAGCGACCAGCAACCGTGGCACGCGGGCGATGGCCGACAGGGCACGGCGCAGTTCCAGTGACAAATCCTGTGCGCTCACGCATCCAACCTAATGATCGGAGGAGATTTTTCAGGGCGCGAGTGATGCTACTGGGTCTTGATTGCCCACTCGTGTGGGCGGTGATACATAGCGTTTACAAGACACTTCCGCGTCGTTCACCGGTTCTGTGAGACACCCGCGGTTTGCTAGTGCGTTACCCCACTTGACCAGCGGGTTGCCAGCAAACACCCGAGGGGCCGCCCGGTTCTCCGGACCGGGCGGCCCCTCGTCGCAACGAACGCAAGGATGCGTTCGCGCTACTCCTTGTCGCCGCCGCCGATGAGCAGATCGACGGTCAGCTCGAGTCGTTCGGTCACATCGGTGGCCGAGGCGCGGCGGGTCAGCCAGGCGACCAGGTTGGACAGCCAGACGTCGGAAATGACTCGGGCGATGGCCAACTGGCGATCGGTGGGGGTCTCGTCGGACAGGGCCCGGGCGAAGAAGCGGTCCATCACCTTGCCGACGCGATCGACCTCGGCGGCCGCGGAGGCGTCGGCGAACATGAAGGCGCGGGTCATGGCCTCGGTGAGCAGCGGGTCGCGCTGCATGGCCCGGGTGACCTGGGTGAGCAGCAGGTGCATGCGCTCCTGCGGGGTGGCGCCCGCGAGCGGCTTGCGGCGACCCTCGAACTGCTCGAATTCCCGGGCCAGGGCGGACACCAGCAGGTGCACCTTGGAGGGGAAGTAGCGGTAGAGCGTGCCGACGGCGACATCCGCGCGCTCGGCCACGGCGCGCATCTGCACCGCGTCGTATCCGCCCTTGGAGGCCAGCGCGAGGGTGGCGTCGAGGATGCGCTTGCGCCGGTCGCGCTGCGCCGCCGAGCTCAAGTCCTCCTCGCTGAGGGTGGTGACGGGCGCGGTGCGTCCACCGGGGGCCGACGCGGTGCGTCCGGTGTCGGCACCGTCGGCGGCCTGCGATCGGGAGGGACTGGCCATCGGTTGAAAGTCCTTTCCTGCACACGAGTTCGTACCGCGACCGGACGGCGCTTGACTTCAGCCCGGCTCGAACATTAGAACATGTTCTAGGAGCTGAAGTCACGCCGGAAAGGCGGTATGGAGTGTGACCATAGCCACCACTGACGAGCATAAAGCCGTTCAGGAGTCGATGCGTGGATGGGCTGCCGCGGTGCGCCCAATTGCAACACTGCGTTCGGGCACACCGGAATTCTGGCGCGAATACTGGCCGCGCCTGGCCGAACTCGGGATATTCCGGGTCGCGGTGCCGGAAGAGGCCGGGGGCGCGGGTGGGACCGTCGGGGATCTGGCCGTTCTGGTGGAGCAGGCGGCACACGACCTGGTCGGCGGACCGGTGCTCTCGACGGCTCTGGCGGGTCTGGTCACCGGCGAGGCGCTCGACGAGATTACGCCATGCGGCGTCGCGCTCGGGGGCGAAATCGCGATATCTGCGGGCGAATCCGGGGCCTCGGTGTCCGAATCCGTAGTCACGGTGTCCGGTGAGTGGGACTCGGTTCCCGGTGCCGCGCCGGGGACCGCGGTGCTGGTCCCGGTGCGTGACGGCGACCGGCACCTGTGGGCCCTGATCGACGCCGACGCCGCCGGGTTGCGGGTGGAGCCGTTGCCCGCACTCGATCAGAGCGTGCCGCTGGCCAAGGTCGTCTGCACCGAGGTGGCCGTGGCCGCGGATCGTCTTTTCGAGCCGGACTTTTCGGTGCTCGACGTGGCGGCCACGCTGGTCGCGGCGGAGGCCGCGGGCATCGCGGGCTGGTGCCTCGAGACCGCCACCGAATATGCCAAGGTGCGTGAACAATTCGGCCGCAAGATCGGCGAATTCCAAGCGATCAAACATCTTTGCGCGTGGATGCTGTGCCGGGCCGAGCAGATTCGCGCGGTGGCCGCCGATGCCGCCGCCGCGGTGGATTCCGGCAGCGCGGAATTGCGCTTGGCCGCGGCCGTCGCACTGGCCGTCGCGCTGGACGCGGCGGTCGAGAATGCCAAGGACTGCATTCAGATTCTCGGTGGCATCGGTTTCACCTGGGAGCACGACGCGCACCTGTACCTGCGCCGGGCCACCGCGCTGCGGCAGCTGCTGGGCGGTTCGGCGCGCTGGCGCGCCCGGGTCGCCGAGCTGACGCTGGCGGGCGTGCGCCGCACGGTCAGCATCGACCTGGGTGACGACGAGGCCGGATCGGCCTGGGAGGCAGCGGGTTTGGATGCCGCCGAGGCGGCGGTGCTGGCGGCCGACCTGGCCAAGATCGCGGCGCTGCCGCAGGCCGAGCAGCGCGTGGCGCTGGCCGAGGCGGGACTGCTGGCCTCGCACTGGCCCGCACCCTACGGCCGCGGGGCCGGTCCGATCCTGCGCACCCAGATCGAGGATCAGATCCGCCAGGCCGGTATCGAGTTGCCGGACATCGTGATTGCCAACTGGGCCATCCCGACGCTGCTGCAGTGGGGTACGCCCGAGCAGATCGAGCGTTTCGCCATGCCGACGCTGACCGGCGAGGTCATCTGGTGTCAGCTCTTCTCCGAGCCGGGCGCGGGTTCCGACCTCGCGTCGCTGCGCACGGTGGCCGAGCGGGTCGAGGGCGGCTGGAAGCTGCGCGGCCAGAAGGTGTGGACCTCGCTGGCGGACCGGGCGACATGGGGCATCTGCCTGGCCCGCACCGACGCGTCCGCGCCGAAGCACAAGGGCATCAGCTACTTCCTGGTCGATATGAAGAGTCCCGGACTCGATATTCGTCCGCTGGTGGAGATCACCGGTGAGGCGCGCTTCAACGAGGTGTTCCTCGATGACGTGTTCGTTCCGGACGAATGCTTGGTCGGCGAGTTGGGCAATGGCTGGAAGATCGCGCGCTCGACGCTGTCGGCCGAACGAGTCGCCATGGGCGGCAAGGGAATCGGCGACGAGCTCGAGGCCATGATCGCGGCCGCCCCGACCTCGGGTCCGGGTGCGGAAGTGGTGGCGGACCGCTTGGGCGCGCTCATTTCAGAATCTGTTGCTGGAACCTTGCTGGAAGCCCGTGCGGCACAGAAGCTGCTGACCGGCGGGGACCCCGCCGCGCAGAGTAGCGTTCGCAAGTTGGTCGGTGTCCGACACCGGCAGGCGGTGGCCGAATTTGCCGTCGAATTGTCCGGTGCGGCGGGCGCTCTGGAAACCGATGTGGTGAAAGAATTCCTGCTCACACGCTGTTTGTCGATTGCTGGCGGGACCGAGCAGATTCTGTTGACCGTCGCCGGTGAACGGATCCTCGGGTTGCCACGCGAGTCGCACGGCTAACCCACACCTCAACCGGGAGCATGGAATTGGACTTCACCAGGGACGAGAGCCAGGACGCTGTCGCCGAGGTTGTCGTAAGTTTGCTGGAACGTGAAAGCGCGCGCGATATCGCGCTGTGGCCGGTCATTTCGGACAGCGGTTTGCTGGCCGTGCCGCTGCCGGAGAAATTCGGCGGCGACGATATGGGCCTGCTCGAGGTCTCGGCCATGCTCACCGAGCTGGCCACCGACGCCGCGCAGGTGCCCGCCCTGGCCACGCTGGGCTTCGGCGTGCTGCCGCTGAAAGCGATCGGGGTGCCGGATGCCTTGGCGGAGAAGCTGTTTCCGGCCGTGGCGCAGGGCGCGGTGCTGACCGCGGCGCTGCACGAGACCGGTTCGCCGTTCACCGTGAAGCCGGAGACCACCGCGGTCTCCGACGGCACCGTCGTGCGGATCAGCGGCCACAAGGTGGCGGTGCCCTACGCCGAGACCGCGCGCTGGATTCTGGTGCCCACCGACAACGGCATCGCCGTGGTGGACGGCGACGCCGCGGGCATCACCCGCACCGCGAACCCGACTTCCGATGGCGTGCCGGAGTTCTCGCTCCGCTTCGACCAGGTGGAGATCCCGGCCGAGCAGCTGCTGCCCGACGGTCTGACCGAGCTGCACCGCTACGCGCTGGCCAGCCTCGGCGCGGTGGCCGACGGGCTGCTGAAGGGCGTGGTCGCGCTGACCGCCGAGCATGTGCGGACCCGCCAGCAGTTCGGTCGCGCGCTGGCCGAATTCCAGGCTGTCGCACAGCAGATCGCGGATGTCTACGTGGTGTCGCGGACCCTGCACGTGGCCGCCTGTTCGGCCGCCTGGGCGCTGGCCCAGGAGGAGCCGGACACCGAGCGGATCGACGACGACCTGGACGTGCTGGCGTACTCGGTGGCCTCGGAACTGCCCGCGGCCATGCAGAAGTGTCACCACCTGCACGGTGGTCTGGGCGTCGACATCACCCATCCGCTGCACCGCTACTACTCACAGGCCAAGGACATCGCGCGCTGGCTCGGCGGCGAATCGTTCCGGCTGGACCGTTTGGGAGCCAGATGTTCATCGAACTGACCGCGGAGCAGCGGCAGCTGCGCGACGAATTGCGTTCGTATTTCACCGGTCTCGTGACTCCCGAGGAGGAGGCCGAGATGAAGGTGAACCGCCACGGCGACGCCTACCGGGCGGTGGTCAAGCGCATGGGCCGCGACGGCAAGCTCGGTGTCGGCTGGCCCAAGGAGTACGGCGGGCAGGGCTTCGGGCCGCTGGAACAGCAGATCTTCTACAACGAGGCGGTCCGGGCCGATGTGCCCGTGCCCCTGGTGACGCTGCTGACCGTCGGCCCGGCGCTGCAGTCCTACGGCACCGAGGAGCAGAAGCGGAAGTTCCTGCCCGGAATCCTCACCGGCGACGTGCATTTCGCCATCGGCTACTCCGAGCCGGACGCGGGCACCGATCTCGCCGCGCTGCGCACCTCCGCGGTGCGCGACGCCAATGGCGACTGGATCGTCAACGGGCAGAAGATCTTCACCACCGGCGCGCACGAGGCCGACTACATCTGGTTGGCGGTGCGCACCGGACCGGTCGAGGCGCGGCACCGGGCCATCACCATCCTCATCGTGGACACCAAGGATCCAGGCTACTCCTGGACCCCGATCATCACCGCCGACGGCGCGCACCACACCAACGCCACCTACTTCGACAATGTCCGCGTCCCCGCGAACATGATGGTCGGTGAGGAGAACGGCGGCTGGAAGCTGATCACCACCCAGCTCAATCACGAGCGGGTGAGCCTGGGACCGTCGGGCAAGATCGAGCAGCTCTACGAGGCCGTGCGCGAGTGGGCGCAGAAGCAGGGTGTGCTCGGTGAGGCCGATGTGCGCCGCACGCTGGGCCGCCTGCACGCCATGACCCGGCTGAACGAACTGCTGAACTGGCAGGTCGCCTCGAATATGGAACGCGCCGATGCCGATCCGCGCGATGTGATCGCCGACGCCTCCGCCACCAAGGTGTTCTCCACCGAGGCGCTGCAGGAGGCGGGCCGCCTGGCCGAGGAGATCGTGGGCCGCTTCGGCGATCCGGCCGACCCGGCCACCGCGGAACTGCTGGTGTGGCTGGACAAGCGCACCAAGCAGAACCTGGTGGTGACCTTCGGCGGTGGCGTGAACGAGGTCATGCGTGAACTGATCGCCCAGATGGGCCTGCGGCTCCCGCGTGTGCCGCGATAGTAGGAGATACCGAGCGTGACAAAGAGTTTCACGGCCGACGAGATCCGCGAGGGCCTGGAGAAGATCAAGGCCGACGGCGAGTCCGCGCCGCGCGCGGGGCGGGATCCGATCAATCAGCCCATGATCAACAACTGGGTCGAGGCCCTGGGCGACACCAACCCGATCTACGTGGACGAGGCCGCCGCCAAGGCCGCCGGGCATCCCGGCATCGTGGCCCCGCCCGCCATGGCACAGGTGTGGACCATGCTGGGGCTGGGCGGGATTCGCGCCGACGACGACCCCATGACGCGGACCAACGAGCTGTTCGACGCGGCCGGGTTCACCTCGGTGGTCGCCACCAATTGCGAGCAGGTCTACCACCGCTACCTCGAGCTCGGCGAGCAGGTGACGGTGCGCACCAGCGTCGGTGACATCGTGGGGCCCAAGAAGACCGGACTGGGCGACGGCTGGTTCACCACCTACCTCACCAACTGGTACGTGGGTGACGAGCTGGTCACCGAGATGAAGTTCCGCATGCTGAAGTTTGTGCCGGGCACCGGAAAGACGGCCGCTCCCAAGGAATCCGGCGAGGTGTCCGCCGAGGATCTGGCCAAGCGGGTGCGTCCGACGGTCTCCAAGGACACCGAGTTCTTCTGGGACGGAGTGAAACTCGGCGAGCTGCGCATTCAGCGGCGGCCCGACGGCTCGCTCCAGCATCCGCCGGTTCCGGCGATCTGGAAGCGCCACAGCGAGCAGAGCGATTACGTCGTGGCCTCCGGTAAGGGCACCGTTTTCAGCTTCGTCGTGCATCACGCGCCGCGCGTGCCTGGACGGCAGCTGCCGTACGTGATCGCCCTGGTCGAACTGGAGGAAGGCGTCCGCATGCTCGGTGAGCTGACCGGCATCGACCCGGCCGACGTCGAGGTCGGCCTGCCCGTCGAGGTGGGCTTCCTGAAGCTCGACGACGACAACACCGTGCCCTACTGGAAGGCCGTGAAATGACGACAGCATCGCGGAGCGATTCCATCAGGGGCGGTGGTGGGGTGACGGGTGGGCCCGTCGAACTCTCGACCGTCGAGGTCGGAACCACGTTGCCGGAGTTGGTGATTCACGCTGACGCCACCTTCATCATCTCGACGGCGCTGGCCACCCGTGACTTCCAGGACGTGCACCACGACCGCGACAAGGCGGTCGAGCGCGGGTCCAAGGACATCTTCGTCAATATCCTCACCGACACCGGTCTGGTGCAGCGGTTCGTGACGGATTGGGCGGGCCCGACGGCTCGCGTGAAGTCCATCGCGCTGCGCCTGGGCGTGCCGCTGTACGCGGGTGACACCCTGACCCTGACCGGTACGGTCTCCGCAGTGGACGGTGCGGACGTGACCATCGACGTGGTGGGCAAGGATTCGCTGGGCGACCACATCACGGCCAAAGCCGTTATCTCCCTGGAGGAGTCGAAGTGAGCGAGCTGAGCCGCAAGGCGGCGATCGTCGGCATCGGAGCGACCGACTTCAGCAAGGACTCCGGCCGCAGTGAGCTGCGGCTGGCCGCCGAGGCCGTCACCGCCGCCCTCGCCGACGCGGGTCTCACGCCCGCCGACGTGGACGGTCTGACGACCTTCACCATGGACACCAATACCCAGGCCGCCGTGGCGCGCGCCACCGGGATCCCGTCCCTGAAGTTCTTCAGCAATATCCCCTTCGGCGGTGGCGCGGCCGCCGCGACCGTGCAGCACGCCGCCATGGCGGTGGCGACCGGTATCGCCGATGTCGTGGTGGCGTACCGAGCCTTCAACGAGCGCTCCGGAAACCGCTTCGGGCAGTTCGCGACTCACCTCGCGACCGGCAACCCCAGCTCCTCGGGCGTGGACAACGCGTTCTCCTACACGCACGGCCTGGGTACCCCGGCCGCGCAGGTGGCCATGGTGGCGCGGCGCTACATGCACGTATACGGCGCGCGCAGTGCGGATTTCGGCCGGGTGGCCGTCGCCGACCGCAAGCACGCGGCGGTGAATCCGGCGGCGCACTTCTACGGCAAGCCGATCACCCTCGAGGAGCATCAGGCCTCGCGCTGGATCGCGGAGCCGCTGCACCTGCTGGACTGCTGCCAGGAGACCGACGGTGGCGTGGCGATCGTCGTCACCAGTGCCGAGCGGGCCAAGGATCTACCCAACAAGCCCGCGCTGATCGCCGGTGCCGCACAGGGTTCCGGAGCCGACCAGTACGTCATGACCAGCTACTACCGCGACGCCATGACCGGCCTGCCGGAAATGGGCCTGGTCGGCGACCAGCTGTGGGCGCAGTCCGGGCTGCGGCCGCAGGATATGCAGGCCGGAATCCTCTACGACCACTTCACCCCGTTCGTGCTCATGCAGCTCGAGGAGCTCGGCTTCTGCGGTCGCGGCGAGGCCAAGGACTTCATCGCCGACGGCGCCATCGAACTCGGCGGCCGCCTCCCCCTCAACACCCACGGCGGCCAACTGGGCGAGGCCTACATCCACGGCATGAACGGGATTGCCGAGGGCGTGCGCCAAATCCGCGGCACCTCCGTGAATCAGGTGGAGGGGCTGGAGAACATCGTGGTCACCGCCGGAACCGGCGTGCCGACCTCGGGTCTGGTGCTCACCACCCACTGAACGGGGCTGCGGGCCCGGACGGATATCGGTAATTTGTCCGGGTCTTGCCCGATATGGAAACCGCTCGGTTTCCATAGAATCGACCTGGTGTCCGACAGGTCTGAAATGGGCGAGTTTCTTCGATCGCGACGGTCGCGATTGCGACCCGAGGACATCGGCTTGCCCGTGTGGGGGCGGCGGCGGGTGCCCGGGTTGCGGCGCGAGGAGGTCGCGCATCTGGCCGGGGTGAGCGTCGAATACTACGTGCGGCTGGAACAGGGTCGGGCCGAGGCGGTGTCGGAAGGCATCATCGACGCCATTGCCACCGCCCTGCGGCTGAGTGCGGACGAGCAGCGGCATTTGCACAACCTGGCCAAGCCGCCGCGTTCGCTCCCGCGGCCGGACGAGCCGCTGCGGCCGGGGCTGCAACAGCTGCTCGACTCCATGACCCGCACGCCCGCCTATATCGTCGGCCACCGCACCGACATTCTGGGCTGGAACGCCGCGGCGGTGGCCCTGTTCGGTATCGACTTCGCGGAATTGGCCGAGCGGGAACGCACCTGGCTGAATCTGATCTTCTTCGATCCGGGTATCCGTGCCCTGACCGCCGACAGTTGGCCGATGATCGCCGGGCATACCGCCGCCGATATGCGGCTGCGCGCGAGTCATCGGCCCGACGACCCGGAGCTGCGGGAGCTCTTGTGCGAGATGACCGAGCGCAGTCCGGAATTCCGGGAGTTCTGGGAGACGCACGAGGTCAGCGACTTTCAGCACGGTCGCTACGTCTTGCGTCACCCGCTCGTCGGCGAACTGCACGTGGATTACGAATTGCTGGATGTCCCGGCCGATCCCGGGGTGCGCGCGATCGTGACCTACTCCGCCGCGCCGGGCAGCGCGTCGGAGCGGGCGCTGGCCGCCGCGCTCGACGTGAGAACCTCCGAGGCCAGGCGGTGAAGTTGATCATCGAGGTGCTCGGGCGGGAAGAGCCACAGGCCGAGCGAGTTCGCCCCGGCGTCCAGTAGGGCGGTGAGGCGGGTGCGGACCTGGGCGGGCGTTCCGGCCACCGCGAACTCGTCGATCCAGGCGTCGGGCACCGGGAGTTGTTCGGAGGGCGCGAGTTCGGCCACGGCGGTGCGGATTTCCTTGGCGTACGGTGACTTTCCGACCAGGGCCGATGCCGATTCGGCCCGCAGGAACATGGCGACGGCCGCGCGCACCGCGTCCCGCGCGACCCGCTCATCCTCGTCGATGGCGGTCAGGACGAAGGCGGTGATGGGGGCGTGCCGCGGCAGCAGTTCGCGCACCCACCGCACATAGGCGGGACCGGCGAGCACGGAAAGTAGGACGCCGTCGGCCTTTTCGCCCGCCAGCCGCAGACCGCGCTCGTTGACCGCGCCGATCCACAGTTCCGGCGGTGTGGCGGGCGGGAAGCTCAGCTGGATGCCGGACAGGGTATGGGTGTCGGTCTCGCGGTCGACCGTCGCGCCGGCGAGCAGTTCGCGCAGGATGTCGGTGGTCTCGGCGAGG
The DNA here is from genome assembly GCF_035818515.1 of Nocardia sp. CDC153. Classification (NCBI taxonomy): domain Bacteria; kingdom Bacillati; phylum Actinomycetota; class Actinomycetes; order Mycobacteriales; family Nocardiaceae; genus Nocardia; species Nocardia sp. CDC153. The sequence continues at coordinate 856,911 of NZ_JAYKYU010000003.1, read as the reverse complement.
GCGGTCAGCGGTCGCCGGGGCAGCAGTCCCATCTGCTCGAGCCAGCCGCGACCACCCAGTCCGATGCCCGCGCGCACGCGGCCCGGATAGGTGCGCGCGAGGCCCGCGAATTCCATGGCCAGGACCGCCGGATGCCGGGTCGCGATGCTGGCCAGGCCGAGCCCGACGGGAATCTCGCGGGTCGCGGACAGGAGTTGGGTGAGGCCGGACAGGCCGCCGGTGAAGAAGCAGTCCTCGGAGAACCAGAGTTCGCCGAGGCCGAGGCGCTCGGCCAGGGCCGCGCCCGCGGTGAGCTGCTCGGGCGGGGTCAGGCTGCCGAAGACAATGCCGATCTTGTCGGAAGGGATCATGCCCGAGTTAACCGGGCATAGTGTCCACTTATTCCGGAGGGTTTGCGGCCGCTCGCGATTGGGCCACGGTCGCGGGTCGCGGCGTAGATTGGGGCGCAATGCCTTTGTGGGGAAAGGGGACGCGATGACCTTGCGAGATCGGCTGAACGAACTGCCGGCGATGGGGAGCACGCTGGTGTACGGGGAACCGCTGCAGACGCCCGACGGGACCACGATCATCACCGTCGCGGCGGTGAATCCCTGGCGGGGTTCGCGCCCGATCGGGGTGTTCGTCATCCATGGCGGTGAGGTCAAATGGGAAGCGGCCGTGGATGCCTCACGGATCGCGATCATCGGGGTGACCACCGGGCTGATCGCGGCGACCCTCGGAACCCTGGCGGTGGTCAAGTCCCCGCCCTGGCCGAACATGCGCTTCTGGGATGTCCGGTATCGGCAGGAGATCAAATAGCTGCACGCAGCTGAACGGCCAGCACGGCCGCCAGTTGCCGCACGCTCTGCGCGGTGCCCGGCGCGAGAGCGACGCGGGCACCGGCGAACCGGTCGAAGATCAGGCCCTCGATGACCGCGATGAAATCGGCCGCGGCCGTGGCCGGTTCGGTCGCGCCGAGGGTTTCGAACAGTCCCGTGGCGTGCCGATGCGAGAATAGGCAGCCCACGAGTTTCGCGTGTAGTTCGGCATCGCCGAGCAATTCGATGATGAGTGCGTGCCGCGCGATCAGATCGTTGCGCCGTTGCGCCAGTAGACGATCCAGCCACCCCGCGATCCCGTGCGCGAGCCGGTCCGGGTCCCGCTCGTCCATTTCCGGCGGCCGCGCCGCGAAATCGGTGCGCGAACGGGTCGCGATGCGATCCACCATGCCCTCGATCAGGGCCCGCCTGGTGCGGAAGTAATACGACGTCGATCCGGCGGGCAACTCCAGCGCGGTGTCCAGGGCGCGGTGGGTGAGCGACCGAAGTCCTTGGGCGGCAATGAGATCGATGGCGCTGTCCACGATGAGACCGCGCCGGTCGGATGTGGAAGTGGTCACCTTTGCTCCTCTGCGGCCGCCCGATCCTCTACAACTATAGAGGATGCTCTACAGAAGTAGAGGATGGAGGAGGGGTCATGGAAACTCCCGAGATCGTGCTCGACGCCGACCAGCGGATCGCCGCCGACCGGCTGGCCGCCATTGCCGAGCGGATCGGCAAACGGTCGCGATTCGCGATCGGGCGCACGGGTCCGCGCGGGCTGTACCTGTACGGCGGCCCGGGGCGCGGCAAGACCATGCTCATGAACCGCTTCTTCGACGCGGTGCCCTCGGATCGCAAGCGCCGCTATCACTTTCACGCCTTCTTCGCGCGCCTGAACGCGGGCATTCACGAGTACGGCACCATCGACGCCTCGGTGGACGCCCTGCTGACCGGCGTGGACCTGCTCTGCTTCGACGAATTCCACGTGCACGACTCGGGTGACGCGCGGCTCGTCTCCCGGCTGCTGGACACCCTTTTCGCCCGGCGCATCACGCTGGTGGTGACCTCGAACTACCCGCCGGAGGGACTGTTGCCGAACCCGTACCTGCACGCCATGTTCGTGCCGACCATCGACCGGATCCTCGAACAGCTCGAGGTGGTGTCGGTGAACGGGCCGATCGACTACCGCTCGCTGGGCGGACGGCACACCGGATTCGCGGCCGGGCGGTACCTGGTCGGCTCGTGCGAGGTGAGCGGTGCCGTGGAGATCCCCGTCGCGCATCGGCTCCTGCGCGCGCGGGCCCGCGAGAACGGCGAACTGACCGTCGATTTCGCCGAGCTGTGCGGAATCCCGGTCTCGGCGGCCGACTTCCTCGCCCTCACCCGGGACATCCACCGCTGGACGGTGTGCGGCGTGCCGCCCATGGGCACGGTCCCGCCGGACTGGGTCATGCGCTTCGTGAATCTGGTCGACGTGCTCTACGACGCCGATCTGGAACTGTCGATCTACGCCGAGGTGCCATTGGCCGAGTTGGGTGGCGAGATCCGGCGGGTTCCCGATCTCTACCGCACCCTCAGCAGGCTCGGTGAGCTGTCGGAACCGGCCAATCTCGAGGCGCGATAGCCGTTCGGCGAAAACCCGGTGAACTGGCCGACTTGATCGACAGGCACGGTTCAACTGCCGTCTATGCGCAGGGGGTCTTGCGTTGCGGGCCGCTTCCTACCGTGGCGTCAGGAGCTGCACCGAACCGGAGGGGACCGATGCGAATCCGCGAGCAGGCAAGGGATTCCGCGCCGCGGAAACCCAGCCTACCGAGTAGCCCCCATAGCCGGAACACCGCCCGCCTGCGGGTGTTGGTGGTCGCCGAGTCCTTCCTTCCCCAGGTCAACGGCGTCACCAACTCCGTACGGCGGGTGCTCGATCACCTTGCCGCCAAGGGCCACGAGGCCACCCTGGTCGCGCCCACCGGACCCGAGAAGTACGCGGGCTTCCGCGTGCACGTGGTGCGCGGCGCGCGGCTGCCGTTCTATCGGGACTTCCGAATCGGCCTTGAGACGCGGCGGCGGCTGCGCAAGATCATGCGCGAATTCCAGCCCGACGTCGTGCACATCGCCTCCCCGGCGACCCTCGGCTATCAGGCGGCCAAGGTCGCGAACGAGCTCGGGGTGCCGACCGTGGCCATCTATCAGACCGATCTGGTGGGTTTCGCCCTGCGCTACGACCTGCCCGGCGGCGTCCGCGCCATGACCGCGTTGACCCGGCGCATCCACCTGCGCGTGGATCGCACCCTCGCGCCCTCCACCGCCAGCCTGCGCCAGCTCGAGCTGATGGGCGTCCCCGGGCTGGGGCGGTGGCCGCGCGGGGTCGATCTGCAGCAGTTCGGACCCTTCCGGCGCTCGGACGAGCTGCGAAAGCGCCTGGCCCCCAACGGTGAAGCACTGATCGGCTACATCGGGCGACTCGCTCCGGAGAAGGAGCTCGAGTTGCTCGCGCACCTGCGCGTGCTCGACGGCGCGAAGCTGATCATCGTGGGCGGCGGGCCCGAGGAGAAGCGGCTGCGAAAGCTGTTGCCGGAGGCCGAATTCCTCGGCGTCCTGCACGGTGAGGAGCTCGCGGCGGCCTACGCCTCGCTGGATGTCTTCGTGCACACCGGTCGTCACGAAACCTATTGCCAGGCCGCCCAGGAGGCGCTCGCCTCCGGGGTGCCCGTGGTCGCGCCCAAGGCGGGCGGGCCCCTCGACGTGATCACGCCCGGCGCCGGATTCCTCTACCCGCCCGGCGACGGCGAGGCCATGACCGGCCTGGTGCGCCGCCTGCTCGCGGATCCGGCGCTGCATGAGCAGACCGCGGCCGCCGCCGTGCGCAGCGTGCGCGACCGATCCTGGGCGGCGGTCAACGACCTGCTCATTCGCCACTACCGCGAGGTGATCGCGGAACGCCGGCAACCGGATTCGCCGCACTGCGAGATCCCGGCCACCAAGGAGGCATCCTGATGCTCCGCATCTCCGTCATCGGCACCGGATACCTGGGTGCCACCCATGCCGCGGGCATGGCCGAACTCGGCTTCGACGTGCTCGGCGTGGACAACAATCCGGCCAAGGCCGCGGCGCTGTCCATGGGGAAGGTGCCCTTCCACGAGCCCGGACTGCCGGAGCTGCTGGCCGGGCACGTCGCGGGCGGGCGTTTGCGGTTCGGGACCTCGCTGGTCGAGGCGGCCGAATTCGCGGACGTCCATTTCCTTTGTGTCGGAACGCCTCCCGGGGTGAACGGGGCCGCGGATCTGTCGCAGCTGTACTCGGCGCTGGACGGGCTGGTGCCGCATCTGACGCGCAACTGTCTGATCGTCGGCAAGTCCACGGTGCCGGTCGGCACCGCCGAGGCGCTCACCGCGCGCATCGCCGAGCTCGCGCCGGAAGGGATTTCGGTCGATCTGGCGTGGAACCCGGAGTTCCTGCGCGAGGGGCACGCGGTGTACGACACGCTGCACCCGAATCGGCTGGTGTTCGGGGTGACCACGCCGGACGCGGAATGGGCGCTGCGGCAGGTGTACGCGACGCCGATCGCGGCCGGATCGCCGGTGGTGATCACCAATATGCCGACCGCCGAGCTGATCAAGGTGTCGGCGAACGCCTTTCTGGCGACCAAGATCTCGTTCATCAACGCCATGGCCGAGCTGTGCGATCTCACCGGCGCCGATGTGACGCTGCTGGCCGATGCGCTCGGGCACGACGATCGGATCGGGCGCAAATTCCTCGGGGCCGGGCTGGGGTACGGCGGCGGGTGTCTGCCGAAGGACGTGCGGGCCTTGATCGCCCGGGCCACCGAGCTCGGGGCGGGGGAGTCGGTGGAGTTCCTGCGGGACATCGACGCGATCAATGTGCGGCGGCGCGAGCGGGTGGTGGCGGAGACGCTGGCGCTGCTCGGGGGCGGGCGACGGCCTTCGGGTCGGGTCGGCATCCTGGGCGCGGCCTTCAAGCCGCTGTCCGATGACGTCCGCGATTCACCGGCCTTGGATGTGGCGCGGCGACTGCGTGCCGCCGGCGTGGATGTCACCGTATTCGACCCCGCCGCAACGATTCCGGCCCGGAACGTGGCACCGGAGCTGGTGTTCGCGGCCACCGCGGCGGCGGCGCTGCACGAGGCGGACGTGGTGCTGCATCTGACCGAATGGCGCGAATTCCGGGAACTGGACCCGGTTTTCCTGCGCACGGTGGCTCGCGGACGGGTCATCGTCGACGCGCGGAACACCCTGGACCCGGAGCCGTGGCTGGCGGCCGGATGGGATTTCCGGGCGATGGGGCGGCTGGTGGAGCCGCGCACCGCGGCCGGGCGCGTGGGCGCTCCGGCCGTAACCCAGCATCCCGCACCGACCGTCGTGGCGCGGGAGTTGGCCGCACCGTCGCCGCTGACGCGACTGCGGGCCCGGGTGCGCCGCACGGCGTGAGACCGGCGAACGCCCGGAACAGGATCAGGGAGCCGGCGGCGCGGGAAGTCGGCGTGTTCGCCTCCGGAAGCGCCTCATGTCCTGGTTCGGGCGGGAGGGCAATCGTGCGGAGATGGTGATAAGTGGGGTTGCGCGGTGATCTCGGGCATGGGATGAATTGGGCGGGGTGACCTGGGTTTTCGGGGGTGTTGAGGGTCGGGGTGCTGGTGGGGGATTTATGTGGTTCGGGTATGTGAGTCCGGGTTCTCGATTTTGGTCCTGACGGACCACTCGGCATGTAACCATTGCCCTGTTTTCGGCTGGACTCTGGTTAGGAGTGTTCGTGACTGGGGTGGGGACGGTGGCAGCGCGCGCGATCGCATTGATCGGGCTCGTCATGCTGGCTGTCGTCGCACTGCGCGGATACCTGCCGGGGACCGGCGGACCCGCCGCACCCCATCCGTCCTCGGCCGTCTCGCTGGCCCTGATGCCCGTGCTGTTGCTGGTGTCGATGGTGATTCTGGTGGCGGGGGTGATCAACAGTCAGCACCGGCTGCCGCTGGCCATGCCCGAACCCGATCGCGAGAACGCCCTGCGCGGACCGGGATTGCGCCGGATCGGGCTGCTGGTGCTGGCCGGAATCGCCGCTCTGGCGCTGATCGTCACCGCGGTGGTGTCGGTGTACCTGGTGACCCCCGCGCGGCAGAGCGAGGTGGGCGAGCGCCCGACCGCCGCGCCCACCGGGACCGCGGTACCACCGGAAACCGTTGCCCCGCCGTCGGATACGGTGTCTTCCCCGCCGCTGTCGGGTACCGCGCTGCTGCTGGTCGGCATCGCGGCGGGCGTGCTGGTGGCGATCGCCATGGTCGGGTTGATCGTGGTGGCGGTGAGTTCGAATCGGACGCCCTCGCTGCAGCGCACGCCGCTGCCCCAGGCCACGCCCGCCGAGGCGGTGTCACTGGCCAAGGTGGCGGAAATGGGTCTGGCGGCCATGATCGCGCCCGGACAGGATCCGCGCACGGCCATCATCGCCTGCTACGTCGCCATGGAACGCGGTCTGGCGACGGCGCGCGAGGTCGCGCCGCTGGCCTCGGACACGCCCTCGGAAGTGCTGGCGCGCGCCTTCGATCGCGGCTTCCTGCACGACGCGTCGGCGCGGGAACTGGTGGCACTGTTCGAGGAGGCCCGGTTCAGTCCGCACTCCATGCTGGAGTGGCAGCGGATGCGGGCCGAGCAGCTGCTGCGTATCGTATTGGCTGATCTGCAGGGGCAGGCGGCATGAACAGCCTTGTCGCAGTGCGGATCCCGTGGCACCGGACGGGGGGTCGGCCATGAATCGAATCGCGATCGTGGTGGGCGCGCTGGCCTTGGCCGCGCTGTTCGAGATGGTCTGCTTCGGCGATCAGCGCGAGGCGCTGCTGGCCGTCACCGGGATTCCGGTGGCGGGGGCGCTCGGGCTGCTGGTGTGGTCGCTGGTGGATCGGGCGCGCCGACTCGCACCGCCCGAACCGGACGACAACGACATCGACAACGGCCCGGCCGAGATGCTGCGCCGCTGGCAGGCGCGCGCCCAGATGCTGGCCGATCGGTCCGAGGGCACGCGCGCCGACTGGGATCGGCACCTGCGGCCGCTGCTGGCCAAGGAATTCGAGCTGACCAGCGGACACCGCATGGCCAAGAACCGGCGGGCGCTCGAGGCGGCGGGGCGGCTGCAGTTCGGGCCCGAGCTGTGGCGCTGGGTGGACCCGGCCAATTCGGCGCTGCGCGATCAGGCCAATCGGGCGCCCGGGCGCGCGGCGCTCGACGAGATTCTGCGCCGGTTACAGAACATGTGAGATGAGATGCGAGACATGCGATGACATCACCGATGGACGTGACCATCAAGCGCACCGACGCCGTGCTGCGCGAAGTAGCCAGGGTGGTGGTCGGCAAGCGGGACGAACTGCAGCTGATCATGATCGCGGTGCTGTCCGGCGGCCACATCCTGATCGAGGACCTGCCCGGGCTGGGTAAGACCCTCATCGCGCGCTCGTTCGCCTCGGCGCTCGGATTGAACTTCACGCGCGTGCAGTTCACCCCGGATCTGTTGCCCGCCGACCTCATCGGCTCCACCATCTACGACATGCATTCGGGCCGTTTCAGTTTCCGGCGCGGCCCGGTGTTCACCAATATGCTGCTCGCCGACGAGGTCAACCGCACCCCGCCCAAGACCCAGGCCGCCCTGCTGGAGGCCATGGCCGAGGGGCAGGTCTCCATCGACGGCGAAACCTTCCCGCTGCCCGAACCTTTCATCGTCTTCGCCACCGACAACCCGATCGAGTACGAGGGCACCTACCCGCTGCCCGAGGCCCAGCTGGACCGCTTCGCCATGCAGCTGCGGCTGGGCTACCTGTCGGAGAACGACGAGATGAACATGATCCGCCGTCGCCTGGAACGCGGATCGCAACCGGCCCAGATCGCGCAGGTCGTCGACGCCGACGGACTGCTGGAAATGCGGCAGTCGGTCGAATACGTGACGGTGCACCCCGATGTGGTCGGCTACGTCGTCTCGCTCGCCTCCGCCACCCGCGGCCACCCGCAGGTCGAGGTCGGCGCGAGTCCGCGCGCCGAGCTCGACCTGGTCCAAATGGCCCGCGCCCGTGCGCTTCTCAACGGCCGCGACTATGTCGTCCCCGAGGACGTGAAGGCCCTGGCCATCCCCGCCATGGCCCACCGCATCACCCTGCGCCCCGAGATGTGGGTGCGTCGCATTCGCGGCGAGGACGTCATCGCCGAACTCCTGCGCCGCCTGCCGGTTCCGCGCGCCACCCCGGCCTGAGGTTCGTATGAAGCATCGCGATACCAGCTCCACCGTCGAGGCCGAATTGCGGTGGCGGCCAGCGCCACTGGTGTTCATGCTCGCCGCGGTGTCCGCACCGGCGCTGGTGTTGGCGATCGTGTTGGGGAAGTGGCAGCTGGTGGTGTTCGCCGCGCCCATGCTCGGGGTGCTGGCGACCGCGCCACTGCAGCAGTCGCGCACCAGGATTCAGGTCGACGGGGCGGGGGTGCTGCGCTGCTTCGAGACCGAGGAGGTGGTGCTGACCGCGGCCGCGTTCGTGGAGACCGGGCACGCGCTGCTGCGGCTGCATCCCGAACCCATGCGGAGCATGGAGGTGCACGTCGAGGAGACGGTGGACTCCGGGCCCGCACCGGCCGGATTGCGGCTGGCGCTGTCCGCGCCGCGGTGGGGGCGGTACCCGGTGCCGATGCGGGTGACGGCGCTGAGTCCCGCCGGGCTGGCGGTCGCCTCGGTGCGACTGCCCGCCGGTGAGGTGTACGTCTATCCGATCACCGACCCGCAGCGAATGCGCCTGCCGCGCACCGAACTTCCCGAGCGGATGGGCACACATCTGACCCGCAGGCACGGGCCGGGCGTCGAGTACGCCGACATTCGCGCCTATACCCCGGGTGATCAACTGCGCACCGTTAACTGGCCGGTGAGTGCGCGGCGCGGCCAGCTCTTCGTGACCGAGCGCTTCACCAACCGGGCAGCGGATGTGGTTGTGCTGCTGGATACTTCGCTGCAGGCGCCCGGGCCCGCCACCGATTCGCTCGAATTGTCCGTGCGCGGTGCGGCGCAGGTCGCGCAGTCGGCGCTGCAGGCCGGTGACCGCACCGCCGTGGTCTGCCTCGGCCGCAATCCGCGCTGGCTGCGCCCGGATATCGGCCGCCGCCAGTTCTATCGGATCGTGGACACCGTCCTCGACGTCGGCGACGAGCACCTGCTCACCCGGGGCACGCTGGCCCCGCACGCCGCGGTACCCATCGGCGCGGTCGTGGTGGCCTTCTCCACGCTGCTCGACACCCAGTTCGCGCTCGCCCTCATCGATCTCCGCAAACGCGGGCACGTCGTGGTGGTGGTCGACGTGCTGCGCGGGCCGCCCTTCCACGGCGACCTCGACTCGACGCTGGCGCGCATGTGGCAGCTCGAGCGGACCTCCATGTACCGCGACATGGGCACCGTCGGCGTCGACATCGTGTCCTGGCCCGAGGGCACCCGCCTCGATCAGGTCATGAAGCTGCTGCCCGAGCATCGCCGCACGGTTCGGGTGCGCCGATGACCAAATTCCTGGCCGTTCTGTCCGGACTGCTGCTCGCGGCCGCGGTGGCGATCGTGCTGCCGTGGGCGGCGATACCGGTGGTCGCGTTGGCCGTGGCCGGATGGCGCTGGCGCGTGGCCGCGGTGTTCGCGGTACTCACGGCCATGGCGGCCCTGGCCTGGGTCGGCACCGGGGCGCTGGTCGCCGGTGGCATCGGGTTGGTGGCGACCACGTACCTGCTGAATACGGCCACGGTGTCGGCCCCGGTGGGCGTGGTGCCGACCACGGTGCCGTCGGTGGCGGGCGCGGTGGTGTTCACCGTCGCCGCCGGGGCCGCCACCGTGCTGCCCGCCGGACTGACGTGGGTGCCGATCCTCGCCCCGTTCACCGTGATTCTGTTGTACGCCTTGCTGATTCGCGGACTGGCCGACGAACGGGCGCGCGAGTGATGGACGAGCAGCGGTTGGTCAGGACCTCGAAGCGACTGTCGAGGCATCTGCGCCACGCGCCCGCGGAGATCGGCCTCGTGCTGGACTCCGCCGGGTGGGTGGAGGTTTCGGCGCTGCTGGCCGCCCTGGGCAACCACGGCCGCGCGCTCACCCGGTCCGAACTGGACGAGGTGGTGGCGCGGAACAACAAGCGCCGCTTCGAATTCGACGCGACGGGGACCCGGATTCGGGCGAGTCAGGGACACAGTGTCGACGTTGACCTGGAGTACCGGGCGAGTACACCGCCCGATCTGCTCTACCACGGCACCGTTGCCGCGGCCCTGTCCGGAATTCGCGCCGAGGGGTTGCGGCCCATGCGCCGCCACGACGTCCATCTCTCGGCGGATCTGGATACCGCCGTGCAGGTGGGGTCTCGGCGTGGCAAGCCCGTGGTGCTGACCGTGGATGCCGCGGCCATGAGCCGCGACGGGCACGTTTTCCGGGTCAGCACCAACGGGGTCTGGTTGGTGGCCGCCGTTCCGCCCGGGTACCTGACCGGACTCTGATCGTCCGGCCGGACCCGTGGGCGGGCGGCGGCCGCCGGGTTACTGGAGGGCGGGTGGCATACGGGTCGGCTTGATGCGGCCCGCGTCGATGAGCGCCCGGAACGCCGCGGCCTTGCGCGCGCATTCCGCTACCGGGCAGCGGCGGTGCTGCTGCATGGTGCGGTGGGCTTCCGCGAGGCCGAGCGGGTGATCGGGGGCGAGGTGGGACCAGGAGGACGGGTCGGTGCCCGTCAGCGCTGATGCGCTGTGCTCCTTGTTGATTCGGTCGCGGATCCGGTCTACGGAGAGTCTGTCCGGATCCTGTTGTGGGTGGTGCAGGCTCATGATGGCAATCGTCATGATCACGAGCGTCGCGAGGGTTGCCGTGAACACTTGCCAGGCGGCCATTGGCTCACCTTCTCCATGTCTATCGGTTGTAGTCAGCTAGTTGTTCAGTTGGTTAGCTAGATATTCACCGTATGTCCGATGACGTTACGCCTCCAGCGCGTCCTGGGTCAGAAACAACCGAATTTCGGCCGCTTTCAGCAACTTCCCCGCTCGTTCCGCCCCCCGACACGCTGAAAGTTTGCGACCATTTCGATGTGACGGACGGTCAGGCTCAACTGCGCTCCATCACCAGCGCGGCACTTCTCGTCGAGTTCGCGGTGGCTCGCGGTCTCGGTATGCCCGATCTCTTGCGCGACACCGGCATTCGGGAACGCGACCTGTTGGACTCCACCGCCGAGATCACCCTCGCGCAGGAGTTGGCCCTGATGCGCAATGTCGTGGCCGGAGTCGGGGATGAGCCCGGTATGGGGCTTATGGCCGGATTGCTGTGCCACCCACCGAGTCTCGGGGTGCTCGGCTTCGCGCTCATGAGCTGTCCGACGGTGCGCGACGCGGTCGATCTGGCGCTGCGCTACGCCGACCTGTCCTTCACCGTGGCCCGCCACCAGTTGGTCATCACCGGCGACGATGTGTCGATCGTGCGCGACGACAGCGGGGTGCCGCCGGAGGTGCGGCGGTTCGCGGTCGAACGGGATGTGGCGGCCATCTGGACCATTCAGCAGGACGTCATGCCCATGCGCCCGCCCATCACCCGGGTGGCCGTGGCCTTTCCGCCGCATCCGGTCTACGAGATGTTCGGTGCCATGCTCGGGGTCGAGGAGGTCGTCTTCAATGCCCCGCGCTCGGTGGTTACCGGACCGTCCAGTATTCAGCATCTGCAACTGCCCCAGGCGAATACGGCCACCGCGCGGTTCTACGAGCAGCAGTGTGCCGAACTCATGCAGCGCCGCAAGCGCCGCCAGGGCATCAGCGGCCAGGTGCGTCAGCTGCTCATCTCCCGCGGCGGCATAGCCGACCAATCACGCATAGCGGCCGAATTGGACGTCAGCGTACGCACCCTGCGCCGTCGGCTCGCCGATGAGGGCACCACCTTCCGTGAACTGTCCACGGAGACAGTGGGTCTGCTCGCGGAGGAACTGCTGGTGGCCGGAATGACGGTGGAACAGGCCGCGATTCGCCTGGGGTACGCGAGCGTCTCCGCCTTCACCTCCGCGTTCCGGGCGTGGAAGGGGCAGTCGCCCGGCCAGTACGCGCGCGAGAATCGCGGGCGGGTCTCGGTGCGAGTCTGAGGGCCCTCAGCCTTTCAGGGCGGCGGCCAACTCCGCATTGGTCGGCTCGATGAGCACCCGCCCATCCGGCAGCACGATCACCGGAATGTTCTTCCGCCCGCCCGCGATCTCGACGGCCCGCTCCCGAGCGGCCTCATCGTGCTCGACATCCACTTCGGTGAACGCCACCCCGTTCTCCCGAAACCACACCTTCGCCCGTCGGCAGTCCCCACACCAGTCCGCCCCGTACATCACGATGTCGCCCATATGCCCGACTCTGCCACACCCCGGCAACCGCCCCGCCAACAAGTCCGACCGCCCGGTCCTCCACCCCACAGACCCGGGCAACCGCTACCTCAGAGTTCGATTACATCCCGCCCATACCCTTCCCTCCATGGCCTTCCTCCACCGCATCACCCTCGACCCCGCAACCTGCCAGGGCGCCCCCGTCATCCAGGGCACCGGCTATCCCGTCGCCCTGATAGTGGACCTCCTCCGCAGCGGCATCACCCCCGCCGAACTCCTCACCGACTGCCCCACCCTCACCCGAGAAGACCTCATAGCCGCCCTCCTCTACACGACCAACCCCACAACGAGATCAGGGAGCTCTCCCCGCGAAAACCTGTCCGGTATCCCGCGGTGAGAGCTCCCTGATCGTGGAGCGTCGCTGAGTTACGAGTGCGTCAGGACCACGTCGGCCAGGACGGGGGCGTCGTCGCGCTCGACGACCGTCACGGCGATGACGAGTTCGCCGTCCTGCTGCCAGATGCGGGAGCGCAGGGTCTCGCCGGGGTACATGACACCGGCGAAGCGGGCGCGGAAGCCCTTGACGCGGGCGACATCCGAGGCCAGCACGGTGTCGGTGGCCGCCTTGAGGACGAGGCCGTAGGTGCACAGGCCGTGCAGGATCGGGTTGGGGAAGCCAGCGTTGCGGGCGAATTCGGGATCCGAGTGCAGGGGGTTGCGGTCGCCGCACATGCGGTACAGCAGGGCCTGCTGGGGCAGGGTCGGGGTGAGGACCTCGAAATCCGGTGCGCGGTCGGGGAGTTCGGTCTTGGCGCTGGGGCCGCGCTCGCCGCCGAAGCCGCCCTCGCCCTTGGCGAAGATGGAAGAGCGTGCGGTCCACAGGGTTTCGCCGTCGGAGCCGACGGCGGTGTCCTCGCGCCAGACGACGGCATTGCTGCCCTTGTCCCAGATCTCGGTGATGCGGCCGGAGATGGAACCCTTGCCCGAGGCCGGAATCGGCCGGTGCACGATGATCTCCTGGCTGCCGTGCACGACCTTGGCCAGGTCGATGTCGATGCCGTCGAACTTCACCTTGGGCGGCTCCGTCTCGTGGAAGGACGGCGCGACGGTCGCGAAGGAGGGCAGCACGGCGGGCTCGCGGTCGTCGAGGTAGCGCAGCTCGGCCGGGTCGGTCCAGCGGTCGCCCGCGCCGAGGGCCAGGTTGTAGGTCTGCACATCGCTGGCGGACCAGCTGAATTCGCGCGCCGGAATCCGCGCGCCGAGCGCGACACTCAAATCGATGGGCATGAAGGTTCTCCTCGTCACTCGCGTCCGATGCTCCGGCGCGGATCGCCGCCTCGCAAGCCCCCGCTCCGCTGACCGGGTAGCGGTGGCGCCGAAAAAGTCTGATCCCGGTCCCGCCGCTGGTAAGAGCGTTCGGCGGCGGTCCGGGCGTTCAGTTGTGTGCTCCCCGCGCCCGCCGGGATAGAGCGGTACGGCGGGCATGCGGGTGGGTTGGGCGCGGACTCGACGTGACCCGACTCGCGCCCAACCCGATCCTGAACCGGGTTGGGACGGTTCAGGACGCCTTCTCGGCCGGGACGTTCGCGGCGTCGCGCTTGCGCGCGGCGACGTCCAGGGCGGCCAGATAGCCGAAGGTGATCGCGGGCCCGATGGTCGCGCCGGGCCCGGCGTAGGTGTGGCCCATGACCGGCGAGGAGGTATTGCCCGCCGCGTACAGCCCCTCGATGACGGTCCCGTCCTCGCGCAGCACGCGCGCGTCGTTGTCGGTGACCAGACCGCCCTTGGTGCCCAGATCGCCCGGGACCATCTTGACCGCGTAGAACGGCCCGACCTCGAGCTTGTTCAGGCACGGGTTCGGCTTGATGGTCGGGTCGCCGTAGTAGCGGTCGTAGGCGCTGTCGCCGCGGTTGTAGTCGAGATCCTTACCGGTCTCGACGAACCCGTTGAAGCGCTCGATGGTGGCCGCCAGCTGGTCCGCGGGCACCCCGATCTTCTCGGCCAATTCGGCCACCGTGGGCGCGACGACGATCAGGTCGTTTTCCATCCAGCGGGACGGAATCCGCTGGCCAGGCTGCAATCCCGCGAAGATGTAGCGGGACCGGTAGCGATGGTCGAAGACCAGCCAGCACGGCACGTTCTCGCCCGGGCCCTCACCCTGCCCGTATTCGCCGCCGTACATGGTGTGCACAGCCTCGACGTAAGGAGCGGACTCATTACCGAATCGCCGGCCTTGCGTATTGATCATGATGGAGCCGGGCAGGTTTCGCTCCGCGAGGCAGAACCAGGGCTTGCCTTCACCGCGGAAGGTGGTCGGCCCCCACCAGGCGTCGTCCATGAACGCGATATCGCCGCCCGCCTCGATGCCCGCCCGAATGCCGTCGCCGGTATTGGCGGCCGCGCCCGTGGTCCACTCGGTGGTGATGGGCTCGCGCTGGTACTTGTGCCGCATATCGGCGTTGTGCTCGAAGCCGCCGCTGGCCAGGATGACGCCGTAGCGGGCGTTGAAGCGGACCGCCTCGCCGTTCTGCTCGGCGTCGACGCCGGTGACCACGCCGTTCTCGATCACCAGTCCGGTGAGCGGAGTGTTCAGCAGCACCGGCACATTCGCGTCCAGCAGGCCCTTGCGCAGCCCCGCGATAATGGCCTGCCCCATGCCGACCAGCGCCTTGCCGGTGACCTTGCCCCACGCCCAGCGGGTGCCCACGCGCAGCACGCGCGCGATGCCGCTCGGGTGGCGGCGAATCAGGTTGAGCTTCTTGTAATCCGCCTGCATGACCACCACGTTCAGCGGCGCCTTGGAGTAGGCGGGCTCGAGCTTGAAGCGTTCGTCGCCGAGGATCTTGAGGTTGAACGGCTTGGGCTCGCAGCTGCGGCCGTCCGCCTTGCCGCCCGGTGCCTCGGGGTAGTAGTCGGAGTAGCCCGGCACCCAGGTCATCTTCAGGGCCGAGTGGTCGAGTACGAAGTCGAAGGCCTCCGCGCCGCGATCGAGGTAGGTGTCGATCTTCTCCTTGGGCACCACGTCGCCGATGATGCTGTACAGGTAGGTCCGCGCCTCGTCGAGGTCGTCGCCGCGGCCCGCGGCCTTGAGCACCTTGTTTCCGGGAATCCAGACGCCACCGCCCGATCGCGCGGTAGAACCGCCGTAATGAGCGGCCTTTTCGATGAGCACCGTGCGCAGACCGTGGTGCGCAGCGGTGAGGGCGGCGGACATACCGGCGGCACCGCTGCCGACCACCACCACGTCGTAATCCCGATCAGTCATGTAGAACACGTTATAGAATCAATCCTGGTTTGGTCTATGTTGGTCTGGCAGATGGGACTGCCGAAGCGACGTTCTTCACAAAAACTCGTTTCAATTTCTAGTCTCGTTACCGGAAGGCCACCGGCCGGTACCCCCGATGGAAGGAACACAGCGTGCTGACCGACGCGCTACGCAAGGAACTGGCCGACGAGCTCGCCGCGGCGGAGCGGACCCGGGTGCCCATCGATCCGCTGGTCGCGCGGTATCCCGAGATCGACGTGGTGGACGCCTACGAGATCCAGCTCATCAATATGCGGCAGCGCTTCGACGGCGGCGCCAAGGTCGTGGGCCACAAGGTGGGGCTGTCCTCCAAGGCCATGCAGCAGATGATGGGCGTGGACGAGCCGGACTACGGGCATCTGCTCGCGGAAATGGAAGTGTTCGAAGACGTTCCGGTCGACACCGCCAAATACCTGTACCCGCGCGTGGAGGTCGAGGTCGGTTTCATCCTGGGCGCGGATCTGCCCGGGGAGGACTGCACCGAGGAGGACGTCCGCAAGGCCACCGTCGCCTACGCGCCCTCCATCGAGCTCATCGACACCCGCATCAAGGACTGGAAGATCGCGCTCTGCGACACCATCGCCGACAACGCGTCCTCCGCCGGTTACGTGCTGGGCAAGCAGCGCGTGTCGCCGGATCAGTTGGATATCAAGAACATCGACGCCGTGCTGACCCGCAATGGCGAGGTCATCGCGGAGGGTCGCTCGGACGCCGTGCTGGGGGACCCGACCATCGCCGTCGCCTGGCTGGCGCGCAAGGTCGCCTCGTTCGGCGTGCGGTTGAAGGCGGGCGACATCGTGCTGCCCGGTTCCTGCACCCGCGCCATCGACGCCCGTCCGGGCGACGAGTTCATCGCCGAGTTCGCCGGACTCGGTTCCGTCCATTTGGCTTTCGCGTAGACCTGATCGAAACGAGTAGGAGAACCCCGTGACTGCAAGCAAAGTCACCGCCGCGATCGTCGGGTCCGGCAATATCAGCACCGATCTGCTCTACAAGCTGCTGCGTTCGGACAAGATCGAACCGCGCTGGATGATCGGCATCGACCCGGATTCCGAGGGTTTGAAGCGGGCGCGCGGGCTGGGCCTGGAGACCTCCGCCGAGGGCGCGGACTGGCTGCTGGCCCTGCCGGAGAAGCCGGACCTGCTGTTCGAGGCCACCTCCGCGTACGTGCACCGGGCCTATGCGCCCAAGTACGCCGAGGCCGGGATTCGCGCCATCGACCTCACCCCGGCCGCCGTCGGCCCGGCCGTGATTCCGCCGGTCAACCTGGACACGCTGCGGGACGAGATGAACGTCAACATGATCACCTGCGGTGGGCAGGCGACGATTCCGATGGTGCACGCGGTGTCTCGCGTGGTGCCGGTGGAGTACGCCGAGATCGTGGCGTCGGTGTCGTCCGTGTCGGCCGGTCCCGGTACCCGCGCGAACATCGACGAGTTCACCAAGACCACCTCGGCCGGTGTCGAGACCATCGGTGGGGCCAAGCGCGGCAAGGCGATCATCATCCTGAACCCGGCCGAGCCGCCGATGATCATGCGCGACACCATCTTCTGCGCGATTCCCGAGGACGCCGACCACGACGCCATCACCGAGTCGGTGCACCGGATGGAGAAGGCCATTCAGGAGTACGTGCCCGGCTACCGGCTGCTCAACGAGCCGCAGTTCGACGAGCCGTCGGTGATTTCCGGTGGCATGGCGAAGGTTTCGATCTTCGTGGAGGTCGAGGGCGCGGGCGACTTCCTGCCGCCGTACTCGGGCAATCTCGACATCATGACCGCGGCCGCCACCCAGGTGGGCACTGTGCTGGCCGATCAGATCCTCTCGGCTCGGGTGTAAGGAGTTCCGACAGTGAGCAATTCGAACATTCTCAAGCCGTTCTCCGCGGATCTGGACGTCCGGGTCACCGACACCAGCCTGCGCGACGGCTCGCACCACAAGCGGCACCAGTTCACCGTGCAGGAGGTGCGCGATATCGTCGGCGCGCTCGACGCCGCCGGTGTGCCGGTCCTCGAGGTCACCCACGGTGACGGTCTCGGTGGCTCCTCGTTCAACTACGGTTTCTCGAAAACCCCTGAGCAGGAACTGATCAAGGCCGCCGCGGAGACCGCCAAGCGGGCCAAGATCGCCTTCCTCATGCTGCCGGGCGTCGGGGTCAAGGAAGACATCAAGATCTCGCAGGACAATGGCGCGTCGATCTGCCGCATCGCCACCCACTGCACCGAGGCCGACGTCTCCATCCAGCACTTCACCATGGCCCGCGACCTCGGCCTCGAGACCGTCGGCTTCCTGATGATGGCCCACTCCACCACCCCGGAGAACCTGGCCAAGCAGGGCCGCATCATGGCCGACGCGGGCTGCCAGTGCGTCTACGTCGTCGACTCGGCGGGTGCCCTGGTGCTGGACCAGGTTACGGACCGTGTCTCGGCGCTGGTCGCCGAACTCGGCGACGACGCCCAGGTCGGCTTCCACGGCCACGAGAACCTGGGCCTGGCCGTCGCCAACTCGGTCTACGCGGTGCGCGCGGGAGCGACCCAAATCGACGGCAGCGCACGCCGTTTCGGCGCGGGCGCGGGCAACCTCCCCGTCGAGGCCTTCATCGGCGTCTGCGACAAGCTCGGCATCAAGACCGGCGTCGACTTCTTCGCCGTCACCGATGCCGCCGAAGACGTTGTCCGCCCGGCCATGCCGAGCGAATGCCTCCTCGACCGCCAGGCCCTCATGATGGGCTACGCCGGCGTCTACTCCTCCTTCCTCCGCCACGCCGAACGCCAAGCCGAACGCTACGGCGTCTCCGCCGCCGAAATGCTCGTCCGCGCCGGCCAACGCAAACTCGTCGGCGGCCAGGAAGACCAACTCATCGACATCGCCCTGGAACTCCAGCGCGAAAAGGAAAAGTCAGCCGCCAACGCCTGACCCACCCTCGAACTGGGCCGCAACCGACTCCGGTTGCGGCCCAGCGTCATTCATCGCCGCCGCCGGTCGGTTTGGCGGGGATGGCCGGTACCCGCCTGAGTGATCCAGACGATCTGCCGAGCGTCGTCGATCGCATACCAGATTCGACCGCCTCCGGTGACCTCATACTGCCACTGCTCCAACCTGACGCCGTCGACCTCGGTATGGCCCAGATCCCATCTGAGCTGGTGTTGCCGGAACGGATCATCGGGACACCGCGGATTCGCGGTGATCGAAACCCAGGCTCGGTCGAGGTTGCCCCGAGCCTGGGCAATCAGCGCCGACCAACCTCTGGCGGACTGCCGGTCGGCGAATCGGACGATCCACCCCGTTGGCCTGCGTACTTCGTCTCCTCTACCAAGCTGATCAACCATCTGCCCTACCCGGACGTTCGACATCGGCAGCTTCGCTGGTGTCGAACGGTCCGAGTAGGCGGCGGGTCAGTTCAGGATCGGAGTACACCTCGGCAGTCGATTGCCATTCTCGAAGCGCGCGCGAAAACGGAAGCAGCAGACCAGTGTCGGCTCCGGCGAGCAGCTGGTCCAGCAGTTCCGTAACGCACTCGCGGCGTGCGTCGGCGGGGAGCCAGGTCAGCCACGGAAGTTCTTCCGCGAAGACCTCCTCGGCCAGTGTCCGGTTCGCTTTCGCGATGATGCCGAGCGAACGCGCGGCGAGGCTGAGCCCCTTGACCATGGCCTCGAAACGTCCCGAGCGCATGAGTACGAGGTTCTCCGCGTCGCGCCGCTCGAGAATCACTTCGGCGTCCTCGAGCGCGGGGAACACACTGGTCTGCTTGTTGATCAGTGTGGAGAACGGGAAGGTTCGGGTAGCCATAGCGCCAGCATACATCGTAGTTCTAAACTAGTTCAGAACTCTTTCGGAGAGGTGGTTCAGCATGCGGTCACTACTGGCTTGGGTTCGCCGGATGCGTGATGTGCGACGTCGATCGGTCGCTCTGAAGAGACTGCAACGGGCTGCCGCGGACGGTGCGGTCGATTTGAGTGTGCTGGAGGACAAACGGAGCTACCGCCGGTAGGTGGCCAAGGCGGGTGAGTCTTGGCTTCGATACGTAGGGACAAAAAAGAGAGACTCGAGAGCATTCATGGTCTCTTCCTTGCTGTCTAACGTTGTCTTCGTTCGGTTCGAGGGATGAGCCGAGGGACTTCGTTAGGGAGATGAAGGCTATGCGGGCTGTGGTTCAGAAGAGCTTTGGGGGGCCTGAGGTGCTCGAGGTTGTGGAGACCGAGAAGCCGGAGCTGTTGAGTGGGGAGGTGCTTGTCAGGGTTAAGGCGAGTGCGGTCAATCCTGTTGATGTGGCGGTGCGGTCGGGGGCGTTTCCGTTGTTGGGGGAGCCGCCGTTTGGGGTGGGGTGGGATATTTCGGGGGTTGTCGAGGCGGTCGGGCCGGGGGCTCGGTATGAGGTGGGGGAAGAGGTGTATGGGATGCCGTTCTTTCCCAGGGCGGCAACGGGTTACGCGGAGTATGTCGCCACGCCTTCGCGGCAGGTGGCGCGGAAGCCCAAGTCGCTGAGTCATGTTGAGGCGGCCGCGTTGCCGTTGGCCGCGCTCACCGCTTGGCAGGGGCTCGTCGACAAGGCCGGGGTCGAGGCGGGGGATCGGGTGTTGATTCACCGGGCCGCCGGTGGGGTGGGGCACCTGGCGGTGCAGATCGCGAAGGCCAAGGGGGCGTATGTGATCGCGCTCGCCAGCGAGGGGAAGCACGAGTATGTGAAGGGGCTGGGGGCCGATGAGGTGATCGATTATCGGACAACGGATTTCACCGAGGTGGTGCAGGATGTCGATATCGTGTTCGACTCCGTTGCCGATGGGGTGCGGTCGTTGAGTGTGTTGAAGCCGGGTGGGGTGCTGGTGACGATTCTCGAGCACCCGAGTTCAGAGCTGGAGCAGACCGTGAAGGCGGCGGGGCGGCGGTTCGCGGGTGTGTCGGTGGAGCCGGACTACTGGGGGCTGGAGCAGATCGCGGAGCTGGTCGACGCGGGGAAGCTGCGGCCGACCATCGCCGAGACGCTGCCGCTCGAGGACGCGGGGAAGGCGCACGAGATCGTGGCTTCCGGTCAGACGGTCGGCAAGGTTGTATTGACCGTCGAGTGATGGGAGAGCGGGCGATGGATGTGCTGAGCGAGGCCCTGGCCTCCATGCGGACGGGTGCGCCGAATTCGGTGCGGACCGATGGCCGTGCGCCGTGGGGCCTCCAACTGCCGCCGACCGCGGGCGCGGGATTCCATGTGGTGCTGCACGGGACCTGCTGGTTCTATCCGACCGAGGATCCCGCGCGGGCCATCGCCATGGGACCGGGCGACGTGGTGTTCGTGCGGGACGGGGCGGGGCACATCCTCGCCGACCACCCGGACACCCCGCCGGAGGTGCCGCGGCCCGACCAGTACATCCAACGCCCGCCCGTGGGCGTGCTGCAACTCGGCGGCGACGGCCCGGCCGCCAGCCTGCTCTGCGGCAACTATCACCTCGACGGCCAGCGGCCGCATCCGCTGCTGCGGCAGCTGCCCGAGGTGATCCATCTGCCCGCACGGCACGGGAAGCATCCGGAACTGGCCGCCGCGGTCGGGCTGCTCGGCGCGGAACTCGACAATCCGCGCATCGGCTCGCACGGCATCGTGCCCGCCCTCATCGACGCCCTGCTGCTCTACATCCTGCGCGCCTGGATCGAGGAGCAGCCCGAGAAGCAGGTGACGGGATGGGCTGCGGCCCTGCGTGATCCGGCGGTCGCCCCCGCGCTGGCCGCCATGCACGGCGATCCGGCCGCACCCTGGACCGTGCAATCCCTGGCCGACCATGCGGGGCTTTCGCGGGCGGCCTTCGCCCGCAAGTTCAATGCCATGGTCGGCGAGCCGCCGTTGGCGTACCTGACCCGCTGGCGGCTGACCACC
Organism: Nocardia sp. CDC153; assembly: GCF_035818515.1. Classification (NCBI taxonomy): domain Bacteria; kingdom Bacillati; phylum Actinomycetota; class Actinomycetes; order Mycobacteriales; family Nocardiaceae; genus Nocardia; species Nocardia sp. CDC153. Next base: position 835,612 of record NZ_JAYKYU010000003.1, on the reverse strand, counting down.
GCCGCTCGGCTACTCCGCGAAGAGGACCTGGCCGTCGAAAAGGTCGCCGCCAGAGCGGGATACAGCTCCGAGTTCGCCTTCGGCAAGGCCTTCAAGCGCGAATACGGCCTGGCCCCAGGCCAATACCGCCGCCAAGCCCGCGCCGCAGCGGCCTGACTTATCAACAGATTCATGCACACCGAAGAGCACCTGTGGATGAATCCCACAGGTGCTCTTCGCAGTTGGGGTTTCAGGGGCGAAGCCCCTGAGAGCTACCGAGAGTTGGTCACAACCAGGTGTCCAGCGTCGTGGTGGTGAGGAAGTGTTCGAGATCCGCACGCCAGGGCGCGGGCGTCGACTTCTCCGGCTCGATGGCCGTGTACTGGCCGCGATAGAACAGCAGCGGCCTGCCGGAGTCGGTGGACTCCGACAGGGCCTGTACCCGGCCGATCACAATGTAGTGATCGCCGCCGTCGAGCACGTTGTCCACAGTGCACTGGATCGTGGCCAACGCGCCGTCCAATACCGGGAGCCCCAGTTCCGAGGTGTGCCAGTCGATTCCGGCGAACTTGTCGGGTTCGCGGGAGCCGAAGCGGGCGCACACCGGCTGCTGCTCCTCGGCGAGCATGTTCACGGCGAAGCTGCCGTTGCGCTGGATCGCCGCCCAGGAGCGGGACTCCTTGGTGGGGCAGAACAGCACCAGCGGCGGATCCAGGGACAGCGCGGCGAAGGACTGGCACGCGAACCCGATCGGGGCCCGCGTCTCGCCTTCGCCGTCGAAGGTGGTGATGACGGTGATGCCGGTGCAGAACTGCCCCAGCACATTCCGGAACTTCCGCCCGTCGATGACGGGTTCTGCGTCGGTGGTCATGAGCCGTCCCTGTCCGTTCGCCCTACTTGAATCCGACGCTGAAGTCGTGGCCCCACAGGCTGACCGCGGTGGACTCCCGCGCGATCCACGAGTGATCGTCGACTTCGAGTCCCTCACAGCCGAATTCGATGTCGAACCCGCCCGGCGTCTTCATGTAGAACGACAGCATCTTGTCGTTGATGTGCCGACCGAGGGTGGCCGACATCTTGACCTTCTTGCGGTTGGCGCGATCCAGGCAGAGGCCGACGTCGTCGGAGTTCTCCACCTCGAGCATGAGGTGCACGATGCCCGTCGGGTTGGGCAGCGGCAGGAACGCCAGCGCGTGGTGGCGCGGGTTGCAGCCGTAGAAGCGCAGCCAGGCCGGTTCGCCGTCGGCGGGACGACCCACCATCTGCGGCGCCAGCCGCATGGAATCGCGCAGACGGAAGCCCAGGATGTCCTGGTAGAACGCCTGTGCCGCGGCGTCGTCCGTGCAGGTCAGCACCACGTGACCCAGACCCTGCTCGGCGGTCACGAACTTGTGGCCGTACGGGCTGACGAACCGGCGGCCCAGGTACTGCGCGCCGTAGAACGCCTCGAGGGTGTTGTCGGAGGGATCCTGGAATCGGATCATGCCCTCCACACGCCGCTCGGCGAGCTCGTCCTTGGTGCCCTCGGTGTAGGCGATGCCGTTCTTGGACAGCGTCTCCCGCAGCTGTTGCAGGGCACGGGCATCGGTGACCTCCCAGCCCGAGACCAGCAGGCGATCCTTCTCGCCCGGGACGATCACCAAGCGCGCCGGGAAATCGTCCATGCGCAGGTAGAGCGCGTCGGGGTGGGCCCCGGTGCCCTCCATCATGCCGAGCACCTTGAGCCCGTACTCCCGCCAGGCCGCCATATCGGTGGCCTCGATGCGCATGTAGCCGAGCGCCTTGATACCCATGCTCACTTCTCCTTGACGCCCAGCAGGAAGTCGGTTGCCAGGCGGTTGAATTCGTCGAACTTCTCCAACTGCGCCCAGTGGCCGCATCCACCGAACACGTGCAGCTGCACGCGCGGCACCATCTTCAATGCCACGAGCGCGCCGTCGATCGGGTTCACCCGGTCTTCGCGCCCCCAGATCATGAGTACAGGCTGCCGCAACTTGAAGGCGTCGCGCCAGATCATGCCCTTGGCGAAATCCGGTCCGGCGAAGGACTTGCCCATGGCGCGGGTGGCGGCCAGGGACTCCGGCTGGCTGGCCGAGGCGAACCGCTCCTCGATGAGTTCCGGCGTGATCAGCGACTGGTCGAAGACCATGATCCGCAGGAACGCCTCCAGGTTCTCCTTCGTGGGTTCGAAGTTGAACTTGGACAGCAGCTTCACGCCCTCGGTGGGGTCCGGCGCGAACAGGTTGGTGGACAGGCCGCCGGGGCCCATGAGCACCAGCTTGCCCGCGCGGTCCGGGTAGTCCAGCGCGAAGCGGGTGGCCGCGCCGCCGCCGAGCGAATTGCCCAGCAGGTGCACGCGTTCGGTGATGTCGAGGGTGTCGAGCAGATCCTTCAGCGCCGAGGCCGAGTGCACGAAGTACTGCGGGTGCTCGGTCGGCTTGTCGGACAGGCCGAAGCCCGGCTGGTCGACGGCCAGCACGTGAAAGTCCTTGGCCAGCACCGGAATGTTCTTGGCGAAATTGGACCAGGACGACGCGCCGGGACCGCCGCCGTGCAGCAGCACGATGGTGGGGCCGTTGCCGACCCCGGCCTCGTGGTAGTGCAGCTTCAGATCCGGGCGCACCTGCGCGAAGCGCGAGGTGGATTCGAAGGTGATCTCTTCTACGGAGGTCATGGATTACACCATCGTGTCGGTGATCGGGAGCCCGAACGCGTGCGTGCCGTACATGACGTAGGCGCGCTCGGCGTCATTGGCCGCGTGCACGCGACCGGCGTGCGCGTCGCGCCAGAAGCGCTGCAGCGGAGTGCCGTTCGCGAGCGCGGTGGCGCCCGAGGCCTCGAACAGCTTGTCGATCGAGGCGACGGCCCGGCCGGTGGCCCGCACCTGGTCGCGGCGGGCGCGGGCGCGCACGTCGAACGGCACGTCCTCGCCGCGCAGCAGGTAGGCGTACTCGTCGGCGACATTGCCCGAGAGCTGACGCCAGGCGGCGTCGATGTCGCTGGCGGCCTCGGCGATGCGCACCTTGCCGAACGGATCGTCCTTGGCGTTCTCGCCCGCGTAGGCCGCGCGCACGCGCTTGCCCTGATGCTCGACGTGGGCTTCGTAAGCGCCGTAGGCCATTCCGACGATCGGAGTGGAGATGGTCGTGGGATGGATAGTGCCCCAAGGCATCTTGTATACCGGATCGGTATTCTGTTCCAAGCCAGGCGCTTTCAGCTCGCTCATGGCACGGAAGCTGAGGAAACGGTGTCTGGGGACGTACACATTCTCGACGACGATGGTGTTGGAGCCGGTGCCGCGCAGGCCGACCACGTGCCACACGTCCTTGATCTCGTACTCGCTGCGCGGGATCAGGAACGAGCCGAAGTCCACCGGCTTGCCGTTCTTGATCACCGGACCGCCGACGACCACCCAGTCCGCGTGACCCGAGCCCGAAGACCAAGCCCAGGAACCGTTGACGGTGTAGCCCTCGCCGTCCTCGGTCACCACGCCCGCGCCCATGGGCGCGTAGGACGAGGAGATGCGGACGTCGGTGTTCTCGCCCCAGACCTCTTCCTGCGCCCGCTGATCGAACAGCGCCAGGTGCCAGTTGTGCACGCCGATGATGCCCGCCACCCAGCCGGTGGAGCCGCACGCGCTGGCGATCTTGCGGACGGTGTCGTAGAAGACGACCGGATCGGCCGCGTAGCCGCCCCACTGCTTGGGCTGAAGCAGCTTGAAGAAACCGGCGGCCTCGAGTTCCTTGATGGACTCCTCCGGGATCTGGCGCAGATCCTCGGCCTGCTGGGCGCGCTCGCGCAGGGTGGGCAGCAGCGCCTCGACCCGCTCAACTACTTCTTGCGTCATCTCGCCAGTTGCTCCTGCCTGGTGCTGGTACGGGAAGCGGTCTTCGTTTGCCCCTGAGAGTAGAACACGTTCTTATTCCTGTCGAGAACGTGCTGCTGGCGCAGCTCAGAGTGCCCCCATCCTGGTAGTTGGTCCTATCGCTGGCCAACCGTGAGCCAATTTTGTAACGTGTTCTAGTACATTCACAGGAGGATCAACGATGGCGACATCCGCCCAAGGGCCCCGCGGGAAGGTCCGCGAGATCGACGTGGGTTCGATGCCCACCCGCTACGCCCGGGGCTGGCACTGCCTGGGACTTGCCAAGGACTTCCGCGATGGCAAGCCGCACGCGGTCAATGTGTTCGGCACCAAGCTGGTCGTTTTCATGAACAGCCAGGGTGAGCTGAAGGTGCTCGACTCCTACTGCCGCCACCTCGGCGGCGACCTGTCCATGGGTGAGGTCAAGGGCGACTCCATCGCCTGCCCTTTCCACGACTGGCGCTGGGGCGGCGACGGCAAGTGCACCGGCATCCCCTACGCCCGGCGCGTACCGCCGCTGGCGCGCACCCGTTCCTGGATCACGTTGGAGCGCAATGGCCAGCTGTTCGTCTGGCACGACCACGAGGGCAACCCGCCGCCGGACGAGGTGACCATCCCCTACATCGAGGGCCCGTTCACCAATGCCGACGGCAGCCCGTCGGAGGAGCGCAACGCGGGCTGGACCGACTGGACCTGGCATTCGATGCTGATCGAGGGCTCCAATTGCCGCGAGATCATCGACAACGTCGTGGATATGGCGCACTTCTTCTATATCCACTACGCCTTCCCGACGTACTTCAAGAACGTGCTCGAGGGCCATGTGGCCACGCAGTACCTGGAGACCAAGGGGCGTCCGGACATCGGGCAGGCGGCCGAGGCCGGGATCGATGTGCTGCTCAAGTCCGAGGCGTCGTACTTCGGGCCGTCGTACATGATCAACCCGCTGCTCAATATCTACAGCGGCTTCGAGGTCAAGACGGTTCTCATCAACTGCCACTACCCGGTCACGCAGAACTCCTTCATGCTGCAGTGGGGTGTCTCGCTGGAGAAGCCGAAGGGGCTGCCCGACGAGCAGGCGGAGGCGTTCGCCGCCAAGATGACCGAGGGCGTCTCCGAGGGCTTCCTGCAGGACGTGGAGATCTGGAAGCACAAGTCCAAGATCGACAACCCGCTCCTGACCGAGGAGGACGGCCCGGTCTATCAGCTGCGTCGCTGGTACGACCAGTTCTATGTGGACGTCGCCGATATCGATCCGAAGTCGGTGCAGCGCTTCGAATTCGAGATCGACACTTCCAAGGCCGTCGAGTCCTGGACCGCCGAGGTCGAGGAGAATCTGCGCAAGAAGCGGGAAGCCAAGGAGGCCGAGGCCGCCGCCGACGACGCGGCCTCGTCGGAGGAAGCGGGAGTCTGATGACCAGCTGGGCGAAGGCACCGGATTTCGCGGACCGTCCGGAACAGCGTGAACAGGTGCGCGCCCAGACGGTTCTCGACAAAGAGCACTACATGGAATCGGGCATGACACCGATCGCGTGTCAGTCCTGCGGCACCGAGGTGCTGGTGCGCAAGCACTCGCACAACCAGAAGACGGTGCAGTGGAAGGAGAATCCCGCGGCGCACTGCCCGGTGTTCCAGAAGCTCGCCGAGAACGGTCCGGTGTTCGGCAAGCCCGATTCCTGCCCCAATCTCGAGAAGACCATCGACCACGCGGTGGCCGAAGGGATTCTCGAAGTCGACCAGTAGGGCTCGCTAGTCGAGCCTGAAGTCGGCGAAATCGAAACCGGGGGAGACCACGCAGCTCACCAGGCTGTAGTGGTCTCCGGCCGGTCGGGCGGATTGGGAAACCCCACCGGGGACCACCGCCTGGGGGCGCTGCCCCTGCTCGACATCGGGTCCGAGGACGACCTCCTCACCCCCGATGTTCAGCAGCAGGGGCCCACCCCGATGCCAGAACCAGATCTCGTCCGAGGTCACCGTGTGCGGCGCGGATTTCTCGCCGGGCAGCAGCAGGAAGTAGATCGCCGTCGCGCTCGCACGCGGCCCGCCGTAGCCCTCGGGTTCGAATTCCACTCCGCTGCGCCAGGTTTCCCGATACCAGCCGCCCTCGGGATGCGGTTCCAGATCCAACTCCGCGGCCAGCTTCGGTCGGTCGTCGCTCATGCACCCACTGTATTGGTGATCGTCCAGGTGATGCCGTGGGGCGCGAGGGAATTCAGGAAGTCCGCGGCGTCGAAGGCCTCGGCCGGGGCGAGCGCGCCCGCCTTCGCGGTGCCGGCGGCCAGTCGCACCGCCGCTTCGACGGCGAGCAGGCCGGAGTCCCGGTAGGAATCCACGCCACTGAGCACACCGCGCAGCGTGCGGCCATCCGCACCGCGCGCGTCGACCACGGTGTCGTAGCGCATATCGGAGTCGGGGCCGGGCCGTTCGGGCAGACTCGCGACCAGTTCGGGCGTCAGGCCGGTGATATTCGAGCGGAAGATCTCATCGACCGCACCCGTGACGGCGCGGGCGTCGGTGTGGCGCGGAATGGTGAGCACCGCGGCGAAGGCGAACTTGGCCACCGCCGTCGGTTCGGTGGCGTTCGGGTGCGCGATGGGCGCGAGATCGACCTGGCCGGTGCGAAATTCGCCGTCGGCATAGTGCCAGCCGCCCGCGCGGAACCAATCCAAGCTGGCCAGTACGGTTTTCGCGCTGCCGCGCGAGCCGTCCCCGCCGGCGCGGCTGTGGTGGCTGATCACGAATTCGGCGGGGCCGAGGCGGCGGGCGAGGAGATCGGCGAGCAGATCGGCGGGGAGATTGCTGTCGGTGACTCCGGAAAGCACACTCACCCCGGCCTTTTCGGCGCGCGGGCCGTACTCGTCGAAGGCGCGGCGGGTGAACAGCTGCTCGCCGGAGATGTCGACGTAGTGCGCGCCCGCCTCGATGGCGGCGGCCAGGATCTGTTCGCCGATGTCCACATAGCCGGGCAGGCTGCTGATCACCACGTCCGCGCCGGTGAGCGCGGCGACCAGGGCGGCGCGGTCATCGGCCGCCGCGATTCGGATCTCGGCCCCGGGCAGTCCGGCCGCGTCGGCCGCGGCACGCAGCCGTTGGGCATTGCGGCCCACCAGGATCGGGGTCAGGCCGCGGCGGCGCAGGTCGGACAGGATGTAGCCGCCGGTGTGGCCGCTCGCACCGTACACGGCGATGGTCGGGAACCGGGTGGATTCGTCGTTCGTCATGCCCTCAACGTTATGGAGGATCGATGAGCATATGAATAGCTCGAATGCTCAGAACGATGCTCCAAACGCTCAACCGATGAGCTGTATGGTGAATCGGTGGACATCCTCAGCGAGACCGTCGCCGCCATCCGCACGGGCAGTCCCGCGTCCGGCCTGTTCGTCCGGCACGCGCCGTGGGGTCGGCGCTATCCGAAGGTCCCGGGCGCGGGATTCCATGTGGTCCTGCAGGGTTCGTGCTGGGTGGTGCCGCCCGGCGGGGAGCCGATCGCCCTGGGCGCGGGCGATGTGCTGTTCATGCCGCGCGGCGAGCACCACGATCTGCTCGACGCCCTCGGCACGCCGATCAGCGAGATCGCCCAGCCCGGAGAACCGCGCGAGATCGCGGGTCCTGGCGCGCGGACCGTATTGGTCTGTGGCGCTTACGAACTCGGCAGGCAGCGCAGCCATCCGCTGCTGGACGAGCTGCCCGAGTTCATCCATCTCCCGGCGCGTCCAGGTCGCCATCCCGCGCTCCGCTCGGCGGTCGATCTGCTCGCCGCCGAGATCGCCGAACCCCGGCCGGGCACCGATGCCGCCATCCCCGCGCTGCTCGACACGCTGCTGCTGTTCATGCTGCGCGCCTGGTTCGACGAGCGGCCCGCCCCGACCGGCTGGGCCGGGGCCTTCACCGATCCGGCCGTCGCCGCGGCCCTGCGCGCCATTCACGCTGCGCCGGAACGGGCTTGGACGGTGCCGGAGCTGAGCGCGCTCGCGGGTGTCAGCCGCGCCACCCTGGCCCGGCGTTTCCTGGCCACCGTCGGCGAACCGCCGCTGTCCTACCTGACCCGCTGGCGCATGCTCACCGCCGCCCGCCTGCTGCGCGACACCGATATGCCGCTGGCCGGTGTCGCCCGAAAGGTCGGGTATCAGAGCGAATTCGCGTTCGCCAAGGCGTTCAAGCGCGAATACGGCGTCGCGCCCGGACAATACCGGCGGGCCGAGGAGCAGCCCGCCGTCCTTGCGGTGTAAACGGCCCGGCCCGTGGATTCGGCCTAGGGTGGACAGAGTGACGGACTGGCGCACTCGCAAGGGACCGATCGGAGTACTGACGGGGGCCGGCATCTCGACGGACTCCGGAATCCCGGATTTCCGTGGGCCGCGCGGGGTCTGGACCGAGGACCCGATCGCGGAGCTGCTGTCGACCTACCAGAACTATGTGGCCGATCCGGAGCTGCGGGTGCGGGCCTGGCTGGCGCGGCGCGACAATCCGGCCTGGCGGGCGACGCCCAATCCGGCGCACGAGGCGCTGGTACGGCTGGCGGCCTCGGGCCGCGAGGTCGGCATCATCACCCAGAACATCGACCGGCTGCATCAGCGCGCCGGCTCCGACGGCGTGGTGGAGATCCACGGCAATATGTTCGAAGTCGTCTGCATCGACTGCGATTTCACCGACACCATGGTCGCCACCCTGGCCCGGGTCGCCGCGGGCGAACCCGATCCGGACTGCCCGAACTGCGGCGGCATTCTCAAGGCCGCGGTCATCATGTTCGGCCAGCAGCTCGACACCACCGCCATCCGCGCCGCCGTGCAGATCGCGGAGAACGCGGAAATCTTTCTGGCCGTTGGCAGTTCACTCCAGGTCGAACCCGCCGCGTCCATGTGCGCGGTGGCGGTGGACGCGGGGGCCGACCTGGTCATCGTGAACGCCGAGCCGACCCCCTACGACGAGTACGCCGCCGAGATCGTGCGCGACCCGATCGGGGCGGCACTGCCCCGACTGGTCTCGGAGATCCTGGGGGCCTGAGGTTTTCAGCTGAACGGCGTCTTGGGACGCGGCTGGAGTTCGCCGTCCACCCAGATGTCGACCTTCTCGTTGTAGAACGAGGCCATTCCGGCGATCTTCTGGCTCTCCGGCAGCGGCGTGCGGTAGATCCACACCAGATCCGGATGGCTGGACTCGGCCAGCTCGACATTCCAGTACTCGGCATGGCCCTTGTAGGGGCACGAGGTCCGCGTCGTCGACGGCCGTAGCAGGTCCATGCGGATATCGGTGAGCGGCAGGTAGTAGCGCGCGGGCAGGCCGGTCTCGAACAGGATGTGCGGGGAATGCGAGTCGGCCAGCGTCACGCCGTCGAGCTCGACGCGGATGTGGCGGGAGCTGGCGAGGATGTCCACCCGCGTGTAGGGGTCGCGCGGGTGGACGTAGATCGGCTCGTCCTCCTCGAACCATTCGTCCATGGCGGCGAAGTCCAGCTTCACCAGCTCGCGCAGTTCGGCGATGGGGGAGTCGAGGTGACGCACGGCCGCCCCCGCGGCGGTGATGCCGTCGGCGACGACATCGAATTCGGTGCCCACGCCGCGACTGGGCGACGGACGGGTCTTGCCATTGGGCTCGAGTTTCACCCGCAGGTCGGCGACCGGCAGGTAGTAGGTGGGGTAGTGGGGTCCCTCCCACACCAGCGTCGGATGGACGGTGTCGGCGGCCAGGTGACCGCCCAGATAGGCGCGCACCCGCTTGGCGCTCGGTTCGACGCGCACCCGGCCACGCTGTGTTTCGGTCATACCCTCCGACGGTACCCCCGGAATGGAAACGCCTGTCGGGGCGCGGGATTCGCGCATTCGCGGCACACTCCGCCGGCGCGGGTCCGGAGGCGATTTTTCCGGGCTGACCAGCCTCGATAAGGTGTTCTGGCAACACTCGAGCAACACAAGAAGGTGGCGGTCTCATGTCGGAACCCGGCGGTGCCCAAGTGACGGACGTGGGCAGCGGCGAGCAGCACCAGGGTCTGCGCACCGGCCTCCGGCGTCGGCACATGACCATGATCGCCATCGGCGGCGCGATCGGCGCCGGTCTGTTCGTCGGCAGCGGCTCGGTCATTCGGACCGCGGGCCCCGCCGCGATCCTGTCCTACGCCGGGGCCGGACTCGTGGTCCTGTGCGTGCTGCGCGCGCTCGGCGAAATGGTGGTGGCCCGCCCGGTCGCCGGATCCATGGGCGAGTACGCGCGCATGGCCATGGGCCCGTTCGCCGGATTCACCGTCGGCTGGCTGTACTGGTACCTCTACGTCATCCTCGTCGGGGCCGAGGCGGTGGCGGGCGCGGCCATCCTGTCGACCTGGATCGAGCTGGACCAGTGGATCCTCTCGGCCGGGCTGCTGGTGCTGATGACCGCGGTCAATCTGGTCTCGGTGAAGTCCTTCGGCGAGTTCGAGTTCTGGTTCGCCTCCATCAAGGTGGCGGCGATCGTCGTCTTCCTGGTCATCGGCCTGGCCTGGGTGTTCGGCCTGTGGCCCGGGTCCACGCCCGGCTTCGGCAATCTGACCGAGCACGGCGGGTTCGCGCCCAATGGCATCGGCGGCATCTTCTCCGCCATCGTGGTGGTGATGTTCGCCTTCGGCGGCACCGAGATCGTGACCGTGGCCGCCGCGGAATCCAAGGAACCCGGCAAGACCGTCGCCCGCGCCACCAACAATGTGCTGTGGCGGGTCGGCCTGTTCTACGTGGCCTCGATCTTCCTGGTCGTGACGATCCTGCCGTGGAACGACGCCAAGGTGTTGAAGAGCCCGTTCGTGAGCGCGCTGGACCACATCGGGATTCCGGCGGCGGGCACCATCATGCAGGTCGTGATTCTGACCGCGGTGCTGTCGGTGCTGAACTCGGCCATCTACGTCTCCTCGCGCATGCTCTACGTTCTCACCCGCGACGGTGACGCCCCCGCGTCGCTGGTGAAGCTCAACAAGCGCGGTGTCCCGGCCCGCGCGGTGCTGCTGGGCACCGTCGCCGCGTGGGGCGCGGTCATCGCCTCCTACGTGTCCCCCGACAAGGTCTTCACCTTCCTGGTGAATTCCATCGGCGTGGTCCTGGCCTTCGTCTACGTCGCGATCATGTTCTCCCAGTTGCGACTTCGCGCCCGCCTACGCCGCGAGGACCCCTCGGCCCTGACCTACCGCATGTGGGGCTACCCCTACATCAGCTGGGCCGTGGTCGTCGCCATCGTCGCCGTCTTCGTGGCCATGGCCCGCAACCCCGACCAGCGCAACCAGCTCCTCGCCTCCACCGTCAGCCTCCTGGTGGTCATGGCGATCTACCCCCTGCGCGCCAAACTCGGCCGCAAGCCCCCGGTCCGCGAGGTCGAGGTGCTCCACCACTGACCGCCTACTGGTCGGCGGCCTTCACGATCACCGCGGTCCCGTAGGCCGCCACTTCGCTCATGGTGTTGGCGATCTCGTTGCAGTCGAAGCGCATGGCGATGACCGCGTTCGCGCCATAGGCCATGGCGTGCTGGCACATTCGCATGATCGCCTCGTGCCGCGACTGGTAGAGCAGCTGCGTGTACTCGTGAATCTCGCCGCCGCCCAAGGCCCGGAAGCCGGCCGCGAAGTTCGCGCCCAGGCCGCGGCTGCGGACGGTCAGGCCCGCGACCTCGCCGATCACCTTGGTGATCTCGTGGCCGGGAACGTCGTTCATGGTCGAGACCAGGATCGGGAACTGCGGGCCCGGGGGCTGCTGCGGCTGGCCCTGCGGGTAGGGCTGTTGACCCTGAGGCGGATACGGCTGGCCCTGCTGCGGGTACCCGGGCGGCGGCTGCTGCGGGTATCCGGGCTGGCTCGGCTGCTGCGGGTACTGGCCCTGTGGCGGCATGGGTTGGTTCATGAGGCGGATCGTACGGCTAGGCCGGGCGGGCCAGGGGGCGGGCGGGGGTGCCGAAGAGTTGGGTGTCGGCGTGGGCGCGCTTGAAGAACAGGTGCGCGTCGTGTTCCCAGGTGATGGCGATGCCGCCGTGCATCTGCACGGTTTCGGCGACGACCGCGTTGAGGGCGTCGATGGCGTGCAGGCGGGCGGCCTGGATGTCGATCGGGTCGAGGCCGCCCTCGGCCAGGCCCGCGATGGCGAGATAGCCCAGGGAGCGGGCGGATTCGACCAGCACGTACATATCGGCCATGCGGTGCTTGAGGGCCTGGAAGCTGCCGATCGGGCGGCCGAACTGGACCCGGGACTTGGTGTATTCGACGGTCAGGTCGAGGCACTGCTCGGCCGCGCCGATCTGCTCGGCCACCACTGCCGCCCAGGCGATTTCACGCAGTCGGGTGACATTCGGCGTGCCCACGGGGCGGGCGTCGACGGAATCGAAGTCGATGCGCGCGAGCTTGCGGGTCGGGTCCTGGGTGACCAGCGCGGTCCGGGTGACCCCGGCGGCGGCGCCGTCGACCTCGAAGAGCCCGTCGGCGGTCAGCACCAGCAGGGTGTCGGCGTGGACGCCGTCGAGCACGTAATGCGCCGAGCCGGAAAGCTTTTCACCGGCGACGGTCACCCCGAACGAATCCCAGCCGCGCGGCCCGGCCCAGCACAGCGCCAGCGTGCGAGCGCCCTCGGCGACCTCGGGCAGCAGCCGCTCGTTGGCCTCGGTGTTCCCGGCCAGCAGCAGTGCCTGCACACCCAGCACGGCCGAACCGAGCATGGGCGGCGCGGCGAGGGTGCGCCCGAGTTCCTCGACCACCAGCAGGGATTCGACCAACCCGACCCCGATGCCCCCGAACTCCTCCGGAATCGCCAGCGCCGCGACCCCGACCTGCTCGCACAGCAACTTCCACAGCTGCTCGTCGTAGCCGCGCTCGCTCTCCAGCCCGCGCCGCACGGCCGCGTTGTCGGCGTGCTTGGTCAGCACCGCGCGCACGGTCGCGGCGAGTTCCTGCTGTTCGGCAGTGAGGCTCATGCCTTCGCTCCCAGGTCGTAGGGGTGATTCGAGGTCGTGCTCATGCGACGTTTCCGGCGCGCAGGGCCGTGGCGATGCGGGCGCGGTGCTGGGCCGGGGTGCCCCAGGCCGAGCGCAACGCGGTGACCTTGGTCAGCCACAGGGACAGGTCGCATTCGGCGGTGTAGCCGATAGCGCCGTGCACCTGCAGGGCGATGCGGGCGGTCCGGTAGGCCGCTTCGCCGCAGGCCAGCTTGGCGGCGGAGCTGTCGCGGCCGCGAATCACGCTGTCCGCGTTCGACTCCAGGGTCAAGGCGGCCCGGTAGAGCAGCGGCTGCGCCATTTCCAGGGCGATGTGAGCGTTGGCCAGATGGTGCTTGATGGCCTGGTTGCGGCCGATCGGGGTGCCGAACTGCTGGCGCTGCTTGACGTATTCGACGCTGGTATCGAGCAATGCGCGTCCCGCGCCGAGCAGCTGGGCGGCCGCGGCCAGGGCGGCGGTGTCGAAGGCCAGATCGATTGCGGCGCTGACACCTTCGCCCGCGGCCAGGGTTTCGCCCGGGGTCACGGTGAACAGCCGGCGGGCGGCGTCCACCGACTTGACCTGCGCACCGGCGGTGCCCAGCGCGATACGGTCGCCCTCGGCGATCAGCACCGGATCGGCGATATCGGCATCCAGTGCGGTGGCCGCGTCATCGACCCGCCCCGCGTTCGCCCCGGCCGCGGCCGTGAGCGCGAGGGTGGCCAGTTTCGCGCCCTCGGCCAGCTCGGGCAGCTGCCGGGCGGCCAGCGTCGAATCCGGAAGTGCCTGCAGCAGTGCGGGAATCGCGGCGGCGGTCTCCACCAGCGGACCCGGCACGGCGGCCCGGCCGATCTCGGTGAAGGCCACGATCAGTTCGACCGGCCCCGCGCCGAAGCCGCCGTTCTCCTCGGTGCTGGTCAGGCCCAGCGCGCCCGCCTCGGCCAGCTGGCCGATCAGCGCGCGCCCGGCGGCGGAATCGCCCGCGCCCCAGGCCCGGACAATGCCGGGGGTCTTGGCGGCCTCGCCCATCTTGCGCAGGCTGGCGGCGAAATCGTTCTGTTCCGTGGTCAATGCGAATCGCATGTCGTCGTCCTCCCTGTGGCTATCGCGGCAGGCCGAGCAGGCGTTCGGCGATGATATTGCGCTGAATCTCGTTGGTACCGGCGTAGATCGGGCCCGCCAGCGAGAACAGGAAGCCGTCGGTCCAGCCCGACTCCTGCTCCGCGGCCGCCCCGTGCAGATCCAGGGCGGTCTCGTGCATGGCGATGTCCAGGTCCGACCAGAACACCTTGTTCACCGAGGATTCCGCGCCCAGCTGGCCGCCGTCGGCCAGGCGGGTCACGGTGGCCCAGGTATTGAGCCGGTAGGCCTCCGCACCCACCCAGGCGTCGACCACGCGGTCGGCGACGGCGGTGTCGGACTCGTCGGACACGGTGCGCCACAGCTCGATCAGCTTGGCGGCGGTGGCGGTGAAGCGGCCCGGCGCGCGCAGCGACAGCCCGCGCTCATTGCTCGAGGTCGCCATGGCGACCTTCCAGCCATTGTTGGCCTCGCCGATCACGTCGGCGTCCGGCACGAACACATTGTCCAGGAAGATCTCCGCGAAACCCGGCTCGCCGTCCAGCTGCGGAATCGGCCGCACCGTAATGCCTTCCGCGGTGAGCGGGAACATCAGGTAGGTGAGGCCGCGGTGGCGCTCGGCCTCCGGGTCGCTGCGGAACAGGCCGAAACCCCAGTCCGCGAACGAGGCCCGCGAGCTCCAGGTCTTCTGGCCATTGAGCAGCCAGCCGCCCTCGGTGCGCTTGGCGGTGGAGCGGATGCCCGCCAGATCGGATCCGGCCTCGGGCTCCGACCACGCCTGCGCCCAGATGTCGTCCGCGCGCGCCATTCTCGGCAGGATGCGCGCGAGCTGCTCGGGCGAGCCGTGTTCGAACAGGGTCGGCGCGAGCAGGAAGATGCCGTTCTGCGAGACGCGACCCGGTGCGCCCGCCGCGTAGTACTCCTCCTCGAAGATGACCCATTCGGTCAGCGAGGCGTCCCGGCCGCCGTACTCGGCGGGCCAGGCGACACAGGACAGGCGAGCCTCGGCGAGCTTGGCCTCCCAGGCCCGGTGCGCCTCGAACCCCGCCTTGGTGTCCATGGACGGCAGGGGAGTGGCGGGCACGTTGGCCGCCAGGAATTCCCGCACCTCGGCGCGGAATTCCTCGGTCTTGGCATCGAATTCGAGATCCACTTACTTTGCCCCGTTGTGATCAGTGGCCGCAGCCTTCATGGACTTGGCGTTCATCCCGCCCAGCGAGTCGGTGCCGACCTCGGCATTGTGGGCGTGCGCGAAATGGTGCAGCCCGAACACGGAATCCATGCCCGCGCGCATGCCCATCAGGTCCTCGCACTGGTTGACGGCCTTCTTGGTCAGCGCCAATCCGAACTGCGGCATCTGGGCGATCTTCTCGGCCAGCGCGAAGGTCTCGGTCTCCAGATCCTCGCGTGCGACAACGCGATTGAGCATGCCCCACTCGTAAGCCTGGGCGGCGGTGAAGCGCTCACCGGTGAACAGGATCTCCTTGGCCCGGCGCGGACCCAGCACCCACGGGTGTGCGAAGTACTCGACGCCCGGAATGCCCATGCGGACAACCGGATCGGAGAAGAAGGCATCCTCGGACGCGACGATCATGTCGCACGACCAGGCCAGCATGAGCGCGCCCGCGATGCACGCGCCCTGCACCATGGCGATGGTCGGCTTGGGAATCTCCCGCCACCGGCGGCACATGCCCAGATACACCTCGGACTCGCGCGCGAAGCGCTGATCGCCGCCGAGCCGGTCGGTGTGGTCCCACCACAGCGCGGCCTTGTTCTCGTAGGAGATGTGGTGGTCACGCCCCGGCGTGCCGATATCGTGCCCGGCGCTGAAATGCTTTCCGGCACCGCCCAGGACGATGACCTTGACCTCCGGATCCTCGACGGCCCGCACGAAGGCGGCGTCGAGCGCGTAGGTCATGACCGAGTTCTGCGCATTGCGGTAGTCCGGCCGGTTCAGCGTGACGACCGCGATGGGCCCGCGCTTCTCGTAGCGAACGACATCGCCCTCATCCGGGACAGGTCCCTGTTCCTGGCTCACGCCTTCTCCTCCCGTAGTTCCCGCTTGAGCACCTTCCCGGCGGCGCTGTAGGGCAGCTGATCGCGGAACTCCACGAAGCGCGGCACCTTGAAGTTGGCCAGCAGCGTCTTGGCGTGCGCCACAACGTCTTCGGCGGTCAGCTCCGCGCCCGGCTTGCGCACCACGAAGGCCTTGCCGACCTCGCCCATGCGCTCGTCCGGGATGCCGATGACCGCGGTCTCGGCCACACCGTCCAGCCGGGCCAGGGCCTGCTCCACCTCGGCGGGGTACACATTGAACCCGCCGGAGATGTACATGTCCTTGAGCCGGTCGGTGATCTTCACGTAGCCGCGCTCGTCGATGGTCGCCACATCGCCGGTGTGCAGCCAGCCGTCGGCGTCGATGGTGTCGGCGGTGGCTCGCGGGTCGTCGAGGTAGCCCAGCATCACCTGCGAACCGCGCAGCAGCAGTTCGCCATTGTCGGCCAGCCTGGTCTCGAAGTCGCCGATGGCGCGGCCGCAGGTATTGGCGATGGTCTCCGCGCTGTCCTCGGGACGGCACATGGTGCCGAAGCCGCCGGACTCCGAGAGCCCGTACGCGGTGAGCACCACATCGAATTGCAGTTCGGTGCGCATTCTTTCGATGAGCACGACCGGCACGGTGGCCGCACCGGTGACCGCGACCCGCAGGCTCGACAGATCGGCGTCGTGGCGGGCCGGGTGCTCGAGAATGGTCTGGTAGATCGTCGGCGGACCGGTGAGCACGGTAATGCCCTCGTCGTGCACCAGCCGCATGGTCTCCGGCACGTCGAAGGTGGCCTGCGGAATGATGCTCGCCCCGGTGACCAGGCACGCGATGATGCCCGCCTTGTAGCCGAAGTTGTGGAAGAACGGCGGCACCACCAGATACCGGTCGTCGCTGTTCAGCGTGGCGCATTCGGCCCAGGCCCGCGCGCCCGCCAGCGCCTGCCGGTGCGCGATCAAAGTGCCCTTGCTGCGCCCGGTGGTGC
Organism: Nocardia sp. CDC153; assembly: GCF_035818515.1. Taxonomy (NCBI): domain Bacteria; kingdom Bacillati; phylum Actinomycetota; class Actinomycetes; order Mycobacteriales; family Nocardiaceae; genus Nocardia; species Nocardia sp. CDC153. Next base: position 818,751 of record NZ_JAYKYU010000003.1, on the reverse strand, counting down.
CGGAGGTGAACAGAATGTCGGAAAGGTCCTCGGGCGAGACGGATTCGGCCCGCGCGATCACCTCGTCCAGGCCGACCGCCTCGGCCAGCTTGGGCAGCTCCGACCAGACGATGGCGTCGGCCACCGGCTCCTCCCGCTCGGAGGGGATCACGATGACCGTTTCGATACCCAGTTCCGGTGCGGCGGAGCGCAGTTCGGTCAGCCGATCGCGGCCGAGGAAGGTGCCCGCGATGAACAGCGCCTTGGCGTCCACCCGGCCCAGCACGTCCGCTGCCTCGTCGGCCACGTACCGCGTGTTCAGCGGAACGATCGCGGCACCCACGTAGTGGGTGGCCAGGACCGCCGTCACCCAGTGGTGGGTATTGGGCGCCCAGATGCCGATGCGGTCGCCGCGCTGAATGCCGCGCGCCATGAGCGCACGGGCGGTCTCACGCACCGAGTCCAGCAGTTGCGACCAGCTCAGTCGCACGGCACCGTCGCCGACGGCGGGCGCATCACCATGACGACGCGCCGCCTCGTGCAGGGCGAGCGGTGTGGTCTGCGGAGGAGATGTCACAGGGCGTCCTCGCTGTCCGGGAATGGGTCTAACAAAGCAAGTGCTTGGTAGGTTACTCTACCGACGTGAGCATGATCCAGACCCCCGAACCGGCCACCGGGATGGAGCCGCCCGAGGACGCCGAATTCCGTACCGAGGTGCGGGAATGGCTGGCCGAGAACCTGAACGGCCAGTTCCGCGAGCTGCGCGGTCTGGGTGGTCCCGGGCGCGAGCACGAGGCCTTCGAGGAGCGCCTGGAATGGGACCGCGCCCTCGCCGCCGCCGGTCTGACCTGCCTGGGCTGGCCCAAGCAATGGGGCGGCCGCGACGCCACGCTGCGGCAGCAGGTCATCTTCCACGAGGAGTACGCCAAAGCCGATGCGCCGAGCCGGGTCTCGCACCTGGGCGAGGAACTGCTCGGACCCACGGTCATCGCCTTCGGCACCGAGGCGCAGAAGCAGCGCTTCCTGCCGGGCATCCGCAATGTCACCGAGCTGTGGTGCCAGGGCTATTCGGAGCCGGGCGCGGGTTCGGATCTGGCCGCGGTGACCACCTCCGCCCAGCTGGACGGCGACGAGTGGGTCATCAACGGGCAGAAGATCTGGACCTCCCTGGCGCACCTGTCGGACTGGTGCTTCGTGGTCGCCCGCACCGAGAAGGGCTCGACCCGCCACCACGGCCTGTCCTATCTGCTCGTGCCCATGAAGCAGCCGGGCGTCGAGGTGCGGCCCATCATCCAGCTCACCGGGACCGCCGAATTCAACGAGGTCTTCTTCGACAATGCCCGCACCGCGGCCGATCTCGTGGTCGGGCAGCCCGGCGACGGGTGGAAGGTCGCCATGGGCACGCTCACCTTCGAGCGCGGCATCTCCACCGTGGGTCAGCAGATTCGCTACGCGCGCGAGCTCGCCGATCTGGAGGCGGTGGCGCGGGAGAACGGTGCCATCGAGAATCCGGTCATCGCCGATCGACTCGACAGGGCCTGGGTGGGTCTGCGCGTGCTGCGCGCCCACGTGCTGCGGACGCTCGAGTCTGGTCATGACGGGGCCTCCGTTGATGCTCGCACCGCCGCCGGGCAGGCCTCGGTCACCAAGCTGCTGTGGGCCAATTGGCATCGCGGCCTTGGGGAATTGGCCATGGACGTGCTCGGCGCGCCCGGCCTCATCGCCGACGGCCCCGGCGACGATCTCAATGCCTGGCAGCGCATGTTCCTCTTCACGCGTGCGGACACCATCTACGGCGGTTCGAACGAAGTGCAGCGCAATATCATCTCCGAGCGCGTGCTCGGACTTCCCCGAGAGGCTCGACCGTGACCGACCTGTCCATCGCTCCAGAAATCACCCCGGGCCACAATCTGCTCGCGGGCAAGATCGCGGTCGTCACCGCCGCGGCGGGCACCGGTATCGGCTCGGCCACCGCGCGCCGCCTGCTGTCCGAGGGCGCGGATGTGGTGATCTCCGACTGGCACGAGCGTCGCCTGAAGGAGACCGAGCAGGCGCTGCAGGCCGAATTCCCGGACCGCCGAATCGCTTCCGTGCCCTGCGACGTCAGCTCGACCGAGCAGGTGGACGCGTTGATCGCCGGTGCCGTGGCCGCGCTGGGCCGCATCGACATCGTGGTCAACAACGCGGGCCTCGGTGGCGAGGTGCCCGTGGTCGACATGACCGACGAGCAGTGGGACAAGGTGCTCGACATCACCCTCAACGGGACCTTTAGGGCAACTCGCGCCGCGCTCAAGTACTTCCGCGAAGCGGGCCACGGCGGCGTGATCGTCAACAACGCCTCGGTGCTCGGCTGGCGCGCCCAGCACGGCCAGGCCCACTACGCCGCCGCCAAGGCCGGGGTCATGGCATTGACCCGCTGCAGTGCGGTCGAGGCCGCCGAATTCGGCGTGCGCATCAACGCCGTTGCCCCGTCCATCGCCCGGCACGCCTTCCTGGACAAGGTCACCTCGGCGGACCTGCTGGATCGCCTGGCGGCCGGTGAGGCCTTCGGACGCGCGGCCGAGCCGTGGGAGGTGGCCGCCACCATCGCCATGCTCGCCAGCGACTACACCACCTACCTCACCGGTGAGGTGGTCTCCATTTCCAGCCAGCGCGCGTAATTCGGAATACCGCGCGCGCCAACCGAATTAGTGCGTTCGGGCGGCGCGAAATGCTGTGTCTTCAGGTCGCAGCTTTTCTCACTGCCGCGTCCCCGGAGGGGGCGCGGCAGTGCCCATTTTTTTGAGGGCGGAAAATGGCTGGCGCGTTGAGGGTCTCCCTGTGCAATCCTGGTTTAGGCCGGTACCGCTAGTCGAAGGGCACGACCCATGGGTCCGGATCGCAGACAACAAGCAGCCCCAGAACAAGCCCACGAGGAATTGGAACTCGAGCTGGTGCGCGAGGTCGTCCTGGCGCGTCGAAGACTCGACAATGTCGTTCTGGCCGCACTGACATTGGGCGCGGAATTGCTCGACCACGACTCCGAGCGCGCCACCGCCATGCGGGCCGCGCAGATCCTCGAACAACACGCCGTGGACGAGAGCGACGTGGTGCGTGATCCGCGCGCCGCCTTGCGGCGCGACATGATTCGCGACCGCGATCGCGCCCGTCGCCTCGGTCTCTCGCGCGCGGCGGGGTACGTCGATTCCGAGGCCGATCGGCGGCGCCGCAAGAGAACCGCGCTGCTGTGCGAGGTACGCGCCGACCTTTTGGAGGTGGTGCGCACCTGCAGACGCCTACGGTACGACCACGTGGCCTTCGCCGATCAAATAGCGCAGGGGTTGTGTGCTGCCACAGACAAATTGGTGGTGGGCGCCGATATGGAGACATATCGGGCATGGCAAAGGGGAATGGTTCTCAAAATCATCGAGGAGCCCGATGGGGATGGGGGCCCGCCGCGGGTCATGGCCACGGTAGACGCCGGGCCCGGTCACGAACCGCTGACCGTCGAATGGGACAGTCCCGAACGCCGATTGGCGCTGGTGGCCCGGATGGCGCGGGCGGGAATCTCGCCGGTGGTGATCTGTGATCGACTCCTGGCAGACCTCTCGGTCTCGTCACCCCTGCGGTATTCGGTGCGCTGAGTCGCTTTCCAGTGGGCGCTGAGTGGGAGGCAGGTGGACCAAGCAAATGCTTGGTTGTATATTGGCGGGGTGACCCAACCTGACCCCTCCAAATCAGCACGTCGCAACGAGCTGCTCGGCCTGGCCGCGAACCTATTCGCGGAGCGGGGCCTGCGCGCCACCACGGTTCGTGACATTGCCGACGCGGCGGGGATTCTATCCGGGAGTCTCTACCACCACTTCGATTCCAAAGAAGCCATGGTGGACGAAATCCTGCGCGGGTTCCTCGACGACCTCTTCGGCCGCTACCGCGAGATCGTGGCCGCGGGCCTGCCCGCGCGCGACACGCTGGAAGCGCTGGTGGTCGCCTCCTATGAGTCGTTCGACCACTTCCACGCCGCCGTGGCCATCTACCAGGCCGAGGCCAAACGACTCAGCGGCACACCGCGATTCGGCTACATCACCGAGTACAACAAGGAGTTCCGCGAGCTCTGGCACCGCGTCCTGACCACGGGCGTCGAAGACGGCAGCTTCCGGCCGGAGATGGATGTCGAACTGGCATACCGGTTCCTGCGCGACACGGTGTGGGTATCGGTGCGCTGGTACCAGCCCGGCGGCCGCATCACGGTGGACAGCCTCGCCAAGCAATACCTGACCATCGTCCTCGACGGACTCACCAATCCCGAACAACGCGTGTAGTTCTCAGCTCTCGTACGCAGCAGTAGGAGTTACCAATGTCAGCACCGTCCCGCCGCCAGTATTCGCCGATGCGTGAGGCGTATGTGATCGACGCCGTGCGCACCCCGGTGGGCAAGCGGGGCGGTTCGCTGTCCGCCGTGCATCCCGCCGATCTCGGCGCGGCCGCCATCAAGGGACTCATCGAGCGCACCAATCTGACCCCGGCGGCCGTGGACGATGTGGTGTTCGGCTGCTGCGACACCATCGGCCCGCAGGCCGGAAACATCGCGCGCACTTCGTGGTTGGCGGCGGGCTACCCGGAGTCGGTGCCGGGCGTCACCGTGGACCGGCAGTGCGGTTCCTCGCAGCAGGCCATCACCTTCGGCGCGCAGGCCATCATGTCCGGCACCGCCGAGGTGATCGTGGCGGGCGGCGTGCAGAACATGTCGGCCATTCCGATCTCGGCGGCCATGCTGGCCGGGCAGGCCTACGGCTTCGACTCGCCGTTCGTCGGCGCGCAGGGCTGGGACCACCGCTACGGCACCGGCGAAGTGTCGCAGTTCAATTCGGCCACCATGATCGCCGAGAAGTGGGACATCTCCCGCCGCGAGATGGAGGAGTGGGCGCTGCGCAGCAATGAGCGTGCCCGCAAGGCCATCGTGGACGGCAAGTTCGACCGCGAGATCGTGCCGGTCGGCGATTTCTGGATCGACGAGTGCCCGCGCGAGACCAGCCTGGAGAAGATGGCCGGGCTGCAGCCGCTGGCCGAGGGCAGCCGCATTACCGCCGCGCTGGCCAGCCAGATCTCCGACGGCTCCAGCGCCACCCTGCTCGCCTCGGACTGGGCGGTCGCCGAATACGGGCTCACCCCGCGGGCCCGCATCCACCACGTGAGCGCGCGCGGCGCGGACCCGATCTACATGCTCACCGCGCCGATCCCGGCCACCAAATGGGCGCTCGAGAAGACCGGCCTGACCATCGACGACATGGACGTCATCGAGATCAACGAGGCCTTCGCCTCGGTGGTGCTGGCCTGGATCAAGGAGACCGGGGCCAACCCGGACAAGGTCAATGTCAATGGCGGCGCGATCGCGCTCGGTCACCCGCTGGGTGCGACCGGGGCCAAGCTGTTCGCGACACTGCTCAACGAGCTGGAGCGGGTGAACGGTCGCTACGGCCTGCTCACCATCTGCGAGGGCGGCGGCACCGCGAACGTGACCATCATCGAGCGCCTGGGCTAGTCGGCCGTCGCTGTCGAGAAGCCGCACACCGCTTTTCGGCGTGCGGCTTTTCGTATTCACCGGTCGGTAATGTCGGCTATCGTCGGACGATAGACCAGTTGACATAGCGGTGCTGTCCGGGTGGGGACTGGATGATGAGCGACCTGTCGAGGCGGGGGTTCCTGCTGGGGGCTCTCGGAATCGCGGGCATGGGCTATCTGGCGTCGGCGTCGGCCGATCCGGTGCCCCTGCCCCCGCCGCCCGTGCCCATCCCGCCGCTGCCCGCGCCGACCATCACGCCGCTCAACTATCACTCACCCGCGTTGCAGCCCTTCGTCGACGAGCTGCCGATCCCCGAAACCCGGGCGGCCGCCGGGGAATTGGCGGCCACCTCGGGCATGCACCGCTATCACCGGGACCTGCCGGAGACGCGCAGCTGGGGATTCGGGCAATCGGTGCTGGGGCCGAATCTCGAGGCGTATCGAGATCAAGTGGCGCGCATCGGGTTTCGCAATGAACTCGGCACCCACGTGCTGGCCCCGCACGTGGATCTCACCATGCACGGGGTCACCGAGCTCGACCGCACCGATCCGCGCTTCACCGTGCACCTGCACGGCGGCGCGAATTCGCCCGACTCCGACGGACATCCGCTCATCGCGTGGCGCAATGGCGGCGGGCCCCGCTTCGCGTACGGGAATCGGCAGGAGGCCGCCACCCTCTGGTATCACGATCACGCCATGGGGATCACCCGGCTGAACATTCAGGCCGGGCTCGCCGGGCTGTATTACCTGCGAGACGAATTCGACACCGGACGCGCGGACAACCCGCTCGGGCTGCCCAGCGGTGAGTTCGAGGTGCCGCTCATCGTGCAGGACCGGACCTTCAACGCCGACGGCAGCCTGCAACCCATGGTCGCGACCTATATTCCCCAGGGCTACAACCAATCCGGGCAGCTGGGCGACGTGTGCTGCGTGAACGGGGTGGTGTGGCCGCGATTCGAGGTCCGGCGCACCGTGTACCGGTTCCGGCTGCTCAATGGATCCAATTCGCGCCCTTATATTTTCGAGTTCTCCAACGGCATGCTGTTCTTCGCCATCGGCGGGGATCTGGGGCTGCTGGATGGGCCGGTGCCGACACCGTCCATTCGGGTGAGCCCGGGGGAGCGGGTGGACATGCTCGTCGACTTCAGCGGCCTCGCGGACGGCGAGACGGTCGATTTGATCAATACCGCCAAGAACGATCTCGGCAATACCGTGTTCATGGTCCCGGAGTTGCGGCCCATCATGCGGTTCGTGGGCGCGGGCGACGGTCCGGCCTACGACATTCCGTTCACCCTGCGCGGCGGGCCCGGCCAGCCGGACGCGCTGGAACCCGTCTACCGCCCGGGCTCGGTGCGCACCATGACGCTGCTCGGACTCAATGACGATTCCCGGGCCGCGGCGGTCTTCCCGACCATGATGTCGCTCAACAACCTGGCGTTCCTGAGCTCGGATATCGACATGGCGCGGGCCGGGACGGTCGAGCAGTGGGACATCGTCAACACCACGCCCTTCGACCACCCCATCCACCTGCACCTGGCGCGGCTGCGGGTGATCGCGCGCCAGCCCATCCTCACCTCGGCCTACTTCTTCGCCAACTACCCGCCGAAGTTCGGCATCCGCTGGGCCCCCTCGGCCGACCCCTACGTCATCGACCCCGAACAGGGCCCGCCGCCTTGGGAAGTCGGCTGGAAGGACACCATCGAGTGCCCCACCGACACCATCACCCGCATCCTGGTGAAGTGGCCTTCCGTCGAGGAACTCGGCTTCGACCCGGACACCACCATTCCGATCCCGCCGGGCGCGGAAGCCATGTCCCCCACCGGCACCGGCATGTCCGGCGACATGGCCGACGCCCCCGAGATCCACGGCTACGTCTGGCACTGCCACAACCTCGACCACGCCGACCACGACATGATGCAGCAGATCCGCGTCCGGCCCTGATCGTGCGCGAAGTTGATGACACCGTGCGCGAAGTTGCCGACACGGCACCGGCTTTCGCCACGGCGGGGTAGGTTGCGGTCATGCCGACATCGGAGGAAGGGCGACTGGAGGAGATCGCCCGCAAGGCCCGTCGGGTGCAGGACGCCATCGCCGGTGTCCGGGCGACCGCCGTCGAAGTAGTGGGCCGAGGTGAGGTGGCCCGGGTGCGCGTCGAGACCGACGCGGACGGCCATATCCTAACGCTGGAGATGCCGGATTCAGAGATGGCGCAAGCAGTTTCGCGTGCTCACGAGCTGTCTCTGCAAAGCGCGCTCGCGCAGGCGGCGGCCCTCCGCGAAGAACTCACTTCCGACCCTGCCGTCGCCCACGCACTGCGTTACTTCGCGCGAACGGCCCCCGAACGCTCGCACGACGCTGCACAACCGAACGGTATTGAGCCACAGTTCATCGCCGACACTGTTACTGACGATCCTGCCAGCCCGGTTGCCCTGCCCCGTGTCCCGCTGTGGCGTTCCCCGCAGCCCCTTTCGGATAGTCCGAATGCCGGTGCGGCACTGGGGATGCACGACGCGTCGTCGTCCGCGGATGGCTCGAACCCGTACGCCCTGCCGCCGGCAGTCCGGCGTCGCTACGGTCTGGTCTGATCGCCTCGCCGCCGGAATTCCGCACCCGGTTGCTCGCCGCATGCCACGGTCCGCATCGGTCGCCGACGCGGTGTTCCCGGGCGGCACGCCGGTCGAACCTCGCCCTATGCGAGGAGGGGAGCTGGGGGTTTGCTCGCATTAGGATGTCCGCGAAGCATTTCGGACCTTCGGGAGAAAGCGGGCGGTTGATGGTTTTGGGTGTCCGCTGGACGGTGCACGGTGACGGGCGCACGCCCGCGCCGGGGGCGGTGGTACGTCCGGACGAGCGGCTGTCGTGGCCGCGCACCTTCGGGCTCGGCGCACAGCACGTCGTGGCCATGTTCGGCGCGAGCTTCGTGGCGCCCGTACTGATGGGGCTGGACCCCAACCTCGCCATCATGATGTCGGGCGTGGCCACGGCCATCTTCCTGCTCGCCACCCGCGGCCAGGTGCCCAGCTATCTGGGCTGTTCGCTCTCGTTCGTGGGTGTGGCGGCGGTGATCCGGGCGCAGGGCGGCAGTAGCGCGACGGTTACCGGGGCCTGCCTCGCGGTCGGCGCGGCGCTGTTCCTCATCGGTTTGGCCGTACAGAGGTTCGGGGCGCGCATCATTCACGCCGCCATGCCGCCGGTGGTGACCGGCGCGGTGGTCATGCTCATCGGCTTCAATCTGGCCCCCGTCACCGCCGCGACCTACTGGCCGCAGGATCAGTGGACGGCCCTGCTGGTCATGCTGTTCACCGGCCTGGCCGTGGTCGGATTGCGCGGATTCTTCTCGCGCATCGCGATTTTCCTGGGCCTGGTATTCGGCTACGCCCTGTCCTGGGTGCTGGATCGGGTGCTCGGACAGATCCATTCGGCCGACGGCAGCGGCAAGGTCACCGACCACTGGCGACTGGACCTCTCGGGTGTGGGCAAGGCGGACTGGATCGGCCTGCCCACCTTTCACGCGCCGTCGTTCCAGTGGTCGGCCGTCCTGGTGGCGCTGCCGGTGGTGATCGCGCTGGTCGCGGAGAACGCCGGGCACGTGAAGGCCGTCGGCGAGATGACCGGCGACAATCTGGACGCCCGACTCGGCACCGCCATTGCCGCCGACGGCGCGGCGTCCATGCTCTCCACCGCGGTCGGCGGCCCACCCAACACCACCTACTCCGAGAACATCGGCGTCATGGCGGCCACCCGCGTCTACTCGACCGCGGCCTATTGGGCGGCCGCCTTTTTCGCCCTGCTGTTCGGTCTGTGCCCGAAGTTCGGGGCGATCGTCGCGGCCATTCCGGGCGGTGTGCTCGGCGGCATCACCGTCATCCTCTACGGCATGATCGGTCTGCTCGGCGCGCAGATCTGGACCAATGCCAAGGTCGATCTCCGCAATCCGCTGAACCTGGTGCCCGCCGCGGCCGGGCTGATCATCGGCATCGGCAATGTGAGCATGAAGTTCACCGACAACTTCACCCTGAGCGGCATCGCGCTGGGCACCCTGGTCGTGATCTCCGGCTACCACGTGCTGCGCTTCTTCGCGCCCGCGCACTTCAAGGGCGAGGAGCCCCTGCTGGACGAGGGCACCTCCTCCTACGACGAAGTCAGCCGGGACGAATCAGGCCGGTAGGGAACGGGGCTCGGTCTCGTCGGTGCCCGCCAGCCGCTGCTCGGCATAGGGCAGCTCCAGTACGTACCAGGAGTGTTCGGTCGAATACTCCAGGTACTGCGCGGCTTCCGGATCGCAGGCCAGACCCTCGACCCGGGTCCACTGCCCGTCACCGCTCGCGATGGTGTCGGTGTAGCGCACGTGCAGATGCCCGTGGAACAGCACGGCGGGTCGCAGCGTGCGCACCACCCGCTGGATGCGGTCCTGGTTGGGATAGCACTCCGGCTTGTCCTTGCGGTTCCACGGGGGCTCCGAGGCGCGCGGCTTGTCGTGGGTGAGCAGGACGTCCACCGGCGAGTCGTCCGCCTCCAACAGGGCGTCCAGTTCCTCGTCGGTCATCTCCTCTTCCGGAAACCACAGCGTGCCAGCGGTTTCCGGCCGCTTCGAGGATCCGTAGCGCCGCCGCGTCTCGGCCTTGGCTGCCTTGCGCGCCTCCCGGGCCAGCCGCCAGGCCTTGTCGGTGGAGGCCGCCCCGCCGAAGGCGGCGAAGCTGGTCCCCGCCCAGGTCCAGCGGTGCCCGCGCGGCGCGTACCGCAGATGGCTGCGGCACACCAGGAATCCCTCGTCGTCGGGATGCTCGTCGTAGAGTTCGTGCAGCAGCGAACTCTTGTCGTGGTTCCCGTCCAGGAAGTACACGGTGACCCCGGCCTTCTTGGCCGCCCGATTCACCACGTCGAAATACCGCCGCCCCGAATGCATGTGCTCCCAGGCCCCGAAGTCGCCCACCACGAAGACCCGCGCGCACTCCTTCCGCCTGGCGACCTGCAACAACGCCTGCGCGAACGTCGCGTTCCCATGCAGATCTCCGGCAATCAGGACATTCCGTTGCACGAATTCAGCGTAGTCTCAGCGCTGAGATTCTTCCTGCTTCATCGACCGCCGCCTGGCTCCCGCAGGAGCGATGGTCTTACGCGGTCTCGGCGAGGCGTTTCACCTCTCCGGGGAACTTCCCGGCGAGGTCTATATTCTCGTTTTCGGTCAGGAATGCAACGAGTAGGTTTCTGGCTGCGTTGTGGTCGCGATCGTGGGTCACTGCGCACCTGGGACACACCCACTCCCGGTCGGCCAGGGTCAGTTCGCTGTTGATCAGACCGCAGTCACCACAGGTTCTCGTGGACGGGAACCAACGGTCGGCCTTCCATACTCGCGACCCGTACCAGCCCGCCTTGTACTCGAGTTGCCGCATGAACTCGTAGAACCCTGCATCGGCCAGCCCTCGTGCCAACCGCCGGTTGGCTGACATACCTTTCACGTTCAATGTCTCCACCGCGAGCACGGACTTGGTTCTCGCCAGTCTCGTGGTGGTCTTATGCAGAAAATCGATGCGTCGGTGTGCGATCCGGAGATGCAGAGCGGCGACCCTCGTGCGGGCTTTGCGCCAATTGTTCGACTGCGGCTGACACCGGGCGAGTCTACGGTTCGCGCGCTTCAACGCCCGCTGTGCCTGCGTCAGAGGCTTTGGTGCGCGAAGTTCCTCGATGCTGCCGTCCTCATCGACGATCACCGCGAACCTATTGAGTCCCAGATCGATTCCAGCCTTCGGGGCACCTTCGGGGACACGGCGGCGAGCGTTGATCTCGTCGCGATCGACCTCGAGTTGGAACGATATCCACCAGCGACCGGCCCGCTCGCGCACGCTTGACCCGAGGATGCGGGCAGTATCAGCGGCCAACCGATCAGTGAGCCAGGACATGTTTTCGCGCGTGGCAACCGGACCGATTCCTGGCAGCCAGACTGCATGAGGGTCGACTGGCTTGGCGCGATCGGCGTCGTAGCGGAATCGATTGCCGTGTTTGCGTTTGCGCCATTTCGGAAACCGAACCCGCGCCCCTTGGCGGTTGCCGTTGCGTGAGGCCAGCCAGTTGGCAAACCCTGCCGCCCTCGCCCGGCATGCTTCTTTGGGCACTCGCGACGATAGCCGGTCCTCACTAAACCATGGAAAGCGGGTGGGATGAGTTTCGCGCCAGGCCCTTTCCAATGCGGGCGCGGTCCAAGGCACCTCGGTCAACTGGTCGCCGGAAAGCCCGTAGGTCTCCTCGGCCCTGCGTTGCGCCGGCTTCTTGCACACGATCTCCAGGCAGAAGTTCTCGACCACGCGCGACAGCCCCGCATGCCGCGCCATCAGCACGACCTGATCGGGATCGGGTGCGAGTTCGAACCGCACCCCTTGTACATGCCTCACGCGTCCCCCGTCTTCGCCCAGCTAGGCGCTGAATCGAACATATAGACGATAGCTGAAAGGTATGGCAAACATTGAGGAACGGTCGAATGCATGCTCGACCGGTGCCACGCCAGGTCGCTGCGAATTACGCTGCCCTCTATGAACTCTGTGTTGGTCACGGGCGCGGCGCGCGGAATCGGAAAAGCCATCTGCCTGCGGATGGCGCAGCAGGGCTGGCAGGTCTATGCGGGCCTCCGCAAGCTCTCCGATGGTGAAGCGCTCACTGCCGTCGATTCCCGCATCATCCCTGTGCAGCTTGATGTCACCGATCCCGAGGATGTCGCCGCCCTCGACCGAGTGCTCCCTGCTGACCTCACCGCCGTGGTCAACAACGCGGGGATCGTCGTGGACGGCCCGGTCGAATTACTCACCCTCGACGAACTCCGAAACCAGTTCGAGGTCAACGTCTTCGGCCAGGTGGCGGTGACCCAGGCCGTCCTCCCACGCCTGCGCGCCAGCAAGGGCCGAGCCGTCTTCATCTCGTCGCTGAGCGGCCGCGTCTCCACCCCCGGCACCGGAGCCTACAACTCCTCCAAGTTTGCCCTCGAGGGCCTGGTCGACGCCCTCCGAGTAGAACTGCGCCCCTTCGGAATCCACACCTCCCTCATCGAACCCGGCCCCATCGCCACCGATCTCTGGTTCGGCGCAACCGACATGGTCGACACCACCACCGCCCATCTCACCCAAGCCCAACGCGACCTCTACAGCGCCCACCTCGCGGGCCTCCGCAAAATGTCCCAACAGGTCCCCAAAATCGCCGCCCCGGTCGACTCGGTCGTCAAGGAGGTCGAAAAAGCCCTCATCGCAAAACACCCCCGCGCCCGCTACATCCCGGGCCTGCCCGGAAAAATCCAGGTAGCAGCCACCACCGTCACACCCACCCCAATCCTGGACGCCCTCTTCGCCCTGGTCTCCGGCATCCGCAAGAGGTAGTCAGTTATCCCCGTAGGTAGGCAGACAACTGGTGTCCAGCGAGCCCGACGTCGTTCGCATCTACGAGCCATCCGTCATCCTCGGAGGAGTCCCGCGACTTCGCGGAGGTTACCCGGGCGGGGGCATGGCGAGATATTCGCATGGATTGTGTTGTTAGCAGCCGAAATGCGCGAAGCCGCCCCCGGGCGAGAGGATCCGGGAGCGGCTCGGGCGCGCCCGACAGGGGGCGCGGCACATGGATCCGAGGGTGTTCGGATCCGGGTGCGCGGTCGGGCTGTGGTGGCCGCGCACGTTCGATGCGTCAGGCCGTGGTGGTGACGCGGTACTGGTTGAGGCTGTCGATGCGCTCGACGGCCTCGGTGATGATGCGGTCGATGAGGTCGGCGACGGTGGGGAGGTCGTCGATGATGCCGGCGACCTGGCCGGAGGCGAGGACGCCCGCGTGGGTATTGCCCTCCACTAGACCGGCTTTCAGCAGCATCGGGGTATTGGCGGCCATGATGACCTGGGACCAGGTGAGGTCCTTGTGCTTGCGCATGGCCAGCCCGTCCTTGACCATGGTCGACCACTTCATGCCGGTCATGGACTTGAACTTGACGGCATTGGACACGGCGGCGGCGAGACCGCGCACGCCGCTGGAGTGCTCCAGCTTGTCGACGAGTTCGGTGTTCAGCACGCGGTGCGGCATGCCGTCGACCTTGGTCGAGACGACCGTGTCCTGGAGTCCGCGGGTCAGGTACTCCTGTTTGACCGAGTCCGGTACCGCCGAATCCTGCGTGAGCAGGAAGCGGGTGCCCATCGCGACACCGGCCGCGCCGTAGGACAGCGCGGCAGCCAAGCCGCGGCCGTCGAAGAAGCCGCCACCGGCGATCACCGGAATGTCGACGGCGTCGAGGACGGAGGGCAGCAGCAGAGTCGTTGCGACGGAACCGGTGTGGCCGCCGCCCTCACCGCCCTGCACGATCACCGCGTCCGCGCCCCAGGAGGCCACCTTGACCGCGTGCTTGGCCGCGCCGATGGACGGCACCACCACCACGCCGTTGTCCTTGAGCCGTGCGATGAGCTCCTTCTTGGGAGCCAGCGCGAAGGAGGCCACCTTGACGCCCTCGCGGATCATGAGCTCGCAGCGTTCGGCGGCGTCGGAGCCGTCGGCGCGGATATTGACGCCGAAGGGCTTGTCGGTCTTCGCCTTCGTCTTGGCGATGGCCTGCTCGAGTTCCTCGAAGGTCATGGTCGCCGAGGCGAGGATGCCGAGGCCGCCCGCATTGGCGGTGGCCGCGACCAGGCCCGGACCGGCGACCCAACCCATGCCGGTCTGCACGATCGGATGCTCTATGCCGACCAGTTCGGTCAGCGGGGTCTTCAGGCGTTGGGCGGTCATGCCGTTACTTCCTTCTCGCGGAAGCCCTTGGGGTCGAGAACATTACGGATGATGTTCAGCTCTTCTTCGGTGGGCAGCCGGGTCTCGCCCGCCTCGGCCAGCCCCTCGATCTCGAACGACGTGTTCTCCGCGACCTCGTCCGCGGTCACGCCCGGATGCAGCGACAGCGCGCGCATGGTGTGGTCCGGCCCGTTGTAGTCGAACACGCCCAGGTTCGACACCACCCGGTGCAGATGGTGGAACCGATACGCCGGATTCTCGGAATCGATCTTGTCGTAACCGATTCCGGAGACGATGTCGACCTGATCCACGAACACCCGCTTGCCGTGCTTGGGCACGAAGTAGCTGGTGGCGTGATTGATGGTGTTGCCCGGCGCGCCGCGCACACCGAACATCTGACGGGTCGGCTGCTGCAGCGGACCGAACGCCGACAGGTTCTGATTGCCGTAGCGGTCCAGCTGGTTCGCGCCCATGACCACATGGCGGCGACCGGAATTCACCACATCGAAGACCTTCGAGAACGGAATCCAGCCCTCGATCGAAGCCTTCCCACCGATCGGCGGAATCTCGGCGAAGAACAGCGCCTCGCCGTCGGACAGCAGCAGATCCGGCTCGAAGGTGAGCCGCGCCAGCCGCGCGCCGATGGTGGTGATGGTGGACATGGGCGAGGCCATGATCTCGCCCGCGCCCCGGAAGATCTCGGCCGCCGCGACGACGCAGATCTCAGCGCGCGTAACAGTGGTGGTGTCGGTCATTACTTCTGCTCCTCGGCGAAAGCCTTGACGGCGGCCTGGTATTCGTCCTCCGAGACATCCAGGTAGCGGGCCTTGAACTCGGCCCACGCCTCGGGCGTCTTGGCGGCCTCGACATAGTGGCGCTGGAACTTCTCGTCGCGGCCGTAGCTGCCGGAGAAGGTGAAGTGCGCGCCGCCGGGGGCCTCGACGACACCGTCGACCATCATGCGATTGAGGATGAGGGCCTGCGTGGGAACGGCTTTCACCAGTTCCTCGGTCTCGACCAGGCGATCCACCGACAGGTAGCGCTTCTCGGCCGAGAGCATGTAGAGGTCGTCCATGTACGGATCGACGCCGGTGTAGGCGGCATTGCCGTGCTTGTCACCCAGATCCAGGTGCACGAACGCGGCATCCAGGTTCAAAGCGGGCATGGCGACGAGAGTCTCGGCCTTGCCGTCGGTCAGATAAGGCGACTGAACGGTCTTCAGCTCGCCTTCCCAGAAATCGATGACGGCCGAACCCAATCCGGCACGAATCGGTAGGAACGGCAGGCGGGCCGCCGCGGCCTGCAGACCGCACTTGACCATGCCCTCGTCCATCTCACGCACGGTGATCGCACCCTCGGTGCGGGCCTTGGCGAACCACGGGTCGTAGAACGGCGCGGAGTCCAGGGATACGAAGCCGTAGTACGCCTTCTTCACCTTGCCCGCCGAGCACAGCAGACCCAAGTCCGGGCCACCGTAGGTGACAACCGTCAGATCGGTGACGTCCGACCGCAGCAGCGCGCGCACGAAGGCCATCGGCTTGCGCCGCGAGCCCCAGCCGCCGATGCCGATGGTCATTCCGCTGCGCAGTTCGCCGACGACCTCGTCGAGCGACATTCGCTTGTCGCGCATGGCTTTTACTTCTCCTTCTTCTGCGCGGCCAGATCGTCGTCGAAGCGCGCCCGGATCTCGTCGGCCACGCCCGCGAGGTTGAGCTCCATGGTGAAGCCCTGCTCGAAGCGGTAGGAGCGGTGCACGTCCTGCACGTCGATGCCATTGAGCGCCTTCTTGGCGGCGCGGATGACGCGGCCGTCCTTGTTGGCGATGTTCTTGGCGACTTCCATTGCGGCGGCGTCGAGTTCGGCCCGCGGCACCACCTTGAAGACCGAGCCGTAGTGGTGCAGCTGCTGCGCGGTGAGGGTGCCCGCGGTGTAGAACATGGTCCGCATCAGGTGCTGGGGGACGAGTCGGGCCAGGTGGGTGGCCGCACCGAGCGCGCCGCGGTCGACCTCGGGGAGGCCGAAGGTCGCGTCGTCGGAGGCGACGATGACATCGGAATTGCCGACCAGGCCGATGCCGCCGCCGAGGCAGAAGCCGTTCACGGCGGTGACCACGGGGACCTCGCAGTCGTAGACCGCGGCGAAGGCGGCGAAGCAGCCGTGGTTGGCGCGAATCAGCGCCGTGTGTCCGACATCGCGGTTCATCTCCTTGATGTCCACGCCCGCGTTGAAACCGCGACCCTCGGCGCGCAGCACCACGACCCGGGTCTCCGGATTCTTCCCGGCCTGGGTGATGGCGTCGGCCAGGGCGAACCAGCCGTCCGAAGGCAGCGCGTTGACCGGCGGGTAGTCGACAGTGACGACTTCGACGCCCTCGGTTTCGGTGTGACGGTTGATCCCCATCGAATGTCCCATCGTTGGCAAAACAAGCAAGTGCTTGGTAGGTTAGCACGGTGGGAATCGAAGTAAACCTGTCCGGCTCGGTCGTCCTGGTCACCGGCGGCGTGCGCGGCGTCGGGGCCGGGATCAGCCGGGTCTTCCTGGACGCGGGCGCGACCGTGGTGGCCTGCGCGCGACGGCCCGCGGACGTCCCCGTGCAGAGCAGTGGGCGGGGCATCGACTTCCTGCCGTGCGATGTGCGCGACCCGGATTCGGTGCGCGGGCTGATCGAGGCCATCGTCGCGAAGTACGGGCGGCTCGACACCGTGGTGAACAATGCCGGTGGCGCGCCCTTCGCCCTGGCCGCCGACGCCAGCGCCAACTTCCACGCGAAGATCGTGCAGTTGAATCTGCTTGCGCCGCTACTGGTTTCGCAGGTGGCCAATGAGGTGATGCAGAAGCAGGAGACGGGTGGGTCGATCGTGATGATCTCCAGCGTCTCCGGGCATCGGCCCTCGCCGGGCACTGCCGCCTACGGTGCGGCGAAAGCCGGTGTGGACAGCCTGGTTTCGTCGTTGGCGGTGGAGTGGGCTCCGAAGGTGCGGATCAATTCCGTGATCTGCGGCCTGGTCAATACCGAGTCCTCGCATCTGCACTACGGCGACGAGGACGGTATCGCGGCGGTGAGCCGCACCGTTCCCATGCAGCGCATGGCAACCCCCGAAGACATCGGCCGCACGGCCGCGTTCCTGGCCTCACCGCTGGCCGCCTATGTCACCGGCAGCGCGCTGCTGGTGCACGGCGGCGGCGAGAAGCCCGCCTTCCTGGAAGCGTCGACCGCGGACGTTCCCGCCGTCTCCGGTCACTGAATCCGATCGAAACGAAGAGGTAATCCCTATGACGGACAACAAGATCTGCGACGGCCGCGTCGTCATCGTGACCGGAGCGGGTCGCGGCATCGGCCGGGCGCACGCCCTCGCCTTCGCGGCGGCCGGTGCCAAGGTGGTCGTGAACGACCTCGGCGCCGAACTCGACGGCGCGCCCAGCCCGGATTCCCCGGCCGCGCAGGTCGTCGAGGAGATCAAGGCGCTCGGCGGCGAGGCCGTGGTGAACGGTGACGACGTCTCCGATTGGGAGGGCGCGCGCCGTCTGGTCGCCACCGCCGTCGAAACCTTCGGCCGCCTCGATGTTTTGGTCAACAATGCCGGAATCGTGCGCGACCGTATGCTGGTCAACCTCGGTGAGGACGAGTGGGACGCCGTCATCAAGGTCCACCTCAAGGGTCATTTCGCGCCCATGCGGCACGCCGCCGAGTACTGGCGCAACGAGGCCAAGGCCGGTCGCACGCCCGAGGCCCGCATCATCAACACCAGCTCCGGCGCGGGCCTGCTCGGCTCGGTCGGCCAGGGCAACTATTCCGCCGCCAAGTCCGGCATCGCGGGCCTGACCCTCACCGCCGCCGCCGAATTCGCGCGCTACGGCATCACCGTCAATGCCATCGCCCCCGCCGCGCGCACCCGCATGACCGAGACCGTGTTCGCCGACATGATGGCCGCCCCCGAGGACGGCTTCGACGCCATGGCCCCCGAAAACGTCTCCCCCCTGGTGGTCTGGCTCGGCTCCACCGACTCCGCCGGCGTCACCGGCCGCATGTTCGAGGTCGAAGGCGGCAAGGTCACCGTCGCCGACGGCTGGCGCCACGGCGTCTCCATCGACCGCGGCGCCCGCTGGGAACCCGCCGACCTGGGTCCGGTAGTCCGCGACCTGCTCTCCAAGGCCACCACCCCGGAGCCCGTCTACGGCGCGTAATCATCCCGAGCTGCACGGTCTTTCGTCGCCGGTATCCCCACGGGTACCGGCGACGGTCGTTTTGCGACCCGACTCACGAAGGTCGGAAGGTTCGGGTTCGTCCGGGTTTGGTTGGCTCGTCGGTGATTTCGGTGAGGACGGTGCGGGTGGTGGCGACCTGCGCGGCGCCGATGCGGGCGGCGAGGTGTTTTTCGTAGGCGGCGTGGAAGTCGCGGACGGTGCGGAGCATGTCTTCGCCGCGGGGGGCGAGGTGGAGGAGTTTGGCGCGTTTGTCGGCGGGGTCGGGGCGGCGTTCCAGGTAGCCGTGGCGGACCATTTCGTCGACGACCTTGGCCGCGCCCTGGGCGGTGATGCCGAGCTGTTCGCCCAGTTGGCTTGCGGTGCGTGGGGATTCGGCGAGGGAGCGCAGGACGTAGCCGTAGGAGGCGCCGAGCATCTCGTGGCCGTGCTCGGCGAGGTGGGCGTGCAGTTGGCGCACGAAGGATTCGTAGGCCTGGCCGAGTAGTACGCCGAAATCCATGTGTTGACGGTCCTTTCGCGGAGGCATATATTCAACTGTAGTTGAACACCTTAGTTGAAGATATGGGGACAGCATGCCACTCATCGAATCCGCCGCCGCACCCACCTTCGAGGGTCCGGGCATGACCGCGATCGGTCTGGCCGCGCCCAGTCGGGGGTCCAAGGAGAACAGTGTGTGGCGGTTCACACTCCAGCCCGGCAATCCCGGCCACGCGCACGCGGTGTCGCGGGAGGAGATCTTCGTCGCCCTGGCGGGGAGCGCCCGGATAGAGATGGCGGGGGAGGTTCGGGATTTTCGGGCGGGCGACGCATTGGTCATTCCGGCGGACACCCTGTTCCAGCTCTCGGTGCCGGGTGCGGAGCCGTTCGAGGCCGTGGCAATCCTGCCCGTGGGGGCCTATGCCCAGGCGCCGGGTGGTGAGCCCGTCAGTCCGCCGTGGGCGCAGTAGGAGGGCCGTGTGCGCGGGCGGGCAGGCAGCATGCCGGAATGACGGGAGGATTGCTGTCAGGTTGGTCTGAATTGTCGGTATTGGACGCGATAGCGGGACCTCACGGCGTCCGATCGGGGGCTGTGAGGTCCCGCGGAGGGGGTGGTCTAGGCCAATTGGGCTGCGGCGCTTGGTCATATTGGGTGCGTAGGGGGACGCACAGGCGTACGGTTTGTGAGCACCCCTAATGCGATCGGGACTTGTGCGGGGCGGCGTGGTGACCGTTAGGATGACCGCGTTCCGCAACGGTCTGGCAATCGGGGCGACAGTGTGAGCTAGACAACCTGTCTCGATCTGTCGGGTGCGGATCGGGATTCCGTACCCCTGGTGCGGAGACAAGCCAAGCGCGGTATCGATGAGGGGATGGCTGTCGCATGATCGTCGATCGTGCAATGCGCCTGGCGGCAGTGATCGCAGCTGTCGCTGGTTCGGCGCTGCTCGGACCCGCCGCTGCCATGGCGCAGCCTGGCATCCCGCTCGATCCCGTGCCCGCCGGACAAGATCCCGGCCAGTCGGTTCCTCAACCGCAACCCATCGACGCACCGGCGCAGCCCGCCGCACCCGTGGCCGGGCCACAGGACCTGCTGCCCCTGCTGCTCGGACTCGGAACGGGCTCGGCCGCCGTCGGTTCCGCCGGAACCGGTTCGGCCGCTGTGGGTTCGGCGGGTCTGGGCGCGGTTCTCGGCGGCACCGGCTCCGCCGCCCTGGGCACCGGCTCGGCCGTAACCGGTTCCGCGGGTGCGGGATTGGGCTCGGCCGCGGTCGGCACCGGTTCGGCGGGAGCCGCCACCGGTTCGGCCGTCCTCGGAACCGGTTCCGCCGCCGTGGGTTCGGCCGGCGTCGGCACCGGCTCGGTCCTCGGCCTGGGCTCCGCGGGCGTCGGCTCGGCCGGAATCGGTACCGGCTCCGCGCTCTTGGGTCTGCTGCTGGGCACCGGCTCCGCGGCGACCGGTTCCGCCGCCGTCGGTTCGGCGGCCGTCGGCTCGGCCGGATTGGCCACCCTGTGCACCGGCTCCGCCGCCGTCGGATCGGCCGGAATCGGTTCCGCCGGACTGGGTTCCGCCCTCGGCGGTTCCGCCGGAGTCGGTTCCGCCGGCGTGGGTTCGGCCGTGGGTTCGGCCGGTGCCGGTTCCGCGGCCGGTTCCGCCGACCTCGGTTCGGCCGCGGTCGGTTCCGCGGCCGTCGGTTCGGCGGGTGTGGGTTCCGCCGCGGTGTGCGCATCGCCCCTGCTGCTCTTGCTGATTCCGCCGCCCGCGCCGCCCGCCATGCCGCCGGTGCCGCTCGAGATTCCGCAGCCGCCCGCGGTGCCGCAGCTGCCCGCCGTGGTCGCCCCGGCCGCCGCACCGGCCGCGCCGGCCGCGCCGGAGCCGGCGCCCGCGCCGCCCCCGCCGCCACCCGCGCCCGCCCCGGCTCCCGTTCTGGCGCAACCGAATCCGGACGTGAAGCCGACCTCGAACAACACCCCGCTGCCCCCGATCCCGGTGCTGTCGGTGATCGGCGGCCTGATCGCCATGGCGTTGGCGGGCACGGGTTCGGGCGCGGTGAGCTTCCAGAGCGCGTCCGCCGCCCAGGCACGCGTGGATGCCGCGCGCGCGGCGTTCTTCGGACCGAGGGCATGAGGGGACCGCGATGACCGAGAGCAAGGCTCATAGCATCGGGTCCTACCGGCGGGTGGCCGCCGCGGTGGACGCGGTGTGCGCGGTGGCGGCCGACTTCGACGCCACCGACCTGGACGAGGTGGTGCTGGCGATCTCCGCCGAACGACGGCGGCCCATCGAGATCGCCAGTGCCCAACTGGGTCCCGGCGTGTGCGGCCAGCGCCGCAGCTATCCGGACCGGGACGTGATCGTGCTGGCGCAGTCGCTACCCAGCCGCGAGCACACCCTCGCGCACGAGCTGGGCCATATCGTCTTCGACCATCCGGGCGAGGCGGCGACCGAGGTGGTGCTGGAGGCCAGCGACGATCTCATCGCCTACATGTTGAGCCAGCGTGCCCATCAGAAGGCGGTCGATCTGGGCGATGACGAGCAATGCGAGTGGGAGGCAGAGACCTTCGCGAGCATGCTCATGACTCGCCTGCGGGTGTTCCACAGTCGAGGCGCGGGCGTCTCGGTCCTTCGATTCGATGAGGCACTCGGATGACTTTCTGGTTGGTGGCCATGTTGGTCTGGATGGCCTCGGGCGCACGGGTCGGGCGGGTACTGGTCAAACCGGCGACCACCGCGCGCGTCGCGATCGTGATCGCGGTGGCGGCGGTGGCGTTGGCCGTGACCGTCGGCGTGCCCGAAATCGGTTTGGCCGTGGACCATCTCGCGCCCGGCGGGGTGCACGGCAATTGGCTCGGCGATCGGGTGGTGACCGCCGCCTGGATCATGTTCGCCACCGCCACCTCGGTGGTGGCGGCCGCCGCCTGGCCGGTGGTGTCGCGCCGGAATCTGCGCCAGATCGGCATGATGATCTACGCGGGCGGGGCGGTCGCCATGATCGCGACGCTGCTGTGGTCGATCACCTTCGGCTGGTGGGTCGTGCTGCTGGAGTGCGTGTTCATCGTGATCACCGGTGTGCGCAATCTGGACTGGACGACCCTGGGCCGCGGCATCGCGCTCTACACGACCGGCACCTTCGGCGTCGGCGTGCTGGCGGCCCTGTCGATTCGGCGCGAGATGCGCGATGAGCCGCTGCCGAAACCCGGCGACGAGGGCTGGTTCTGGCCGATGTGGCAGATCGCCGCCATGCTCATCGCCATCGGCGCGGTGTGGATCGTGATCGAGCTGTGGTGGCGAGCCCGCGCACTGCTCAAACAGATTCGCACCCTGCACCGGGTGCTGATCGCCCGCTTCCCGGAGGTGGTGGCGCACGATCAGACCGGATCGGGCACCCAGCTCAAGGCCTCCGATCAGGTCGCGCAGATCATGGACGCGCTCTACCTGCAGTCCGGTGGCGGAGTGGAATTGGCCGCGGCCGGTGCGCCGCCGACCTCGGTGACCGAGCGGGCCCGGCGGGTGGCCGAGTGGGCGCGGAATCCGTTCGGCGAGGTGGTGATCGACGGCCGGTGGATCTCACCGCCCGCGGGTGTGAGTCCGCGCGGCTGGGTGCAGGCCATCGCCCGCGCCTACGATGCCGCGGGCGCGGAGGCGTCGAGCGCCATCGCACCCCGGTAGTCACCGCACTCCGGTAGGCATCGCACCCCGGTAGTCATTTACCGTCCCATTACCATTCGGAAAGGTTCGGCATTGCCGTTCCGGCGATGCCGAAGTTGATCACGCGGAGATCACCGACGCATTTGCGATCTTGTCGCAAATGAGCAAGTCCCGCACCGCGCGTGATTGCCAAGGGCGTGGCATTCCGCCGGGCCTTCTCCATGAGACTTCGTATCCGAGGTTTCGTCTCATCGAACCCGACGTGCGTAGTACGGGACTTACTTGTCACTTGAAGTTGTCACTCTTGTTGTCGCGGTCGGTGCATTGGGGGCGAAACACTCACAGTGCACAAAACGACATAGTGCACAAAACAACTCACTCGACCGCGCGGGAACACCCGGGCGGCGTTATGCCAGGTTTGTGCATAATGCACCAGCGCAGAGGTCTACGCCACATGGCCTCAGCACGCTGAGGCCGGTGCAACATCCAACACTCGGACCGAATGGTCCGGCGAGACACCGGCGTCGCCCTGCAAGCGCCGCCGGTGACCCGCCCTATGTCGAGTCCGGAACAGGCCCTGTAGCAAACCAACACAGTGCGGCCTCCGAGCTAGCCGCACTGTGTTGCTCTGTGGCAGTGCCTATTCCGTACCGTCCGGAGGAATTTCGGGCAGCCCTTCGCTGGCCCGCAACTTCTCCGCCATAGAGGTGAGGAGGTTCTGAGATTCTTCGGACAGGTCGAACGCCCGACTCGACAGACGACGGAGTCCATAGCCCTGCAGCTGGGACAGCAGCTCGAGATCGTGATCGATCTTCGCCGCGTAGATGTCGTTGAAGAAGTAGTCCGGTTTGACCTTGAAGAACTTTGCCAGTGCTGCCACCGTCTCATCCGACGGGTTCGTGCGCTGTCCCGACCGCAACTGCGACAGATACGGTTTCGAGATCGGATGGCCGGAGGCCGTCAAGGCAGCCGCCACCTCTGCGTTCGTGTGCGGCTTACGCCCCGGGGGATGCACGGTTTCGAACAGCTTGTTCAGCCGCGCCGCGAAATCAGCCATTGTGAGCCGCCCAATTCCCTTCGCTGTACTAACAGTCGTTATCTCGGATACGTATCATTGATATTAGCGGCTCAGTAACTGAAAACCTACGCCTGATTCGCGATTTCCTTGAAGCTTCTAGGCGGTGATCCGCTTCACCCTGTGTGGCTTGGGCGTTTGCGGGCTCACCCCACGGTTCTTGCCAAGGGCTTAAGAGCCCCGGTTCTGGCCCGTCGCGAGGGTCTTCCCGGACGGGCCTCGGGTAGCCATAAGATAGCTGACGTCTCATCTTCTTGTCTGTACCGGAGTTTGTGTGGCGTACGCCACGTTTCACGGCAGGACGGATGAACGTTCAACCTGGCCGAAAATCATTGAGAGACTAGATCCGTTCGATGATCGTGCCCGTCGCGAGCGCGCCGCCGCAGCACATCAGGACCATGGCCGTGCTCTTGTCCGAACGCTCCAGCTCGTGCAAAGCCGTTGTGATCAAGCGGGATCCGGTGCTGCCGACCGGATGGCCGAGGGCGATCGCGCCGCCATTGACGTTCACGCGATCGAAATCGGGCTTGTGCACCGAGGCCCAGGACAGCACCACGGACGCGAAAGCCTCATTGATCTCGAACAAGTCGATATCGGAGATGCTCATGCCGGAACGCTCGAGCAGCCGCTCGCACGCCTGAACCGGACCGTCCAGGTGGAATTCGGGTTCGCCGCCCACCAGGCACTGCGCGACAATGCGCGCCCGCGGCCGCAATCCCTCACGCTGCGCGGCCTTTTCGTCCATCAGCAGCACCGCAGCCGCGCCGTCGGAGATCTGCGAGGAGGTGCCCGCGGTGTGAATCCCGCCCTCCAGCACCGGCTTCAGCTTCGCCAGGCCCTCGCGGGTGGTCTCGCGCAGCCCCTGATCGCGGCTGATGTCGGCGACCTCGCCGGTGAGGTTGCCCTCCTTGTCGACCTGCGGCGCGTTCTTGATGGTCAGCACCTCGCGGTCGAAGCGGCCCTCCGCCCACGCCTGCGCTGCCAGTCGCTGCGAACGCTCGCCGAGCTCCTCGACATCGTCGCGAGTGATGCCGCGCCGCTTGGCGATTCGCTCGGCGGCCTCGAACTGGTTGGGCATGTCGATGTTCCACGAGGCCGGTCGCCGCGGTCCGGCGTGCGTTCCGACATTGGCGCCCAAGGGAACATGGCTCATGGACTCGATGCCGCAGGCGATGCCGACCTCGATGGCCCCGGTCGAGATGAGCCCGGCCACCAGGCCCGCGGCCTGCTGCGCCGAACCGCACTGATTGTCGATGGTGACCGCGCCGGTCTGCCACGGCAGTCCGGCGTGCAGCCACGCGGTGCGGGTGACGTTGTTGCCCTGCTCGCCCACCTGCATGACGCAGCCGCCGATGACCTGTTCGACCAGCGCCGGATTCAGCTCCGCGCGTTCGAGCACGCCCTGCTGCGCCGCACCCAGCAGCTCGGCCGCGTGCAGACCGGCCAGCCAGCCATTGCGCTTGCCGATGGGCGTGCGCGCTGCCTCGACGATGACGGGAGTACCCATGTCTGTCCTTCCGGATTAGAACTGCAACGAGTTCACAACCAGTAACGTAAGCCTGTTTGGAGCTATTACCTAGTCCCTTCTCTTGTTTTACCTCCTATGCTTCAATAGCGGTAGAACGTGTTTCAGTTGGTCAAAGGAGACTGCTGGTGGTGGACACTGCAGCCCGGCCCGGAGTGCCGGATGGATTCGATGTCACCGACCCGGAGATGTGGGCGCACCGGGTGCCGGTCGAGGAACTAGCCGAACTGCGCCGCACCGCCCCGATCTGGTGGAATCCCAAGGATCCGCGCAAGGGCGGCTTCACCGACGACGGCTTCTGGGTGCTGACCAAGCATGCCGACGTCAAGACCGTCTCGCGCCGCGACGACGTCTTCTCCACCTACGAGAACACCGCGATCCCGCGGTTCCAGGACGACATCACCCGCGAGCAGATCGATCTGCAGCGCTTCGTCCTGCTGAACAAGGACGCGCCGGAGCACACCAAGCTTCGCAAGATCATCTCCAAGGGCTTCACCCCGCGCGTCATCAACGGCCTGCGCGCCGAGCTGACCGCCCGCGCCGAGGCCATCGTGAAGGCGGCCGTCGAGGCGGGCACCGGCGACTTCGTCGAGCAGGTCGCCGCCGAACTGCCGTTGCAGGCCATCGCCGAATTGATTGGCGTGCCACAGGATGACCGCAAGAAGCTGTTCCAGTGGTCCAACGACATGACCAGCTACGACGATCCGGAGAGCACCGCCGACCCGGTGGTCGCCTCCACTGAGATCCTCGGCTACTCCTACCAGATGGCCGAGGCGCGCAAGGCCTGCCCGGCCGACGATATCGCCACCCAGCTCGTCCAGGCCGACATCGACGGCGAGGCGCTGCTGCCGGAGGAGTTCGGCTTCTTCGTCATGATGCTCGCGGTCGCGGGCAACGAGACCACGCGCAATGCCACCACCCACGGCATGATCGCCTTCCTGGAGAATCCCGACCAGTGGGAGCTGTTCAAGGCCGAGCGCCCGAAGACCGCCGCCGACGAGATCATTCGCTGGGCCACCCCGGTCAGCTCGTTCCAGCGCACCGCGCTCGAGGACGTGGAAGTCAGTGGCGTGCAGATCAAGAAGGGGCAGCGGGTGGTGCTGTCCTACCGCTCGGCCAACTTCGACGAGGACGTGTTCGAGGATCCGTTCACCTTCAATATCCTGCGTGATCCGAACCCGCACCTGTCCTTCGGCGGTACCGGCGCGCACTTCTGCATCGGCGCGAATCTGGCCCGGCTGGAGATCGAGATCATCTTCAATGCCATCGCCGATCACATGCCCGACATCTCCAAGCTGGGCGACCCGCGTCGCCTGCAGTCGGGCTGGCTCAATGGCATCAAGCAATTCCAGGTGGATTACACCGGCGGCTGCCCGGTCAAGCACTGAGCCACTCGGCTTTATCCAAATACCTTCGTGCCCCGCCTGCGAAAGCAGGCGGGGCACGAGAGTTTCAGAGAGTTTTGAGAGTCGCCATCGCGCGCTCGGTTTCCCAGAAGGCGCGCAGGGCCAGGATTTTGCCGTCTTCATCGACCTTGTAGGTGAAGACACCCTCCGCGTCGACGGTGTGGCCGCCGCCCATGGTGGTGCGAATGCGGCCCGTATAGGCGACCTCGCGACCGCACGCGAACGAGTCGTCGAAGAGGAATTCGATCGACTCGGTCGGGGCAATGGCCTTGTCCCAGAACGCCGCAATGGCCTCCGCGCCCCGGTGACCCACCCCTTCGGGATCGAAGAACGACGGCCCGATGGGGTCTTCCACGATCCCGTCGGCGGCGAACAGCGCCACCCACGCATCCTTGTCCTTGGCGCGGACCGCGGCCTGGGAGGCCGCGCCCGCCACCCGGGCCGGGTGTTCGGTGGTGGTGGTCACGGCTGCTCACTCCCGACGACCCACATCGAGAAGTACTGCGAGCCACCGCCGTACGCGTGACCGAACGCCTTGCGCGCATTCTCGACCTGGTAGTCGCCCGCGCGGTCCATGACCTGCTTGGCGGCCTCGGCGAAGCGGATCATGCCGGACGCGCCGATCGGGTTGGAGGACAGCACGCCGCCCGACGGATTCACCGGCAGCTTCCCGCCGATGGCGGTCTCACCGGCGTCGGTGAGCTTCCAGCCCTCGCCCTCGGGCATGAAGCCCAGGTTCTCCAGCCACATGGGCTCGAACCAGGAGAAGGGGACATAGATTTCGGCGGCGTCGATCTCTTCGAGCGGGTTGGTGATCCCGGCCTGCTTCCACAGCGCCTTGGCGGCCTCCTGGCCCGCCTTGGGATTGACCTGGTCGCGGCCCGCGTAGGCGAGCGGTTCGGTGCGCATGGCGGTGCCGTGGATCCACGCCACCTTCCGGCCCTGCGCCTCGACCGCCTTGGCCGACGCCTCGTCGCCGATCACGATGGCGCACGCGCCGTCCGAGGACGGGCAGGTCTCGTCGAAACGAATGGGGTCCCACAGCATTTGGGACGCCATCACCGATTCCATGGTGATGTCGGGCTGATGCAGGTGCGCGTACGGATTGCGCGCGCCATTGCGGCGATCCTTGACCGCGACCATCGCGCCCACGTGCAGCGGGGCATTGGCGCGGCGAATGTAGGCGCGCACGTGCGGGGCGAAGTAGCCGCCCGCGCCCGCGCCGACCGGCTTGGTGAACGGCACCGGATTCGACAGTGCCCACATGGCATTGGATTCCGACTGCTTCTCCCAGGCGATGGCCAGCACCCGCCGGTGCACGCCCGCCTGCACCTGGTTGGCCGCGACGACACCGGTGGAGCCGCCGACCGAACCGGCCGTGTGCACGCGCAGCAGGGGTTTTCCGGTGGCGCCCAGGGCATCCGCGAGGAAGAGCTCCGGCATCATGGCGCCCTCGAAGAAGTCGGGGGCCTTGCCGACCACGACCGCGTCGATATCGGCCATGGTCAGGCCGGAGTCCGCCAGGGCCCGGTCGATGGCCTCGCGGACCATGCCCGCCATGGAGACATCCGACCGTTTGGTCACGTGATGAGTCTGTCCCGTACCCAGGACAGCGGCTGGCAAAGTCATCGTGCCTCCAGGGTGGCGACCAGGTTCTGCTGCAGCGCGGGACCCGAACTGGCATGGGCCAGTGCGCGATTCGCGGTGCCATTGAAGATTTCGGTGGCGGCGAAGCCGATGCGCTCGAGTCCGGCCGCGAACATCGGGTTGCCCGCGAGCGGGCCGCCCGAGGGGTTGATGCGGGTGTTGCCGTTCAGGCCGATGGCCTGCTTCAGAAGCAGTTCCTCGTGGCTGAACTGCGCGTGCAGTTCGGCGACGTCGAACTCGCGGCTGTCGTCGCCGATGGCGGCCTTGGCCGCGCGGGTCGCCGACTCCGAGACGGTCAGATCGCGCGCACCCAGCACCGGGGTGTCGATGTAGTGCGCGATGCCGGTCAGCCAGGCCGGACGCTCGCACAGTTCGCGGGCCCGATCGCCCACGGCCAGCACGATGGCGGCCGCGCCGTCGGTGATGGGCGCGATGTCGTGGGCGCGGAACGGATCGGCGACTTTGGCCTCGGCCAAGAGCTTTTCGGCGTCACCGCCGTTGCTGCGCGCGGCCACGGCGGCCATCTCGGCCTCGGTCCACTTGCCCGCGTCCAGGCCCGCGCGGGCTTGCAGGCCCGCCATCGAGACCGAGTCCGGCCACAGCGGCGCGACCAGATACGGGTCGGTCTGCAGCGACAGGATCTGGCGCAGGGTGCCGGCCGAGGACTTGCCGAAGCCGTACACCAGTGCCGTCTCCGCCTGTCCGGAGCGGAGTTTCACGTAGGCCTCGTAGAGGGCCCAGGCCGCGTCCATCTCCACGTGCGACTCGTTGATCGGCGGTACCGCGCCGATGGAGTCGATGGCCGAGATGAACGAGAAGGCGCGTCCGGCAAGGTAATCCGAGGAGCCGGAGCACCAGAAGCCGATATCGGAGACGCCGATGCCGAGCTTGGCGTAGAGCTCCCGGAAGCACGGCGCGAGCATCTCCACGCCATTGGTGGTGCCGAAGGTCTCCGGCACGTGCGGCGCGTGCGCGAAGCCGACGACCGCGATGTCGGTTGTATTGCTGCTCAAGGTATTTCAGCGCCTCTCTACAGGTGGTGCGCGAAAGAGTCGTAGTCGGCGTCCGGTTCGCCGGTCGGCCGGAAGTGGTCGATATTGCCGATCGACAGGCCCCACTCCTCGCGCGGCTTCCACACCGCCTGGACCCGCATGCCCATCCGGACCTCGCTGGCGTCGATGCCGAGCACCAGGTGCAGGAACGGAATGTCGGTGCCGTCCAACAGGATGTAGGCGGCCACGTACGGGGGCTTGATCGACTGACCCATGAACGGCACGTTCACGATGCAGAAGGTGGTGACGATGCCGGTGTCGGCCACCTCGACGAAGTTGTCGGTGGGCGAGCCGTCGCGCGGGTCGGCGCCGCGCGGCGGGAAGTACACCTTGCCGTCCATCTGCGCGCGGGCGCCCAGCAGCTTGCCCTCCATGAGGCCCTTCAGGAAGACGGCCTCCTGCGGGGCGGCGGTGTGCTTGATGGAGAAGTCGACCGGGGTCACGATGCCGGTGATGGGCTCGGCGTCGGACGCGGAATCGGTTGGCGCGGCGGAGGTTTCGCCGGGCTCGAAGGCGGCGATGTCGTGAATGCTGCCGGTGCGCTCGGCGGCCCACCGCGCCCGCACCCGCAGGCCGGTCGAGATGTCCTCGGGCGAGGCCACATCCACGGCGTGCAGGATGGCGGTGTCCGCGCCGTCCAGCTTGATGAGCGCGTAGGCGAAGGGCCGGTCGAAGGGCTGGCCCGGGATCGGCTCGGCGACCCAGGACCAGGTCTGGACCGTGCCCACGTCGGAGACCTCGACGAACTCCGAGAGGGGTTCGCTGGTCTTCGGATCGAATTCCGCGGGCGGCACGATCACGCGCCCATCGGAACCCCGCACCCCGACGACCTTGCCGGACCGCAGTTCCGTGAGGAAGCGGCCGAGGATCGGACCGGTTGAGCGGGTGTAGTCGAATTTCATCCGCAGCGGCGCGGACAGTACTTCGGTGTTCCCCAGAGTCACGAGATCGAGTAGAACAGGTTCTAGTGACGGTGGCAAGAGTCGGGGCTGGGCCCCTGCCGAGGGCCCCGCGATGTTCTAGGAAGGAACACTCGAATGCGCTTTGGTCTGCAATTGGGATATTGGGGCGCGCAGCCGCCCGCCAATACGCGGGAGTTGGTGCTCGCCGCGGAGGAGGTCGGCTTCGACGCCGTCTTCACCGCCGAGTCCTGGGGATCGGACGCCTTCACGCCGCTGGCCTGGTACGGCTCCGACACCAGTCGGGTGCGGCTGGGCACCTCGGTCGTGCAGATGTCGGCGCGCACGCCCACCGGCACCGCCATGGCCGCGCTGACCCTCGATCACCTCAGCGGTGGGCGGCACATTCTCGGGCTCGGCGTCTCCGGCCCGCAGGTGGTGGAGGGCTGGTACGGGCAGCCGTTCGCCAAGCCGCTCGCCCGCACCCGCGAATACGTCTCGATCGTGCGGCAGGTGCTGGCCCGCGAGGCCAAGGTGGTCAGCGAGGGGCCGCATTTCCCCTTGCCCTACAACGGTTCCGGCGCGACCGGACTCGGCAAGCCGCTCAAGCCGATCACCCATCCGCTGCGCGCCGACCTGCCCATCTGGCTCGGGGCCGAGGGGCCGAAGAATGTCGCGCTGACCGCGGAGATCGCGGACGGCTGGCTGGCCATCTACTACACGCCGCGGCTGGCGGACATGTACAACGAGTGGCTCGACGAGGGGTTCGCGCGGCCGGGCGCGCGGCGCTCGCGCGAGGACTTCGAGATCGCGGCCACCGCGCAGGTCATCCTGACCGACGACCGCAAGGCCGCCCTCGACGCCATCCGGCCCTACAGCGCGCTCTACATCGGCGGCATGGGTGCGGAGGAACTGAACTTCCACGCTGAGGTCTACCGGCGCATGGGCTACGGCGAGGCGGTCGACGAGATCACGGCGCTGTTCCGCTCCGGGCGCAAAGCCGAAGCGGCCGCGGCGGTTCCGGACGAGCTGATTCTCGACACCACCATCATCGGCGACGAGGACCACGTGCGTGAGCAGCTGAAGGTGTGGGAGCAGGCGGGCGTCACCATGCTGCTGGTGGGTGTTCGCGACGTGTCGCAGTTCGAGCGCCTGCGTCCGCTGATCGAATCCTAGAAATGGCTGTAGTGTGTGACGGGGGGCACATTCACCTCCATCGACTGAGTGGGATTTGTGGCTTGTCACACACAAGAACACGTTCTATTTTGATCCTGTGAGCTACAACATTGCGGACCTTGTCGAGCACACCATCGACCTCATGCCGGAACGTGTCGCACTGGTTGACGACTCGCGTTCGGTGACCTACGCCGAACTGGAGGACCGAGCCAACAGGCTGGCGCACTACCTGCAGGAACAGGGTGTGCGGCCGGGTGACAAGGTTGGCGTGTACTCGCGCAACACCATCGAGGCCGTGGAGTCCATGGTGGCCATCTTCAAGGCGCGCGCCGTCATGATCAACGTGAACTACCGGTACGTTGAGAACGAGTTGCAATACATCTTCGAGAACTCGGACATGGTCGCTCTCGTTCACGAGCGTCGCTACAGCGACAAGGTCGCCAATGTGCTGCCGAACGTGCCCGCCATCAAGGCCGTTCTCACCGTCGAGGACGGCACCGATCTCCCGCTGCCCCCGGGCGCCGTGGAATACGAAGCGGCACTGGCGGGTTCGCACGGCGAGCGCGACTTCGAGGAGCGCTCCGCCGACGACATCATGATGATCTACACCGGCGGCACCACCGGCATGCCCAAGGGCGTCATGTGGCGGCAGGAGGACTGGTGGCGAGTCCTCGGCGGCGGCATCAACTTCTACACCGGCGTCTTCATCGAGGACGAGTGGGAGCAGGCCAAGGGCGGTGCCAGCGGCAATACGCAGATGGTGCGCTACCCGATTCCGCCGCTGATCCACGGCGGCGCGTTCACCGCGACCCTGCACAGCCTCTTCGACGGTGGCAAGGCGGTCATGCTGCCGGAGTTCTCCGGGCACGGCGTGTGGCAGGCCATCGAGCGCCACGGCGTGAACATGATCTTTATTACCGGCGACGCCATGGCCCGTCCCATGCTGGACGCGGTGGCCGCGGGCAATCCGGAAACCGGTGAGCCGTACAACCATTCGAGCCTGTGGGTGTTGGCCTCGAGTGCCGCGCTGTTCTCGCCCGCGCTGAAGGACCAGTTCATCGAGCTGTTCCCGAACGCGCTCATCACCGATTCCATCGGCTCCTCGGAGACCGGCTTCGGCGGTCTGGCCGTGGCGGCCAAGGGCGCGACCCACACCGGCGGCCCGCGCGTGAAGATCGACGGCTCCACCAAGGTGATCGACGAGCAGGGCAACGAGGTCGCGCCCGGCTCCGGTCAGGTCGGCATGCTGGCCCGCACCGGCAATATCCCGCTGGGCTACTACAACGACCCGGTGAAGACCGCCGAAACCTTCAAGGTGTTCAACGGCGTTCGCTACTCCATCCCCGGCGACTACGCCCGGGTGGAGGAGGACGGGACCGTCACCATGCTGGGCCGCGGGTCGGTGTCGATCAACTCCGGTGGCGAGAAGATCTACCCCGAGGAGGTCGAGGGCGCGCTCAAGGCGCACCCGGACATCTTCGACGCGCTCGTGGTCGGCGTGCCCGACGAGCGGTGGGGGCAGCGGGTGGTCGCGGTCGTGCAGTGTCGAGGCGATTCCCGTCCGACACTGGAGGAGCTGCGGCCGACCCTGGTCAAGGAGATTTCCTCCTACAAGATGCCGCGCAGCCTCTGGTACGCCGACGAGATCAAGCGTTCGCCCGCCGGTAAGCCGGATTACAAGTGGGCGAAGGCGCAGACGGAAGCCCGCGAGGCCGACGATCACGCGCAAGCCTCGAGCTCCAAGTAGGTTCTCGCCGAGGGAATTACAACAATGTGATGCCCGTCCGCTTTCGCGGGCGGGCATCACTCATTTGATTTTGGTGGGTATTTTCTGTCGGTGGGTTGTGCCAGGCTGTCTGGCATGAGCGAGAAGGCAGGCAGATCCGTCACCGTTTCGGATGATGTGTTGCGGTCTTTCGAAGGCCACCGGCGCGAATTGTGCGCCTACGCGTATCGGATGCTCGGGTCCTCCTTCGAGGCCGAGGACGCGGTACAGGAGACTTTCACCCGCGCGTGGAAGTCGTACGACTCATTCGAGGGGCGTTCCAGTCTGCGATCGTGGCTGTACAAGATCGCGACCAATGTCTGCCTGGACATGCTCGACGGGCCGCAGCGGCGGGCCCGGCCCATGGATTTGAACGGGCCGTCCACGCCCGATTCGCAATTGCCGCCGCCGGAACCGGATTACGTGTGGGTGGAGCCGATTCCGAACGCGCTCGCCTTCGGCGCGGACCCGGCCGAGGCCGCCAGCGCGAAAGACACGCTGCGCCTGGCCTTCGTGTCCGCGGTGCAGCATCTACCCGCCAGCCAGCGCGCCATTCTGATCATGCGCGAGGTGCTGCGCTTCTCCGCGGGCGAGACCGCCGACATGCTCAATGTCTCCCCGGCCTCGGTGAACAGCGCCCTGCAGCGCGCCCGCGCCACCATGTCGAAGGTGCAGGAGCGCTCCACGGTCTCCGACACCTTCGACGAGAACAACGAGCAGCAGCGCAAACTCGTCGACGATTTCGTCAAGGCCTTCGAGGCCTACGACATGACCGCCCTCACCGAGCTGCTGAAAGCCGATGTGGCCCTGTCCATGCCGCCGTTCTCCCTGTGGATCTCCGGCCCCGAGAACGTGGCCGCCTTCATGCTCGGCACCGGCCACGCCTGCCGCGACTCCCGCATGATCCCCCTGGACGGCGCCAACGGCCTGCCCGCCTTCGGCCACTACAAGCCCAGCGGCGAACCCGGCCTCTGGACCCCCTGGTCCATCACCACCCTCGAACTCGACGGCGACCGCATCTCTGGCCTCACCTTCTTCCTCGACACCGAAAAGCTGTTCCCCCTCTTCGGCCTCCCCATGGAGCTACGCCCCAACTAGGCTGACACCCCGGATATCCGACGACGGGTGGGGGAGCCGTGACGGTCGAACTGCACGCGGACGAGCGCTGGGCGGCAAGCCTGCGCGCCATGCTCGAGGGCGCACGGCACGAGGCCGTCATGGCCATTGCCCGGCCCGTGCGCCCGGAAACCGAATACCGTTCCGAGGACATGGTTTTCCGCCAGCTGCACGAGGCCGGCAAGCGGGTGCGGCTGCTGCTGTCGTCCGCCTACGTGGGCAGCCACGGCCGTCAGTCGGTGCTGCGCCAGTTCTCGCTCGGCGCGCAGATCCGGGTCACCGACACCGATTTCTGCAATGCCCTGATCGTGGATCGGGAGCGGGCAGCGCTGTGGTCGGCCGTACCGGGCGGCCAGCCGCGCGGATACCTGGTGGCGGAGCCGACCCTGCTCGGCGTGGTGCACCAATTCGCCGTCCGCACCTGGCATTCGGCGCGTCGCCTGCGCGATCACCTGGAGCTCGACGAAATCGGGCTGGACGCGGTGGCCCGCGCGGTGGTCGCGCAGCTGAACGCCGGGGCGAAGGACGAGACGGCCGCACGGGCACTGGGGGTTTCGCTGCGCACCTATCGGCGCTATATCGCCCAGCTCATGGACCGGCTCGATGTCAGCACTCGATTTCAGCTGGGTGCGCGAGTGCGGGAACTCGGTTTGCTGACCTGAGTCATGCGCGCGGAATGGACATCTCGTCGGGATGTTCGGCCGCGTAGCGCTTGGCGGCCGGGTAGTTGGCCTTGCCGCTGGGCTGTCGCATGACCTCGGTGACCAGCCAATACCCGCGCGGCGCTTTGTATCCCGCGATCTTGGCGCGCACATGCCGGTCGATGTCCCCGAGGACGAGTTCGGCTCCGGGCCGCGGCTGGATCACCGCGGCGACGGACTGGCCGAAACGGTCGTGCGGAATCCCGATCACCAGCGCGTCGAAGACATCCGGGTGGGCCTTGAGCGCCGTCTCGACCTCCTCCGGGAACACCTTCTCGCCACCGGTATTGATGGATTCCGAGCCGCGACCCAGCAGGGTGACGGTGCCGTCGGCCTCGTAGCGGGCGTAATCACCCGGTGCCACATAGCGTTTGCCGTCGATCTCGAAGAAGATGGTCGCGGACTTCTCGGGGTCCTTGTAGTAGCCCAGCGGCACGTGCCCGGTCCGCGCCATTCGACCCACGGCTCCAGGCGTGGGCTCCACCAGGTTTCCCGCCTCGTCGAGCAGCGCGGAGTGCGCGCCGAAGGTCACCCGGGGACCCTGCGCATGGTCGGAATCCTTGGTGACCACCGACAATCCGGTGCTCCCGCTCTCCGACGAGCCGATCACATCGGTGATGAAGAGATTGGGGAACAGCTCGACGTACTGCTGTTTGAGCGAATGCGAGAACAGCGCGGCGTGGCTGCTGAACGCCCACAGGCTCGAAACGTCGTAGTGTCCGGCGTGATACGCCTCGAGCAGTGGCCTGGCCATGGCGTCGCCGACCACGGTGAGCACATTGACCCGGTGTTTCTCCACGATTCGCCACACCTCGTGCGCGTCGAACTGCGGCACGAGAACCACGGTGCCGCCGGAGTTCAGGGTGAGGAAGGCCGCCCACTGCGCCGCGCCGTGAATGAGCGGGGACAGTGGAGCCATGACGATTCCGTTCGGCGCGGACCGGGCATCGTCGGCCAATTCCCATTCGTCCCTGACATATTCGCCCGTCACATGGTTGATGCCGCCGCCGAGCGCGCGCCAGACATCCTCGTGCCGCCACATGACGCCCTTGGGCATGCCGGTGGTGCCGCCGGTGTAGAGGATGTACAGGTCGTCGTCGCGGCGGGGACCGAAATCGCGCTCGGGGGAGTGGGCGGCCAGCGCCGCGTCGTAGTCGGGGCCGATGGCGAGCACCTCGGTCAGACTCGGTGTCGAGGCTCGGATCTCCGCGACGATGTCGCCGTATCGCGCTTCGTGCACAAGGGCTTTCAGATCCGCGTTGTCGACGATGTAGCGCACCTCGTCGGCGACGTACCGGTAATTCACGCAGACGGATACGGCCCGCAATTTATAGGTCGCGAGCATCGTTTCGAGTGCTTCGACCGAATTGCGGGAATAGATCCCCACATGATCACCCGCGGCAATGCCGCGGGCGGCCAGATGATGCGCCAGCCGATTCGCCCGCTCGTCCAATTCGCGATAGTTGAGCCGACGGTCCGCACAGATCAAAGCGATTCGATCGGGGACCGCGTCCACCGCGTGCTCGAACAGGTCCGCAATAGTGAAAGCCATGGCCCCACCCTGGCTTCGGCGGAGGTGAACCCATAGTGCAGGGGATGGCAGGAAGCTGCCATTCGGTTCTGTCAGTCGCGGGGGTAGGCCATGTAGAAGGACTCCCACTGGTGGCCGTCGGGGTCCAGGAAGGTGCGGCCGTACATGCCCAGGCGGGCTTCCTGGCGGCGGCGTTCGCGGTCGATCTCCTCGGTGCCGCCCGCGCGGAGGGCCGCTTCGGTGAGGTCGTCGACTTCCTCGGGGCCGGACATGGCCAGGGCGTAAATGCCGCTGACGAACTCGCGGGGGTCGCCGGGGGCGCGGTGGGTGAAGGTGGTGAAGAAGGTGCGGGTCAGGAGCATGACGCAGATGTTGTCGTCGATGACGATGCAGGCGGCGTTGGCGTCGGTGAAGTCGTGGTTCACCTTCCAGCCCAGGGCCTCGTAGAACCGTTTGGAGCGGTCCAGGTCGGCCACCGGCAGATTGATGAAGATCATCTTGCTCGGCATGGTGGTTCGCCCCTCTTCCCCGCGATCCGATCGCGCGTACATCGATGTATTGGTGGGGACGAAGCGGGTGCGGAAAAGTCATCGGTCGTGCAAGAGTGACTGGTGGAGGTGCCCGATGAATCACAGCTACCTGGTCGCGCTCACCGGTAGCGGCACAACCGTGCCGCCGGAACTGGGTGTGGTGCGGCGGCTGGTGCGACGTGGACATCGGGTGACCGTGCTGGCCGAGGAGGGCCTGGCCGAGGCGGTGGCGGCCACGGGGGCCCGGCTGCGGCCGCGCGCGGGCGCCGGTTTCGCCCGCGAGACCGCCGACGAAATCGATGCCGGGCGGCCCGATCTGGTGCTGGCCTCCTGCTTCGCCTTCGGGGCCATGGTCGCCGCGCAGGCCTGCGACGTGCCGTTCTCGGTGCTCATGCCGGGGATCTATCCGCTGCCGGTGGAGGGCGGGCCGCCGCCCGGCACCGGATTCGGCCGGGCCCGCGGACCGATCGGCCGATTGCGGGACCGGATCGTGGGCACGCTGGTCCAGCGGCGTTGGGACGAGGAGCTGCTACCCCAGCTCAACGCGCTGCGCGCGGACTTCGGGTTGGAACGCCTGGCCCACTATCAGGATCAGGTGCGGCTGGCGCGGCGGCAGCTCGTACTGTCCAGCGCCGCTTTCGATTTCCCCGGGCAGGCTCCGGACGGGGTGCGCTGGGTCGGGCCGATCCTGGACGAACCGGACTGGGTCGACAAGGCCGCCTGGACGCAGGCCGACGGTGGCGAGCCGCTCGTGCTGGTCGCGCTGTCCACCACCTTTCAACGCCAAATCGACTGCCTGCAAAGGATCGCCGACGCGCTGGCGCTGCTCCCGGTGCGCGGCGTCATCACCACCGGCCCGGCCATCGATCCCGAGCGCATCCACGCCCCGGCGAATGTGACGGTCGTGCGGGTCGCCTCGCATCGCGAACTCATGCGCCACGCCAGCCTGGTCATCACCCACGGCGGCCACGGCACCCTGATGCAGGCCTTCGCCGCCGACCTGCCGGTGGTGGTCCTGCCGCACGGCCGCGACACCGCCGACAATGCCGCCCGGGTGCGCGCGCACCGCGCCGGAATCGTGCTGCCGCGCACCGCGACTCCGCAGCGCATCGCCCGTGCCGTGCGCCGCGTCCTGCGCACTCCGGCCCACTATCGCGCGGCGGCCGAACTGGGCCGCGCCATTCGCCGCGACGCGCGCGGGGAGGCCCTGCTGCACGAGATCGAACCCGCGGCCGATCACCAGGACACCGTGGGTGAGCACATCTTCTCGGTGCGCGAACTCGAATCCTGACGTTTGGCCGAATTTCGCGTGTCGTCGGCCGGATATGGCTGGCACGCTGGGCATTCACTCCCTAGCGTGTGCTCCATGGATTTCCTGGCGGTATTGCGCGAGAAGCTGAACGAGTTCGGGGAGCTGATCACGCCCGAGACGAATCTGGCCGCCCCCGTCCCGAGCTGCGGCGACTGGACCTTCTACGACCTGGCCGACCATGTCGGACAGGGCAATCGATGGGTGGTGACCGCGGTCGCGGAGGGGCGCGGTGACTACCACGGCGATCCCGCGCCGGTGGACCGGGCCGAACTGCGGACCTGGTTCGACGACTCCGCGCGGGCCATCGTCGAATCGCTGTCGGTGGATCCCGCGACCCCGGCCTGGACCTTCACCAGCCTGATGCCGCGCACCGTCGGATTCTGGCGGCGTCGCCGGGCGCAGGAGACCCTGATGCACCTGTGGGACGCCCAGGACGCGCTCGGCACCGCCGACGCCTTCGATCCGGCGCTGGCCGCCGACGGCATCACCGAGGTGTTCGAGATGTTCGCGCTCCGCATGATTCAGCGCGGCCTGGCCAAGGAACCGGAGGCCGCGGTCAGCGTCCACGCCACCGACACCGGCGACAGCTGGACCTACGGCCCCGGCACCCCGGTGGCCGAAATCTCCGGCACCGCTTCGGATCTGCTGCTGGCGCTGTGGCAGCGCAAGGATCTCGCGGACGCGGCCCTGAGCTGGCAGGGCAACTGGGCCGCGGGCACTCGGGTCCTCGCCGGACCTCTGGTGCCCTAGCCGGCGCCCGAAATGCCCTGACCCGCACATGGAAAAGGCGAGACGGTGGCCGGTATGGAAACCACCGCCTCGCCCATAGCCGCCGATGCAGGGGACGGCTGGCTTTCGCGGGCGCCCGGGGACGTCTACTGCTGCGCGTCGGTGAGCAGACCGCCCAGGGCGCGTAGGTGATCGGTCGCGCCGCCGAGCGCGAACTCGTTGTGCTTGGCGGCGGTGAAGTACTGGTTCACGATGTGGTCGCGGTCGATGCCGACGCCGCCGTGCACGTGCACCACGGTGTGGGCGACGCGGTGGCCCGCCTCGGCGGCCCAGAACTTGGCGGTGTGGATCTCGGCGGCCGCCGGAAGTCCTTCGGCCAGCCGCCACGCCGCCTGCTGCACGGCCAGGCGCACGCCCTGGACATCGATGTAGCCGTCGGCCAGGCGCTGGGCCACGGCCTGGAAGCTGCCGATCTTCCGGTTGAACTGCTCGCGCTCGCGCGCGTAGTCCGCGACCAGTTCCAGACCCTTCTCGACGGTGCCGAGCTGGGTGGCGGCCAGGCCCAGCCAGGCCCGGTTCAGCAGCCACTCCAGGATTTCCGGGCCCTGCTCGACCGTGCCGACCAGTTCGCCCGGGGTACCGGCGAATTCGACCTCGGCCTCGGGGGAGCGGTCGGTCACGATCTGGTCCTCGATGCGCACCGACTCGTGGGCCGGGTCGACCAGGAAGACGGCGGGCGTGCCATCGACGCTGGCGGACACCAGGATTCGGCCGGCCTGCCGCGCGAAGGGCACGGTGGTCTTGAGGCCGGTCAGCTGCCAGCCATTGCCCGCCATGGCGGTGGTGACCGGGCGGGCGAGCTCCCAGTTGCGCTCCTCGCTCAACGCGGCGGTCAGGATGACCGACCCGCTCGCGGCCTGCGCGGCCAGTTCACGCTGTGCGGCGGAACCGAACTGCGCCAGCGCGCCCGCGCCCAGCACGATCGACCACAGGTAGGGCACCGGTGCGACCGACTTGCCCAGCTCCCGCAGGATCGACGTCTGCTCCAGCACCCCGAGGTCGCTGCCGCCCACCGCTTCCGGCAGGGCCGCGGCCAGCACGCCGGTCTCGGCGAGCGACTCCCACAGCTGCTCGTCGAAGCGCACGGTGCGCGCACCGCTGGCGTCGGTGTTCTTGTCGAGTTCGCGCAGCTTGTCGGCCGTGACCAGCTTGCCGGTCACCTCGGCGGTGAGCCGAGCCAGATCCTGCTGCGCTTCGGTAAGGGTGAAATCCATGGTGAGAACCCAGCTTTCGAAATCTAGCGGGCCGCGGCGGGCTGCTCGAGTGCGGTCATGGCGATGATGTCGCGCTGCACCTCGTTGGTGCCGCCGCCGAAGGTCAGGATCAGGCAGGCGCGGTGCATGCGCTCGAGACGGCCGCGCAGCTGCGCACCGGCCGAGTCCTGGCGCAGGTACGCCTGCGGGCCCAGGATCTCCATGAGGGCGCGGTAGGACTCGGTGGCCAGCTCGGTGCCGTACACCTTGCAGGTGGAGGCGTCCCACGGGCGCGGCGCGGCATCCCCGCCCGCATCGGCACGCGAGGCGATCTCCCAGTTCAGCAGCTTCAGGTACTCGACCTTGGCGTGCACCCGGGCGAGCGCGATCTGCACCCATTCCTGATCGATCACGCGAGCGCCATTGGAGTTCTTGGTGTTCCGCGCCCACTCGGTGACCTGCGCGACCGCCAGCGCCAGCGGCGCCGACGAGGTCAGCGCCACCCGCTCGTGATTGAGCTGATTGGTGACCAGCGACCAGCCGCCGTTCTCCGGCCCCACCATGTCCGAGTTCTTGACCCGCACGTCCTGGTAATAGGTGGCCGAGGTGTCGGGACCGGCCATGGTGTGCACCGGCGTCCAGGAGAAGCCCTCGGCGGTGGTCGGCACGATGAACATGGAGATGCCCTTGTGCTTCTTGGCATTCGGGTCGGTGCGCGCGGCCAGCCAGATGTAGTCGGCGTAGGCGATGAGGGAGGTCCACATCTTCTGGCCGTTGATGATCCAGTCGTCGCCGTCGCGGACCGCGGAGGTGCGCAGCGAGGCCAGGTCGGTGCCCGCGCCCGGCTCGGAGTAGCCGATGGCGAAGTGCAGCTGACCCGCGGCGATCTTGGGCAGGAAGAACTTCTTCTGCTCCTCGGTGCCGTAGTGCATGATCGTCGGCGCGACCGAGTTGATGGTCAGGAACGGCACCGGGGCGCCCGCGATGGCGGCCTCGTCGGTGAAGATCAGCTGATCCATGGTCGAGCGATCCTGCCCGCCGTACTCCTTGGGCCAGCCCAGCGCGAGCCAGCCGTCACGGCCCATCTCGGCGACCACCTCACGGTAGACATTGCCCTCGCCGTATTCGCCGGTCTGCGCCGAAAGCGCTTGCCGCCGTTCGGGAGTGATGAGCTTGGTGAAATAGTCACGTAGCTCGGCACGCAGCTGTTCCTGTTGCGGCGTGTAGGCGATACGCATAGCAGTACCTCTAGCCTTCGTTTCTCGGTTCAGCCGATCATCGCATGCAAGTGAAACATGTTCCAGTATTGGTTCCGGTTAGGGCTACTTTGCTGTTGCGGCGCGGTCGGGATTGTTAGGCTCGGGCACAACCTGTGGTTAAGGAGAGAAACATGAAGGTCATCGTCGACTTCGATCAGTGCGAAGCGAACGGAATCTGCGTCGGAATCGCCCCTGACGTCTTCGATCTCGATGACGACGACAACCTGCACGTCAACGAGGCCGAGGTGACCGAGGCCAACCGCCGCGATATCGAGTCGGCCGTGGCACAGTGCCCGAAGGCCG
Organism: Nocardia sp. CDC153; assembly: GCF_035818515.1. Lineage (NCBI taxonomy): Bacteria > Bacillati > Actinomycetota > Actinomycetes > Mycobacteriales > Nocardiaceae > Nocardia > Nocardia sp. CDC153. Next base: position 776,878 of record NZ_JAYKYU010000003.1, on the reverse strand, counting down.
CGCTCAAGCTGGTCTGAGCGGATGCTTGCCCGGCGGGTGGAACACGTTCTAGAGTCGGCCGCGTGAGCGATTCTGATGTAAGTCTGTCCGGGCGGGTTGCCATTGTCACCGGCGCGGGTGCCGGGCTGGGGCGGGCCGAGGCCCTCGAGCTGGCCCGGGCCGGTGCTTCGGTCATCGTCAACGACCTGACCGAGAACGACGCGGTGAGCGCGACGCTTGCCGACATCCGGGCGCTGGGCGTGAAGGCGGAGTTCGTCGGCGGCAGCATCGCCGAGCGGGCCACCGCCGACGCCCTCATCGGCACCGCCGAGGAAACCTTCGGCGGGCTGGACATCGTGGTGAACAATGCCGGGATCACCCGGGACAAGATGCTGTTCAACATGTCCGACGAGGACTTCGACGCGGTCGTCGCGGTCCACCTGCGCGGGCACTTCCTGTTGACCCGCAACGCGGCCGCGTACTGGCGTGGCAGATACAAGCAGACGGGTGCCCCGGTCTACGGGCGCATCATCAACACCTCCTCCGAGGCCGGGCTGCTCGGTCCGGCCGGACAGGCGAATTACGGTGCGGCCAAGGCCGGTATCACCGCGCTGACCCTGTCGGCGGCCCGTGCCCTCGAGAGTGTCGGCGTGCGCGCCAATGCCATCGCGCCGCGCGCCCGCACCGCCATGACCGAGAAGGTCTTCTCCGCGGCTCCCGAGGAGGGCCCGGATCCGCTCTCGCCCGATCATGTGGCGCGGCTGGTGGCCTACCTGGCCTCCCCGGCGGCCGAATCGATTTCCGGCCAGCTGTTCGTCGTGTACGGCCCGATGGTGGCCCTGATGGCGGCTCCCGTGGTGGAGCGGCGTTTCGACGCGGACGGGGAATGGACCCGCGAGGGTCTGGCGGCGACCCTGGGCGGTTATTTCGCCGAACGCGGTTCGGACGCTACGTTTTCCGCTTCCTCGCTGAAGGATCTCGGCTGAGGCTTACCTCAGTTTCCCCGCCGGGGGCTGTGAGTTTCCGTAGACACGCGCCAGTCCCCGGTACAGCGGTTGATCACGAGATGGATCGTTGGTAGGAATGGGGATCAACCATGTGTGTCGTCTCACAGTGCGGCATATGTCTGACGGTTAGGCTGGGGTGAACATGTTCTCAAAACTGGACGCCGGTTCAGAAAGAAGGCCTGTTCAAAACCGTCGAAACCTACCCGATCCGTATGAGAACGTGTTCTAATCTTCGAGCGGGACCGAGATCACATCCATATCTCGGTTGCTATAGCTAGGCAGGGGCAGGAGGAATAGCGGGAATGAATGAAGTCCTTGCCGTACCGCTGCGGGCGGTCGGAGGGTTCTTCGAACTCGCCGGTGCTGTCGCTCGCGCCGCGGTACGGCCCCCGTTCCAGCGACGGGAATTCATCGATCAGTCCTGGTTCATCGCCCGGGTTTCCATCGTGCCGACGCTTTTGGTCGCGATTCCGTTCACCGTTCTGGTGAGCTTCACCCTGAACATTCTGTTGCGAGAAATCGGCGCGGCGGACCTTTCGGGCGCGGGTGCGGCCTTCGGCTCGGTCACCCAGATCGGCCCCATGGTCACCGTGCTCATCGTGGCCGGTGCGGGCGCCACCGCCATCTGCGCCGACCTGGGCGCGCGCACCATTCGCGAGGAGATCGACGCCATGAAGGTGCTCGGCATCGATCCGGTGCAGCGCCTGGTGGTTCCGCGCGTGCTCGCCTCGATGTTCGTGGCCTTCCTGCTCAACGGCCTGGTGTCCACCATCGGCATCCTGGGCGGCTTCCTGTTCTCGGTGCTGCTGCAGGGCGTGAACCCCGGCGCCTTCGTCAATGGCATCACCCTGCTGACCCACCTGCCCGAGCTCGTCATCTCGCAGGTGAAGGCCACGCTGTTCGGTCTCGTCGCCGGACTGGTCGCCTGCTATCTGGGCCTGAACGTGAAGGGCGGTCCCAAGAGCGTCGGCGACGCCGTGAACCAGACCGTCGTTTTCGCCTTCATGGCGCTGTTCGTCATCAACGTCGTCGTAACCGCCGTTGGCATCAAGTTCACGGCGCGGTGATCTGATGGCGTTCGTGATCCAATCTCGTTTTCCGAAGGTGACCAAGCGCTTTCGGCGCTTCAACGAGGGCCTCGACTCGGTCGGCAAGCACGCGGTGTTCTACGCGCAGTCGATCGGCTCGGTGCCCAAGGCGCTGGTGCACTACCGCACCGAGACCATTCGGCTGATCGCCGAGATCTCGATGGGCACAGGCGCTTTGGCGGTCATCGGCGGCACCGTCGTGATCGTCGGCTTCCTGACGCTGGCGGCCGGCGGCACCATCGCCGTGCAGGGCTACAGCTCGCTCGGCAATATCGGCGTGGAGGCCCTGACCGGCTTCTTCGCCGCCTTCATCAACGTTCGCATTGCGGCGCCGGTGATTTCGGGCATCGGCCTGGCCGCGACCCTCGGGGCCGGTACCACCGCGCAATTGGGCGCCATGCGCGTCTCCGAGGAGATCGACGCCCTGGAGGTGATGGCCATCCGGCCCATCCCCTTCCTGGTGGGCACCCGGATGCTCGCGGGCATCATCGCCATCATCCCGCTGTACTCCCTGGCGGTCATCGCCTCGTTCGTCGCGAGTCGCTTTGCGACCGTGGTGATCTACGGACAGTCCGCCGGTGTGTACGACCATTATTTCGACACCTTCCTGATCCCCAGCGATATCCTCTGGTCGTTCGCGCAGGCGATCTTCATGGCCATGGCGGTCATGCTGATCCACACCTACTACGGCTACAACGCCGCAGGCGGTCCGGTGGGCGTGGGCGTGGCGGTAGGTAATGCGGTGCGGGCCTCGCTGATCGCGGTCGTCATGGTGACGCTGCTGATGTCGCTGGCCATCTACGGCACCTCCGGCAATTTCCATCTCTCCGGGTAGGGCGGGACATGGTGCAACAACAGCCCAAGCGGTACTTGGAGCAGGCGTGGGTCATCCGCCTGGCGGGCGCGGGCCTGGTGCTCGCGCTGGTCGGCGCGGTCGCGATCTGCCTGGTCATGTTCTCGGGCGGCTTCGAGAACACCGTGCAGGTGACCGTCGCCGCGCCGCGCGCGGGCCTGGTCATGGACCGCGACGCCAAGGTGAAGATCCGCGGTGTGGAAATCGGGCGGGTCGCCTCGATCAGCGACGCCCCGGACGGCAGCGCCCGGATCGAGCTGTCGATGGATCCCGACAAGCTGAAGATGGTTCCGGCCAATGCCACCGTGGACATCAGCTCCACCACCGTGTTCGGCGCGAAGTACATCAACTTCGTTACCCCCGAACACCCTTCGACCGATTCGCTGCGGCCGGGCACGACCGTGCACGCGCAGTCGGTGACGGTGGAGTTCAACACCATCTTCCAGCACCTCAACGACGTGCTCGCCAAGGTGCAGCCGGAGAAGCTGAACGCGACGCTCACCGCGCTGGGCACCGCGCTGCAGGGCCGCGGCGACAAGCTCGGCCAGGCCCTGGTCGACGCCGACGCGTTCCTCCAGCAGATCAATCCGTCGCTGCCGGAACTGCAGACCGATCTGCAGAAGACCACCATCGTGAGCGGCACCTACGCCGACACCGTGCCGAATCTGTTGCGCACCACCGACAATGCCGTGGTCACCGGTAAGACCCTGGTGGACGAGCAGCAGCGCGTCGACGCCATGCTGACCGATCTGATCGGCCTGTCCGACACCACCACGCCGATCCTCAACGAGACCGGATCGCCGGTCGTGGAGGCGCTGCGGCTGCTGCGGCCGACCACCGCAGTCCTCGACGAGTACAAGTCGGCCATCTACTGCACCATCGTGGGCCTCGGCTCGAACATGGCGATCGTCGCCGACGAGTTCGGCGGTCGATACCCGGCGGTCAATATGAACGCCAGCATCATGCCCGGCGGCGAACCCTACAAGTATCCGCAGGACCTGCCGAAGGTGAACGCCAGCGGCGGCCCGCACTGTGAGGGCGTGCTCGATCACGTGCCCGGCACCAATGCCGGTTACCTGGTGACCGACACCTCCGAGGGCGAGGCGTGGCATCCGGAGACCAATCCGCACTTCAACGCCAACGTCTTCCAGTTGCTGTACGCGGGCATGCCCGGATTGCAGGGAGGCGGCAAGTGAGGTTCAAACCACGCGCGGTCACCGTCAAGCTCGGCCTGTTCACCCTCGTCATGGTGTTGGTGCTGGCCATGCTCGGGGTGATCTTCTCCCAGATGCGCTTCGCCCGGGAGACCGGCTATCACGCGGTGTTCACCAGCTCCTCGGGCATGCTGCCCGGGTCCAAGGTGCGCATCGCCGGTGTGCCGGTCGGCTCGGTGAGCCGGGTGTATGTGGGCAAGGACAAGCTGGCGCACGTCGACTTCGACGTGGACCGCAAGTACAAGCTCTACACCAGCACCCAGGCGACCATCCGGTACGAGAACCTGGTCGGCGACCGCTACCTGGAACTGCTCGAAGGGCCCGGCACCACACAGACTCTCGGCAAGAACGGCACCATCCCGGTGCAGCAGACCAAGCCCGCCCTGGATCTGGACATGCTGCTGGGCGGCTTCAAACCGCTGCTGCGCGGCCTGGATCCGACCCAGGTCAACGACCTGACCAATGCGCTGCTGCAGGTCTTCCAGGGCCAGGGCGGCACGCTGGTGGCCCTGCTCAACAGCTCGGGCTCGTTCGGAAAGACCCTGGCGGACAAGGACGCCCTGATCGGCAGCGTGATCGACAACCTGAAGACGGTGCTGTCGACCATCGACGACCGCAATCAGGCCTTCGGCACCACCCTGGACGAATTGCAGCGACTGGTCAGCGGGTTGGCCGCGGACAAGGATCCGATCGGCGACGCCATCCCGCGGATCTCCGGCGCCACCGGCGATCTCACCGATCTGCTGCGCACCGCCCGGCCGGATCTGAAGTCCACCTTCGATCAGCTCGGCCGCACCGCCGGTCTGCTGGACGACAACACCGACGAACTGCAGTGGATCATCGAGAACCTGCCCGACGCCTACAAGAAGCTGGTGCGCATCGGTTCCTACGGTTCGTTCCTGAACATCTACGCCTGCCCGACCGACCTGATCGTGGACGGTCCGGACGGTAAGCCGATGCACGTGAAACTGCCCGGTGGCCAGACGACCGGAAGGTGTAGCAAGTGACCGAGCGTTCGCCACTGATCAATTTCGGCATCATCGGCATCGTGCTGGCCTCGACCGTCTCGCTGGCCTCGCTGCAGTTCGATCGCCTGCCCTTCGTGCGGTCCGGCGCTGAGTACTCGGCGCTGTTTGCCGACGCGGGCGGTCTGCTGCCCGGCGACCAGGTGCAGGTCGCCGGTGTGAAGTCGGGCCGGGTGGAAGAGGTCAAGCTCGACGGCGCGCAGGTGAAGGTGCGGTTCACCCTCGACGAGGGAATTCCGTTGGGCAACAAGTCCTCCGCGGCGATCAAGACCAATACCGTGCTGGGTCGCAAATCGCTCGAGGTGACGCCCGCGGGTGAGGGCACGCTGCGCGGGCAGTCCACGATTCCGTTGGAGCGCACCACCTCTCCGTACTCCTTGAACGACGCGCTCGGCGATCTGTCCAATACCGTCAAGGATCTGGACATGGACCAGGTCAACAAGACCCTGGACGCGCTGTCGGACACCTTCAAGGACACGCCCGCCCCGCTGCGCTCGGCGCTCGACGGCATTACCGCGTTGTCGCGCAGTATCAATACGCGCGACCAGGCCTTGACCGATCTGCTGGCCAAGGCGCAGAGCGTGACCAAGGTGCTCAAGGATCGGGCCGGGGAGATCAATTCGCTGCTCGTGGACGGCAACAGCCTGCTCGGTGAGCTCGACGCGCGCAAAACCGCGCTCGGCCAGCTCATCACCTATGTCAACGGCCTGGCCCAGCAGCTCACCGGGTTCGTCAACGATAACGAGGCACAGCTCAAACCCACACTGGACAAACTGAATTCGGTGCTCGGGGTGCTGCAGAAGAACAAGCAGAACCTCTCCGACGCGCTCGACGCCCTCGGCCCCTACGCGGGCGCGCTGGGCGAGCAGGTCGGCAGCGGTCCCTACTTCCAGGCGTACATCGTCAACGCCAACAGCGATTACATTCAGATGCTCGTCGATTCCATGGTGTGGCCGGACCACCTGCCCACCGATCTGCAGCACTACCTGAAAGACTTCCCGCCGGTGCTCTCCCCGGCACAGACGGAGCCGGGTAAATGAACGCACTGCGCAGCAAAGTCGGAACACTGCCCCGCTGGTCGCGAATCGTCGCGGCGCTGGTGCTCGTCGCCCTCGTCGTGGGCGGCGGCTACACGGTCGTGACCCGGATCGGCACGACCAAGATCACCGCGTACTTCCCTTCCACCAGTGGCCTTTACGCCAATGACGAGGTGCGGGTGCTCGGGGTCAAGGTCGGCAAGATCGACTCCGTGGAGCCGGGCAAGGACCGCGTCACGGTCAAGATGACGGTCGAGCGCGGTATCGACATCCCGGCCGACGCCAAGGCCGTGATCGTCTCCCCGTCGCTGGTCTCGGCCCGCTTCATCCAGCTCGCGCCCGCCTACACCGGCGGGCCCAAGATGAAGAGCGGCGCGACCATCCCCATCGAGCGCACCGCCATCCCGGTCGAATGGGATGACATCAAGGCCGAATTGAACAAGCTGGCAACGACTCTCGGCCCGGTGGGCCAGGACAAGCAGGGCTCGTTCGGTCGATTCGTCGACACCGCGGCCAATAACCTCGACGGCAACGGCCAGGCGTTCCGCGATGCGCTCAAGGAGCTGTCCGGCGCGCTGACCACGCTTTCCGACGGCCGCACCGACCTTTTCGCCACCATTCGCAATCTGCAGGTCTTCGTCGACGCGCTGTCGCACAGCAATGACCAGATCGTGCAGTTCGGCGGTCGGCTGGCGTCGGTGTCGTCGGTGCTGGCGGGTGTCTCCACCGATCTCGGTGCGGCACTGGACAATCTGGACGGCGCGGTCTCGGACGTGCGCCGGTTCATCGAATCCCGCGGCGGCGCGCTCACCGACAGCCTGCAGCGCATGGCCGACGTGACCCAGCTGCTGGTGGACAAGCGGCCCGAACTCGAGCAGGTGCTGCACTCCGGTCCCACCGCGCTCACGAACTTCTACCAGATCTACAAGCCTGCGACCGGTTCGGTGACCGGCTACCCGGTGCTCACCAATATGGCCGATCCGATGAGCTTCCTCTGCGGTTCCATCGCGGCGCTGCAGGACAACGACTCCGACAAGAGTTCGAATCTCTGCGCGCAGATCCTCGGACCGATCTTCGGCAACCTGGCCATGAACTACCTGCCCTTCATGCTCAGCCCGGCCACCGCGGCGGGCGCGCGCCCCGACCAGATCAAATACAGCACGCCGGAACTCGCGGCCCGTGCCAACGCCGAGGTCAGCGTGCCCAAGAGCCTCACCGATCTGGCGCTCCCGGGAGGCAACTGATGAAGTACACGCGCGGCCGCAAACAGGTGGCGGGCCTGGCGATCGGCATCGCGATCGCCCTGGGCGCCACCGGATGCGAGTGGGACGGCCTGAACTCGCTGCCCATGCCCGGCGCCGCCGGAACCGGCGCGGGGGCGTGGCAGGTGAAGATCCAGATGCCGAATGTCACCACCCTGACCCGCAATTCGCCGGTCATGGTCAATGACGTCATCGTCGGTTCGGTCACCAAGATCGAGGTGGAGGGCTGGCACGCGCTGGTCACCGTCAGCCTGGACAAGGGCGTGCAGCTGCCCGCCAACGCCACTGCCAAGATCGGGCAGACCTCGCTGCTGGGCAGCAATCACGTCGAGCTCGCCGCGCCGACGGACACCGCGGCACAAGGGGAATTGAAGGGCGGCGACACCATCCCGCTGGAGCGGGCCGGTGCCTACCCGACCACCGAACAGACCCTGTCCTCGCTGTCGGTGGTGCTCAACGGCGGCGGCATCAGCCAGCTCGAGAACATCACCGGTGAGCTCGACAAGGCGTTCACCGGGCGCACCGACGCGATCAGAGACCTGCTGCCGCAACTGAATACGCTCATCGGCACCCTGGACGGCCAGACCAAGGACATCATCGCCGCCATGGGCGGGCTGGACCGCTTCTCCGGCATCCTCGCCCAGCAGAAGGATCAGGTGGCCAACGCCATCGACAACATCCATCCGGCGCTGACCATGCTGGCCGACCGGCGCGAGAACATCACCAAGACGCTCACCGCCCTGGGCGGGCTGAGCGACGCCGTGGACAAGATCGTGCAACAGGGCGGCGACGATCTGAAGGCCAACCTGGCCAATATCTGGCCCGCGCTCGAGCAGATCGCGAACACCGGCAGCAACCTCACCAGCGCGTTGAGCATGCTGCTCACCTTCCCGTTCCCCATGCACTACATGGACGGCGCCATCAAGGGCGACTACCTCAATGTGAAGATCACCTTCGATCTCACCGCGGCGCGACTGGCCAAAAACTTCCTCACCGACACCCCGTTCGGTCCGCGCTACGCGGGCGTGGAGGGCGCGCTCGGCCAACTGGGCGGCACGCCGGGCGATCCGGTGGACCCCAAGAACGCCCCGTTCCAGCCCCACCCGGACACGCCCGCGCCGATGCCGACCATTCCCGGCATCGGGGCGGTCCCAGGGCTGCCCGCCATCCCGGGTCTCACCGTGCCGCAAGGGAAGTGACGATGAAACTCACTCGCTTCGTCAAGGTCCAGCTGGTCATCTTCGCCGTGCTGACGGTCATCGGCATCACGGTCATGGGTGGCTACTACGTCAAGGTGCCCGCCATGTTCGGCATCGGGCGCTACGACGTGACCGTGCAGCTGCCCGCCACCGGCGGTCTCTACGAGCACGCCAATGTGGCCTACCGCGGCACCAATGTCGGCAAGGTGCAGTCGGTCGTGCTGACCCCCGCCGGGGTGAACGCCAAGCTGTCGATCGACAGCGACTACAAGATCCCCAAGGATGTCGACGCCTGGGTGCGCAGCGTGTCCGCGGTCGGTGAGCAGTTCGTGGACCTGGTTCCGGTCGAGAATCCCAAGGGCGGCAACCTGTCCGACGGTTCGGTGATTCCGGTCGAGCGCACCAAGCTGCCGCAGGATGTCGGCAGTCTGCTCGACCAGACCGATCGCCTCCTCAACAGCGTGGCCGACACCAAGCTCGAGCAGGTCATCAATGACGCCTTCACCGCCTTCAACGGCGCGGGGCCGGACCTGCAGCGCTTCCTCGACTCCGCCACCCTGCTGGTCCAGGAGGCGAAGAACAACACCGATGCCACCAAGGACCTGATCGAGAAGATCGGCCCGCTGCTGGACACCCAGGTGCAGTCCGACGACGCCATTCGGGGCTGGACCAGGGACCTGGCGACGGTCACCGACCAACTGCGCGAACACGATCCGGCGCTGCACAATGTCATCGAGAAGACGCCGGGCGCGGTCACCCGGGCCACCCAGCTCTTCCAGGATCTGAAGCCCACCCTGCCGTTGCTCGCGCGCAATCTGGTGAGCGTCGGCCAGGTCGGCTACACCTACAACAAGAGCATCGAACAGCTGCTCGTGGTCTTCCCGCCGCTCATCGCGGGTCTGCTCTCGGTCGCGACCGGCGGGCCCACGGAGTACGGCGCGATGGTGGACTTCATGGTCAGCGTCAACGACCCGCAGGGGTGCACCACCGGATTCCTCGCCCCCGAGGAGCGGCGCTCGCCCGCACTGCTCGATCACCCGGACACCCGAAAGGGCCTGTACTGCAAGGTCGCCCAGAACTCTCCGCTGGCGGTTCGCGGTATCCGCAACACGCCCTGCATGGAGGTTCCGGGCAAGCGCGCCCCGACGCCCGAATTGTGCCGTGACCCAGAGGGTTACGTGCCCGAGGGCGACAATCCGCCCTTCGGCAAGCCGAATCCGGTGGACAAGAACGGCAACCCCATCGGTGGCGTGACACCCGGCTCCGACACCACCCCGCCCGCGAACGGGACCCAGGCCCAACCCGCCTCCGTTCAGACCCAGCCGTACGATCCGCGTACCGGGGAGTTCCTCGGAGCGGACGGGCGCACGTATCGTCAGGCGAACATCGACAGCAACGGCTCCGGGGTGGTCCCGGCGAGTTTGACAGCAATGGTGCAGGAGCAGGTGAAATGAGCGATTCGAGTGTGGTGAGAAACCGGACACGACGGCGGGCCGTGCGCTCGGAAGGGCCCCCGCCGGAGGAGAAGGGGACCGCCACACCGGCGTTCGAGGCCACTGTGCCCGTGGCGGACAAAGCCACTGTGCCCGTGGCGGACAAACCCGCCGCGGCGGATGTCGCCGCTCCGGCCAAGGCGGATGTCGAGGACGCGCGGACGGTCGTCGTCGAGACGAAGACCACCGCCGACGCCGTCGAGTCGACCAAGGTGCCCGCCACCGATCCCGCGCCCGTCGCGGACGCCCCCGCCGCTCCCGAATCCGAAGCGCCCGCAGTCGCTTCGGCCGACGGCGGCAGCCTCTGGATGAAGATCGTCGCGGTCGCCGCCCTGGTGCTCACCGCGGTGACGGTCGGCGGCAGCGTGTGGGCCGCCCATCAGCGCAGTGTCCTCGCCGACCAGGACGCGCTGCGCGCGGACTACGTGCAGGCCGCCAAGCAGGCCATGCTCAATATCACCAATATCAGCGCCGACACCGCCCAGGACGACATCAACCGGGTGCTCGCGGTGACCTCCGGTGACCTGCACAAGGATTACACCGACCGCAAGGACGACTACGCGGGCATCGTGCAGAAGGCGCAGGTCAAGGCCAAGGGCGAGGTGGTCGAGGCCGCGCTGCAGTCCTCCGACGACCACTCCGCCATCGTGCTGGTGGCCGTCAAGCAGACCCTCACCAACGCGGGAGCGGAAGGGCCGCAGCAGCGGCAGTACCGGTTCAAGGTGACGCTGTCCAAGGACGACAAGGGCATTACCGCGACCGGAATGGAGATGACGGTATGAGCAGCAAGACCCGCCGTGATCTGATCCTCATGGTCTGCGCCCTGGTCGTTTTCGCCGCCAGCCTCGGCGTCGGCGGCTGGATCGGCTACGGCTACTGGCAGGACTCGCACGTGGACCAGGCCCGCGATCAGTCCGTCGTGGTGGCCAAGCGGACCGTGGAGGGCATGTTCGGATACAACTTCCGGACCATCGACACCACCATGCCCAAGGTGTGCGACGACATGACCGCCAAATTCCGCGACGACTGGATGAAGGTCACCAAGGACGTCCTCTCGCCCGCGGCCAAGGACAAGGAGCTCGTCGTCGAGGCCACCGCCACGGAAGCCGGTGTGATCAAGGCGGATTCGCACCACGTCGAGGTCATGGTGTACCTGAACCAGAAGAGCGCCGGCAAGGACCCGTCCAAGGGCACCTACGACGCGAGTCGCCTGCGGGTGAAGCTGGACCACAGCGGTGACCGCTGGCTCGTCTCGGACGTCAACCCGATCTAGGCTGCTCGACGAGGAGTGCACGCCGAGTGACAGTGCACGCTGAGTAGTCAGGATCGACCGTGGGTAGCAAGACGACGCCGTGGACAGCGGCGGATATTCCGGATCTCAACGGGCGCACCGCGATTGTCACCGGGGCGAACGCCGGGCTCGGGTTGGAGACGGCGCGCCGGTTGGCCGAGCACGGGGCTCGGGTGGTGTTTGCGTGCCGGAACGCCGAGAAGGCCGCCGCGGCAGCGGAATCCATTCGCGAGACCCTGCCCGGGGCCGAATTGCCGTTCGTGGAGCTGGATTTGGCTTCGTTGGAGTCGGTGCGCAAGGCCGCGGTGCGGGTGCACGACGAGTTCGAGCGGATCGATCTGCTGGTGAACAACGCGGGGATGTTGAGTCGGACGCGGACCTTCACGGTGGACGGGTTCGAAACCACCTTCGCCACCAATCATTTGGGGCCGTTCGCGTTCACCGGGCTGATTCTCGATCTGCTGCGGGCCGCGCCGGCGGGGCGGGTGGTGACGGTCACCGGTGCGCTGCCCGCGAAGAAGGGGCTGTGGCTCGATCTCGACGACCTCGGCTTCGAGCGGCGCAAGTACAAGCCTTTCCGGGCCTATCCGCAGTCCAAGCAGGCCAATGCCATCTTCGGGCTGGAACTGCAGCGACGGCTCAACGGCACCGACACCGAACTGATCTCGGTCATCGCGCACCCGGGGGCCGCCGAGTCCGACTTCGCCCAAAACCTCGGGCCCGCGGTGCGATTCCTGTCGAAACCCTCGCTGCGGTGGATCTTCCGGTTCGCCATGCAGACCGTCGAGATGGGTGCGCTGCCCACCCTGCGCGCGGCCACCGACCCCACGGTGCGCGGCGGCGACTTCTTCGGGCCGACCGGCAATACCAAGGGATATCCGGTCCACAACGAGACCAGTGTCGAGACGCGCGATCCGGAGCGGGCGGCGCGACTGTGGGCCGAGTCGGAGCGGCTCACCGGGGTCACCTATCGGTTCGAGGACTAGGCGAGAATGTCGAACGCCCCCTGGAAACTCCAGGGGGCGTTCGCGTTTCGGCGGTCAGCGGCGCACGTCGGGGTCCACGTCGTCGTCGGAGAGCAGGGCGCTGCCCGCGACGCGGTCGGTGGCCAGGGCGTCGAGGAAGGCGCGGGCCCAGCGGTCGACGTCATGGGTCAGCACCTGGCGGCGCAGTGACCGCATGCGGCGGCGACGGGTGTCGCGGTCGTCGTCGATCGCGCCGATCAGTGCGTCCTTGACGCTGTCGAGGTCGTGCGGGTTGCACAGGTAGGCCTGCCGCAATTCCGCTGCCGCACCGGTGAATTCGGACAGCACCAGCGCGCCGCCCAGACCGCCCTGGCAGGCCACGTACTCCTTGGCGACCAGGTTCATGCCGTCGCGCAGCGGTGTCACCACCATGACGTCGGCGGCCACGAAGAAGGCGACCAGCTCCTCGCGCGGGATCGGGCGGTGCAGATAGTGCACGACCGGATAGCCCACGCGGGAGAACTCGCCGTTGATCCGGCCCACCTGGCGTTCGATATCGCCGCGCATCTGCTTGTAGGACTCGACCCGTTCGCGACTGGGCGTCGCGAGCTGCACCATGACGGTGTCCTCGGGATTCACCCGGCCCTCGTGCAGCAGCTCCTCGAGCGCGGCCAGCCGGATGTCGATGCCCTTGGTGTAGTCCAGCCGGTCCACACCCAGCAGGATGGTCTTCGGATTGCCCAGTTCCGCACGGATTTTCGCGGCCCGCTCGCGCACGCTGCGGCGGCGCGAGTACTCGTCGAGCTCGGTGGAGGTGATGGAGATCGGGAACGCGCCCACCCGCACGGTGCGGAAACCCACCTGCACCACACCGAGTTTCGAGCGCACGCCCACATTGCCGCGCGAAGTCGGCTGTCCGGCAAGACGTCTGGCCAGATACAGGAAGTTCTGCGCGCCGCCGGGCAGGTGGAAGCCGATCAGGTCCGCGCCCAGCAGACCCTCGACGATCTCGGTGCGCCAGGGCATCTGCATGAACAGTTCCACCGGCGGGAACGGAATGTGCAGGAAGAAGCCGATGGTCAGATCCGGGCGCAGCATGCGCAGCATCTTGGGCACCAGCTGCAGCTGGTAGTCCTGCACCCACACCGTCGCGCCCTCGGCGGCCACCTTCGCGGTGTACTCGGCGAAGCGGCGGTTCACCTGCACGTAGGCCTGCCACCACTGGCGGTCGTACACCGGCCGCACGATCACGTCGTGATACAGCGGCCACAGCGTGGCGTTGGAGAAGCCCTCGTAGTAGTCGGCGACCTCGTCGGCCGACAGCGGCACCGGGTGCAGTTCCAGGCCGTCCTCGACGATCGGATCGAGCTCCACGTCGGGGACGCCGGCCCAGCCGACCCAGGCGCCCTTGTTGTTGCGCAGGACCGGTTCCAATGCGGTCACCAGACCGCCGGGACTGCGCTTCCAGCGGGTGGTGCCGTCGGGTAGTCGCTCCAGGTCGACGGGTAGCCGGTTCGCGACGACGACAAAACCGGAACCGGAGCTGTCCGGCTGCACGGTTCTATTCGCCTCGCGTCGGACCGATGCCCAGCATCGACAGCAGCATGCGGCACTCGTCGGCGTCGGAGGCGTAGGCGGCCACCACGCGCTGAGCCTGGCGAGCGGTTTCGTCGGCGAGCGGTTCCAGATCGTCGTCCGCGATGTCGTTGGCGCCGGTCTTCGCGGCCATATCGATGTCCTCTCGGGAAAGTCTGCTGGTGCGTGACGTCCATCGTATCCGTCGGGAAAGTCGTGCTCGCCCGCTGCTCGCATTGCGAGCCCCAACCGCAATGGTGAGGGACGAAACGTTCCGGGTCCCGATACCTATACGGTGGACGAAAGCACGAGTCGAAACACCTGATGAAGGGGTCGCAAGCATGCCGTTGGCGACGGTGAACGGAATCTCGTTGAACTACCAGGTCAAGGGAGACCGGTCCAAGGGCACCGACGTCAAAGGGTCCGCGCCGCTGGTCGTCATGATCATGGGCACCGGCAGCGGCGGCCGGGTGTGGGAACTGCACCAGGTGCCCGCGCTGGTGGCGGCCGGATACCGGGTCTGCACCTTCGACAATCGCGGCATCGCACCGTCTTTCGAATCGCCCGGCGGGATCACCATCGACGATCTGGTCCGCGACACCGCGGCCCTCATCGAATTCCTCGACGAGGGACCGGCGTTGGTGGTCGGTCAATCCATGGGCTCGCGGGTCGCGCAGGAACTCGCGCTGACCCGGCCCGATCTGGTGCGCAAGGCCGTGTTCATGGCCGGACACGCCCGACTCGACCAATTCCAGAAGACGCTGTCGCTGGGCGAGCACGAACTCGACACCACCGGCGTGCGGCTGCCCGCCAAATACGAGGCCGCCATGACCGCCCTGATGAACCTGAGCCCGGCCACCCTGGCCGACGCCCACGCCGCGCGCGACTGGCTCGACCTGTTCGAATTCACCGGCGGCCCGGTCACTCCCGGCGTGCGGGCGCAGCGGCGCATGGATCACGACTTCGACCGCACCGCCGCCTACCGGGCCATCACCGTGCCGTGTCTGTCCGTGGGCTTCGCCGACGACCGGATGATTCCGCCCTATCTTTCCCGCGAGGTCGCCGATATCATTCCGGGTGCCCGCTACCAGGAGGTTCCCGACGCCGGGCACTTCGGTTACCTCGAGCAACCGGAGGCCGTCAACAAGATCCTGCTCGAATTCTTCGCGGCCTGAATGCTCTGCCATTCAAGGAAGTGCAGGTAACCGCCCAGCGGTAACACCTGCCTTGCTAGGGTCGAATCAACGTCGGGGGCTCGTTCCAAACACTGCGGTGTTGGGCGATCCGTCTACGTACTCCGTACACAGCGCCAGTATCCAGTGAGGTGAAATGAGCACCAATCCCTTCGATGACGAAGACGGCCGGTTCTTCGTCCTGGTCAACGATGAGGAACAGCACTCCCTGTGGCCCGCCTTCGCCGAGGTTCCGGCGGGTTGGCGAGTCGTTTTCGGCGAGGACTCCCGCGCCGCGTGCGTCGAGTATGTCGAGAAGAACTGGACCGATATGCGGCCGAAGAGCCTGCGTGACGCCATGGCGGCGGACGACGCGGCACGTCAGGCGGCGCAGTCCTGACACCCTGCGGTTAGTCCGATACTGCGCGAACGGCTTCCGAACGCGGCCGCGCGACGCCCGAGGTGTCGCCCGGCCGCGCTCCGGTTCCAGACGCGGCATCGTTCCGACCGGGACGTCGGCTTTTCCGCGCAGCCGACGACCCCGGTTATGATTGCTCCGCTTCCGCCTCCTTAGCTCAGTGGTAGAGCACCGCTCTTGTAAAGCGAAGGTCGTCAGTTCAATCCTGACAGGGGGCTCCACGGCGAACGCCGGTCGATCATCGACCGGCGTTCGCCGTATTCGGGGGTCGCCGTATCCGGGTGTCGTCGTGGGCGCGGGCCATCGTTCCCAGGAAACTCCCAGGGAAGGGTCAGGTTTCTCGGGGCTGCGGCGCAGAATATGAGGTCATGACAGGTGGGCCCGCGCAGGGACGTGAACCGGAGGCCAGGGTGCTCGTCGTCGACGACGAGCCGATGATCGTCGAGCTGCTCTCGGTCAGCCTGCGGTATCAGGGGTTCGAGGTCGCCAGCGCCGCGAGCGGCACCGAGGGGCTGGACAAGGCCAAGACGTTTCGGCCGGACGCGCTGATCATCGACGTCATGATGCCGGGGATGGACGGCTTCGGACTGCTGCGGCGGCTGCGGGCCGATGGGATCGACTCGCCCGTGCTGTTCCTCACCGCGCGCGACGACGTCGACGACAAGATCACCGGGTTGACCCTGGGCGCGGACGACTACGTGACCAAGCCGTTCAGCCTCGAGGAGGTGGTGGCGCGGCTACGCGTGATTCTGCGGCGCGCGGGCCGGGCCGCGCCCGAGACCAAGTCGTCGCGGCTGCGGTTCGCCGATATCGAGCTCGACGACGACACCCACGAGGTGTGGAAGTCGGGGGAGCCGGTTTCGCTGTCGCCCACCGAGTTCACGCTACTGCGGTACTTCCTGGTCAACGCGGGCACGGTGCTGAGCAAGCCGCGGATCCTGGATCACGTGTGGCGCTACGACTTCGGCGGTGAGGTCGGGGTGGTCGAGACCTATGTGTCGTACCTGCGCAAGAAGGTCGATACCGGACCGGACCGGTTGATTCACACCCTGCGCGGCGTCGGCTATGTCATGCGGGAACCGCGCAGCAAGACGCCCGCCACGTGAACGCCGCCGAGCTTGTCGACGGCACACCGGCCGCCACCACCTTGCGGGGCAAGCTCGCCGACCGCCTCGCCGCGGTGCCGCTGCGCACCACCCTCGTGCTGGCCCTGGTCTCCCTGGTCGGCTTCGGGCTGCTCGTCTCGGGCATCGCGGTCACCTCGCTCATGCGCAATGTCCTGGTCGAACGCATCGACCGGCAGCTCTACGACGCCGCCCACAGCTGGGCCGCGCCCGGCGCGCAGCGACCCGAACCGCTGCCCACCGTGCGCGGGCGGGAACGGCCGCCGCACCTGTATTGGGTTCAGGTGCAGGACACTTCGGGTCAGACCACGCTGAGTCTGTCGGCGGGCGTGCAGCAGCCGGACGTGCCCGCGGACATCGGGACGCGACCGGAGACGGTCGGTTCGATCGGCTCCGCCACCGAGCAGTGGCGGGTGCTGCGCACGGTCAACGAATACGGCAACAGCACCATCGCCCTGCGCATGGACGAGACGAATTCGCTGCTGGACAAGCTGATCGTGTTGCAGCTCGTGATCGGCGCGCTGGTGCTGGCGGCGCTGGCCGCGGTGGCGCGCATCGTGATTCGGCGCAGTCTGCGCCCGCTGCGGGAGGTCGAGCGTACGGCGGCGGCCATCGCGGGCGGGGACCTGCATCAGCGAGTTCCGGTGCGCGGCACCGATACCGAGGTCGATCACCTCTCGCAGTCGTTGAACACCATGCTGACCCAGATCCAGCAGGCCTTCGCCGCCACCGAGGCCTCCGAGGAGGCCGCGCGGCGCTCCGAGGCCAAGATGCGACGCTTCGTCGCCGACGCCAGCCATGAACTGCGCACCCCGCTCACCACCATCAAGGGCTTCTCCGAGCTGTACCGGCAGGGCGCGATCACCGATCCGGAGATGCTCATGGATCGCATCGAACGCGAATCCAAGCGCATGGGTCTGCTGGTCGAGGATCTGCTCATGCTGGCCCGGCTGGACGCGCAGCGGCCGGTGGAGCGGCGGCCGGTGGATCTGCTCACGCTGGCCAGCGATGCCGTGCACAGTGCGCGCGCCCAGGCCGCGGCCGAGCGCCCGGACGGACCCGAACGCAAGGTCGATCTCGAAATCCGGCCCGGGCCCGGCACTCTGGAGATGCTCGGCGACGAGGCGCGGCTGCGGCAGGTGCTGGCCAACCTGATCAACAACGCGCTGGTGCACACGCCCACCGACGCGGAGGTGACGGTGCGGCTCACGCCCGCCGCGGACGAGGTGCTGATCGAGGTCGCCGACACCGGGCCGGGCCTCGAGCCCGAACAGGCCCAGCGGGTCTTCGAACGCTTCTACCGCGCCGATGCCTCCCGCAGTCGGGTCAGCGGCGGTACCGGACTGGGACTTTCGATCGTGCAGGCACTGGTCGACGCCCACGGCGGCACGGTGTCGGTGGCCAGTGCACCGGGGCAGGGGACCACCTTCACCGTGCGCCTGCCCCGCGATTCACGTTGACGGGGTGGTGCGGCTACTCCGGGACGTTCGCGCCGTAGCCCAGATCGCGCAGGGCCTGCTTGATCTTGGCGTGGGCCTCGTCGAGGGATTCCTTGCTCGGTTCCGGGTCGGCGCCGGTGATATCGAAGTTGCCCAGTTCGAAGGCCGGGAACACGTGCATGTGCAGGTGCGGCACCTCCAGGCCCGCGATGAGCAGACCCGCGCGGGGGGCGTCCCACGCGGCGCGCACGGCCTTACCGATCTTCTGGGCGACGCCGTTCATGCGCGCGAAGGTGTCCGGATCGACGTCCTGCCACTGATCGATCTCCTGGCGCGGCACCACCAGCGTGTGCCCCTGCGTCACCGGGGCGATCGTGAGGAAAGCGACGAATTCCTCGTCCTCCCAGACGAACCGGCCCGGCAGCTGACCGTTGATGATTGCGGAGAAAACAGAAGCCATGCCCCGGACACTACGCGGGGAAGGCGAGCCCCGCGCGAACGCACGACAGACCGCCACCGATTGCCGATGGCCAGCCCTTTAAGCTGTCTGCCGTGCGCGTACTCGTCATCGGTTCCGGAGCCCGTGAACATGCCCTCGTCCTGGCGCTGCGGAGGGACCCGGCGGTGACCGCCGTCTACGCCGCGCCCGGCAACGCGGGCATCGCCCAGCACGCGCAGGTGCGTGCCGTCGACCCCAGCTCCGGGGAGGAAGTGGCCGCGCTGGCGCAGGAGCTGGGCGTGGATCTGGTGGTGGTCGGACCCGAGGTGCCGCTGGTCCTCGGCGTCGCCGACACCGTGCGGGCCGTGGGGATCCCGACCTTCGGGCCATCCGCGGAGGCCGCCAAGATCGAGGGCTCCAAGGCCTTCGCCAAGGACGTCATGAATGCCGCCGGGGTGCGGACCGCGCACAGCGAGATCGTCGACCACCCGGGCGAATTGGACGCGGCGCTGGATCGATTCGGTCCGACCTGGGTGGTCAAGGACGACGGGCTGGCCGCCGGTAAGGGCGTCGTGGTGACCGCGGACCGGTCGGTGGCGCGCGAGCACGGGGCCGAACTGCTCGAGCAGGGGCATCCGGTGCTGCTGGAGTCCTTCCTCGACGGGCCCGAGGTGTCGCTGTTCTGCCTCGTCGACGGCGAGACGGTAGTGCCGCTGCTGCCCGCCCAGGACCACAAGCGCGTCGGCGACGGGGACACCGGACCCAATACCGGCGGCATGGGCGCGTACACGCCGCTGCCGTGGCTGCCGGAGGAGACGCTCACCGCCATTGTCGAGGACGTGGTGAAACCCGTTGCGGCCGAGATGGTTCGCCGCGGCGTGCCGTTCAGCGGCCTGCTCTACGCCGGGCTCGCGATCGGTCAGGCCGGACCGGCCGTGGTCGAATTCAACTGCCGCTTCGGCGATCCCGAGACCCAGGCCGTGCTGGCCATGCTGGACAGCCCGCTGGGCGAGCTGCTCTACGCCACCGCCACCGGCACCCTCGACCGGGTGGCCCCGCCGCGCTGGAAGGACGGCTCCGCCGTCACCGTGGTGCTGGCCGCCGAGAACTACCCGGCCAGCCCGCGCCGCGGCGATGTCATCACCGGGGCCGAATCCACCGGCACCGGAACCGAATCCGAGGTGCTGCACGCGGGGACCGCGCAGCGCGAGGACGGTGCGCTGGTGTCGGCGGGCGGGCGCGTGCTCGCCATTGTCGGCCAGGGCGCGAACCTGGCCGAGGCCCGCCGCAACGCCTACGACCGGCTCGCCGGAATCAAGATGCCGGGCGGCCACTTCCGCAGCGACATCGGCCAGGCCGCAGAAGAAGGACGCATCACGATCCCGGCCGCGAAATGAGCTGAACGCGAAAGTGCGCCCGCCCGAACCGAGTTCGGGCGGGCGCACTCGTATGCGGAGCCCTTATCCGACGATGATGCCGTGTTGGGCGAGCCAGGGTTGGGGGTCGACGTGCTGGCCGTTGATGATGATCTCGAAGTGCAGGTGGGGGCCGGTGGAGTCGCCGCGGTTGCCGATGCGGGCGATCTGCAGGCCCGCGGGGACGCGTTCGCCGACCGATACCGAGAAGTCGTACATGTGCCCGTAGACGGAGATGGTGCCGTCGTCGTGGCGGATGCGGACCCACAGGCCGAAGCCCTGCGCCGGGCCGGCGTCGATAACGGTGCCCGCCGCCACCGCGTAGATCGGTGAACCCAGGGGCGCGGCGATATCGATGCCCGCGTGGAAGGTGCCCCAGCGCGCGCCGAATCCGGAGGTGAACACGCCCTTGGCGGGCAGGGCGTAGCCGCCGACGCCCGGGATCACGAAGCCCGGCGGCAGCGAGCTGTCCGGCGACGGGGTCATCCACGGCTGCGGCTGCCCGGCCACCGCGGCCGCGGCCTCCGCCTTGGCCCGCTCCAGCGTCTGCGCCGCGGCCGCCGACACCACCGCCTGCTCGCGCAGCCGCTCACCATTGTTGATGGCGTCCAGATACCGCTTCGACGACTCCGGCGAGGCCTGCACCTGCAACGGGTACCGCACCGGAACCCGCAGCGCCACACCGGGACTCGCCTCGGCATCGGTGGGAATCAACCCCAGCGCCCCGTCGGCGCCGGCGAACACCAGCACCGCCACCACCCCGCCGATCAACACCCGATGCCGAATCCCCCACGCCCGCACCACCGGCCACCGCCGCCGCGCCTCGGCTCGGCCACGCCGCGCCAGCTCGACGGTCTCGGCCCACGAGCGCGGCCGTTGTCGCCAGAGCTCGACCACACGATCCCGTACGAGTGGCGCGTGGACCCGCAGCCACGCGGCCGCCTGCCGCAGCAGCCGGGCCGCCACCCGCCGCAGCCGCGTCGCAACCTCCTCGAACCTTGAAGGCTCCGGGTCTCCGACGGCCAAGTGCCACCGCACCCCGGGGGTATAGCTGCCGCCCGTGGAGCGGAAGCCGTCGGCATCGGGCGGGGGAAGGGGGGTGGAGCGACGCCGTCGGACGATGGCCCGCACGCGGCGCTCGGGTCGGGCGGGTGGTTCCTGCGCAGGTGAGGTGGGGTCGGGTGGGTGTGCGTCCGTTTCCGGGGTGTTCCCGGTGATTGCTGGTCCCCCCTGCACAGCGCCCTCCTCAGGCATTCGCGTGGCCGTTCCCCGACAGGCGGGGGAGCGGGTGCTCTACCGTCTGTCGAGTGCGTATCGAATCTCGCCGGTCGACCATTCCACCTTTTTACGTGATGGACGTCTGGAAAGCAGCAGCGCAGCGGGCCCGGACACACGGAGATGTGCTGGTGCTGGCGGCGGGGCAGCCCTCCACGCCCGCGCCGGAGGCGGTGCTGCGGGCCACCAAGGCGGCGATGGACAGCGAATTGCTGGGATATACCGAGACATTCGGAATCCTGGCCTTGCGGGAGGCCATCGCCGAGCATCACCGCGGTACCTACGGCGTTGCGGTGGACGCCGACGACGTGGTGGTGACCACGGGTTCGTCGGGTGCTTTCACGCTGATCTTCCTGGCGGCGTTCGATCTCGGGGACACCGTGGTGGTGGCCCGGCCCGGCTATCCGGCCTACCGGAACACGCTGACCGCGCTGGGCTGCAACGTGGTCGAGCTGGACTGCGGGCCCGAGACCCGATTCCAGCCGACCGTGGCCATGCTCGAGGCGCTGCCGGAGCCGCCCGCCGGGCTGATCGTGGCGAGCCCGGCCAATCCGACCGGGACCATGATCGCGCCCGAGGAGCTGGCGGCGCTGGCGCGCTGGTGCGATGAGCACGGGACGCTGCTCATCTCCGACGAGATCTATCACGGCATCGTCTACGACGCTGGGTTCGCTTCGAGCGCCGAGCCGACGTCCTCGGCCTGGGAGACCTCGCGTGAATCGGTGGTCATCGGCTCGGTGTCGAAATACTTCTCCATGACCGGTTGGCGGCTGGGCTGGATGCTGGTCCCCGAAACTCTGCGACCCGCACTCCAGCGCCTGGCTTCCAATATGACCGTGTGTCCCCCGGCTATTTCTCAGTTCGCGGCGGTGCACGCGTTCGGCGCGGAGGCCAAAGCCGAACTGGACGGTCATGTTCGACGCTATGCGGCAAACCGTCAGCTGCTGCTCTCGGGGCTGCCGAAACTCGGCATCACCGATCTGGCCCCCGCTGACGGCGCGTTCTACGCCTACGCCGATATCGCGCACCTGACCGACGACTCGATGCGCTGGTGCACCGAGGTGCTCGACCACACCGGCGTGGCGCTGGCCCCGGGCATCGATTTCGACACCCGCAATGGCCATCACACGGTTCGCTTCTCGTTCGCCGGAGCGAGCGCCGACATCGAAGCGGCACTCGACCGGTTGGAACGGTATTTGGCCTGATCTGCCAAGCGGATTGAACGCGGTGGGCAAAATGCACACAGCGTCGAAGATGACTGGCACGATTGCACCGTGACCACTGCGACGACTCCGAAAGGCGAACGGCGTCGCCAAGCGCTGGTTTGTGCCGCCGCCGAGCTTCTGCTCGAAGGTGGCTTCGAGGCGGTCCGGCACCGCTCGGTGGCGACCCGGGCGGATCTGCCGCTCGCGTCGACCACCTACTACTTCGAATCGCTGGAGGATCTGATCGCGCGCGCGGTCGAGTTCTCCGGCAATGCCGAGTTGGAGAGCATGCGCCGGCGCGTGGGTGAGGTCACCCACCGCCGCCGCGGCGCCGAGGCCACCGTCGAACTCGTGCTGGACCTGTTGGTGGGCCCGGAGATTCCGGACGAGGACGCCCGCGGCCAGCTCATCGCCCGCTACGAGCGCTCGGTCGCCTCGGCGCGCCACCCCGAACTACGAGAGGTGCAGCTTCGACTACGCGCCCAGCTCGACGAGCTACTCCTCGACGTGCTGCGGCGCTCGGACCGGGTGGTCCGCGCGGAACAGGCCCGCCGCCTGGTGGCGGTCGTCGATGGGGCGGTGGTGACCGCGCTCGGTGAACTCGACCCGCAGCCGCGCCGCATGGCGCGCGCCGCCCTCCTCGAGATCATCGACATCGTCGCCCCACCGGCCTGACCAACTCTCGGACTCTCAGGGGTACCCCCTGAAACCCCAACTACAGAAGAACTCAGGGGCAAGCCCCTGAAACCCCAACCAAGAGGGCTGAACTCGCAATGGCGGGCAGTTGCCGGGTGCTGCGGACGGTGCTGGGCAAACTGGGCGTAAACGTGCCGGTAAACTGGCACAACGTGAGTCTTGTGCCGAACGTCCTTGCCACCCGTTACGCCAGCCCCGAGCTGGTTCATCTGTGGTCGCCCGAGAACAAGATCGTGCTCGAGCGGCGGCTGTGGCTGGAGGTGCTGCGGGCGCAGGCCGAGTTGGGGGTGGATGTTCCGGCGGGGGTGGTCGAGGACTACGAGCGGGTTGTCGATCGGGTGGATCTGGCGTCGATCGCGGAGCGGGAGCGGGTCACGCGGCACGATGTGAAGGCGCGGATCGAGGAGTTCAACGCGCTCGCGGGGCATGAGCACGTGCACAAGGGGATGACCTCTCGGGATCTCACCGAGAACGTGGAGCAGCTGCAGATTCGGCTCTCGCTCGAGCATGTGTACGCGCACGGGGTGGCCATCGCGGCGCGGCTGGCGGAGCGGGCGGCCGAATACCAGACGCTGGTGATGGCGGGGCGCTCGCACAATGTGGCGGCGCAGGCCACCACGCTGGGCAAGCGATTCGCTTCCGCCGCAGACGAATTGCTCATCGCGCTGACCCGACTGCGGGAGCTGATCGACCGCTACCCGCTGCGCGGCATCAAGGGCCCGATGGGCACCGCCCAGGACATGCTGGACCTGCTCGGCGGCGACGCGGCCAAGCTGGCGCAGCTCGAGCAGAAGGTGGCCGGGCACCTGGGTTTCGCCAACGTCTTCACCAGCGTCGGCCAGATCTACCCGCGCTCGCTGGACCACGACGTGCTCTCCGCCCTGGTGCAGGTCGGCGCGGGCCCGTCCTCGTTTGCGCACACCATTCGCCTGATGGCGGGCCACGAGCTGGTGACCGAGGGCTTCCAGCCCGGCCAGGTCGGCTCCTCGGCCATGCCGCACAAGATGAACACCCGCTCCTGCGAGCGCGTCAACGGCCTGCAGGTGGTGCTGCGCGGCTACGCCTCCATGGCGGCGGAATTGGCTGGCGCGCAATGGAACGAGGGCGACGTGTTCTGCTCGGTGGTGCGCCGCGTCGCGCTGCCGGACGCCTTCTTCGCCATCGACGGCATGATGGAAACCTTCCTGACGGTGCTGGCCGAATTCGGCGCGTACCCCGCCGTCATCGACCGCGAGCTCAACCGGTACCTGCCGTTCCTGGCCACCACCCGCATGCTGATGGCGGCCGTGCGCGCGGGCGTGGGCCGCGAGACCGCGCACGAGGTCATCAAGGAGCACGCGGTGGCCGTGGCCTTGGCCATGCGCGAGCAGGGCCGCGAGCCCGATCTGCTGGACCGCCTGGCCGCCGACGACCGCATGCCGCTGGACCGCGCCGCCCTGGACGCGGCCCTGGCCGACCGCTCCGCGTTCATTGGAGCCGCCGAGGCTCAGGTCGCCGATGTCATCGCCCAGGTGCAGAAGTTGGTCGACGCCAACCCGGAGGCGGCTCGCTACACGCCCTCCCCGATCCTCTAGGGCGCGAACGAGTCTCGACTCCCGACCCCGGCTCCCGTAGGAGCCGGGGTCGTCGGGTTTTAAGCTGCGGGCATGAATCCTTACACGATCTTCTCCGACATCGTTGCCGGTCGGGCACCGTCCTCGAAGGTCTGGGAGGACGAGGATGTTTTGGCGTTCATGGATATTCGACCGGTGACGCCCGGGCATGTGCTGGTGATTCCGAAGACTCCGGCGCGCAGTCTGGCCGAGCTGGATCCGGTGTTGGGCGGCAAGCTGTTTCAGGTGGGGCAGCGGATCGCCGCGGGCCTGCGGGCCTCCGAGGTGGGCTGCGATGGCGTGAATTTCTTCCTGGCCGACGGGGTGACGGCGGGCCAGGAGGTCTTCCATGTGCATCTGCACGTGATTCCGCGCACTCCGGGCGATGGTTTCGGGCTGCGGGCGCGACCGACCACGCCGCCGCGGGCGGACCTGGATTACCTGGCGGGATCGATTCGGGGCGCATTGTCCCGAACCTCTTCCGATTCATAGCCGGAGGGCATTACCATATCCGAACCGTCTGGTTTGCCAAGGACACGCCATAACCTGATTTCTCCGCGTCACAGCAGCCACTCGAGTTACGTTTGATCGTGATTGTGGTGGGCTGATGGAGGTGGGGCATGCGCAAAAGAGTCGTCGCCGCAGCGGTTTTGGCCATTGCTGCTGGTTTGCTGTACCCGGTGGCCACGCCGCCGGCAGTCGCTCGGGCGGCACAGGTGGTCCGCGTCGACCAGCTGAGCGCGACCCGCTCGGCGATCTTCATCGACTCCGCGGCCATGGGTCGCACCATTCAGGTCCAGGTGCTACACCCGGCCGGTGGCGGCGATCGCCCCACCTACTACCTGCTCGACGGCCTCGATCCGGGCGCGAACCAGAGCACCTGGACCAATGCCACCGACGCCGAACCCTTCTTCCAGGGCAAGAACGTGAACGTGGTGCTGCCCATGGGCGGCCAGGCCAGCTACTACACCGACTGGGCCGCCGATGACGCGCGATTCGGCCGCTATCGGTGGGAAACCTTTCTGACACAAGAACTTCCGCCCATTATCGACGGCTACTTCGCCGGTAACGGGGTGAATGCCATCGGTGGGCTGTCCATGGGCGGCATCGCGGCCTTCGTGCTCGCGGTGCGGCATCCGGAGCTGTATCGCGCGGTGGCGGGCTACAGCGCGTGCCCGGACACCACCATCGCCCAGGGCGCGATGATGTTCTCGATCGCGAATCGCGGTGGCAATCCGCTCAATATGTGGGGCGACCCGACGAGTCCCGCATGGCAGGAACACAATCCGGCGGTGCTGACCGAGGCGCTGCGCGGCAAGACCATCTTCCTGTCCACCGGCACCGGCATCCCCGGCCCGCACGAGCTGGAGATCAAACCGCAGCTGCCGGAGAACATCTTCTTCGGCGGCCCCATCGAATTCGGGGTGGACGCCTGCGTCACCTCGTTCGAGCAGCGGCTGCGCTCCCTGAACATCCCGGCGCGGGTGGAGCATTCGCCGGTGGGCACGCATTCGTGGTCGTACTGGCAGGACACGCTGCACGAATCCTGGCCGACGATAGGCCCCGCGATCGGCGCCTGAGCGGCCGCCGCCGCGGGCCTGATCAAGCCCCCTGAACGAATTCGGGTGGGCCCGACTCGAATCGAGCCGGGCCCACCCGAATCAGGCTCCGGGCCGGTTGAATTCGCCGTCCTTGGCCCCCGCGACGAAGGCTTCCCACTCGCCCGGGGTGAAGATCAGAACGGGTCCGTCCGGATTGCGGGAATCGCGTAATCCGACGTTTCCACTGGCCAGAAAGGCGATCTCGACGCCGTCGGCCTCCTCGTCGCCACGCCGCCACACCGCATCGGCTTCGATTTCGCGGTTCTTCGCTTCCACTGTCGGCCTCCCCTGTGCGGCACCAGCGAGTACTGGTCGGTGATGTAGATCGCACTCATCATGCCAGTGTTTGTGAGGGGTTCGGATCGGATATTCCATCTTCTGTCAGCGGAAGGAGGTTTGTGGTGCGCACGCCATGGTCCCCGCAGCGGGCTGCTCCCATCTCCGACAGCTGTGAGATGGTTCCGGAGCGCTTCACTGTGGAACTGGCTCACAGCATTCTGCGGATTCACCGAAGTTGCCCGACCGACCAATGCGCCCGTCGCAAGGCCGCGGTGTTCTATCTCTACGAGCAGCATCAGCACGCCGGGAATGGGGCACGGCAGCGGCGATTGCGCTGAGCGCCGTGCGGCTCCCCGCCCGTCGGTGCGGGAGCCGCGCCACGGCCGGGTCGCGGACCAGCGCCGGGGGCGCGCTACTAACGTGGACCCCATGGCTTTGGACAGTGGGAGCGCGACCTCAGTAACCGGCGCGGTGGTGGCGCCGATCGCCAAGCGGGTGCCCAAGGAGCGCGTGCACCACGGGGACGTGTTCGTCGACGAGTACGAGTGGCTGCGGGACAAGGAGAATCCCGAGGTCATCGCGTACCTGGAGGCGGAGAACGCCTACACCGAGGCGCAGACCGCCAAGCTCGGCCCGCTGCGGGAGAAGATCTTCGAGGAGATCAAGGGCCGCACCCAGGAGACCGACCTGTCGCTGCCCACCCGCATGGGCGACTACTGGTACTACTCGCGCACCTTCGAGGGCAAACAGCACGGCGTGCACTGCCGCTGCCCGATCGCCGATCCCGACGACTGGACCCCGCCCAAGCTGGAGGCCGACGTCGAGATTCCGGGCGAGGAGATCGTCCTCGACTCCAATGAGCTGGCCCAGGGCCACGACTTCTTCGCCCTCGGCGCGTACTCCATCAGCCACGCGGGCGATCTGCTCGCCTACTCGGTGGACACCCTCGGCAATGAGCGCTACACGCTGCGCATCAAGGATCTGCGCACCGGCGAGCTGCTCGCCGACGAGATCCCGAACATCGCGCCGGGTGCGACCTGGTCGCTGGATGGCACCCACCTCTTCTATCAGACCCTCGACGAGTCCTGGCGGCCCGACAGCGTGTGGCGGCACCGCCTGGGCACCGAGCAGGCCGCGGATGTGCGCGTCTTCCACGAGGCGGACGAGAGCTTCTGGGTCAGCATCGGCGCGACCCGCTCGGAGAAGTTCTTGGTCATCATGACCGGTTCCAAGATCACCACGGAGAACTGGATCCTGGAGGCCGACAATCCGGAGGGCGAGTTCCGGGTGCTCATGCCGCGCCGCGAGGGCGTGGAGTACTCCGCCGAGCACGCGGTGATCGGCGGCGAGGACAAGCTGCTCATCCTGCACAACGATGTGGTGGACGGGGTGAAGGCGGTCAACTTCGTGCTCGCCGAGGCCCCGCTGTCGGATCCGACCCGGCAGCGCGTGCTGATTCCGCACCGCGACGACGTGCGCCTCGAGGACATCGACGCCTTCGCCGACAAGCTGGTGCTCAGCTACCGGCGCGAGGCGCTGCCGCGAGTCGCGGTGTGGCCGTTGACCTCCGAGGGCTACGGCGAGCTGCGCGACATCGACTTCGATTTGGCCCTGTTCTCGGCCGGGCTGAGTTCCAACCCGGAGTGGGAGCAGCCCATGCTGCGCATCGGGCTCACCTCCTTCATCACCCCCACCCAGGTCTTCGACTACGTGCCCGAGACCGGGGAGCTGCTGCTGCGCAAGGAGCAGGTGGTGCTGGGCGGCTACAACGCCGAGGACTATGTGCAGCAACGCGATTGGGCGGTGGCCGCCGACGGGACCCGGGTGCCGATCTCGCTGGTCGTGCGTCGGGACGCGGTGGCGGGCCCGAAGCCGTTGCTGCTCTACGGATACGGCTCCTACGAGGCCGCCATCGACCCGTACTTCTCGGTGGCGCGACTGTCGCTGCTGGATCGCGGCATGGTGTTCGCGGTGGCGCACGTGCGCGGCGGCGGCGAGATGGGTCGGCTCTGGTACGAGCACGGCAAGACCCTCACCAAGAAGAACACCTTCACCGACTTCGTTTCGGTCGCACAGCATTTGGTGGATTCCGGGGTGACCGCACCCGACCGCATGGTGGCCGACGGCGGCAGTGCGGGCGGGCTGCTCATGGGCGCGGTGGCCAATATGGCCCCGCAGCTGTTCGCGGGCATCCTGTCCAATGTGCCGTTCGTGGACCCGCTGACCTCCATCCTGGACCCCTCCCTGCCGCTCACCGTCACCGAATGGGACGAGTGGGGTAATCCCTTGGAGGACAAGGAAGTCTACGACTACATGAAGTCCTACTCGCCGTACGAGAACGTGACGGCGCAGGACTACCCGGCCATGCTGGCCATCACCGGCCTCAACGACACCCGGGTGCTGTACGTGGAACCGGCCAAGTGGGTGGCCAAGCTGCGCGCCACCAAGACCGGCCACCAGCAACTGCTGCTGAAGACCGAGATGAGCGCGGGCCACGGCGGCGTCAGCGGCCGCTACGAGAAGTGGAAGGAAGTGGCCTTCGAATTCGCCTGGGTCCTCGACACCGTCGGCCTGGCTGACAAATAGGAGGCAATCACGTAGCTACCATGTGAACCGACATCGGTGATCGCGCTCGGAGAGGGGCGGATTCATGGTCGGTCACGTGGTAGCCACGGGCGCGGGTCGGGCCATGATGGACCGGCGGGGCGATCCGCTGCACGAGTTCATTCTCGGTCTGACCGGGAAACCGAAGCCGCGAGTGCTGTTCCTGGGCACCGCGACCGGTGACAACCCGGACTACATCGTCAGTTTCTACGAGACCTACACCGCGGACCGCTGCGCGCCGTTCCACCTCCGATTGTTCTCTCGCAGCATTACCGACCTGCGCGAATTCATACTGAGCATGGACGTGATCCACGTCGGCGGCGGCAATACGGCCAACATGCTCGATGTCTGGCGACGCCAGGGCGTGGACGTGCTGCTGCGCGAAGCGTGGGAGAACGGCGCGGTCATGACCGGCGGCAGCGCCGGGGCGATCTGCTGGTTCCAGGGCGGCACCACCGACTCCTACGGCCCGACCCTGCAGATCCTGCCGGAGGGACTCGGCCTGCTGCAGGGCAGCTGCTGCCCGCACTACGACGCCGAGGATCAGCGCCAGCCGCTGTTTCACCGGGCCGTTCAAAAAGGTGAGCTACCACCGGGTTACGCCATCGACAATCTGGTGTCGCTGCACTTCCACGGTGCGGAACTGGTCGACGCGGTGTCCTCGCAGGCCGACGGCAAGGCGTGGCGGGTGGCGGCCGAGGGGGATCGGATCGTCGAAACCCCGATTCCAGTAAGGCATCTGGCAAGCGCCGCCGGTCCGGGGATCGGGCCGAGCGCATGATGATGGCCATCGAGGGCGCGATCGTCATTCTGGCGATCCTGCTCGGCGTGCGCACGGGTGGCGTCGGCATCGGCGCGTGGGGTCTGGTCGGATTGCTGGTGCTGGTCTTCGGATTCCATGTGAAGCCGGGCAACCCGCCCATCGACATCATTCTCATCGTCCTGCTGGTGGTGACGGCCGCCTCGGTGATGCAGACGGTCGGCGGCACCGACTGGATGGTCCGCCAGGCCACCCGGGTGATCATGAGCCGCCCGAAGGCCGTCGTATTCCTGGCCCCCGCAATGTCTTTCCTGTTCACGGTCGGGGCGGGCACCGGATTCATCTATTACGCCCTGCTGCCGGTGATCTACAGCGTTGCCTACAACCAAAAGCTGCGGCCCGAAAGACCGTTGGCGATGGCGGCGGTGGCCTCGCAGGCGGGGATTCTGGCCAGTCCGGTGTCGGCGGCCACGGCATCGCTGGCGGTCTTGCTGGAGCCGCACGGCTTCGCG
The DNA here is from genome assembly GCF_035818515.1 of Nocardia sp. CDC153. Taxonomy (NCBI): domain Bacteria; kingdom Bacillati; phylum Actinomycetota; class Actinomycetes; order Mycobacteriales; family Nocardiaceae; genus Nocardia; species Nocardia sp. CDC153. Next base: position 746,359 of record NZ_JAYKYU010000003.1, on the reverse strand, counting down.
CTCGGCAAGATTCTGCTGGTGATGTGGCCCGCCTGCATCGCGGGGCTGGTCGTGGCGGCGCTGGTGGAGACCCGGGTGGGCAAGGATCTGGCCGACGATCCGGAATTTCAGCGCCGACTGGCCGCCGGGGAGATCACCCCGCCCGAACCGGTCGACCTGATCTCGAAACTGCCTGCCCCGGCGCGCAATTCGGCCTTGATCTTCCTCGGCGGGGTGCTGCTGGTGGTGGCCATGGGCCTGATCTCCCAACTGCGCCCGGTGGTCGGCGGGGAGCGGCTGTCGGTGACCACCACCATCGAGTTGGTCATGGGGTTGGTGGCCGTCCTGATCTTCCTGATCTGCAAGGCGGATCCGGCGCAGGTGCCCAAGCAGTCCATCTTCGGGCCCGGCATCGTCGGCGCGGTCGCGGTCCTGGGTCTGGCCTGGCTGGCGAACACCTTCGTGGCCGAGAACCACAAGCAGATCGAACATTCGCTGGGACAGGCGGTCAGCGATCACAAGTGGTTGTTCGCGGTGGCGTTGGCGGTGGTCGCCATGCTGACGACCAGCCAGTCCAGTACGACGCAGGCCATCGTGCCCATCGGCATCGCGTTGGGGCTCTCGCCCGCGGTGATCACCGGCATGTGGCCTGCCTGCCAGGGCATGTACATCCTGCCCGCCAATGGTTCCCAGATCGCGACGGTCGCCATGGATCAGACGGGCAGCACCCGCATCGGCAGGTTCGTGTTGGATCACTCCTTCCAGGTGCCGAACACGCTTTTCATCCTGGTGGCCATCGCGGTCGGGCTGCCGCTGAGCGCGCTGGTCGGCTGACGCTGGGCGCGCGGGTCGGCTAACGCCGGCTCAGGCGCTCACGCAGCTCGCTGCTCGGGCCGTGTGATTTGACCTTCTCGTGATCCGGTGCGGCCCAATCGGGTTTCTTCAGACGTTCCACCACGATCGGGATGGCGCAGAAGAACACCGTGCCGCCCGCCACCAGCAGGATGTAGCTGGTCGGATTGCCGATCGGCAGTTGGTCGGGCGGCACGAACGCCGTCACCAGGGCGAAGGCCATGGCCAGGAAGCCGATTCCGGCGAAGCCCCACATGCCCGCGCGGCCGCCGGGAATCGCGAAGGGCCGCACCATATTCGGTTCGGTGTAGCGCAGCCGGATGGCGGCGGCGTACATGAACAGGTAGATGATGATGTAGATGCCGACGGCCATGGCCGTGATGAGGAAGAACGCGCTGCTCACATCGGTCATGAAGAAGTACGGCGCGCACAGCAGCGTGACCGCGACGCCCTGCACGAGCAGGATGTTCACCTGCACGCCGCGGGCGCTCACCTTCTGCAGGACCGGCGGCAGCATGCCGTCGTGCGCGGTCGCGAGCACACCGCGACTGGGACCGGTGACCCAGGCCAGGGTGCCCGCGAGCGCGCCGTAGGCGATCATGGCCGCCAGAATGAGCACCGGCCAGCCGATGTTCATCAGGGTGCCGAATCCCGAACGCATGGCGTCGAAAACACCCGAGTTCAAGTTGATCTCGTCGTAGGGCAGGATGCCCGCGATCGCCAGCGCGCCCAGGGTGAAGATGCCCGCCGAGGTCACCGCGGCAATGGCGATCGCCACCGGGTACTCCCGGCCCGGGTTCTTCAGTTCGGTGGCGTGCACCGCCTGGGACTCGATGCCGGTGAAGTTCTCCAGGATGTTTCCGAGGAAGGCGAGGGAGGACAGCCCGGCGATATAGGGCATGAAGCGCGGCCCGTCGTGGCCGTCGTGGTGGACGGTCACCGCCGGATCGGTGGTGTGCTGCCAGCCGATCGAGTGTCCGCCCAGCACCCACCACAGGAACAGCCCGACCAGGATCAGCCCGGGAATGGCGGTGCCCAGCACGAATCCGGCCTGGGTCACCTTGGCGGCGAACTGATTTCCGCGCAGCGCCACGGCCGTGCACAGCCAGTAGGCGAGGACGGAGAAGATGCCGACGTACCAATGATTCTGCGCCAGATCGGGTTTGTCGATGGCGAAGGCGACGCCCGCGGCCGCGAAACTCAGGCCGGTCGGATAGAACACCATGGCCTGCAACCAGGACAGGAAGATCGCCCAGAAGCCGACGCGCTTGCCGAACGCGCCGCTGATCCAGGCGTAGAGGCCACCGGCCTGTTTGCCGTAGGCGCTGCCGAGTTCGGCCGACACCAGCCCGGCGGGGATGAGGAACAGGATCACCGAGAACGCGATGTAGAAGAACATCGTCAGTTCTTCCTTGCCCATGGCGGGCAGCCCGCGCAGGCTGGTGACAATGGCGGCGGCGGTGGTGAAGCCGAGAGCTACGGTGCTGAGGTACTTCGTAGGTCCTGCAGCGGCTTTCGCCGGGGACGTGGTGGTACTCCCTGCGGCGGCCGAACTCTCGGCCGCGCTCACTTCTTGCCGCCCTTGGACTTTGCCGCCTTACCCGTGTTGGCCGTCTTACCGCTCACCTTGCCGTCCGCCTTCCCATTCGTGGCTGCTCTGCCTCCGGATGCCTTGGCCCGCACCGGTTTCGCCTGCGGGGTCGGTACCGCCGCGCGTGCGTTGTGCGGGAAGCCGCCCGCCTCCTCACGGGTGAGGGAGGTCTTCATCGGGTGCTTGCAGAGCACCTTCAGGCTGCGGTCCAGATCGGCGAGCAGCAGGTCGGCCATGTCGATGGTGAAGCCGTGGCGCAGCACCGCGCGCATGATGATCTCGTCGTCGCGGTCGGCGGGCAGCGGATAGGCGGCGATGAGCCAGCCGCGGGTGCGTAACCGGTCGGACAGGTCGTAGAGGTTGAAGTCCTCGCCCTTGGCCAGCTTCCACGAGACGGCGGTGATGCCCCGGCTCGGGTCGGCGTCGTGGATGAGCTCGAACCGCCCGGTCGCGGCGATGCCCTTGGCCAGATGCTGACTGGCGACATAGATGGCGGACTGCACATTTCGATACCCGGGACGGCCGAGCCGGATGAACTCGTAGTACTGGGTGACGGCCTGGCCGCCGGGCCGGGAGAAGTTCAGGTTGAAGGTGGGCATATTGCCGCCGAGGTAGTCCACATCGAAGATGAGATCCTCTGGCAGGTCGTCCTTGGTGCGCCAGATGGCCCAGCCCGCGCCGAGCGGGGCCAGCCCGGTCTTGTGGCCGGAGGCGTTGATCGACTTGACGCGGGGAAGCCGGAAATCCCAGCAGATTTCAGGGGCGGTGAAGGGCGCGAGGAACGCGCCGCTGGCCCCGTCGACGTGGATCGGAATGTCCAGGCCGGTCCTGGCCTCGAGGTCGTCGAGGGTCCTGCTGATGCCCTCGACGTCCTCGAAAAGTCCGGTGAAGGTCTGGCCGAAAGTCGGCACCACCATGATGGTGTTCTCGTCGCAGTAGGCCGCGACATCGTCCGGATGCATGGTGTAGCGGTCGCCGCGCAGCGGGATCTGGCGGATCTCCACATCGAAGTAGCGCGCGAACTTCTCCCAGCACACCTGGACCGGGCCGCACACGAAATTGGGGACGCCCTTGCCGCCCTTCTTGCGCCAGCGGAACTTGGCGGCCAGCCCGCCCAGCATGGCGGCCTCACTGGATCCGGTGGTGGAGGTGCCGAGGGTGCCCAGCGGGTCGGGGGAGTTCCACAGGTCGGCGAGCATGTGCACGCAGCGCTGCTCGAGTTCGGCGGTCTGCGGGTATTCGTCCTTGTCGACGATGTTCTTGTCGAGGCATTCGTTCATCAGCCGCCGGGCCTGGTCGTCGACCCAGGTGGTGCAGAAGGTCGCGAGGTTCATGCGGGAGACGCCGTCGAGCATCAGTTCGTCGTGCACGATCTGGTAGGCGACCTGCGGGAAGATCTCGCGGTCCGGAAAGCCCCGGTGCGGTGCGGCGCGCCTGATGCCGGGCGCGGTGAAGACGTCGTCGGGTTCCAAGGCGGTCATTCGGCCTCCGATCGAATGTCGGCAAGGGTTTGCCGAACTGATGGTAGCCACGGACCAATGATCGAAACTGGTTCTGCAAGCTACCGTTTCGTAATCAAGGGATAGTTGCTGAACGGTTACTATTCAGCCTTATGGACTATCAGCATGTCATAGAGCAGGTGATGTCCGCCACGAAGCCGCACATCGGGGAGGGTGCGGTCGCCGATTACATTCCCGGCCTGGCGAAGGTCGACCCCCACCAATTCGGCTTCGCCGTCGCGACCGTCGACGGGCAGCTGTTCACCGGCGGTGACGTGGATGTTCCCTTCGCCATCGAAAGCATTTCCAAGGCTTTCGCGCTTGCTCTGGTGCTGAGCCGCAAGGACTCCGATATCTGGAAACGGGTCCGGCGTGAACCGTCCGGCCTGGCCTTCAACGACCTGATCGAATTGCAATTGGAGAACGGGATTCCGCGCAATCCCTTCATCAACGCCGGGGCAATCGTGGTAGCCGATCAGCTGCTGGCCGATACCGGCGACGCCGTGAGCGCGCTGCGGGATCTGCTGCGCGCCGAGACCGGCAACCCGGCCCTCGAAGTGGACAGCGTCATCGCGGAATCCGAATTGCGCACCGGCGACCGCAACCGCGCCATCTCCTATCTGATGTCGAGCTTCGGAAACATGCGCAACCGGGTGGATCTCGCACTCGACCACTACTTCCGGCAGTGTTCGTTCAGCATCACCTGCGCCGAACTGGCCAAGGCGGGCCTGATCATCGCCCGGCACGGACTGCGCGCGGACGGCAGCCGACTGCTCGCCCGCGAGGACGCCCGCCACATCACGGCGCTCATGACCATGTGCGGAACCTACGACGGCGCAGGCGAATACGCGTACCGCATCGGACTGCCCACCAAGTCCGGTGTGGGCGGCGGGCTGCTGGCGGTGGTCCCCGATCAGTGCTCGGTGGCCGCCTGGGGCCCGGGACTGGACGCCAAGGGCAATTCCGCGTCCGGCGGGGTGGCCCTCGAGGCCTTCGCCCGGGCGGGCAAGTTCTCGGTGTTCTGACAGAAAGGGAACGGATGGCACACGCGGCGACCGACCCCGCCAAGACCCGAGCGGTCCAGGCGGCACCGGCGACCAAATACATCTCCTGGATCACCCTGGCGTTCATGACCACCAGTTCGGTGGCCAGCCTGCGGTCCTCGCCCACCATGGCGGTCTACGGTCTGGCCTGCGTGTTCCTCTACGTGCTGCCCGCCATCGTGTTCCTGCTGCCGACCGCGTTCGTGGCCGCCGAACTCGCCTCCGGCTGGACCGGCGGGGTCTACAAATGGGTGGGCGAGGGACTGTCGCAGCAGTTGGGCTTCCTGGCCGTGTGGTGCCAGTTCGCCATGACGATCTTCTACTACCCGACGCTGCTGGCGTATGTGGCGAGCACCTTCGCCTACATCATCGATCCGTCGTTGGCGGGCAACGGGCTGTACGTGGCCATCGTCATCATCACCATCTACTGGGTGGCCGTGTACATCTCCTCGCAGGGCACGAAAACCGTTGCGGGACTGTCGAGTATGGGCCTGGTGGTGGGCACGCTGATTCCGGGCGCGCTGCTGGTGATCCTGGGCCTGGTGTTCCTGGCGCAGGGCAATCCGTCGGCCGCGCCCATGGACTCCTCGCACCTGCTGCCCGCCTGGACCGGTCTGGCCAGCCTGGTGCTCATCGTCAACAACTTCATGTCCTACGCGGGCATGGAGATGAACGCCGTGCACGTGTCCTCGCTGCGGGATCCGGGCAAGCAGTACCCGAAGGCCATGCTGGTGGCGGTGCTGCTGGTGCTGGCCATCTTCATCATCCCGGCGGTGGTGATCAGCTGGGTGGTGCCCTCGGCGAACCTGAGCCTGACCGCGGGCGTCATGCAGGCCTTCGACGGGTTCTTCAACCACTTCGGCATCGGCTGGCTGACCCCGATCCTGGGCATCATGCTGGTGGCGGCGGCACTGGGCGGCATGCTCACCTGGCTGGCCGGACCGTCCAAGGGGCTGCTGCTGATCGGACGGCAGAACGGCTTTCTGCCGCCCATCCTCACCCGCGTGAACTCCCATGGGGTGCAACAGAACATGCTCATCGCGCAGGGCTTCGTCACCACCATCCTGGCCTGCCTCTACGCGTTCATCCCGAATGTGTCGAGCGCGTACTGGATTCTGTCGGTGATCACCACGCAGGTGTATCTGATCATGTACGTGCTGATGTTCGCGGCGGCGGTTCGGCTGCGGCGCAATCAACCCGACCATCCGCGCGGCTATCGCGCCCCGATCCTGGTCACGCTGTGCGTGGTCGGCACGGTGGCCTCCATCGCGGCGTTCGTCATCGGATTCGTGCCGCCCTCGCAGTACGCCAGCTCCAATCCGGTGGTGTACGTGCTCATCATCGCCGCGGGCATGGGCATTGTCGGACTGTTGATCCCCTACCTGTTCCTGCGCTTCCGCAAACCGGATTGGCAGGGCGAGGTTCCCGAGGAGGCGCTGGCATGACCTTCGTCGAGCGACCCGACCAGACCCGCAATCGGCGGCTGATCAATCTCGCGGTGGCGCTGGTGCTGGTGGCCGTCGCGGTCGCCGGGGTGATCGTGTTCCAGCAGACCCGCTCCGACGACGACGCGGCGCTGGCCAAGGCGCGCGAACTGCATTCGCGGCTCGAGCGGGCGGGGCTCAGCGCCCCGGACGCGCAGACCATCGCCGACTCGCTGGGCACCGACGGCGGGCTGGTGTGCCAGGACCCGTCCTCGCCGCTGATCAAGGCGCAGTACCTGGCGGCGATCAGCAATGGCGCGTCCGGGCCCGGCGCTCGACCGGTCATCGCCGACGGGGATGTGCTGAAGGGCACCGCGTTGGCCATCGAGACCTATTGCCCCGACAAGCTGGCTTCTTACCTGAAAGACACCGGCGACCTGAAGACTGGTGACACCGTCAAACCCGACGAGCAGAACAAGTGAACAGGGAGGACGACTTGACCAGTACGGTTGAGACCAAGGACGATTCGACCACCGCGGCCCTGCGCGCCGCGGTGCGCGAACTCATGCCGCGCGCCAAAAGCGATCTCGCGCAGCTCGTCTCGTTCAAATCCGTCTACGACGCCCGGCAGTTCCCGATCGAGGAATGCGAGCGGGCCGCGCACTGGGTCGCCGACGCCTTCGCGGCCGAGGGGCTCACCGACGTGGGCCTGCACAAGACACCCGACGGCAGCAATGCGGTGGTGGCGCGTAGCCAGACCCCGGCCGGGAAGCCGACCGTCATGCTCTACTGCCACTACGACGTGCAGCCGCCGCTCGACGACGCCGCCTGGCAGACCCCGGTCTGGCAGCTCACCGAGAAGAACGGTCGCTGGTACGGGCGCGGCGCGGCCGACTGCAAGGGCAATATCGTCATGCACCTGACCGCGCTGCGGGCGCTGCGCAAGGTCTACGGCGACGACTTCCCGGTCGGGCTGGTGCTGGTGTCGGAGGGCTCGGAGGAACAGGGCACCGGCGGTCTCGAGGAATTCGTGCCGGGCAATGCGGAGCTGCTGCGCGCCGACACCCTGCTGATCTGCGACTGCGGCAATTTCGCGGTCGGCGTGCCCACCTTCACGCAGACGCTGCGCGGCAATGTGAATGTGGTCGTGACCCTCGAAACCCTGTCCGGTCCCTTGCATTCCGGCATGTTCGGCGGCGCGGCCCCCGATGCCCTGGCCGCCATGATCCGGCTGCTCGGCACGCTGCGCGACGAGCACGGCAACACCACCGTGGACGGGCTGCGCGGTGACCAGGTGTGGGACGGACACGAGTACCCCGCCGACCAATTCCGTGCCGACGCCGATGTTCTCGACGGTGTCGAGCTGCTCGGCAGCGGCAAGGTGGCCGACATGCTCTGGGCCCGACCGGCTCTCACCGTGCTGGGCATGGACGTCCCGCCCGTGGTGGGTTCCTCGGCGGCCATCCAGCCCAAGACCCGGGCTCGGCTCAACCTGCGCATCCCGCCGGGCACCAAGCCGGACGAGGCGCTGAAAGCGCTGACCGCGCACCTGAAGTCGCGCACGCCGTGGAATGCCGAGCTGACCATCGAGACCGAGGCCACCGGCTCGCCGTTCGTCGGCAGCACCGACGGCCCCGCGCGCACCGCCATGGCGGCGGCCATGGCGGCCGCCTACGGTCGCCCCGCCACCACCGAGGGCCAGGGCGGCTCGATCCCGCTGTGCAATGTCTTCGCCGACACCTACCCCGACGCCGAGATCATGCTCATGGGCGTCGAGGAGCCCAAGTGCCTGATCCACGCGCCCAACGAGAGCGTGGACCCCACCGAGATCGAGAACATGGCCCTGGCCGAGGCCCTGTTCCTGGCCTCCTACCGCTAGCGCGGCGGCGGTAACCCCAGACTCGCGCCGCCGGGCGGTGTCCGCGCCTGCCCGGCGGCGCGGCGTCAATTCGATCAAGATCGCTTGATTTGAGGGCAATTCGATAGCAAACTCGACAGTCGGTAGTACGAAGACCACAGCACGCCCGGCGACCGCTAGGAGAGCTCGTGTCCGTCTATCTGTACCGGTGGGGCAGGTTCGCGTATCGGCGCAAGTGGATCGTGCTGCCTATCTGGCTGATTCTGTTCATGGTGCTCGGCGGTCTCGGGGCCAAGCTGCAAGAGCCGATGAGCAACTCCTTCGACATTCCGAACCTGCCGTCGGAGCGGGCCAACGAGATTCTCGACAAACACTTTCCGGGCATGTCCCAGGCGTTCAAATTCGACGCCGTCACCGGCGTCTACGTGATCGGAGCGCCCGCGGGTACCAGGCTCACCGATCCCGCGAACCGGGCGGTCGTCGACGGGCTGGTGCAGAAGCTCAACGACCTCGGCATCGTCGATCACACCAAACCCCTGGTCGATCCGATCGCCGCCACCGAACAGATGGGCTGTCTCACCGGTGACCGCGCCTCGCAGGACTTCGTGAGCCGTTGCAGCAACGCGCCATTGAACGTGCTCAATCGGACCGAGCCCGACACGGTGGCCGTGCTCAGCGTGCCGTTCACCATCAAGGACTTCGGCGCGATCACCGCCGACGACCGCAAGGCCGCCTACGACGTGGCCGATGACGCGCGCAATGCGGGTCTGACCGTCGAGATGTCCGGCACCATCGCGATGGAGCAGCAGCAGCCCAGCGGCAAATCCGAAATGGTGGGCATGGCCTTCGCCTTGGTGGTCATGGTGATCTCGTTCGGCGCGATCGTGGCGGCCTTCGTGCCGATCATCACCGCCATCGTTGGTCTGGGCGCGGCGACCTCGCTGATCTTCCTGGGCACGTCGGTGATGGAGGTGCCCAGCTTCACCACCTTCCTGGCGTCCATGATCGGCATCGCGCTGTCCATCGACTACGCGCTGTTCATCGTGTCCAGGTACAAACACGAACTGGCGGTGCAGGATTCGCCCGCCGAGGCGGCGGGCGTGGCGCTCGGCACCGCGGGCTCGGCGGTGGTGTTCGCCGGTCTGACCGTCATCATCGCGCTGGTCGGGCTGAGCATTGTCGGGGTGCGGTTCCTGACCTTCATGGGCCTGGGCGGCGCGGTCGCGGCCGGATTCGCCGTGCTTGTCGCGCTCACGCTCATGCCCGCGCTACTCGGCGCGTTCGGCCGATTCCTGTTCAAGCCCAAGCTGCCGCTCATCGCCCAGCACGATCCGGAGGATGACACTCAGGTCACCAATGGCATGCGGGTCGCGCGGCTGATCGGCCGGGTGCCGGTGCTCACCCTGATCCTGAGCATCGTGGTGCTGGGCCTGCTCGCCGGACCCGCGACCCATCTGCAGCTCGGTCTGCCGGGCGAGGACAGCCTGCCCAAGACGTCCACCGTGCGCAAGGCATACGAGCTGCGCACCAACGGCTTCGGCGAGGGCAGCAATGGCGTGCTGCAGATCGCGGTCGACCTGTCGAATGTCGCACCGGACCAGCGCGAGGGGGCGGTGACGGCATTGCGCGACAAGCTCGCCGGGTACCCGGACATGAACTACGTGACCAACCCGGTCTTCAGCCCGGACTCCGAAGGCGCTCGGTTCGAAGGCGTGCCCAAGACCGGGCCCAACAACCAGGACACCAAGGACCTCGTCCGCGATGCCCGCGATGCCGAGTCGCAGTTCAAGTCCCAATACGGCATGGAGTACGGAATCACCGGCACCACAGCCATTTACGCCGATATCGACCATGTCCTGCTCGGCAAGATCGTGCCCTATCTGGCCATTGTGGCCGGTGCCGCGTTCCTGCTGCTGATCGCCGTATTCCGGTCCATCCTGGTGCCTTTGACCGCGGCGCTGGGCTTCCTGCTGTCCATGGCGGCGACCTTCGGGGCGACGGTGGCGATCTTCCAGGACGGCAGGTTCGGCATCGTCGACGAACCCCGGCCGATCATCAGCTTCATGCCGATCATGTTGATCGGCTTGGTGTTCGGTCTCGCCATGGACTACCAGGTGTTCCTGGTGACCCGCATGCGCGAGGAGTACGTGCACGGCAAACCGCCGAAGGAGGCCATGATCTCCGGCTACCACCACGGCGCGCGCGTGGTCACCTCTGCGGCCATCATCATGATCTTCGTCTTCGGCTCCTTCATGATGGAGCCCGATATCAGCGCCAAGTCCATGGGCTTCGCCCTCGCGGCGGGCGTCTTCTTCGACGCCTTCCTGGTCCGCATGGTGCTCATCCCGTCGCTGCTGGTGCTGATGGGCAAGTGGGCCTGGTGGATTCCGGCCTGGCTGTCGAAGATCGTGCCCGATATCGATGTGGAGGGCGCCCGCCTGCGCGAGATCCAGCGGCGCGAGGCGGGCGCGGGCAAGGAAGACGCCCTGACGCATTGACGATCGCGCGCCGCGAAAAGCCTTGCGGGGCGCGCGATTGTCGACTGGTTATGACCGCCGTCAGAATTCGGCGTTGTCCTCCGGTTCGATGATCTTGAATTCGGTATTCGCCGGTCCCATTTCGTTCAAGCGACCGAAATAGATGCCCTGGGCTTCGGGAACGATGATGCCGTAGTGGATTGGGAAGGCGACTCGGGGATTTACCGCCCGCAGGTAATCCACGGCCTCACTGATCCGCATCCACGGGGCGACCGCGGGAATGGCGAGCACGCCCACCGGGGTTGGCGGTACCCAGAGGGAATCGCCGGGATGCACGAGTTGTGCGGGTTCGGTGGGGGTGCCTAGTTGGAAAACCGTGTTGTCGATGACCGGAAGGTCGGGATGAATGACCGCGTGCCGACCGCCACCGCCGGTTACTTGGACATCCCCGACTTTTAGGACATTTCCGGCATGGACGGCCTCCCATGGCTCGCCCCGCATGAGCGCGGTCTGCGGGTCCGACAGCAGCCTGGCCTGCGGATTCGCCTCGATCAGCGCGTCGATCCGGTTCGGGCAGATGTGATCGGGATGCTGATGGGTGACGGCAATGGCGTCCAATCCGGTGATGCCCTCGAAACCGTGCGAAAAGGTGCCGGGATCGAACAGGATCCGTGCGCCGTTCATCTCCACGAGAATGCAGGAATGTCCGAAATGGGCTATGCGCATACCCAACCGTAGCTCTGTCCAAGTCTGCGGCGCGGGACTCCGGCCGAGCTTGGAGGTTCCGCTGTGTCGGGGGCCACATGCGCCTTGCCCCGGCGCGTTGGCCGCGGGCCGCGCCAACTACGCTGAGCAGCGAATCAACCCGGCCGCCAGTAGGCCGGGTGCCGCCCCACCAGCTGAGGAGCAACGCGTGGCACGTGTCGTGGTCGAGGTGATGCCGAAGGCCGAGATCCTGGATCCGCAGGGACAGGCCATCGGCGGTGCGCTGGGGCGTCTCGGGTACCCGGGCGTTTCGGATGTGCGGCAGGGCAAGCGTTTCGAGCTCGAGGTGGACGACAGCGTGAGCGACGCCGATCTCGAGAAGATCGCCGAATCGCTGCTGGCCAATGTGGTCATCGAGGACTGGAAGGTCGTCCGGCTGTGAGCGCGCGCATCGGTGTCATCACCTTCCCGGGCACCCTCGACGATGTCGACGCCGCCCGCGCGGTGAAACTGGCCGGAGCCGAAGCCGTTTCGCTGTGGCACGCCGACGCCGACCTCGAGCAGGTCGACGCGGTGGTGGTCCCGGGCGGCTTCTCCTACGGCGACTACCTGCGCGCGGGGGCCATCGCCGCCATGGCTCCGGTCATGGGCTCGGTCATCAAGGCCGCCGAGGGCGGCATGCCGATCCTGGGCATTTGCAACGGTTTCCAGATTCTGTGCGAGGCGGGCCTGCTGCCGGGCGCGCTGACCCGCAACGAGGGCCTGCACTTCGTGTGCCGCGACCAGTGGCTGACCGTCGAGCAGACCGACACCGCCTGGACCTCGCGCTATGAGAAGGGCGCGCAGATCCTGGTGCCGGTCAAGAACGCCGAGGGCCGCTACCAGGCCTCCGACGCCGTGCTCGACGAGCTCGAGGGCGAGGGTCGCGTGGTGTTCCGCTACGCGGGCGGTAACCCCAATGGTTCGCAGCGCGAGATCGCGGGCATCACCTCGGCCAACCGCCGGGTCGTCGGCCTCATGCCGCATCCCGAGCACGCCACCGAGCCGCTCACCGGTCCCAGCGACGACGGCCTGGGCCTGTTCCTGTCCGTGCTGGACAGCCTGGTCACCGCGTAGCGGTAGATCCGGCACCGCCGCGTAGTTCGCCGAATCAGATCCCGTCGAGGATCTCGAAGTCGACGCCGCCCGCCCTGGCCAGCCAGGTCGGGCGGATCGCCTGGTTGCCCTCGAATCCGACCTCGCCCCACGGGGTTTCGATGATCGGCCGGTCCGCGAGCGCGCGCCGAATGTGCCGCACATCCAGCGATCCGGCCAGATCCGCCATGCCGCGCAGGGTGTGGATGGCCTCGTAGCTGGTATTGCTGAAATTGGTCAGCGTGGGCGCGAACCAGCCGTGCAGCTTGTGATACCGGTCCAGCCGCTCCCGGTCGTGCGGACCGTTGACGAAGAATCCGGACGGCACGAACAGATTGTGGTTGGCCCCGCCGCCCGCCGCGAGCAGCACGTTCTCGTCCACCGCCGGACTCACCCGCACCTGCTGATCCGAGCGCCCGGTGCGTGAGAACTGCAGGTTGAAGCGCGCGACGTCCGCGCCGACCAGCAGCACGATGATGCCGTCGGCCGAGTCCAGGCGCGGGTCGTCGAGAAACGGGCGGAAATCGCGAGTGTTCATGGGTACGAACATCTCCAGCGCGATCGCCTCGGGATCGGCCAGCGCCGCGCGCACGGCCTGCGCGGTCCGCCGCGGCCACACGTAATCGTTGCCGATGATCGCCCACCGGGTGGCCTCGAAGGACCGGTGCAGCCAGTCCAGGGCGGGCACGATCTGGTGCTTCGGGTCCGCCCCGATCATGAACAGCCCGTCCGGCGCGTGGTCCAGACCCTCGTGGTCGGTGGCGAACAAATACGGCACCCGACCGCCCGTGACCTGCTCGACCGCCCGCCGCACCGCCGAGGTGTGCCAGCCCGTCACCGCGTGCACCATGCCCGTGGCCACCAGCGCCGCGACTTCCCCGGCCACCACGTTCGGTTCCCGGCCGCCGTCAATGTGGGTGACGCGCAATTCTCTTCCCAGAATTCCCGAACCCGAGTTGATTTCTTCCAACGCCAGAGAAATGGCCGCCTCGCAGGAGGGTGCGAAGATACCGCCGGGACCCTGTTGCGGAACTATGTTGATGATCTCGATGGTGTTCTCGGGATTCCCGTCGAACGGGGACATGGGCTAACCTTCCCCTCGTTCAAGCGGTTTTCTGACGGGCGGGAAATATGGCGACAATTCTAGGTGGATTTTCCACCTTGCATGGAGCCCTCCGAGCGGCCGAGCGGAGTTGGCTTCGTCACCTGGACGCCGCGCTGTGTGCCAGGCGACTGACCGCAGACCAGTGGTGCATGCTCACCAATCTGTCCGCTGACGTCGGCATCACCATGAGCGAGCTGGCCGCCCGGGCCCAGCTGCCGCCGTCCTCGGCGACCCGCCACGCCGACCATCTGGCCGAGCGCGGGCTCATCTTCCGGGTGGCCGCCGCCGACGATCGCCGCCGCATTCTCATCGGCCTCAGCCGTCGCGGCGAGGAGCTCGTCGAGGAGGTGCGGGCCGAGGAAGTGCGTGCCGAGGCCCAAATGCGCCGCAGTCTCGGAAGCGACGACTATTTGGAACTGGTGCGCTTGCTGGGCCGCATCGCCGAAGTGCCGGTCCCGGAGTAACACACCGGCGCCGCTCAGGGAGACCTGATCAGCGGAAACTGAATAACGGTTGCTTAGGATCGACGGCATGCCAGTTGTCGAGACCACCGCGACCGCCGCCGGACTGTGTGAATTCATCGATGCCTCCCCGTCGCCGTTCCACGTCTGCCGCACTGTCGCAGCGGAACTCGACGATCACGGTTTCACCAGACTTTCCGAGGCCGCGCCGTGGCCGTCCAGCAGCGCGGGCCGGTACTACGTGGTGCGCGGCGGTTCGCTGGTCGCCTGGGCCGACGGCGGGGCGGGTACGCCCTCCGCCTTCCGCGGCGGGCAGGCCACGCCCTTCCGGGTGGTGGGGGCGCACACCGACAGCCCGAATCTGCGGGTGAAGCAGCATCCGGACCTGGCCGCGGCGGGCTGGCAGCTGGTGGGGCTGGAACCCTACGGCGGGGCCTGGCTGAACTCGTGGCTGGACCGGGACCTCGGCATTTCCGGACGGATCTCGCTGCGCGACGGAAACGTGGTGCGGGAGCGGCTGATTCGCATCGACGAACCGATCCTGCGGGTGCCGCAGCTGGCCATCCACCTGTCCGAGGATCGGCGCGGGGTGCAATTGGATCCACAGCGGCACGTGAACGCGGTGTGGGGGATCGGCGGCGAGCCGCGCTCGTTCCTGGCCTTCCTGGCCGAACGCTCCGGCATCGAACCGGACGCGGTGCTGGGCTGGGAGCTGATGACCCATGATCTGGTGCCGTCCAAGCTGATCGGGCGCGATCTGGATCTGATCAGCGCGCCCCGGCTCGACAATCAGGGCACCTGCTATGCCGGGCTGCGCGCCTTCCTGGCGGCCATCGCCGAACCCGGTGCGGCGGTGCCGGTGCTGGCCATGTTCGACCACGAGGAGGTCGGCAGCCAGTCCGATCGGGGCGCCCAATCCGGGCTGCTGCCCACGGTTTTGGAGCGCATCGTGCTGACCCGCGGCGGCGGGCGCGCCGAATACCTGGCGGCGCTGGCGGGTTCGATCTGCGCGTCGGGTGACATGGCCCATGCGACGCATCCGAATTACCCGGAGCGCCACGAGCCCTCGCATCGCATCGAGGTGAACGGCGGGCCGGTGCTCAAGGTCAATCAGAATCTGCGCTACGCCACAGATGCCACCGGCGCGGGCGCGTTCGCGTTGGCCGCCGCCCAGGCCGAGGTGCCGCTGCAGCGCTACGTCCACCGCGCCGATCTGCCGTGCGGTTCCACCATCGGCCCGATGACCGCGGCCCGCACCGGCATGCCGACCGTGGATGTCGGCGCGGCCCAGCTGGCCATGCACTCGGCGCGCGAAATGATGGGCGCGGCAGACGTTCCCGCCTACGCCGCGGCCCTGGCCGCCTTCCTGACGCCCGAGGCGACCCGCTAGGCGTCGGCCTTCTCGACAGCGGTCGGCGTCGGCCGGTAGGTGAGCGCGGCGACGATGAAGACCGCGAAAGTGAAGAGCACGTAGCTGTTTCCGAGGAGCTGCTGCCACCAGTTCCAGGTGAGCTCGCGGTCGGCGTTGTGGGGGAGCAGCCACATCGGGCCGACGGCGAACATGACCACGGCCAGTCCGACCGCGCCCAGGAACCACGGGTTGCGGCGGCCGCGGGCGATGGCGTCGGCGGCCACCAGCAGCGCGGGCGCGATCCACACCCAGTGGTGCGACCAGGAGACCGGGGAAACCAGCAGTACCGCAGCGGCATTCACCATCAGCGCGGCCACCGTCGCGTCCGCGTCCAGCAGGCGCTTCATCCACACCGCGGCCAGGGCCACGGCGGCCGCCGACAGCAGCAGCCACAGCAGCGTCGCGACCGAGGTGGAGTAGCCGAGCCGGAAGACGAAACCCTTGATGGACTGATTGCCCGCGTACCAGGGCGGCCCGATGCGGCCGGTGTCGGCCAGCGTGTGGAACCAGTACTGCGGCGAATCGTGCGGGAACAGCGCCCAACCCACCGCCACCGCGCCGATGGTGGAGGCGACCACCGTGATCGCGCCCTTCCAGTCCTTGCGCAGCAGGAAATACAGGAGATACCCGCCGGGGGTCAGCTTCACCGACACCGCGATGCCGATCAGCATGCCGCGCGGCCAGAACGTCTTGCGCGCCAAGACATCCAGCGCCACCGCAGCCATCAGCACCAGATTGATCTGCCCGAACCCGTAGGTCTCGCGAATCGGCTCCAGCAGCTGGGTCAGCGCCACCGCGCCGATGACCAGCGCGAGCCGGGTCGGCCGGGCCAGGCTCGGCCGCAGCCGATCCAGCACCACCCACAGCGTCACCCCGAGCGAGGCGACCGACACCGCCAGCACCGCCCATTCGGCGACGGCCAGCGGCATGAGCGCCAAGGGCGCGAAGAACAGCGCGGCCAACGGCGGATACGTGAACGGCAGCCCGATCCCGTAGACCGCGGGCATCGGCCCGTACAGATCCTTGCCGTCCAACCAGGCGCGGGCGCCATTGCGATACACCCGTAGATCGATGTACCCGTGCCACTTGGTCAGATAGCTGACCACCGCCGACACCGCGAACAGGGCGACCGCCAGCAACAGCAGTTGCCGTTGCCGTGTAGTCAGCCCGCGCGCATTGGTCATAGGTTTCTCGGTCGGATCCGCGACCCCGGATCGATCGTTCACCGCCACAGGGTAGCGGGTGACCGGGCTCCGGTCGGCCAGCGGCATGAGGCCCGGAAGTGCCCAATATCACGCAACCGGCGAGCCGGGGTTCGTATGCCGAGGTGACGACTGATTTCGTGCCGATCGGGGTAACTCACCGGGTACGGCCAAAATCGGTGTGGCGCTAATCCGCAGGCACGGGTGCATAAATGGCGACGGATCTCAGTCGGCCGCTGAAGTCCCGGGGAGGCGGGCGGGCTGAAATCGCTGGGAATTAGACTCGCGATCGTATATCTCGCCGACATCCAGCAACGCGGGCGATCGCTTGTGACCTGCCCGGCCGAAAGGACTCTGGTATTCCCGTGACCAGCCACGTCGATACCGTCAGCAACGCCGCGGCCACCTCGGACCACCCGCAGCCCTACAAGGAACTCGGCCTCAAGGACGACGAGTACGCGCGGATCAAGGAGATCCTGGGCCGCCGACCCACCGACGCCGAACTGGCCATGTACTCGGTGATGTGGTCGGAGCACTGCTCCTACAAGTCCTCCAAGGTGCACCTGCGCTACTTCGGTGAGACCACCACCGAGGAGATGAAGAAGTCCATGCTCGCGGGCATCGGCGAGAACGCGGGCGTGGTCGACATCGGCGACGGCTGGGCCGTCACCTTCAAGGTCGAATCGCACAATCACCCCTCGTATGTGGAGCCCTACCAGGGCGCGGCCACCGGTGTCGGCGGCATCGTGCGCGACATCATGGCCATGGGCGCGCGCCCGATCGCGGTCATGGACCAGCTGCGCTTCGGCGCGGCCGACCACCCGGACACCCGGCGCGTGGTCGACGGTGTGGTGCGCGGCGTCGGCGGTTACGGCAATTCGCTGGGCCTGCCGAACGTCGGCGGCGAGACCGTGTTCGACCCGTCCTACCAGGGCAATCCGCTCGTGAACGCGCTGTGCGCGGGCGTCATGCGGGTCGAGGACCTGCACCTGGCCTTCGCCTCCGGCCAGGGCAACAAGATCATTCTGTTCGGCGCGCGCACCGGCCTCGACGGCATCGGCGGCGTGTCCGTGCTGGCCTCGGACACCTTCTCCGGCGACGAATCCGGTTCCGGCCGTAAGAAGCTCCCGAGCGTCCAGGTCGGCGACCCGTTCGCCGAGAAGGTGCTCATCGAGTGCTGTCTCGAGCTGTACCACGCCGGACTGGTGGTGGGCATTCAGGACCTCGGCGGCGCCGGACTGTCCTGCGCCACTTCCGAACTCGCGGCCGCGGGCGACGGCGGCATGCGCATCGACCTGGACCGGGTGCCGCTGCGCGCCGCCAATATGACTCCCGCCGAGATCCTTTCGAGCGAGTCGCAGGAGCGCATGTGCGCGGTCGTCACCCCCGACAATGTGGACGCCTTCATGGCCGTCTGCCAGAAGTGGGATGTCACCGCCACCGTCATCGGCGAGGTCACCGACGGTGACCGCCTGGTCATCACCTGGCACGACGAGGTGGTGGTGGACGTGCCGCCGCGCACCGTCGCCCACCAGGGCCCGGTCTACGAGCGCCCGGTGGCGCGCCCCGCGGATCAGGATGCGCTGAACGCGGATTCGGCCGCGCGCCTCGAGCGTCCCAAGACCGGCGACGAACTGCGCGACACCCTGCTGAAGATGCTGGCCAGCCCGCAGCTGTGCTCCCGCAAGTGGATTACCGAGCAGTACGACCGCTACGTGCGCGGCAATACCGTGCTGGCCGAGAACGCCGACGCCGGTGTCATCCGTATCGACGAGGAGACCGGTCGCGGCATCGCGCTGGCCACCGACGCCTCGGGCCGCTACACCAAGCTGGACCCCTACACCGGCGCGCAGCTGGCGCTGGCGGAGGCCTTCCGCAATGTCGCGGTCACCGGCGCCACCCCGAAGGCCGTCACCAACTGCCTGAACTTCGGTTCGCCGGAGGATCCGGGCGTCATGTGGCAGTTCCAGCAGGCCGTGCGCGGTCTCGCGGACGGCTGTGCGGCGCTGGGCATTCCGGTCACCGGCGGCAATGTGTCCTTCTACAACCAGACCGGCCAGACCGCCATCCTGCCCACCCCCGTGGTCGGCGTGCTGGGCGTGATCGACGATGTGCACCGCCGCATCCCGACCGGCCTGGGCACCGAGCCCGGCGAGACCCTCATCCTGCTCGGCGAGACCCGCGACGAACTCGACGGCTCCATCTGGGCGCAGGTCGAGCACGACCACCTCGGCGGCCTGCCGCCCAAGGTCGACTTCGCCCGCGAGCAGCTGCTGTCGGAGATCCTGGTCTCGGGTTCGCGCGACGGCATGATCTCCGCCGCCCACGACATCTCCGAGGGCGGCCTGATCCAGACCGTCGTGGAGGCCGCGCTGGCCGGTGAAACCGCCTGCCGCATCATCCTTCCCGAGGGCGCGGACCCGTTCGTCACCCTGTTCTCCGAGTCGGCGGGCCGCGTGCTGGTGGCCGTGCCGCGCTCGGAGGAGACCCGCTTCACCAAGATGTGCGATGCCCGCGGCCTGCCGTGGGCGCGCATCGGCGTGGTCGACGACGGCTCGGACTCGGTCGAGGTGCAGGGCCAGTTCAGCGTGAAGCTGGACGATCTGCGCGCCGCCCACGAGGGCACGCTGCCCGCGCTGTTCGGGGCCTTCGAGCACTGATCTCGCGCGGCACCGATCCCCTCCGGCACTGAACCTTTCGGGGTGGCGTGCCGTGGACATACCGAGAGCCCGCCGGTTCCCCTCGTTCCGGCGGGCTCTCGTCGTCTCCGCGTGCGCGGGACAGCTCAGTTGATCTTGAACGGGTCGTGCTCGGCCATCAGCTTTTCCATGCGGGCCTCGTCGATGCGGCTGTGCACCTTCGAGGACTCGTGTTGATCGCGAATCACTTTCGCGAGGGTGAAGGTGCTGCTCACCAGGAACAGCATTGCCATCAGCAGGAATCCGCGCTGCCAGATGTCCAGGGGCAGGTAGGCGATGCCGATGATCAAGGCGCAGAAGCTGATTCCGAAGGCGATCGTGGCCTGAGCCAGAAACGCGGTGGTGCTCTTGGTCTGTGCGCTCGGTGTGCTCATGGTCTGTGAGTCTGTCCGCGCTCATGATTGTTCGACCGAGTACAACTACTCGAGTGACGTGGGTAGATACTTGACGGGTGCTGGACACCGCCGACGCCCTGACACGGCTGCGCTCCCGCGGCACCGTGCTCTACGCGCGCGGCGCGGTGGCGTATCGGAAGCTGTTCCGGCGCGGCCGGGGTCGCAAGGTCGCGATGTTCGCGCGCCGGGTCGAGGACGTCATCGATCTCAATCACACCGGCCTGGTGGTGGCGACCATCTTCTTCGCCTGGTCGGTGACGCCGTCGCTGGTTCCGCGTGACTGGCTGTTCCAGGGTCTGATCTCCGGCATCAACGCCGCCATCGGCTACGGCGTGGGCTGTGTGCTGCAGTGGTTGTTCCGCAAGTGGATTCGGCCGCGCGTCAAACTCGAGACGCCGTCCGAAGGGGTGCGGTACCTGGTCAAGGTCGTGGTGGTGATCGCCTGCGTGCTGGTGGCGGCCCGCATGCTGGTGCTGTCGGCCGACTGGCAGCGCGAGATCACCACGCTCATGGGCATGGAGGGCACCACCCGCGCCGCGTATTTGCGTACGGGCGGGCTGAGTTTCGCGGTCGGCGCACTGGTCGTCGCGGTGTACCGGACCCTGCGGACGGCGGTGCGTCTGCTGGCCCGGCTGCTCAGCCGCTGGGTGCGGGTGCCGCCCACCCTCGCACCCGCCACGGGGGCCCTGCTACTGACCGTGCTCATCGTGACGCTGTTCAACGGTGTCGCCACCCGCGCCTTCTTCGCCGTCGCCAACTCGGCGTTCAGTGTGCGCAACGACAAGGTGACCCAGTACGCCGTGCAGCCCACCAAGCCCGAACGCTCGGGCAGCCCGGCGTCGCTGGCGAAATGGGAGACCCTCGGCTCGGAGGGGCGCTGGTTCGTCTCGCACGGGCCCGACCCCATGCTGATCAGCGCCGCCACCGGAAAGCCCGCGCGCGAACCGATCCGGGTGTACGTGGGACTGCAGTCGGCGACCAAGGACCTCACCGAGGAGGACCTGGCCGTCGCCGAACTCGAGCGCACCGGGGCCTTCGACCGCAAGGTGCTGGTGCTGGCCACCACCACCGGCACCGGCTGGGTGAACGGGGAGGCCGCGGCGGCCATCGAATACATGTGGGGCGGCGACACCGCCATCGTGGCCTCGCAGTACTCGTATCTGCCCAGCGTGCTGTCGTTTCTGGCCGACCGGCAGAAGGTGGCGGTCAACGGCCGCACGATGTTCGACGCGGTCTACCGGCATTGGTCGCAGCGGCCGCCGGACCACCGCCCGAAACTGCTGGTGTACGGGGAGTCGCTGGGCTCGCAGGGCTCCGAATCGGCCTTCGACGGCCTGGCCGACCTGCGCTCCAAGGTGGACGGGGCGCTGTGGGTGGGCCCGCCCAACTCGAATCGGCTGTGGCAGCAGTTCGTTCAGCGCCGCGATGCGGGGACCCGCGAGGTGGATCCCATCTACGCCGACGGCCTGGTGGTCCGATTCGCCGCCACCGCGGCCGATTTGAACCGGCCCTCCCCGGATTGGCGCAAGCCGCGCATCGCCTACCTGCAGCATCCCTCGGACCCCATTGTCTGGTGGTCGTCGGATCTCATCTTCTCCCAACCGGATTGGCTGTCCGAACCCCGCGGCGCGGACGTCTCCCCGCAGATGCGCTGGTGGCCCTTCGTCACCTTCTGGCAGGTGGTCGCCGATCTGACCAATGCCCAGGGCGTCAGCGACGGCCACGGCCACCGCTACGGCTCCCTGGTGCTCGACGGCTGGGCCGCCATCGCCGCCCCGCCCGACTGGGATCAGGACGAGGCCGAACGCATTCGCACCCAAATCGAACTCGCCGAAGCCTACGAACGCGCGGTGAAGTAGCCGTGCGCCTGAAACCACTGGTGGCGATGGCCCTTCCACCGCTGTGGAGCAATCGCGTGCTGCCCGCGCTCGAGTTGGACATCCGCGGCCGCACCGCGGCCAATACCGCCTTCGCCGCCGCCTATGCGCTCGCGTTTGGCGGGACGCCGAACTGGTTGTCGCCGCGCGGATTCCGCGTCGGTGCGCTCGCGGGCGGACTGGTGCTGTCCGGATACGCGGCGGCCCTGGCCATCCCGGCCACCCGCCGCCACCTCGCCGGACTCGACGACCGCGGCCCGGCCGTGCACACCGTCGAATGGACGGCCCTGCACATTCCGGGTGGCACGGTGTTCACCGAGGAACTCGTCTACCGCTCGACCCTGACCCCGCTGCTCGAACGGACCGCGGGCGGCGCGGGAACGGCGCTGGGCGCGTTCGCCTTCGGCCTGTCCCACATCCAACCCGCCCGCGCCGCAGCCGATCCCATTGCCGCCACCGTCGCCCTCACCACGGGCGCGGGCCTGCTCTTCGACCGTTTGCGTCGCCACACCGGCAGCGCCACCGCCCCGGCCCTGCTGCACCTGGCCCTCAATGCCGGGGGTGCGCTCGCGCCCCGCCTGGCCCGCCGTCTCGTCGGGGGTCGGCGGTAGCCTCGCGGCATGGCGCGACGAGGTGCGGTGGATCCGGCGGAGGTGCGGGCGGCGGTGGCCGCGGTGGGGGAGTGGCTGCGCGACGAGACCGTGTCGAAGCCCGCGCGGACCGAGATCGCGGCGGCGGTGCGGGGGACGGCGCGGGCGCTGGCGGCGGATGCGCCGGGGCATTCGGTGGAGGTGCGGGTGCCGCCGTTCGTGGCGGTGCAGTGCATCGAGGGCCCGCGGCATACCCGCGGGACGCCGGCGAACGTGGTCGAAACCGATGCGCGCACATGGCTGTTGCTGGCCACCGGGCTGCTCGGGTTCGCCGAAGCGGTGGACGGCGGCGCGCTGAGCGCCTCCGGCAGCCGCGCGGGCGAGGTCGCCCGGTGGCTGCCGGTCGTGCCGCTATGAGCCGGGGTGTCGCGCTGACTCAGGCGTCGGCGGGCTTGGCGTGCTTGCCGGAGCCGGAATCGAGGTTCACGGGCTTGCGCTCCAGGCCCTTTCGATCGTAGAAGCGGGTGATGAACAGGCCGCCGATCACGCCGATGGCCAGCCCCAGCACGGCCATCCAGACGCCCCGGGTCAGACCCGCCTGTCCGTTGCCGTTGAAGTAGAGGATCGAGCGCGTGCCCAGGAAGACCTGGTGCATGGGCTCGAACTTGGCCAGCCAGCCGAAGTACTTGGGCGTCGCCTCGATCGGGATGGTGCCGCCCGAGGACGGCAGGCCCAGGATGACGAAGATGATCAGGTTGATGATCAACCCGGAGGTGCCGACCGCCGCGAGCATCGAGGTGCAGGTGAAGCCGACCGCGATGATCACGAAGGCGCCGTAGATGAACAGCAGCAGCGGTTTGTCCAGCGGCATGCCCAGGATCGCCGCGATGCCTTCCAGCGCACCCGAGACCGCCAGTGCCATGACCACCACCGCCGACCACTTGATGAGCAGGGTCTTCACCCGCGAGATCGACGCCCGCGGATAGTGCACGTACCAGGGACCCCATTCGGTCGGCAGGAAGCCCAGCGCCGAATCGATGAGCTGGTGGATGATCATCGCCCCGACCATGCCGATCAGCAGGAGCAGCAGGCTGTAGAAGAAGGCGGTCAGCCCCTCCCCGGATCCGCCGGGCAGCGGCCGG
Organism: Nocardia sp. CDC153; assembly: GCF_035818515.1. Taxonomy (NCBI): domain Bacteria; kingdom Bacillati; phylum Actinomycetota; class Actinomycetes; order Mycobacteriales; family Nocardiaceae; genus Nocardia; species Nocardia sp. CDC153. The sequence continues at coordinate 722,915 of NZ_JAYKYU010000003.1, read as the reverse complement.
AATTGGTCGACCACGATATCGAGCGGTTGGGCCAGCACCAGCCGGGTCGCCGCCGACAACTCGGTCGGGGGCGCGCCGGGCGGCGGTGCCAGCTGCGCCTTCACCTGGTCGGTGAGCTGCTGTCCCACTTGGGTATTGACCTGGGTGAGAGCTTGCTCACCGAACTTCTGCACCACCGCCGTCGCGAACGCGCCGGTGCGCGGATTGGTCTGCAGGGTCAGCACCGGTTTGGTGATGTCGCCGGGCACCACCGAGCCGACACCGAGAATGCCGAGCCGCTTGGAGAAGTCGCTGGGAATGATGATGGTGCCGTACACCTGCGCCGACTGCATCTGCAGCTGCGCCTCGTTGATGCCGAGCACCCGCAGGTCGATCTTGTCCGACGGCACCGCCTTCTGCAGCCCCTCGGAAACCTGATCCCCGAAGTTGACGTGCTTGCCGCCGATATCGTCGCCGACGTCCTGATTCACCAGGGCGATCGGGAAGTCGTGCAGGTTCTTCTCCGGATCGACGACGTAGTCGAGGTACATCACGCCCAGCAGCGAGGCCAGCAGCGTGACGACGACTATGGGGAAGGCCCACCGCAGCGGGCTCAGGTGCCGACGTCGCGGGGCGGGTTCGGGGCTGCCATCGGTGTCGGTGCTCGTCACGAGCGAACGCTAACAGCAAACCGCCTGCCATCCCGGTTATCCCAACGGTGGGTTGCCTTGCGGTTACCCGTAGAATGGCTGACGGCCCCCGCCCGCCGAACAGGGAGCAAACGGTGACTCTCCCCTCCGCCGCCACCACCTCCGACCACGACGAGAACGAACCGCGCGAAGAGTGCGGTGTGTTCGGTGTCTGGGCCCCGGGCGAAGATGTGGCCAAGCTCACGTACTACGGACTCTACGCACTGCAGCACCGCGGTCAGGAGGCGGCGGGCATCGCCGTCGCCGACGGCTCGCAGGTGCTGGTCTTCAAGGATCTGGGCCTGGTGAGCCAGGTCTTCGACGAGCAGACCCTGGCCGCCATGCCCGGCCACGTCGCCGTCGGCCACTGCCGCTACTCCACCACCGGGTCCACCACCTGGGAGAACGCCCAGCCGATCTTCCGCACCACCGCGGTCGGTACCGGACTCGCGTTGGGGCACAACGGAAATCTCGTGAACACCGCCGAATTGAGCACGCGGGCACGGGAACTCGGCCTGGTCACCGGCCGGCTGGCGGGCACCATGGCCGCCACCTCCGACTCCGACGTGATCACCGCGCTGCTCGCGCACGCGGCCGCCGACAAGAGCATCGAGCAGGCCGCCATGGAGCTGCTGCCGACGCTGCGCGGGGCCTTCTGCCTCACCTTCATGGATGAGCACACCCTCTACGCCGCCCGCGATCCGCACGGCGTGCGCCCACTATGTCTGGGCCGCCTGGATCGCGGCTGGGTGGTTGCCAGCGAGACCGCCGCCCTCGACATCGTCGGCGCGTCCTTCGTGCGCGAGATCGAGCCCGGCGAACTGCTGGCCATCGACGCCGACGGCGTGCGCTCGCTGCGCTTCGCCAACCCGACCCCCAAGGGCTGCGTCTTCGAATACGTCTACCTGGCCCGGCCCGACTCCACCATCTCCGGCCGCTCGGTGCACGCCACCCGCGTGGACATCGGCCGCCGCCTGGCCGCCGAGCACCCCATCGAGGCCGATCTGGTCATCCCGGTGCCCGAGTCCGGTACCCCGGCCGCCGTCGGCTACGCCCAGGGTTCGGGCGTGCCCTATGGCCAGGGCCTGATGAAGAACGCCTACGTGGGCCGCACCTTCATCCAGCCCAGCCAGACCATCCGCCAGCTCGGAATCCGCTTGAAGCTCAACCCGCTTCGTGAGGTCATCCGCGGCAAGCGGCTCATCGTGGTGGACGACTCCATCGTGCGCGGCAACACCCAGCGCGCCCTGATCCGCATGCTGCGCGAGGCGGGCGCGTTGGAGATCCACGTGCGCATCGCCTCGCCGCCGGTCAAGTGGCCCTGCTTCTACGGCATCGACTTCGCCTCGCGCGCGGAGTTGATCGCCAATGGCGCGGGCCCCGACGGCATCGCGGGGGAGAGCCTCGACGACATGGTGGAGGGCGTGCGCCGCTCCATCGGCGCGGACAGCCTCGGCTACATCTCGCTCGAGGGCATGATCGCCGCCACCGAGCAGCCGCGCTCGCGGCTGTGCTGCGCCTGCTTCGACGGCGAGTACCCGATCGCGCTGCCGGTCGAGTCGGCCATCGGCAAGAACGTGCTCGAGGGCATGCTCACCGGCGCGACCGAGTCGGAGCTGTTGGCGGACAACGCCAATGCCTCCGCGCTCAGCCGTCCCTGATTTCCCGAGCCGCCCGTAACACAACGGTTTTCGTGCCCGCCCACCGAAAAGTGGGCGGGCACGTCGCGTTTCGGGTGCGATCGTGCCCAATCGCCCTGATCACGCCCGCGCGCAGCCCATTTCCCCCGCGTGCCGGGGAATTGCGGTGGCGCAGTTGAGACATCGGCGTGTGCGCGCGGATGTCGCAACTTGTGTACCGATTGTCCAGAAACGCAACACTGCGGTTATAACCGGTCGATACTGTGCCCAGCCAAAGGATGTCCACCGCGGCGCGGCGGGCCAGTGACCCGGCCGTCGGCGCTGCGTGTTCGAGAGCAAGGGCAGTACATGCGCGCGAAAAGAATTGCGGCAGTCGGGTTCGCCGGACTGGCCGTGTTCGCCATAGCCGGTTGCGGCTCCGGTAAGACCGGGGGCGGCGGTGGTGGCGGAATCCTGGTCGGCACCACCGACAAGGTCACCTCGCTGGATCCGGCGAAGGCCTACGACAATGGTTCCCTCCTGGCCGAAACCCAGGTCTACCAGTTCCTTTTGAACTTCCCCGCGGGTGACGCCACCCCGAAGCCGGACGCCGCCGACAAGTGCGGATTCAGCACCCCGACCGTCTACACCTGCACCCTCAAGCCCGGTCTGAAGTTCGCCAACGGCGACCCGCTCACCGCCAAGAGCGTGAAGTTCTCCTTCGACCGCATGGTCAAGATCGACGATCCGCAGGGCCCGAAGGCCTTGCTGGACAACCTCGATCACACCGACGCACCCGACGACAAGACGGTCAACTTCACCCTGAAGCAGGCCAACGACCAGACCTTCCCGGCCATCCTGCCCACCCAGGCGGCGGCCATCGTGGACGAGAAGGTGTTCCCGGCCGACAAGGTCCTCGCCGACGAGGACATCGTGAAGGCCAAGCCGTTCTCCGGCCCGTACACCATCACCAGCTACGACAAGAACAAGCTGGTCGAGTACAAGGCCAACCCGGACTACGACGGCCTGTTCGGCAAGCCCAAGAACGACAGCGTCACGGTGAAGTACTACGCCGAGGCGTCGAACCTGAAACTCGATGTGCAGCAGGGCAATATCGACGTGGCCTGGCACACCCTCTCGCCGACCGACCTGGACTCGCTGCGCAACGACGCCAAGGTGACCGTGCACCAGTCGCCCGGCGGCGACACCCGCTACATCGTGTTCAACCTGAACACCCAGCCCGGCGGCAATCCCGCGCAGAAGCTGGCCATTCGCAAGGCCGTCGCCACCGCCATCGACCGCGACGCGCTGGCCGCCAATGTCTTCAAGGGCACCTGGTCGCCGCTGTATTCGCCGGTGCCCAAGGGTGTTCCGGGCGCGACCGAGGCGCTCAAGGACATCTACGGCGCCAAGCCGAACAAGGACGCGGCCGCCAAGTTCCTGGCCGACGCGGGTGTGACCACGCCGGTCGACCTGAGCCTGCAGTACACCACCGAGCACTACGGCCAGGCCAGCTCGGAGGAGTACGCGGCGATCAAGAACCAGCTCGAGGCCACCGGCCTGTTCAAGGTGAACCTGCAGTCCACCGAATGGGTGGCCTACCAGAAGGCCCGGTCCTCCGACGGCTACCCGGCCTTCCAGTTCGGCTGGTTCCCGGACTACCCGGACGCCGACGACTACCTGCGCCCGTTCTTCACCGAGGACAACTTCCTGCGCAACCACTTCGGGGACCCGAAGATCACCGCCGAGCTGAATGCCGAACTGACCGAGGGTGATCCGACCAAGCGGGCCGCCGTGCTGGCTACCCTGCAGCACGATCTGATGGCGGACTTCCTGCCCATCGTGCCGCTGCTGACGGGTAACCAGATCGCCGTCGCGGGCAAGAACGTGCAGGGCGTGGACAGCACGCTGGATCCGTCCTCGAAGTTCCGCTTCGGTGTGCTGAGCAAATAACCGGTTCCGGCCCGCCCGGCAATGAGGGGCGGGCGGGCCGGTAACTACTTATTCAAGAGAACTAAAAATTATTCACGCAGAGAAGAATTTTGCCGGAGTTTTTGCTGGTTATAACCAGGTTCGGCAGAGTTCGATTTATTCATCTGTCCAAAAGCAACACAGCGGCAACATTCCGTTACTACGGTGCGCCGAGACACATCAAGCTGTGGCGGTGTGAGGTCTGCGATCCGGACGTCCACCGCCCGACGTTCGAGAGTTGAGCACTATGGGTTCGAAGACGAACCGGGCGAGGACCTTCGCCGCGGTCGGCATGGCAGGCATCGCACTGGTGGCCGCGGGCTGCGGCTCCGGTCGCACCGGGGACGGGGGGAGTGGCGCGGGCATCGTGGTCGGCACCACGGACAAGATCTTCTCGCTGGATCCGGCCCTCGCCTACGACAATGGCTCGCTGCAGGCCGAGACGCAGATCTACCAGACCCTGCTGAACTTCGCGCCCGGCAAGACCGTCCCCGAACCGGACGCCGCCGAGAAGTGCGGCTTCACCGCGCCGACCGTCTACAGCTGCACCCTCAAGCCCGGTCTGAAGTTCGCCAATGGCAACCCGCTCACCGCCAAGAGTGTGAAGTTCTCCTTCGACCGCATCCTGAAGATCAACGACCCCAACGGTCCCGCCTCGCTGCTGGGCAACCTCGACCACACCGACGCGCCCGACGAGAAGACCGTCAACTTCACGCTGAAGGTCGCCAACGATCAGACCTTCGCCTCGGTGCTGCCCAGCCAGGCCGGAATCATCGTGGACGAGAAGAGCTTCCCGGCCGACAAGGTGCTCGACGACAACGACGTGGTGAAGACCAACGCGTTCTCCGGCCCGTACACCATCACCAGCTACGAGAAGAACAAGCTGGTCGACTACAAGGCCAACCCGGACTACAACGGCCTGTTCGGCAAGCCCAAGAACAGCGGCGTCTCGGTCAAGTACTACGCCGAGATGGCCAACCTGAAACTCGATGTGCAGAACGGCAATATCGACGTCGCCTACCGGAGCCTGAGCCCCACCGACGTCGACTCGCTGCGCAACGACAGCAAGGTCACCGTGCATGAGGGGCCCGGTGGCGAGCTGCGCTACATCGTCTTCAACATGAACACCATGCCCGGCGGCACCCCGGCCCAGAAGCTGGCCGTGCGCAAGGCGATCGCCTCGAGCGTCGACCGCGACGCCCTGGCCACCGGCGTCTACAAGGGCACCTACAAGCCCGCCTACTCCTCGGTGGTGCCCGGCGCGACCGGCGCGACCGAACCGTACAAGGACCTCTACGGCGCCAAGCCGAACAAGGACGCCGCCGCCAAGTTCCTCGCCGACGCCGGTGTCGCCGCCCCCGTCACGCTGAACCTGCAGTACAACTCCGACCACTACGGCGGCTCCAGCTCCGAGGAGTACGCGGCCATCAAGAACCAGCTCGAGTCCACCGGGCTGTTCAAGGTGAATCTGCAGTCCACCGAGTGGGTTTCGTATCAGGATGAACGGGTGAAGGACTCCTACCCGCTCTACCAGTTCGGCTGGTTCCCGGACTTCCCGGACGCCGACAACTACCTGACCCCGTTCTTCGCACCGAACAACACGCTGCAGAACCACTTCGAGGATCCGCAGATCAACGCGCTGCTCACCGCGGAGACCACCGAACCCGACCCGGCCAAGCGAGCCGACATCCTGAAGAAGGTGCAGTTCTCGCTGGCCAATGACCACCTGCCCATGCTGCCGCTGCTGGCCGGAACCAATATCGCGGTCGCGGGCAAGAACGTGCAGGGCGTCGCCGACACCCTCGATCCCACCTTCAAGTTCCGCTTCGGTGTGCTGAGCAAGTGACCGCCATCGAGGAGAAGGGCGCGCTGGTCCCGGCGCGCCCCGAGGGAAAGCGACCGCGCGGCAGCAGTTCCCGCTACAGTGCGCTGCTGCGCTACCTGGGGGTGAGGGCGCTGCTCATCATCCCGACCACCTGGATCCTGGTCACCCTGGTGTTCTTCCTCATGCGCGTGATCGGTGACCCGATCAGCGCCGCTATGGGCGGCCGCCTGAGCCCCCAGCAGATCCAGGAGCGCAAGGAGGCCGCCGGGCTCAACCGGCCCATCCTGACGCAGTACTGGGAGTACCTGTCCGGGCTGTTGAAGGGCGATTTCGGCCGCTCCCAGGACAATCGGGCCATCAGCGACGTCATCGTCACCTACGGCGCGGCCACCCTGGAGCTGGTCTTCTGGTCGCTCATCGTGGCCTTCGCGGTCGGCGTGCCGCTGGGCAGATACGCTGCCACCAAACGGGATTCGGCCCGTGACGTGAGCCTGCGGCTGTTCGCCATCCTGGTGTACGCGGCCCCGGTGTTCTTCGTCGGCCTGCTGCTCAAGCTGATCTTCTCGGTCAAGCTCGGCTGGCTGCCCGTTGCCGGACGGGCCAGCACCAATGTCGAGCTGCAGCTGCAGCACGTGTCGCCCAAGACCAACATCATGATCGTCGACGCCATCCTGTACGGCGACACGAGTTACATCGTGGATGTGCTGAAACACGCTGTGCTGCCCGCGATCGCGCTGGGACTGCTCACCGCGGGCGTGTTCCTGCGCCTGGTGCGGATCAACCTGATCCAGACGCTGCGCTCGGGCTATGTCGAAGCCGCCCGCGCCCGTGGGCTTTCCGACCGCGTCGTCACCGGGCGGCACGCCTTCCGCAATGCCCTGATTCCGGTGGTGACCGTCATGGGCATGCAGATCGCCATGATGCTCGGCGGCGCGGTGCTCACCGAAACCACCTTCGAGTGGAAGGGATTGGGCTACCAGCTCGCCTCCTATCTGCAGTCGCGCGACTTCGTCGCGGTGCAGGGCATTGTCGCGTTCATCGCCATCGTGGTGGCCGTCATGAGCTTCCTGGTGGACCTGATCGTGGCGCTGATCGACCCGAGGGTGAGGTTCTGATGACCGTCATCGAAACCGGCGTCGAAGCGCCGGTGCCACCCACTCGAAGCAAGCTGCGCATCCCGGGCCTGGGCCTGGTGCGCATGACCTCCGGGCTGCAGCGCTTCACCCTGCTGCTGGGGCTCGCGCTGGTCGCGGGCTTCATCCTGGTCGCCATCTTCGCACCGCTCATCGCGCCCTACGGCTTCGCCCAGAGCGCCTCGGACGGTGTCGATTTCGCGCGGCAGCAGGCGCCCTCGGCGGCGCACTGGTTCGGCACCTCGGTGCGCGGCGAGGACGTGTTCTCCCGCGTCATCTTCGGCGCGCGCACCGCGCTGTCGGTCATCGCGGTGTCGCTGGTGCTGTCGCTGTTCGTCGGCGTGCCCCTGGGTTTGGTGTCCGGCTACCTGGGCAGCTGGGTGGACCGCATCCTGGTGCTGTTCATGGACGCCATGTACGCGTTCCCGTCGCTGCTGCTGGCCATCGTGGTGTCGATCGTGGTGTCGGGCGGGCAGTCGTCGAGCTTCGGCGGCATCCTGTCGGCGGCCATCGCCATCACCGTCATCTTCGTGCCGCAGTACTTCCGGGTGGTGCGCAATGCCACCATCTCGGTGAAGCAGGAACCGTACGTGGACGCCGCGCGGGTCACCGGCGCGTCCACCGTGCGAATCCTGTTCCGGCACATCCTCGCCAATGTCACCCAGTCGCTGCCGGTGCTCATCACGCTCAATGGCGCGGAAGCGATTCTGACGCTGGCGGGCCTGGGCTTCCTCGGCTTCGGCATCGAACCCACCCAGGCCGCCGAATGGGGCTACGACCTCAACAAGGCGCTCTCCGATGTCTCCAACGGCATCTGGTGGACCGGCGTGTGGCCCGGTGTGGCCATCGTGCTGGTGGTGCTCGGCATGACCCTGGTCGGCGAGAGCCTCAACGAAGTCCTCAACCCCCTGCTGCGCACCCGCCGCGCCGCCACCGCGCCCGCGGCCGAAGCCGACCCCACGGAATCGGTGAAGGAGGCCGACAATGCCTGAACCCGTCCTGTCCTTCGACGGCCTCACCGTCACCTTCGCCACCGACGCCGGTGCGGTCACAGCCGTGAACGACGTGTCCTACCAGGTGTTTCCGGGCGAGGTGCTGGCCGTGGTCGGCGAATCCGGCTCCGGCAAATCGGTGAGCTCGCGCACCGCCATGGGACTGCTGCCGCCCACCGCCAGCGTGCGCGGGGCGGTGACACTCGGCACCAAGGCCGTCACCAAGATGAGCGAGCGCGAACTCACCGCACTGCGCGGCGGGGCCATCTCCATGGTGTTCCAGGAGCCGGGCGCGGCCCTGGACCCGCTGTTCACCGTCGGCTTCCAGATCGGCGAGGCGCTGCGCTCGCACTCCGGCATGAAGCGAAAGGCGGCCCGCGCCAAGGCGATCGAGCTGCTGCGCGCGGTCGGGCTGCCCGATCCGGAGGCGCGGGTGGACTACTACCCGCATCAGCTCTCCGGTGGCCAGAAGCAGCGCGTGGTGATCGCCATCGCCATCGCCTGCGAGCCCAAGGTGATCATCGCCGACGAGCCCACCACCGCCCTCGACGTCACCGTGCAGGCCGAAATCCTGGAGCTGCTGCGGGATCTGCGCGACCGGATCGGCGCGGCCATCGTCCTCATCACCCACAATATGGGCGTGGTCGCCGACCTCGCCGACCGCGTGGTGGTGATGCGCGAGGGCCGCATTGTCGAAGAGGCCACGGTGGACCGGCTTTTCACCGACCCGCAGCACGAATACACCCGGGCCCTGCTCGCGGCCGTGCCGAAACTGCATGTGCTGCCGGACAATTGGGAAGCCGACCATTCCGACGACTGCGCGGCGGTGGTGGCCGGCACCGGCTTGGCCAGAGCCACCGCCCGCGAACCGGTTCCGGCCGACGCCGAGACGGTGCTCGAGGTCGCGAACCTGGTCGTCGAATTCCCGGCCCCGCTGGGCCGCCCGGCCTTCCGGGCCGTCGACGACGTCACCCTGTCGCTGCGCCGCGGTGAAACCCTCGGCCTGGTCGGCGAATCCGGCTCCGGCAAGTCCACCATCGGCCGCTGCGTGGCCGCCCTGCAGCGCCCCACCGCGGGCAGTGTGCGGGTGCTCGGCACCGATATCGCCGGACTCTCCGAACGCAAGCTGCGGCCCATTCGCCGCCGCTTCGGCTTCGTCTTCCAGGACCCGGCCACCTCCCTCAATCCGCGCCTCACCATCGGCGAGTGCGTGGCCGAACCGCTGCTCGTGCACAAGGAGGCCAAGGGTGCGGCCGCGCGCGACCGCGTCCGCCATCTCCTCGACGACGTCCAGCTTCCGGCCGGGGTGGAAAACCGGTATCCGCACGAGCTTTCCGGCGGTCAGCGCCAGCGCGTCAGCCTGGCGCGCGCCCTGGTGTTGAATCCGGATCTGCTGGTGGCCGACGAACCGACCAGCGCCCTGGACGTCTCGGTCCAGGCAAAGGTGCTCGAGCTGTTCGCGCAGTTGCAGCGTGAATGCGGTTGGGCCTGCCTGTTCATCAGTCACGACCTCGCCGTGGTGGATCAGCTGGCGGATCGGATCGTGGTGCTGCGCAACGGGTCCGTGGTCGAACAGGGCGACAATGACGACATTCTGCGCCGCCCGCGCGAGGAGTACACCCAACGCCTGGTCGCCGCCGTGCCGGTTCCCGATCCGCTCGAGCAAAGGCGGCGTCGCACCGAAACCGCGACATTGTTCGCGGGGGCGGGCACGCCCTGACACCGTAGCGAGTGCGGGGTCGTTATCGGCCTCCGGTACCGTGAGCAGGCATCCTATCCACCGATTCGGCTTGGAGCTCTCCCCGACAATGACTGAACAGACCCCCAGCGGTGCCGGTGCGTCGTACGCGGCGGCAGGCGTTGATATTGAAGCCGGTGACCGCGCAGTAGAGCTGTTCGCACCCCTGGCCAAGAAGGCAAGCCGTCCCGAAGTGCAGGGCGGACTCGGCGGCTTCGCAGGACTGTTCGCATTGAAGGGCGGCTACAAGGAGCCCCTGCTCGCGGCCTCCACCGACGGCGTCGGCACCAAGATCGCGGTCGCGCAGGCCCTGGACAAGCACGACACCATCGGCCTGGACCTGGTCGCCATGGTCGTCGACGACCTGGTGGTCTGCGGTGCCGAACCGCTGTTCCTGCAGGACTACATCGCCGTCGGCAAGGTGGTCCCGGAACGGGTGGCGCAGATCGTGTCCGGCATCGCCGAGGGCTGTGTCATCGCCGGGTGCGCCCTGCTCGGCGGCGAGACCGCCGAGCACCCGGGCCTGATGGGCGCCGACGACTACGACATCTCCGGCACCGGCGTCGGCGTGGTGGAAGCCGACGCCGTGCTCGGCCCGGACCGGGTCCGCCCCGGCGACGTGGTCATCGGCATGGGCGCCTCGGGCCTGCACTCCAACGGCTACTCGCTGGCCCGCAAGGTGCTGCTCGACATCGACCGCATGTCCCTCACCGGACATGTCGAGGAGTTCGGCCGCACCCTGGGCGAGGAACTGCTCGAGCCGACCAAGATCTACGCCAAGGACTGCCTGGCGCTGATCGCCGAAACCGATGTGCGCACCTTCTGCCACGTGACGGGCGGCGGCTTGGCCGCCAACCTGGCCCGCGTGCTCCCGGCCGGTCTGGTCGCCGAGCTCGATCGCGGCACCTGGAACCCGGCCCCGGTCTTCAAGATGATCGCCCAGCGCGGCCGCGTCGAGCGGCTCGAGATGGAGAAGACCTTCAATATGGGCGTCGGCATGGTCGCCGTCGTGGCCCCCGAGGACGCCGACCGCGCGCTGGCCGTCCTCACCGCCCGCCACATCGACTGCTGGACCCTCGGCACGGTGAAGAAGGCCAAGGACGCCGACGCCCCGCGCGCGGTGCTCGTGGGCGACCACCCGCGCTTCTAGCCCGCACAGCACTCGGCCCCGGTCACCACAGCGGTGATCGGGGCCGTTCTGTATGTCCGGAAGATGATGTGGCACGGCCGGTTTCGCGTGCCATGGATACACAAATCAACGTCCCGTCCAAGGTTGCGGACGGGACGCCAGTGCTGCTGGTAAACCCTCAGCGTCGCCTGCGTCTCGGCTGAAAACGACGTGCTAAAGGGGGAAGCCGTTGGCCTCCCCCTGCATTACGTCGATCTCGGAGTCAGCGACGCCAGTCGTCGTAGCTGTCTTCGTCGTCCCAGCGCGACGACGAATCGCTCGCGTCATGCTCTTCGGAAAGCACACCACTCCGCTGTGAGTCGGAGGGACTCCCCGACAGCTCTCGCTGAAGGCTCGAGAAGTCGGTCGTCGGCGAGCTGTACTTGAGCTCCCGTGCGACCTTGGTCTGCTTTGCCTTAGCCCGGCCACGGCCCATGGCTGACCCCCTCGCGTCACTGCGGGGCGGCCTGGGGTGGGTTTGGCGGCCCCGTTCGAATTAATACTCTTCCTGACGAACACTTTAGCGTGTGTCTGGCAGTCGCGCTTCCAGGAGTGGGGGATAAACGTTCCGGGGCCGGGCGCACCTGATCTTGGTGCCTCGAAAAATGCGTGCCGACCGGGGGCTATAACACCCCGGGGATGGCCCGCAGGACGCCCACCCGGGCCCCTCCGCCGAGCACCGCGGGCGCCGCCAGTTCGGCGTGCTCGTCGGTCCAGTCGATGCCCATACGCTGGAGAATGGCCAGCGTCAGGGGAAGTCGCGCGCGATCGGCGCCGTCGTCGATCTTGTAGGCGAAGGCCGAACCGTCCGGCAGCGCACCGGCGTGCACACCGTCCGCGCCGATCTTGCAGACCAGCCCCGGGGTCGCCGACATGACGCGGAAATCCGGCCCGTCAGTGCCGGAAATCACTCGCGGATGGGCCCGAATCGCGTCCGCGATGCGGCGTTCCGGGGTAGCCGGGTCGGCGGTCGCGAAGCCGGCGTAGGCGCGGGCCAGATTCACCAGCGAGACCGGGACGATGGGCAGGCCGCAGCCGTCGATGCCGAGATCGGTCTCCGGTTCGCCGGTCACGTCGGCCACGGTCTCGAGCACCGCCTGCTGCAGCGGGTGGCCGACCTCGAGGTAGCCGCGGGTGGGCCAGTCGTTGATCTTGCAGGTGGCGAGCATGGCGGCGTGCTTGCCCGAGCAGTTCATGTAGACGCGGCGGGCGGCCTTGGCGCGATCGCTGCCCGCCAGCACCTGGGCGCGGGCCTGCTCCTCGAAGGGCAGATCCGGCGGGCATTCGAGGTCGTCCTCGGCGAACCCGAAGCGGTCCAACAGCCGCTGCACCAGCTCGACATGGTCGGGTTCGCCGAAGTGGGAGGCGGTCGCGATGGCCAGTTCGGCGTCGTCGACCGGTTCGAAACCATTGCGCAGCAGGGTGAGTGCCTGCATCGGCTTGTTGGTCGAGCGCGGGAAGATCGGGCCGTGCACCGCGCCGAGTTCGACCAGCGGTTCCCCGTCGGGGCGCAGGATCACCGCCGAACCGCGATGCACGCACTCCCGGAATCCGGAGCGCACCACCTCGACGAGATCCACGCTCATGGTCGAATTCCCTTCCGCTGTCGAGGTCATCGGGCGGCCACCCCGGCCTGGCGGCGACGGTGACGGTCGATCTGCATGCGCACGTCGTCGGAAATGGTGGGCTCGGATTCCAGCAGCGCGTCCAGGCGTTCGGGGTGCGCGCCGGTGAACAGGTCGCGGACGGTGACGCCGTGCTCGGGCGTGTGCACCACGCGAACCTCGTCGCCCGCCCCGATCGTGCCCTCGGTGAGCACCCGGAAGTAGGCGCCCGTATCCGCCTGCGCGGTGAAGCGTTTCACCCACTGGGGTTCGCCGGTGCGCCACTGGAAGGTCGCGCAGGGCACGCGCGGCGCGGAGACCTCGAGCAGGGTGTCGCCGATGGCCCAGCGGGCGCCGAGCACCGCGTCACTGACGGGAAGGCCGGACAGGCGCAGGTTTTCGCCGAACCAGCCCGGTTCGAGGGCGCGGCCGAGCTCGTCGCCCCAGCGGCGGGCGTCCTCCTCGGCGTAGGCGTAGACGGCCTGGTGCACGCCGCCGTGGTGCTTGGTGTCGCACACGTGATCGCCGTCCAGGCCGAGCGCGCGGACCGGAACCCGGTGCGGGACCGGACGTTTGTCGATGGCGGTGCGGCCGACCTTGGAGGACCTGGCCGGCACCTCGAGTTCGGCGTGCACGACGCAGACGGCCAGCACCCGGCCGCGGTCGGTCGTGCTCACCGGCCGCGCAGCTTCTCGACGGCGAGCCGACCGGCCTGCGGCTCGTCATGGGCGGGCACCGAATCCGGATCGATGGATGCGGCGCACGGGCCCGCCGTGAGCTCGGTATCGACGGGGATGGTGCGTTTGATCAAAGCCAGTGCGATCGGGCCGAATTCGTAGTGGTCGATGACCGTGCCCAGCACGCCGACCGCGCGGCCGCCCGCGGTCACCGGATCACCCGGCGCGGGACGGGAATCCGCGGAACCGTCCAGGTGCAGCAGCACCAGGTGCCGGGGCGGCTTGCCCAGGTTGTGCACCCGGGCCACGGTCTCCTGGCCGCGGTAGCAGCCCTTGTTCAGGTGCACGGCACCGTGTTCGGCGGGGCCGCCGATCCAGTTCACCTCGTGCGGGATGGTGCGCTCGTCGGTGTCGAGGCCCAGTCGCGGGCGCAGCGACTCGACCCGCAGCGCCTCGAAGGCCCACATGCCCGCGGCCGCCGCGCCCGCGTCGCGCAGCGCGGTCCACCAGGTGATCAACCGGTCGCGGGGGATCACGAGGTCGAAGGAGTCGGCGGTGGGCCAGGGCATGCGGCGCAGGAAGCCGCCGCCGGGCAGCGGCACCGCGCGGTAGGTCTCGGGAAGGGCTGGGATGCCGAGTGTTTCGGTGAGGTCGGCCACACCGGGGCCCAGGAGACTCAGCACGGCATGGTCGCTGGCCTCGACCGGCTTGGCGTCGGCCCAGAAGACCATCTTCTGTAGGAAGCTCAGCAGTTCCGGTCCGCGCGCGGCTTCGGTGTCGATCCACACCGTGCCGTCGAGGTCGGTGAGCACGAAGTGATTGAGCACCCGGCCGTTGAGATCCAGGTCCAGATTCTCGGCGGACTCGCCGTCGCGCAGGTCGGCCACGGCCTGGCTGGAGATGGTGTGCAGCCAGCTCAACCGTTCTTTTCCGGTGATGGCGAGCACGAATCGGTGGGAGCGATCGACCACCGCCACTCGTGCTACCGCCGCGCGTTGCTCGCCGAAGGGATCGCCGTAATGCCACGCGACCGCGGCATCCGGAGACTCCGGCAGCCCCGCGACAGCCCCGGGAACCTGCAAGATCGGACTGGGCGCAACCGAGGAGGACACGAATCCACACTAACCCGCGGCGCGGCGCGGTCTCACACGGCGTGCGCGGCGTTGGCGGTTTCCCTACGCCCGGCGCGGGGGCACCGAGGGTCTGTCAACCCGACTTCCGCCGGTGTTCGCTCGTCGGCGGGCCATCTGTCATAGGGTCGAGGCCATGGTGGAACGGGTTCTGGTGACTCTCGACGGCGCGATCCGGGATCCGGACGCGCCGTTGCTGTATGCGGACGACATCGGTGTGCTGCGGGGCGACGGCATCTTCGAGACGGTGCTGGTGCGCGGGGGCGTGCCGTGCGCGTTGGAATTGCATCTGGCGCGACTACGGCGCTCGGCCGAGGCGCTGGATCTGCCCGCGCCGGATCTCGAGGCCTGGCGGTTCGCGGTGGAGATGGCCGCCGAGGAGTGGGGGAGCGAGCGCGAGGGCACCTTGCGCATGGTGCTCACCCGGGGCCGTGACAGCGATCACGGCTCGGATAGCAAAGGATCAGCAAACAAGAGCGGGCAGCTGGCCGGGGCCGAACCCGCCACCACCGGTTACGTTTTGGTGGTTCCGGTCCCCGAGCGCGTGAAAACCGCGCGCACCGAGGGTGTTTCGGTGATCACGCTGTCGCGGGGCATCTCCATCGATCTGGCGCAGAACGCGCCGTGGCTGCTGCTGGGCGCGAAGACGCTGTCCTACGCGACCAATATGTCGGCGCTGCGCTTCGCCCAGCGGATGGGCGCGGACGACGTGATCTTCACCAGCACCGAGCATCGGGTGCTCGAGGGTCCGCGCTCCACCGTCGTCGTGCAGCGCGACAACAAGCTCATCACCCCGCCCGCCCGAAATGGCGTGCTGCCCGGCACCACTCAGCGCGCGCTCTTCGCCCAGGCGGAGAAGGCGGGTTGGGAGTGCGAGTACGAGCCGCTGTTCGTCGCGGACCTGATCACCGCCGACGCGGTGTGGCTGCTGTCCTCGGTAACCCTGGCCGCACGGGTCAATTCGCTGGACGGGTTGCGGATGTCCGCGCCGGACAACGCGGGCGAGATCGTCGAGATGGTGAATCGCGGCATCGTCCTGCCCGGGAGTCTCGCGGACTGGTGAACCGGACCAAAGGGTCTTTCGTCTGATTCGATCCCGACTTCGCCTCGCCGCGCGGGGACCTTGGCCGTCGATTCGTCACATAGTGGCAAATTTCTGGCTCCCTGTGGCGCGGCGCATGTTGATCTGAAGACCAGTCGGCGTAGTGTCAGTTACTACGTCATGTCGTAGATCGGCAGGGAGGTCGGATGAGCGTCGTAGATCTGGCGCGCTGGCAGTTCGGAATCACCACCGTTTACCACTTCATCCTGGTGCCACTCACCATCGGCCTCGCACCGCTCGTCGCGGGCATGCAGACCGCCTGGGTGATCACCGGTAAGGAGCACTGGCTCAGGCTCACCAAGTTTTTCGGCAAGCTGTTCCTGATCAACTTCGCCCTCGGCGTCGCCACCGGCATCGTGCAGGAATTCCAATTCGGCATGGGCTGGAGCGAATACTCCCGCTTCGTCGGCGACGTGTTCGGCGCACCGCTGGCCATGGAGGCGCTGGTCGCCTTCTTCATGGAATCGACCTTCCTGGGCCTGTGGATCTTCGGCTGGACGCGACTACCGCAGAAGGTGCACCTGGCCTGCATCTGGCTGGTCGCCATCGGCGTCAACGCCTCGGCGTACTTCATCATCGCCGCCAACTCGTTCATGCAGCACCCGGTCGGCGCGGAGTACAACCCGAACACCGGCCGTGCCGAGCTGCACAGCATCTGGGCGGTGCTCACCAACAACACCACCCTCGCCGCCTTCCCGCACGTGGTGGCCGGATCCTTCCTCACCTCCGGCACTTTCGTCGCGGGCATCGCCGGCTGGTGGATGGTGCGCAACGCGCGCAAGGCCAAGGCCGAGAACAGCGAGGCCCTGCTCGAGGAGGCCCGCACCATGTGGCGGCCGATCGCGCGTCTGGGCCTGTACGTGATCCTCATCGCGGCCGTCGCGCTCGTCTTCACCGGCGACATCCAGGGCAAGCTCATGTTCAAGCAGCAGCCCATGAAGATGGCCTCGGCGGAATCGTTGTGCCACACCGAAACCGATCCGGACTTCTCCGTCCTGACCGTCGGCACCCACAACAACTGCGACAGCGTCGACCACCTCATCGAGGTGCCCTACGTGCTGCCGTGGCTGGCCACCGGCGACTTCACCGGCGTCACCCTGCAGGGCGTCAAGGACCTGCAGGTGACCTACAACGAGAAGTACGGCATCGGCGACTACCGGCCCAACCTGTTCGTCACCTACTGGTCCTTCCGCGCCATGATCACCTGGATGGCGGGCTCGATCCTGTTGGTGCTGGCCGGATTCTGGGTCACCCGCCGCGGCCGCATCCCGGACCAGACCTGGTTCTCGTGGCTGTCGCTGATCGCGATCGCCACCCCGTTCCTGGGCAACATCTCCGGCTGGATCTTCACCGAGATGGGCCGCCAGCCGTGGGTGGTGGCACCCAACCCGACCGGCGACCAGCACATCCGAATGACGGTGCAGCAGGGCGTCTCCGGGGTCTCGGCGGGCACGATCCTCACCTCGCTGATCGTGTTCACGGCGCTCTACGGTCTGCTGGCCATCGGCTGGTTCTACCTGATGCGCCGGTACGTGATCGCCGGACCGGACCAGCCCGCCGCCGAGACGGAAACCCCGAAGATGACCGGGGACTCCGTCGAGAAGCTTTCCTTCGCCTACTAGGAGCCGAGGATGAGTCTGCCTGAATTCTGGTTTCTGCTGATCGCGGTCCTGTTCACCGGCTACTTCGTGCTGGAGGGCTTCGACTTCGGCGTCGGCATGCTGCTGCCCATCATCGGACGCGGCGACGAGGTGAAGAAGCGCGTGGTGCTCAACACCATCGGGCCGGTGTGGGACGGCAACGAGGTGTGGCTGCTCACCGGCGGCGGCGCCATGTTCGCGGCCTTCCCGGAGTGGTACGCCAGCCTGTTCTCCGGGTTCTACCTGGCACTGCTGCTCATTCTGGTCGGGCTGATCGCGCGGGCGTGCGCCATCGAATGGCGCGGCAAGATCCACGACCCGCGCTGGCGCAACTGGTGCGATATCGGCATCGGGCTCGGCTCCTGGATCCCGGCACTGGCATGGGGTCTGGCCTTCGCCAATATCGTGCACGGCGTGAAGCTCAACGAGCACAAGCAGATCGAGGGCAATCTGTTCGATCTGCTCAACCCGTACGGCCTGCTCGGCGGCCTCACCACGCTGCTGCTGTTCCTGCTGCACGGAGCGGTGTTCATCGCGCTCAAGACCGGCAACGAGGTGCGCGACGACGCACAGCGGATCATCCGCCTGCTGTTCGTGCCCACCGCGGTGGTGGTGGCGGCCTTCGGCATCTGGACCCAGCTCGCCTACGGACAGGGCTGGACCTGGATTCCATTGGTGCTGGCCGTGATCGGGCTCGTGGTGGCGGGCTTCGCGGCCAGCCAGGGGCGCGACGGCTGGGCGTTCACCGGAACCGCGGTCACCATCGCGGCGGCGACCGTGCTGCTGTTCGGGTCGCTGTTCCCGGATGTGCTGCCGTCCACCATCAATGACGCGTTCAGCCTCACCGTCGATGGGCGCAACGGCACCGTGTCCGCGTCCTCCACCCACTACACGCTGGTGGTGATGAGCTGGGTCGCGGTGGCGCTGGTCCCGGTCGTGCTGGTCTACCAGGCCTGGACGTACTGGGTGTTCCGCAAGCGGCTCACCATGGAGCAGATCCCGGCTCCGATCGGGCTGCCCATGGAAACCGCCAAGAGCTGAACGGGAAGCGGGCGCACCGGAACTCCCGGTGCGCCCGTTTTCGTAGAGGAGATCGACCATGGCACGACCGGTGGACCCGCGACTGTGGCGGCACGCCCGCTCGGCGCGCAGGTATCTCGGACTCAGCGTGGGACTCTCACTGGTCACCACCGGGTGCATCGTCATCGGCGCGTTGGCGCTGGCGCGGGTCCTCGCGGGTGTCATCACCGAACCGGACCACCGCCGAATCGATTCCTGGACAGTCGAACTGGTGGTCTTCGCGCTGGCCGTGGGCTGCCGGGTGGCGGCCACCTGGTGGCAGTCCCGCCTCGCTCACCGGGCCGGGGCACAGGTCGTCGCCGAACTCGAGACGGCCGCCCTGGACGCCGGTGCGCACCTGCCACCCCGCGAATTGGAAAGCCGCCGAACCGAACTCGCCGTGGTGGTCGGCTCCGGGCTGAGCGGGCTGCGCGCCTATCTCGCGGGGTACCTGCCCGCACTGATCCTGACCGCCCTGGTCCCGCCCGTGGTGCTGGCCGTGATCGCTGTCCACGATTGGGTTTCCGGGGCGATCATCTTCGTCACTCTGCCCCTCATCCCGATCTTCATGATCCTCATCGGCCTGCTCACCCAGGGGAAGTCGGCCGATACCCTCGCGGCCACGACCCGGCTGTCGGATCAGCTTCTCGATCTCTTCGCGGGGATGCCCACCCTGCGCGCCCTGGGCCGGGAAACGGCCGGGGCAGCGGGTGATTCCTCGCGCAGCATGGCGGGCCGGGTGCGCGAACTCGGCGACGTGCTGCACCGCAGGACCATGTCGGCCCTGCGGCTGGCCTTCCTGTCATCGATGGTCCTGGAGATGCTGGCCACCCTGTGCGTGGCGCTGGTCGCCGTCTCCATCGGCATGCGCCTGGTCTTCGGCCACATGGGTCTGTACGCGGGCCTGCTGGCGCTCATCCTCGCCCCCGAGGTCTATCTGCCGCTGCGGGCCGTCGGTGAACGCTTCCACGCCGCCCAGGACGGAATGGCCGCCGCCGAACGGGCTTTCGCGATCATCGAGCCCGGCCCCGACGCGCCCGACCGGTCCGGTGTCGCTGCCGCGCCACTGCCGGTGCGCCGAAATATGCATGGCCACATAGACATTCGAAATCTCTCCGTGCGGGCGCGCGACGGATATGCCCCCGACCGGCTGTCCGCCGACATTCGGCCCGGACGCGTCACCGTACTCACCGGGCCCAATGGCTGCGGGAAATCGACCGCGCTGCAGGCCATTCTGGGCCTGCTCACCCCCGACTCCGGAACGGTGCTGGTCGACGACACGCCCGTCCCGGACCTGGACCCGGACGACTGGTGGTCCTACCTCGCCTGGCTGCCCCAGCGCCCCGTCCTCCTCCCCGGCACGCTGCGCGAGAACCTCGAATTGCTGGGCCCCCTCGCCGGGCCCGGCGAGATCGAGACCGCCTGCGCGGCCACGGGTTTCGACGCGGTCCTGGCCGACCTGCCCGACGGCTGGGGCACCCGCGTGGGCGCGGGCGGCCTGGGCCTGTCCCTCGGCCAGCGCCAGCGACTGGCCCTCACCCGCACCCTCGCCGCGCCCCGCTCCATCCTGCTCTTGGACGAACCCACCGCCCACCTCGACGACGCCAGCGAGGCCAAGGTTCTCGCCGCCCTGGTCGCCCGCGCCCGCGAGGGTGCCACCGTCGTCGTGGTGGCTCACCGGCCCAGTGTGCTGGCCATCGCCGACCACATCGTGGAGGTCCGGGCCACCGCGACCGCCGACAATGCGGCCGATGCGCCGTGCGACGTATCTCCCGGGATGACGAGTGGGCAGGATCCGGAGGAGGTGTTGGCGCGATGAGGGCGGTACTGGCCGATTTCCGTCGGATTCGGGAGTTGCTCGAGCTGTCGCGGGGGCGGATGGCGCTCTCGGTCGGGTGGGGAGTGCTGGCGCTGGGCAGTGGGCTGGGGCTGGCGGCGTTGGCGGCGTGGCTGATTGCGCGGGCGTGGCAGATGCCGCCGGTGCTGGATTTGAGCCTCGCGGTGGTGACCGTTCGCGCCCTGGGCATTTCGCGTGGGCTGTGCCGATACCTGGAACGCCTGGCCACCCACGATGTGGCGTTGCGGGCCATGAGCACAGCGCGCACCACGACCTACCGGACGTTGGCGGGGGCCGATATCTGGCGACCCCGGCGGTCGGGCTCCGGAGCGGTCGGGGCGACGGGACCGGTGGGTGTGGAAGACGAAGCCCGGCAGGGGGATCCGACTCGATTGCGGCGCGGTGAGCTGCTCGGGCGGGTCATGGGCGATATCGACGATCTCGGTGCGGTGGTGGTGCGCGCGTTCGTGCCGATCGCGGTGGCGTTGATCCTGTCACTGCTGGCCGTGGGATTGCTGGCGAGTATTTCGGCGCTCGCGGCGGTGATCCTGGCAGTGGCACTGGGCATTTCGGGCGTTATCGCGCCGTGGCTGTCGGCGTGGGCGGCACGGGAAGCCGAGCTGGCGGTCAAGGCGGACCGTATCGAGTTCACCGCAGAGGCGCTCACCGTGCTCGATCACGCGCCCGAATTGCGGGTCGCGGGCCGGCTTTCCGAGGCGATCGGCGCGGCCACCGCGGCCGGACAGCGGGCCGTGGCGGCCGAGGATCGGGCGGCGGCGCGCGGCGCGTGGGCGGCGGCGGTGCTGCCGCTGTCCATCGGGGCCAGCGTGCTCGGGGCGCTGCTGATCGGAATCGTGCTGTACGGCAGCGGGACTCCCATTCCGACCGCGGGCTTCCAGACCGTGCCGCCGGGCGGCATCACGCCGATGGCGTTCACGGTGCTGGTGCTGGTGCCGCTGTCGGCCTTCGAGGCCGTCGCGGTGCTTCCGGCGGCCGCCCAGGCCCTCACCACCGGCCGCGCCGCCCTGCACCGCCTGAACCGGCTCGAGCACGACGAATCCGAGGCTCCCGCACCGAGTTTCCCGCCACTGCCCGAGGGGCGTCGCATCGCGGTGGTCGGGCCCAGCGGCGCGGGCAAGACGACGCTGCTCATGGCATGGGCCGGACTCTTCGACGCGCCCCGTCCGGGTGTCACCTTCTTCGCCGAGGACGCGCACCTGTTCGGTACCACCGTGCTGGAAAACCTGCGCGTGGCCCGCGGCGACATTACCGTGGCGGAGGCCGAAAGCGCCCTTCGCGCAGTCGGAGCCGGGGACTGGCTGGACTCCCTGCCCGACGGCGTCGACACCGATCTGGTCGGCGGCGCGGCCGCGGTCTCGGGCGGTCAGCGCCGACGCATCCTGCTGGCCCGCGCCCTGCTGTCCCCGGCCCGCGTCCTGCTGCTGGACGAGCCGACCGAGCACCTGGAGGCCGAGGCGGGCGCGGAACTGCTGCGCCGCCTGCTGGAC
This sequence comes from Nocardia sp. CDC153, assembly GCF_035818515.1. Taxonomy (NCBI): domain Bacteria; kingdom Bacillati; phylum Actinomycetota; class Actinomycetes; order Mycobacteriales; family Nocardiaceae; genus Nocardia; species Nocardia sp. CDC153. The sequence goes on along the minus strand of NZ_JAYKYU010000003.1, from coordinate 701,244 downwards.
GAATCGAGCGGCCTGGTGGATCGGGACCGGACGGTCGTGGTCGTCACCCATCAGCTGCCCCCGGACACCAAGGCCGACACCATCGTTCGCGTCGCGCCGGGCGGCACCATCTCGATCGGTCGGTTTATTCCCGTCTGACCTGCGGTTTCGCAGTGCGAGAAAATACGTTGCCGCCTCTGACTCAACCGACTAACTTCGTCGGTACACAGGAAGGAGGTGGTTCGAGAATGATTTCTAGGACGCGTGAGGTGGCTGCCAGCTAGGCGCTACCGCTGCAATCGGATTCCGATCGCGCGAGCCCTCGCGAATCCCAGGCAGCCACCCGGCCCCCGAGTTACGGCCTGTCCGGCCGGACTTACGTGAGAATGTTGCATCCTCCGTAGGTATGACTCGGGGGCCGTACCCTTTTCACGCCCGGGTTCGTCTGCGCCGCTAACCCCGCGCCGCTGTTCCGATCGCCACGTCTTCCCCGGTCCGTGACCAGGTGGCAGGCGGTGGCCCGAACGTATCGTGCGCGTTGGCGATAACGCCCTTGGCCAGCGCCCGATTGCCGAGCGCCCCGATCACCGCGCCGAGGCCCGCGGGCAGCGTCTTGCCGAACATGAGAATCACCCGGCGCACCAGGAACCGCACGATGAACCGTTTCAGCATCGGGTTGTCGATGGAGCGCACCACGGGGAGCCGTTCGGCCACGACGTTCGCCCAGTCGCGGGCCGACTGACTGGCGCCCTTGCCCAGCAATTCCGAGCCGCTCTCGCCGAGTACGACCGCCACCACCAGAGCCCGCCGCTGTTTGGGCGACACCGACTCGAGGCCGTGCACGCTTCCGGCCGCCACCGCGTACAACGCGGACATCTCCAGGAAGAACACCGATTCGACGCCGCTGACGGCCAATCCGATCAACGTGCCGATGCCCGGCACGGCGGCGCTGAGCCCGGCGACGGTACCGCTGAGGGTGACCACGGTCAGATACCGCGCCTCCAACCCCCCGGCGATGTCCTCCGGAGTTCGGTCGGGGTGCAGTCGGCGGAGTCGGCCCACGTATTTCGAGGCCAACGGCGCTTGCACGCTGGTTCCGCCGCGCAGCACCATTTCGACGGACTTCTGCAATGCTCGCTCGAACACCACGATCCCCTTCCTCGACCTGTCCGAGACTAGGGAGAGCGGGGGCGGACAGCACGGCCCGACACGATCTTTCGACCGGTTCGTTATCGCCCGGCAACAAGATCGGCCGGGCGTTGGGCGCATTCCTCCGGGCCGCGGCGAAACCGGTTGCCGCGGCGTGAATCCGGTCTCAGCCGATGTAGCGCTGCAAGCGGGCCGAGAGCCGTGGCTCCAGTGCGCCGTCCGCCGCGATGCGCTCCTCGACGTAGCCGAGGTCGCCGCCCTCGACAATGCCGTAGAGCCGCTTCGCACCGCCCACCACGATGCCGGACTGGCTGCGGATCACCACGTCGGTGGCCAGCTCCCAGGAGGACTGGGTGAGCGCCTGGCCGTAGAACAGCTCGACAATGCCCGACGAGTGGGTGAGCAGCAGCTCCAACACCTCGTCGTCGCCGTCGATGCCGACCCGCCAGAAGCCGCTCTCGCGCAGATCCGGGCCCGCGTACTGACCCTGGGCGTCCAGCTTCCAGGAGCGCGCCTCCCAGGTCAGGTAGTCGCCGCCGTCGTGGGAGACGATGATCTGCTGACCGAAGCGGTAGTCGCCGGTCTCGGGCTCATTGCCCTCGCCCTCACCGCGCCACACGCCGACCAGCGGCAGCAGCGCGAGCATGGAGGAGCTCAGGTCCGGACCCAGCCGCAGGTTCGCGGTGTCGACGGGCAGCGGCAGATCCGGGAGCGTCGGAACGTTCAGCACCCCGGTCGATTTGGCCCGCTCGGCGGCATCGGCGACCGCCTGGTCACCGCTGCGTCGGCCCTCCTCGTGGCGAACGATCGGCGTCGTCGACGACGAACCGTTGGCCACTCCGTTTTCGATGTGCTCGTGGGCCGGATCTGTCACGACTCGGTGAACAGCCGGTAGAGGACGTACAGACCGAACCAGGCAATCAGCACGGAGCAGATGACCAGCAGAATCTCGAAGGTAAGCACCACGTCTCGGAGTCTAATCCCACCGGCGAGATCAGGTGAGAACGACCCCGGGAAAATCTCGGGCGAAGACGAGAACGGCCCAGGGATCGCCAATCCCGGGGCCGTTCTTGATATTTCGCCGCTTACTTGGCGACGGTGACGTCCACGTTGTGGATGCCCGCGCCCTCCGGCGAGACCTCGACGGTGCCGTTGCCCGACGCCGACAGCGCGCGCAGCGTCCAGGTGCCCGGCGCGGCGAAGAAGCGGAAGTCACCGGTGCCCGAGGCCACGACCTCGGCGGTGAAATCGCCATTGCCGTCCAGCAGGCGGACGAACGCGCCACCGACGGTCTGGCCGTCAGCGGTCAGGACGCGGCCGGTGATGACCGTCTCCTTCTCGACATCGACATTGGCGGGCAGGGCCTGGCCCTGGGTAGGTGCAGCACACATAGGTAATTACGCTCCCAACTCGATCGGTGCACCGACGAGGGACCCGTACTCGGTCCAGGACCCGTCGTAGTTCTTGACGTTCTGGTGGCCCAGCAGCTCCTGCAGCACGAACCAGGTGTGCGAGGAACGCTCACCGATGCGGCAGTAGGCGATGGTCTGCTTCTCGCCGTCCAGACCGGCCTCCTTGTAGATCTCCGCCAGCTCGGCGTCGCTCTTGAAGGTGCCGTCCTCGTTCGCGGCCTTGGACCACGGGACGTTGATGGCCGACGGGATGTGGCCCGGACGCTGCGACTGCTCCTGCGGCAGGTGGGCCGGGGCCAGGATCTTGCCGGAGAACTCGTCGGGGGAGCGCACGTCGACCAGGTTCTTGGTGCCGATGGCCTCGATGACCTCGTCACGGAAGGCGCGGATGGACAGATCCTGCGCCGCGGCCTTGTAGTCGGTGGCCGGGCGGACCTTGACGTCCTTGGTCAGCGGGCGGCCGTCCAGCTCCCACTTCTTGCGGCCGCCGTCGAGCAGCTTCACGTCCTGGTGGCCGTAGAGCTTGAAGTACCAGTAGGCGTAGGCCGCGAACCAGTTGTTGTTGCCGCCGTAGAGCACGACGGTGTCGTCGTTGCCGATGCCGCGCTCGGACAGGAGCGCCGAGAACTGCTCCTGGTTCACGAAGTCGCGACGGACCTGGTCCTGCAGATCCTTCTTCCAGTCCAGACGCACCGCGCCCTCGATGTGGCCGAGGTCGTAGGCCGAGGTGTCCTCGTCGACCTCGACGAGGACGACGCCCGGGGTGTTCAGGTTCTCTTCGACCCAGTCTGCGGAGACCAGGACATCGGAGCGAGCCATGTTGTTCCTTTCGATGCGGTGCCAGGGAGCGGCGGTGCGTTCGTGTGGTTGAGGGTGGTTATACGGAGGAGTCGGAGGTCGAGGCGGTCGCGGCGGTGCGGAACCGCGCGACGAGCGGATAGATCTTGCAGCCCAGGCAGATTCCGAAGGCCGCGTTCAGGAACGCCGCGAACAGCGCGAAACCGGTGAAGATCGCGCCCACCACGGTGCTGCCCGCCGCGAACCCGAGCACGCCGAGCACCGCGAAGACCAGCCCGACCAGCTGCGCGAACCGCAGCGGCGCAACGGGTTCCAGCTCGGTCGGCGCGCCGATCCGGGGCGCGACGGCGGCGGCGTAGATCCGGCCGTAGGGGCTACGGCGCGGACCGTAGGCGGCGCTCAGCCCGAACACGATGGCCTGCAGGGCCAGCAGCGCGGTGGCGGCGGGGACGGAGAACACGGCGACGATCAGGACGAGGGCCAGGACGGCGGTGGTGATCCAGGCCGCGAAGCGCGGGCCGCGGACATCGACCTGACCGTTGGGTAAGGGATTGCGATGCGGGTTCGACATGGGAGTACTCCTGTGCGGAAGGGGTATTGGCCAGAGCGCCGGAGGATCGGGGTGATCTCTCGACAGCGGGGACAAATCCGGTCGGCGACAAAGGAATACGAAAGGCCGACCGGCTAGCGGCACAGGCAGCAACAACCACCGAGCCGGCACAGGTCTACCGTGCGGCGTCGGGTGAGCATCAGCTCGCGGTTGGATTGCACGTGGGGGAGTTTACCCAATTTTCGGGGGAAATTGGACCCCGGGTCCGTAATGCTGATCACTCGGCGGAGCCCGAGACCGTTAAAGGCCCCAGTGACGTGCGCAGATCCGCGGCTTTCGGCACGCCGGAGATGCGGAAGCGTTCCAATCCTCGAGAATCCAACACGAATGTGGTGGGCAGCGAGAGCACGTTGAGCGCCCGCGCCAGCTCCGGGTTGGCGTCGATATCGACCTCGAGATCCAGCGGCGCGCGCTCGGTGTCGGCCAGTTCGGCCACCACGTTGGCGACCACCCGGCGCACCGCGGCGCACGGGCCGCACCAGTCGGCGGAGAAATGCAGCACGGTGGGTCGGCCCTCGATCACCCCGGCTGCGGTCAGCAGCGCGGACCGATTCGATTCGGCCGCCGGCGGATTCGCGGGGACCGCGGTGGATCGCACCCGGCCCTCGTTGCGGCGCACCAGGATTCCCACGACGAGCGCCGCGAGCAGGAAGGCCGCGAGGATCCCGAGCACGATCACGGTTGCAGCCGATCCAGGTCGACGGTCGTCTCGGTGGCGGTGCCCGTCACCACCAGCTGCCCGCCGCTGGCCTGCACCTTGGCGGGCGCCATTCCGAACGGCATGTTCTTGATGTCGATGGTGCGGGTGAAATGGGCCAGCACCGCGGGCCGATCCGCTTCGGGCACCACGATCCGCTGCTGACCCGGCAGTACGGAGTCGGTGTCGGCCTGCAGATCCCGGCCGGAGATCGCGGTGGCGGTGATGCGGATCTGATCGCCGTCGAGTCGCATCTCGGCCAGCACGTGCACCTTGACCGCATTCGTCTTCTTGGTGGTGTGGTCGCGGCTGTCATCCCGCGGATCGGTGACCGAGGCGGCGTCGGCGTCGGGGCCGATGGGCACGGTGCCCTGCAGGATGAGGGCGGCCGCCTTGGTCGGGGTCGCGGTGGAGGCGGCGGCGTCCGCGTCGGCGGAGATATCGGAGCTGTCGGCGTAGGGCCCGTAGACCTGCAGATCCGGAATCTGGAACACGCGTCCGAGTTCGGTCGGCTCGAAGCGGACGCGTCCGGTCACCTCGTCCACCGGCACCTTGCGCACATTGCCGTCGACGAGGTTGCGCATGCTCAGGTGGATGCCGGTCAGGTCGGCCTCGACCGAGATCTGGCCGGGAATGTCGGGGCGCATGGTCCGGGCGCGAATGTCCACGCCGAGGAAATCGCCGTCCATGGCCTGGACCACGAACGGGTGCCGCAGCGATTCGTGGAAGTTGATCGCCGGATCGGCGCTCAGGCTCGAACCGGTGCGCAGCAGCCGCGACACCCGGTACTCGGAGTAGGCGGCCACCCCGAAGTCGAGCAGCACGGCCAGCCCTGCCAGGCAGAGCAATCCGATGAGGAGCCTCCGGAAACGCATAGCCCGCAGCCTAGTCGGCGATGGTGGGGTGATCAGCGGTCGAGGTGCGACACGGGCAGGTCGCGGGCCGGTGAAAAGGAGATGAAAGACAGGTGGACCGGACCGGTTGGTAGCGACGGTGCCCCGAGATACGAGCCTGTCGGTCCACACACGCTAATGTAGGCAGCGATTACCTGTGATGACCTGCATGGGGTAGTGGCCGACAGTGCGGTAGCCACACACATGCCAGATGGGATGGAGGGCCCCCATGGAGCTGCTCCTGCTGACCTCCGACCCCAACCCCGAGGCGGTGCTGCCGTCGCTCGCTTTGCTGCCGCACCACGTGCGGCCCGCGCCGACCGAGGTGGCATCCCTGCTCGAGGCGGGATCCGCCGATGTGGCGCTGGTGGATGCCCGCACCGATCTGGCCGCCGCGCGCGGCCTGTGCCGTTTGCTGGGTAGCACCGGCTCCTCGGTGCCGGTGGTGGCGGTGCTGACCGAAGGCGGTCTGGTCGCGGTGAACGCGGACTGGGGACTGGACGACATTCTGTTGCCCGGTACCGGACCCGCCGAACTCGACGCCCGGCTGCGGCTGCTGGTGGCGCGCAACGGCGGCGTGGCCAGCCCCGAGAACACCGGCAAGATCACCCTGGGCGAGTTGGTGATCGACGAGGGCACCTACACCGCGCGACTGCGCGGCCGCCCGCTCGACCTCACCTACAAGGAGTTCGAACTCCTGAAGTACCTCGCGCAGCACGCGGGCCGGGTCTTCACCCGCGCGCAGCTGCTGCAGGAGGTCTGGGGCTACGACTTCTTCGGTGGCACCCGCACCGTGGACGTGCACGTGCGACGCCTGCGCGCCAAGCTCGGCAGCGAGTACGAGTCGCTCATCGGCACGGTCCGCAATGTCGGCTACAAGGCGGTGCGCCCGTCGCGGTCGGCGGGCAAGGGCGACGCGGTCACCTTCCCCGACGCCGACGGCGACGACTCCGAACTGACGACGGCGAACGGCGCGCTCTGATGACGTCCTGGACCGAGCGGCTGTCCCCCGAGACCGCCGCGGCGGTGCGGGCCGTGCTGGAGCGGGCCACCGCGGCCGACGGGGTCGCGCCCGTGTCGGAGCAGGCCGTGCTCTCGCTCGGAAACGATTCTCCCGCACGCCATCTGGTGGACATGCGAGACGGCGCGGTGACCGGTTACGCGAATCTCGTTCCCGCGCACGGGGAACACCCCGCCATGGCGGAGGTCGCGGTCGATCCGGCGGCGCGCGGGAACGGAATCGGCGCCGGTCTGGTGGCCGCGGCGCTGGCGGCCGGGGGTCCGGGCGCACGGGTCTGGGCGCACGGGAACCTGCCGCCCGCGCAGGCCGTCGCGGCCCGGCTGAACCTGTCCGTTTCGCGCGAATTGTGGCAAATGCGACGGGAACTGGCGAACGCTGAGCTACCCGAGCTGATCGTGCCGGACGGTCTGGAATTGCGCACCTACGCGGGGCCTTCCGACGATGCCGAACTGCTCCGCGTCAACAACGCCGCCTTCTCCTGGCATCCCGAACAGGGTGGCTGGACCGCGCGCGATATCGCGGCCCGCCGCGACGAATCCTGGTTCGACCCCAAGGGTCTGTTCATCGCCGTCGACCCGGCCGATCCGGAGCGCATCCTCGGATTCCACTGGACCAAGGTGCATTCCGAGGAGAACCCGCCGATCGGCGAGGTCTACGTCGTCGGGATCGATCCGGCGGCGCAGGGCCGCGGTCTCGGTCGCCTGCTCACCCTCGCCGGTCTGCACTATCTGGCCGACCGCGGTCTCGGCGCGGTGCTGCTCTACACCGAGGGCGACAACACGGCCGCCGTGCACACCTACACCCGGCTCGATTTCACCCGATTCCACATCGACGTCGCCTATTCCGCCGTGTCGTAATTACGCCCGGCAACAGTGCGGCTAATGTCACATACCGTACGCCGCAATCGGGGTGGGTTGTTCATCTCTCGTTCACCTACCCAGGTCCAACTGTCAACCGAGCGCCCCTACGTTGCAAGTGGGCCGCATTCCGTTGCCCGGTGCGCTAGTTCGCAGCGAACAGCCGCCAGATCAGCGCCCGTCCGACCGTTGAGGGGTTGGACGTGCAACCGTGATTCCCGGAGGAATAGGTGAATCTCAAGCGCAGCAGCGCCCTGCTCGGTGTGTTGGCCGCGGCCGGTGCCCTGACCCTGTCCGCGTGTGGCAGTGACAACAACGCCGGTGGTGGCGACACCTCCAAGATCAATGTCGCGTGCGGCGGCAAGTCGTCGCTCAAGGCCAGTGGCTCGACCGCGCAGAAGAACGCGATGGATCGTTTCGTCGCCGCCTACCAGACCAACTGCAGCGGTGCCAAGCTGGACTACACCGGCTCGGGCTCCGGCGCGGGTGTGAACGAATTCCTCGGCAACCAGACCGATTTCGCCGGTTCGGACTCGCCGCTGGACGCCAGCAAGGGTGAGACCGACAAGGCCGCCGCCCGCTGCGGCAGCCCGGCGTGGAACCTGCCCGCCGTCTTCGGCCCCATCGCGGTCGCCTACAACCTGCCCGGCATCGAGGACCTGGTCCTCGACCCGCCGACCATCGCCAAGATCTTCTCCGGCGACATCACCACCTGGAACGACCAGGCGATCATGGCTCTGAACACCAACAAGGCCGACAAGCTGCCCTCGGACAAGATCGGCGTGATCTTCCGCTCCGACGAGTCGGGCACCACCGACAACTTCCAGAAGTACCTGACCGCCGCCGGTGGCTACACCAAGGGCGCGGGCAAGGCGTTCAACGGCGGCACCGGTGAGGGCGCCAAGGGTTCGGACGGCACGTCGGCCGCGGTCGCGAACACCAAGTTCACCATCACCTACACCGAGTGGTCCTTCGCCAAGGCGCAGAAGCTGTCCACCGTGCGCGTGCTGACCACCGCCACCTCCAACGACCCGAAGCCGGTCGAGCTGACCGCCGAGACCGCCGCCAAGGCCGTCGACGCCGCGAAGGTCAAGGGCGAGGGCAACGACCTGGTGCTGGACAACAGCTCGATCTACAAGCCCACCACCGGTGGCGCGTACCCGATCATGCTGGCCACCTACGAGATCGTCTGCTCGAAGTACAGCGACGCCGACACCGCCAAGGCCGTCAAGGCGTTCCTGACCTCGGCCGTCGGCAACGGCCAGAACGGTCTGGCCGACGCGGGCTACGTGCCGCTGCCGGACGCCTTCAAGACCAAGCTCACCACCGCGATCAACGCCATTTCCTGATCGCCTGATCGAAAAAACACGATGACCGTGCACGACGAAGCTGCCTCCGCGGGTCTGTCCGTTTCGACCGACCCGCGGGAAGACCGTGCCCAACTGCCGGGGGATACTGCGCTGATGCCGACCGAACCCAGCACCAAACCGGCCGCGGGGCGCGGCGCACCCAAGAAGTTCGGCGCGGAATTCGCGTTCCGCTCGGCGGCCACCGCCGCCGGTGGAATCATCGTCGCCGCCATCGCCCTGATCGCCTTGTTCCTGCTGATCCGGGCCTGGCCCTCGATCATGGCGAACAAGGCGAACTTCTTCACCGCCACCGAGTTCAACGTCAAGGACGACAACAACCTGCGCTTCGGCATCAAGGACCTGTTCATGGTCACGGTGTTGAGCTCGTTGTTCGCGCTGGCGATCGCGGTGCCGATCGGGGTGGGCATCGCGCTGTTCCTGACGCAGTATTCGCCGAAGGCGCTGGCGCGGCCGTTCTCGATCATCGTGGACCTGCTGGCGGCGGTGCCGTCCATCGTGTTCGGTCTGTGGGGCGTCCTGGTCGTGGCTCCCAAGTTGAGCCCCTTCCAGGACTTCCTGAACAAGCACCTGAGCTGGCTGTTCCTCTTCTCCGACGGCAATGTCAGCATTGCCGGCGGCGGCACCATCTTCACCGCGGGCGTGGTGCTCGCGGTGATGATCCTGCCGATCATCACCTCGGTCAGCCGTGAGGTCTTCGGTCTCACCCCGCGCATGCACGTCGAGGCCGCGCAGGCGCTGGGCGCCACCAAGTGGGAAGTCGTGCGCATGACCGTGCTGCCCTTCGGCCGCTCGGGCGTGATCGCCGGTTCCATGCTGGGCCTGGGCCGCGCGCTCGGTGAGACCATCGCGGTGCTGATCGTGCTGCGCACCTCGACTCAGCCCGGCAAGTGGTCGCTGTTCGACGGCGGCTACACCTTCGCTTCCAAGATCGCCTCGGCCGCTTCGGAATTCAGCTCCAAGTTGCCGACCGGCGCCTATATCGCCGCCGGTTTCGTGTTGTTCGCTCTGACGTTCGTCGTCAACGCACTGGCTCGGCTGGTGGCCGGCGGGAAGGTGAACGGATGACCGCCACACTCGACAAGCCGGTCAAGGCTCCGACGTTCCGTCACGTCAGCGTCGGCCGCCGGATCAAGAACAATATGGCCACCGGTGTGGTGTGGCTGTGCTTCGGTATCGCCCTGGTGCCGCTGCTGTGGGTGCTCTACGTCGTGCTTCAGCGGGGCGCGGTCGCCCTGACCAGGTCGGGCTGGTTCAGCATGTCGCAGAACGGCGTGTTGCCGGAATCGCACGCCGGCGGTGTCTACCACGCCATCTACGGCACCCTCATCCAGGCGGGCATGGCCGCGGTCATCGCCATCCCGCTGGGCATCATGGCCGCGGTCTACCTGGTCGAGTACGGACGCGGTTGGCTGGCCAAGACCACCACCTTCATGGTGGACATCTTGGCCGGTGTGCCCTCGATCGTGGCCGCGCTGTTCATCTTCGCGCTGTGGATCGCCACCCTCGGCTTCCCGCAGAGCGCCTTTGCGGTGTCGCTGGCCCTGGTGCTGCTCATGCTGCCGGTGGTGGTGCGCAGCACCGAGGAGATGCTCAAGCTGGTTCCCGACGAATTGCGCGAGGCCTCCTACGCGCTCGGCATTCCGAAGTGGAAAACCATTGTGCGGATCGTGATTCCGACCGCCGCGCCGGGCATGATCTCCGGCATGCTGCTGGCCATCGCCCGCGTCATGGGTGAGACCGCGCCGGTGCTGGTGCTGGTGGGCTACTCGAAGGCCATCAACTTCGATGTCTTCCACGGCAATATGGCCTCGCTTCCGCTGCTGATGTACCAGGAGCTGTCCAACCCCACGCCCGCCGGTCGCGAGCGCATCTGGGGTGCCGGACTGACCCTGATCCTGATCATCGCGCTGCTGTACCTCGCCGCCGCGGCGGTCAACAAGCTGCTGACGCGGAACCGATAGAAGGAAAAGACTGATGGCCAAGCGAATTGACGTCAAAGACCTCAATATCTACTACGGCAAGTTCCACGCCGTCGCCAATGTCGGTCTGACGGTGCTGCCGCGCAGCGTGACCGCGTTCATCGGTCCCTCCGGCTGTGGCAAGTCGACCGTGCTGCGCGCGCTCAACCGCATGCACGAGGTGACCCCGGAGGCCCGCGTCGAGGGCGCGGTGCTGCTCGACGGCGAGGACATCTACGGCGCCCAGGTCGATCCGGTCGGCGTGCGCCGCACCATCGGCATGGTGTTCCAGCGGCCGAACCCGTTCCCCACCATGTCGATTCGCGACAATGTGGTGGCCGGGCTGAAGCTGCAGGGCGTGCGCAACAAGGGCCAGCTCGACGAGGTGGCCGAGCAGTCGCTGCGCGGCGCCAACCTCTGGAACGAGGTCAAGGACCGCCTGGACAAGCCGGGCGGCGGCCTCTCCGGCGGTCAGCAGCAGCGGCTGTGCATCGCGCGCGCCATCGCGGTGTCGCCCGACGTGCTGCTCATGGACGAGCCGTGTTCGGCCCTGGACCCCATCTCCACGCTCGCGATCGAGGATCTGATCACCGAGCTGAAGAAGGAGTTCACCATCGTCATCGTCACCCACAACATGCAGCAGGCCGCGCGCGTGAGTGACCAGACGGCGTTCTTCAACCTGGAGGCGCAGGGCAAGCCCGGCAAGCTCATCGAGATCGACGAGACCGAGAAGATCTTCTCCAACCCGTCGCAGAAGCAGACCGAGGATTACATCTCGGGCCGCTTCGGCTAAAGACTCTCCGGCGTCTACGACCCCTGCCAAATGGCAGGGGTCGTTTTGTTTGCGCAGGTCACATGCGGTGAGCGGGTGCTGTGTGGCGCGCGTCATATTGGGTGCGGGCAATTGTGTGGAACCGTCCGTCACGGTTACTCTGGGCTTGCTGGTAAACCGATCGGTTTAGTTAGGAGGTGTCGGATGACCGTCTCAATGGCGAGCCTGGGATCCGGACGGACCGCGACGGGGCTGTCGCAGCGGGCGAAGGTGGCGGCGCTGGTCGCCATCTGTCTCGCGGAACTGCTTGTGGTGCTGGACAACACGCTGGTGAACGTGGCCCTGCCGTCCATGGCGGTGCAGCTGCAGGCCGATATGAGCGGGCTGCAGTGGATCGTGGACGCGTTCACCCTGGCCTTCTCCGGGCTGCTGCTCGCCATGGGGCACCTCGGCGACCGGTACGGGCGACGGCGGTTCATGATCATCGGATTGAGCGGCGTGGCGGTCATGTCGGCGGCGGGCGCGCTGTCGAGCGGACTCGGCCAGGTCATCGCGGCACGGGCGGGCATGGGCGTGTTCGCGGCCGTGGTCTTCCCGGCCACGCTGGCGCTCATCACCAATATCTTCACCGCCAAACGCGAACGGGCTGCGGCCATCGCGCTGTGGACGGCCATGGCGGGCGTCGCGGTCGCCATCGGGCCGACCGTGGGCGGCTGGCTGCTGAAGTACTTTTCCTGGCATTCGGTGTTCTGGATCAATGTCCCGGTGGCGCTGGTGGCCATCGCGGCGGCGCTGCTGACGCTGCCGGAATCCCGTGCGGACCATGTGGATCGGCTCGACCGCGTCGGTGTCGTGCTCTCGTTGGCCGCGGTCACCGCGCTGGTCTGGTCCATCATCGAGGCGCCCAAGCACGGCTGGTTCGCCACCGAAAGCCTGGTGGGATACCTGGTTTCGATCATCCTGCTGGCCGCGTTCGTGGCCTGGGAACTGCGCACGCCCACCCCCGTGCTGAACATGCGGCTGTTCCGCAATCGCCGCTTCGCGCTGCCGTCGCTGGCGATCACGGTGTCCTACTTCTCCGCGTTCGGCTTCCTGTTCCTGATCACCCAGTACTTCCAGGGCGTGAAGGAGCTCTCGCCGCTCGAATTCGGCATCCACTCACTGCCTTTCGCGGTGGCGGTCGGCCTCGGCGCGCCCATCGCGACCCTGCTGGCGCAGCGGCTGGGTACCACGGCCATGGTGGTGTCCGGGCTGCTGATCCTGGCGGTGGCCATGTACATCGCGGGCCAGACCCGGGTCGAAACCCCTTATCTGGGACCGGTTGTGGTGTCCATGATCCTGATGGGCCTGGGATTCGCGGTGGTTCAGGGTCCGGCGACCGAATCCATCATGGGCGCGGTGCCTTTGGCGGAGGCGGGCGCGGGATCCGCGGTCAACGACACCACGCGTGAGGTGGGTGGCGCACTCGGCGTGGCACTGCTGGGCTCGGTCATGACCTCGGTCTACAGCACCAATATCGCGGGCAGGATCACCGCGATTCCGGATCAGATCATGAACCCGCATCAGAAGGAGCTGGCGAGCAATACGCCGATCAGTGTGCTGGAGATCGTGAAGGCCCCGGTGAATCCGCTACTGGCGCAGGCGAAGACGAACCTCATCGAGGCCATGAAGGTCGCGGCCATGCAGGGGGCCGAGGCCGCGTCCTATATCGCGGTCGGCACCCTGGTCGTATGCGCGGTCATCGTGGCCGCGACGCTTCCGTGGCGGGTGGAGCAGGGGAGTTCGGTGCTGATGGGCTGGCGCGAGTCCGACGAGGACTGACACGCGGTGAAACGAAGGGGTTTCCGGGCCTGCCGGAAACCCCTTCGGTCTCAGATGCTCTCTTTTTCCGAGTCCGGGTCCGGCGGCAGCACGCCGGTGACCAGGAACACGACCCGGCGGCCGATCTCCACGGCGTGGTCGGCGAACCGCTCGTAGTAGCGGCCCAGCAGCGCCACGTCGACGGCCGAGGCCACGCCGAACTGCCAGTCGCGGTCCATGATCAGCGTGAACAGGTGCTTGCGCAGATCGTCCATCGCCTCGTCGTCGTCGGTGAGCTTGGCGGCCCGCTCGGGATCGCGGGTCTCGAGCACCTCCTTGGCGGTGGCGCCCATCTTCACCGCGACCCGACCCATCTCGGCGAAGTAGCTGTTCACCGCTTCCGGCACGGCGTGGGCCGGGAAGCGGCGGCGCGTCATCTTGGCGACGTGCAGCGAGAGCACGCCCATGCGGTTCACATCGGCGACGATCTGGATCGCGCTGACGACCTGCCGCAAATCACCGGCGACCGGCGCCTGCAGGGCAAGCAGAGCGAAGGCCTTCTCCTCGGCCAGCTGAATCATCTCGGCAATGCGGTCGTACTCGCTGATCACCTGCTCCGCGAGCTCGAGATCGGCATTGAGCAGGGACTGGGTGGCCCGCTCCATCGCCGATCCGGCGAGCCCGGCCATGCCGCCGAGCAGATCGGCGAGCTCGGCCATTTGTTCGTTGTAGATGACACGCATAGGTCAAGACATTAGTGCGCACCGCTGACCAAGTCACCAACTGCGGGTTAACCGTGGGTGCCGGTCGGTCCCAGCAAAGTCACCGCAGTTCCGGTGAGTGGGACTGCCCCTTACTTGCAGAGGTCGTCGGCGGCGTTCACATGCTCCAGATCCGACGGAAGTGTGACCGGGGCCGCACTCGGGCCGCCGGCATCGCTCGGCGTGTCGGGCAGGGGCTGGCCGAATGCGGTCGGGGCCTTCACCGTGCCGGTGAAGTCGGAGCCGACCACCACCTCGACAATGCTGCCCAGTCCGCTCGCCGGCTCCAGGACCGCGCCCGGGATGGCGCTGGCCACGGTCCCGGCCTCGGCCTCGTGCCCGCCGGAGTAGCGGACCTTGGTCTTGGCGGAGACGCCGTCGGCGTAGTTGCCGGTGCTGTAGATCTGGAAGCCCTGATTGGCGAGCTTGGTCGCGGTGGTGCCCGCGATGCCCGCCTGGCCCGAACCATTGGACACCTGCAGCGAGACGGTGCTCGGATCCACCGCCGACAGTTTGGGTTTCGGGGCCGGGGCGGCGCTGGTGCTGGCCGGGGCGTCGGTCTTCTTCTCGCCGGGCAGCGGCTGATCGTCGATGACGGCTCGGAAGATCGCCTTGATATCGGATTCGCGCGGAATCTCGTTGCCGTAGGAGGTGGTGCCCGCGGTCGGCACGGTCAGGAAGGTGATGTTCCCGGCCTGCATCTTCTGCAGCGAACGGCCCAGTGTCAGCAGGTCTTTGGTGCTGACATTGTCCATGAAGGAGTGCTGGGCGAAGGCGTTGATGAACCCGTTGAGCTTGCCCGGATCGAAGAGCACCTTGCTCGACAGCGCGCTGCGCAGCAGCGAGGACAGGAAGCGCTGTTGCCGGTTGATGCGGTCGTAGTCGCTGCGCTCCTCACCGTAGACGTGGCGGGCGCGCACGTAATCCAGTGCGGTGGAACCGTTTACGATCTGCTTGCCCGGGGTGGTGAGCACGGTGCCGAGGATGTCGTCGACCAGCGGCTTGGTGGTGCACACCTCGACGCCGCCGACCACGTCGACCATGGATTCGAAGCCGGAGAAGTCGATGCCGACGAAGTGGTTGATCTTCAAGCCGGACAGTTTGGTGATCACCTTGGTCAGGCATTTGGGCCCGCCGAGGGCGTAGGTGGCGTTGAGCTTGTCGCCCGCCGCGCCCGGGAACTTCTGCCCCGTGTAGGCGGCCTTGCCGTTGTCCCAGCCCTCACAGTCGGGGCGGGTGACATCCAGGTCGCGCGGGAAGGACACGGCCACCACGCGGGCGCGGCTGGCGGGGATGTTGACCAGCATGACGGTGTCGGAGCGCGCGCCCTCGGCATCGTCCTCGGTACCCGCGCCGAGTTGGCCGTTCGCGCCCGCGCGGGTGTCGGTGCCGACGATGAGGAAGTTCTCGTCACCGGTCTGTCCGTCGGCGTCGACCACGTCGGGGGAGTTGTCGTCGAGCGCGGAAACCTGTTGGAAGTTGTTGTCTTTGGCCCGCAGATAGCTCCAGCCGCCACCGGTGACGATGAGCGCGATGACCGCGACAATGGCGAGGGTGACACGACCGGCCAGGGCCATGCGCCGGTTGCGGCGTCGACGGGCCGGCGAAACGCGTTTGGCCGGTTCGGTTCCCACCGCCGCGGGCAGGGCGGTGGTCGGATAGTCGGCGGGCGAGAAGATCTTTCGCGAGAGCAGCGCCTTGGCGCGCTCGGCGGGCGGGACCGGGGGCGGCGTGGCCGTCTGGACCGGGGGTAGTTCCTCGGTGACCGGATCCGCGACCGGATCGGCCGGACGCGGTACCGCCCGATTGCCGCCGGTGCCGGGCGCGTCGACCACGCGGCGCAGGTGACTGGTGTCGCGCACGGTCCGCTGCGCGCCGGTGGTCGGCGCGGACCCGTCGGCGGGCACGGACCCGTTGGCGGTCACCGGGTTCGGCGGACGCACAGGAGTCGAATCGGCGGGCTCGTTCGCCTCGGCGCGGCGGCGGGTCTGGCGCTCGCTGTCCACGCGATCCACGAGGTCCTGGACCGAGAGCGATCCGGAGGCGGCATCGGATTCGTCGGTGTGCCGGGAGCGACGGCCCGGGCGCGTCGACTCGTCGGCGTCCGCCGGGTAGCGCTCCCAGGGGGCGCGACCTCCGGGCCGTGGCGTACGCCCGTACCGATCGTCACCCACCAACGAACCTCATTTCGCTCTTGATACCGAGGGCCATGATAACGATTTCGCCACGGTGGGCCATTCGAACGCACGTCCACCGAGGTAGGTCCGATTTGGTGGCGCGTCAGGAAAGTGTGCCAGGGTGTCGGCGCTACACCCGGGAGCTGCGCCGGGTGTAATTCGATCGAGCCGAACTGGTGGCCGGTCAGCCGCCGGAGTGCATGACGTCGGCGGCGGTCGGGACGGTGGCGTCCTCCGGATCGTCGAGCCAGCCGTCGGGGAGGGCGACCTTCGCCTGCGGGGAACCCTGGCGGCCGCGCGGGCCCAGCGCGTCGTCCGGGAACGGCACGTCCGGGTCGAGCTGGGCGACCAGGTCGCCGATCTGGGCGAGGCTGGTGACGGTGGCGAACTTGCGGCGCAGGGCCGAGCCGACCGGGAAGCCCATCAGGTACCAGGCCATGTGCTTGCGAATATCGCGCATGGCCTTGTCCTCGCCGTCGTGCTCGGTGAGCAGCGCGGCGTGGCGGTAGAGGATCTCGCCGACCTTGCCGAGGGTGGGGCCCGCGGGAATCGGCTCACCGCGCAGGGCGGCGCTGAGTTCGGCGAACAGCCACGGGCGGCCCAGGCAGCCGCGGCCGACAACCACACCGTCGCAACCGGTTTCGGCCATCATGCGCAGGGCGTCGTCGGCGGTGAAGATATCGCCGTTGCCGAGCACCGGGATGGTGGTGACGGTTTCCTTGAGCCGCGCGATGTGGCTCCAGTCCGCCTCGCCGGAGTAGAGCTGGGCGGCGGTGCGGGCGTGCAGCGAAACCGCCGCCGCGCCTTCGGCTTCCGCGATGCGCCCGGTGTCGAGGTAGGTGTGGTGCTCGTCGTCGATGCCGATGCGGAACTTGAAGGTGACCGGCACATCGCCTGCGGCGGCGACCATTTCGCGCACGATCTCGCGGAACAGGCGGCGCTTGTAGGGCAGTGCGGACCCGCCGCCGAGGCGGGTCACCTTGCGCACCGGGCAGCCGAGGTTCATGTCGATGTGGTCGGCCCAGCCCTCGCCGACCACGATGCGCACGGCCTCGCCGAGGGTCTTGGGGTCCACGCCGTAGAGCTGCATGGAGCGCGGCGATTCGTCCGGCCCGAAGGCCATCATGTTCAGCGTCTTCTCATTGCGCTCGACAATGGCGCGCGCGGTGATCATCTCGCACACGTACAGCGAAGTGGCGCTGCCGAATTCCCGGCACAGGGTGCGGAACGCGACATTGGTGATGCCCGCCATCGGAGCCAGCACCACCGGCGGGTCGAGCGGGTAGGGCCCGATCCGCAACGCGGTCCCGGTGGCCCCGACCGGATCGGTCTCGGGGGCGGCTAGCGAGGCAGTCACGCCCTCCAGTCTCTCATCCGCGCCGACCGGGCCAGAGCCGCGTACCCCGCGCAGTGCCGCCGATCACAGCGGATCACCACACGCGCAGACCGCGGCGGCGCACCACGGCGCCCGCGAGCGCGGTGCCCAGCAGCCAGACCGCGAGCCCGACGCCGAGGTGGATCGCGCCGCGCAGCTCGCCCGGCATGGACCGGCCCAGATGGAAGCCGAGGATGGCGCGCTGCTCGCCGTCGATCGGCGCGACGAAGTAGTAGAGGCCGTAGGGCAGCACCAGGTGGGTCAGCCAGGGCAGGGTGCTGCGCCAGTCGCGGCGCTGCGCCCACCGCCGTCCGAGTGCGCGGGGCCGCACCGCGAGCAGCGCGGACACCAGATTTCCGATCCCGAGCCAGGCCAGGATCGGCAGGGCCACATCGGCCACCGAGACCCCGGTCCGCTGCACCGAGTGATGCGTGCTCGTCGTGGCGGCGAGTACGGCCGTGGCCAGCAGCGTCGGCGCGCCCACGATGACCAGCAGCGCGAGATTCTTGACCAGCAGAATTCGATGCACCCCCAGCCCGGCGGCCAGGCTCAGCCGGGTCCGGTCGGCGTCCACGCCGAGCACATTGGTGGTGGTGACGTCGGCGAGCACGAAGGTCGCGAAGTAGACGCCGACCAGCACCACCCAGCCGTGCCGGTGCAGGGTCAAGGGGGAGACGAGTAGGTACAGCCCGGACAGCACGACATTGGCGGCGACGCCCTCGAGCCACAGCGCGGGCGGGGTGAACGACCAGCGCACCTCATTGGCGGTCTGCCGCCACAGCGGCTGGCCGGGGGCGATCGGGCGCGGCGCGGGATGGCGGCGGTCGGTGTGGAACTGGGTCAGCGCGCGTTCGCGGACGGCGCTCAGGGGGCCGCGCATCGGTTCAGTCCAACGAGTCGACAAAGGCGCCTATCCGGGCGGCCACGACGCCGGGCAGCCGTCGCGGGAGATGGTGGCCACCCCCGCGGATCAGTTCGATTCGGGCACAGGGCAACTGCTCGCCCAGGGCGCGGGAGGTGGAGATCGGCACGACCCTATCGGCGGGGTCGGCGAGGATCAAGGCCGGAATCCGGATGTCCGCGAGTCGCGCGTTCCACCGGTCCAGTGTGTCGAGCAGCTCGCGCTGTTCGGTCAGGAAGCTGCGCCAGACCTGGCCGTGCCGGTGGTGCACCCCGGCCAGCAGGTGCAGGGCGCGCGGCGCGCCGGTGCGAGAAGGATTGTGGTCCAGGCCCTTCCGCGCCAGCCACGGCAGCACCGACCAGGCCGTCAGCGAGAGCGCCGGCCCGGCGAGCGGTGCGGCGAGCAACCCGTCCCACGCGGTGAGGCAGCCCGGCCCGACACTGGCGACCAGCACCAGCCCGCGCACCCGTTCCGGGGCCAGCGTCGCCGCCGCCAGCGCGACGGCCCCGCCGTACGAATGTCCGGTCAGCACGGCGCTTTCCAGCCCGGCTCGATCCAATTCCCCGAGCAGCCAGCGCGCGTTGTCCTCGATGGACCCGGCCGGATCCGGATTGTCCCCGTATCCCGGCCGATCCAGCGCCACGGCCGCGACCGATCCGGGCAGCCGGTCGATCACCGCGTCCCAATCGGTTCGGTCGCCCGGTTGCCCGTGCAGCAGCACCACTTTCGCGGCGCCGACCCGGGTCTCGAGACTCATGAACCTATGATCGGCCCGCCGTCCAGGCCCGGACTGGGGATTCTCCGGGAGGTTCCTGTGAGTCGTGCCCGCAGCCGAGTCGGCCCCCTCCGAACCGAGTCCGGAGGGGGCCGTGGGCAGTGGGAGGGCCGTCAGCTACCGGTGGCGGCCAATTCCTTCTCGCGCTTGGCGGCCTCGCGGGCCAGCATGCGGTCGCGCTGCTCCTCGAACTTCACCACGTCCTTGGACAGCTTCTCGAGGAAGTTGCCCAGGCGCTCGCGGGTCTCCTCGCCGCGGGCGGTGAAGTCGTTGCGCTCGAAGATCTTCCACTTCTTGAGCACCGGGTTCACCACCTCCTCGAGGTGCTGGCGCAGGTCGTAGATGCCGTGCTTGGCCATGAGCACGCCATTGCGGCGGAAGTTGGGCATCCCCGCGCCGGGCATCTGGAAGTTCTCCAGGATGAGGGTGATGGCCTCGAGGGTCTGGTCCGGCGAGAGGTCCAGGGCCGCACCGCACATGTTGCGGTAGAAGATCATGTGCAGGTTCTCGTCGGCCGCGATGCGCTGCAGCATGCGGTCGGCGATGGGATCGTCGCAGACCTTGCCGGTATTGCGGTGGCTGACGCGGGTGGCCAGTTCCTGGAAGGTCACGTACGCCACCGAGAACAGGAATCCGGCGCTGCCCGGGATCTTCTCGAGTTCCTCGGTGGGAGAGGCGAACCCGTTGGTCATGTGGACCATGCGGGCCTGCTCGAGGGCGACCGGGTCGACACCGCGGGTGACGACGAGGTAGTCGCGCATGACGATGCCGTGGCGGTTCTCCTCGGCGGTCCAGCGACCGACCCAGGTGCCCCAGGCGCCGTCCTGCGAGAAGTTCTCGGCGATCTCGCGGTGGTAGGAGGGCAGGTTGTCCTCGGTCAGCAGGTTGGTGATCATGGCCGCCTTGGCGACCTCGTTCAGCTTCGACTGCTCGGGATCCCAGTCCACACCACCCATGGCAGCGAAGTTGCGGCCTTCATCCCACGGCACGTAGTCGTGCGGGTGCCATTCCTTGGCCAGGGAGAGGTGGCGATTGACGTTCTCCGCGGCAACCGGCTCCAACTCCGTCAGCAGCTCGAGTTGAGTCAGATCCTTTGCCATACATGTGCCCTTCGTGTTCGTGCGTCGTGCTGTCGTACCCTCGCCGGCCTGCCGCCGCGCCCATACCTTACGTGACCGTAGGGTGATGTGAAACTCACATGCGCAGCATTGCGGTGCGGGTGAGGGATGTCATAAGACAACGGCCCACAGCGACGGGTGTATCGCCGTGGGCCGCAGTTCGTTAGCCGCGCATCGCCTTCCGATGCATCGTCACTTCTTGCCCAGCAAACCGCCCAGCACATTGCCGAGGACGTTGCCCGCGTTCTGACCCATGGCCTTGCCCAGGATGTCGCCCAGGCCGCCGCTGGAGTTACCTCCGGTCGCCCCACCCAGCAGGCTACCGAGGATGTCGCCGATACCGCCGCCGCCGGACTGCGCGGCCGCGCCGCCACCACCGCCGCCGAGGGCCTTCTTGCCCAGGTAGGCCAGCACGATCGGCGCGAGCATCGGCAGCAGCTTGCCCATCAGATCCTGGCTGATCGCACTGCCGCCGACATTGCCGAGCGCACTGATGACGGTGTTCTTCTCGGCTCCGAAGGTCTGATCGACGATCTGGTTGCCGTTGTTCACATCCACCTGATCGATGTCGACACCGCCGTCGAGTAGTGCGTGCGGCTGGTTGGCGACTTCGTTCTCCAGATTCAGACCGGACTCGGGATTGCCAGCCTGTGCCTGGAATCCCCCGAGGAGTACGGGGACGGCCGCGGTGATCGCGGTCTTCGCGGTGGCCTCGTCGACGCCGAGCTTCTCGGCGATCTGTGCGACGGGGACATTGGAGAGCAGGTCATCGAAGGAAGTCATGAACTCCGCCTGAGGTGATGGTGCCCGGGAAAAGCTCTGCTCACGTCACCGTAGGTGAAATCCGGACAGATTGCCACAGATTCGCGGATGTGGCGAGGGGCCCGGCGGTACGATTCCGGGCCCCTCCACATACCTGTGCCCCCACCAGGGCTCGAACCTGGGACCTGCGGATTAAAAGTCCGTAGCTCTACCAACTGAGCTATAGGGGCGTGCGGGACGTCAGTTTAATGGGCCGTCCCCGTAAGTGTTAAACGAGTATCCGATTGTGGTCTGGCAGATGGTGTTTGCGCAGGTCATGTTGGTTTCGTCGGGGCCCGCGGGGCGGAGTGCCGCGGTACCGGCGGGGTGGGGTGGTGCGCGGCGGTGGGGCGTGATGCGGGTGGGGTAGGGGATGACGCGATGTGCCTTTGGGGTGACCGGTCGTGCCGATCGAACGGGCTCGCTATCGAGAGGGGGCGCGTTGGGGGGACGATGTGGCTCTGTGAGGGTGCGGACCGGTCGGTGCGGCACCGCGAGACAGCGTCTGATTGCGCAGACGTGGACCCGGGGGTCTGGAGGGGTCGGCGCGGAGTGTGGGTGGGGCGGAGTGATGGTGCGGCCGAGCCGTGCCCGAATTCCGGTGGGTTTCCACGAGCCGATGGTGTCGGACTCTCGCGGTAAGCGCGCGCTGGCCATTGCCGCCCAGGCGTCCGGCAATCACCTTGCCACTCAATTTGTTTCGTGGCGCCGGAGTGTGAATATCATCCAATGGTGATGCGTGGCAAGCAATTTGGAGCAGGGGGTGGGGATCGGTCGGAGCGGCCGCGGGGATGTGGGCGGCGGCTCGGCGGCGATGCGGCGTCGGCGGGGACGGCGCGCGCCGGGGTGATCGGTGTGCCCAACAACGGTGGTATATGGGCGAATTCGTCGATTCGGACCAATCGTCCATACGATTGCTGGGAAATTGCGGCTTTCGATAGGGGGTGTGCTGGCTAACTGACTTTCCGGTACACCTCACGCTGGGTGCGCTTTCCGGGTACGGTGACCGACTGGTGAATTCCCGAAGAACCGGGATTGCCCCGGCGGCACGGGATTCGGCTTATCGTTGAAGTGCCCGAACGTGTCGCGACCGGTCTGGCCGATCGCGGCTCCAACAGATGAAGCTGCGGGGAGGCGGACCGAAACGACGTGATCGCCCGGGTGCGCACCCCTTGCGGTGCACCCGGGCGGGAAAAACTATACCAGTTGGTGTGTTTCAAGTTTTTCGCGCTTTTTCGTACCAAAGGTTTGGTAATTCGGGGCGAAGCCCCATTTGAAGTATTTGAAAGACACGTAACTTTGCGTCGGGGCCGGGTATCCGGTCGGCGACGGTTAGCTAGCTTCGGAGGCGTTTCGAGCATGGCACGGCAGCAAGAGCGGGCCCGCCGGACACGCGCGGCGATCATCAGGTCCGCCGCCGTTGAGTTCGGGAAGAGCGGCTATGCCGCTGCATCGCTCAACCGCATATTGGAAGGCTCCCGGGCGACCAAGGGGGCCATGTACTTTCACTTCGACTCCAAGGAGGATCTGGCACGCGCGGTGCTGGAGGCCGCGGTCGACCGCTATCGCGTATCGACCGAAAGGTGGCTTGCCAGAACCGATCTCGGTCCGCTCGACGTGCTGCACGGCATGATCGACGAGATCGCCTTACGGCTGGAGAACGACATCATCATCCAGGCCGAGTTCCGGCTCATCATCGAGCCGGAGTTCTATCGCGACATCCAGGCCGGCGGGGCCCGGATCCTCGGGCGTGCCATTCGGCAGCTCGCGGTGAAGGCCGCCGAGCACAAGCAGTTGCGACCGGACTCCGATCCGGACCGCTTCACCCGCACCTTGGCGGCGGCGCTGGCCGGTCAGCGCTACATCTCCGATGTGCTCTCGGGTCCGGTGGATCTGCGGGCGCGCTTCGCCGAGGCGCTCGAGGTGATCGTGGACGCCACCGCGACACCGGAGTGGACCGAGGAGTTCCGCCGCACCGGCTGGCGGGTGTCCGCAAAGCTCGAAGATCTCAACTTGGGACTCTGACCAGCTGATTTGGGAATAACGCGGAGCGTGTCATAAGCTATCTCCGCTCCCAACGGAAGCCGTTGAGCAAACGGTCCGGAGAGATCCGGCGGGCCCCCTTCGTCTAGCGGCCTAGGACGCCGCCCTTTCAAGGCGGTAGCGCGGGTTCGAATCCCGTAGGGGGTACAACCATGGAAACATGGTTGTCGGAGCAAGTAGCAAGGCCCTGTGGCGCAGTTGGTTAGCGCGCCGCCCTGTCACGGCGGAGGTCGCGGGTTCGAGTCCCGTCAGGGTCGCAAGACAACTAAAGCTCGGCATTCGAATCGGGTGCCTACGGCCAGGTAGCTCAGTTGGTACGAGCGTCCGCCTGAAAAGCGGAAGGTCGCCGGTTCGATCCCGGCCTTGGCCACTTCGATCGCAGGGAGCCCCTGCTCGCGGAAAACGCGAGCCGGGGCTCTCTTCGTATAACTTGTGGGGGCCAAGCCCCCACACCCCAGCCGGCGGGCTCCGCCCCCGGACCCCCGCTCCCGGCGTGATCAGTGCGAATCGTGTTCCTGGGCGTGTTTTCCTGCGTGCGGGTCTGATCTTGGTGCCATGCTGGGTTCATGGCTGACGATCAGTGGTATTACTGCCTAAAGCATCATCGGGCCGAGCAAGGTAAGCAGCATTGGTTCGCGGAGCGGATGGGTCCGTACCCGGACAAGGCGACAGCCGAGCGCGCGTTGGATATTGTGCGAGAACGGAATCGGCGGTCCGATCAAGAGGACGACTGACGCCGGAGTGATGGGGGTGGACGTACTGGTTGGTGCGCTCACGAGGCACTCAGGTGGACCAGGTACGGTTTCGTAGCCAGAAAACGACCCAAGCGGAGGGGCATACCTTGAAGGTCACCGTGGTGGTGCCGACCTACAACGAGCGGGAGAACCTGCCGGTGGCGGTGGAGCGGCTGACCGCGCTACCGGTGGCCGACCTGCACGTGCTGGTGGTGGACGACAACTCCCCCGACGGCACGGGCGAGGTGGCCGACAAGCTCGCCGCCGACCTGCCGAACGTGGTGAGCGTGCTGCACCGCACGGAGAAGGACGGCCTGGGCCGCGCGTACATCGCCGGTATCACCAAGGCGCTGGACGAGGGCGCGGACGTCGTCATCCAGATGGACGCCGACCTGTCGCATCCGGCCGAGGTCATTCCGGCCATGCTGGAGAAGCTGGAGTCCACCGACGCGGGCGTGGTGCTCGGGTCCCGTTATGTCCCCGGCGGTTCCACCGCGGCGGAGTGGAAGTGGTACCGCAAGGCGCTCTCGGCCTGGGCCAACTTCTACGTGAACACGATTCTGCGCCTGGGCGTCAAGGACGCCACCGCCGGTTTCAAGGCGTGGAAGGCGAGCACGCTGCGCGCCATCGACGTGGCCTCGATCAAGTCCAACGGCTACTCGTTCCAGGTGGAGATGAACTACCGGACGGTCAAGCAGGGCATCAGCATCGCCGAGGTGCCGATCCGCTTCGAGGAGCGCACCAAGGGCGCCTCCAAGATGAGCCTGAAGGTGCAGTTGGAGTCCGCGGCCATGCCGTGGAAGCTGCTTTTCGGGCGGGCCGTCTAGCTTTTGGGCCAGTGGAGCAGCGTGTCCACGAACAGCTGACGCACCTGCTCCACCTCGGTATCCATCTCGGCCGGATCCCAGCCGCCGACCTCGATCGGCGGTAGGACGGCCACGTCGACGACGCCTTTGCGCACGACGGCCGAATTGCGCCAGGCGATTTCGCCGGCATTGCGGATCACCACCGGAATGATCGGGACGCCCGCCTGCCGGGCGATGTGGAACGCGCCCTTCTTGAACGGGCCGACGCGCGGGGTGTGCGAGCGGGTGCCCTCGGGCGCGATCACCACCGACAGTCCGCCGCGCAGGGTTTCGACCACGGGTTCCAGGGCGGCCTTGGCGGCCACCGTGTTCGCGCGGTCGATGAAGGTCACCTCCACGAATCGCATGAGGGGTCCGAAGACCGGGTTCTTGGTGATCTCCTTCTTCGCGATGCCGGTGAAGCCGGTGCCGAGCACCTCCGCGAGCACCACGATGTCGAACTGGCTCTGGTGGTTGAAGATGAACACCGCCGGGCGCGGGGCACGCGTGTACTCCGCGCCGACCACCCGGACCTTCACGCCGGTGCCGCGCAGGGTCGAGTCCGCGGCGTGGGTCATCATCGAATCCGCCATCTGGCGGCGTTGTTTGGTGTGCGCCTTGGCGGCGATGCCGAACAGCGCGCCGCCCAGCAGCCCGGTGAATCCGGTGAGGGTACGCAGGTAGTCGGTGGCCCGGGGGGACCGCCGGGGCCGGAAATGCAGCACCGGCCAATCCTTTTCGGCCGCCTCCAGCACCACCCGCGGATCCGGGTTGACGGCCACCGGATGCCCCGCGGTCTGCAGCAGCGGCAGATCGGCCGCGCTGTCGGCGTAGGCGTAGCTGCGGGTCAGGTCGATGTCATGGGCGATGGCGAAGCGCCGGACGGCGTCGGCTTTGCCATTGCGCCACAGCGGTTTTCCCTCCACGTGCCCGGTGAGCACGCCGTCCTGCACGGCCATGGTGGTGGTCAGTACATTCTGTATCGAGAGCTCCTCGGCGACCGGTTCGACCTGGTAGCGGGTCACCGAGCTGACCAGGACCAACGTGTGCCCGGCCGCTTCGTGTTCGCGCACCAGCCGCCACGCCTCGGGGTAGATGTGCCCGTACACGCTGCGCGCGAAGAGCTGTCGGCCCAACTGCTCCAGTTCCGATTCTTCGACACCGGACCAGCCGTACATGGCCGATTGCAGGAACCGCTCGTATTCGCCTTCGCTGCGCGCGCCGCGAATATTGCCGAGCAGGTCGGCGCTGAGCGCGGCCTGGGTACTGCTGCGCCGGAACAGTCGTCGGGTCAGCGGCGGTGGATCGAAGCCACCCACCACGGTGCCGCCGAAATCGAAGATGGCGGCGACGCCGGGACCCTGCGGTCCGGTGCGCACGGCCTCGAGCGCCTCGTCGAGTTCCATTGCGCCGATGGGCCGTTGGGTGACGCCGACGCCGGGCCGCAGCGGCAGGGCGGACCGTCCCACCCGGACGCGGTGCGTCATAGTGCTTCCGCCCGATTGGACGGGTCGAGGGTGGCGGCGCGGGAGATGCGGCCGCCAATGGCGCGCAGTTCCCCGGCGAAGCGGACGCGACGGGCGGCCAGGTCGGCCGGATCCTCGGACACCGTGAGCAGGCCGTGATTGTCGGCGAGTTTGAGTGCGCTGCCGAACAATTCGGACGACACCGATTCGGGGCTGTGCAGCCGCTGTTGCAGCAGCATCTGCTTGCCCACGTGCAGGCATTCGTCGACGAAGGCCTTGCGGTCGACCGGCAGCAGCGGGTCGCGGGCGGCCAGCCGTTCGGCCACCACCAGTTGGGCGTCGAAGAAGGAGCGCAGCACGCGGTGCGCCATCATGAATCCGGATTCGGCAAGCCGCGCGAGGATTTCGGAGCCGACGGTGCCCGCGGCGGTGCGGCGGTGCCATTCCGGATCCACCAGCAGCATCTCCGCGGTGAGCTGACTGGTGAATTCGGCCCGCTCGGGGAAGAAGAACTCGAACTTGAGCAGATCCCGCAGCCGGTAGGCGGCCTCCCAACCGACCCGCAACTGATCGCCCTCGGGCGCTTCCACGGCGGTGAGGATGGCCAGTTCGAGAATGGCGCGATTGACGAACCAGTGCACCGCGCTGTTGCGATAGAACGCCGCCTCCAGATGCGCCCCGGCCTGAATCGAGTACACCGGTTCCAGCCCACCGCGATACACCGTCACCACCTTGGCGACGGCCAACTGCTCGAGCACCACGGCCAGGCCGTGATCGTCTCGGAGCGTGGCGAGTTCGCCGCCCGGTAGTCCCCGCTTCTCGACATAGCCGAGCACGGGCGCGATGGCGGCGCGCAGTTCGTGCCGGGTCAGGGCGCGCTCGTGCACGCCCAACAGCACCAGTGTGGTGAGGGCGTTGACGGTGATGGGCGTGACGTCGTTGATGCCGACCGCGACCTCGAAGGCCAGCCGCTGCACCGCCCGGTGCTCGAGTTCGAGGACCTCGTCGGGGGCCGGATTCGGGTGTGCCGCCAGCGGATCGCCGTGCACCGCCAGCCGGTCGCGCGCCGAGAGCGGCGTCCCGAAGCGGACGTACACGTGCCCGGCGGAGTGCTGTTGATTGCGCACGTAACGGGCCAGCCAGGCCAGGCCCTCGGCCTGCTTGCGGCCGCCGGTCTGCTCGTCGGCGATGGCCCCGATCTCGTTGAGCCGCTCGTAGGTGATCGAGACCGGCACCAGCATGACGTCGTCGATGCGTTTCGAACGCAGCGCCGCCGCAAGGTAATTCAGCAGACCGTAGCGGGGCGGGCGGAGCTTGCCGGTGCGGGTGCGCCCGCCCTCGAAGTACCACTCCAGATTGAAGCGCTTGGCCAGCAGGTAGGCGAAGTACTCCTCGACGACCGCCTTGTACACCTCGTCGTCGCCGAAACTGCGGCGGATGAACACGGTTCCGGTGCGCCGCGCGATCGGCCCGATCGGCCAGAACTTGAGATTGGCCCCGCCGACCACGTGATTGGGTGGAAAGTCGTTGCGCGCCAGGATGTCTCCGAGCACGAAGGCGTCCACGTAGGAGCGGTGCGAGGGCAGGAACACCAGCGGGTAGCGCCGGTTCAGGGCGCGCAGCCGATCCAGCCCGGACTCGTCGGAGTCGACCTTCCAGGTGGAGGCGTGCACGGGCCGCATGGCCTGGGTGAACAGGTCCGACACCAGCCGCGATTGCGCGGCCACGAGTTCGCGCAGCCCCTTCTCGGCCCGCCGGTACACCTCGCGCGCGGGCGCGCCGGACTCCTCGGCGATGGCGTCGAGCCGCCGCAGGAACTCCGGTGAGTCGAGGATCTCCTCGACCACCAGCCGCGGCACCTTGTACCGGTCGCCGATGACGGCGCGTTCCGCGCGTTCCAGCGCGACAATGCCCGCGCGCACGATGGCGCGCCCGAAAGCGTCGGGGACACCGGCGGTTCCAGGATTGTTGGCACGCAGCTCGCTGAGCCGGGCGGGCGCTCCGGTCAGCACCAGATGCCGGTCGGGGGCCTTGCTCAGCAGTCGCCGCTGCATGAGCCGGTGCGGTTTGCGCGGATTCGACAGGGTGATCAGATCGCTGAAGGTGGTGCGCCGCACGCCGTCTCGCTCCGGCGGCAGCCACAGCACGCGCACCGGCACCACCAGCGGATCGTCGCTGCGTCCGACCAGTCGATCGGTGACCGCGGCGGGATCGAGGTCCAATTGGGTGACGGGCGCGGCGGTGCCGAACTCCTGGGTGATGCCGCCCTCGGCGAGCCAGTGCCCGACGAGTTCGCGTTCCACCGGGGAGGCGGCATCGACCAGGGCGACCACGGAATGCGGGGCGGTGAGCGCGGCCTCGGGGAGCCGACTGTCGTGATCGAGCATCGTTGTTCCCTCCGCATGAGCCGCTGCGATCCATTGAAGCCCAATCGGGCGCGGCGGGTTGGAAGGTCGCGCAATTATCACCGTGACCGAGGTCGCGATCGAGCCCTCCCCGCTCTGGGGAAGGTAATGCTAACCTCAGCCGCAAAGTTAGGTAAGCATAACCTTGGAGGTCTGGTGTCGGTCGCTGACGAACGGGTACGGGTCGCGGGGGAGCAGCGGTGGGGCGAACACGTCACCGATCCGGTCGCGGCGGTCTCCGCGCTCGCGGCGGCGGATCGCTTCGGTGAGTACGTGGTCTACGAGCGACCCGGCGCGTGGGTGTTCGCCGCCGACCCGCTCGGCGGGGTCGAACTGGACGCGAACGAACTGCGGGTGAGCTGGGACGGGCACACCACCGCGGGCCCGTGGACGGGCAGTCCGGCGCAAGCCGTGGACCGCGCGCTGGCCGGGCTGCCGCTCGCGGGGCGCAATGCCTACGGTTGGATCGGATTCGAGTTCTGCGCCTGGTCGCTGGACGCCACCGAGCACGTGCACCCGCGGGCGACGCTGGCGCACTTGATGATTCCGCGCATCGAGGTGCGCATCGACGCGGGCGGGGTGCGGGTCTCCGGCGCGACGCCCGCCGAGACCGGGGACATTCACGAACTCATCGCGGACGCCCAGCACTCCGCCCCGCCGCGGGCTCATCCGGTCGACGTCACCGCGGATCCGACGGGCTACCGGGATCGGGTGGCGACCGGCGTCGCCGAGATCGGGGCGGGCAAGTACCAGAAGGTGATTCTGTCGCGGAAGGTGGAACTGCCCTTCGCGGTGAACATTCCGGCCACCTATCG
Source organism: Nocardia sp. CDC153 (assembly GCF_035818515.1). NCBI lineage: Bacteria > Bacillati > Actinomycetota > Actinomycetes > Mycobacteriales > Nocardiaceae > Nocardia > Nocardia sp. CDC153. The sequence goes on along the minus strand of NZ_JAYKYU010000003.1, from coordinate 671,712 downwards.
GCTCGGTCGGCTGCACAACACGCCCGCGCGCTCGTTCCTGCTGCGGCTGGGCGGGCTGGAGGCGGCGGGCTTCAGCCCCGAACTGGTGGCGTCGGTGGACCGCGACCGGGTGGTCACCACCGAGCCGCTGGCCGGCACCCGGGCCTTCGGGCGCGGTGACGATATCGATCTCGCGGCCCGCGCCGAACTGGTGCGCGACCCCAAAGAGATTGTCGAGCACGCGATCTCGGTGCAGACCTCGTTCGCCGAGATCGCCGCCGTGGCCGAGCCCGACACCACGGCGGTCAGCGACTTCATGGCCGTGCGCGAACGCGGCAGCGTGCAGCATCTGGCCTCCACCGTGCGCGGGCGACTGGCCGCCGACCGCAGTCCGTGGGACGCCCTGGAGACGCTGTTCCCCTCCGTCACCGCGTCGGGCATCCCCAAGGCCGCGGGCGTGGACGCGGTCTTCCGCCTCGATCACGACCCACGCGGACTGTATTCCGGTGCGGTGGTGACGGTTTCGCCCGACGGCGAGCTGGAGGCCACCCTGGTGCTGCGTGCGGTCTACCAGACCGGCGCGGGCGCGTGGCTGCGCGCGGGCGCGGGTGTGGTCGGCCAGTCCCGGCCGGAGCGCGAGTTCGAGGAGACCTGCGAAAAGCTCGGCAGCGTCGCGCCCTACGTCGTGCGGGCGTGAAACCTGGGCAGGGCCTCCGACCGCATTACGGGAGTGCCCTCGGCATATCTCCGGAGTCTCCGCATATCGCAGACCCATTCGTCATTCCCGCGTGCATTCGGCCGGGATTCACCGCCGGAGTGAGTGCCTGCAAAGCGAGCCGGGATGACGAGGGGCGAATGCCGGGATGACGGGCATCCGGGGATATTGGGTGAGATCTCCGGCGTCGGGTCAGACGCGGAACTCGACGCCGGTCAACCGCTCGGACAGCTCCCAGAGTTGCCGGGCGGTTTTCTCGTCGTGGGAGGCCGCGTTGGAGCTCACCTTGGTCGGGTGGCCGCGCCAGTTGAACCAGTCGGGGCCGTAGTAGCCGCCGGGTTCGACTTCGGCGGTGGCGGCGTACAGGGTTGGCAGCGCGCCCATTTCGGCGCTCTGCGCCACCAGGCGGTTGCCGAGGCCGACGATCTGTTCGAGGAGGTTCTGGGTCTCGGAGCTGATCTCGGTGGCCGCGTAGCCGGGATGCGCGGCCACCGACAGCTTGGCGGAGCCGGTGAGCGTGAGCCGCCGCTGGAGTTCGTAGGTGAACAGCAGCAATGCCAGTTTGGATTGCGCGTACGCACCGAAGCGCGAGTAGGCGCGCCGCTCCCAGTTCAGGTCCTCCAGATCGATGCGGCCGATGAAATGGGTGATGCTGGAGGTGTTCACCACCCGCTCCGAAATCCGGTCCAGCAGTAGGCCGGTCAGGGCGAAGTGGCCGAGATAGTTGGTGCCGATCTGCAATTCGAAGCCGTTGGCGGTCGTGCGCTTGGGCACCGCCATCACGCCCGCGTTGTTGATGAGCACGTCGGCCCGCTCGACCGAATCGGCGAAGGCGCGCACCGAGGCCAGATCGGCCAGATCCAGCGGGCGGATCTGTACGTCCCCGGGCATGGTGTGGGCCACCGCCTGCGCCTTGATCTCATTGCGCACCGCCAGGATCACCCGCGCGCCGGCGGCGGCCAGGGCGCGGGCGGTGGCCTCGCCCAGGCCGCTGGTGGCGCCGGTGACGATGATGATTCGACCGGTCTGATCAGGAATATTCGAGGTGTTCCACGCGCCGCCCATAGATGAACTCTATGGCGGGTGGGTCAAATGTGCGCGGCGAGGGCCTTCTTGTCGATCTTGCCGACGGCGGTGATGGGCAGGGAATCGGTCTGCCGCAACACATCCGGGAGTTTGTAGGTGGCCAGGCCGCGGGCGGTGAGGAAGGTCTTGAGATCGCCGAGGGTGGGCGGCTCGGCGTCGGTGACGAGGACGACGCAGACCTTCTCGCCCAGGGCCGGATCGGGCAGGCCGACGGCGGCGGCGTGGCGGACGCCCGGATAGGCGAGCAGATGCTCCTCGAGCTCATCGCAGGAAATGTTCTCGCCGCCGCGGTTGATGACGTCCTTGATGCGGCCGGAGACGATGAGGTGGCCGGAGGGCAGCCGCCGGACCAGGTCACCGCTGCGGTAGAAGCCGTCGGGGGTGAAGGCGCGCGAATTGTGTTCGGGGGCACGGTAATAACCGCGTAGGGTGTAGGGGCCGCGGGTGAGGAGTTCGCCCTCCTCGCCGTCGGGGACGTCGCGGCCGTGCTCGTCCACCACGCGCACCTCGTCGGCGGGGGACAGGGGGCGGCCCTGGGTGGTGCAGACCAGATCGTCGGAGTCCTCGGCGCGGGTGTAGTTGAGCAGGCCCTCGGCCATGCCGAACACCTGCTGCAGCCGCACATTCAGGGCGGGCGCGACAGCGCGGGCGTTCACCTCGGCCAGTCGCGCGCCGCCGACCTGGAGCAGGCGCAGCGACGACAGGTCGGCGTCCTCCCATTCGACCGCGGCACACCACAGTTGGGCGAGCGGCGGGACCACGGCGGTGACGGTGACGCCGTGGCGTTCGATGGCGGCGAAGGCGCTCTCCGGGCTGGGGTCGGTCACGAAGGCCATGGCACCGCCGGTGGCGACGGTGCCCAGCACGCCCGGGCAGGCCAGCGGGAAGTTGTGGGCGACCGGGAGGGTCGCGAGATAGACGTCGTCCGGGCCGAGTCCGCAGACCTCGGCGCTGGCCCGCGCGTTGTAGGCGTAGTCGTCGTGGGTGCGGGCGATGAGCTTGGGCAGGCCGGTGGTGCCGCCCGAGACCAGCATGAGGGCGATATCGGAGGCGTCGACCTCGGGGAGGGAATCGCCGTCGGCGGGAACCGAATTCAGGTCGGTGAAGGGGCCGGGGTCGCCGAGCACCAGCACGTGGCGCAGGGTCGGCACGGCCGCGCTCACCTCGGCGGCGAGGGCGCGGTAGTCGAAGTCGCCGTGCCGGTCGGCCGTGAGGTAGGCGACCGCGCCGGAAAGCCTTGTCAGGTGCTCGATTTCGGCGCGGCGGTGGGCGGGCAGGGTGAGCACCGGGATGATTCCGGCGCGCAGGCATCCGAACAGGACCGGGAGGAATTCCGGAACATTGGGCAGCTGCAGCACGACCCGATCTCTCGGGCGGATGCCCATGGCCAAGAGGCCGTGCGCCATCCGATCCGCCGCGCGGTCGAGCTCCGCGTAGGCGGTGGTGTCCTCGCCCAGGATCGCGGGCCGCTCGGGCCACCGCCGGGCCGCGTCGCGCAGCAGTTCACCCAGGGGTTTGCCCTGCCAGTAGCCGGCCTGCCGGTATCGCTCGGCGAGGTCGGCGGGGAAGGGGACGAAGCCGTCGCGGTGGTCCGTGGGGGATGCGGTTGATGTCTCCGCTGATGCGGTCGATGTCACAGCTCTGACCTCTGGCTAGTTAGGGTGGCCTTGCATAAGTTAGGCAACCCTATCTCAATGAGTTACGCTGCTGTCGAACCACATCCGAATCGCCGGATCGGCAGCGCCCACCACCTCCCCTCGAACAAGGAGTACCAGCGGAAATGGAGTCATCACAGGGGTCGGCGAGCATCGCCCGGGACGAAATCCGCACCGCCATCGCCGACCACCTCGGCCTCGCCCCGTCCGCCATCGGCGACCACGACGACCTCATCCAGCTCGGCCTCGACTCCATCCGCACCATGAAACTCGCGGGCGCTTGGCGTAAACGCGGCCTGCCCGTGAACTTCGCCCAACTCGCCGCCGAACCCACCCTCGCCGCCTGGCACCGACTCCTCGGCGGCGAGGCACCCGGCCATGCGACCGAATCCGACGCTGCCGCTGTCGCCCCGGCGGCCGACTTGCCCGGCACCGGGATGGCCGATGACGGGAGTCCGTTCCGGCTCGCGCCGATGCAGCATGCGTACTGGGTGGGGCGGTCCGAGGGGCAGGAGCTGGGGGCGGTCGCGGCGCATCTCTATGTCGAATTCGACGGCGCGGGAGTCGATCCCGGGCGGTTGCGGGCGGCGGTCGAGGCGCTGGTGCGGCGGCATCCGATGCTGCGGACGCGGTTCCTGCCGGACGGGACGCAGCAGACCATGGTGCGGCCGGGGCGCGATGTCTGGAGTGTCACCGACCTTCGCACCACCGATGCGGCAACCGCCGAGGCCGAGCTGGAGAGGTTGCGGGAGCGGCGAACTCATCAACTGCTGGCGGTGGCGGACGGCCAGGTCATCGATATCGCGCTGACGCTGCTGCCGGAGGGTCGAACGCGGCTGCACGTGGATGTGGACATGCTCGCGGCCGATGCCATGAGCTATCGGATCCTGATGGCCGATCTGGCGCGGCTGTATCACGGTGCAGAGCTACCCCCGCAGACCTACACCTTCCGGGAGTACCTGGCCGAACACGCCGGTCCCGCACCGGAACACGCGGCCGATCGCGAGTGGTGGCACCGGCGACTCGCCGAATTGCCGGGTGCCCCCGAACTGCCGCGCGCCTCTGAACTGGGCGGTGACGGGCAGGGGGCGCGGACCGTGCGGTTGCATCGCTGGCTGTCGCCGGAGGCCAAGGGGCGCGTGTTCGCGGCGGCGCACGCTCGCGGAATCACCCCGGCCATGGCGTTGGCGTCGGTGTTCGCGGAGACCATTGGCGGGTGGTCGGCGCAGCGGCGGTTTCTGTTGAATCTGCCGCTGTTCCATCGGGAGCCGGTGCATCCGCAGGTCGACGGGGTGGTCGGGGACTTCACCTCCTCGGTGTTGCTGGAGGTGGATGTCACCGAGCCCGCTACCGTCACCGACCGCGCCCGCGCCCTGCAGCGCGAATTGCATGCTGCCGGAGCGCATTCCGCCTATACCGGCCTCGAGGTGCTGCGTGACCTGGGCCGCCTGCGCGGTGAGCCGGTACTGGCCCCGATCGTCTACACCAGCGCCATCAACCTCGGCGAACTCTTCGCCGATCAGGTGACCGAGACCTTCGGCGACCCGGTCTGGATCATTTCCCAAGGCCCCCAGGTTCTCCTGGACGCCCAGGTCACCGAGGTGCGCGGCGGCCTGCTCCTGAACTGGGACATTCGCGGCGACGCCTTCCCGCCGGATTTGGTCGAGACGATGTTCGCCCGCTACATCGACGCCGTCCTGCGCCTGGCGGGCAGCGAGGAGCCCGGCGGTGAGGTCGGAGTCGGGTGGGATGCGGAGGCCGCGGTGCGAATTCCGCTGGAGCAGGCGGTGGTTCGCGCTCGGGTGAATGCCACCGATGGGCCGGTGAGCGGGCGCGTGCTGCACAGTGGGCTGTTCGCCTTCGCCGCCGCGAATCCCGATGCGCCCGCGGTGATCTGGGAGACGGACGGTGCGGCCGTCGCCGACCGGGCGGGCGATGCCGGAGCGCAGGGGGCCGCGCAGACCCGAGTGCTCAGCTATCGCGAACTGGCCGACGCGGCGCTCGCCGTGGCGGGTGCGCTGCGGGCCGCGGGCGTCCGGCCCGGTGACGCGGTCGCGGTGCAGTTGCCGAAGGGGCCGGATCAGATCGTGGCTACCGTCGGTGTGCTCGCGGCGGGTGGCGTGTACGTGCCGATCGGGTTCGACCAGCCCGCGGCGCGGCGGGCCGAGATGCTGCGGACGGGTGGCGTCGTCGCCGCGCTCACGGCCGGTGCCGAGGTGCCCGAGGTGCGGACCCTGGTGCTGAGCGAGGCGCGGTCGTATCCGGAACCGTTGGTGGAGGCCGTTTTTCCGGATCCGGAGGCGATCGCCTATGTGCTGTTCACGTCGGGGTCGACGGGTAAGCCGAAGGGGGTGGAGGTGCCGCATCGGGCGGCCATGAACACCATCGACGATCTCGACGAGCGGTTCGGGATCGGTGCGGGTGATCGGGCGCTCGCCCTGTCGGCGTTGGAATTCGATCTATCGGTCTACGACATCTTCGGGCTGTTCGGTGCCGGGGGCGCGGTCGTCGCGCTGGATGAGGGACAGCGCGGCGAACCTCGCCGCTGGGTCGAAATGATTCGGCGGCACGGGATTTCGGTGCTGAACTGTGTGCCGAGTCTGCTGGACATGCTGTTGGAGGCCGCCGCCGGGCAGCCCGTGGACAGCTTGCGCACGGTGATTCTCGGTGGCGACTGGGTCGATGTGGCCTTGCCGGGTCGGCTCGCGGCGGTCGCCCCGGGGTGCCGGTTCGCGGGCCTGGGCGGCGCGACCGAGACGGCCATCCACTCCACGATCTGCGAGGTCGTGAATGCCGAAGTGCCGCAGGCGTGGTCGGCGGTTCCGTACGGGACGCCGCTGCGCAATGTGCGCTGCCGGGTGGTCGGCCCGTCGGGGCAGGACTGCCCGGACTGGGTGAGCGGCGAGCTGTGGATCGGCGGCGCGGGCGTGGCCGCCGGATACCGGGGCGACGCCGAGCGCACCGCGGACCGGTTCGTCACCCACGAGGGCCTGCGCTGGTACCGCACCGGTGACCTGGCGCGGTACCTGCCCGACGGCTGCCTCGAATTCCTGGGACGCGCCGACCACCAGGTCAAGATCCGCGGCTACCGCGTGGAGCTCGGCGAGGTCGAGAGCGCGCTGCGGGCCCTGCCGGGGGTCCGCCACGCCATCGCCGCCGTGATCGGTTCGGCCGCACCGAAACTCGCGGCCGTCGTGGTCGGTGCGGAAGGCGCCGTGCTCGAGGTTCCGGAACTGCTCGCGGCCGCCGCGCAGCTGCTGCCCGCCTACATGATTCCGAGCCGTGTCGAACTACTCGCCGAACTGCCCTTCACCTCGAACGGCAAACCCGATCGCAAGGCCATCCTCGCGCTGTTGGCCGAAGGCGAGTCGGACGGCGAAATCATCGCGCCCCGCACCGATGTCGAGCGCGCGGTGGCCGATATCGTGGCCACGGTGCTGGGCCGGGAGACGGTCGGCGTGACCGACGACTTCTTCGCGCTCGGAGGCGATTCCGTGCTCGCCACCGCCGTGGTCGCGCGCGTGCGGGAGTGGCTGGACGCCCCGGACACCGTCGTGGCCGACTTCTTCGCCGCCCGCACCGTGGAGGGGCTGAGTCGCCGATTGCTCGAACGCGAGCGACTGGCGGGAGACGTCGGTCGCCTCGACGCGGTGGCGCGCCTCTACCTGGAGGTCACGGCCATGACCGACGAGGAGATCCTCGCCCTGTCCTGAAGGCGCGATCCCCTGAAAAACACGATCCCCGTGCCCTTTTCACAGGGCACGGGGATCGGCGAACGCTTCTCAGTGCGAAGGCGGGAGCACGCAACCGCCGTCCAGGATGCCCAGATCGTGCAGCAGCTTGTAGCACGACGGGTCGTCCGGCAGCACCCAGTGGAAGCCCTCCAGGAAGAACGTCGCCACCAGGTTGATGACGATGACCAACGCCAGGAATCCGATCGCCAGCATGCCGATCGTGCGGTGCGGCCCGGTCGTCGGAATGGTCTCCGCCGCCGTCTCGTACGAAAACGCCAGCACCACACCGATGGTCGTGATGGCGGCCACGAACAGGATCCACGCCCACACGTACAGGTGCAGACCGAGCACCGCGCCGCCGTAACCCTTGTCGCCCGGCAGGATGTGCAGCATGGTCTGGCGCCAGCCGGTGAAACCGCCGCCGAAGCAGGCCACGATGGCCAGCCCCCAGCCGACCATGTAGTCGCGCCGCGCGATCTTTCCGGTCATGGCCTTGCGCACGATGTACGCGCCGCCGAGCGCGGTCAGCATCATGAAGTACCGCTGCAGCATGCACAGCGGGCACGGGTACTCCCAGTTGCCGAACTGGATGCCCAGGCCGCCGCAGACCACACCGGTCCAGCCGACGATGAAGATGACCGCCAGCCAGTACTGGATCTGCCCGACAAACCCACCGCCGCCGCCGGTTCCGGTGGTCTCGGCCTCGGTGGCGCTCACCATGTCAGCCCCAACCCGAGGCCGCTGGTGATGTGGTACTTCAGCAGGCCCGCGCACACCAGGGCCACCACCCACCAGGCCGCCAGGATGCGCGTGCGGGGCCCCTGTTTCCAGATCAGGAACACAATGCCCAGCAAACCCGCGAGTATCAGTGTGTCCATGGTCGCGGACGCTACCTGCTGCGCAGGTCAAAGGCGTTGAAGGCGAGTCGGACACGCCGCGCGCGGTCGCTGCGCCCGGCGACCGGCAAATGCCGCGATCGGAACCGGTTCCGGCCGAGACCAGACGGGGCCGCCTCCGCGCCCCTAGACTCGACCCCGTGAGCGAGCGAAGCGAGCGAGCCAGAGACACAGCGCGCTCCGCGCACGCCGGAGCCGAGCGCAGCGAGGTGGAGGCGTGAGCGGTTGGGACATCTCCGACATCCCCGATCAAGCGGGCCGTACCGTCATCGTGACCGGAGCCAATAGCGGGCTGGGGGCGGTCACCGCCCGAGCGCTCGCGGGCGCCGGGGCGCGCGTGATCATGGCGTGCCGCAATGAACTGAAGGCGCGGTCGGTGGCCGACGAGATCGGGCCCAATGCCGTGGTGCGGCGGCTGGATCTGGCCGACCTGTCCTCGATTCGCGAATTCGCCGATGCCATCGACGGTGTCGACGTGCTGATCAACAATGCGGGCGTGATGGCGGTGCCGCTCGCCCGCACCGCCGACGGCTTCGAAACGCAGGTCGGCACAAACCATCTCGGGCATTTCGCGCTGACCGGGTTGCTGCTGGACAAGATTCGCGATCGGGTGGTCACGCTGTCGAGCGGCATGCACGCCATCGGCCGCATCGATCTCGAGGATCTGAACTGGGAGCGGCGCTCGTATCAGCGCTGGGCCGCCTACGGACAGTCCAAGCTGGCCAACCTCATGTTCGCGCGAGAACTGCAGCGCCGCTTGAGCGCCGCCGGATCGGCCAAGCTCTCGGTGGCCGCCCATCCCGGCTACGCCGCGACCGGTCTGCAGGGCCATACCGAGTCCCTCTACGACACGCTCCTGTCGATCGGCAACAAGATCTTCGCGCAGAGCGCCGAAATGGGCGCGCTGCCAAGCCTTTTCGCGGCGACCGCGGAGGTGGAGCCGGGCGGGTTCTACGGGCCGACCGGGCTGCGCGGCATGCGCGGCTATCCCGGCCCGAGCACCTCGACCGCCGCCTCCAAGGACGAGGTGACGGCGCGGCGGCTGTGGGAGCTGTCCGAACAGCTCACCAAGATCAACTATCCGTTCGTTCGCAAATAACCGGGAGCCGGGAGACATGAGCATTCCATTCGACCGGCGCGATCAGTTCGACAAGATCCAGCAGGGTCTGCTCCCCGGGGAACAGATCCTGGCCGTCTATGACGCCATCGGGGTGGGCACCGGATTCCTCGGGCTGACCGACCGGCGGGTCGTCATCCAGGACAACTCGTTCGTCGGGAAGAAGATCGCCATCACGAGCATCCCGTACTCGCGGATCTCGAGCGTCAGCATCCTGACCAACAAGTCCTTCGCCGGTCAGTTCTTCTCCTCCGGGCACATCGCCATCAGCACCGGGCACCACACCTACGAGGTGGAGTTCCGCGGCGACGAGAAGACGCGCCACGTGCACGACGTGATCCTGCATTACATCCTGCGCTGACCGCGCGGAATCTCGCACGCTGACCGGGGTGCTCCCAGATAGTGGGAAGCCCATCCCATCCATGGTGTCCTACGCCACACGCACGATTCGCGATCTCTGGTACAGTGCCGGGCATGCAGCGTGTGTATTTCTGGTTTAGCCAGCCGGCCCCGGGTGGGTCGCGCGGCGTGAACCTGCGCTGACATCCTCCACCCCGAGCCGGACGAATTCAGACCGGCTCGAAGGGGTTTCGAACAACTCTCCGTGGGTCGGCCTGGGACAAGGAAACCCACAATGACTACCGCCGATCTCGACCGGCACGCCGATCTCGACGACCAGCGCACGCTCAGCGTGAGCCCGCTGAGCTCCCCGCGCGAGGTGCGTGCCGCCCATCCGATCGACGACACCCTCGCCGACACCGTGCGCGCCGGCCGCAAGGCCACCGTCGATGTCCTCAATGGCGATGACGACCGCCTCATGGTGATCGTCGGCCCGTGCTCGGTGCACGATCCCGAGGCCGCCATGGACTACGCGCGTCGGCTCGCCGCCAAGGCCGCCGAGGTCTCCGACCGGCTGCACGTGGTGATGCGCGTGTACTTCGAGAAGCCGCGCACCACGCTGGGCTGGAAGGGTCTGATCAACGACCCGCACCTGGACGGCACCTTCGACATCAATACCGGTCTGGACCTGGGCCGCCGCCTGCTGGTCGACATCACCGCGCTCGGGCTGCCGGTGGCGTGCGAGTTCCTCGACCCGATCACCCCGCAGTACATCGCCGACCTGGTCGCCTACGGCGCGATCGGCGCGCGCACCGCGGCCAGCCAGGTGCACCGGCAGCTGTCCTCGGCGCTGTCCATGCCGGTCGGCATCAAGAACGGCACCGACGGCGACGTGCAGGTCGCGGTCGACGGCGTGCGCGCCGCGGCCGCCTCGCACGTGTTCCCCGGCACCGATCTGGACGGGCGCTCGGCGCTCATCCGCACCGCGGGCAACCCGGACTGCCACGTCATCCTGCGCGGCGGCAGCAATGGCACCAACTACGACGCCGCCTCCTGCGCGGAAGCCCTGCTGCGCCTGGAGAAGTCGTCGCTGGCGCAGCGGCTGGTGGTGGACGCCTCGCACGGCAACTCCAACAAGGACCACAACCGCCAGGTCGATGTCGTCACCGATATCGCCGAGCGCATCGCGGGCGGCGAGGACACCGTGGTCGGGCTCATGATGGAGTCGTTCATCGTGGCGGGCCGCCAGGACCTCACCCTGGGCCACCCGGAGGACCTCACCTACGGGCAGTCCATCACCGACGCGTGCATCGACTGGGACACCACCGCCGCCCAGCTCGACCGGCTCGCCGACGCCGTCACCCGGCGTCGCGCGGCCCGCGCCTGACCGGCGCCTCCCGACCCGCACCCGCTCGGAGCGAGTTCGCCTCGCGTAGAACGAGATCGGCGTGCACACTGAGTTCGGCCCACACCCAGTCCGGCGGGTGTGGGCCGAACTTCTTTTCGGCTCAGACGCCCGCGGGCCAGTTGTGGCTCGGGGTGGGCGGATCGGTGCGCAGGCGACCCGCGACCCAGATGTCGCGGCGGGTGCCGCGCTGCAGGCCGCCGCCGCGCAGCAGGCCCTCGTAGTGGTAGCCATTGCGGCGGACCACGGCGGCGGAGGGGTGGTTGCCGACGAAGGCGCGCCATTCCAGGCGCTCGAAATTCAGCGTCGTGGGATCGAGGCCGACGCCGGAGACCAGGGCGGCGGCGCGGGTCATGAGGCCCTGCCCGCGGGCGGCGGGGGAGAGCCAGTAGCCGATCTCGGCGGTGTCGTCATCGCGGCGGGGATAGAGCGGGCTCAGCCCGATCATGCCCACGACCGGGCCGTTCTCGAACCGGCGCAGGGCCCAGGTGGGGCTGCGCCCGGCCCAGCCGGGGCCGACGATGTCGTAGACGAACTTCTCGGCGTCGGCGCGCTGATAGGGGACCGGCATGGTGGTCCACGCGCCGATGGACGGTTCCTGGCACAGGGCGGTGATGGCGTCGATATCGGAGACGGCGGGCGGCGACAGCCAGATCGTGCCGTCGGTGAGGAATTCCGCGTCCATGCGGTCATGCTGTCACGGAAACGGGCGCGGGCGCATGGTGTTTCCGGCCGGGTGCGGGCGCGTTCGCGGCCGGGTGCGGGTGCCGCGGGGTCGCCGGGTCGGGGCGGTGCGGGGTGTGTCGGATACCGACCGTAGGATCGATCCGGTGGTTGCCGCTCTTCTCGCCGACTTGTTCGAAACACATCGGCCGCATCTGCTCTCGGTGGCCTACCGGCTCACCGGCAGTGTCAGCGATGCCGAGGACGCGGTGCAGGAGAGCTGGCTGCGGCTCTCGGTGGCCCGTCAATCCGAGATCGAGGATCTGCGCGCCTGGCTCACCACCGTGGTCGGCCACATCTGCCTGGACCGGCTGCGCAGCGCGGCGGTGCGGCGGGAAAAGTATGTGGGGCAATGGCTCCCGGAGCCCGTGGTCACCGCGGTGACACCCTCCAGCACGCTCGATCCGCTCGCGGCGGTGGTGCGCAAACAGGAGTTCCGCTTCGCCGCCCTGGTGGTGTTGGACACCCTCACCCCGCCGCAGCGCGTGGCTTTCGTTCTGCACGACGGCTTCTCGATGCCGTTCAGTGAAATCGCCGACATCCTCGATGTTTCCGTGGACTCGGCGCGGCAGCTCGCCGCGCGAGCGCGCAAGGCGGTGGCGGCGGGCCCGGCGGCGGTCAGTGACGACGAACACAACGCGGCCGTGCAGCAGTTGCTGAAGGCGCTGTCCAGCGGAGACGTGGATGCCGTTGTGGCGGTGCTGCATCCGGAGGTGCGCACCGTGGGCGACGGCGGCGGGCAGGTGTCCACCGCCATCAATGTGGTTGCGGGCGTGGATCGCAATGTCAAGCTGTGGACGGGGCTGTTCCGCCGGTTCGGGCTCTTCGACCTCGACCGCATCGGGCCCGATCGCGAACTGGAGCCGGTGCTGGTCAACGGGCAGTTCGGGATTCTCGCCCACGAGCGCGCCCCGCACGACGGCATTCCGGGCAGCCCGCCGCGGGTGTACGCCTTCACCGTGCGCGACGGCAAGGTGTGGGGCGTCTACGACGTGGTCAACCCGGCCAAGCTCGGCGGCGTCCGGGTGCCGCACTAGGCTCCGATCATGCCGTCGCGTATTCCGACCGTCACCCGTCTGCAGCCGTTCGCCTCGACGATCTTCGCCGAGATGACCGAGCTGGCCGTGCGCCATGGCGCGGTCAACCTCGGCCAGGGCTTCCCGGACAGCGATGGACCGGCCGGAATGCTCGAGGTGGCGCGGCAGGCCATCGCCGACGGGTTCAACCAGTACCCGCCCGGGCGCGGTGTGCCGGCGCTGCGGCAGGCCATCGCCGCCGACCGGGCCCGGCGCTACGGCACCCACTACGACCCGGACAGCCAGGTGCTGGTCACCGTCGGGGCCACCGAGGCCATCGCGGCGACCGTGCTCGGGCTGGTCGAGCCCGGCGATGACGTGGTGCTCATCGAGCCCTACTACGACTCCTACGCCGCGGCCATCGCGCTGGCGGGCGCGAATCGGCGCACCGCGCGGCTGGTGCCCGACGGGGACGGCTTCGCGCTCGACCTGGACAGCCTGCGCGCCGCCATCACCCCGAAAACCCGCTTGCTGCTGGTGAATTCGCCGCACAACCCGACCGGGACGGTGCTGTCGCGCGCCGATCTCGCCGCCATCGCCGAGCTCGCCATCGAGCACGACCTCTACGTCATGGCCGACGAGGCGTACGAGCACCTGACCTTCGACGGGCACGAGCACATCAGCCTGGCCACCCTGCCCGGCATGTTCGAGCGCACCGTCGTGATCTCCAGTGCCGCCAAGACTTTCAGCGTCACCGGCTGGAAGATCGGCTGGGCCTGCGCGCCCGCGCCGCTGCTGGACGCGGTGCTGGCGGCCAAGCAGTTCCTCACCTTCGTCGGCGGCGGCCCCTTCCAGCCCGCCGTCGCCCACGCCCTCGAGCACGAGCAGCAGTGGGTCTCCGCGCTGCGAGACACCCTCTCGGAGAAGCGACTCCGCCTCTCCGCCGCCCTCGCCGACGCCGGCTTCGGCGTGAAGCGCAGCGACGGAACCTATTTCGTCTGCGCCGACATCACCCCCCTGGGCGCGACCGACGCCTACGCCTTCTGCCGCGAACTGCCCGAACGCCTCGGCGTCGCCGCGGTTCCGGTGAGCGCCTTCGCCGACGACAAGTCCGCCTGGAACCACCTGGTGCGCTTCACCTTCTGCAAGAAGGAGGAAACCATCGCCGAGGGCGTCCGCCGCCTGCGTGCGGGCCACTCCGCCGAGGCGGTCCGGTAGCGAATCGCCCCGGTGGCTCTTCGACGGCGGTCCAGCCGTTGGGAAGTGGACCGCGACATCGCGCGGTGTGGGGCGCGAGTATTGGTCGTGTGATTGAGACGACGGCGGTACTGGGAGTGGCTGCGGCGGCGTTGGGGCTGGTGCTGACGCCGGGGCCGAACATGATGTATCTGGTGTCACGGACCGTGTCGCAGGGGCGACGGGCCGGGCTGGTGTCGCTGGCCGGTGTCGCGGTGGGGTTCGGGGTGTACCTCGCGGCCGCGACGGCGGGGATCACGGCCGTGTTCGCCATGGTGCCCGCGCTGTATCTGAGCTTGAAGGTGGCGGGGGCGGTGTATCTGCTCTATCTGGCGTGGAAGACGTTGCGGCCGGGTGGGACCGGGCTGTTCACGCCGACCGAGCTGCCCGCGGATCCGGCGCGGCGGTTGTTCACGATGGGGCTGGTCACCAATCTGTTGAACCCGAAGATCGCCATCCTGTACATGGCGCTCATTCCGCAGTTCGTGGTGCCCGCGCACGGTGAGGTGTGGTTGCAGAGTCTGTGCCTGGGCGCGGTGCAGATCGCCATCGCCATCACGGTGAACGGGTTGATCGTGCTCAGCGCCGGGGCGATCTCGACCTTCCTGGCCGGGCGGCCGCTCTGGCTGCGCGCGCAGCGTTTCGTCACCGGCACGGTGCTCGGCGCCATGGCCGCCCTCGTTCTCAACGACCGGACCCGACCGCTCCCGGCCTGACCGGTATGCCCGCCGCGAACGACCGTGGCGGGCAACGCCTCACGGGCGCAGCGAACCCGGGTAGAGGAACTCGTCGGCGGGCCGGTCGGTGCGATCCAGCCACGCGGCGAAGAACCCGGACAGGTCGCGGCCCGTGCGGGACTGCATGAACTGGCGGAACTCCGGCATCGAGGCATTGCCGTACTTGTGGCCCATGACGAAATCGCGCACCGCGGGGAAGTAGGCGTCATCGCCCATGGTCCGCCGCAGGGCGTGCAGGAACAGCGGGCCGCGGTAGTAGACCGAGGTGAATTCGTCGCCCTTGCCGGGGTTCTGGAGCGCGATCTGCCAGAACTTCGGATCGTCATGGTATTTCGCGACGGTCTCGCGGTACATCGCGTCGACGTCCTTGCCGTCCTTGCGTTCCGGCCACAGGTAGTCGGCGGTGTAGCTGGCGAAGCACTCGTTCAGGCAGATATCGGACCACTGCCGCACCGACATGGAGTCGCCCCACCACTGATGGGTGATCTCGTGCACCACGGTGTCCAGATCGGTCCAGGGCGCGTAGATGGGCCGCGACTGGGTCTCCAACGAGAACTGCAGATCGGTGTCGACGTAGATGCCGCCCGCGGTGTCGAACGGGTAGGGGCCGTAGAGCTGCTCCTGGAAGTCCAGGATCTCCGGCAGCCGCGACTCCACCTCCTTGGCCTTCAACGCGTCCGGCGCGAACCCGCTCAGCAGCGGAGTTCCATTGGCGCGCCGCTGTTCCAGGAATTCGAACTTGTCGATGGCGATGGTGGTCAGATACCCCACGACCGGCTGGCGCATCTCCCAGGAGACGGTGCGGTTCGCGCCCGACACGGTGTCGGAGACCTTGTCGCCATTGGACATCACCTCCCACTCCTGCGGGACGGTGGCATGCAGCGTGAAAGTCGCCTTGTCCAAAGGCGTGTCGTTGAGCGGGTACCAGCTGCTGGCCGAATGCGGTTCGCCCGCAACGAAAGCCCCGCCGCTGGGCGAGAACACCCAGCCCTCGCCGTCGGTGCCGGTGACCGGGCCCGCGTATTCGACCTGCACGGTGAACGGCAGGCCCGGCAGCAGCGGGATCATGGGCGTGACGACGAGTTCGTGCTCATCGGTGCGATCGAACCAGGCGGGCAGATTGTCGACCGTCACCTTGGAGATCTGCGGGCCGCTGTAATCCAGGTCGAACGTCCGCAGCGCCTGGGTGGCCACCGCGTCGATGCGGGTGTTCCCCGTGAGCTGATGCGACGGCGGATCGTAGGAGACCGTGACGTCGTAATGGCTCGCGTGGTAGCCGCCATTGCCGTCCATCGGGTAGTACGGATCGCCGAGCC
The DNA here is from genome assembly GCF_035818515.1 of Nocardia sp. CDC153. Classification (NCBI taxonomy): domain Bacteria; kingdom Bacillati; phylum Actinomycetota; class Actinomycetes; order Mycobacteriales; family Nocardiaceae; genus Nocardia; species Nocardia sp. CDC153. The sequence continues at coordinate 655,758 of NZ_JAYKYU010000003.1, read as the reverse complement.
CGGGCGCACCCGTGAAGGGGTCACCCGAATCCGCCTGTGCTGGAGCGGCGTTCGCGCCCGCCAGCAGTACCGCCCCCACCGCCATGTACCGCCAGTTCCGTCTCATGCGCTCCCGCCGCCCCTTTCACGCCCGCTACCCCGACCAGCCCGATGCTAATCGGCGTCGATCTCAGTTGCCGCCGCCCGACACGGCTCAGTTGGACGTGCCGGACACGGCCACGCTGGCACCCAGCCCGATGATCATGACACCGCCCGCGCCGCCGACCGCCTCCAATCGCTTGGGCGAGCGCGCGAACCACTCCCGAGCGGTCCCGGCCAGCAGCGCGTACACCGAGTCGGAGAGCAGCGCGACCAGCAGGAAGATCGTGCCCAGAATGAGCATCTGCAGCGGCACCGCGCCCGCTTTGGGCGCCACGAACTGCGGGAGCACCGCGGAGAAGAAGATCAGGGCCTTCGGGTTGGTCAGCCCGACCAGCACCGCCTGGCGCAGCGCGCGCCCCTGGGCCACCGGTTCGGCCTTGGCCTCGAACGCCTCCCGCAGCGAGCGCCGCTGTCGGATGGCCTGGACGCCCAGGAAAATCAGGTACAGCGCACCGGCGAACTTCACGATCGTGAGCGCGATGGCCGAGGCGGCGACAATGGTGCCCAGCCCGGCGGCCACCAGGCCTAGGATCACCAGCACGCCGATGGAATGGCCCAGCACCGAGATCAGTGCGGCGCGACGGCCGTAGGACAGCGCCCGGCCGATCACGAAAAGCACACCGGGACCTGGAATTATGATGATGACAATGGATGCGACGAGGAACGCCAGCAGGTTTGCGGCGGGAATCATCGGATCATTCTATTTTCCGCCGTGTGTCGTGTCGCGTCGATTTCGCGACCGCGGCACGCGGGTTTTTATCGCCGCAGTTCCTCGGGCAGCTGCTGCGGGTCCAGCAGCAGCCGTTTGGCGTCCGCCCCGCGCACCTTGGCCGCCAGGTCCAGATTGTCGGTGAGCAGCTTCCACTCCACCTCGTGAATGGCCCCGCAGGCGCGCTCGATGGTGTTCGGGTCCCGGGTGCCCCAGGCGATCGGCATGGCGCTCACCGACTGCCAGAGGTCGCCGACCGAATTGGGCGCGGTGCCGGTGCGCACGGTCACCGCGGGGACGCGCTCCCCGGTCTGGGTCCGGTGGCCCGGTAGCGAGCGCACCGTGCGGGTGACCAACGCGTAGCGCGGGCCGTCGGTATCGGGCTTGGCCAGGTCGACCAGGGCCAGCAGGGTCGCGCCGTGGCGAGTGGTCTCCGAGACCACCGCGGGCACCAGTTCGCCCGCGGCGTACAGCTTGTCGACCCGGCCGCGATGCGGCTGCCAGTACCCGATGAACAGCGCGGTGACCGCGGCCAGCAGGAACGCCACCGCCAGCAGCCACGACCACGGATGGTTCACCCACACCAGGAACGCGACGCCCAGCCCGAGCACGACGGCCGCGGTGTACGACCAGATCCGGAGCCGGCGCAGGTACGCGACGACCTCATTGACCGCCCGGGCATGGTCGCGGTCCACCGCGAATTCGAAGCGCCGCACGTGCGTCCCTCCCGCCTTATGGAGGCTTCTCCTCCACTTATCCTATCGTCGGCCCCAGTAGGTCGTCTGCATCGGTGATGCGATAGGCATACCCCTGTTCGGCCAGGAAACGCTGCCGGTGCGCGGCATACTCGGCATCCAGCGTGTCACGTGCGACCACGGAATAGAAGTGAGCCTGGCCGCCATCGTGTTTGGGCCGCAGCAGCCGCCCGAGCCGCTGCGCCTCCTCCTGGCGGGAGCCGAAGGTGCCCGAAACCTGCACGGCCACAGACGCTTCGGGTAGATCGATGGAGAAGTTGGCCACCTTCGACACCACCAGCACCGGGATCTCGCCGCGGCGGAAGGCGTCGAAGAGCTCCTCGCGCTCCTTGGTGCGGGTGGAACCCTGGATGACCGGCGCGTTCAAATGCTCGCCCAGTTCGTCGAGCTGGTCCAGGTAGGCCCCGATCACCAGGCTCGGCGCGTCCTTGTGCCTGGCCAGAATCGATTCCACCACCGGCAGTTTCGTGCGCGCGGTGGAGCACAGCTTGTAGCGCTCCTCCGGCTCGGCGGTGGCGTAGGCCATGCGCTCGGCATCGGTCAGCGTCACCCGCACCTCGACGCAGTCGGCGGGCGCGATCCAACCCTGCGACTCGATGTCCTTCCAGGGCGCGTCGTAGCGCTTGGGGCCGATGAGGGAGAACACATCGCCCTCGCGGCCGTCCTCGCGCACCAGGGTCGCGGTCAGCCCGAGGCGGCGGCGCGACTGCAGATCCGCGGTCATGCGGAAGACCGGCGCGGGCAGCAGGTGCACCTCGTCGTAGATCACCAGGCCCCAGTCGCGACTGTCGAACAGCTCCAGATGCCGGTACTCGCCCTTGGTCTTTCGCGTGATCACCTGGTAGGTGGCGATGGTGACCGGCCGGATCTCCTTGCGCTCACCGGAGTATTCGCCGATCTCGTCCTCGGTGAGCGAGGTGCGGGCCAGCAGCTCGCGCCGCCACTGCCGACCGGCGACGGTATTGGTGACCAGGATCAGCGTGGTCGCCTTGGCCTTCGCCATGGCCGCCGCGCCCACCATGGTCTTGCCCGCGCCACAGGGCAGCACCACCACGCCCGAGCCGCCCGCCCAGAACGAGTCCGCCGCCAGCTCCTGATAGTCGCGCAGATGCCAGTCGCTGGACTCGTAGTCCAGATCGATCTGGTGCGCCTCGCCGTCCACGTAACCGGCGAGATCCTCGGCGGGCCAACCGATCTTGAGCAGCATCTGCTTGATGCGGCCGCGCTCGGAGGGGTGCACCACGACCGTGTCGTCATCGATGCGCGCGCCCAGCATGGGCTGAATCTTCTTGTGCCGCAGCACTTCCTCTAGTACAGCGCGATCGAGGCTGTTCAGGACCAGCCCGTGCGCCGGATGCTTCATCAGCTGCAGGCGTCCGTAGCGGGCCATGGTGTCGACGATGTCGACCAGCAGCGGCTGCGGCACCGCGTACCGGCTGAAGCTGACCAGCGCGTCCACCACCTGCTCGGCGTCGTGCCCGGCGGCCCGTGCGTTCCACAGGGCCAGGGGCGTCACCCGGTAGGTGTGCACGTGTTCGGGCGCGCGTTCCAGCTCCGCGAACGGCGCGATCGCCTGCCGCGCCGCATCGGCCGACTCATGATCGACCTCCAGCAGTAGCGTCTTGTCGCTCTGCACGATGAGTGGGCCGTCGCTCACGAACACCTCCTGGCTTGTCCCGGCTCGAATGAGCCTCGTCCATTCTCCAGGAAGCCACCGACAAGGCCACGTGACCTGCGTCCCCACTTTGCCGAAGGCGGGAACACCGTGCTGAGAGCGCAGGTCGTGAGCCCGTTGGGGCCGGGGCGACGGGCGGTGGATTCGGCGAAAACGGTCAAGACCAGAGTTTCTGTGGCTACGATCACTCGAAACTTGGACGCTTGTCCATTTGGACGTTAGACCTGATTTAACTGAACAGGGGTGCGGATGCGCGGCAGAACGGCTCGAAGACGGTGGCGGCGGGCACGGGGATGGATGGCGCGGGCCGCCCTCGCGGCCCTGGCGGGCGCGCTGCTCGTGCCCGCGGTGACCGCGTCCGGTGCGCCGGACCCGACGGTGACCGCCCGGATCCATGCCGACGGCCCGCGCTTCGTGGACGACAGCGGGCGAGTGGTCCTGCTGCACGGTGTCAACAATGTGGACAAGGAGCCGCCCTATATCGAACCCGGCGACGGGTTCACCCTCACCGCCGACGATGCGGCCTTGCTCGCGCGGCACGGATTCAACACGGTCCGGCTCGGGGTTTCGTTCGACGGACTCATGCCGACCCGCGGCGTGCTCGATACCGCGTACCTCGATCGGATCGCCGGGGTGGTGGACACGTTGGCGCGGTACGGGATTCACACCGTGCTCGACAATCACCAGGACGGGCTGTCGAAGGTGTGGGGCGGCAATGGATTTCCCGAGTGGGCGATTCACGCGCGGCCCGGGGCGGGCGAGCCGAATGTCGGCTTCCCGCTGTACTACCTGATGCCGAGCATGAATCAGGGCTGGGACGAGGTGTGGGACAACACCTATGGCGTCCTGGACTACCTGGGCGAGGCGCTCGGGGCGCTCGCGGCGCGGGTGAGCGGCCACCCGGGTGCGCTGGGCATCGAGCTGTTGAACGAGCCGTGGCCCGGATCGGCGTTCCTGTCCTGCTATCCCAACGGCTGCCCGGGCTTCGACGTGAAATACCAGGCGGCCATGCAGAAGCTGACCGATGCCGTGCGGGCACGCAATGGCGATCTCATGGTGCTGTGGGAACCGAACGTCACCTGGAACGAGACCATGCCCACCAACCTGGGCAAGAATCCGCCCATCGGCGCGCCCGATATCGCCTTCGCGCCGCACGACTACTGCATACCCAGCCAGTTGGCCATCTATATGGGACTGCCCGCGTTCCTGCGCGGCCTGTGCCCGGCGCAGCAGAACAAGACCTGGAGCAATATCGACTCCTTCACCGCCAGAACCGGACTGCCCACGCTGGTCACCGAATTCGGCGACGGTGACGCGAGCGTGCTGCGCAATACCCTCGTCAATGCCGACAATCGATTCGTGAGCTGGCAGTACTGGCACTACAGCTCGAGCTTCGGCCCCTCCGGCCCCAAGCCCGACCCCTTCGCCGGGGATGTCGGCAAGCAACTGGTGCGCACCTATCCGCAGGCCACCGCGGGAACGCCCGGCCGGATGACCTTCGATCCGGACTCCGGTGACTTCGCCTACCGCTACACCCCGCGGGCGGGCACCACCGAGATCTACGTGTCGGATGTGCACTACCCGTCCGGGTACGCGGTGCGGGTCGAGGGTGGGCATGTCACCTCGGCGACCGGGGCGCGGGTGGTGACGGTCGAGGCCGACGCGTCCACCCCGGTGACCGTCTATATCAACCGGCCCGGATCGAAGGGCGCGACCGTGCCCAGCGGTCCCGTCGGGACGGGCTCGGCGGACAGCGGTTCCGGGACCGGGTCGGCGCGGTGAGCGCGAAAGCCGTTGACGGGCTGGTGTAACGACGCCAGCGTGGGGAGCGACACAGAGCCCGGGGGTCACGTTGGACAACTGTTCAGATAGTTCCGATCGAGAGGCACGACCATGAACGCCCTGAGCCTGCAGTTCCTCAGCACGCTTCCCACGCTCCTCATCAATCTGTCGCTGCTGGGCATGCGCGGCATGATGGCCCTGCCGGTGCTGCGCTGACGGGTTCATACGCGATCGGCATAACCCGCACGTCGGATGCGGCTTCGGCCGCCGCACGGGTATTCTCACCGCGTTCACAGCCGTGAACTGTTCGGTGAGAAAGGTTTTCGCTAGTGAAGCTCGCAGGAACGAGGACGCTGGTGCGCCTCGTGCTCGCCCTCGTGGCGGTGGCCGTGGCCGTGCTGGCCGTATCCGGCTGTTCGATGCTGAAGGACGCCAGTAAGTCCGATACCGCCAAGTCCAAGGTGGGTGACTGCATCAACGTCATCGAGGGCTCCGCCACCGACTCCAAGACCGCGCCCGTCGCGTGCACGGATGAGAAGGCGGTCTACAAGGTGGCCGCGGTCTACGACAAGAAGACCGACTGCAAGGAGGAGCAGACCTCCTACGAGGAAACCCTCAATGGCGGCACCACCGCGTTCCTGTGCCTGAGCCCGAACTTCAAGGAAGGGGCCTGCTACAACGAGAGCAAGTCCACCGGCTACAAGTTCGTGGCGTGCACGGCTCCCGAGGCGTCGTTCAAGGTGCTCAAGCGTATCGACGGGCAGGCCGACGAATTCGCCTGCGACGCCAACACCGCGATCGGCTTCCGGATCGTGCCGGACCCCAAGACCACCTTCTGCCTAGGAAACCCCAAGGGATAAGCCAACTCTCGGCTATTCGACGAGGGCGACCGAGGCGATGCGGTGCAGGGTGAAGTGGCGGACCGCGCCGGTGACGGGGTCGAGGGCGTCGAGTTGTCCGCCACCGACCTTGAGCGGCTCCACCACTCGCTGCGTGGCGACACCCTGCGCGTCCACGTAACCGATGTGCACGGGCCGGCGGGTGCGGGCGGCGAGCTGGAGCAGGTTGAGGGTGGCGGCGGTGCTGGTGCGCGAGCCGTCCGCGCGAACCGCCTCGCCGGAACGGGCGTTGGCGGCCCGCTCGCCCGCGCGTAGTTCGGAGACCAGGGATCGCAGCTGTTCGGTGCTCGGCGGGTTGGGCCGCCAGGCCGACCGGTTCTGCTGACGCGCGGCCAGGCGGGCGCCGCGCGGACGCAGGTCGACGATAGCCCCGGAGGAGTCCTCGCCCGCCGGGCTGAAACCCGCCGCGCGCAACCGTTCCAGCACCTCGCCCAGGGAGGCCTGGGAGATCGCGACGGTCGGCGCGACCGCGCGCAAGGCCAGTTCCCCGGCGACGGGCGCGGCGAGCACCTCGGCCAACAGCGTCGGATCCTCGCTGCGCACGAAGCTCTGCGCCATGCCTGCGCGCAGGCGGCCGTGGCGGCGCGCCACATCGTCGATGAGGTAGGTCAGCGACTGCGGGACCGGCGTGCGGGAATGCGTGGTGAACAGGTTGTGCAGTTCCGCCGCCGTCGCGCCCGCGTCCAGGGCGCGGCGCACCGAGGTGTCGCTGAGTCGGTAAACCGTTGCGGCACCGGCCGATTCGACATCGGCGACCATGGCGATTCGGTTCTGCAGCTCGGGGGTGAGCGGTCCGGGCGCGATGATCGTCAGGTCGGCCTGCACCAGCACGTGGTCCACCGGCTCCGGCAGCGCGGTCGCCATCTCGGATTCGGCGTCCTCGGGGCTGCCGTGCAGCAGGGCCCGGCCCGCCGAGGTCACCGCGCCGCGCGCCACCAGACCCAGCGATTGTGCTTCCGCCAGTGTGCTTTCCACCGCTTCGAGGCGATAGTGCCGCCGCCGTCGCGGCTGCCGCCAGGCCAGGATGCGGCCCAGATCGGCGGCCGAAACCTCGGTGCCGGGCGGGAATTCGGCCAGCAGATCCAGGATGGCGCGGCGGTCGCGCAGCGCGTGCACGTTGCGCAGCTCCGCCGAAAGCGCCGCCAGCGGTTTGTCATTGGCGTCGCGCAGGCCGATCATCCACGGGAAGCGATCCAGCTCCAGCCAGGCCTGCGCCAGCACCACCCAGCGGCGCGGCGGCACCACCGCGAGCCAGGCGTCGGAGGTGGTGGTGGGCGTCCAGTAGTCCTCGGTGCCGTCGCCCTCGGGCGCGGGTTCGGGGGTGCCCTTGTCGAGCAGCCGTGCCGCGGTGAGGATTTCGACCAGCAGGCCGAGGCGGGTCTCGTCGACGCCGGTCTGCTTGGCGACCCGGCGCAGCTCGCGCACCCCGAGACCGCCGGACCGCAGCACCGGTGCGGGGGCCTGGCCCAGCACGTCGAGCACGGCGGCGCAGTGCCGCAACAGCTCTCCCACCTCGCCCGCGGCCACCGCGTTGATGTCGGCGGGGGCGTGCTTGGTGAGGTCCGGATGCGGGGCGGTGAGCGCGTGCGGATCGGTGACCGGTTCCCCGCGCAGCACCTGGCCGACCGCGATCGGCAGTTCGACGGTCTCCTCGTCGATCCAGTTCAGCAGTCGCTTCGACAGCAGCCGCTGCACCGGGCGGTCGCCGGCGGTGCCGGGCGCGGCATCGCGGGTGCGCCCGCGCGGTCCGGTGGTGGCCAGCTTGTCGAGCAGCGCGCGATCCTGCGGCGTGGATTCGGCCAGGGCCGCGACGATCTCGGGTTCGGTGAGCGCGTCCGGCAGTTCGGTGGTGCTGCCCAGCGGCCACGGCAGCGCGTCCTGCGCCGACGGCGTGAGCCGCAGCCCGGTGTCCGGACCCCAGACCAGGGCGCGGGCGCGCAGCTTCGCGACCGCGGCATTGACCGGCGCGGCCGGAACCCGATCCGAGAGCAGCTTGCGCAGCGTCTTGGCGGGCAGGGGTGCGCCGTGTCGCCCGTCCGCGGCCCCTTGCACGACAAGGGTTTCGATGATCGCGAAGTCGAGGGTGTCCAGCTCCTCGCCCGCGCGCAGCACCGAGGCGCGCTGCTCGGTGCGGGCGGCCAGGACCGCCATCGAGGCGGGCAGCGGGACGGCCAGATCCGGGCGCAGTTCCAGCAGCGTCACGAGTTCGTCGTCGGAGCGCTTGGAAAGCCATTCGGCCAGAGTCACATCCGCCCGCGCGGCGGCGGTGCGGGACTTCTTGGCGGGAGCGCCGGACGCGGCGGCGGGGGGCTCGCCGGGGACGGCGGCGTCAGCCCCGGTGCCGGTCGCGGCGGGGGAGGGCGTTTCGGTCACTTCACCCGATCCATCGGGCTGTCGACGAATCCGGCACGGCGCGGGCGACACTCGTGCGGGCGCGGGTCAGCGGCCGCCGCGGAGACCAGGCGGTGGGAGGGGCCTGGAGTCGTCTGCGCGGCGGCCGCTCGGGAACGAGCGCCGTCAACCGCATGAATGTCGGTCGTGCGTCGGATCAGCGGTTGACGATGGTGTGCGGGTGCACGTAGGGCAGCTGATCGACCGGGAGCGGGAACTCGGTGTCCTCGCCGTACGGGGACAGTCCGCCGGAGCGGGTCGACGAGAGTTCGGTGACCGCGTGATCGCCGTTGGCCAGGTCCGGCCAGCCATTGTCGACATAGGGCTTCTTCGATTTGTTCACCACGCCGCTCATTCTGGCATGAGCCTTACAAGACCGCCCCCTCCGGCACCCGGAAGTTTGCCCCCGGCACGGCGTCTCGCCAGCTATCGAGAACAACTCTCGTAACTCTCAGGGGTCGACACCCCTGAAACCCCAGCGGGAATGCGGTTCCGAACGCACGAATGCCCCCGTCATCGTTGACGGGGGCATTCGGGGGAGGGAGTTACTGGGGCAGCAGGCCCTTGTTCGCCTCGAAGAAGTTCACGACGTTCGGGTCCAGCTTGGTGCCGCTGGCCTTGGTGGCGTTGAGGAAGTCCAGGGCGGGCTGGGGGATGTTGATGCCCTGGGACTGCGCGACGGCGATCGCGCGGTCGACGGCCTGGAAGACTTCCTGGGTGCCGTCGGAGCCGGAGCCGGGGCCGGGCTGGGCCGGGTTCCACTGCGGGGTGTCCACGGCGGGCGCGGGGGAGGTGCGGGGGGTGGGGGCGCTGTGCAGGCCGAGGCTCGCGGAGCAGGAGGGCCAGGCGCTCCAGCCCTGGGTGGCGAGCACCTTCTCGGCGACCGCGATCTGCTGCTCACGGGTGGCCTGGTTGGCGGTGGGGGCGTATTCGCCGCCGCCGTGGGCGGTCCAGGTGCCGGGGGAGAACTGCAGCCCGCCCTGGAAACCGTTGCCGGTGTTGATACCCCAGTTACCGCCTGCCTCGCACTGGGCGAGACGGTCCCAGTCGGAGTCGGGTGCCGCGCTGGCGTTACCTGCCATGGCCACTCCCGCGCCGCCGAGCGCGATGCCCGTCAGGGCAACCTTGGCGACAGTGCGGCCGGTGTTGGTCGGCTTGCGATGGCGTCCACTCATTTTCGGGTCTTTCCTCTCGTACGCGCCTGCGAGGCCGACTACCGGGGTCGAACTGAGAGGTCGTCCGGCCCGGCGCACAAATCGTGCGCTGTTCCTCGTCTTCGCCCCTGATTCCAGTTGGGGGTCCGTACCCGCGGGGCGAAGTTCGGTGCGGCGGGCCGGTGGCGCCGGGCTGACCCGGCTGGTGGAGAACATTACGACGACCGCCGCGAAAAGTCTCCTTTTGGTAACCGTCGTGTCTGTCCGGGTCACTAACCGGCGCAAGGGGTTCCGCTTGGCTTCTGCGCAGGTGGTCACGGCGAGTCTCCGCCGATAGGGGTCTGTCACCGCTCCGTGACCTTCTCGTTATGTGACGAAGATCACAGGCATGCTCGGGTAACGAAAGGGGCAATCTCCGTGTCGCAGCGCGGGTCGCGTCGGGAGTCGCGGTGCGCGTCGCGTCAGCGCGATCGGCGACCCGACCAGAGCGCGAACACGAGCGCGAGCAGGAACCCCAACGGCGCGCACATGGCGAGCAGATACAGCCACAGCCCCGGCTCGGCATCGCTCAGTAGATGGACGCCGAAGATTGCGAAAACCGCCAGCAATCCAATCGTGAACAGGCCCAAGGCGATATAGAGCAGCACGCTCGACGAACCGCGGGGCGCCTGCTTGGAAGAGGTGTCGGACACCTCTCGACCGTAAAACTGATGTGCTCGCGCTATTCACACCGGGGTAGACTCGGTGTCTATCGCGTCCTGCATAGCTGTGTGGGGCGCGTTCTTTTCGCAAACGGAAAGGTTGCGGGAGCGCGAGCCCCCGTGACCGTGAGTGTGCCCGGCGCTGCCCGGGCTTTAGTGACGAACGGGTGAGCGCAGTGCCTACCGGCAAGGTGAAGTGGTACGACGTCGAAAAGGGCTTCGGCTTCCTTTCCCAGGATGAGGGTGAGGACGTCTATGTCCGCTCGTCGGCGCTGCCCGATGGGGTCGAGGCGCTCAAGCCGGGACAGCGTGTGGAATTCGGGATGGCCGCGGGTCGCCGTGGCCCGCAGGCGCTTTCGCTGAAGCTGCTGGAGACCCCCAATCTGCGCGAGGAGCGCGGCGGCCGCGGTGAGCGCGGCGACCGGCGCGGTGGCGGCCGGGGCGACGCCCCCGTCAACCGCAAGGAGCCCGACGAGCTGCACGGTCTGATCGAGGACATGATCACGCTGTTGGAGACCAAGGTGCAGCCGGATCTGCGGCGCGGCAAGTACCCGGATCGCAAGACCGCCCAGCGCATTGCCGAAGTGGTGCGCGGCGTGGCGCGCGAGCTCGACCACTAGGTCGCCGACCAGACCGGCTCGAGTCGGTCCCGAGAAGCCAACGGGCCCCGGTGATTCGATCACCGGGGCCCGTTTCGCGTCGGGGGCCTGCCTACCTCAGCTGAAGAGCGCGGGGTCGAAGGCGGGGGTCTGGATGGACCAGATGCCGCGCGAGATGACGCCCTCGTTGCCCGACTCGTCGCGGGCCGGAATGGGCAGGTGCAGCTCCATGATCGCCAGGCGCACATGCTCATTGGCGGGGGTCTTGATGGTGATGGCCAGCGGCTTGTCCGGGTAGTCCTGCGAGGTGATCAACACCGGCTCGGCGGTGTCGCCCTTGGGACCGGGGATGCGGTAGCCGAGCAGGATCTCCCACGGCGCGTCGGCGATCTCCTTGGGCAGCGACAGCTGCAGCGCGGAGCCCGGCGGGACGTCCAGGTCCGAGATGGCCTTGGCGGAGTCGCATTTGCCCACGGCCAGGCGCTCCTTGGAGACCTGCAGATCGCAGTACAGGTACGGGTTCACCGAGACGGCCTTGCCGTGCGAGTACGCGGTGATCTCCGGGTTCGGCTTGTCGGTATGGCGTACCGCGATCGTGACCACGGCGGCCACCGCCGCCACGAAAACCAGCAGCGCCGCTCCGGCCAGGGCGACGATCGTGCGGGTTTTGGATTGGCTCACGGGGTTGTCCTGTCCGTCATGGAGTGGGTTCCCCCGCGCCGTGCGCACCGGGGACCTCCTGCTTGGCGTGCTGAGGTCGGTTACCGCCCAAACCGGGCAGTAGCGAATGACCACGGTAGCTGACCACGGTTTGGATCAAGCCCAGCGCCATCACCGACGAGATCACAGTGAAGCCGATCCACCACTTCGTGGGCAGCAGCACGCCCAGCGCGCCGCCGAAGACCCACGCCAGCTGCAGCACGGTCTCCGAGCGGCCGAAACCGGAGGCGATGGACTCGATGGGCAGGTCGTCCTGGATCGATGCGTCCAGCGAGACCTTGGCCAGCGCGCTCGCGCCCGCGGCCACCAGGGTGGCGATCGCCGCGCCCAGCAGATTGCCCGTGACCGCCGCGACGACCGCGACGGCCACGCAGGCGATGGTGCAACTGAGCACGATCAACTGCGGGCGACCGAGTTTCATGCGCGCGCCGGTCGCGTTGCCCGCGAAATTGCCGATCGCCGCGGCCACCGCGATCACCGCCAGCATGGCGATCTGCTGGACCGGTCGGTGTTCGGTGCCCTTGGCGACGAAGGCGGGGTAGAAGAACAGGAAACCGGTCAGCAGCCGGACGGTGCCGTTGCCCCACAGGCCCGTCACCACCGAACGGCCCAGCGGCTGGCGGCGTTTGGACGGCTGCACCTCGTCGGCCCGGCTCGGGTCCAGAACCTCGGTGCGCGCGTCATCGCCGTGATAGCCGATGGTCGCCGGAACCTCACCCTCGGTGACCTCCACCCAGGACGGGATGCGCAGGCTCAGCACCGTGCCCGCGGCCGCCAGCGCCGCCGCCACCAGCAGCGCGCCGGTGGATCCCGCGATCTTGGCGGCCAGCGCCGCCACCCCGCCCGCGACCATGGTGCCGCCGACCAGGCCGAACACGGTGAGCCGGGAGTTGGTGCGCACCAGGTCGATTCCGGGTGGCAGCACGCGCGGCGTGACCGCGGATTTCAGCACCGAGAACGACTTGCTGAGGATCAGCATGCACAGGGCCAGGGGGTACAGCGCCCAGTTGTCGATATTGAAGATGAGCAGGCCCGCGATCAGCACGCGCAGCGCGAAAGAGCCTGCCAGCGCGACCCTTCGACCGCGTTGCAGTCGATCGAGCATGGGGCCGATGACCGGCGCGATCACCGCGAACGGCGCGATGGTGATCAAGAGGTACAGCGCCACTTTGGTTTTGGATTCCGCCGTGGCGCTGGCGAAGAACAGGGTGTTGGCCAGCGCCACCGCGATGGCCGCGTCGGTCGCGAAATTCGCCATGGTGGCGTAGATCAGCGCGGTGAGACCCGATTCCTCCGCGCCGTCGGCCTTGGCCGCGCGCTGGAAGGTCGCGAACCCGCTTTGCGTCAGTTCGATGCTGCGGCGCGCCGCGACCCGGGTGACGGTGAGCTTGCGCGGCGGCTTGTGCAGGCCGCCGCTGTCGTGCGAATCCGGCTGGTGCGCGACCGATCGCGGTTCGGTCGGGTCCGGGCGCGGCGGTTCGTGGGGATGCCGCCCGGCGTCCGGGCGTGTCGCGTAGCCCTCGTCTCGCCGTGCGGGCGGTCCGGACTCGGCTCCGTGGCGATGCGCGCGCCCGGCCTGCGCGTCGTGCGGGCCCTCGGAGTCGTACGGCCGCTTCGGGTTCGAGTCATACGGCCGGCTGGTGTCCGAACCGTACGGCCGCGAGCGCTTGGAGTCGTGGACGGGTCCGGCGTCCGGGTCGTAGCGGACTGGTCGGCTGGATCCGAAGTCGTGTGGCTGCCACGCGTCGGGCTCCGGCGGAGTGGCTGCGGGCGAGCGGGTTTCGTACGGGCGCGTCGGCGGGTTGTCCTGGGCCGACTTGTCGTGGCGGCGGCGCGCCCAGCGTGAGGTGCGGCCCTCCGATTCGCGGGGCGGCTCGTCGCCGCCACGGCGGGCCGCGTTGCTCGGTCCGCGCGGCGGTTCATCGCTCTTGCCGTAGGAAGGCTGATTGCCGGTGCCGTACGGACGTTCGCCGCGGGGGCCGGGCGGAAGGTCGGTGGGTGGGCCGGGGGCGCGGCGGGTGAGGAATTCCGGCACTTCGGACTCGCTCGGCGGTGGCGCGGGGCGGCGGCCCGCGCGGTTCGCGGGCGGATAGCGGTCGTACCCCGGGTGCCGTTCGATCATGGGGGAGTCCTCGTCGCCCCAGCGACCTGGGTCGGCACCGGGGTCACGGGGAGGAGTCACGCACCCAATTCTTGCAGTGCCGCAGGCCGGTGGCTGCACTACGGGCGGTGTGGGCCGCCACAAAGGGGACAAAAGCCCCCTCATGGCCGGTCGTCAGGCGGGTGAGAAGCGGACTTCGTAGGATGTCGGCCACTTTTTCCCAGTGAGGAGAAACCGGTCGGTACCAGGGATGCTCGCGATGCCGTTGAGGACATCGGTGTCGGGGGTGCGGGCCGAGCGCGGCAGCAGGCCGGAGGCATCGATGGTCGCCAGCACGTCACCGGTGTCGGGATCGATGCGCAGGATCGTGTCGCTGGGCCAGGTATTGGCGTAGACGGAACCGTCCGGGGCGCAATCGAGTTCATTGAGCCGCACGTTCCGGTGGCTGGTGAGGGTGACCGCGCCGGTGACGGCGAAGGTCCGCGGATCGCGGAAGGTGAGGGTCGCGCCGCCATTGCTCATGAGCACCCGATTGTCGCGGGTGCACAGCCCCCAACCCTCGCCGTCGAATCGCGTCCGGCGGATCTCGGTGAGGGTGGCCGGGTCTCGCGCGATGGCGATGCCGTCCTTGTAGGTGAGCTGCCAGAGCAGGTCCCCGGCCCGGGTGATGCCCTCGCCGAACAGGGGTGCGGGCAGGTCGGCGCGGGCCAGCTCGGCCCCGGTGCTCAGGTCGATCGCCTGAATATAGGAGTGACCGGAGAGCCCGGTGCTCTCGTAGAGCACCGAGCCATCGACCTCCAATCCCTCGGTGAACGCGCCCGGATCGTGCGGCCGCGTCGCGACCACTTCCAGGCGCAGCTTCGGCGTGTTGTCCCTGCTGGTGCAGCCGGTCACGGTCGCGGCCAGGGCCATGGCCGCGGACAGCATGATCGTGACGGCCGCTACCGGTGCACGGCGTTTGCGCTCCATACGGCAAAATGTAGGGCGTGAGCGCGGTTGGAGTTTCGGAGTCCGGTGTGCGGCCGATCCTGGCGGAGGCGGTCCAGCTGGCCCGCCGTGCGCTCCTGGATCTGGAGCCGATCGGTGTGGGCGCGCATCTGGGCGTGACCGCCGAGGACGAATCCTCGGCCACCCACCATTTCGAGGCCACCCTGCCCGGCTATCGCGGCTGGCAGTGGGCGGTCGTGGTGGCGGCCCCGCCGGAGGCGGACACGGTGACGGTGAGCGAGTCGGCGCTGCTGCCCGGCCCCGACGCCCTGGTGGCCCCCGACTTCATTCCATGGGAACAGCGCATCCGCCCCGGCGATCTCGCGCCCGGCGATCTGCTGGCCCCGCCGCCCGACGACCCGCGCCTGGTGCCCGGCTATGTGGCCACCGGCGATCCGGCCGTGGACGAGGTGGCCCTCGAGATCGGTCTCGGCCGCCCCCGCGTGCTCTCCCGCGAGGGGCGCGAGGAAGCCTCGGAGCGTTGGTACTCCGAATACGGTCCGGACACCGATATGGCCCGCGCCGCCCCGTCCACCTGCGGCCTGTGCGGCTTCTACGTTCCCCTCGCCGGTGCCATGCGGGCGGCCTTCGGCGTGTGCGCCAATGCCATGGGAGCCGACGGGCATGTCGTGCACGTCGCCTACGGCTGTGGCGCGCACTCGGATGTGGAGCTGCCGACCGGCGGCGGCTCGCCGCTCTACGAGGCCTACGACGACGCGGCCGTGGAACTCATCCCGACCGCCGACCTGCGCCCGGAAACCCCTGCCGCCGAAGCGGAATCCAGCGAGGCGGAATCCGCTGAAGGCGATAACTCGGGCGCGGTTGCGGAAGCTGTCGCCGGGGCCGCGGATTCGATCGAGGTGGCCCCGTCCGCCGCGCCCGAAACGGCGGTCGACGCGGGCGCGGATGACGATGCCGAGGCGGGTCCGGTCGGGCTGTTCGAGGTGGATCCGGATTCGGTGTACGACGATGCCTGGGCCGTGAACGCGGTGCGGGTGGAGCCAGACTCTGGGGCCGCGGAGTCGCGCTGAGGCACTCGGGGCCGTTAGCCTGTCGCCGCACCGGTGAAATCGGTGCGGCGGACCTGTTTCCCGGCGAAGTGCGCCGGAATTCTGTGAATTGACCGGATGCTTGGCTCCGACGTGCCGAAAAAGCGACATGCGGCGTGCCGGAAACCAGGTGCGGGCGTGCCATGAAACCGTTGTGCGGGAAGGGGTATAGGCCGTGATCGCGACCGATCTGGGGGATCCGTTCGGGACCGAGGAGCTGCGGGCCGGAGTCGTGGCCGCGTGGCGCGGGTCGCCCACGCGATTGCGCGAGGACGCCGCCACCGAGGCCGATCTGGTGCGATCGGGCTACCGGGATCGACTGCTGACCGAGCTGGCCCAGAACGCGGCCGACGCGGCGGTGAAGGCCGGGGTGCCGGGGCGCGTCGCGGTCTGGCTGGACGGGCGCACCCTGCATGTCGCGAACACCGGCGCGGCCCTGGACGTTTCGGGCGTACACGCGCTGACCGCGCTGCGCGCCTCCGGCAAGACCGACGGTGCGGCGGTCGGCAAGTTCGGCGTGGGCTTCACCGCGGTGCTGACGGTGTCCGACGAGATCGAGTTGCGCTCGACCAGCGGCTCGGTGCGGTTCTCCCGGGCCGAGACCTGGGCGCTGCTGGGCGCGCAGGGCATCGAGATCCCGGAGGTGCCGGGCGGTTTCGAGCCGCCCGCGCTGCGCCTGGCCTGGGCCCTCGAGCAGCGACCGGCCGACGGCTTCGACAGCGAGATCGTGCTGCGACTGCGCGACGATGTCGACACCGTCGCCCTGCTCGCCGAGATGCGCGCCGAGGCGGCCGACCTGCTGCTGGAACTGCCCGCGCTGCACCGCATCCGGATCAATGACGACGAGATCGCCCGCACCGAACGCGATCTCGACCACGGGCTCACCGAACTCCGTGTCACCGGCCCGAATTCCGATGAGAACCTGTGGTGGCAGTTCCGCACCGGGCGGGCCCGCTGGCTGCTCCCGGTGCGTGACGGCCGCCCGGTCGCCGCCCACCCGGACGTCCTGCGCGCGCCGACCCGCTCCGATGAGGAGCTGTCCATTCCGGCCCTGCTCATCGCCGACATCCCGATGCAGCCGGATCGCCGTCGCCTGCTGCCCGGTGCCCACCTGCCCGACTTGGCCACCGGCTACGCCGATTTCGCGCGCGCCCTGCCGCCCCGCGACCGCCTGGTCCTCGTGCCGCTGCCCGGCTTCGCCCGCAGCGAGGCCGACAGCGCGCTGCGCGAGGCCCTGGTGGCGGAATTGCGGGACAGCGAGTGGCTGCCGGTGCTCACCGCGCGCACCGAGACCGGCGGCGAATACGGCGCACCCCCTGAGGATCTCGACGCCGCGCTGGGACTCCCGGAGACCACGGCCGACGCGGAATCCGAGGCGGCGGGCAATCCCGCGGACGCTTCGGCCGCGACACCCGCACCCACCGCGCCGGGGCCTCGCCCGGTCAAGGCGTGGGAGCAGGAGATGCTGCCGCTGTGGGATCTCCCGCAGTCGGACGACGCAGCGTCCGACGCGGTCGAACCCCACGATGCGATCGGACCGCACGATGTGGTCGCGACCTTCGACACCGCCGAATCCGGTGACCGCGCCGATCTCGAAGCGGCCGCGGACCTTCCACCGCTGGGGATGGCTGTGGATGAATCCACGACCAAGGCCACGGGGACGGATTCTTGGGGCGCGGTGGCGGCTCCCCGCCGCGCCAGCGTATTCACCGGTGTGACAGCCGAATTGGCCGATCATCTGGCGGATATGGTTGGCCCGCTGGTGATTCCGGAACTGTCGGGCCGCATGTACGCCGACGCCCTGTCGGTGCTGGACGTCCACCGGGTCGGGCTGGCGCGGATCGCCGAGCTGTCGAGCAGCCTGGAACGCGAACCGCAATGGTGGTATTCGCTCTACGACGCCCTGGAGTCGTTCGCGGTGGATCCCCTCGCCGTGGAGGAATTGGGCGCGCTGGCGGTGCCCTTGACCGACGGCCGATTGGTGACCGGACCGCGCACCGTGGTGCTGGACGACCATCTGGAGTCGGCGATCCCGGTGCACTGGGCGCGGCTGGTGCATCCCGAGGCGGCCCATGAGCTGCTGGGGCGGCTCGGTGCGCGGCAGGCGTCACCGGAGGATCTGCTGAATGATCCCGGTCTGCAGGCGGTTCTGGAGGACGACCCGGGCGATCCCGACACCGTGGACGCGGTGCTGAAGCTGGCCGCGCACACCCTGGCCGCGCCCGGGACCCTGCCGTCCTGGCTGGGCCTGCTCGAATTGCCGGACGTCTCCGGCGAACCGACGCCCGCCGACGAACTGCTGCTCCCCGACGCGCCGCTGGGCCGGGTGCTGGTGGCGGATTCGCCCTTCGCCACCGTGGCCGCGGACGTGCTGGAGACCTACGGCCCGGAAGCCTTGCGCGCCATCGGCGTCGGCTGGGGCTTCACCCTGGTGGCCGAATCGGATCCGACCGGACCCGACCACCACCTCGACGACGAGGAGACCTGGTGGGAGGGCCTGGCCGAGGATCCCGCCGAGCTGATCGCCGTGCGCGACCTGGACCTGGTCGACGACGGCGAATGGCCGCAAGCCCTGCGGCTGTTGCTGTCCGACGCGACCACCCGCCCGCTGCTCGCCGACCGCGACGGCTACACCGCCTGGTGGCTGCGCCAGCACGCCCACATCGACGGCATTCCGCTCGGGCTCATGCGGCACCCGGACGACACCCTGTTCGCCGGTCTGCTCCCGCAGCTGCCCGGCTTCGACGCCGCCGATCTGACGGTGCTGCGCGGCGTGCTCGCCGATCCGGAGGTGTTGACCACCGCGCTGGCCGAGGAACTGCTGGACGCCCTCGCCGATCCGGCGAGAAGGCCCGGCCCCGAATCGATTTCGCAGACCTACCAGTTGCTGGCCGAGGCGCTCGAGGCCGGCCGCCTGGACACCGAGGAACTGGTGCTGCCCGGCCAGGTGCGCGCGCTCTCGGGCGAGGTGATCCCGGCCGCCGACGCGCTGGTCCTGGATCGCTCCTGGTTCGGCCCGGCGCTGCCGGTGGACCGCCTGGTGGTGGGTGACATCGCCTCGGCGAAATCCCTTGCGACCCTGCTGGATCTGCCGCTCGCCTCGGAGGCCGTCACCGCCGAGGTGGTGAGCGCCGGCCGCGAAACCAGCTGGGCGGCAGAGCCGCTCGGCGTGCTGCTGCGCCTGCAGTTCGACTTCACCACGCCCCCGGGCGAACTCGTGGTGCACGACGAACTGCGCGTCCGGCTCTCGGGCGCGTACGAGGCCACGGTGGCGGTGGCCTGGTGGCACGAGGACGGCGTGACGCACGTCGGGGCGCAGCCCCAGAACCTCGCACGGCGCTGAGACTCCTCGTCATCCCGGCGCGCCTGTGGCCGGGATCCACACTGCCGCGGTGGATCCCGGCCACAGCGTGCCGGAATGGGTGGGCCCGGATCAGGCCGCGTGGGCCGCCACGGTGGTGGCCAGCACGTCCAATTGCTCACGGACGGCGGCACTGTCGTTGTCGACCAGCCAGCGCAGCACGATGCCGTCGATGGTGGCGAGGATGAATCGCGACAGGGTGCCGACCGGAACGGTCCACTGGGTGCCGGTGGCCTCGCGCGCGTGCTCGCACACATCGGCGACGGTGGAGTCGTTGAACGTGTACTGCTCACGGGCGATCGCGAGTTTCGCGGGCGTCTGCTCACCTTCGCGTAGGGCGTAGGTGGTCGTTTCGTAGGTGAGTAGTTGACGTTCCGGAGTGGCTTCGATGTTGAGCCACATGAGTTCCAGGCCAGCGCGCACCAATTGTTGAAGCGCTTCTTTTCCGGATCCGACGTCTTGCCAAACCGCTTCGTTGGCATCGACGGAATCTCGCAATTCCATCGAGAGGGCCTTGACCAGCTCGGTCATCAGCTGATCTTTGTTTTCGAAACAGTAATGCACCACACCGAGGGAAACACCGGCTGCCTGGGCAACATCGCGCGTGGTAACTCCTGCCACGCCCTTTTTTTCGGCAAGGCCGATGGCTGCCTCGATAAGGTGGGCCCGTCGTTCTTCGACGCTCAATCGGGAGGACACTCCAGGGAGTTAAGCGTCCACGACGCGCGCAGTCAATTCGCACGCTCCGCAGGTTGGTTTTCACCCCGTGGTCCAGACCAACTGTCAGCGGGGCATTTCCGGCAGACCGGACGCGCGTTCAGTCCAAACCGAGTTGCGCGCCCTTGTCGCCGCGGCGCGCACCGCGCCGTTGGATGGCGAAAATCGTGTAGCCGAGCAGCCCGACCGCGAGACCCATCAGGCAGACCGGGCGCGCGGTGGCCCACGCGTCATTGGCCCACACCGCGATGGTGGCGATCAGGAATCCGATGGTGCCCACGGCCAGGACGGGACGCGGGTCGGTGAAGCGCGGGGGAATCTCCGGCACGGGCGGCGTGGTCACCCCACCAGACTAGAGGGATGTGCGCCGAACAGCGGAGAGCGAGCGCCGAACAGCCGACCCGTGTGCGGACGGTCCCGTATCGTTTGCCTCTGTGACAACGCCTTCCGATATTCGAGCGCTCGCCGGTGAACTCTCGCTGGCGGTGGTGCGCTTGACTCGGCATCTGCGGGGCAGGCGGGCCGATGCCCAGATTTCGCTGACCCAACTCTCCGCGCTCGCCACCCTGAATCGGGAGGGTGCCATGACGCCGGGCACGCTGGCCGCCAAGGAGCGGGTGCAGCCGCCGTCCATGACGCGGGTCATCGCGTCGCTGTCGGAATTGGATCTGGTGGAACGCAATCCGCATCCGACCGACGGGCGGCAGATCATCGTCTCGCTCTCACCGGCCGGGCGGGCGCTGGTCGCCGACGAGAATCAGGCGCGGGAAGCGTGGATGACCGATCAGCTCTCGGGCCTGAGTCCGGAGCAGCTGAAGGTCCTTGCCGAGGCCGTCGGCATCATGAAACAAATCGTGGACGAGTCCGAATAGTCACTGGTACCCGAAACGGCGGTCGCTGTCTACGATTTCGCGGCCCAGGGGGAACAGTGAGATCGGGATCAGCTTGAGATTGGCCCAGGCGAACGGGATTCCGATAATGGTGATGGCGAGGGCGATGCTGGTCATCAGGTGACCCAGGGCCAGCCACCACCCGGCCACGATGATCCAGATGATATTGCCGAGCATCGAGCCCACGCCCGCGCCCGGTTTCTGGACCGCCTCGCGGCCGAAGGGCCACAGCACGAAGTTGGCGATCCGGAAGGACGCGATGCCCCACGGGATCGTGACGATCAGGATGCAGCAGATCAACCCGGCCACCACGTAGCCGAGCGCCATCCAGAATCCGACCAGCACGAACCACAGGATGTTGAGTATCAACTGGATGGGTTTCACGATCCCCAGCATGCCAGTGCCCTGGATCGCCGACCACCAGGGAAAACCCTGATTTCCGGCGCGGGTCCGGGGTTCAGAAGAACCAGCCCAGCTCCGCGTCCCGCTCCGAGGTGAACGCCTCGTCGAAGGCGCGCAGCGTCGCCGGATCCTTGGCCTGGATGCGATTGGCGGCGGCGAAGGTCCGGGCCCGGTACGCGCCGAAGTAGAGGCTGCCGAGCACGTCGATGCCGAGTTCCAGATCCGGGGTGCGGTCGGTGGGCTCGCATTCGGCGATGCCGTCGCGCACCCGCAGGGCGAAGGCGCCGCCCGCATCGCGGAACGGATCGTCCACCGAGAGCACCACATCCAGATCACGCCGGTAGGTGCGCGCCGACAGTGCGGCCGGGACGTCCATGACCCGGGCCCACAGCGCGTCGTGGCGGCCGGTGACCTTGACCAGGCGCGGATTCGTCACCAGATAGGGGAGCGGGTCGTGGTCGGTGAGCTCGGCCTCGACGGTGTCGACCAGGTCCAGGCTCAGCAATACGCGCCACAGTGCGATGTGGGCTTCGGGCGTGATGGCCCGCAATTCGTGAATGCTCGCGATGTTCTTGCCGGCATCGTTCCAGGCCCGGCGGAAGATGGCGTATCCGTCCGGATGGACGAGGAAGAACAGCGGCGAGCCGCCTTCGCTCTGCACCCCGTCGGCGAAAATCCGCTGCTGCCAGCGAGCTTCGGGACGGATCTGGGCACCCGGCACGAGGCGCCGCCAGCGGTCGTAGATTTCGGGTAGCACGGTCTTCGCCTCGTCCAGGTCGGCAATTCGGACGCCGCCCGGATCCGCCGTGGTGGAACGGAATTCGGCGGTCCGGCCGCGAATCGAGACCTCGTTCGAGACGATGGCCGGACCGTAGCCGAAGCGTCCGTAGATGGTGCCCTCGCTGGCGGTGAAGATGGTGAGCGGCAGCCCCTCGGACTCGGAGCGCCGGTGCAGTTCGGTGTAGATCGACCGCAGAATGCCACGTCGCCGATGCGTGGGCGCGACCACGACACTGGTGACGCCGCTGGCCCGTACGGTGCGCTCGCCGGGCACGGTGACCGTCATGACGCGGTCGTTGGCGTGCCCGACAATGCGATCGCCGTCCACCGCCACCAGGGCCCGCTCGGTCGGAAAGACCTCGGTGCTGTATTCGATATCGGCCGGTGCGAACCGCACCCCGAAGCAGAGCTGCGACAGCCGGGCGATCTCCGCCCGCTCTTCCGCTCGCGCCGAACGCACGATTACGCCATTCGTCGATGCCATGGAACCGAACATCCCACGAATTTCGGCCCGCCGCATCCGATTTTCTCCGGGTGTCACCTGCCGCCCCCGCCGCGGCAGGTGACACCGGAGTTCGGATCCCCCATTCCCCCCCGGGTCTCGGTTACGGGTGCGTCAGCGCCCCGATGATGTTGATGATGTTCCCGATCGCGGCCGTGGCGTTCGCGGCGATCGACGACCCGAGATCCAGCAGTCCCAGCATGTTGTTCCCCTCCGGGTATTCGTATGTGCCTGTGGCACTTACTATTTCGTCTTCGGCGAGATCGTTTCTCGCTTACGGGAACAAGATTGCCTCCGGGTCCCAGCAAGATCCTTAACAAGTTCTTGTAAACGAAAGACCCCGCTCCCACGATGGGAGCGGGGTCTTTGGAAACCCTTCGGGCGCAGGCCCTTCGAGTCAGCGACCGGCGATCTCGATGTAGTCGCGCTCGCCGTAGCCGGTGTAGATCTGGCGCGGGCGACCGATCTTCAAAGGCTCCCGGTGCATTTCGCGCCAGTGGGCGATCCAGCCCGGCAGGCGGCCCATGGCGAAGAGCACGGTGAACATGCGGGTCGGGAAGCCCATGGCCCGGTAGATGACGCCGGTGTAGAAGTCGACGTTCGGGTACAGGCGACGCTCGATGAAGTAGTCATCGGTGAGCGCGGCCTCTTCCAGGGCCTTGGCGATGTCGAGCAGCTGGTCGTCGCCGCCGATCTTGGCCAGGATGTTGTCCGCGACCTGCTTGACCAGCGTCGCGCGCGGGTCGTAGTTGCGGTAGACGCGGTGCCCGAAGCCCATGAGCTTCACGCCGTCTTCCTTGTTCTTGACCTTGCGGACGAACTCCTTGACGTCGCCGCCGGAGGCCTTGATCTCGTCCAGCATCTCCAGCACGGCCTGGTTCGCGCCGCCGTGCAGCGGGCCCCAGAGCGCGTTGATGCCGCCGGAGACGGAGGTGAACAGGTTGGCGTCGGACGAACCCACCAGGCGCACGGTCGAAGTCGAGCAGTTCTGCTCGTGATCGGCGTGCAGGATGAGCAGCATGTCCAGTGCCGCGGCGATCTCCGGGTCGACCTCGTAGGGCTCGGCCGGGAAGCCGAAGGTCATCCGCAGGAAGTTCTCCACCAGCGACAGCGAGTTGTCCGGGTAGAGGAACGGCTGGCCGACCGACTTCTTGTAGGCGTAGGCCGCGATGGTCGGCAGCTTGGCCAGTAGTCGGATGGTGGACAGCTCGACCTGCTCGGGATCGCGCGGGTCCAGCGAGTCCTGGTAGTAGGCCGACAGTGCATTCACCGCGGACGACAGCACCGGCATCGGGTGCGCGTTGCGCGGGAAGCCGTCGAAGAACCGCTTCAGGTCCTCGTGCAGCAGGGTGTGGCGGCGAATCCGGTCGGTGAAATCGTCGAGCTGGGCCTGGGTCGGCAGCTCGCCGTAGATCAGCAGGTAGCTGACCTCGATGAAGGTCGACTTGCCCGCCAGCTGCTCGATCGGAATGCCGCGGTAGCGCAGGATGCCGGCCTCACCGTCGATGTAGGTGATGGCCGACTTGGTCGAGGCGGTGTTCATGAAGCCGGGGTCGTAGGTGACGTACCCGGTGCTGGCCAGCAGCTTGCCCAGGTCGATTCCGTCGTTGCCCTCGACAGCCTTGGCGACGGTCATCGGGTACTCGCCGCCCGGGTATTGCAGTACCGGCTTGGCGTCGTCGTCGACGTTGATGATGTTCTCAGCGGGCACGGAAGGATCCCTCTCAGGCTTGTAACCGTAGGCATCGGACGCGGTCGGCGCGCGATGCGCTCGAGTCAACGCTAGCCGCTGTCCACTACGCCCGAGTAATGAGGGTGTCTCTTATTACCTCACGGTCACCGTATTTGCGTGTGAGGACAGCGGCGAGCATGTGCTAATGGCGCGAACCGCGGGATTGCGCAGTTGAAACGCATCAGGCGAGCTGGACCTCGGAATGCGCCCGTGCCACCCGGTATCGCACGAATGCCGGGAAAATCACGGCCGAGATCATCATGCCGATCACGACCAGCGCACCGCCGCCCGCCGCTGCCACAGCAGTACCCACCGCGGCCGCCGCGAAACCGTGCGCAACATCACCGATGCGAGGTCCGCCCGCCACCACGACGATGAACACGCCCTGCAGGCGTCCGCGCATCTCGTCGGTCGCGACCGACTGCAGCATGGTGGTGCGCAGCGCGGCCGAGAACATGTCCACGGCACCGCCGAAGGCCAGGCAGCCCAGGGCGATCCAGAGCGCCGGCGTCATGCCCAGCCCGTGCCCGACCAGGCCCACGGCCAGGCCGAATCCGACCATGCCCGCACCCCACAGCACGATGCAGACCACCACCGCCAAGCCCTGTCGACGCACCCGCGACAGCCAGCCCGAGAACACCCCGCCCAGCACCGCGCCCACCGACATGGCCGCGAACAGCAGGCCCAAAGCCGTTCCGCCGGAAGCGGAATCGCCGAAACTGTCCTGCGCGATCTGCGGGAACAGGGCGCGCGGCATGCCGAACACCATGGCCACCACGTCCACCGCGAAGGAGGCCAGCAGAATCTTCTGGGTCGCCAGATAGGCGAAGCCGTCGAACACCTCGCGCAGGCCCGCCCGCCGGGTCTCGCCGTGCGGCGGGATGGGCGGCAGCTTCCAGGTGGCCCACAGGGTGGCCAGCAGGGCGATGGCGTCCAGCAGATACAGCGTCGACAGGCCCGCGAGCGGAATCAGCATGCCCGCCAGCACAGGTCCCGCGATCGCGCCGAACTGCATGACGGTCATGCTCAGCGAGTTGGCCGCCGGGAGTTGTTCGGGCGGCAGCAGGCGCGGGTAGATGGCGCTGCGGGCGGGCTGGTTCATGGCGAAGAACGCCTGCTGCACCGCGAACAGGACCAGCACCAGCCAGACATTGTTCAGCCCTGCCGCCGCCTGCGCCCAGAAGGCCAGCGCGGTCAGACCGGTGCCCGCGCTGGTGATGAGCAGCATCTTGCGGCGGTCCATGGCGTCGGCGAGCGCGCCGCCCCACAGGCCGAACACGATCAGGGGAATGAGGCCGAAGAGTCCGGCAAGGCCCACATACGAAGAGCTGTGGGTGATGTCGTAGAGCTGCTTGGGAACGGCTACCACGGACAGCTGCGCGCCGATGACGGTGACGATGCCGGTGGTCCACAACCGGCGGTAGTCGGGATTCCGCAGTGGAGTTATGTCGGCGAGCAGCTTCACCGATCAGACACTAGAGCGGCGAAACGGGGCTTGGCTACCAGTTTTGGGCCGATCATCCCATCATTCGGAAGTGAAATATCTCATCAGGGCTGGAGGCGTTCGACTTTCATGGCTGATACGTCGGTGTTGCCGGGTTCGAGGGTCACCTTGATGCGGTTGTGCATGCGGCTGCGTCGGCCCTGCCAGAACTCGACGGTCTCGGGCTGGATCTGGAAGCCGCCCCAGAACGGGGGCAGCGGGACCTCGTCCACCTCGGCGAAGCGGGCGGCCGTCGCGTCCATCTGTCGATCCAGATCGGCGCGCGAGGCGATGGGGCGCGACTGCTCCGAGGCCCACGCGCCCAGGCGGGAGCCGCGCGGGCGGGACTGCCAGTAGATCTCGGTGGTCTCGGCCGACACGCGGTGCACCGGGCCGCGCACCGTCACCTGGCGACCCAGCGGAGTCCACACGAAAGTGGCCGAGGCGTAGGGGGTTTGGGTGAGCTGACGGCCCTTGAAGGATTCGTAATTCGTGTAAAAAGTCACACCTTCGGGAGAAAGCCCCTTGCACAGCACCGTTCGCGAGGACGGCTTGGGACCGGTCTCGGTGATCTCGACGGTGCTCAACACCATGGCGTTGGGGTCGGTCAGGCCCGCGCCGGTGGCGTCCTCGATCCATCTGCGCAGCAAGGGCTCCCAGCCCTCGGCCAGCCAGGTCTCGTCCAAGTCGGTGTCGCGGGCGGGGTGGTTGTCGCCCTGATCGACTCCGTACTCGACCCGCAGGGCCGCCAGATCGAGCGCGGGGGTGGCGAATTTCTCCTGGTCAACCATGGGGCAGACGTTACTCCGGGGTAATCCGAGGGTTAAGCTCACGGTGATCGGCGTGGCTGCCCAGGGATCGGGCAGCCCGATTTGCAAGGAGAGTCACAACATGACTGCCAGCGCTGCGGTACCCAATTCCGTCGTCCCCGACGGATTCGTGAGCGGTCTCGAGGGCGTCGTCGCCTTCACGACCGATATCGCCGAACCGGACAAGGACGGCGGTGCGCTCCGGTATCGCGGCGTCGACATCGAGGATCTGGTCGGCAATCACGTCACCTTCGGCGATGTCTGGGCGCTCCTCGTGGACGGCGAATTCGGCCGTGGCCTACCGCCCGCCGAGCCGTTCCCGCTGCCGGTGCACACCGGCGACGTGCGGGTCGATGTGCAGGCCGGGCTGGCCATGCTGGCCCCGATCTGGGGCTACCAGCCGCTGCTGGACATCGACGACGACACCGCCCGTGAGAACCTCGCGCGCGCCTCGGTCATGGCGCTGTCGTATGTCGCCCAGTCGGCGCGCGGCATCTACCAGCCCGCCGTGCCGCAGAAGAAGATCGACGAGTGCACCACCATTACCGAGCGGTTCATGACCCGCTGGAAGGGTGACCCGGACCCGCGCCACATCGAGGCCATCGACGCCTACTGGGTGTCGGCCGCCGAGCACGGCATGAACGCCTCCACCTTCACCGCCCGCGTCATCGCCTCCACCGGCGCGGACGTGGCGGCCTCGCTCTCCGGTGCCATCGGCGCCATGTCCGGCCCGCTGCACGGCGGCGCCCCGGCCCGCGTGCTGCCCATGATCGAAGAGGTCGAAAAGACCGGTGACGCACGGGCTCTGGTCAAGGGCATCCTGGACCGCAAGGAAAAGCTGATGGGCTTCGGCCACCGCGTCTACCGCGCCCAGGACCCGCGCGCCAAGGTGCTGCGCGAGACCGCCAAGCGCCTGGCCGCCCCGCGCTACGAGGTCGCCGCCGCGCTCGAGCAGGCCGCCCTGGCCGAGCTGCGCGAGCGCCGCCCCGACCGCGCCATCGAGACCAATGTCGAGTTCTGGGCCGCCGTGATCCTGGACTTCGCCGAGGTGCCGGCGCACATGATGCCCGCCATGTTCACCTGCGGCCGCACCGCCGGCTGGTGCGCGCACATCCTCGAGCAGAAGAAGCTGGGCAAGCTGGTTCGCCCGGCCGCCATCTACACCGGCCCGGCCCCGCGCCAGCCGGAGACGGTGCCGGGCTGGAACCTGGTGTCGCACAAGTAGATCGACCCTGAGACGACGGTGGCCCGCAGCGAGATTCGCTGCGGGCCACCGCTTTTGCTACCGGTCCCGAGTCATCCCCCACGCCTCGGGTCGCGGGTCACGCCTTGACGACGATCGTGCCCACGATCTTGTCGGCGAAGGTCTGCTTCTTCGCGTCCCACGCGGGCCACAGCAGGCCGAGAGGGAACAGGCAGGGGAGCTGGTCGACGATGTGCAACAGCCGACGGCCGACGGCGAGGCCGAAACCGACAGGCTGACCGGAGGATTCACGAATAAGCCGGATGCCCACGACCTTCTTGCCCGGAGTCTGACCGGTGGTGCCTTCTTGGTGGCTGATGAACAGCAGGCCCGCGAGGCCGACCACGAAGGCGAGCAGCATGCAGATCAGGCCCACGGCGTTCAGCCCGCCGCCCGTGCAGGTCGTGTGGTAGGTGCCCGACGTGACGGTGCACTGCACCTTCGACGTTCCGGCCGTGACCGCGATGGTCCGCAGGATCACGCCCGGAAGGATCCAGATGGCCGCGTCGATCAGATACGCGCCGACGCGCGCGCCCCAGCTTGCGTACTGCGCCCCGTATCCCCCGAACGGAGCGTAGCCGGGCTGCGGTGCGCCGAATGCGGGTTGCGGTGCGCCGTAAGCGGGTTGAGGTGAGCCATAGGCGGCCTGCTGTGGCGCGCCGTAAGGCTGTTGGGCGTCATAGGCGGGCTGCGGAGCTCCGTACGCGGGCTGTTGCGGTGCGCCATACGCGGGTTGCGGTGCGCCGTAGCCGGGTTGGGGAGCGCCGTATGCGGGCTGCTGAGGTGCGCCGTAACCGGGCTGTGGTGCCCCGTAGCCCTGCTGGGGAGCGCCGTAGCCGCCGGGGGCGGGCTGGTCGGCGGGCGGGTAGCCGTATCCCGGCTGCTGCTGCGGGTACGGGTTGTTCGGGTAGGTCAATGTGCTTCCTTGCGAAACGGTTGATTCGATCGGGCAGGCTACAGTCTGGAGCAATTCGGCCTTCGGGATGAACTGGAAAACGATCACCACCGCGTCGGCGCGGTTGGTGACGGGAGTGGAGAGGGGCCGAGATGGCTTTGGAGATGCGGACACGCTGTGAGCGCTGCGAGGTTGCCGAATTGCTGCCCGACGGCCCGGCCTTCATCTGCTCCTACGAGTGCAGTTTCTGCGAATCCTGCGGTAGAACAATGGATTACGTATGCCCCAACTGCGGTGGCGAACTGGTTGCCAGACCGCGACGGTTGAAATAAACCTGATTCAGGTCCTGGAACCTGAGATCGGATTCACATAACCTGCACCGGTGCTCGATGCAGGACTGTCCAGGCGCGGCCTCTTCGCCGCGGGCGCGGCGCTCGCCGCGAGCTTCGCCACCGCCGGATGCGGTGTGGCGAACGGCAATTCGTCCGACCGCATCCTGGAGCCGCCCCGGGGCAGCGCCACCCCGGCGCGCTTACCGCTGTCGACGGTCAATCCCGACGCCGTGGCCGCCAAATACGCGGGTCAGGGCCCGAAGGCGTGGGGCACCGACATCGACGGCATCCTCACCGGATTCAATGCCGCCGGCAAGCAGTTCGCGATCACCTTCGACGCCTGCGGCGGCCCCGGCAACAACGACATCGACGAGAACCTGCTCGCCTTCCTGCAGGCCCAGCAGATTCCGGCCACCCTGTTCCTGAACAAGCGCTGGATCGACGCCAATCCGGCCCGCGCCGGGCAGTTGGCCGCGAACCCGCTGTTCGAGATCGGCAATCACGGCACCGCGCACTGCCCGCTTTCGGTCACCGGTCGGGCCGCCTACGAGATCAAGGGCACCGCCAACGCGGCGGCCGCCGTGGACGAGGTGTGGGGCAATCACCAGCGCATCACCGCCCTGACCGGTCACGCCCCGCGCTTCTTCCGCGCGGGCACCGCCCATTACGACGATGTGGCGGTCGCCATCGTCAAGGAGCTCGGCGAAACCCCGGTCGGCTACTCGGTGAACGCGGACTTCGGCGCGACGGCCTCGTCCAACCAGGTGCAGTCCAACATGATGGCCGCCAAGCCCGGCGGCATCTCCCTGGCCCACATGCACCGCCCCAAGTCCGGCACCGGCGCAGGCATGCTAGCCGCCCTCCCGGCCTTGAAGGCCAACGGCTTCCAGTTCGTCCACCTGCCGTAGCCGTCACACTTCCCGCGACGCGGCCCAGTCCACCGCGACCGATTCGCCGCGGTCGACGGTGAAGAAGGCGACCTCGAGGTGGCGGCCCAGATCGATCAATTCCATGGCCGACAACGGGACCGGCTGCACCACGCGGACTCGCCAAGGGGCGGGCTCGTCCCACGCGTGTAGCTCGAGGTCCAGGCGCAGCACCGGATCGTCGCGGCCGGTGTAGTCGGCGGCGACCGGGGCCGCGGCCAGGACCGTGGCGCGGGCGCGGCGGCCATCGGCCAGGATCTTGGCGATGTTGGTGCGCGAAGTCTCCTCGGGCGCGGGCAGATATAACACCACCCGGTCGTTGTCGCCGGGATCGACCCGGCAGCAGACGATATCGCCGGGCTGCATCCACTCGCGGTCGGAGGCGTTGACGCGCTGGCGGACCCGGGTCTCGAAGGCGTGTCGATCCTCGAGCTGGACGCGCACCCAAAACTCCCATCCCGCCTCGGCCGTATCCGCGTCCCGCGCCTTGGCCCGCCGCTCCGCCGTCGCGCGCGCATCCACTCGCTTCTCGGCCCGCGTGCGAATGTCGGCCCGCCGGTCACCGGCGGGGTTGTCCGGCGGCGGGGCCGATATCGAATCGGCGGGGGCAGCCTGGGTTTTCGCCGGGGTGCGGACGCTGAGGATGGTGGCGGTGCCCGCGACCCCGTGCAGGAGGAGTTCGCGGCGGGCGGCGTCGTCGAGGGCGGGGCCGCGGCGGGTGAGGCCGCGGGAGCCGAATTGGGAGGACAGGCGCGCCAGCAGGCCCAGGCGCGGGGCCGGCGCGGCGTACGGGTGGCGTTGTGGGCGGCCCGAATTCGCCGGGGCGGGGGATGCGGTGGGGGCGGAAGCGGATTCCGGGTCCGGGGTGGTGCTCGGTCGCTCGTGTGCGGCCATGTCCATGGCGGTAAACCGTAACGGTTGTGTGGGGCCCGCCACAGCGATACGCGCGGGTTCGCGAACAGGGGGAGTAGGAATGTTTTTGCGGGCGAGACCCACCTGTGAGCGCGGGTGATAGCACCTCTACCCTTGTCGCCATGACCTCTGCGTTCCCGACCATCCCCGACGATCTCAAGCCCGCCGACGGACGGTTCGGTTGCGGCCCCTCCAAGGTCCGCCCCGAGCAGCTGCAGTCCCTGGTGGATACCGGCGCCTCGGTGTTCGGCACCTCCCACCGGCAGAAGCCGGTCAAGGACGTGGTGGCCCGGGTGCGCTCCGGTCTGCGCGAATTGTTCTCCCTGCCCGAGGGTTACGAGGTCGTGCTGGGCAACGGTGGCACCACCGCGTTCTGGGACGCCGCCGCCTTCGGCCTGATCCGCGAGAAGTCGCTGCACCTGAGCAATGGCGAGTTCTCCTCCAAGTTCGCCTCGGTGGCCAAGGGCAACCCGTTCATCGGCGACCCGATCGTGGTGAAGTCGGAGCCGGGCGACGCCCCCGAGCCGACCTCGGACCCGTCGGTCGACCTCATCGGCTGGGCCCACAACGAGACCTCCACCGGTGTCGCCATTCCGGTGTCGCGTCCGGCCGGTTCCGAGCACGCCCTGATCGCCATCGACGCCACCTCCGGCGCGGGCGGCCTGCCGGTCAACATCACCGATTCGGACGTCTACTACTTCGCCCCGCAGAAGTGCTTCGCCTCCGACGGCGGCCTGTGGATCGCGCTCATGAGCCCCAAGGCCCTCGAGCGGGTGGAGGAGATCAAGAACTCGGGTCGCTGGACCCCCGAATTCCTCTCGCTGCCGATCGCGATCGACAACTCCACCAAGGACCAGACCTACAACACCCCGGCGCTTGCCACCCTGTTGCTGTTCGCCAACCAGATCGAATGGCTGAATGGCAATGGCGGTCTGGACTGGGCCGTGAAGCGCACGGCGGATTCTTCCTCGCGTCTCTACTCCTGGGCCGAGACCAGCGAATTCGCCACGCCTTTCGTGCAGAACCCGGCCCTGCGCTCGCAGGTTGTCGGCACCATCGACTTCGTTGATTCGGTGGACGCCGCTCAGGTTGCGAAGGTGCTGCGCGCCAACGGAATCGTGGACACCGAGCCCTACCGTAAGCTGGGTCGTAACCAGCTGCGCGTCGGTATGTTCCCGGCCATCGATCCCGAGGATGTTTCGCAGCTGACTCGCTGCATCGATTGGGTTGTGGGACAGCTCGGCTGAGATCGAAAACAGGTAAGACTATGCGGCGCGGGAGTCTGGCGACAGATTTCCGCGCCGCGTGTCTTGCCCCATGATTCTCAGAAGTGCACTACTGTTCCAGAACGTGGGCGGTGTCGCGAGCCTAGCTATAGCTGTGAGTTACGCAGCGAACAGGAGGTAACGGTGCGTGAACTTCGAGTGATCGGATTGACGCCCGATTCCACGCACATCGTGTGCATCGATACCGAGAGCGGCCAGAAGTACCGGCTCGCCGCCGATGACAAACTGCGCGCCGCTGCCCGCGGAGATCTTGCCCGATTCGGCCAAATCGAGATCGAAACGGAAGCCACGATGCGTCCTCGCGATATCCAGGCCCGTATCCGCGCGGGTGCTTCGGTGGAGCAGGTCACCGAAGAGTCGGGCATGCCGCTCTCGCGGGTCGAGCGTTTCGCGTATCCCGTTCTGCTGGAACGTGCCCGGGCCGCCGAGCTGGCGCAGAAGGCGCACCCGGTCCGCAATGACGGCCCCGCCGTGGAGACCCTGATCGAGATCGTGTCGGCCGCCTTCGCCGAGCGCGGCCACAATATCGAGGTCGCCGAATGGGACGCCTGGAAGGACGAGAAGGGCTACTGGGTGGCCCAATTGCAGTGGCAGGCCGGCCGTTCGGTGATCGCCGCGCACTGGCGCTACCAGCCCGACGCGCACGGCGGCTCGGTGGTGCCGCTCGACGATCCGGCCTCCGATCTCATCGATCCCGACTTCGGCCGGGCCCTGCGCGGCCTGGCGACCATCCTCCCGGACCAGACCGAGGCCGTGGTGGAGGCCGCCCCGGCCCCCGCACCCGCGCCCGCCCCGCGCGAGGAGCGCACGGCCGACTACGACGCCGCGCCCGCGCGCGTCGCCAAGCAGCAGAGCTCGGAGGACTACTTCGAGCAGCGTGCCGCGGTCGGTGACGGCACCGTGCCGGTAACGGCCGCCGCCCCGGCCCCCGCACCGGCCCCGGCGGCGAAAGAGCCGTCGGCTCCGACGCTTCCGGCGCCCGCCGCCCCGGCCGCGCCCGCCGCCGAGGTGACCCCGGAAGCGGCTCCCGCGCCCGCCCCGGCGCAGCCCGCCGCGAAGCAGAACGCGCAGAAGCCGAATCGCGCCAAGCGCGGCGGCAAGGCCCCGATGCCGTCCTGGGAGGACGTGCTCCTAGGGGTGCGCAGCTCGGGCCACTGAGGGCCGATCTGGAATTTTTCGGATGCTAGAGGGTTGCTAACCCCTCTGGCTCGTTGCCGTCCGGCACGCCGGGAAACAGGGTTGGCAACAGCGACATTTCGGCCGCCGCGAGGGTAGATTCATTATCTGTTGGCGGTCATTGCCGGGCCGATCAGCGTCGACGCCGACGTTCGGCCGCCGAGTATTGCTCATAATTAGCTATCTTGTGTGCAATGACTAGGGAGGTGACGTCGGGTGCCGTCAACGGTCTCATCCCTGTGGTACGTCGACGCCCCCGATGCGGTGGCCGTCCTGCGCGAACATCCCGGGCCCGATCCGGATGCCGCCTTCGCGCTCGCCAAACAGCTCAACCCCGACCGCGACGTGGTGCCCGCCGCGTCGGGCACCATGAAGGTCTGGGCCGGGCCCGATCCCGAATCCGTCTATATCGGTTGCTATCCCGGTGTCACCGTCGTCTGCTCGAATCAGGCCGCGCTGCCGCGCCCCACCAAACTGCCGGAGCTGCTGGTGCGCCCGCTCGCCTCCGAGCACACCTACCTCGTCTCCTATGACCTGTCGCTGGGCTGGGGCGCGTTCGCCGAATGGGAGCGCGGCGAATTCCGGCGCTCGTTCAGCGCCACCCGGGTCAATATTCTCGAGGACGAGGGCATGCCGCGGGTGTGGGAGCGGCCGTACTGGGCGGGCGAGTACCCCATCGAGCTGGTGCCCGGCGAAATGCCCGATCCGCAACTGCTGCCCTTCGATCCGCCCGATTTCGCCGATGCCGCCAATCAGGAGTGGCTCGGATTCCGCTACCGCGGCAAGGCTTCCGAGGACGAGTTGACCGCCGATCGGATCGAGGTGTGCGGTTTCTCGCTGTTCCCCAAGGGGGAAGCGCCCGCACTGGAGGCCCCGCCCGAACCGCGGGTCGAGTACGCCAACAAGCGCGGCCTGCTGCGTTGGCTGCGCGGCCGCGACCGGGTGTCCTGAATCAGAAGCGCAGCGGGGCTGAATCAGAAGCACAGCAGGGCGAACCAGGCCAGCAGCACGCCGATGCCCAGTCCGCCGATCACCCACCGGGTCACCGGCGCGTACCGCCACCGCCACGCGGTCGGCGCGGCCCCGCCCACCGCGATCAGATTGACCGCCACCGACAGCGTCCAGTGAATCTGGGCCAGCGCGGCCCCGAAGGCGTACACGCCCACCGTGGTCAGCGCGGCCACCAGCACCAGCACGGCGATACCGGCCGCCCACGGGGTGGGCTCGGAATATCCGTATCCATACGGTCCGTCGGGCGGATGGCTCACTGCGCTCGCACTCTCTCGTAGAAGGCCATGGCGGCCGCGGTGGCCACATTAAGCGAATCGGTGCCCGGCGTCATGGGGATGCGGGCGCGAATATCGCTGGCCCGCATGGCCTCCTCGGTGAGCCCGGGCCCCTCCGCGCCGAGCAGCAGGGCCACCCTATCGCCGGTCATGGCGTGGGCGAGGGTGTCGGCCTTGGGATTCGGGGTGAGTGCGATGATCTGGAAGCCCTTGTCGCGCAGCACGTCCAGGCCGTCCGGGAAGGGCGGCAGCTGCGCGAACGGCACCCGCAGCACATGGCCCATGGAGACGCGGACGGCACGCCGGTACAGCGGATCCGAGCAGCGGTCGCCGAACAGCACGGCGTCCGCGCCCAACCCGGCGGCATTGCGGAATATCGAGCCGATGTTCTCGTGATCGTTCACGCCCTCGAGCACGGCCACCGTGCGCGCGTCGGCGAGCACCTCGTCCACGGTGAGTTCGCGTGGCCGGTATGCGCCAGCCAGCACACCCCGATTCAAATGAAATCCGACGACCTGCGCCATCACCTCGGCGCTGGTCCGGTAGTAGGGAACATCCACTCCGGCCAGGTCCTCGGCGAGCTGCTCGTATCGGCGTTCGACCCCGAACAACCCGAAAGGGGTGAATCGCGAGGCCAGCATGCGCTGGACCACCACCACGCCCTCGGCGATCACCAAGCCCTTGCCGCCGGGCAGGTCGGGGCGTCGATCGGCATTATTGAGGTCGCGGAAATCGGCGACCCTGGGATCGCCGGGGTCGTCGATATCGATCACTTCGGCCACCGTGCCATTTTCGCCTCCGTTGCGGGCGTCGATTTCGGCGGGGATAGGGTGATCAAGACCGATCCCCCGATCCAATCGAAGAGGACAGCCCCATGAGCGACAAGCCGGAAATCGAGTTTCAGGACGGCCCCGCCCCCGCCGAGCTCGTGATCAAGGACCTCACCGTGGGCGATGGCGCGGAGGCCAAGCCGGGCGACAACGTCAAGGTGCACTACGTGGGCGTCGAGTACGACACCGGCGACCAGTTCGACGCCTCCTGGGACCGCGGCGAGGCCATCACCTTCCCGCTGCGCGGCCTGATCCAGGGCTGGCAGGACGGCATTCCCGGCATGAAGGTCGGCGGCCGCCGCCAGCTCACCATCCCGCCGCAGCTGGCCTACGGCTCGGCCGGTTCCGGCCACCCCCTCGGCGGCAAGACCCTGGTCTTCGTCATCGACCTGCTCGACGTCCTGAACTGACCGCTCAGCTGTCCGTCGTGACAACATGGCCGCCCGCGCTGAAAAGCGCGGGCGGCCAAGGTTTTTCGGGGGCAGAGCCCCCGGAGATCTCGAGGGGTTTCAGGGGCGGAGCCCCTGAGAGCACCCGAGAGTTGGGTCAAACTTTTACGACGATCGAGTTCATGATCTTGTCGGCGAAGGTCTGCCGCTTCGCATCCCACAGCGGCCACAGGAAGCCGATGTAGCACGGCAGCGCGTCGACTATGTGGGCGAGCCGCCGCACGAACGCCATGCCGAAGCCGAGCGGCTGCCCGTCGGCCTCGCGAACCAGCCTGATGCCCAACATCTTGCGGCCCGGGGTCTGCCCGGTCTTGCCCTCCATATAGATGAAGTAGAACCCGCCGATGACGGCGATCAGCCAGCCGACGGCGATCAGGGCCAGACCCGCGCCCGACAGTCCACCCGAGCACGAGGTGCTGTAGGAGGTGTCGGTCGAGTCGGTGGTGCAGTCCGCGTTCTTGAAGCCGATGGCGAATCCGATGCCGTAGAAGATGGCCGCGGGCACGCCGACGATCAGCGCGTCGATAAGGTACGCGCCGAAGCGCGCGCCCCAACTGGCATAGGGCGCTGGCGGATACGCGGCATAACCCGCGCCCGGGGGATAGCCGCCGGGCTGGCCCGGGTATCCGCCCATCGGGGGCTGCTGGCCGTATCCGGGCGGCTGCTGGCCGTATCCCGGTGGGGGTTGTTGCCCGTAGCCGGGCTGTTGCGGCTGTTGCGAGTAGGGATCGTTGCCGTACGTCATCGGATCCTCCCCAGGGGGATGCGGGGGTATTGCCCCCCGCATTGTCTCCCGAACCTACGAACCAATGACGGCATTCATGATGGTTCCGCCACTGGTGGCGACCGCACCGCCCATCATGGCGTTGGCGACCATCTTCGGCGAGGCCGAGCCGCCGCCCCATTTCTCCCACGCGAAGCGCCCGCCGCCGTAGGTGATGGCCGCGATGCCCGACATCTGGGCGAACCAGGTGAAGTAGCGGAACATCTTCATCATCTTGTCGGCCATGGGCGGGGTCTCCGCGCTGGGATTGCCGATCTGCGCGAGAACCGTGCCGTACATGTCGTGCGCGGCCATGAGCATGCTCACGATCGTTTCCTCTCCGGTACCGGGGCGCTGGGTGAAGCCAGGGAACGGATAGAGCGGACGAGCTTCCGAAACGGGTCGATTAGAGCAATTCGGGCACAGTCTAACCGGGCGCACCGCCGATTGTTGCTAACTGTTTGCGAACGTTATTTGCGAACGATGTCGACCGGGTCGGTGAGGGCGGCCGAAATGGTCGCCTGCTGCGGCACTCCCAGCTGGGGCAGCGAGCCGAGCGCCTGATTTGTCTGATTGCCCAGGGTTTTGGTGACGGCCTGGAGCTGGGTCACGCCACCGGTGAGGGCCTGCATGGCCGCGATCAGCTGGGTGCCCGCCTGGTCGGCGATGGCCGGAATCTGCTGCGCCAACGACGCGCCCTGATTCAACTGCGCGCTCGCGTCGTTCAGCTTGGCGGCCGCATCGCGCAGCAGCTGCCCGACCTTGGTGTCCGGAGTGACTTGCGTGCCGGTCAGATTCGCGAACCCGCTCAACTGGGCATCCGCCTGATTGGCGATGTTCTGCAGGGCCTGCAGCTGGGTGATGACGCTCGCCAGTTGCGGGTCGTTCGCGAAGGGCAGCCCCTGCAGCAGCGGCACGACCAGATTGAGCCCGCCCGCCAGCGTGTCCGCCGACTGGGTGACCTGCCCCATGGTGACGCCGGTCGAATCCAGCGCCGTGGCAAGCTGATTCGCCTGGGTGGTGGCGGCGCCCAGCGTGGAGTTCAGCGCGTCGATGCCCGAGGTCAGCTGTCCCGCACCGGCTTTCGCCTGATTCAGGAAGTCCATCATCTGGTCCGCGCCGCCGGAGAACTGGGCCGCGCCGTCGGCCGCCGCCCCCACGCCCGCGCTGAGCAGCTGCGAGGTGCCCGCGATCTGCGAGAGCTGCAGGCGCGCGGTGTTCATGGTCGCGAACATGGTGTCCAGTCCGGCCGCGCTGATCTTCTTGGTCACCTCGTTGACCGCGTCATTGACCAGATTCGCGTCGGCCCGATCGTGCGTGGTCACGGTGACCTGCGCCTTCACCGGCTTGTCGGTGGCCAGCGACTTGATGTCGGTGGTCAGGTCGGTGGGCAGGGTGATCACCGCCGCGTAGTCCTTGGTGCTGGCCTCGTCCACCACGTCCCAGTGCCGGTTCGGGCTGTCCTGCAGCTCTTTGGCGATGCGCGCGCCCAGCGGACCGCTGTCACCGTTGATGAGCGCGACCGCGGAGGGCGCGCCGCGCAGCCGCAGGACGCTGATCGTGCCCGCGGTGACCGCGGCGGCGAGCAGCAGGATGACCAGGACCCAGCGGGTGCGTTTTCCGAACACCAGCAAGACCGTAGCGGGAGCGTATGGGTCTACCTCTGATGAGAGTCTGAGGGTTCGGTAAAGACCGGTCGATCCGGAAGTTCCAGCACCAGCCGCGCGCCGCCCAGCATACTGTCCTCGAAATAGGCTCGGCCACCGTGCAATTGGGCCTGCTGCGCGACCAGCGCCAGCCCCAGCCCGGATCCGCCCTTGGCCGCCCGGCTGCCGCGGAAGAACCGCGCGAACACCGCCTCCCGCTCCTGCGGGGGCAGCCCGCGGCCATTGTCGTCGACGGCGATCACGATGAACCCGTTGGCATAGCGGTCCCCATTGGCATAGCGGTGCGCCGACACGACCGCCTCGGTGGCCCCGCCGTGCTTGACCGAATTGGTGAGGGCATTGTCGACGGCCAGCCGCAGGCCGGTGGGCAGGCCGCGGGTGACCAGCTCGGCGTCGGTGTCGATGCGCACCTTCAGCTGCGGGAAGTGCCGCATGGCGTCGTGGGCGGCGGCATCGCAGAGTTCGGCCACATCGGTGATCACGTGATCGCGCTCGTTGGTGAGATCGCCCGCGGCCAGCCGTTCCAGTGCCGCCAGCGTGGTCTCGACCCGGTTCTGTCCGCGCTGCAGGTCGGTGAGGATCTCCCGGCGCTGCTCCTCGCTCAGGTCGAGAGTGCTCAGTACCTCGAGGTCGGTGCGCATGGCGGTGAGCGGGGTGCGCAGCTCGTGGGCGGAGACGGCGGCGAAATCGCGGGCGGTCTCCAGGGCGGCGGCCGTCTCGGTCTGCGCCCGATCCACCCGTTCCAGCAGGGTATTGACCGCCTCGGCGAGCTTGTCGGCCTCCTTCACGCCCGAACCGTCCACCGACAGCGGGGCGCGGGATTCGCCATTGGGTCCGCGTTCGTCCAGGGCCCCGGTGAGTTTCACGATGGGCCGCACCGCGCGTCCGCCGAACAGCCAGCCCAGTCCGGCCGAGGCGGTGACCGCCAGCGCCGCCGCGAGATACACCCACTGCCGCTGGTCGTGAATCGTCTTCTCGGTTTGATTGGTCGGAATGCCCAGGGACACAACGCGTCCCGCGGGCTGCGCCTCGGTGGTGGTGAGCACCCGGTAGGTGTTGCCGTCCACGGTGACGGTGGCATTGCCGACCGGCAGCGCGGGCAGCCGCACCGGCGTGCTGGCCAGGGAACCGTCCGCATTGCGCACGGTCAGCGCCATTTCCTTGTTGGGCGCGAGCAGATCCACCACATTGACGGCGAAGACCGGCTGGATGAGCACCAGCCGCGACACCATCGACAGCTGCTCGTCGGCCTGGGCCATATTGCTGCGGCCGATGGCGTAGATGGTGATCCAGCTCAGAATCGCCACGATGATGGTCGCGCCCAGCGCCGCCGCGGCGGCGACGCGCACTCGCAGCGTGTAGGACCAGCGGCGGCGGCGCGGGGCCGCCACGGGCGCGATCCGGTGGGAATTCATTTGGGTGCGCGCAAGACGAATCCGACGCCGCGAATGGTGTGCAGCAGCCGCGGGGTGCCGTCGACCTCGAGCTTGCGGCGCAGGTAGCCGACGAACACGTCCACCACATTGGTGTCGGCGGCGAAGTCGTAGCCCCACACCAGTTCCAGCAGCCGTTCCCGGCTCAGCACCACCCCGGCGCTGCGGGCCAGTGTGGACAGCAGCTCGAATTCCCTTTTGGTGAGCTCGATTTCGGTGCCGTTGAGCAGGGCGCGATACCCGGCGACGTCGACTTCCAAGGGGCCCACCGTGATCGCGCCCGGAATGGCGGAGGCGGGTGCGTCGGTGCGCCGCCGCAGCAGCGCCTTGATGCGGGCCACCAGCTCGGCGAGCACGAACGGCTTCACCAGATAGTCGTCGGCCCCGGACTCCAGTCCCGCGATGCGGTCGTCGACCGAGCTGCGCGCCGACAGCACGCAGATCGGCACCTCGTTGCCCATGGCGCGCAGCGCGGTGACCACGCCCGCGCCGTCCAGCACGGGCATGTTCATATCGAGCACGACCGCGTCGGGGGCGGATTCATTGACACTGCGCAGTGCCGCCGCGCCGTCCCGGGCGATCACCACCCGGAAACCGGACAGCCGGAGCCCGCGCTCGACCGATGCGAGCACGTCTTCGTCGTCATCCACGACCAGGACCGTGGGTACCTCACCGCGTTCGACCACGGACTCCATTTTGGCAGCCGCTGCCTCAGTAGTTGTGGCAGGAGTCGGCGACCTGCTGGATGGCGGCGGCGATTCCGCCGGCGCGCGGGTCGCTGGCCGCCTGGTTGGCGGCGTCCGGGTTGTCCTTCAGATACTGGTCGAGCTCGGCCTGCCGCTCGGCGGGGGAGAGCGCGAACTTGGCCTTCAATTCGTCCTTGTAGCCGGGATTCTGGTCCAGGAAGGAGGCCAGCGCCGGGGCCTTGTCGTGCAGGGCGGCATCCACCTGATCGAAGGTGCAGGTCGACTCGAGCAGCGGCGCAACCAGATCCGCCGGGGAAGCCGAGGCGGTAGCGGGTGCGAGGGCGAGAGCCACGACGGCGGCCGCGCCGGCTCCGAGGAGCACACCGGCGCGGCGGGTACGAATGACGTTCATTCGCCCGACGCTAAACCATGCCCATGGGAGGCCGATGAGCCAATTCTGAGAAACCCTTGAGGGGCTTCAGCCTCGGGCGGTGGGATCGGTCGCGGTGTGATCCAGCAGGGCCGGGTCGATGCGGGTGATGGGCATGGTGGCGGCGGAGGCGGCCTCGGCGGCGGCGATGCGCTCCTTGTCCTCCATGAGGGTGACCGCGTCGCGGATCTGCTTCTCCAGGGTGGGCAGCATGGCGGCGTCGTCGATGGTGGGCGGCACCTCGTAGGAGCCGCCCGCGGCGATCTGACGCATGGTGCGGCGCAGGATCTTTCCGGAGCGGGTCTTGGGCAGGGCGGTCACCGCGACCACGTCGTAGAGGGTGGCGATGGCGCCGACGCGCTCGCGCACCCGGTCGATGATCTCCGCGCGCAGCCGCTCGGGCTCGAGGTCGACGCCGGTCTTCAACACCACGTAGCCGATGGGCCGCTGCCCCTTCAGCTCGTCCGGGATGCCGACCACCGCGGTCTCGGCCACGGCCGGATGCCCGGCGATGGCCGCCTCGATGCCGCCCGCCGAGAGCCGGTGCCCGGCCATATTGATGACGTCGTCGCTGCGGCCGAGGACATAGAGGTAGCCGTCCTCGTCGAAGAAGCCGGAGTCCCCGGTCAGATAGTGGCCGGGATAGGCGGAGAGATAGGAGCGTTCGTAGCGGTCGTCGTCGCGCCACAGGGTGGTCAGCGTCCCGGGCGGCAGCGGCAGCCCGATGACGATGTTGCCCTCGGTATTGGGCGCGACCGCATTGCCCTCGGAGTCCAGCACCCGCAGCCGGTAGCCGGGCACCGGCACCGAGGCCGAACCGGGCTTGATCGGAAGCTGCTGCAGCCCGAGCGGATTGGCGCAGATCGGCCAGCCGGTCTCGGTCTGCCACCAGTGGTCCACCACCGGGCAGTGCGGATGCGGCGCCAGCAGGGTCTCCACGGCCCACTCGTAGGTGGCCGGGTCCAGGCGCTCACCGGCGCAGAACAGGGCCTTCAACGAGGACAGATCGTGGCGGTGCGCGGCCGCGGCGTCCGGATCGGCGCGGCGGATGGCCCGCAAAGCCGTTGGTGCGGTGAACATCACGTCCACCTTGTACTCGTCCACCAATCGCCAGAACGTCCCCGCGTCCGGGGTCCCGATCGGCTTGCCCTCGTACAGCACCGTGGTCGCCCCGACCAGCAGCGGCGCGTACACGATGTAGGAATGCCCCACCACCCAACCGATATCGGAGGTGGTGAGCATGGTCTGCCCGGGCGCGACCTCGTAGATATTGCGCATCGACCAGGCCAGCGCGACCGCGTGCCCGCCGTTGTCGCGCACCACGCCCTTGGGCTTCCCGGTGGTTCCGGAGGTGTAGAGGATGTAGAGCGGATCGGTCGCGGCCAGCGAGACCGGATCGGCCGGTTCGGCCCCGATCTGCGCCTCGTCCCAATCGAGCCAGCGCGCCGCCACGGTCTCGGTGGAGGCGGGCAGATATTCGGTGGCCGCCTGTTCGGCGGGAAAACGAATGGTGGGGAAGCCTTCTCGCTGCTTGACCAGGACGGT
The DNA here is from genome assembly GCF_035818515.1 of Nocardia sp. CDC153. NCBI lineage: Bacteria > Bacillati > Actinomycetota > Actinomycetes > Mycobacteriales > Nocardiaceae > Nocardia > Nocardia sp. CDC153. Next base: position 613,560 of record NZ_JAYKYU010000003.1, on the reverse strand, counting down.
GCGGGGCGCGGTGGTCTGGGCCAGGTCGAGGGCGGCCAGCACGATCGGCGGGTATTCGATGCGGCGGCCGGGTTCGAGTCCGCCGGAGGCAGTGAGAATCAGCACAGGTTCGGCGTCGTCGATGCGCGCCGCCAGCTCGTGCGCGGCGAACCCGCCGAAGACCACCGAGTGCACAGCCCCGATGCGGGCGCAGGCCAACATGGCCACCACGGCTTCCGGGATCATCGGCATATAGATGACGACGCGATCACCGGTCTTGACGCCCAATCGCAGCATGGATCCGGCAAATCGGGCGACTTCGTCCAGTAGCTCCCGATATGTGTAGATCCGCCTGGACCCGGTCATAGCGGAGTCGTATATTAGGGCCGGTTGATCGGCGCGACCCCCCTCCTGACCGCCGGAAGTGCCGTCTGGAGTTGTGATCTCGCGCACATGACGATCCAGTGCGTTGTAGGAGGTGTTGAGGCGAGCGTCGGGAAACCAGCGCGCCGTCGGACGAGCCGCGGTGTCGAGAATCTGGGTGGGAGGAACATCCCAGCTGATGGATTCGGCCGCGTCCCGCCAGAACTCCGAGGGATCGACCAGGCTCAGCTGATACGCCGGTCGGTACTCCTGCTTCGCGTTCAACCCGGTGACTCCCTAGCTCCGCCTTGTGTCCTTGAGATGCGCTGAGATGCCCGCCTCGATAGATCGACCTGATTGTGGCAGACTTCACGCGACGTCCGGGCGGACGCCGCGACCTTTGATTTTGCCTGCAAACGGCAGGTCAGGGACCGGTGGTTGCCAAGAGGTCACACAAGAAGTTATTGATCCGTTAGAATCGCATGTCACATATTTCGGCCGTCATGGACGCAATTTCTCGGCCAGCCGCAGTTCTCGGTCAGCTCTGCCTGACGAGCCCAGCGTGCGATCGCGGAGGCTCGCTGATGGCGCGTGGCTGGGGCCAGTTTGGAAAGTGAGTGGGAGATGCGTGACGCCGCTAGGTCCGGCAGCAATAAGCGCTGGGCGCTGAGCAACTGGGACCTGCGATGGAAGGTCACGGCGGTGCTCGCCGTGCCGCTATTGGTCGCGGTTGTGCTGGGAGCGTCCAGGATTTCGGCGGAGTTCGCGGACTCGAGCCGACTCTCGACGGCGACCGACCACGTCGGGGTGATCCCGGCGATCACCGGTCTGAGTGCGGACGCGGCCCAGGTCGCCTCCGGTCAGATGGTCATGCTGGGCCCGAACCAGTCGCTGACCTCGGACCCGGAACTCGCGCAGTTGGATACGGCGATCTCCTTCGCGGAGAAGGCGGCGGCACGGCTGAGTGACATGCCCGGCGCCCGGCAGGCGCTGGACGAGATGATCGTGGGCGCCAAGGCGATCCGGGCCCAGGGCCTGGCCCCGTCGAAGTCGATTCCCGACACCGTGACCCAGGTCGAGCGGATTCGTGGCGACAGCGTGCGCACGGTGGAGAACATCGTCGCCAGCGTCGCGGACAAGAACGTGGACCAGTCCAAGCTGCGCCTGGTCGACTCGCTGAACTCCCGGTGGATGCTGTTCAACGAGGTCGCCGGCATGGCCGAGGCCCTACGCAGCAACCCCAAGGATGGCCTCAAGGACATCCAGATCGGCGTCAACACCGAGCGGCAGATGCTGGCCGTGCTCGCCCACCGCTTCCCGGACGGCGACGCCACCATCGCGGAGCTGCAGCGCCAGGCCGACACTCGCGTCCAGCTGCTCAACGGCCCGCAGGCCCAGGCCGGTCAGCTGCCGGTCGCCGAACTGAAGGATTCGCTGGTCGCCAGCATCAACGGCTACCAGTCCATCGCCACCGCCTCGACCAAGGACATCGTGTCCCGAGTCGATGATCTGGCCGCCAGCGCCCGCTCCGGCGCCATCCGGTACTCGATCATCGTCATCGCCACCATCCTCGGCGCCATGGCGCTGGCCGTGCTGATCGCGCGCGCGATGATCGTCCCGCTGCGCCGTCTGCGCCTGGCCGCCCTGCGCGTCGCCGAATACGACCTCGGCCAGGAAGTTTCCGCGCTGCGCGACGGCGCGGACCCCGAAGACGTTCCGCTGGAACCGATGCCGGTGCACACCGACGAGGAGATCGGCCAGCTCGCGCGCGCCGTCGACGACATCCACGGGCAGGCGCTGCGCCTCGCGGCCGACCAGGCCGCCATGCGTACCCAGGTCAACGACATGTTCGAGACCCTGGCCCGGCGCTCCAAGTCCCTTGTCGACCATCAGCTCTCGCTCATCGAGGCGATGGAGTACGACGAGAAGGACCCGCGGCTGCTCGAGAATCTCTTCCGTCTCGACCACCTCGCCGCCCGTATGCGGCGCAATGGTGACAACCTGCTCATTCTGGCCGGTACCAAACAGCGCCGGACCAAGTCCGCGCCGGTCGAGATCGCCGACGTGCTGCGCGCCGCCATCTCCGAGGTCGAGGACTACGAACGCGTCAAACTGGGTGCCACGCCGCGTGGTTCGCTGGTCGAGCCCGCCGCCTCCGACCTCGCGCACCTGTTCGCCGAGCTCCTGGACAACGCGCTGCGCGCCTCTCCGCCGGAGACCGACGTCAAGTTCACCTTCGCCCAGGCCCACGATCAGGGTCTGCTGATCGAGGTCGCCGACCGCGGTATCGGTATGCCCCCGGCCGAAATGGCCGAGATCAACCGCCGACTCGAGGCCGTGGCCGAGGTCGGCCCGGACACCGCGCGGCACATGGGTCTGTTCGTGGTCGGCCGCCTGGCCGAGCGCCACGGCCTGACCGTGCGCCTGCGCCCGACCTTCGACACCGCCCGCGATCCGGGCGTGACGGTCACCGTGCACGTGCCCAAGCCGCTGATCGTGTCGGCGGGCGGACCGATCTCGGTGCCGCCGCAGCCGCAGGACGCGCCGCAGCGTCCGCAGCCCGCCCCCGCGGGCGCGGGCAACCAGGCCGGTGCGCCCTCCTCCATGCAGATGCGCGCGGTCACCCGCACGGCGACCGGCAATGTCATGGTCACCGTGGATCCCGGTGGGAGCGGGCCGATTCCGGCGGGCACGGCGGCCGGTGCCGCCCCGACCCCGGCCGCGGCCAGCGCCGCGACCGGTCTACCCACCCGCCAGCCCGGCGCCCAGGTGCCCGGCGGTCTGCCGGTGCGCCAGCCCGGCGTGAACGGGCCGACCGTCAAGCACACGGTGTCCGCCCCGGGCGGCTCGAGACCCACCGGCCTACCCCAGCGGGATCCGGGTGCGCACGGTCCGTCCGCGCCGGCGGCCCAGCCCGGTACGAGTCTTCCGCAGCGCGGCCAGGGCGAGGCCCCGGCCCAGCCGCGGGGCGGTCTGGCCGCCAATATGCTCAAGCGTCAGGGTGCTCCGGGCGGCATGCCGCCGCGACCGGGCGCACCGGGGGAGCCGGGGGCCGCGCCGCGCGGTCCGGGTCTGGGGGGAATGCCGCAGCCCGGTCAGTCGGGTGCGATGCCGCAGCGCAATCCCTCCGTCGGACTTCCGCCTCGCGACGGCGCGCCCGCGCCGCAGCGGGAGGCGGGCCCGAGCGGTCTGCCGACCCGTCAGCCGGGTGCCAATGGCGCGCCGGGCCGGGAAGCCGGTCTGGGCCAGCCGCCGCGTCCCGCGGCCGGTGGCCAGGCACCGGGCGGCCTGCCCACCCGTGAGCCGGGCGCCAATGGTGCTCCCGGTGCGCCGCAACGCGATTCGGGTCCGACCCGTCGTGAGCCCGCCGCCGGTGGTCTCCCGCAGCGGGATTCGGCCTCGGGCGGTCTTCCGCAGCGTGACTCCGCCGGTGGTCTGCCGACCCGTCAGCCGGGTGCCAATGGCGCTCCGGCGCAACGGGGTCCGGGCGGTCAAGCGCTGGGAGGTGGAGCGACGCAGCGCGGTGCCGCCGCGCAGCGGGACGGGGCCAATGGCGTCGCTCCGCAGCAGGATTCGGAGAAGCCGGGTCAGGCGCTCGGCGGTGGCGCGGGTCAGCGCGACGGGATCCCCCCGCGCGACGCCGGCCTGCCCAAGCGCGACCCCGCCGCCGGTGGCCTGCCCCAGCGCGGTGCCGCGTCCGGTGGTCTGCCCCAGCGGGATTCCGCCGGTGGTCTGCCGCAGCGCGGTGCCACCGGGGCGGATCCGTTGTCCGGCGGCCTGACTCAGCGTGACCCGCTGGCGGGTGGTCTGCCGCAACGGGAATCGACCGGTGGTCTGCCCCAGCGCGGCGCCAAGCCGGATCCGTTGTCGGATCCGCTGAGTGGTCCGCTCCCGCAGCGCGGTCCGAACGGTCTGCCCCAGCGGGATCCGGGTGCGGTCCTGCCGCAGCGCCCGACCCCGATTCCGGGTGTGGGTCTGCCGCAGAACGGCGCCGACGGTGTCAAGGAGCCAGGACGCCACAGCTTCAAATCGAATCCGACCAAGGCGGCCTCGTTCTTCCAGACCCGGTTGCAGCCGGCCGATTCCGGCGGCGACTCGGTCATGGGCGGCACGCCGATCTTCGCGGAGATGATGTCGGCGTGGCTGTCGGATCCGAATGCCGACCGGTCCCAAGTGGCCGCCTCCTTCGAATCACCCGGCGATGAGGGCTGGCAGGCCGCCCGGCGTGCCATCGAGACCACGCCGGACAAGCGAACCGCGGCGGGTCTGCCGCAGCGTGACCCGGGTAACCGACTTGTGCCCGGCGGTGTGAACGGAAACGCTGACAAGGCAGCCCATCGCGACCCAGAATCCATCAGGTCAAGCTTGAGTCGTCACCAGCAGGGCGTCCGGGATGGCCGCGCCATGAGAGCAATGAACCTAACCGGAGATAAAGGAGACCGATGAACCCCGATCTAGGTGGTACGAAGCGTCAGCTGGATTGGCTGGTTTCGAATTTCGCCAATGAGGTTCCCGGCGTTGCGCACGCGGTCCTGGTATCCGCTGACGGCCTTTTGATGGCCGCGAGTGCGCAGCTGCCCGTGGACCGTGCCGAACAGCTGTCCGCGGTGACCGCGGGGCTCGCGAGCCTCTCGGTGGGTGTGTCGAACTTGTTCGAGGGCGGCACCGTGTTGCAGTCGGTGGTCGAGATGGAACACGGCTACCTGCTGCTCATGGCGGTCGGTGACGGCTCGTACCTGGCGGTGCTGACGAACACGTCCTGCGACATCGGCCAGGTGGGATACGAGATGGCGTTGTTGGTCGAGCGAGTGGGCCAGACGGTTCAGGCCACACCTCGCGTCACGATGGGTTCCTGATGGCGGGATGGACATAGACAACGAACGCGTTGGGAGCGCCGAACCGAGCTTGGTTCGCCCCTATTCACTGACGGCCGGTCGCACCCGGCCGAAGGTGGAGCTCGCCCTGGAGGCGCTCGTCGCATCGCATCCGGTCGCCCTCGAGCGGCAGTTCGAACTCACCAATATCGAGACGTCAATCGTGGAGTTGTGCAGAGAATCGCCGTCGGTTGCCGAAGTGGCCGCGCGACTGGGCATTCCGCTCGGTGTCGCGCGGGTGCTGGTCGCCGACCTCATCGATGCCGGACACGTGCGGGTATCGGCGACATTGAAAGACGATTCCAGCGACGATGAACGTCGCGAGCTGATCGAAAGGGTTCTCAGTGGACTCCGGCGTATTTGATTCGACGACACAGGTCGACACGCGCACCAGCAAGCCCACGTCGGCCAAGATCGTCGTGGCCGGTGGTTTCGGTGTCGGCAAGACCACCCTGGTCGGTGCCGTGTCGGAGATCGTTCCGCTGCGCACCGAGGCTTTGGTGACCAATGCCAGTGTCGGCGTGGACTCCCTGACCGGGGTCCCGTCGAAGGCCACCACCACGGTGGCCATGGACTTCGGCCGCATCAGCCTGGCCGACGACCTGGTGCTGTACCTGTTCGGTACGCCCGGCCAGTACCGCTTCTGGTTCATGTGGGACGACCTCATCAAGGGCGCCATCGGCGCGGTGGTGCTGGTCGACACTCGCCGGTTGGAGGACAGTTTCGCCGCCGTCGACTACTTCGAGGCGCGCAACCTACCCTTCCTGGTGGCCATCAACGAATTCGACGATGCGCCACGGTATCCGGTCGAGGACATCCGCCAGGCCCTGGCGGTGCCCGCGGACGTGCCGATCCTCTCGATCGACGCGCGTCGTCGAGAGCCGGTGAAGCAGGCCCTGGTCGCGGTGACCGAATACGCGCTGCGCAAGGTCGTGCAGGGGTACTGATCATCCTCGTCATCCCGGCGGGTTCTTGGCCGGGATCTCCGCCGTCGGGTGGATTCCGGCTCGAAGCCTGCCGGAATGACGGGGCGTGGTCCATTACGCTCGCGCTGTGACGATCTCGGCGCGGGAGCTGCTAGGCGAGTTGCTGGATCCCGGTTCCTATGTGAGCTGGGATCATCCGCCTGTCAGGGTGGCCGCATCGCCGCAGTATGGCCGCGAGTTGCTGACTGCTGCGGCAACGGCGGGGACCGATGAAGCGGTGCTCACCGGGGAGGGGTTGCTGCGCGGACGGCGGGTCGCCGTGATCGCGTGCGAATTCGCTTTTCTCGCAGGGTCTGTCGGCGTCGCCGCGGCCGAACGCATTGTGACGGCGGTGGAACGGGCGACCGAGCTGGGTCTGCCGCTGCTCGCCTCGCCGACCTCCGGCGGCACCCGAATGCAGGAAGGCACAGTCGCTTTCGTGCAAATGGTGAAGGTGGCGGGGGCCATCGCCGTGCACAAGGCCGCGGGGCATCCCTATCTGGTGTATCTGCGCGACCCCACCATGGGCGGGGTGTTCGCCTCGTGGGGTTCGTTGGGGCACATGACATTCGCCGAGCCGGGCGCACTGGTCGGTTTCCTCGGGCCGCGGGTATACAAGGCGCTGTACGGGAAACGCTTCCCCGAAGGCGTGCAGGCGGCCGAAAACCTTTACCGCAACGGTGTTATCGACGGCGTGGTGCCGGTGTCGGTGTTCCGGCGCATCGCGCATCGCGCGCTCACCGTGCTCTGCGACGGACCGCTGCCGCTGCCCGAAAGCCGCAGCGAGGCAACGCCACCCACGTCCGGCCGGGGTTCGTTCCTGGCGGGGCCGCAGGAACGCGGCGGTCCGGCGGTACGGGACACCGTCGAGGTGCACGCCTGGCAGACGGTGCTGATCTCCCGGCGCGGGGACCGGCCCGGAATTCGCGAGCTGCTCCGTCATGTCACCGATCGAGTTCCGTTGTCCGGCACCGGACAAGGCGAACTGGACCGCACCGTCGTGCACGCGCTGGCCCGCTTCCGGGGGCAGCCGTGCGTGGTCTTCGGCCACGATCGCGCGGGTCAGTCGCCCGAGCACACCATGGGTCCGGCGGCGCTGCGGGAGGCGCGGCGCAGCATGCATCTGGCCGCCGAGTTGCGGGTTCCGCTGGTGCTGGTGATCGACACCGCGGGCGCGGCCCTCTCGCGCGAGGCGGAGGAACGCGGCCTGGCCCCCGAGATCGCCCGCTGTCTGGCCGATCTCGTCACGCTCGACACCCCGACGGTGTCGGTGCTGCTCGGTCAGGGCAGCGGGGGTGGCGCGCTGGCGCTGCTGCCCGCCGATCGGGTGCTGGCGGCCGCCAATGGCTGGCTGGCCCCGCTGCCGCCCGAGGGGGCCAGCGCCATCGTGTACCGCGACACCGGGCACGCCCCGTACATGGCCGCCGCCCAGCGCATTCGCGCGGTCGACCTGGAGGCCGACGGCATTGTCGACCGCATCGTGCACGAGTACCCGGACGCGGGCGAGGAGCCGGTGGACTTCGCACAGCGCATGGTCACCGCGATCGCCGAGGAGCTGGCGGGGCTGACCGGGCAGTCGATGGACAAGCTCGCGGCGGAGCGACACCGGCGCTACCGACGTCTCGGTCTCCCATCCTGATCGTGCCCGATTCGTGGCACGCTGAAAGTTAACTGACCTGTCCGGTTTGCTACGGTCGGAGTGGTGAACTACCGCAGTGAGACCAGCGCAATCCCGGCAATCGTCCTGGCCGACGGGCAGGTCATGCCGAAGCTCGGTTTCGGTGTGTACAAGGTTGCCGGGGAGCAGGCCACCGAGACCATCTCCACCGCCCTGGGGCTCGGTTACCGCAGCATCGACACCGCCTCCTTCTACGGCAACGAGGATGCGGTGGGCCGGGCCGTCCGCGAGTCGGGCCTGCCGCGCGACGAGGTGTTCATCACCACCAAACTGTGGAACGCCGACCACGGTTACGACGCCACCCTGCGCGCCTTCGACGCGAGCATGGAGCGGCTCGGGCTCGACACCCTCGACCTGTACCTGATCCACTGGCCGGTGCCGTCGGCCGATCTGTACGTCGACAGCTTCCGCGCGCTGCAGGCGCTCAAGCGGCAGGGGCGGGTGGTGTCGATCGGCGTCTCCAACTTCACCAAGCGGCAGCTCGAGCGGCTGATCGGGGAGACCGGGGAGGTGCCCGCGATCAATCAGGTTGAGCTGCACCCGTATTTCGCGCAGTCGGAGCTGCGGGCCTTCCATGCCGCGCACGGCATCGTGACCGAGGCGTGGAGTCCGCTGGGTCGCGGTGCGGAGTTCAATGATTCGGTCATCATCGCCTTGGCCGACAAGCTGGGGCGCACGCCCGCGCAGATCATTCTGCGCTGGCACATGCAGCTCGGGAACGTGGCCATTCCGAAGTCCATGACGCCCGCGCGCATGGCGGAGAACCTGGCGGTCTTCGATTTCGAGCTCACCGGCCGCGAGATGACGCAGATCGCCGGTATCGACAAGGACGGGCGGCAGGGCGCGGATCCGGACCTCATGGACCTGGACGCACCGGTTCGCGGCGCGTGATTCAGACCGCCGCGCGCGTGGGAATGCCCAGGTAGGAAGTCAATTCGACGGCGGCGGCGCGGCCCGCGCGGTTCGCCCCGATGGTGCTCGCGGAGGGTCCGTAGCCGATCAGGTGAATACGCGGATCGGCGTCGACCTGAGTCGCCAGGTGGCCGGACATGGTGATGCCGCCACCCGGCCCGCGTAGTCGCAGCGGGGCCAGATGGTCGAGGGCGCTGCGGAATCCGGTGGCCCACAGGATGACGTCGGCGCGCTGGAAAGTGCCGTCCGCCCAGCGGATTCCGTCGGGTTCGATGCGCTCGAACATGGGGTGGCGCTCGAGCGCGCCGCGCGCCTGCATGGCCTTCACCCGCGGGTCCTCGCGCAATCCGGTCACCGACACCACCGAGCCGGGCGGAAGTCCGCGCCGCACACGGTCTTCCACGATGGCCACGGCCGCGCGGCCGTCCTCGGGGGCGAAAGGCCCACGGCGGAAGACGGGTTCGCGCCGGGTCACCCAGGTGGTGTCGGTCACCTGCGATATCTCGTCGAGCAGCTGGATGGCGGTGATGCCGCCGCCCACCACGACCACGTGCTTGCCCTCGAATTCCGCTGCGGTGCGGTAGTCGTGGGCGTGCAGCTGTCGGCCCGCGAAGGTCTCCGCGCCCCGGTAGTAAGGAATGAAGGGCTTGTCCCAGGTGCCGGTGGCGTTCACCAGACCACGCACCTTGAGCGTCTCGGTGGGCTTGAGCTCCGCGTGCAGCAGCCCGTCGACCTCCTGGTTCGGGCAGGTGGCGGCGGTGGCGCGGTCGCACACCACGGTCACCGACACCGGCCGGTGCACCCGCAGGTCGAAACGTTCCTCGTAGAGCGCGAAATAGCGCGGCACGGCCGTGGCCGCCTGCGCGTTCTCCGAGCCCGCGGGCAGCGTCTCGGCGAAGGACATGCCCGGCAGATCATGGACCCGATTGACGGTGCTCAATGTCAGTGATGGCCAGCGGAACTGCCATGCCCCGCCCGGTGCGGGGGAGTGATCGACAATGAGGAAGTCGCGTTCCGGCCGCAGGCCCAGGCGGCGCAGGTGGAAGCCGACCGACAATCCGGCCTGCCCGGCACCGATCACGAGGATGTCGACATCGGGTGTTGCGGTCACCGACCCGACGGTACGCGCACTTAGAGTGAAAGCCGATCATGGGTAGGTAGGGCAGGTGAGTTGCACAGTGGGGAAGGGACAGATGCTCGGAGTCAGCCGCGATGGTGAGGTCGTCACCATCGAATTGCAGCGTCCGGAACGCCGGAACGCCCTGAACGAGGAGCTCATCGGCGGTCTGCGCGCGGCGCTCGAGGAGGCCGCGACCTCGGCGCGGGTGATCGTGCTGACCGGCCAGGGCCCGCTGTTCAGCGCGGGCGCGGATCTGGACGGGGTGTACTCGGACAGCTTCCTGGGCGGACTGCTCGCCATGCTGCGCACCATCGAGACGATTCCGGTGCCGGTGATCTCGGCGATCAACGGCGGCGCGCTCGGCGCGGGCGTGCAATTGGCCCTGGCCTCGGACCTTCGGGTCATGACGCCGGATTCGTTCATCGCCATTCCGGCGGCGAAACTCGGTATCTCCGTTGACCGTTGGACGGTGCGGCGGCTGTCGAACCTGATCGGTCCGGGCCCGGCGCGCACCATTCTGCTGGGGGCCGAGCGGATCTCCGCCGCCGACGCCTACGGTTTCGGCTTCGCCAACAAGATCGGCACCCTGGCCGACGCGCAGGCCTGGGCCAAGCAGATCGCCGAGCTCGCGCCGCTGTCGCTGCGGCACATGAAGCTGGTCTTCAACGACGACGACACCCGCGGCCCCGACACCGCCGAGCAGACCGCCGCCCTGGACGCGGCCTGGCGCAGCGACGACGCGCAGGAGGCGCGCGCGGCACGCCAGCAGAAGCGGGTCGCGAAGTTCGAGGGCCGATGAACGGGCAGCGCGGGACCGCGAATGCGCGGAAACTGGTGGGTATGGCTGCGGGTGCATTCGGTATTTCCTGGTTGGTCCGGGCGGCGTGGGGGATTCCCACCGCCATGGGCGCGTCCATCTCCGCGATCGCGCCGACGGCTCGGGGCGCGCGAAGCTATCGCAATCGACAGTTCCACAACACCGAGCCGAGTTCGCAGCTCACCGGGTCGCCGTTCGAGTTGATCTATCAGCTGGTCACTCAGCGCAACAATGGCCGCCCGCCGGGCGAGATCCCGCTGGTGACGCCGGAACTGCCCGCGCAGGCGGGGGATCTGGCGGTCACCTGGTACGGGCACGCCACCTGTCTGGTGGAGGTGGACGGGTATCGCGTGCTGACCGATCCGGTGTGGAGCGAACGGGTCTCGCCGTCGCCGCTGGTGGGTCCGGCCCGGCTGCATCCGGTGCCGTCGCCGCTGTCGGCGCTGCCGCCGCTGGACGCCGTGCTCATCTCGCACGACCACTACGACCATCTCGATCGCGAGACGGTGGCCGGGCTGGTGGAGAGCCAGGACTGCCCGTTCATCGTGCCGATCGGCATCGGCGCGCATCTGCGGCACTGGGACGTGCCCGAGCAGCGCATTGTCGAATTGGACTGGGCCGCTTCGGTTTCGCTGTCGGAGCTGGAACGGGCGCACGGGGACGGCACCGATCTGGTGATCACCTGTTCCGAGGCGCGGCACTTTTCCGGGCGCGGGCTGGTGCGCAACACCACGCTGTGGGCGTCCTGGTCGATCGCCGGTCCGACGCGGCGCGTCTACTTCGGCGGCGATACCGGCTACACCAAGGCCTTCGCCGAGGCGGGCGCGCGGCTGGGGCCGTTCGATCTGACGCTGCTGCCCATCGGGGCCTACGACCGGCACTGGCCGGACGTGCACATGAATCCCGAGGAGGCGGTGCGCGCCCACGCCGATCTGTGTGTCGGCGATCCGGGCTACGGGATGCTGGTGCCGATCCACTGGGCCACCTTCAATCTGGCCTTCCACGGCTGGTCGGAGCCGGTATCGCGGCTGGTCGAGGCGGCCCGGGCGGCGGTGACACGCATCGCCGTGCCGAAGCCGGGGGAGCGGATCGACCCGATTGCCGCGCCGCCACGGGATGCGTGGTGGGAAGATGTTCGCCAATAACGGACCGAGATTGAAGGAGCAGGGCTGTGGGTTTCATGGACACGCTCAAAGGCTTGGTCGGCAAGGGCAAAGAGGTGGCGGCCCAAAACGCCGAGAAGATTGAGCAGGCGGTCGACAAGGCCGGACATGTGATCGACGAGAAGACCGGGGGGAAGTTCTCCTCCCAGATCGACAAGGGCACGGAGGCGGTCAAGAACGCCATCCCGACCGAGGCCGCGACGCCGGCCGAGGCCCCCGCCGAGCCCGCACCCGCCGAGGCGGCGGCCGAACCCGCCCCGGAACCGGCCCCGGCTCCGGAACCCGCGCCGGAGGGCGAACAGCCTCCGGCTCCCTAAGCAGAGCCTCCGGCTCAGTAGTAACAACGCTCGTGTCACGGGCCGTTCGGGATCACCGCTGCTGACCCCGAACGGCCCGTTGGCTTTTCGCGGGTCTGCCAGCTTGCCTGGTTTTGTCGGTGGGCGGACCTAAACTGCTGTTATGGGATCCCGCAAGGATTTCGGGGGTATCGAGGTTGGGCTGACCAACCTCGACAAGGTCCTGTATCCGGCCACCGGGACCACCAAGGGGGAGGTCATCGACTATTTCACGGCCATCGCACCGGCCCTGCTGCCGCATATCGCGCAGCGGCCGGTGACCCGCAAGCGGTGGCCGAACGGGGTGCAGGAGCAGTCGTTCTTCGAGAAGAATCTGGCCGAGCACGCGCCGAAGTGGTTGGAGCGGAGGACGGTTCAACATTCCGACCGGCCGGTGACCTATCCACTCATCGACAATGTCGCCGGCATGGCCTGGCTGGGGCAGCAGGCCGCGCTGGAATTGCATGTGCCGCAATGGCGTTTCGACGGAGCCGAGGTCGGGGACATCACGCGGCTGGTGTTCGATCTGGATCCCGGGCCGGGGGCGGGCCTGGCACAGTGCGCGGAGGTGGCGCTGATCCTGCGGGATGTGGTGCGGGAGGTGGGCCTCGAGGCGTTTCCGGTGACCAGCGGGTCCAAGGGAATTCACGTCTACGTGCCGCTGGATCGCAAGCTGGGGCCGAACGGGGCCTCGGCGGTGGCCAAGCAGGTGGCCACCAATCTGCAACAGCTGCGGCCGGAGCTGGTGACGGCGAACATGGCCAAGGCCGCGCGGGACCGCAAGGTGTTCCTGGACTGGAGCCAGAACAATCCGGCCAAGACCACCATCGCGCCGTATTCGCTGCGCGGGCGGGCCGAGCCGTGGGTGGCCGCACCGCGCGCGTGGGAGGAGATCGAGAAGCCGAAGCGGTTGCGGCACTTGCGGTTCGAGGAAGTGCTGCGGCGGTGGGAGGAGCAGGGGGATCTGCTCGAGGGGTTGGACGAGCCGCTGCCGGAGGCGGTGGGCGAGGCCGAGTCGGTGGAAGAGCCGGAGACGGTTCCGGACCGGCTCGATACCTATCGGTCCATGCGCGATCCGACGCGCACGCCCGAGCCGGTGCCGTCGGGTCCGCCCGCGGCGGGGTCGGGGGATCGATTCGTGGTGCAGGAGCATCACGCTCGGCGATTGCACTGGGATCTGCGGCTGGAACGCGATGGCGTACTGGTGTCCTGGGCGGTGCCCAAGGGGCCGCCGACCGATACCGGCGAGAATCGGCTGGCCGTGCACACCGAGGATCATCCGATGGAGTACCTCACCTTCCACGGGTCGATTCCCAAGGGGGAGTACGGCGGCGGTGAGATGACCATCTGGGATACCGGCACCTACGAGACCGAGAAGTGGCGCGACGACGAGGTCATCGTGTGGCTGCGGGGTGAGCGGCTCGACGGGCGGTACGCGCTGATTCAGACCAATGGGAATCAGTGGCTGATGCACCTGATGAAGGATCAGACGCGTCCTGGTTCGGAAGGCAATGGGGGAGAGCGGGTTTCGGCGAAGCGCGCCCCCACGCCGCTGCCGCACGGATTGACGCCCATGCTGGCCACGCCGGGGGACGTGACCACTCTCGACGCCGAACATTGGGCATTCGAGACCAAGTGGGACGGCTTCCGGCTGATCGCTGAGATCGAGGACGGCGCGGTGACGCTGCGCAGTCGTGCCGGGCACGTGGTGACCGGGAAGTATCCGGGCGTGGCCGGGCTGGGTGCGGAATTGTCCGGGCACAGCGCGGTGCTCGACGGTGAGGCGGTCGTCTTCGACGATCACGGCGGCGCGAATCTCGGTCTGCTGCGCGAGAACAAGGCCAAGGCGGTGTTCCTGGCCTTCGACCTGCTCTATCTCGACGGCACCTCGCTGGTGCGCAAGCGCTACGAGGATCGGCGGCGGGTGCTGGAAGCCCTTGCCGGGCAGGCGCGTTCGCTGATCGTGCCGCCGCAGCTGCGGGGCTCGGGTGCGGAAGCGCTGCGCTACAGCCAGGATCACGGCATGGAAGGTGTGGTCGCCAAGCGTCGGGACTCGATCTACCTACCCGGGCGGCGCGGGCAGTCGTGGATCAAGACCCGGAACTGGCGGACGCTGTCGGTGGTGGTCGGCGGATATCGGCGTTCGGAGGTCAGGCAATTCGCCTCGCTGCTGGTGGGGGTGCCGCACGACGGGGAGCTGTACTACCTGGGTCGGGTCGGCACGGGGTTCAGCGAGCAGGAGATGAGCGATCTGGCCGATCGGCTGCGTCGCCTCGAGCGCAAGACCAGTCCGTTCGGCAATGAGCTCACCGCCGAGGAGCGCAAGGACGCGGTGTGGGTGAGCCCCAAGCTCACCGGGACGGTTCGCTTCCAGAACTGGACCGAGACCGGACGCTTGTGGCATCCGGCCTGGATTCCCAGCTCCGACTGAGCTGGTCAGCCGTGCTTCTCGAGCAGCGGCACGAGGGTGTCCACGTCGGTGACGATGGCGTGGCCCTGGAACGCGAATTCGTCCCAGGCGCGCTGCTTTCCGGCCGCGTCGCGCCCGCCGACGCCGTCGCGCACCACCACCGGCAGGAAACCGAGGTCGGTGGAGTGGGTGACGGTCGGCGCGATGCCGATCTCGAGGGCGACGCCGACGATCGCGTACGCGCCGATGCCGAGGTCACGCAGCGTGGCGGCCAGCGGTGTGCCCTCGAAGGCCGACATGGTGGTCTTGTCGAACACCACCTCGCCGTCCCGCGGCCGCAGCTCCGGGACCAGTTCGAAGCCGGGCGTGTCCCGCTGCAGGATGGGCACCACCTGCTCCACGGAATCCACGCCCTGCCAGCTCATCGCCATGCGCAGCGCGAAGGCACCCATGAGCCGCTTGGGCAGGAAGAAGTGCCGCAGGAATATCACCGGGAAGCCGCCGCGCCGCGCCGCCTCGACCACGGTGACGACCCGCTCGGTGATCCGCGGCCCGTCGTCCAGCTGCCCGAGCACCCCGACCTGCATGTCGTACACGATCAGCGCCATGCGCTCGGGCGAGCACACGTCCTCGAGCGTCTCCGGAATGTCCAGTCCGTTCCCGCGCCGCATAATCCCTCCGCAATCTCCCTGGGCCCCACCCGCTTTCGACCCACAGTACTCCGGGCGAGGGTGCGGCCCGGCGGGTCAGGCGGCGCGTGACTTCGGCGCGCCCGGGTCGGTGACCAGCCCGAATTCGATGAGGCTGGCGGCGGTGTCGAGCACGGAGTCCGCGACCGGGCGCATCCGCCAACCCAATTCGCGTTGCGCCTTCTCGGCGGTCAGGCGCTCCTCACGGCCGAGATAGCGGACGGCGGTGCGGGCGTCGGCATTGAAGCGGGCACTCAAGCGGACCAACCAGTCGGGCAGGACGCGAGTCGAGACGCGGTAGCGGCGGGCGAGGATGTTGGCCATGTCGGGGAAGGAGATCTCGTCGCCCGCGCAGATGTAGCGATTGCCCGCGGCCTCAGGGGTCTCCATGGCCAGGCGGTGCGCGACGGCCAGATCGCGGACGTCCACCGTCGCGAAGTTCAGGCGCGGCACGCCCGGCATGTCACCCGCCAGCAGGGTGCGGATGCCGCCGACCGAGGTGCCCGCCTCGGGCCGCAGGATCGGGCCGATGATCATGCCCGGATTGATCACGGCCACTTCGATTTCCGGGTGCTCGGCCGCGAAATCCCAGGCGGCGCGCTCGGCCAGGGTCTTGCTCTTCTCGTAGGCCTCGCACACGGCGGTGTCCGACCAGTCGGCCTCGGTGAGCAGCCGTCCACGATTGCCGACCTGGACCGCGGCCACCGAGGAGGTGATGACGACACGTTCGACGCCGCTCGCGGCGGCGGCGCGCAGCACGCGCAGGGTCCCGTCGACGGCGGGCCGAATCAGCTCGTCCTCGTGCCCGGGTTCGGTGGACGGGAACGGCGAGGCGGTGTGCACCACGTACCGGCAACCCGCGACCGCCGCGGCCCAGCCCGCGTCCGACCCCAGATCGGCCTCGACCAGTTCGACCCCGGGCAGTACCTCCGCGACCTCGGCGGCCCGCGTGACCGACCGCACGGTCCCGCGCACCCGATAGCCGCGACCGAGCAGTTCCTGAATGACATGGCCCGCGACGAAGCCGGACGCACCGGTGACGAGCACGAGATCGGACATGATGGACCCCAATCTGAGCAGTGTTTAGAATCTAAACAATGTATAGATTGCGAGTCCGTGAGCCGTCAACCCCTTACAGTCATCCCATGCCGCCGACCAAGGACCGCTATCACCACGGAGACCTCCGCGAGGAACTACTGCGCGCGTCCCTGCAGCTGATCGAGTCCGAGGGCCTGGCCGCCGTGAGCCTGCGCAAGGTCGCCCGCGAGGCGGGCGTCAGCCCCGGCGCGCCCTACCACCACTTCGCCGACCGTGCCGCCCTGATGTCGGCGCTCGCCGCCCGCGGCTTCGAAATCCTCGGCGCGGCAATGACATCCGCCCGCGAAACCGCCCCCGACCCGCGCGCCGCCCTGATCGCCATGGCCACCGGCTACGTCGATTTCGCCCGCGACCACGCCGCCTACTTCCGAATCATGTTCCGCCCCGAACTCTCCCAACCCGACAAACACCCCGACACCGAGGCCGCGGGCGACGCCGCCTTCGCCGTCCTGCAATCCGCCGTCACCGACGCCGTCACCTCCGGCTTCCTCCCCGCCGCCGACGCCGAAACGATGGCCCTGGCCTGGTGGTCCCTGGCCCACGGCATGGCCGCCCTCACCGTAGACGGCAAATTCGCCCTCCGAGCCACCCAATCCGGCACCACCCCCGAAGCCCTAACCACCCGCATCACCCGAATCTTCGCCGACCTCATAGACACTCACGGCCCGGCGTGACGGGCTGTCGCGTCAGAGTGTGTTGATCGGGAGGACCAGGCCGACGGAGTCGCCCAGGGTCAGGTGGCGAAGGAGATCAGGCCGGCGGTCCAGGCGGCGGAGAGGTCGGCGTCGGGGGGAAATCGGGCGTCGAGTTCGAGGCTGACCATGCCGTGGGCGAAGGCCCACAGGGCCCGGGCGCGAGCCTGATCGCCGCCGACAGCGTCCAGGAGGGGTTGTGCCGTGCGCTCTTCCAGGCCCGGTGGCAGGAGGTCGCGGCGAAGGGGGCGGTAGTTCATGAGGCGGTAGACGTGGGGGTGGGCGAGGGCGTAGGTGCGGTAGGCCTGGGCTACGGCTGGAAGGCCTTGTGGGACGGCGGATTCCATTGCTTCGGCCAACTCCGCGAAGCCTTCCGCCACCACCAGGGTCTCGAGTGCGGTCTTGTCGGGTACGTGTTTGTACAGGGACGGGGCCTTGATTCCCAAGGCGTCGGCCACATTTCGCATGGTGAGCGCGGTGGGCCCCTGGTCGTCCAACAGCGCGCGAGCGGCGGCGGCGATTTGCCGCTGCCGCTCGGTGAGCGTTCCCGTCTGGTCAGCCACGAATGAATCCGTCCGCGGTGCGCAGGCCGTAGCCGGCGGCGCGGTCGATGGCGATGTGCAGCAGCCAGGCCAGCAAGAAGGTGAACAGGGCCGGAAGTTGCAGGCTCGCAAGGGCATACGCGACGGCGAGGGTCAGCGGGATCCAGGTGCGGTGGGCGGCGTTGTAGAAGGGGACCGCCTGGCGGGGCAGTTGGCCCTGTCGCACCGGATCTTTCGCGCCGATGGCGGCGAAGAAGGTCAGATCCGGGGCGATGAGCCCGGCCACCAGCGCGAGCCAGGAGCCGGTGCCGTGATTGACGCCCTCGAGGATGGCGAAGGCGGCGAGGAACAGTGCCCAGGCGATCCAACCGGCCTTGCGGATCGTGGCCGGGAGGCGGTGGTCGGTGGTGGTCGACAGGGTGGCGGGGATGGTGGTCATCGGACCCTCCGGGGCGTCTAGCAGGGGCTAACGTTGTTAGCCATCAAGGTAGGCTAACGCCGTTAGCCTGTCAACCCCCCGAGGTGTTCAGGCCGCCATCGGCGCGGCCTCGGGGTCGGCGTCGACCGTGGCGTCCTGCTCGTGAAACCCCGGCAGGTACCGATCCACGTACGGGATCATGAGCTGGATCAGCGGACCGATGCCGAAGGCGTACACCACGGTGCCGACCCCGACGCTGCCGCCGAGAATCCAGCCGACTGACAACACCGTTGCCTCGATCCCGGTGCGAATCAGCCAGACCGGTTTGCCGGTTCGCCGAACCAGGCCAGTCATCAGGCCATCCCGCGGACCCGGACCCATGCCCGCGCCGATGTAGAGGACCGTCGCCACCGCGTTCAACAGCACCGCCGCGGCCATGGCCCCGATGCGCACCGGCAGCGCGTGCAGTTCGGGCAGCAGCCACAATCCCGCGTCCACCGAGACGCCGATGACGATGACATTGCTGACCGTGCCCAGGCCGGGCCACTGCCGCAAGGGAATCCAGGCCAGCAGTACCGTCGCGCCGACGATCGCCACGATCGTGCCGAAGCTGAGCGGCACGTGATCGGCCACGCCCTGATGGAACACGTCCCACGGGTCCAGGCCGAGCGCGGCGCGAATCATGACGGCCATGGAGAAGCCGTACAACCAGAGTCCGACGTAGAGGGCGATGAGGCGGCGCAACAACATTGACCGAGCATGGCGGCAACTGGCATGCAAACGGTAGATCCAGTTGCCAATTGCTGGACCTCTCTCTGGATACATTGTTTCGTACTAGAAACCGCGCAACGTCATGGTTACGACGCGCCGTGTGTCGTTGACCCGGCGACGCGCCCGCAGTTATTTTGATTCCCCGATGCGCCGGAGTTTCTTATCGGCGCGAAGTGCGAATCCGTGGTCTGGAGCGTCGGCAGAGAAGGCGCTGGAGGGCGTGATGCGGCGGGATGACGCATTGATCGGGGTACGCACGCGCGAAACGGCGGGGCGTTCGCGTGGATTTCGACTGTGGTGGCGGATCGGCCTGATCGGCGTCGTCACCCTGGTGGCGGCGGCGGTCGCCGTGCCGGGCACCCGGGCCGACATTCCCTACCCGGACGACGACCCGTTCTACGCGGCCCCAATCTCGTTGGGGGAGTTCGCCAATGGCGCGATCCTGAATTCGCGGCCCATCGCCGTACTCGGGCTGCCCCTCCCGTTGGCGGGCTGGCAGCTGCAATACCGCACCACCGATTCCGCCGACGAGGCCGCCGCCGATGTGGCGACCGTCCTGGAACCGCTCACCCCCTGGAACGGTCCCGGCGATCGACCGCTGCTCTCGTATCAGATCGCCGAGGACAGTCTCGGCACCCGGTGCGCGCCCTCGTTCGCGCTACGGGGCGGACGCGACTTCTCCATCGCGACAACGATATTGGACATTCCGTTCCTGGCCGAGGTGCTGCGTCGCGGCTGGGCGGTGGTGGTGTCGGACTATGAAGGCCCGCAGTCGCGCTTCTTCGACGGCGTGAACTCCGGCCGCGGGGTGCTGGACGGTGTCCGTGCCGCCAAATCCTTCGCACCCCTGGGTATTACCGATTCCAGTCCGCTGGGCGCGTGGGGCTATTCGGGTGGCGCGTTCGCGACCCTGTGGGCCATGCAGCTGCGCGCGGGCTACGCGCCCGAGCTCGCGTTCGCCGGGGTGACCTCCGGCGGTGTGCCGACCGATATCCCCGCCATCGCGCGCGGGGTGGACGGCAGCTATCAGGCCGGGCTCGCGGTACTGATCCTGATCGCCTTGGCGCGCAACGATTTCGGCTCGGGCCTGGCCGACACCCTGAACGACAGCGGCCACGCGCTCATGGCCCGGGAGGCCACCTCCTGCGGCGGCGATCTGGTGGCGCACCACTTCTTCCGGCACGTGGACGAATTCTCCACCGTCCCGGACCTGCTCGGCAGCGCCGCCTTCCGGGCGGCCGCCAACCATCAGGAACTCGGCGGCTGGGCCCCCGACGTGCCGCTGTACCTGTACCACAGCAACAACGACGACGTGATCCCGTCGGCGGGCTTCAGCGCCCTGGTCGACCGGTATTGCGCGCTGGGCGCGACCCTCACCGCCGTGCACAGCGCGATACCGGGCCACAATCCCACGGCGCTCGGGGAAGCATTGGGGGCCATGAACTTCCTGTCCGACCGGTTCGCGGGCACCCCGGTGGCTGCCGGGTGCACCGTGCGATGAGATCGGCACGGCGCACCCGACGTCTGGGGATCAGTTGTCGCCGGGCTGGGCCCACTTGGTGGTGCCGGGCGCGCCCGTCAGCGTGCTGATCAGGTCGATACCGGCGATGAGCAGCGCCGGGCCGCCGACCACCAGGGTGCCGATGATCGCGCCGATACCCGCTGCGACCGGTACCGTCGCCAAACCGAAGGCGCCGCCCAGGAATCCGATGGCCCCGACCGCCGCGCCGATGGCCAGGCCCACGAAACTGCCGATGGCGGTGGCGATTCCGAACTGGCTGCTGAAGGCATTCATGGCCCGCTGGTTCTCGTTCAGCGAGGCCACCGGGTGCAGTGCCGGGGTGGCGGCCGCGACGTCCTTGACCGCGGTCAGGCTCAGCGTCGCGCCATTGTCGCTGACGCTGGTGGGCAGCGGGTAATTCAAGCCGTCCTGTTCGAAGGACAGTGGCAGACTCAGGACCGTCTCGCCGACGGCGTCCTTGATGTTCACCGACGCGCCGGTGAGCTCGAAACTGCCATTGGTGAGGGTGGTGACGACCGTATTGCCTAGTAGCTGGGTCTGGTAACCGATATCCGGCACGACCGGATCGGCGTGTGCCACACCGGCTCCGGCAATGGCAACGGCGGTGACGACCGGAGCAGCGAACGCGGTGATTTTGCGCAGCATCATGGGAAGTCCAATCTCCATCAGGTTTTCTGACGGTAGCGCGCACCACCGACACTCCGAATAATTTTCGGCTCGAGTCGTACTAAAACAGCAGTTCGACAGCGACGCCCAGCCCGCACATCAAAGCCACCACCAGCAGCGCCACCGCGTCGGCGCGCCCGGGTGCGCCGGGGCGGGCGGTGAGCTCGCCGGTCCCGCCGCGGGTGGTGATGGCCTCGCCGAGTTCACCGGCGCGCCGGGTCGACACGGCCATGCTCGCGGTCAGAATGTCGACCAGCGGATTCTCGGCCGCGCGGTGCAGCAGCGAATCCTTGGGCCGCAGTTTGCGAGCCGCGCGCAGGATGCGCATCTCCTCGAGCAGCAGGGGCAGCCCGCGCAGGGTCAGGGCCACCACCACGGCCCACTCGTCGACCGGAACGGTGTGGCGGACGCCGTGGCGGGTCCAGCCGATCTTCTTCAGCGGCGCGCCGAGTTTGGCCAGCGCCGGGGCGATCTCACCCATCGGGGTGGTCCAGGCGACCAGGAACGAGGAGCCGAGCAACAGGAATCCGAACACGACGACCTGCGCGTATCGCAGCAGCGCCGAGGCGCCGACGGGCGCGTTGATGGCCGCGCCGATGGCGATGCCGATCCACACCATCCAGGGGAAGCGCGGCAGCGTGCCCAGGGGCAGCTTCGCGAGCAGAAAGACGCCGATGAGGAACACCGTGGCCAGGCCAAGCAGCCACCAGGACGGAACGAACATGAGCAGCAGGCTGAAGGCGAAGACGCCGATCATCTTGGTACCGGCCCAGAGTCGGTGCACCGGGCTGTCGACCGGGACCTCGCGCAGGACGACACTGCTCATCGGACGCCTCCGCGGACATCGTGGGTCGGGTATCGGGTTGCGGCGGAGTCGTTTTCGACCAGACGCCCGTCGCGTAGATGCACCGTGCGGTCGCACACCGCGGCCATGTCGGCGACATCATGGGAGATGACGATCAGGGTGAGACCCGAATCCCGTAGTCGGGCAAGCAGTTCCACCACCCCCGCGCGGCTCTCCGGATCGAGTCCGGCCAGCGGCTCGTCGAGCACCACCACCTGCGGGTGGCTGGCCACGATCGCCGCCAGCACCACCCGCTTGGCCTGGCCGCCGCTGAGCTCCTCGATGGACCGCGAGGCCAGCGCGCGATCCAGGCCCACCGCGTCGAGCGCCTTGGCGACCGCGTAGGTGCCGCGCCCGCCCCAGTCCTCGATCTCCTCGCCCACGGTCTGGCGCTGCAGCTGCAGGCGGGAATGCTGAAAGGCCAACTGCACGGCCCCGATTCGCTTGTGCACGGGCCGGGTGCGGGTGAACTCGCGCAGCTCGCAGGTGCCCGCCGTGGGTGTGGTGAGCCCGGCCATGATCCAGGCCAGGGTGGATTTCCCGGAACCGTTGCCGCCCACGACGAGCAGGGCCTCACCGCGCCGCACGCTCAGGTCGATGCCGTGCAGGGCCGGGGCCTCCCACGGGGTGCCGCGGTTGTATGTGTGTGCGACGCCGCGCAATTCGAGCACCGTGTCGCCCACGGGGCGGCGGCGCGGACCGCCGAGCGGGCGCGGCCAGGCGGGCAAATGCTCGACGGCGCGACCGCCCGCCAGGTGGACCACGCGGTCGGCGGCGGCCGCATCGGCCTCGTGATGGGTGACCAGCACGACCGCCATGGGGTGCCGTCGGGGCAGGGCCGCCAGCAGGGCGACCAGGTCGCGGCGGCCGTCCGGGTCGATCATCGAGGTGGCCTCGTCGGCGATGAGCAGGGTGGGCTGGCGGGCCAGGGCGGCGGCCACGGCCAGTCGCTGCTGCTGACCGCCGGACAGGGTGGAGGTCTCGCGACCGCCCATCCCGGCCAGGCCGACCTCCGCGAGCAGGCCCTCGATGTCCACTTCGGCGGCGTGGTCGGTGGGCAGGCCCCACACCACGTCATCGGCCACGAGCACGCCGAGGGTCTGGCTTTCGGGGCGCTGCAACACCATGGCGGTGCCGCCGCGCACGCCCAGGCCCGCCGCGCCCGGCCGGGTGACGGTGCCGGCGGTCGGCGGGCGGCCCGCGAGAATCCTGGTGAGCGTGGACTTTCCGGAGCCGTTGTGGCCGACGATCGCCACGAATTCGCCGATATCGACGGTCAGATCGATGCCGTGCAGGGCATCGGCGCGCGCCGTCGGATAGCGAAAGCCGACCTCCCGCAAGGTGACCGGCAGCGGCGCCACCGGCCGATCGTCGACGGGCGCGTCCAGCAGATCATTGCGGCCGGGCAGCCAGGTCAGCCGGTCCAGCACCGAACCCAGGACGAACCAGGAAAATACGCCGCTGGCCACCATCGCGGCAATGATGCCGCCGCCGACGAACGCCCACCACCAGTGCAGGACGGTATCGGTGAGGTCGGCGACCGCCCGGCCCAATGGCTCCAGCCAAGACTGCCGCGCGGCAAGGTTTTCCACGCCCTTGGCGGTATTGCGAATGGTGTCGAAGAGCAGATGCCGCGACCGGGCCAGCACCAGCAGCATGCCGACGGTCAAGGCGGCCATGATGGTTCCGGCCACCGCCGAGAGCGCCACCACCGCGGGCAGCCCGCCGCGCCTGCGCTTGACGGTCCCGATGATCCCCCCGATCACCGCGACCCCGACCAGGTTCTCCGCCGGGAGCAACCCGGCCGCCACGAAGGTGACCAGTGTTCCCGCGACGGTGGTCGCCAACTGCGTCCGGAATCGATAGCGATGCGCCAGCAACCCCATCGGCACCGCCGCCACCAACTGCAGCGCGGCCGCGAACGGCACCAGGGATCCGACGGTCACCAGCGCGACGGTCGCCCCGCCCAACACGGCCGCCGCCGCCAGCTCGATCGGCCGCAAAGCCCCCGTGGGCAACGCCACCCTGGAACTCCCGGCGCGGGACACGCCGACCTGTTCACTCAGGCCGCCGCGAATCCGGTACGAATCGGTCACGCCTACCAGTCTGCCGTGTCCGACCCCCTACCCACGGCGACCTCTCAACATCTCCACAGACTCGGGGCAGTATCGCCACGAGCCCGGATCGCCGACAGCCGAATGCCCGACCGCTCCGGCGATCTTCGTCAGTGCTGCTTCTGCTGCATGTAGGACGACCCCGTTTGGGCGACGTTGAAACCCTTGCTGAACAGGTTGAACAGGACGTTGATGATGTCGAGCATGATCGGTTCCTCACTGTCGATGTCTTGCGGATCATTTGTCGAAGGCGAGACCGCGGGGTGTGCGGGCTTGCCGCCCAGGCCGGTTATCGGTGCAGGTAGCAGTTGGTCTCGATAATCGCGCTGGGAGCCAGGTGTTCGGTCCAGCCGGTGGGGCCGACGAGGTGGACCGTGTCGGGCCAGGGGGAGTACGGGGTGCCCTGGGCGTCGTGGCCCGGGTAGGGGACGTAGGCCCAGTAGCAGGTGAGATTGCTCGCGGGCGGGGTGAAGACCCAGGTGTCGGCGGCGATGTCGGTGCCGACCGCCAGCTGGCGAATTTGCTGCTGCGCCAGGACATTCGGGTCGCCATTGCCGACATCCTCGACGGCCGCGTTCGCCACGCCCATCGTCACGACGGCGGCCGCCGCCCATGCCGACGCCACCCCGATCACACGCTTCATCCCCACCCGGTCCTCTGATCGAACGCCCACCGTCCCTGGACAAAGGGCGACGGCGAACTCTAGCAAGATCGCCGATCCCCACAGTAGGCCCACGAATAGGTCACCGAATCGGTCACCCGTTCAGACGGATCAGCCGCGGATTGGGGTGAAGGTGTAGTCGGGGAGGTGCAGTTTGCGGGTGCGGCGGCGGTAGCTGCGGGTGGTGCCGGGCCAGTTGTTGGTGATGCGGCCGGAGGCGGTGCGGTACCAGCTGGTGCAGAAGTTCCAGGGGGTGCGGGCCAGGCGTTGTTGGAGGGCGTCGTTGAAGGCGCGTTCGGGTTCGGGGCGGACCTCGAGGAAGGTGTGGGGGCGTTCGGCCAGCAGTTGGATGGCGTGGCGGATGTAGCGGGCCTGGGATTCGATCATGTAGATGATGGAGCCGACGCCCAAATTGGTGTTGGGGCCGTAGACCATGAAGAAATTGGGGAATTCGGGGACGGTGATGCCGAGGTAGGCGTGTGCGCCGCCCTCCCACACGTCGGACAGGTTGCGCCCGCCGCGGCCGCGAATCTTCATGGGCCACAGGAATTCCGTGCCCTTGAATCCGGTGCCGTAGATGATCACATCGGCCGGGTGCGTGACGCCGTCGGCGGTGCGGATGCCCTCGGGGACGATCTCGGTGATGGCGGTGGTCTCGACCTCCACATTGGGTTCGCACAGGGCGGGATAGAAGTCGTTGGAGAACAATCCGCGCTTGCAGCCGATGGGGTAGTCGGGTGTCAGCTTGGCGCGCAGCACCGGATCGGTGACCTGCTCCGCCAGATGCTTCTCGGCGATCCGCGAGACCATGCGCACGATGCCGGGAAACTCCACCAACCCCAGTGCGACGAATTCGGCGATGGCCCACCAGGAGAAGCGTTCGGCCACCGGCATTCCCGGAATCTCGACGAGAATCCGCTGATGCACCGGCTTGTAGTCGGTGTCGAACTTGGGCAGCACCCATGGCGCGGTGCGTTGGAAAACCGTCAAATGCGCGGCGCGCGGCTGGATTTCGGGTATGTACTGGATAGCGCTGGCCCCGGTGCCGATGCAGGCCACCCGCCTTCCGTCCAAGTCAACCGAGTGATCCCACTGCGCCGAATGGAACGACTCCCCGGCGAAGCGTTCGATCCCGGGTATGGCGGGCATGGCCGGTCGCGACAGCTGCCCGACCGCCGACACCAGGATGTCCGCGGTGCGGGTCACGCCGTCGGCGGTCGAGACCGTCCAGCGTCCGGTCGATTCGTCGAATTCCGCCTCGGTCACATCCGCCCCGAACACGATGGCGTCCAACAGCCCGTGCCGTTCGGCGACCCCGCGCATGTACGCCCAGATGTCCTCGCGGGTCGAATACCGCTGCCGCCACTTGGGTTTGGGCTCGCGGGAGAACGAGTACAGCGGGGACGGCACGTCGCAGGCCGCGCCCGGATAGGTGTTCTCCCGCCACACCCCGCCCAGGTCGGCGGCCTTCTCGAGGATGGTGAACTCACCGAAGCCATTGCGCTGCAACTCGATCGCCATGCCGAGTCCGCCGAATCCGGCGCCGATGATGATGACCGACGGCATTGTGGTGCTCCTCACATCGAAGGTCCCTTCTCACTGTAGGAGCGGGCGTCCGATTTAGTGGGCGAGAAGATCGAGAATTTCGGCCATAATCAGGCTATGAGCACTGTGCAGGAGGCGGGGATCAGGGACTGGGATTTCCCGCGCGGCGTGGCGAGTGTGGCGCTCATGGTGGGCTTCGCCCGCGAACACGGGGTGGCGACGGCGCGCATGCTGGCGGGCAGCGGCCTCACCGAGAAACAGCTGGCCGACCCGGACGCGCAGATCGACGCGCACACCGAACTCGCCGTCATTCGGAATCTTGTGCGCGAGTTGGGGCCGCGCCCGAACCTGGGCCTGGAGGTGGGGCGGCGGTATCGCATCTCCACCTTCGGCATCTTCGGATTCGCCTGCGTCAGCAGCCCCACCCTCGGCGAGGCCATCTCCTTCGCGCTGCGCTACCTGGAACTCAGCTTCACCTTCTGCATACCGGCGGCCCGCTGGCAGCCGGGCGAATTCGTCGCCCGCATCCACGATGAGCGGGTGCCCGCGGATGTGCGGCGCTTCCTGGTGGAACGCGATGTGACGGCCATGCACCAGGTGCTCTCGGATCTGCTCGGCCACCGCGTCGAACTGCTGCGCGCCGACTTCGACTTCCCGGCCCCGCCCAGCCTGGACCTCTACACCGAGATCTACGGCCTGCACCCGCATTTCGACCAGCCGCACACCACCTTCTCGCTCGACCCGGCCGTCCTGGAGCAGCCGCTGCCGCAGGCCAACGAGCACACCTGGGCCATGTGCCTGGCACAGTGCCGGGACCTGGTGTCGCGCCGGCGTTCCCGCACCGGCATCGCGGCCGAGGTGCGCGGTCGCCTGGTCCCGCGCGGCGGGGTGGACGGTTTCGCGGTGCCACCCGGAATCGACGCCGTGGCAAGGGATCTCAATATGAGCACCCGCACGCTGCGCCGCCACCTGGACGCCGCGGGCACCAGCTACCGGCAGCTGCTCGACGAGGTGCGGCGCGCGCTGGCGGAGGAAATGCTCACGGCCACACCGCTGTCGGTCAGCGATGTGGCGATCCGGCTGGGCTACGCGGAGGCGTCCACGTTCATTCACGCCTTCAAACGCTGGACCGGCACCACCCCGTCGGTCTACCGGCACGGCGCGTTCACTCCGCCGGTTCGCTGAGCCAGCCGCCCATGGCGACCGGCCGGAACATCGACAGCAGTCCGGCATCGGTGATCGAGTGGAACACCAGCGACGGGTCGGGTGCGAAGTCGATCGGCACGTGTCCCGGTGCGGCCGTTTCCCATTCGCAGCCGATGGTGGAGGAGACGCTGGGGGCCACGATCAGCGGCTTGCCCGCGAAGCTCGTCATGAGCCCGGCGTGCACGTGGCCGGTGAGGACGGCGGCGATGCGCGCGTCGCCCGCCACGATCTCGGCCAGGCGCTCGGGATTGGTGAGGCGAATCGGATCCACCACGGTGGACTGCACGGCGACCGGCGGATGGTGCATGGCCACCAGCACCACATCGTCGGCGGCGGTCCGCTCGAGCGCGTCCTCGAGGAACGCGTAGGTCACCTCGTCGAGATGGCCCTCGGGCTTGCCGGGAATGCTGGAGTCCAACAGGACCACGGTCACGCCGTCGCCGCGGTGCACGGCATTGATGGGTTCGTAGCCGGGATCCTGGCCGAAGAGCACCTGGCGCAGGTTGCCGCGGTCATCGTGATTGCCGGGGAGCACGAGGACCGGCACCTCGGAGGCGAGCGCCAGACGCGCCTGCTGATACTCCTCGACCTCACCCTCGTCGGCGATATCGCCGGTGACGATGATGAGGTCCGGTCGCTGCGGCAGCTCGGCGAGAAAGGCCATGACCCGTTCCACGCGTTCGACATTGCGTGCGCCCATATTGAAATGGGTGTCACTGAGCTGAGCCACCAGAACCATCGGCGTTCGCTTTCTCTGAAGGGCCGCGACATTGCGCCCGGCGGTGCCGCCGCACCGCGGTCACCCCCATGAGGCTAATTGACCTGCCCGGATGTGCGCCGGTGAGACCCGCCACCCAATATAGCGAAGCAATATCAATGCCCGGTCGGTGTGGCCCGCGCCATGAGTTCGCTTGCGCTGCTCAACAGTTGCCGCGGGTCCGCGGTGAGCGCCGCCGACACCGGTTGCCAGAAATCCGCTCCCGGCTCGGCCTCGAGTTCCAGCAGACCGTCCGGCCGCCACGACGCCGCCAGCGCCAGCCGCCACGAATGCAGATGGGTGCGCGCGTGCGCGCCGGATTTGTCGAAGAGCGGATCGCCGACGATGGGGTGACCGATCCAGGCCAGGTGCACGCGAATTTGATGCCGCCGACCGGTGATCGGGCGCAGCGCCAACACGGTGTGCGCATCCGTGCGGGCGACGGTGGTGAATTCGGTGACCGACGGATAGTTCTTGCCCGCGAGCACCTCCTGCTCGTCGACCAGCCAGGTGTCGCCCGCGCGGCGAATGCTCTCGCGGGGTGCGGCGATGCGGACCCGGTTCTTGCGGCCGACGCTCAAGGGCAGGTCGATGACGCCGTGCTCGGGCAGACCGGTGGATTCGGTGACGGCCAGATAGGCCTTCTCGGCCGTGCGCTTGGTGAACTGCCGGGTGAGCTCACCGTGCGCGGGCAACTGCTTGGCGAGCAGCACCAGACCCGAGGTGACCTTGTCGATGCGATGCACCGGGTACAGCGTCTCGCCCTGTGCCGCGGCCATTTCCACGATGTCGGTGTCGTGGCGCTCGCCGGTCACCGAGATGCCGGCGGGCTTGTTCAAGGCCAAGACCGCCGCATCCTCGAGAATCAGGCTCTGTTCCCGCAGTTTGGACCATTCCACCGGCCCAGCCTAATGAGCCCTCAGGCGGTACCCGATACGCCCTTCACGCGGTGGCCCTTTCCAGCTCGGCCAGACCGCTCTCCAAATGGTCGATCATGCGATCCAGATCCGGCACGGTCCGTCGGCAGCCGACCAGTCCGAAATCGAGATTGTCGCCATTGGTGGTCAGCGTGATGTTCATGGCCTGCGATTCGAACGGAATCGAGAGCGGGTAATTGGCGTCCAGCCGCGCGCCCTGCATATAGACAGGTTTCCGCGGTCCGGGCACATTCGAGATCACCAGATTGAACGGCATTCGCGGCAACGCCTCGAATCCGGGCAGCAGCGAGACCCCGAGCGGCGTCATCAGCGCGGCCGACAACGCCATGGCCTCCAGCTTCGGCAATTGCGTGAACACCTGTTTGGCCTCGCGCATGGACGTGCTGATGACCCGCAGCCGCTCGGCCGGATCGGCGATGTGGGTGCCCAGATTCGCCAGGCAGGCCGCGACCATATTGCCCTCGGCGGTATCGGATTCGGCGGCGCTGCGAATATTCACCGGCACCATGGCGATCAGCGGCTCGTCCGGCAGCGCGTCCCGCTCCAGCAGATACGACCGCAGCGCGGCGGCGCTCATGGCCAGCACCACGTCATTGACGGTGGCCCCGGTGGTCGACCGCACGGCATTGATCCGCTCCAACGGCCAGGACCGCACCGCGATGCGCCGGGCCCCGCCGATGGAGGTGTTGAACAGGGTGCGCGGCGCGGTCATCGGCAGGGTGAGGCGTCCGTCGAGCACGCCCCGCAACGGTGCGGCGATCGACCCGGTGGCCCGCAGCATGCGGGGGACGGCCCGGCGCAGTTGCGCCCAAGGGCTTTCGGGTTCGACGGTGTCGTCGCGGACCGGCGGCGGCGTGCCCCACGGGACGTTCAGCCGGGTGTCGAACGGATCGTCGGTGAGGGTGCGCTGCAGCAGCCGCATGGCCGAGACGCCGTCGATGAGGGCGTGATGCATTTTCATGTAGACCGCGAAGCGCCCGTCGTCCAGACCCTCGATGAGCCGGGCCTCCCACAGCGGGCGGTGCCGGTCCAGCAGGATGCCGTGCAGGCGCTCGGTGAGGTCCAGCAGATCCGCCAGCCCACCGGGTGCGGGCAGGGCCGATCTGCGCAGGTGGTAGCCCATGTCCACGGTGTCGGCATGCGACCACGCGAGGCTGGAGAACCCGCCCAGCAGGCGACTGGGTTGGCGGCGGAATCGAGGGCGCACCTCGGAGGCGGCGGACATGGCCGCGAAGAGTTCCCGGGTGTACTCGGGTCCGGCGTCCTCGGGCGGTTCGAACAGTTGCAGGCCGCCCACGTGCATGGGGTGTTCGCGGGATTCGATGGCCAGGAAGATCGCGTCGAGAGGATTGAGAAGGTCCATGGGGGTCGCCTAAAGCGGGAGGGCAGAACTGCCCGGAGCGGACACGGTGCGGCGACACTGCCCCCCGCTGTGTTAACGATGAATCAAGTTACCACTCTATATGATTCGCGTTACCCCTATCGGATGAGCGCAAACGCACAGCAGCGGCGACGCGCCCGGTCCGGGATCGTGCCGACCGCTTGCTACCGCGGTGCGAGTTCGGCCTCCCGCCGCGCCTGTTCGCGCTCGGCGTCGGTGCGCGAGGCGAAGGCGAGAGAGACCGTGGTGCGGCGGCCGTTCACGAACGGGTGCACCCGGTGCAGGGTGGTGTCGGCGCGCATCAGATACAGGTCGCCGGGATGCAGTTCCCACGAGTGAATCGGGTTGCGCGTCAAGGTCCGATACACATCGGCGTGGTCCCAGTCGCGGCGGGTGTGGGCCACCGTCTGCACGAAGCCGCCGTCGGACAGCGGCGGGCATTCCACCAGCAGGATGAGGGCGAAAGCGAAGTCGTCCCAATGCCATTGGCCGATCGCGTCGTCGTGGTGCAGGCGACTGACGGTGTAGCGGGTGGCGTCGGGGCAGGGCAGCACGGGCTCGGCCGTGATCACGGAGAGGCTGTGCCGCAAGGGTTCACAGTCGTAGAGCCCCGGAATGCAGGACGCGTGCGCCGCCACCTCCTGCTGGGTCAGATCGATGCGCTGGCGCGCGGTGCCCTCGCCCTCGGGCAGCAGTTCGCCCCACTGCCGGTGATGGTCGAGCAGGGCCAGCGCCTCGGCGGCCATCATGCGTTTGACCCGGTGCGGCAGCAGGAAGCCCAGGCGCGCTATTCCGGTCTCCGCCAACCGGTTCCGCGCGTGCCGCAGGGCCGATGGGTCGACCTTCCGCAGGTGTTTGTGCGCCATATCGATCGTGCTGTGAACCTGCACCCCGCACGTCCTTTCACCGGCCGCCTCGCGCGCGGCCCGAGTGCCGAAAAGACCGGGCCGCGCCCCCGTCGGCCCGCTCTCGATTGTAATTCGTTGGCGGGCAACGACTATGGATTCGGATTGCCGGTTGATCACGATCTGAAACGGAGATGGTCAACGGGACTCGCCGAGCCGACGCGGGATGGCCCGAACCGGTCGAACCCGGCGGGTAGCTTGATATTCGCTATGGCGGATTACGGGCATGAGCTCAGGTTCGGAATCTTCGTTCCGCCCGAGGCGGCACGCGGGCGTGCGCTGCTGCGCCTGGTTCGCCACGCCGACGACGCCGCGCTGGAAGTGCTGGCGGTACAGGATCATCCGTATCAACCGGCCTTCCTGGACACCTGGACCCTGCTGTCCTACCTGGCCGCCGTCACCCGGAACCTGACCCTCATGCCCGCGGTCGCGAATCTGCCGCTGCGCCCGCCCGCCGTGCTGGCCCGCAGCGCCGCCAGCCTGGATCTGCTCAGCGGGGGTCGCGTCGAGCTCGGGTTGGGCGCGGGCGCGTTCTGGGACGCCATCGAGGCGATGGGCGGCACCCGGCGCGGCCCGGGGCAGGCGTTGGCCGCCCTGCGCGAGGCCATCGGCATGCTGCGCGCCCTCTGGGGCGAGGGGGAACGCTCGCAGCTGGCGGGCGAGTTCTACCCCCTGCGCGGCGCGAAACCTGGTCCGCCCCCGGCGCATTCGATCGGCATCTGGCTCGGCGTCTACGGCCCGCGCGCCCTCCGCCTCACCGGTGAGCTCGCCGACGGCTGGCTCGGTAGCTACAGCTACGCCCCACCCGGCCGCCTCCCCGACCTGATGTCCGCCATCGACACCGGCGCTCGCGAAGCGGGCCGAGTACCCGCCTTGATCCGCCGCGCCTACGTCA
This sequence comes from Nocardia sp. CDC153, assembly GCF_035818515.1. Taxonomy (NCBI): domain Bacteria; kingdom Bacillati; phylum Actinomycetota; class Actinomycetes; order Mycobacteriales; family Nocardiaceae; genus Nocardia; species Nocardia sp. CDC153. The sequence continues at coordinate 581,300 of NZ_JAYKYU010000003.1, read as the reverse complement.
TCGACCCCACCATGACCCCCGCCCAACTCACCGAAGTGGCCCTGTCCCAGGGCATCAGCGAATTCCTGCTCCCGGTCGACCCGGACGGCGAAGAACCCGTCCACCACTTCGCCACCGAAACCGTCCCAGCCGTCCGCGCCGCGGTGGCCGCCGCCCGCGCCGGACACTGAGGGGTTTCGGAGGGCAGCGCCCTGAGAAGGTTCGGGGCAGCGCCCCGAGATTCACGGGGGTTCGGGGGCGAAGCCCCTGAGAGTCACGAGAGTTGTTATCGAGTCCCGAAGAAGCGGTTGTGCATGATCTGGCGGATGGGGGAGAGGATGCCGTCGAAGGTGACGCGATCGGACCGGACGGTGTGCAGGCTGGTGTCGCCGCGCTTGGGATCCTCGCAGATCACGCGGAGTTTCTTCCCGCTGTCCTGGCCACGGCCAAGGGTCAGCGCGACCGTCCCGTCGGCGCCGACGGTGCCCCACGGCCCGCTGACGTCGGCGGCCGCGATCTGGCAGCGGTTGCCCGGCTTCTCGCCGGTGACGCGCGCGGTCACCTCGGCGCGGCCGTGGATGACGGCCTTGGGTTCGTCGGTGGCGGTGGCGGCGCCCGCGGCGAGCAGGGTGCCGAGGGTGCCGACCACGGCGACGGTGGCAATGCGGGCGCGGAGCGAGCGAGACATGGTGGTGATAATGAAGCCTGACCTATGAGGTTTTCGTGACGTCAGCGGATGAACTGCCGTTGAACAACGCACCAAAACTGGTTCCAGCCGGTCGGTTTCGCTGGATGTCGAGCTGACCCCCACGGCCAGGACCCTACTCGATGCGCGCCCCGATGCCAGGATTGCACGCCGGGTGCGTCGAACCCGCGCGCCGCCCGCCCGCGGCCGACCGGAAGGCCGCCGACATCCCGGCGATAGCCCTGCAGTATCTTGCAGTTCGATCCCGATTCGCTCCACCCGGAGTGTTTTCGGCGAAGATCTATTTGCTGTAGGTACGCTGTGCGCCGTTCTATGTGCCCCGATTGGTAGAGCTGGACGGAACCCCTCCCGAGGAGGACGTGGTGACAGCAGTTGCTCCAAAGCCCGAACAGAATGTGGACTGGGCGCGCCCGTTTCCCGCGCGACGCGGTCTGAAGGGCTCGTTCATCTACAAGGCGATCACCACGACCGACCCGAAGATGCTCGGGATGATGTACCTGACCACCGCCATCACCTTCTTCCTGATCGGCGGGATCATGGCGCTGCTCATGCGCGCCGAGCTGGCGCGCCCGGGCTTGCAGTTCCTCTCGACCGAGCAGTTCAACCAGCTGTTCACCATGCACGGCACGATCATGCTGCTGTTCTACGCGACCGCCATCGTCTTCGGTTTCGCGAATGTGGTGCTGCCGTTGCAGATCGGCGCGCCCGACGTCGCCTTCCCGCGCTTGAACGCGCTGAGCTACTGGCTGTATCTGTTCGGCGCGAGCATGGCCACCGCCGGATTCCTCACCCCGAACGGCGCGGCCGACTTCGGCTGGACCGCGTACACCCCGCTGTCGGACATCGTGCACTCGCCCGGCGTCGGCGGTGACCTGTGGATTCTGGGTCTGGCGGTCTCCGGTCTGGGCACCATCCTCGGCGGCGTCAATATGATCACCACGGTGGTCTGCCTGCGCTGCCCGGGCATGACGCTGTTCCGCATGCCGGTGTTCACCTGGACCATCTTCGTGACGAGTTTCCTTATCCTGGTGGCCTTCCCGATCCTGACCGCCGCGCTGTTCGGCCTGGCCTACGACCGCCACCTCGGTGGGCACATCTACGACGCCGCCAATGGCGGGGCGATCCTGTACCAGCACCTGTTCTGGTACTTCGGCCACCCGGAGGTGTACATCATCGCGCTGCCGTTCTTCGGCATCGTGTCCGAGGTCTTCCCGGTCTTCAGCCGCAAGCCGATCTTCGGCTACACCACCCTGGTCTACGCGACCTTCGCCATCGCGGCGCTGTCCATCGCGGTGTGGGCGCACCACATGTACGCCACCGGTGCCGTTCTGCTGCCGTACTTCTCGTTCATGACCTTCCTCATCGCGGTCCCGACCGGTGTGAAGTTCTTCAACTGGATCGGCACCATGTGGCGCGGTCAGCTCACCTTCGAGACGCCCATGCTGTTCGCGTGCGGGTTCATCGTGACGTTCCTCTTCGGCGGGCTCACCGGCGTGCTGCTGGCCTCGCCGCCGCTGGACTTCCACGTCTCGGACTCGTATTTCGTGGTGGCGCACTTCCATTACGTGCTCTTCGGCACCATCGCCTTCGCGACCTACTCGGGCATCTACTTCTGGTTCCCCAAGATGACGGGCCGCATGCTCGACGAGCGGCTCGGCAAGTGGCACTTCTGGACCACCTTCGTCGGCTTCCACACCACCTTCCTGGTGCAGCATTGGCTGGGTAACCAGGGCATGCCGCGCCGCTACGCCGACTACCTGCCCAGCGACGGATTCACCTCGCTGAACACCATTTCCACCATCGGATCGTTCATCCTCGGCGCGTCGGTGCTGCCGTTCGTGTGGAACGTCTTCAAGTCCTACCGCTACGGCGAACCGGTCACCGTGGACGATCCGTGGGGCTACGGCAACTCGCTGGAGTGGGCGACCTCCTGCCCGCCGCCGCGGCACAACTTCTACGAGCTGCCGCGCGTCCGCTCCGAGCGCCCGGCGTTCGAGTTGCACTACCCGCACATGGTCGAGCGCATGCGCGCCGAGGCCCACGTCGGTTGGGGCTCGAAGCATCACGCGGTCGTCGAGCACGAGAAGGTCGACAGCTAGCCCACCCCGCACGCCAGCGCGGCGGTCGTCTCCGGACGACCGCCGCGCTTTTTTATGCCCCTACCAGCGTGTTCCGGGTGGGGTGAAATTTAGGTTTGACACACGAAACCGTATAGGCCTAAATTTAGGTCCAACATAAGAAATGAGGAAAGGCAGTACCGATGCGCAAGATTCAGTTCTCCGGCCGCCGCGCCGACCTGGTCACCGCCGCGGAGCTCACGCCCGGTCCGGGGCAACTGTTGGTGCGCACCGAGTTGGCGGGTGTGAGCGTCGGGCTGGTGCGAATGCTGGAACGCGGCGCGGGCGGACCCGATGGCGGCGAGATCGTCGGGACGGTCGTGGCGGCCGCGCCGGAGCTGGCCGAATGGGTCGGAAAGCGGGTCGGGGGAGTGGTTTTCGAGGGTGCGTATGCCGAATACGCCCTCGCCGCACCGCCATTGATGACCGAGATTCCGGACGGGGTCGAGGCCGCCGACGCGTTGGCGATGGTTCGCGGCGGTGTCATCGCGTTCGGGCTGTTGCGGACCGCCCGCTTTGCCGCGGGGGAGTCGGTGCTGGTCACGGGCGCGGCCAGCGGCGTCGGTCACCTGGCCGTGCAGTTGGCGAAGGCGCTCGGCGCGGGACGGGTGATCGCGGCGGTCGGGTCCGCGGACAAGGCCGAGTTCCTGCGCGACTGCGGTGCGGACGAGGTGCTCACCTACGTGCGGGACTGGACCGAGAAGGTCGATATCGTCCTCGACGGCGTCGGCGGTGACATGGTGCAGCGCGGCGTGGAAACCCTTGCCCCGCACGGCCGTCTGATCGCCTTCAGCGCCTACGGCGGCAGCGTCGATGCCAATACGCTGCTCGCCGAGTTGAAGACCGTCACCGGTTTCTCGATGGGTCTGCTGAGCCGCACCCTGCCCGGCCTGCTCGACGAATGGCGCGCCGAACTGTGGACGCTCTTGGCCGAGGGGCGAATCCGCCCGCGCCACACCGTGCTTCCGCTGGCGCGAATCGACGCCGCGGTCGAACTCGTCGAAACCCGCCGCAACCTGGGGCGAGTCGCGGTGTATACGGCATGAGAGCCGCACCGTGCGCGCCCCAGCTGCCGCAGCGTCCCAGAAGTTAGGACAAGTAACCGATACCGCTCGGGGAATGGCTTGGCTACCGTAGGTTTTCGGGGTCGGATCCCTCTCCGACCCCGATCCCGGCACACCTGCCCCGGGAACCGTCCGGCCACTGCCCGGTCCGGCGGACAGAATCGGCCCGATGCGACCCCGTATCGGGCCGATCTCGTGGGTGCCGCGCGGGTTTGATCGCATGTCCACATAACGCCTGATCATCGACTCTTCGCGGCGCGCGGGAATAGCGCCGGACTTGCTGCTCCGGTGCTGTACTGTCCGCAGTCGGAGCGCGAAACCGCCGCGCTCCGGCGCAATCCGCAGGTCTCGACCCTCGGGAGGGACAATGCTCGCCGATTCTCCGGATGTTTGCGAAAACGCACCGGCATTCGACGGCCGCACCACCGAGTCCGCCCGCTCCGGCGACTCCACGTTCGATTGGCAGCGAAAGCTACGCCAATGGAACGACACCAGCACGGCCGTCGCGCTGACGCTACCCCAGCTGCTCAGCCGCGCCGCGTCCTACGATCCGGAGGCCCCGGCCGTGGTCTGCGGGTACCTCACCCTCACCTACCGCGAGCTGTCCGAGCACGCGAACAGCTTGGCGCGCAGACTGATCGGCGCGGGCATCGGCCCCGAGGATGTGGTCGCCGTGGCGCTGCCGCGCTCCCCGGCCTGGGTGGTGGCGGTGTGCGCGGTCGCGCACGCCGGGGCCGCCTTCCTCTCGGTGGACCCGGACACGCCGCCTGCCCGCATCGCGCCGATCCTCGCGGATTCCGGTGCGGTCGCCGGGATTACGACCGACTACCGGCGCGACCAACTGCCGGTATTGGGCGGTTTGGGCTGGATGGCCGTGGATCCGGTGGTACCCCGGGACGGCGACGATCCGGCAGTGCTCGACGCGCGAGCCCGCGCGCTGGTGGCCGGGGGCGCGCACGCGCCGCTCGCCCGGACCAGCGGTGAGAGCGCCCCGGGGACGGGCGGGGTGTTCTCGGCCCCGCTGGCGGCGCCGGTCGCCGATGCCGAGCGGGTGCGGCCACTGCGGCTGCAGCATCCGGCGTATGTCGTCTACCCGCAGGCGTCGAGCGGAATCGTGCGCGGCGCGACCATCACCCACGCCGGGCTCGCCAATCTCGTGGTCACCCAGGCGCAACGCTGCGATACCGATCCGGACGCCCGGGTGTTGGCCGCGGCCGCGCCGGGCCGCGACACCGCGGTGTGGGAACTGTTGCTGGCCTTGGCTTCCGGGGCGGCCCTGGTGCTGGCCCCGGCCGGACCCTACGCGGGCGCGGATCTCTACGAGCTCATGGCCGACGCCGAGGTCACCCACGCGGTCTTGACCCCGCACATTCTCGCCACCCTGCCCGGTGCCGAGCCGCTGCCGCAGCTGCGGCTGCTCGCTACCACGGGCGCGCCCTGCCCGCCCAAGCTGACCGGAATCTGGTCGGCCGGACGGTCGTTCGTGACCGGGTACGGCTGGGCCGAGGCGGGCATGTGCGCCACCATGAGCCGACCCCTGGGCGCGGCGGCGCAGCATGCCGCGGTGTCCATCGGCGGACCGGTGGTCGGCGGGCGCTGCTATGTGCTGGACGAGAAGATGAATCTGCTGCCGCCCGGCGTGGTCGGTGAGATCTATGTGGCCGGAGCGGGATTGGCGCGCGGCTACCACCACCGTTCCGGACTCACCGGCGGCCGATTCGTGGCCGATCCCTACGGCCGCCCCGGCGAGCGGATGTTCCGCACCGGCGAACTGGGCTGCTGGCGCGGCGACGGTGAGCTGGACCATCATGGGCGGCTCGGGTCGGTGCCGATCGGTCAGCTCGTCGGTTACGGCAGTGCGAGCGTGCTGAATACGGCCGCCTCACTGTCCTGACGGTAGTAGTGGTCGTCGGGCAGTTTCGGCAGTGCGTCCAGGTGGGAGTCCGGTAGCCAGGAGTAGTCGGCCAGCCGCAGCGTGCGCGGACCGGCCGGGGCCACCAGCTCCACCTCGATGCCCTCGGCCGGGACGGCGTAGCAGTGAAAACCCGTGGCGGGCACCGGCGTGATCGCACGTCCCGCGACCCGCAGCGAGGTGAGGTCGGCGTCCCAGCGCAGATCGACGCGGGGTGCGCCGCGCGGTGAAGTCAGCCGCAGGCGCAGGGTTCGCTGACCGGAATCGGTGGTGTCGGAGAGTATCTCGGCCTTCGGCGCGGAGAGTTGTTGCACCGGAGCCGGTCCGCTCGACACCACGCGGTCGGACAGGCCGGTGTACTTGGGGTCCGGGTCGGCGGCGGTGACGAAGGCGCGGGTCCAGTCGTCGGGTGCGAGCGCCGAGATCCACTGTGCTTGCCCCTTGTCCGCATCGAGCGCGTAGTCCAATTGGGTTCGGCGCGGATGCTGGGCGTCGAAGGTGTCGACGGCCAGCCCGGCGGCGGTGAGCGCGCAGACGATCGCGACCGCGGTGAGCGGAATCGGCCAGGCGCGGCGCGGCGGCCAGGAGTGCGCCGGTGCCAGCAACAGCAATCCGCCCAGCAGCACGATGACGGGCGCGGTCAGATACGGCGCGGTGGCCAGCCCGGATTGCAGGCCGGACCAGGCGGACAGACCCAGGAAAACGGCTGCGGGCAGCAGGAATACGGTGATCAGCGGCAGTCGCCAACGCTCCGGCACCACGAACGCGAGCGCCACGCCCACGGCCGCGGCGCAGGCCGGTACGACCAGGAGCGCGGCGGCGGCGGGAGCGGCGGCCGCGAACACCGCGCCGATCACCGCCACGCCCGTCAGCAGTCCGACCGGTGCCGCGGTGGATCCGAAAACCCTGCGCGCGAACACATACCAGGCCAGCAGCAGCGTGACGGACACGAAAAGCACGGCGGCTTGGAAGAATCCGGAACGATAGGGGTCGACCGGCCCGGTCGCGTAGTCCGGTCGAATCGCCTGCATCAGCGCCCACCACCCGAACGTGACGACCATGGCGAATGGCACCGTCAGCATCGCGGTGAGGGCCGCGAGTGCGATGCGCGGCAGACTCGCCTCGCCGGTGCGCCGCACCTGCCGAATCGTCCACGCCACCGCGAGCACCAGCAGCACCGCCAGCGCGATGATCACCCAGACCGGCACCACGACCAGCACACCGAACGGGAGCGGGAAGAACGCCGGATTCGAACCGTCCGCGGTGTCCCGCAGATCCGCGTTCCCGAACTCGTGTATCTGGGACAGGGTGTTCTGGCCGAGCTGTTGCAGCGTGGGCAGATGCACGTGGGACGGATCGTCGAGCCGGTTGTGGTAGTACGCGCTCGAGCCGGTGTACGCCCAGTCCAGCACCCGCAGCCCACCGGGTCGGAAGGCCGTGAAATCGGAGTTGCTGGAGGTCGCGTCGCCCGCCATGGCGGTGGTGAGCGAATCGGTGTTCGGATTCGGAACCGCCTGCGCCACCGCCTCGATCAGGCCACCCTCGGGCCGGGTGAGCCGCCACAGCAGAGACGGTCCGCCGGTGCCGCGCGCCTCGTGATTGATGACCACGCCGTGCTCGCGGTCGTAATCACCGGACGCCACAAAGGCTTCCGCGCCGAGCAGTCCGGGTTCCTCACCGTCGGTGAGCAAGACGACCAGGTCGTTGCGCAATGCGTTGGCACCGCCCGCGCGCAGTGCGCGAACCGATTCCAGGACGGCCGCGACGCCCGCCCCGTCATCGTTCGCGCCCGGTGCGGACGGCACGGAATCGTAGTGGGCGACAAGGTAAACCGTGCCGGTCGAGTCCTTGCCCGGGAACCGGCCCACAATATTGTGGACCAGGCCGATATTGGGATCGTCATCGAGCAGTCCGACGGGAAACCGCCCGACACCCGTGCGAATCTCGGTCTGCGCCCCGAGTTTTCGCAGCTGGTCCGCGAGCAGGTCGCGGACCCGATCGTGTTCGGCGGTCCCGACCGGATGCGGCTGCCGGGCGATGGCGTCGATCGTGGTGAATGCCCTTGTCGCACTGAACACATCCGCCGGTGCGTCCGCGTCCCGGTAGCCGTGCGGCTGTTGCGCCCACGCGGTGGCCACCACCACCGCGATCAGCAGCGCGAATGCCAACAGTCCCTGCAGCCCTCGTCCCACCCGCATGATCCCACCCTACGCAGGCGGTGATCATGCCCCGGAAACCTCTCAAACCTGCTGGGTGGGCAGCACGATGACCTGGCGCAGGTTCACGTGGGCCGGGCGGCTGGTGGTGTAGGCGATCAGATCGGCGATATCGTCCGCGCGCAGCGACTCCATGAACTCGAACATGCCGTCCAATTGTCCGCTCAGTTCGGCATTGTCGATGTGATTGCCCAGTTCGGTGTCGGTCAGGCCGGGTTCGATATTGGTGACCCGCACCTTGCGCGCGCCCAGCTCGGCGCGCAGCCCGTTGGACAGCTGGGTGATGGCGGCCTGCGTGGCCCCGTACACCGCGTAGCTGGGGAAGGCCACATGCGCCCCGATGGACGAGATGTTCACCAGGTCGGCGCTGCGGCCCGCCTCGCCAGCGGCCAGCAGGTCGGGCAGGAAGGCGCGGATCATGCGCAGCCGTCCCGCCACATTGGTCTCCAGCATGCGGGCCCACTCGTCCTCGCGGCCGTCGGCAATGGGGTTGGGCAGCATGACGCCCGCCGAGTTGACCACCAGATCGACCGATCCGAATGCTGCGTGCACGGCCTCGGCCGCGGCGGTGACGCTTGCCGAATCGGTGACGTCCACCGCCACCGCCAGCGCGGTGCCGCCCTCGGCCTCGATCTTGGCGGCCAGGGTCTCCAGCCGATCCGCCCGCCGCGCCAGCAGCGCCACCTTGGCCCCATTGCGGGCCAACAGCAGCGCGGTGGCCTCGCCCATGCCGCTGGCGGCTCCGGCGATGACGGCGGTCCGACCGGTCAGGTTCTCGTAGCTCATTTTTCTTCCTTCGCTCTCGCTGGTGTGCACTCATCTTGCGAGCCCGCAAGCGGGTCAACGAGGGTGAAGGTGTTCCTGGGTCTGCCAGTACCAGGATCGATTCGTAGGCTGGAAACCATGTCGAACGACCTGGGCGATTTCCTGCGCTCCCGCCGCTCCCGCATCCAGCCGGCCGAGGCCGGTCTGCGCGAATACGGCCGCCGTCGCGTCCCCGGGTTGCGGCGCGAGGAGGTGGCGCAGCTGGCGGGTGTCAGCGTCGACTACTACATCCGCCTGGAACAGGGTCGCGGCAAACACGTTTCGGACGCGGTGCTCGACGCCGTCGCCCGTGCCCTGCGCCTGACCGATCCGGAACGCCTGCACCTCTACGCCCTGGCCCGCCCCACCGGAACCGTCGACGCCCGCCCGACCACGGCCTCGGGGGTCTACACCGACACCATCCGGCCGGGTGCCCGCCTGATTCTCGACGCCCTCACCGCCCCGGCCTTCATCCTGGGTCGCCGCATGGATGTGCTGGCGTGGAATGCCCTGGGCGACTTGGTCTCCGGCTTCTCCCGGGTGCCCGCATCGGAGCGCAACCAGGCCCGGTATCTCTTCCTCGAGCCCGCGGCCCCGACCTTCTACCCCGACTGGGAAACCGTGGCGGGCGAAACCGTCGCCTACCTCCGCCTCGACGCGGGCCTGCACCCCGACGACCCGAAAATCGAGGCCCTGGTCGCGGAGCTCTCCGCCCGCAGCCCCGAGTTCCGCCGCCACTGGGCCGCCCACCCGGTCAAGGAGAAGACCTTCGGGACCAAGCTCATCCACCACCCCGAAGTCGGCCGCCTGGACCTCGGTTACGAAACCCTCGCCCTCCCGGGCGATCCCGATCAACTGCTGGTCCTCTACACCGCCGAGCCGAATTCCCCGGCCGCGGCGGCGCTGGCCCGCCTGGCCGAACGGCACGCGCTCACCGTGTGAGGATGCGCGTTGCCGATCGGGATGCCGAGCGGACCCGGAGCGGAGGGGCGCAGCCGGGGTGATGTTTGGATGGGCGGGTGGAGTTGCGTCAACTGCGGTATTTCGTGACGGTCGCCGAGGAGTTGCATTTCGGGCGGGCGGCCGAGCGGCTGCACATCGCGCAGCCCGCCGTGAGTCAGCAGGTGCAGCGGCTGGAGCGGGATCTGGGCGTGCAGTTGTTGGACCGGTCGCCGCGGCGGGTGCGGTTGACCGAGGCCGGGCTGCGGTTCCTGCCCGCGGCGCGCGGCGTGCTGGCGGCGGCGGATCAGGCGCGGGCGACGGTCGCCGAGCTCGCGGGCGGGCGGGCCGAGGTGTTCCGGCTGGGGACGGTGACCGGCCTCGGCGAGCGACTGGACGCGGTGCTCGACGCCTTCGCCGACAAAGCGCCGCAGGTGCAGGTGGAATTGGTGGCGCTGCCGGTGCGGGAGCGGCTGACACAGGTGGCCGACGGTCGGCTGGATGCCGCGTTCGTGCGGTCGCCGGAACCCGAGGCGAGCCCGGAGCTGGATTTCCTGCCCGCCTGGGACGATCCGCTGGTGGTGGCGCTGCCCGCCAAACACGCACTGGCCAAACAGGATTCGGTGCGATTGACCGATCTGGCCACCGTCCCGCTGCGGCTGACCGAGCGGCGCAACCATCCGGCGCTGGTGGATCTGGTCCTGAACGCCTGTGCCCGTGCGGGATTCGAGCCGGTGCCCGCCCCGACCTCGACCACGCTGCAGGACACCCTCGCCGCCATCGGCGCGGGTTCACCCATGTGGACCGTCGTCTACGAGTCGAATGCCCGGCAGGTCCACAACCCCCGGGTGGCGTTCCGCCCCTTCGCGGACGCGGGCATGAGTCTGCCCATCGCGCTGGCGGTGCGCGCGGACGCCGCCTCGCCGAATCTGCGCCTGCTGGGCGCGTTGCTCGCGGATTCCGCACGATAGGTTCCGCACGATAAGGATCGCTTATCGCTGCGCTAGCGACCTGCCCATTGGTCGGGGCATGGAATTCCGGTGAACTGTTCTCAGGCCGCCGAACGGATCGGAACTCGGAAACAAGGATTCCGAGATGGCCTGCATCCCAATGCTTTTCGCGAAGGAGAACAGTCATGCCCATCGTCACCGTGCAGCAGGGTCCCCGCACCGTCGAGCTGAAGCGCGACCTGGTGCGCCGCATTACCGACGCCTTCGTCGACGCCTACCAGATCCCGGCCGAGGCCGTGCAGGTCTGGATCCACGAGACCCCCGCCGACAGCTGGGGCACCGCGGGCCGCCTCACCGCCGACGGCAAGTAGTCGGAGCCCGTCGGTCCGCCGCGGTCGCTCGATCCGAGTCCCCGACCCGCCACCGAGCCGCCCGCGGCGCGCCGTCCCGCCCCGGCGCATTCCACTCGTTCTCTTCCCCAAGGACTTTCCATGCCCATCGCCGTCTTCGCGCTGGCCCTGTGCGCCTTCGCCATTGGACTCACCGAATTCGTGGTCGCGGGGCTGCTGCCCAATATCGCGACCGATCTGCACGCCTCGATTCCGGCCGCGGGCCTGCTGGTCTCCGGCTACGCCCTCGGCGTGGTCATCGGCGCGCCGGTGCTCACCGCCCTCACCGGCACGGTCGAACGCCGCCGCCTGCTGACCGGCCTCATGACCCTGTTTCTGTTCGGCAGCGTGATCTCGGCGCTGGCACCCGGGTACGCCGTGCTCATGGCGGGCCGCATCCTCGCGGCCCTGGCCCACGGCGCGTTCATGGGCGTGGGCATCGTGGCCGCCGGTGAACTGGTCACCGCCGACAAGCGCGGGCGGGCACTCTCGCTCGTGATCAGCGGCGCGACACTGGCCACCGTGCTGGGCGTGCCGTTCGGCACCCTGATCGGGCAGCAACTCGGCTGGCGGGCCACCTTCTGGATCGTGGCCGTCTGCGCAGCCGTCGGTCTGGCCGGAGTCGCCACCTTGGTGCCGCGCGCCGAACGCGCCGCCCAGGGCGACCTGCGCACCGAGTTCACCACCCTGCGCCAGCCGCAGGTGCTGCTGGTCCTGCTGATCACCGTGCTGGGCTTCGGCGGCGTCATGACCTCCTACACCTTCATCGCCGAAATGGCCACGCGGATCACCGGTTTCGCCAGCGGCTCGGTCATCTGGATCACCATGCTGTTCGGCTTGGGCACCGTGGTCGGCAATCTGGTGAGCGGACGATTCACCGACCGCTACCCGCGCGCCGCCGTCCCCGTGGCGCTGGGACTGCTGGCGCTGGTGTTGGCCGTGCTCACCCTCGCCATTCACGACAAGGCCGCCACCTGCGTGACCGTATTCCTGTTCGGCGCGGCCGCTTTCGGCACCCTCGCCCCGCTGCAGATGCGCGTCATGGCCAAGGCGCAGGCCGCGCCCACCCTCGCCTCGGCGACCAATGTGGCCGCGTTCAACCTGGCCAATACCGTCGGACCGCTGCTGGGTGGCGCGCTGCTCAACGCCGGATTCGGTTACCCCACCTTGAATCTCGCCGGTGCGCTGGTGACTGCCACCGGTTTGACAGTCGCCCTTCGTAGCCTGGCCGCCGACCGCCCCCGGGCCGTCGCGACCGAACCCGCCCTCATCGCGGCCTGAACCCCTATACACAATCACGAGAACGGTTGGATCCCATGCCTTTCGCACCCGTCACCCTCAGCAATGGCCCCAGCAGCGTCGAATACCTCGTCACCGGCAGCGGTCCGGGCGTGGTGCTGGTCCACGGCACCTTCGCCAACGCCGAGGCCAACTGGGCCGAACTCATGGCGGAACTGGGCGAGCGCTACACGGTCGTCGCCCCCAACTACGCCGGATCCGGTGCCACCACGGCCCCGGACGCGGTGACCGTCGACGATCTGGCCGCCCAGGTCCTGGCCGCCCCTGACCACGCGGGATTGACGAGCTTCCACCTGGCCGGGCATTCGCTGGGTGCGGTCACGGCGGCCGCGCTGGCCGCCCGCCACCCCGAGCGCGTGAATTCGCTTGTCCTGCACGCTCCGTGGGCGGCCACCGGGACCCGCGCCGCCGCCCTGTTCGAGCTGTGGCTGCACCTGCTGCGCACCGACCCCGCCGCGCTGGCCCGGCTGCTGCCCCTGACCGTGCTGAAGCCGGAAACCCCGGCGTCGTGGAGCGCGGCCGATTTCGAGGACACCGTCGCCGCCTTCGCCGGTCTCCTCACGCCGGGCCATGCCGTGCAGGTGGCCGCCGACCGCGACGCCGACATTCGAGACCTGCTCCCGCGCATCACCTCTGCCACACTGGTGCTCGCCAGCGCCCAGGATCAGATCGTCCCGATCGCCGAGCAACGTGAGGTCGCCCATGCCATTCCCGCCGCCGAATACCTCGAGTTCGACGCCGGTCACGCCCTGCCGCTCGAGGACGGCCCGGCTTTCGGCAAGGCGATCACCGAATTCTTCGACCGTCACACCGTCGCCTGAGCGTTCCGGCGAATATCTCGCGACCGACACCTCCCGGCCCGGACCGACCATCCGGTTCCGCGAGGTGTCGGTGCCGTTCCAACCCGGTATCGAACCAGCCTATTCGCAGGTAGATGCCGATTTCGGAGGTACAACGGCAGCATGAGCGAGCAAGTCGGCAGCGCTGCCGTACCGGCACCGGCGGGACGTTCGGTGGAATTCTGGGGCTACTGCATGTGGGGCCTCGCGGGGCTGGCAATCGCGGTGTCCGAACTCGCGTCGGTCTTCCGGCTGGCGAGCTGGCCGACCATCTCCAATACCATCGGGCACCTCGAGACCCAGCACGACTGGGTGCGGCTGGTCGTGGTCGCGGTGATCGTGCTGCTCGCCTATTACGCGGTGCCACAATTGACCACCCCGCCCGTGCCCGTCGTGCAATCGGTCGCGGGTCGCACGCTCACCGCGAACGGCCGTGTCACCAAGGGCGATTCACCGATCACCCTGCTGGGTGCGGGGTACCTCCTGGCGGCCATCGGCACGTATGTCTTCGGTGTCCTCTTCGCGGCGGCCGACCGCGGCATGCACCCGGATTCCTATCTGGGCGCGTACGTCCTCTACGGTCTGATCGCTCTCATGTGGGTCATCGTCCCCAGCGTCCTGGCCATGTTCTTCGGCCGAGATGTGCCGTTCCCCACGCTGTTTCGCACGGTCGGCTATCTGGAGCGGCGCGCACACCCGGTGGCCGCCATCCTGCTCGCCGGACTGGTCGTCCTGCTGATCCACCTGGCCTTCTACCCCTGGCCGAGAGTGGTGAGTTGAGCTATTTGCGTCCGCGTAGGACGAGGAAGGCCGCGTAGGCCGCCCCCGCGACACCGACCACTGCGACCACACCGATGGTTGTCAGGATTGCGTCCACCCTTGCGATTCTAGGCTTTTCGCCGAGATCGGGCGGTGTGGTCAGCGCGGGTGATGGGGGCGGCGGCGAATCGTCAGCGCGTCGGCGACCGACAGCAGCAGTGTCGTGGTGTCGTCGGTGTGCGCCCACCACCGATGCCGGACACCGGCCGCGCAGTAGAAGGCGTCCCCGGTCCCGAGCACGTGCTCCTCGCCCCCGGCGACAACCGTGATCGCGCCCCGCACCACATAGATCAATTCGTCATTGGCGTGGGCGAATTCGCGATCGCCGTGCGCCGAGCCGCCGGTGAACTCCAGCGCCCGCAGATCGCGCTCGCCATGGACGAGCGAGCGGACCGATCCGTCTGCCGCCTCGGCCTGCGGCAGCCGGGTGTCCTCGTCGGCACGCACCACGGGCGAGCTCGGCGCGTCATCGGCCTCGGACAACAGCTCGGTCGCGTTGACGCCCAAGGCATCCGCGATGCGCTGCAGCGACCGCAGGCTGGAACTGCTGCGCCCGTTCTCGAATTGGCTCAGGAACGACTGCGACAACCCGGTCAGCTCCGCCAGTCGCGCCAGCGTGAGCCCGGCCGCCAAGCGACGGGCATGCACGACCCGACCCAGCCGCCGCCAGCGTCCGCGTTCGATATCCACTCCATGCCTTTCGGTTACCGCGAGCCATGCCTTCCGGTTTGCCTCGAGCCGATCCGAACTCTTCAACCCGGGACCAATCTACTGAATATTCAGTGAGTCTGAATATTTGAAGGAACCGTGGAACAAAACACCCTCAAGCGCCGGGGCATCGGACTCATCGACAGCGATCCCGACCTGGCCTTCCCGGGCTACACCCTGTACGCGCCGCTGGCCGGGAACGGCATTGTCGACCTGGTCGATCTCGCGGGCGAGCGCGTGCACCGCTGGCAGCTGCCCTACCGCCCCGGCCGGCACGCCCGCCTGCTGCCCGGCGGCACCCTCGCCTACAACGGGACCACCCTGGCCGCGGGCGTGCTGTTCCCCATGTGGCGCAAGTACAGCGGCGGTTCCATGGGCAAGTACGCGCCCGACGGCACCCTGCTCGCCGAATACCGCGACGACCTGCAACACCACGACGCCCACCACTACGACGACGGCCGCATCCTCTACACCGCGGTCGAACCGCTGACGGGCGCGGCCGCGGCCCGCATTCGCGGCGGTGTGCCCGGCACCGAGGCGGACGGCACGGTGTGGGCCGACGTCGTCCGCGAGGTCGACGCGAACGGCGCGCTCCTATGGGAGTGGCGGGCCGCCGAGCACCTCGATCCCGCCGATCACGTACTGCAGCCGCACTATTGGCGCGAGCACTGGCCGCTCATCAACAGCGTGCACCCGCTCGACGAGCACACCGTGGTGGCCAGCCTGCGGAGCGTGTCCGCGGTGATCCTGATCGACCGCCGCACCGGTCGCGCCACCACCCTCGCCGACCGTTCGACCGTGGCGCAGCAGCATCACGTCACCCCGGTCAGTGACAGCCGCGTCCTGCTCTTCGACAATGGCACCTTCCGCACCGGCGAGTCGGTGACCTACAGCCGCGTCCTCGAAATCGACCTGGCCACCGGCGAACTCGCGTGGAGCTACCAGGATTCCCCGCGCGAGGCGTTCTTTACCCCGTACATGGGCGGCGCGCAGCGGCTGGCCAATGGCAACACCCTCATCACCGAGGCCGCGTTCGGGCGCATTTTCGAGGTGACGCCGGACCGGCGAATCTGCTGGGAGTACGTGGTCCCGTCGTTCACCGAATACCCCGACGCCGGGACCGCGGAGACCTTCCCCGGCGTCTCGAACGCGATCTTCCGCGCCTACCGCTACGCCGCCGACCAGATCCCCTGGCTGTAGCGGGTCCCGGCGCGGCGCGCATGACCGATCGGGAGAACAGGCGTATGCAGGAGGCATGGGTCGCCATCCGCAGCGGACGCCTTTCTACGGGGTGCTGATGCTGATCGGGGTCATGCTCTCCGGGCTCTGGATCCGGGACTGGCCCTGGTTGTGGCTGCGGGCGATCGGATTCGTCGCACTGTTCGTCATCGCGTTCGTCGGGTTCATCATGACGTTCCGCGATCTCTCATGACACAAATATTGCATACATAGCGATTCATGCATATGGTGGTCCGGGCACTACCGAAGGAGGGTCATGGGCGGACACGAGCATGCACACGGACACGATCACGCCGGGCATTCGCACGGCGCGACCGCGGACAGCGACAAGCGCTGGCTGGCGGGCGCGCTCGCGGTGATCGTGGCGTTCCTGCTCGGTGAGGTCGTGGTCGGTCTCATCGCCGGATCGCTGGCGCTGCTGTCCGATGCCGCGCACATGCTCACCGACGCGGCCTCGATCGTGTTGGCGCTGTGGGCGATTCGATTGGCCGCCAAGCCCGCCGAGGGTCGCATGACCTACGGCTGGAAGCGCGCCGAGATCCTCTCCGCCCAGGCCAACGGCCTGACCCTGCTGGGCCTGGCGGCCTGGCTGACCTACGAGGCGATTCGCCGCCTGATCGATCCGCCCGAGGTGACGGGTGGGCTGGTGCTGGCCACCGCGCTGATCGGCATCGTGGTGAACGTGCTGGCCAGCTGGATGATCAGCCGCGCCAACCGGACCAGTCTCAATGTCGAGGGCGCGTACCAGCACATTCTCAACGATCTGTTCGCCTTCATCGCGACGGCCGTGGCCGGTCTGATCATCATGCTCACCGGGTTCGCCCGCGCGGACGGCATCGCGACGTTGATCGTGGTGGTTCTGATGGTGAAGGCGGGCGTCGGCCTGGTGCGCGCCTCGGGCCGCATCTTCCTCGAGGCCGCGCCCGCCTACCTCGACCCGATCGAGATCGGCCGCGAGATGGCCCAGGTGGATTCGGTGGTCGAGGTCCACGACCTGCACATCTGGGAGATCACCTCCGGCGTCCCGTCACTGTCGGCGCACATCCTGGTCGCCCCCGGGGCCGACAGCCAATCCGTGCGCGCCGCGGTGGCCCACATGCTGGCCGAGAAGCATCACATCGATCACGCGGTCCTGCAGGTCGACTTCACCGATCACGAGGAATGCCCGCCCGACGACCACGACCACGAACCGCACTGCGCCGAGCCCCACGGCCCGGTGCACCGCAAAACCATTGCCACGAACTGAATTCGGGCCGATCGGGTCCGTGCGCTGTCAGGCGAGGTAGCGGCCGTACCAGTCGAGGACGCGACGCCAGGCCTCCGCGGCGGCGGTGGGTTGGTAGCGCGCGCCGGTGTCGTTGAAGAAGGCGTGGTCGGCATTGTCGGCGACGTAGGTGTCGTGGGGCAGGCCCGCCTGGTCCAGGGCGGCCTCGGCGGCGGGGCGGGAGGCGTCGACGCGGCTGTCCAGCGCGCCGTAGACGGCGAGGACCGCGGCCTTGGAACCGGTGAACTGGCCGCCGTCGGGGAAGGGGCCGTAGAAGGGTGTGGCCGCGGCCAGTTCGGGGGTGCCGGAGGTGAGCAGCAGCCAGGTCAGACCGCCGCCGAAGCAGAAACCGGTGGCGCCCAGCTTCTTTCCGGGGACGCGCTTGCCGAGTTCGGTCAGGCCCGCGCGCAGATCGGCGACGAAGCGGTCCTGCGGGATCTTGCTCAGCGCCGCGGTGGCGGCGGCCTCATCGGTGAAGGCGGCGGTGCCGCCCTCCTCGGAGAGCAGGTCCACCGCCAGCGCCGAATAGCCGACGCCCGCGAAACGGCCTGTCACGGAACGGATGTGGTCGGTGAGTCCCTTGTTCTCGTGGATCACCAGCACGCCGCCCTTGGGCTGCGCGGCCTCCGCCCAGGCGGCTTGCAGGGTGCGGCCCTCGGGGCCGGGGAGGGTGATGGCGGTCGGTTTCACGGCCGTCGCGGTTCCCGGCGGCGCGGCGGGCGCGCCGGAGGCGGTCGTGCCCGTGGCGGAGGTGGTGGGGGAGGATTGCTTCGCGGATTCGGCGCACGCGGCGAGCAGGGCCACCGCGGCGGGCGCGCCCATGCCGAGCAGTCCCAGCCGTCGCAGGGCCTCCCGGCGGCTGAGCAGGCCCTCGGCGTGGTCGGTGGCGATTTCCTCTGCGATATAGCGCTGCAGCGGCGTCATGGCACACAGCCTAGACCGTCAAGCCCGTGGAATCGGGGGCTCTTAGGTCAACTAACGATTATTGCGATTCGAACGAATGTTTCTGTGGGGGAAATGAATTGCCAATGATCTGCCAGGCGCGCCACCGACCATGCTCGACGACCGAAAGCGAAGTGATCATGAAAAAGCTCCTCACGGCGGCCGCCGCCCTCCTGATGGTCGGAGCACTGGCCGGTTGCGACCCCGACACCGGCACCTCCGGTGCGCCCGCGACCACCGCCCAGGCGACCCAGTCCGCTCCGGCGGCGACCTCGGGTCCGGGCTCCGCGCCCGCGACCACGGCCGCCAAGTCGACGCCGACCCTGCCCAACCGCGACGACGTGAATGTGGACGCCCGGGACTTCGAGTCGCAGGGCCACTACTACTTCCAGTCGCCAAGCACGAACATCAAATGCGGCATCTACGTGGACAATATCCACACCGTGGGCTGCCAGTTGAAGAACGCCACCGTCATTCCCGCGGGCCTGTCCTGCGCCAACAACCCGGGCCACTCGGTGGCCGCCCAGGTGCGGGCGGGCACCGCCGAATTCGTCTGCCTCAACCAGGGCGTCTACGTCGGCCCGCCCACCGACGGCTCGACCGCGCCCGGCTTTCACGAAGGCGGCGGCAAGGTCCTCGAATACGGCCAGACCATCGGCGTGCGCGGTGTCATCTGCGAGTCCATGCAGAGCGGTGTCCGCTGCACGGTGGACGGCCACGGCTTCGTCATCGCGGCCGACGCCCAGTCCCTGTTCTGACGCCCTCCCGGTGTCGGCGACCTAGCATGGCGGCGTGAGCATCGATCCCCTGTCGGTGAACCGTCGCAACTGGGATGCCCGCGCGGGCATTCACGCCGCCAGCAGCTTCTACCGCGACCACGATTCCGGCTATTGGTTCGCGCCGTTCGAATGGGATGCCCTCGGCGAGGTGCGCGATCGCGATGTGCTGCACCTGCAATGCCATCTCGGCACGGAGACAATAGAATTCGCGCGGCGCGGGGCCTGCGCGGTCGGCCTGGACTTCTCCCCGGAGTCGGTGCGGCACGCCCGCGAATTGGCCGGGGGCGCGGTCGAATACGTGTGCGCGGACGTCTATGACGCGCGAGAATCCTTGACCGGCAGGGCTTTCGACATCGTCTACACCGGCAAGGGCGCGCTCTGCTATCTGCCGGATCTGGACCGCTGGGCCCGCGTGATCGCCGATCTCCTGCGCCCCGGCGGGCTGTTCTACCTGGTCGAATTCCATCCGCTGCTGCACGCCCTCGGCCCCACCCCCACGCCGGGCGAGGACCCGAATCGCCTGGTGCTGCACGACGATTACCTCGAAGGCCGGGGCGCGCAGCGCCGCGACAGCGTCCACACCTACACCGACGGCCCGGACCTCACCACCGACACCACCGCCTACGAATGGCGGCACGGCTTGGGCGAGGTGATCAACGCGCTGCTCGCCGCGGGCCTGCGCATCACCGGCCTCACCGAGACCGCGACGCTCCCGTGGCCGCGCTGGCCGGACATGGTCCGCACCGATGACGGCTGGTGGCGGCTGCCCGCGACCGCCCCGATCATCCCTGTGCTCTACGGACTTTCGGCCGTCAAGGACCAGCGCGACTCGACCTTCGCCAGCCGCCAGTAGGCCAGCGCGATCGCCCACACCGCCACGAACAGCCCGACGATCACGAATCCCACATTGTTCAGGTCGATTCCGGAGATCCACGCGGTGACCGGATCGGTCAGCTCCAGCTTGTCGTGCAGGATGCCCACCAATTCGATGGTGCCGATCAGGAAGGCCACCGCGATGGAGAGCCCGGTGATGGTCAGGTTGTAGTACACCTTGCGCACCGGATTCGAGAACGCCCAGTGGTAGGCGAAATTCATGAAGGTGCCGTCGAGGGTGTCGAACAGGCTCATGCCCGAGGCGAACAGCAGCGGCAGGCAGACGATGGCGTACCAGGGCAGGCCCGCGGCCGCGCCGGACCCGGCCATCACCATGAGCGTCACCTCGGTGGCGGTGTCGAAGCCGATGCCGAACAGCAGGCCGATCGGATACATCTGCCCGGGCCGGGTGATGGAGCGGGTCAGCCGACCGAGGATCCGGTTGATGAAACCGCGATTGTCCAAATGCCGTTCGAGCTCGTGCTCGTCGAACTGTCCGGCCCGCATGGCCTTGAAAACCCGCCAAATCCCGGCCAGCGCCACCAGATTGAGCGCGGCGATCAGATACAGGAAGGTGCCGGAGCTGAGCGTGGCCACCAGGCCCAGATCCTGTCGCGCGCTGGAGTCGTCGTCCACCAGCGTGGTGGCCACCCGGGCCCCGGCCGCGATCCCGGCGGCCAACAGCACCACCACGGTGGAATGGCCGAGCGCGAACCAGAAGCCCACGGACACCGGGCGTTTGCCGTCGGCCATGAGCTTGCGGGTGGTGTTGTCGATGGCGGCGATGTGGTCGGCGTCGAAGGCGTGCCGCATGCCCAGGGTGTAGGCGGTGACACCCAGTCCGACCCCGAACACCTGGGTGCCGACCGTGTAATGCTGGGGCAGCACCAGCGCGAACAGAATGCCGAACGCCACCACGTGCATCGCGGCGATGACGGCGAGCAGTCCGCCGGTGCGGATCCAATCGCGCCGCTCCCAGCGCAGGGTGGGAAGCGTTCTCGGGACCGGTTTTTCGGGCAGGGACATCTAGGGCGGCCTCTCCAGCACCTCGTGGACGGGGTTCGTTGGTGCCGTGGCCGGTCTCCTGGCTGACGGGTCGAACGCCGGCGCGCCTGGTCTTCCGGAACCGAGATTCCGTGACCCTTTCCCGCACGAGCGGGGCAGACGACGCACCGACTAACCGATCACAGTGGCGAGGGCCGCACCGGTTTCCCACCGGTTTCCCGAGCACCACGGCGGCCCTCACGCTAGGCGGCGGGCCCGCGTGGCGGCAAGCCCGGCCCCGGAAAAGAGGGCCTGAACAGGGAAAATCTGGTATCAGCGCGGATGTCAGGTCGGTGTCAGGCCGGTATCAGGCGGCCCGGCGAATGTTGTCGCCATGAACAGCACAGCAATCGCGGCCTCCGGGTTGCGCAAGGCATACGGGGACAAGACGATCCTCGACGGCATCGATCTGAACATCGGTGCGGGCACCATCTTCTCGCTGCTCGGTCCGAACGGCGCGGGCAAGACCACCACGGTCAATGTCCTGACCACGCTGCTGACCGCCGACGGCGGGACCGCCCGGGTCGCGGGCTACGACATCGCCACCCAGACCAAGGCGGTCCGCGCGTCGATCGGCGTCACCGGTCAGTTCGCGGCCGTCGACGACCTGCTCACCGGCGAGGAGAACCTCCAGCTGATGGCGGATCTGCACCGGCTGCGCGGCAATGACCGCAAGCAGGTGGTCGATTCGCTGCTGGAGCGCTTCGCCCTGACCGAGTCGGCGCGCAAGCAGGCCTCGACCTACTCCGGCGGTATGCGCCGCAAGCTGGACCTGGCCATGACCCTGGTCACCCGGCCGCGGATCGTCTTCCTGGACGAGCCGACCACCGGCCTGGATCCGCGCAGTCGCCGCACCATGTGGGAGATCGTGCGGGAACTGGTCGACGACGGCGTGACCATCTTCCTCACCACCCAGTACCTCGAGGAGGCCGATCAGCTCGCCGACCAGATCGCGGTGCTCGACGGCGGCCGCATCGTCGCCCAGGGCACGCCCGAGGACCTCAAGCGGCAGGTGCCCGGCAGCTACATCCAGCTCCGGTTCGCCGACCGCGCGAATTTCGAAGCGGCGCTGCGGGTGCTGCCCGTCGCCACCCCCGACCACGACGCGTTGACCCTGCAGGTGCCGGGCAACGGCGGCACGAAACCCCTTCGGGCCCTGCTGGATCGGCTCGCCGACCACTCCCTCGAGGCCGATGAGGTCTCCATCCACACCCCTGATCTCGATGACGTTTTCCTCGCCCTGACCGGGCACGCCACCACGGAGGCCGAAGCACAATGAGCACCACGACCAGCACCCCCAGCCCCCTCGCGGCGTCGATCGGCGATTCGTCGATCATGTTGCGCCGCAACTTCAAACACATCGTCCGCAACCCGGTCACGGTCTTCAATGCCGCGCTCATGCCGGTGATGATGCTGCTGATCTTCGTCTACGTGTTCGGCAGCGCCTTCAATGTCGGCGGACACTACATCGACTACGCGACACCCGGCATGCTGCTGCTGGCCATCAACTACGGGCTCTCCGGCACCGCGGTCTCGGTCAGCTCGGACATGGCCAAGGGCGTCATCAACCGGTTCAAGGTCATGGACGTCTCGCGGGGCGCGGTGCTCACCGGCCACGTGGCGGCCACCATCCTCACCAATGTGATCGCGCTGGCGGCGGTGCTCGGGGTGGCCTTTGCCCTGGGCTTCCGGTCTCCGGCGAGCGCGGCCGAATGGCTCGGTGCGATCGGCATCGTGCTGGCGACCTCGTTCGCGGCCTCCTGGCTGGTCGTGGCGCTGGGCATGGCGGCCAAGACCCCGGAATCCGCGGGCATGTCCGTGGTGCCGCTGATCATGCTGCCCTTCCTGAGCAGCGCGATCGTGCCCGCCGACAAGATGGGCGCGGGTGTCAAGCAGTTCGCGCAGTACCAGCCCTTCACCCCGATCATCGAATCCCTGCGCGGGTTTCTCACCGGACACCCGTCGGGTGGCTACACCGCCGCCGCGCTGGCCTGGTGCGCCGGGTTCGCCATCGTCGGGTACGTGTGGTCGCGGGCCACGTTCAACAAGCGAGCGTGATCGAGACCAGATTGCTCCAATCCGATTCCGCCCCTTCCCTCATCGCCTCGGTGAAGCCCGCTTCACCGAGGCGATGTCGTGTCGTCTCCTCGATGCGCGCCGCATCCGGCAGCGAACGATCGGGCAGACCGCGCACCGCGGCGCTCGCCGCGAGCAGCCGCGCGGCCTGCTCGATCTCGTCTTTGCGCAGCGCGAGACCCGCTATGCCGACCATGATTTGGGCGATGAGTTGGGCGTGGCCCGCGGCCATGGCCGATTCGAAAGCGGTGGCATGGTGTTCGCGGGCCTTGTCGAGATCGTCGGTGAGATAGCCGCGCAGGGAATGGATCAGCGCGTCGACGTACTGCTGCTCCTGCCCGCTGTCCAATTGGGTTGTCGCGAGGTCGATCTGGCGATACGCCTGCTCGGCGTCGCCCTGCCAGCGGGCCAGTTCCGCCATCGACAGCGCCAGTTCGCCCTTGGCATTGGGCCAGCCGGACCGATCCGCGGCCCGCAGCGCCTCGGCGGTGGCGGCGGCGCTCGCCTCCGAATCGCCCAGCAGCCAGTACAACTGGGCCTGCCGCGAGCGGATCCGGACCACGTCCTCGAGGGTGCCGACCTCGCTCACCACCGTGATCGCCTGATCCAAAAGCTCACACGCGGACGCGAATTCGCCCCGCTGGGACAGGCGTTCGGCCAGCTCGGTGAGCGCGAACGACATGCCCCAGCGCTCCCCGATGGCCCGGAACTCGGCCAGCGAGGTCTCGAAGTACTCGTCCACCTCGTGACCGCCCTGGCCGAGCACCACCCGCATCTTGCCCATCTGCAGCCGGGCCAGCGCCCGCACCCAAGGATCGTCGTCGGTGAGTTGTGGCTCGAACGCGGTCAGCATGGCCTCGGGGCCTTGGAACAGGCGCTCCAAGGCGGCGATCAGCGCCACCGTGGGGTGCTGGCCGCCGCCACCCTCCCGGCTCAGTTCGTAGGCCTTGTGGATCCATTCCTGCACTTGGCGTTGGTCGTTCGGCCCCGAGGACAGGAAGTGCGAGACCAGCCCGTACACCGTGACCTTGGTCTCGGCCTCCACCTCGGCGGGCAGCTCGGCGGCCGCCATGACGAACTCCAGGCCCTCGGCCTTGTGTCCGGCCAGCCACCAGTACCAGCCGCCCGCCGCCGCGAGCCGCATGGCCGCGGTGCCGTCGCGGTCCGCCAGCGCGCCGCGCATGGCCGCGGCGATATTGTCGTGCTCCCGACCGAGGACGGCCAGCCACTCCACCTGATCGGCGCGGCGCAGCCGCGGTTCCGCCTGCGCGGCGAGGTCGGTGAAGTACGAAAGATGCGCTCGCCGTACGTGATCGGCTTCCCCCGATTCCTCCAGGCGTTCGCGCGCATACTGTTTGATGGTGTCGAGCATGCGATAGCGCGGGCCGCCGTCCTCGGTGACCAGCAGCAGTGACTTCTCGGTCAGCGCGGTCAACAGTTCGAGCACCTCCCACTGCTCGACCGCGGCGCTCTTCCCGTCGCCCGTCTCGGGGCCACCCGCGACGCAAACCTGTTCGGCCGCTTCCAGACTCGCGCCGCCGGAGAACACCGCCAGGCGGCGCAGCACCATGCGTTCGGCGTCGGAGAGCAGCTCCCAGCTCCAGTCGACCACCGCGCGCAGCGTCCGATGCTGCGGTATCGCGGTGCGGCTGCCGCCGGTCAGCAAGCGGAAGCGGTCGTCGAGGCGGGTGGCGAGCTGCTCGAGCGACATGGTGCGCAGGCGGGCCGCGGCCAATTCGATGGCCAGCGGGATGCCGTCGAGCGCGCGGCAGACGCGCGCCATGGTGGTGAGGGCCGCGGCGTTGGTCGTGAGGTCCGCGCGCACCGCGCGGGCCCGGTCCAGAAGGAGTTGGACGGCGGGGGAGGCGGCGATGGCGGTCGGATCGGCGTCGGCGGCGGGCAGGCTCAATGGCTGCACCTGCCACAGCGCCTCGCCCGTAATGCCCAGGGGCTCACGGCTGGTCGCGAGAATCCGCAACCGCCGGCATTCGCCGAGCAGGCGGTGGGCGAAGGCCGCGGCGGCGTCGATGACGTGCTCGCAGTTGTCGAGAATGAGCAGGGTTTCGCGTTCGCGCAGGGCGGCGACGAGCCGGTCCATCGGTTCCACACCCGCACCGTTGCCGAGCAGCGCGTCGCGCAATCCCAGTGCGGCCAGCACGGATTGGGCCAGATCGCGGGTGGCGTCGGCGGAGACCAGCTCCACCAGCCACGCGCCGTCGGGCAGATCCTCGAGCAGGGTATGGGCCACCTCGACGGCCAGGCGGGTCTTGCCGGAGCCGCCGGGGCCGGTCAGGGTCGTGAGCCGGTGTGCCGCAACCAGTTCGCGCACCGCGGCGATCTCGCCCTGTTTGCCGACGAAGGTGGTCAGTTCGGCGCGCAGATTCGTCTTGCGCTCATCCTCCTGGCGCGCGCCGACCTCGCCGCGCAGCAGGGCCAGATGCAGCGCGGACAGTTCCGGGGCGGGGTCCACGCCCAGTTCGTCGGCGAGGGTTTCGCGCAGGCGTTCGTAGGCGGTGAGGGCCTCGGTGGTGCGTCCGGCGGCGGCCAGGGCCCGCATGAGCGAACCGGTCAGTCGCTCCCGCATCGGGTGCTGGGTCACCAACTCGGTGAGTTCGGGGATCAGCTCGGTGTCCCGGCCGAGTCGGATCTCGGCCTCGTACAGATCCTCCGTGGCGGCCAGGCGCAGGCCCTCGAACCGCACCTGCACCGCGTCCACGATCTCGCTGCCGGGGACCCCGATGTCCTGCATGAATTCGCCGCGCCACAGGTCGACGGCCTCGCGCAGCAGTTGGGCCCGCTGGCCGTCGTCACCGCCGCGGGCCTGGTCGACGAGCTGTTCGAAGCGCACGGCATCGACATTCTCGGGCCGCACGAGCAGGCGGTAGCCGCCCGCCTGCACCTCGATCGAGCCGTCGGGCAGCAGTCGGCGCAGCCGGGACACCAAGGCCTGCAGGGCGTTCGCCGCGTCGGCGGGCGGCTGCTCGCCCCAAATCCAGTCGACCAGTTTCGTCTTGGGGACGGGACGGCCGGGCTCGAGTGCGAGGGCGATGAGCAGCCCCCGCAGTCGAGCACCCGGCACCTCGATCGGGTTTCCGTCGTCTGCCCGGATGTCGAGCGGTCCAAGCGTCCTGATTCGCACCCGGCCATTCTGCCGTGCACGTCCACCGGTCGCCCGATCACGCTCGGGCACGGCCGCGGGCCCGCTCAGTGGTCGCCATCCGTCCAGGTGACCGGCAGTTCGTGCACGCCATAGATATTCATGTCGGTCCGCAGCGGCACCCGGTCGGCGTCGACGGCCAGCCGCAGCGTCGCGAAGCGACGCAGCAGTCCGCCGAAGCCCGCGCGCATCTCCAGGCGGGCCAACTGGTGGCCGAGGCACAGGTGGACGCCGTGCCCGAACGCCACCAGACCGCGCGGCTGGCGATGAATGTCGAGGGTGTCGGGGTCCTCGAACTTGCGCGGGTCGTGGTTGGCGGCCAGCAGGGAGACGACGACCGTCGAACCCTCGGTGATGGTCTCACCGCCGAGTTCGATGTCCTCGGTGGCGTAGCGGTAGAAGATGTCGGCGACCGACAGGTAGCGGATGAGCTCCTCGACCGCATCGGGCAGCAGTTCCGGGTCGGCGCGTAGTTCGGCCAGCTGCTCAGGGTTCTCCAGGAGCGCGAAGGTGCCGAGCGCCAACATGTTCGCGGTGGTCTCGTGGCCCGCGAGCAGCAGCAGGAAGGCGATGCCGACCAGCTCCTCGATGCTCAGATCCTCGTCGCGCGCCAGATCCGAGAGGATGTCCTCGCCGGGTTCGGCGCGCTTGCGCACGACCAGTTCGGCCAGGTAGGCGGTCATCGCGCCGTACGCGGCACCCTTCTCCTCCAGGGTCTGCTCCTTCACCAGGAACTTGGCGGAGTTCACCTGGAAGGTGTCGCGATCCTCGTAGGGGACGCCGAGCATTTCGCAGATCACCAGCGAGGGCACCGGCAGCGCGAAGTGCTTCACCAGATCGACCGGCGGTGCCATCCGGGCCATTTCGTCGAGCTGCCGCTCCACGATCTCGGCCAGGTGATCCTGCAGCTGCTTCATGCGCCGCAGGGTGAACGCGCCGGTGAGCTTGTGCCGCAGGCGGGTGTGGTCCGGCGGGTCCATGGCGACGAACAGGCCCGGAATCTGCGGGGACGGTTCGGTCGGGGTCGGCATGCCCGGCGTCTCGTACGGCACGTGGATGACGCCGAGATCGAGGCGGGAGCTGAATCGGGTGTCGGCCAACAGCTTTCGGACCTCGTCGTAGCCGGTGACCAGCCAGCCGTGGTGGCCGTCGGGGAACACCAGCGGGCTGACCGGGCGGGCCGCGCGCAGTTCGGAGATCTCACGCGGCGGGGCGAACGGTCCGGCATTGCGATCCATGGGGAGGCCGTGCGGGACGGGGACGGTCTGAGTCATCGTAAATCCTTGGGGGAGAAGCTGATCGGTGGTCAGGCGGCGGTGTGTCGAATGACGACATTGCCGAGGGCGGTCTGCGCGAACACGTGGACCGTGTCCGGGCCGGTGGCGGCGACCGGCCCCATCGCGCTGCGCGCGGAACCGTTGTGGGAGATGGTCTCCACCTGCACCGCGCTGCCCGGGCGAACCCCGATCTCGAGGTCACCCATGGACGTCTGCAACCGCATCGCCCCGCGCACCGCCTCACCGATGCGAATGTCGCCCTTGCAGTTCTTCGCCGACACCGACCCGAGCGGCCGCTCCACGACAATGTCGCCCAGCGCCAACTCGACCTCGCACTCCCCGAGCTCGCCGACCCCGTGAATGTTCCCGACCCCCACCTCGGCCCGCACCCGAGACCCCGTCGGCACCTGAACGGTCACCTGAATCGAGGCATTCCCCCCGAACGGCGCATAGGTCCGCCAATTCCTCGGCATCGCGACCCGCACCGTGCCCCCGACCATCTCGACCCGAGTCCGCTCCGCGGCCCGCACATCAGCCTTCTTCGCCCCATCGGTCGGCAACACCTCCACCACGGTGTCCACCCGATCCGAGGCGACAACCCTGACATTGCCGCACAACACATCGATCTCGACCCCAACAGGCCCCGCCGTCTCAAAAGTATCCATCTCAGTCGCTCTTTCAGCTGGTAGTGGCTGGTACGCAACCGACTATCCCCACCCCCGCTGACACCGACCTGACGCCACCCTGACACGCCCTCGGCACAGCCGCCTGGGTGGCGCGCAATGGCAAGACGCCGACGGAAACGCGCAGTATTACGTGTAATACGTATGCGTGAGGGGTTGCGATGCGGCTGAACAGCAAGGGACAAGTGACGATTCCCGCTGACCTGCGCCGGAAGTATGCGCTGGAAAAAGGGGATGAGGTCGACATAGTCGAGGTCGGCACCGCGCTGCAGATCGTGCGTCGAGAGGGAGCGCTACGGCGGGGTAAGCGGCTGACCGAACATATGCGCGGCCGCGCGACCACATCGATGAGCACGGACGAGCTGATGGAACTGTTTCGTGGTAGGACCTGAACGAAGCCTTCGGCCTCACCTGGCGGAGTGAATGTCCGCGGCGGTGCGGAGTTGGCGGACGTACACATCCTGCGTCGCGTGGGCGACCGTGTTGCCGTCGGTGTCGTAGATCGTGGTGGAGTGCGTGGTGATCGACTTGGCACCGTCGCGGGTGGCTTCCCGAATCTGTTCGGCCAGCGCGGCGTCGAGTTCCATGGTCGCGGTGACGATTCCGCGCCCGGGCGCGACGAATTCGATACCGGATCGAACGCTCCAGACGCGATAGCCGTCACCGAGTTGCCCGCGGGCCATGATCCCGAAGAACGGGTCGGTCATCGCGTACAACGTGCCCCCGAAGGCCGCCCCATTGATATTGCGATTCCAAGCACGGACGCGATGCGACACCCGAATCGAGGTCCAATCCTCGGCCACATGCTCGACCCGCACCCCCGCGAACAACAACGGCGGATACGCACTCATCAGAAACCGAAACGCCCGCGCCGACGGCAACCGCACCGAATCCCCCAACTCCGCTCATCCCCGAGCCACTTCCACACTTGTGCCCTCGGCAGGATTCGAACCTGCGACACCCGCTTTAGGAGAGCGGTGCTCTATCCCCTGAGCTACGAGGGCTGGACGCACCGGCTGGGCCGGGCGGCGTGGACGTCGGGGAGTCTACCCGGTGGTGGGGGTTGGAGCCGCATCCATTGCGTGGGGCGGGTCAGCGGGGGTGGTTGAGGGTGTAGCGGGTGCGTTCGGCGGGGGTAGCGTGCAGGACGCCGGGGGCGTCGAGGGTGGCGGGGAGGCCGTGTTGGGTGAGGCGGTGGGCGCGGTTGGGGGCCATGTAGGCGGCGCAGTAGAAGAGGGCCAGGATCAGCGCGAGCAGGGTCATGGCGCAGCGGATCCAGACGGGGCCGGGGAAGGCGAAGAGGAAGGCGGCGAAGATCGGGAGGAACGGGATCATGCCGCGGGTGAGATGCCTTGTGTAGGCGTGCTTTCCGGTCAGGTCGTGGAGCACCCAGTCGCGCAGGTCGGCGGGCATGGGGCGGCCGACGGTGTAGCCGAGCCATTCGGGGAAGCTGGGGCGGCGGCGTTGGCGGATCATGACGGGCTCCTCTCGACCGCGGTGTTCAGCGGTTCCGATTTCAGCCTGCCGCGGCCGACGCCTCCCAGGTAGACGGCGATTTTCTCGCAGTCCATAGCCTCGTTCTATGCCCGGGTTCGGGCGCTATCGCCGGGTGGCCTGACCCTCGTCGTAGTCCGACGCCGCGAAGGTGCGTGTCTTCCAGCGGAACAGCACCGTCGCGCCCGGCCAGTTGTTGGTGATCCGCCCCGAGGCATTGCGGTACCAGCTCGAGCAGAAGTTCCACGGCGTGTCCTTCAACCGCTGCTGCAGCCAGTCGTCCCAGGATTGTTCGGCCTCGGCCCGCGCCGACAGGAATCGACCCGGCCGCGCACCCAGGTATTCGATGACCTGTCGGATATAGCGGGCCTGCGACTCCAGCATGTAGATGATCGATCCCGACCCCACATTGGTGTTCGGCCCGTACATCATGAACAGGTTGGGGAAGCCGGGCACCGACATGCCCAGGAACGCTCGCGCCCCCTCCGGCGACCACTCGTCGGCGAGCTTGCGGCCTTGCAGCCCATAGATATTCATGGGAGCGAGGAATTCGGTGCCCTTGAACCCGGTCCCGTAGACGATCACGTCCACCGGATGCTCCACGCCGTCGGCGGTCCGAATTCCCTTGGGCGTCACCGCCTCGATGGCCGTCGTCTCCACACTCACATTGCTCTGCGCGAGCGCCGGGAAGTATGCGTTGGAGAACAACCCGCGCTTGCAGCCCGCCGCGTAATCGGGAGTCAGCTTGGCGCGCAACGCCGCATCCGGCACCTGCTTCTCGCGATGCCGGTCGGCGATGGCGATCACCGGCGTCTTCATCGCCGGAATGTCGGTGAGCGCCAACGCCAGCACCTCGAAGAACGACCAGATGGCGAACCGCTCGGCCCACCGCGTCACCGGCACATGCTTGAACAGCGCGTGATGCAGCGGCGTGTACTCGGTGTCGAACTTGGGCAGTACCCACGCGGCCGACCGCTGGAACAGGGTCAGCTGCTCGACCCGCGGCTGAATCTCCGGAATGTATTGGATCGCACTGGCTCCCGTGCCGATGCACGCGACTCGCTTGCCGGTGAGATCCACCGAGTGGTCCCATTCGGCCGAGTGGAACGCCGCGCCGGTGAAGGTGTCGATCCCCGGCAGATTGGGCAGGGCCGGGCGGGAGAGCTGCCCGACGGCGGGAATCAGCACGTCCGCCAGGTGGGTGACGCCGTCGGCGGTCCGCACCCGCCAGATGCCGCCCTGCTCATCGAATTCCGCGTCGACGACCTCGGTGCCGAATTCGATCTTCGACGGCAGATCGTACTTCTCGGCGACGGCGCGCATGTAGTCGTGGATGTCGCGCTGCTGCGAGAACCGCCGCGGCCAATCGGATTTCGGCTCGAACGACCACGAGTACAGCGGCGACGGCACATCGCAGGCAGCCCCCGGATAGGTGTTCTCGCGCCAGACGCCGCCCAGATCGGCGGCCTTCTCCAGGATGGTGAAGTTGTTCAGCCCGTGGCGGCGCAATTCCAGCGCCATGCCCAGTCCGGCGAACCCGGCACCGATGATCAGAATCGACGGCTCTCGCTGCATACCAGCAACGGTAGGGGGCGTTCTCGCTGGTCATGGAGACATCGCCGGTCAGCGAATCGGTATTTTCGGCCATTTCCGGATGTGGTGATCGCTTCCCGCAAAACTGAGCGCTTGCTCACCTCGCTCACAATCCGCTGTCCGAGTCAGTGAGTGCGTCTGACCTGCGGCGCTGCCTCTCGACTGGACAACCCGATGCCGCACTCAATATATTCACGGAAGTCTTTGCTCCAATTTTCTTGTCCTGGTTAGTGATTGGCTATTCTGCGACGCCGCAGGGGGTGTCGTCAGCGCGCCGAGTCGCCGACCAGGACCGCGGAACCGGTTGGTCGTCGTGTTGGGCGGCGGCGGATCGGTCACGGGCTGCGGACGGCGAGGGTGGGGTTCGTCGTCCGCAGCCCGAAAGTTTTCGTGTCCGATTTCAGCTACGCTCGCCGCTAGTGACTCAGTTCACTCTCCAGTAGGCACATGCAAGGAGCGGTTGGGAAATGTTGAGTACCATGCAGGACGAGCAGCTGTCACTCGCGACACTGCTGCGCTACGCCTCCACCTTCCAGGGCGACAGCCACGTCTCGACCTGGACCGGAGACGGCGTCCGCACCCAGACCTATCGCGAGGTCGGCCAGGACGCGGCCCGGCTCGCCAACGCCCTGCGTGAGCTGGGCATCGGCGTGGGTGACCGGGTCGGCACGTTCATGTGGAACAACAACGAGCACATGGTCGCCTACATCGCGGTGCCCGCCATGGGCGCGGTGTTGCACGCGCTGAACATCCGACTGTTTCCCGAGCAGCTGGTGTACGTGGCCAATCACGCCGAGGACAAGGTCGTGATCGTGGACGGCTCGCTGCTGCCCATGTTCGCCCAGTACCTGCCCAACCTGAAGACGGTGCGGCACGTCATCGTCGCCAATGGGGATGCCGCCGCGCTGCAGGCGCCCGAGGGCGTCACCGTGCACTCCTACGCGGAACTGCTTGCCGCCCAGCCCGATACCTACGACTTCCCCATCATCGACGAGCGTTCGGCCGCAGGCATGTGCTACACCTCCGGCACCACCGGCGACCCCAAGGGCGTTGTCTACTCGCACCGCTCCAACTGGCTGCACGCCATGCAGGTGATCTCGCCCAACGGCATGGGTTTCACCGCGTCGGACACCGTGCTGGCCATCGTGCCGCTGTTCCACGCCAATGCCTGGGGCATCCCGTACGCCGCGCTCATGTCGGGCGCGAATGTGCTCATGCCCGACCGCTTCCTGCAGCCCGCGCCGCTGCTGGAGATGATGGAGCAGGCGCGTCCGACCTTCGCCGCCGCGGTGCCCACCATCTGGGGCGGCGTGCTGGCCGCGCTGCAGGCTCAGCCGCAGGACATCTCGTATCTGCGCACCTGTGTGGTCGGTGGCGCGGCGGTGCCGCCGTCGATGATGCGCGCCTTCGAGGAGCGTCACCACGTGAAGCTGCTGCACGCGTGGGGCATGACCGAGACCTCCCCGCTCGGCTCGGTCGCCCACCCGCCCGCCGGGGCCGAGGGTGACGAGGCCTGGGCCTACCGCTACACCCAGGGCCGATTCCCCGCCGGTGTGCAGGCGCGCCTGGTCGCCGACGACGGCTCGATCGTCCCGAACGACGGAGAAGCCCTGGGCGAGTTGGAGGTTCGCGGCCCCTGGATCACCGGCTCGTACTACTCGCCCTCTGGCGGCGAGGTCGACCCGGACAAGTTCCACGACGGCTGGCTCCGCACCGGCGACGTCGGCAAGATCAGCCCCAATGGCTACCTCACCCTGGTCGACCGCTCCAAGGACGTCATCAAGTCCGGCGGCGAGTGGATCTCCTCGGTGGATCTCGAGAACGCCGTCATGGGCCACCCCGCCGTCGCCGAGGCCGCCGTCATCGGCATTCCGGACGAGAAGTGGGACGAACGCCCCCTGGTCGCCATCGTCCTCGTCGAGGGTGCGGAGACGAAACCCGAAGAGCTCCGCGACTTCCTGGCCCCCAAGTTCGCGAAATGGCAACTCCCCGAACACTGGACCTTCATCCCCGAGGTCCCCAAGACCAGCGTCGGCAAGTTCGACAAGAAGCGCCTGCGCGCCCAGCACGCCGATGGCACGTTGACGGTGATCACACTGGCCTGACTCCGGGTCCACATGGGCCGATCCCTGCACAATCACACCGAAATCGCCAGGAACCTGTCACCCGGCGGCGGTTTGTGCAGGGATCGGCCCATTCCTCTGCCCCCAGGGAATGAGTGACGGCCGCTGCCGGAGTTGTCGAGGTCAAGCTCGTTCGCGATAGCGGTGCAGTAACTTGTTGAAGCGGCGCAGTTTGTCGACGGCGTCCTCGGGGATCGGGTCGGGGTGGAAATGCATGACCTTGTTGCGAATGTTCCGAATCTCCTCCAGACGGCAGATGAAGGAGGCGCGGTCCAGCGGCCAGCCCAGTCGGTCCCAGGCTTCCTTGTTCTCCAAAACTCGGCGGTAGTCCCCGAAGGTGAGCTGGTCGACACTGGAGATTCGCCGGTTGCAGAGCCGTTGCACCGTCTCGAAGTCCAAGGCGCGGTTCAGAATCCACCGGAGTGTCTGATCCAGCTCCCCGAGATGGAAGAACGGCATGGCCATCTGGCCGTAGCGTTGTGCCACATCGGCCGTGGTGACAATCCCGGCGATGGCCTTGCTCTCGTCACGAACGAAAACGAAGTCACGTTGTTGCAGCGTGCCGAGAACCTCGAAGAGATCCCGGTCGTAGTCGACGACCTCCGCCTGCGCGTCGATCGCATCGGCCAAGCGCACACTCGCTTTCCGGTGCATTGCCTGTGCGATCGAGCGCCAGGTGACCGCCCCACGGAGATTGCGGGGTCCGCTCAGCACGGCGAGCTGGGAGTAGTCGTTGAGCTCCATCCGCGTAATCGCCTCTTGCAGTGTGCTGTTCGGCCCGACGGATTCCACCCCCTGCAGTGGTGAGAGGTTGCCGACCGTGAGGCGCACATCGAGATCGCGACCACCTTCATCGTCCTCGTCGGCCGGCACCGCCTCGGTGCCGGACAGGTCGGTGGTCGCCGCATCCTCCGAATCGCTGGGTGGCGTGGTCAGCCACACGGGCGTATCCAAGGTCACCGCGCGGAAGCTCGGGGACGTCGTCAGGCCGTGATTGGCCAGATCGGCCTCGATGCGGCTGACCTGGTCACCGCGATCCGATGCGCCCCACAGCGCGAGCAGATCCCGGACGGAAATGCGTTCGGGGGCATGCTCATCCGCGCGCTTGCGCGCCTGTCGGAGACGGTCGTGAATGCGGCGGCGCTCGGAGTCTTCGTTGCGCTGATTGGCCTCGGCCGCTACTCGCGAAATCACCCTGTCGAGTAATTCCTGGCGAACCGTGTCGAGCATCCTGTCCTGGTCGACCACCAGCCATGCCCGCCACCCGTCGACCGCGCGCATTCCGGCCGCCACCATGGCCGCTCGCGAGGGCGAACGAAACTCCTCGCCTCCGGCCTCGAGCCGGATGAGTCCAGACTCGGTCACCGTCGCGTCATAGGTCACGCCGATCCGGCTGCGCCGGAATCTGAGGGCCTCGCCGACCCGGATCAGGCCGGCCTCCAACAGATCCGACACCGTGACCCGGCGACCGCCGATCAAATACATCGAGCGGGCGGCCGCTTCATCGTCCCGCTCGGTCTCCGCCCCACCTGCCATGGATCCTCACCACTTCCGTAGACCGGCGAACTTTCGACGGGCACCGATGGCCTGCTTGAGCACCCGCCTCTCGAGTTCGGTGCGACTCAGGCGTTCCACCCGCGTGAGATGCAATTCGTGGGCGACGGCAAGCAGGGCCTGGTGGTCCAGCCCTTGTGCGCGTAGGTACGCGAAGCCCTCTTCCTCGGTCTCGGTCGCGCGAAGCTGCGAGGCGATCCGCTCCGCCTCGACGTCCGGCCGCGGGGAGTCGGTCGAGGCTGCCGCGGCGGCGCGCGGGTTGCCGTCCGGTATGTTGTCGGCCGCGGAAGCGACGAAGCCGGAAGATCCCCCGGTGACCAGGAAATCGACGAGCCTCGCCTTCGCGAACTTGCTGTAGCCCCGCAATCCCAGTTGCTTGGC
Organism: Nocardia sp. CDC153; assembly: GCF_035818515.1. Lineage (NCBI taxonomy): Bacteria > Bacillati > Actinomycetota > Actinomycetes > Mycobacteriales > Nocardiaceae > Nocardia > Nocardia sp. CDC153. The sequence continues at coordinate 546,080 of NZ_JAYKYU010000003.1, read as the reverse complement.
AACTTCCCGCAATTGCGGCACGGACAGCGGGGACGTGCTCAGATAGGACCGTCGCTGATCGGGTGGCATCGGCGAAAGGCTGCTCGCCACCTGTGCCGGGTCACGGGACGGCTCGATATCGGACCTGCTCGGCGTTGGGCTGGAGGCAGTGTGCGCGGTTTCGGGGCGCGGCGCGGCGCCGACGACCTCGAGCCGTGCGGATCCATCGATGATCGCCCTGAGGGTGGACTCGTCTTGCCGCTCCAGGAATTCGTAGACGCGACGCTGCAGAGCGGCAATACTCTTGAGATCGCTCATCGGTGGTCTCCCGAAGACAATTCGAGCGCGGTCAGGACCTCATCGGCCAATTGATCGAACTCCTTCACGACCTCGTCCTTGTACACATCGCGCAGCATGGCGGGGACGCCGGTCTCGCCCGCGTCGCCGAAATGCCGGGGACTATTGCGGATTCGGCTCGATAGCACGGGTACTCGTGACGCCTCGGCCACCTCGTCGATCCAGCGTTGCTGCGCGAGTGTCACCTGTTGCGAATAGATCTGCACCATGGTGAACACGACCCCCAGGAATCCGGGATCGATCGGGCTGTGATCTTGGGCCCCGCCCTTGTGGCTCACGAAATCATTGAACTGCTGAACCAGTCCCGCGCAATTTCCGACCAGGTAATCCAATCCGAGGGTCGATAGATAGTCCGCCTTGGCCGGCACGAGGATGTGCTCGCTGGCCACGATCGCGGTCTTGGTGACGAGTCCGAAGTTGGGCGCGCAATCGATCAGGACCAGGTCATAGTCGGCGAACTGGCTGTCTTCCAGCGCGTGTCGTAGGCAACCGTGCAGGTCCAGGAACCTTCGCTTGGACCCGTCGAGGGTGGTGGCCCCGCCAAGTCGCGCGGCGAGTTCGAGATCGATGTCGATGAGACCGAGATGGGAGGAAATCAGATCGAGGCGGCCGCCATTGCCGCCGAGGAGGCTGTTGACTCGCTCCGGGGTGACGATGAGATCGGCCAGCGAGACGTCTCGGCCGGGCATATCACCGTCGTACCACTGCCTGATCGTCCGGCTGTCCTTCAGATGGCTCTGCCAGTCCTCGATCGAGTAGAACGAGAAGGTCAGATTGGTCTGCGGATCCAGATCGATGAGCAGCACCCGGAGACCACGCCGCGCTGCCACCGCTCCGAGATTCGCGGTGAGCGTTGTCTTGCCCACTCCACCTTTGTAATTCATCACGGCGACAACCCGCATAGGCATGCTCGATCCCCCTTCTCCCCAACGCGGCCGGATCGGCCTGTCTCGATAGTGACACCATCGAGCACCCCGCAGAGCGAAATCGGCTCTTTCGCATTGCTTTTGGCGGCGATTCGCCACTTCGATATTTGAAGTCAGACTGCCCAGTCTTCGAATGCGCCCCGGGGCTGGGCGCCGGGACCCCGTCTTATTAGCGCGCCAAATCCTGGACTGGACAGTAGCTTTCGTGGCAAATGTCTAATATATCGCGGCTAGCCCTCGGGGTAGAAGACGAACAGGGTGCAGCCGGTGGTGGTGGAGGGGATGTGCCAGGAGCCGGCGGGGGCGTGGAGGAAGGTGCCGGCGGGGTAGTCGCGGGCGCCGTCGTTGAAGGTGCCGGAGACGACGTAGACCTCTTCCGGGCCGGGCTCGTGGATGTCTTTGCGCGGCCACGAGGTGTTCGGGTCCATTTCGAGGAGGTTGGCGCTCGCGCCGGACGGGCCCTTCCAGAGGGGGCGTACCCGGATGCCCGGGAAGATCTCGCGCACAGGGGATTCCGTGACGGTGATGGACGTGTAGCCGGGCTGGTCGAGGATCTCTGGGTTCATGATCACCACGGTGCCGTGGGCGGAGTCGGTCGGCCAGTGTCAGTAAAGACGTCATGGGGTACTTTTCTGCCATGCATCGCGTGGTGGCTCTGGTGCGGCCGGTGCAGTCGACCTTCGAACTCGGCTGCGCCGCAGAGGTGTTCGGCACGGCGCGGCCCGGGGTGCCGCAGCACTACGAGTTCGGCGTGTGCGCCGAGAATCCGGGGCCGGTGCCGACGACCTCCGGATACACGGTGGATGTGGCGCAGGGGCTTTCGGCGCTGGCGTCCGCCGACACGGTGATCATCCCCGGCTGGCTACCGGTCGAGACTCCACTCTCCCCGCGGGTGCATCGCGCGCTGGTCCGCGCACACGCCCGCGGCGCGCGCATCGTCACCATCTGCTCGGGCGTCTTCGCCCTGGCCCGAACCGGTCTGCTCGACGGCCGGTCCGCCACCACCCACTGGGCCCGAGCCGACCAGCTGCGGCGCGAATTCCCCAGTGTTCGAGTCGAACCCAATGCGCTCTACGTCGATCACGGCGATGTCGCCACCAGCGCGGGGGCGGGCGCGGGCATCGACCTGTGCCTGCACCTGGTTCGCAAAGACCACGGCGCGGCGCACGCGGCCCTGCTGGCCCGTCACATGGTCATGCCCCCGCACCGTACGGGCGGCCAGACGCAATACGCTCCGCCAGAACCGCCGACCGACGCCCTCGAAGGGCTGCTCGACTGGGCCGAAGCCCGTCTGTCACAGCCGCTTTCGGTCGACGACATGGCGGCCCAGCTCAACGTCTCCCCCCGAACGGTGGCCCGTCGCTTCGCCGATCAGCTCGGCACCAGTCCGGGCGCGTGGCTCCTGTCCCGCCGCATAGCCGCCGCCCGCACCCTGCTCGAGGACACCGACCTCCCCGTCGAGGCCATCGCGACCCGGGTCGGCCTCGCCTCGGCGGTCAACCTCCGCCGCCGCTTCCGCACCCACGTCGGCACCACTCCCGGCGCGTACCGTCGCGCATTCCGGGGCTGATTCGCCACCCCGGACCGGTTACTCTTTCGAGTAGTCCGTGGTCAGCCAGCGTTCGGGGCGCATGCGGATGAGCAGGGATTCGGGGGTGAGGTTCTGGGCGGTGAAGGCCTTGCCTTCGGGCTCGCCGAGGTAGCGAATCGCGATGGGGCCCACCGTTTCCGGGGTGGCGGGGTCGATGGCGGTGACGGGGCCCTCGACCGAGACGTAGCGGTAGGGCTGCTCTTCGACCTGGGCGGTGAGGGTGAAGCGGCCCGCGGCGCGGATCAGCTTCTCCTTCACCGAGCCGGATTCGGTCCAGATGTGGACCTCGCCGCCGGGTTCGTAGCCGTACCAGATCGGCACCGCCAAGGGGGCGCGATCGCGTCGTTCGATCGCGATCACCCCTACGTGCAGTTCGGCCAGAAACTTCTCGCGCTCGTCACCGGTCATCTTCGCCATCGAACGGTCCCTTCGCTCGTGCGGTCCCACCCCCCATTCCGGCAACCTCCCGGCGCACCGACTTATTTCCAGGTGGGTGCGCCGGGACGCCTGTTTCGCGGGGTCAGGCGGTGCCGAGGGGGTTGAGGAGGGTGAAGCGCCATTCGCCGTTCTCGAGGCGGCGGGCGATATTGGCGGTGGTGCCGGTGGGGGAGATGCGGCCTTCGGGGGTGGTGATGTCCATGGTCCAGTCGGTGACCAGGAGGGCCGTGTCCGCGCCGACGAGGACGTGGCGCGGCTTGTTGGTGAGGTGGCCGTTGGCGGCGACGGTGCCGGTGATTTCCTGACGCAGGGCGTCGGGGCCGGTGATGACCGTGCCGGTGGTGGTGCGCATGGTGGCGTCGGGGGTGAAGAGGGCCAGGACGGCGTCGATGTCGCCCGCGTTCAGGTGGGACTCGAAAAGGGTTGGGAGGGAAGCGGGGTCGGTGATCGTGGTCATGGCTTCCATCCTGGGTGCGGGTGGGGACGCGGGCGAGGTGCAAAGAAGACACGTCATGGTGAAAAGTGGACGTGGGCTGGGACGCGGGGAAGAGACCAGGCGGTCGGGGGTTTCCGGTCGCGGGTGCGGGTCCGTACCGTTAGTTTGGGGGCGGATGCCCCCAAACGGCAGGGGTGGACGAGGAGGTCCGGGGTGCTGGAATCGGTACGCGCGCAGGGTGGATCGATGGTCGGGGGTGTTCGCGCATGACTCTCGGGCTGATCAGGTCGCTGGGGGAGCGGGCCTATCTGGAGGCGGAATCGGCGCGGCTGGTGGTGGAGGCGGGGCTGGCGCGCATCGAATCGCCGACCGTGCTGCTGTCGGCGGCCACCGCTATGCTGCGCTACGGCACGTTGGCGGCGGGGCTGCGGCTGTCGGCGGCCCGCTACGGCGGGCGCACGGCGATCATCGACGAGCTGGGCGAGCTGACCTTCGCCGAGCTCGAGGACCGCTCCAATCGGTTGGCCAATGCCTGGCGCGAGCGCGGGCTGAAACCGCGTGAGGGCGTGGCCATTCTGGCACGCAATCACCGCGGACTGATCGAGGCCGTCTTCGCCGCCGCCAAGTGCGGCGCCAAGATCATCCTGCTGAACACCGATTTCGGGGGCCCGCAGATTCGCGATGTCGCCACCCGCGAGGGCACCGACCTGCTCGTCTACGACGACGAGTACGCCCACATGCTCGACGAGGTGCACCCGCGCCGCGGCAGCTACCGGGCCTGGACCGAGGAACCGCGCGAGGACAGCCTCGAATTCCTCATCGCGCAGGGCTCATCCGACGCCCCGCCCGCGCCCGGCGCGGAGCCCCGCATCATCCTGCTCACCAGCGGCACCACCGGCACCCCGAAGGGCGCGCCGCGCGCGGAGCCGAAATCGCTGCTGTCCCTGGGCGGTCTGCTGTCCAAGGTCCCGTTCCGGGTGAACGAGGTGACCGAATGCTGCGCCCCCATGTTCCACACGCTCGGCTTCGCCATGGCCATGCTGACCCTCGGCTTCGGCTCCACCCTGGTGATCCGCCGCCGCTTCGACCCGCAGACCGCCATCGATTCCATCGCCGAACACCGGGCCACCACGGTGATCGTGGTCCCGGTCATGCTGTCCCGCATGATGGATCTGGGCGGCCGGGCGCTGACCGGGCACGACCTGTCCGCGGTGCGCATCATCTTCGTGGCCGGTTCCCAACTGGGCGCGCAACTGTGCCGGGAGGTGACCGCGGCCTTCGGCCCGGTGGTCTACAACCTGTACGGCTCGACCGAGGTCGCCTACGCCACCATCGCCACCCCGGAAGATCTCGCCGAAGAGCCCGGCTGCGTGGGCAAACCGGTCCTCGGGGCGCGCGTGCGCATCCTCGACGACCGCGGGCGCACCGTGCCCAATGGCGCGACCGGCCGCATCTTCGTCGGCAATTCCATCCAGTTCGAGGGCTACACCGGCGGCGGCCACAAGGAGATCATCCGCGGCCTCATGTCCTCCGGCGACGTCGGCCACTTCGATAGCGAGGGCCGGCTTTTCATCGACGGCCGCGACGACGACATGATCGTCTCCGGCGGCGAGAACGTCTTCCCGGTGGAGGTCGAGGAACTGCTCTACACCCACCCCGCCGTCCGCGAGGCGGCCGTGATCGGCGTCCCCGACGAGGTTTTCGGCGCGCGCCTGAAGGCCTTCGTGGTCATCCACGACGGGCACACGTTCCCCGAGTCGGACCTCAAGGAATTCGTGAAATCCAACCTGGCCCGCTACAAGGTCCCCCGCGAGGTCGTCTACCTCCCCGAACTGCCGCGCAACCCGACCGGCAAGGTCCTCAAGCGCAAGCTGCTGGAAGTCTGAGAACCGCGAACAAGCTGTACCGAACCGCGAACAAGCTGTAATCGAACCGCGAACAAGCTTCGGCGCGACCGGGTTACGGTCGCGCCGAAGCTCGCGTGCGGGCGCTCAGCAGTTGCGGAGCTCGGGGCTCTGGTTGAGCAGCTGTGCGCGGGTGGAGATGAAGGTGGTGTAGGTGTCGTTGCCGACCGAGGAGAGCGGGAAGGCCGCGACCCGGTGGCAGTTCTGGAACGCGAGTTTGATGTTGAAGTGGCGTTCCAGGCCGCCGCGGATGGCGTCGGAGGCCATGGCGCGCAGCAGCTGGCCGCGGGCCGTCTCGTCGGGTGGCGCGATGGTGTTGTCGGCGAATTCCGCCGTGCCGGAACGCAGATCGGCGGCTACCCGGCTGACGACCTCGTAGGCGTAGGGCAGCGAGTTACGGACGCATTCGACGAACTCTGCGTCGCTGACTTCACCGCGTTCAGCGCGCTCGAGTAGGGCGGTGGGTACGTCGAGTGACATAACGCTCTCCTCATGGGATGGCGGAAGATGTCAGCCGATTGTAGATGAAAGCGGTTGTCAATAACCCTGGATTCGCAGTGAAAGTGCCCGCTCCAGAGCATTTTTCGCATCCGCTGTCAGCTTGCGCACCAGCTCACCCGCGGGCAGCTCCGGGGCCAGCGAATGTGCCTGACCTGCCCAGAGATTCACTTCCTCGGCGTTGCCCGCGGTGCGCGCGGCCGCCCGCAAAGGCCCGGTGGCGTAATGGATCTCGGGGTAGGCGGCGGGCGCGTCGAGATGCTCGAGCATGAAGCGATTGCGCAGGCCGCGCGCGCGGCGACCGGTGAAGGCGCGGGTCAGCATGGTGGGGGTGTCGGCGGTGATGGCCGCGCGAATGAACGGTGCGGTCCCGGCCTCCGGGCAGCGCATGAACGCCGTGCCGACCTGCGCGGCGGAGGCACCGGCGGCCAGCACCCCGGCGACCGCGGCGCCGGTGGCGAGCCCGCCCGCGGCCACGATCGGCACCTCGACGGCCGCGCGCAGCAGCTGCACCAGGGCCAGCACACCCAGTGGATCGGCGAGATCCTCGGCCGGATCGTCGATGAAGGTCCCGCGATGCCCACCGGCCTCCGCGCCCTGCGCGACCAGCACGTCCGCGCCCGCCGCCACGGCCTGCCGGGCCTCGGCCACGGAGGTGACCGTCACCCACACCTCGGAGCCCACCGCGTGCAGCCGCGCGATCTCCGATGCCGTCGGGCAGCCGAAGGTGCTCGACACCACCGCCACCGGCTCGGCGAGCAGCAGCTCGAGTTTGGCGTCCCAGTCGTCGGTGTCGTGCTTGGCGTCGCCGACGGGGAACTCGCGCGACAGCTCCTCTATATAGGAAGAGAACCGAGCGGTCGGGCTGGGTTCGGAGGGATAGAAGAGGTTGACCCCGAACGGGCGCGTGGTCAGGGCCCGGGTGGCCTTGACGCGCGCGGCGAGCTCACCCGCGGGCAGATATCCGGCGGCCACGAAACCCAACCCCCCGGCCTCGGACACGGCCGCGGCCAACTCCGGGGTCGAGGGCCCACCGGCCATCGGGGCGAGAACAACTGGCGTACCCAACTCGTCGAGAACCATGTCACAAGTGTGCCTCGTCGGTTACCTTTTGTGATCAAGGGTTCGAGTGCTCGAGCGGGCGTTATCGCACAAAAGGTTGCGGAATGGTCACAACCGAGTACAGTTTCCGTCACAGCGATGCCGAATCGTTACCGGACCCACCGAACGCTAGGACTTGCAGTGCCGCACCACAGAACTACCGCGAACTCCGTAACAGTCATGGATTTGCTTGGTGATTCCGGTGCCGGCCGCGCTGGCACCCCGTCTCGCAGACGGCACCGGGCCGAACCCACCGCCACCGATCGCGTGAAGACCGCCGCGGGCGTGGCCGTCGCCGCCGGAGCCCTGATCGGCACCGCGACGCAGCTGGTCCCCGCCCTCGCGCACGCCGCCCCGCTCCTACCCACCCACGACGAGAAGCCGACCACCATCGGCGAGGACGTCGCCGCGGTCGACCAGACCGCCCAGGAAATGAAGCAGGCCAAGCCGGACGCCGCTCCCGTCGCGGAGAACGCGCAGCAGGCGCAGGCGGTCGCGGCCACCACGCCGGATCCGGCCCCGTTCGGCCTGCAGAACCTGCCGCCGGAGATCTCCGCCCCGCTGCAGCAGGCCGAGCAGACCCTCAAAACCCTTCAGCAGCAGCTCAACCCGGGCCCGGGCGTGGTCAAGCCGGTCGACGGCCAGCTGACCTCCGGCTTCGGCATGCGCTGGGGCGCGATGCACTACGGCATCGACTTCGCCGATCCGATCGGCACCCCGATCCACTCCGTCATGGGCGGCACGGTCATCGATGCCGGTCCCGCCTCGGGCTTCGGCCTCTGGGTGCGCGTCAAGCAGGACGACGGCACCACCGCGGTCTACGGCCACGTCAACGACATGTACGTGACCACCGGCCAGCGCGTGAACACCGGCGATGTGATCGCCTCCGTGGGCAACCGCGGGAATTCCACCGGTCCCCATCTGCACCTCGAGATCTGGGACGCCGCCGACAACAAGATGGATCCGCTGCCATGGCTAGCCAGCAAGGGCGTTCTCATGCAGCAGCAGTGGGGACCGGACCAGTAGAGCGTTCACCGCTTCCCCCGACCGGACGATTTCCGGACCGGCGCACGCCGGTGGGCGCGGTGACGACACTGGACGATCTCTTCGACCCGGCCTCGCTGCCCGGCCGCTGCTACGCGGTGCTCGTGCAGCATCCGCGCTCGACCGTGCCGGAAGTGGCCGAGCGCCTGGCCATTCCGCCGCGCGTGGCCGAGGCCGCGCTGGAGGCGCTGTGCCAGCTCGAGGCCGCGGTGCGCCTGACCGACGGCAAGGGCGTGGTGCGTTTCGACGCGCATGCCCCGGAAGCCTTGTCGGAGGCCGAGACTCGACGCCGCAATCAGGACATGCTGCGCATGCAGTCGGCCGCCGCGCGCCTGGGCGAGACCTTCCGCTCGGTGCGCCGCACCACCGATGCCGACGGCGCGGTGGTGGCGGTGTACGAACGTCGCCAGCTGCTGGCCGATTTCGAGGATCTGCAGCACACCGCGCACGCCTGCGTGAAGGTGGTGGAGCGCGGCCCGTTCCTCTCCGATGTGGAGACCGAGGAGCGGATGTTCGAGCTCAAGTCCTCGCGCATCCAGGCCGGAATCGACTACCGGACCCTGTATCAGGAGACCATCTACCAGGATCCCGAGCGGCTGCGGCACGTGCTGGCCACCAATGCGGTTGGCGCGCAGGCGCGTACGCTGCCCGATCCGCCCATGAAGCTGATCGTCGCCGACGACCGGCGCGCGGTGCTGGTGCTGCACACCGACGAACGCCGCGGCGACCCCATGGGTGTGCGCGTGGGCCCGTCGCCCACGCTGGACCTGCTGGTCAAGACCTTCGACGCGCTGTGGCTCATGGCCACCCCGATCTCGGTGAATCCCGCTGAGGCCCTGGACGAACGCGACAAGGCGATCCTGACGCTCATGAGCATGGGCGCGACCGACGACACCATCGCCCGCCGACTGGGTCTCTCGCGTCGAACCGTGGTGCGCCGCACCGCAAGTCTGCTCGAGCGCCTCGGCGCGAGCACTCGCTTCCAAGCGGGAGTTCAGGCGACACGCCGCGGCTGGCTATAAACATCTTGTGGTCCAAGTCACTTCGTGGCAACAATCGTCGCTGCTCAGCGATAGTTGGGTCGTATGGCCGCTCGAGGCCGCTCGCGCGCCTCGATATGATCGAGTGATCCGCTGACCCTCCTCGACGTCCCGGGAACAGACGTCACTTTCATGGGGTTCGGTCGAGTGTCTTCGGCCTGCGGAAATGACGGACCCGAGAGGTGATTGCACGCGTATGGAGACTGCCCGCCGTTCTGCTCGCGGTACTCGTCGGCGTCGGTCCGGCAGCCCGCTCTTCGGACAGTTGCTCACCTCCGCCGTCGAATCGGCGGCCAATGTGACTGCAATTCGTTTCAATCCTACCGGTAATCCGGCCGACCAGCGAGAGATCAGCTACCGCGAACTCGACGCGCAGTCCTCGCGACTGGCCCGAGAGCTGATCGCGCGCGGGGTCGGGCCCGGTGCCATGGTCGCCATCGGCATCACCCGCTCGATCGAGTCGGTGCTCTCGGTCTGGGCCATCGCCAAGACCGGCGCGGCGTACGTGCCCGTCGACCCGGCCTATCCGCCGGACCGCATCGACCATCTGCTCACCGACTCCGGCGCGGTGCTCGGCCTGACAACGCGGGAGTACCGCGGCGCGCTGGGCGACGCGGCCGAATGGATCGAACTCGACGATCCGGCACAGGCGCAGCGCATCGCCGCGCACCCGGACCACCCCATCTCCTACGCCGACCGCCTGGGCACGCTGACCGAACAGCACCCGGCCTACGTCATCTACACCTCCGGCTCGACCGGCAAGCCCAAGGGCGTGGTGGTCACCCACACCGGCCTGGCCGGGCTGGTCGCCGCCGAGCGCGAGCACTACGCGGTCACCGCCGAGTCGCGGGTGCTGCACGTCTGCTCGCCGAGCTTCGACGTCTCGGTGCTGGAACTGCTGCTGACCTTCACCGCCGGTGCGACCCTCGTCATCGCACCGGCCGGTGTCTTCGGCGGTGTCGAGCTGGCCGAACTGCTGGGCCGCGAACGCGTCACGCACGTGCTGATCACGCCGGGCGCGCTGGAGTCGGTGGACCCGGCCGGGCTGACCGAGTTGCGCACCGTCGTGGTGGCGGGCGACAAGTTCGGGCCCGAATTGGTGTCGCGGTGGGCCACCGGGACCCGCTCCTTCTACAACGGCTACGGCCCCACCGAGGCCACGATTCTGGCCACCTCCAGCGCGCCGCTGCTGCCGGGCGAGGCCATCACCATCGGCTCGGCGATTCCGGGAGTCGGTGCCTACGTACTGGATTCGCGGCTGCGCCCGGTGCCGGACGGCGTGGTCGGCGAGCTCTACCTCTCGGGTCCCGCGCTGGCCCAGGGGTACAACCGACGCCCCGGCCTGACCGCGGAACGCTTCGTGGCCAGCCCCTTCGGCGAGGCGGCCGGTTCCCCGGGCGCGCGGCTGTACCGCACCGGCGACCTGGTCCGCCGCACCCCCGCCGATGCCGACCACCCGGGCATCATCGAGTACCTGGGCCGCTCCGACTTCCAGGTGAAGATCCGCGGCCTGCGCATCGAACTGGGCGAGATCGACAATGCGCTGAGCGCGCACCCGGACGTGGATTTCGCTGCCACCCTGGGCAAGTCGCTGCCCTCGGGCGCGACCGCGCTGGTGTCCTACGTGCTGCCGCGGCCGGGCGCGAGCCTGGACACCGCGGCGCTGGCCGCCCACGTCGGCGAGTCGCTGCCCGCCTACATGGTGCCGTCGGCGATCGTGGTGCTCGACGAGATTCCGCTGACCCCGGTGGGCAAGCTGGATCGAAACGCGTTGCCGGAGCCCGTGTTCGCGGCCCGCGAGTTCCGCGCCCCGGCCACCCGCGCCGAGGAACTCATCGCGGAAGTCTTCGCGGCCCTGCTGATTCCGGACAACCCGGACGCGCGCGTGGGCGCGGACGACGACTTCTTCGAGCTCGGCGGCAACTCGCTGCTGGCGGCGCAGGCCGCCGCGCGCATCGGCACCGCGCTGGGCGTGCGGGTTCCGGTGCATGTGCTGTTCGCGGGCTCGACCGTGGCCGAGCTGGCACGGGCGCTCGAGGGCGAAACCGCCCCGGCCGCAACCGGACCGGCGCTGGGCACGCTGCCGCGCCCGAACCGGGTGCCGCTGTCGTTCGCGCAGCAGCGCATGTGGTTCCTCAACCGCTTCGATCCGAACAGCGCCGTGGACAATATGCCGCTCGCGGTGCGGCTGTCGGGTGCGCTCGACGTGGACGCCATGCGGGCCGCCGCCGCGGATCTCGTCGCGCGCCACGAGGTGTTGCGCACCATCTACCCCGAGGTGGACGGCGAGGGCTTCCAGCAGGTGCTCTCGATCGAGGATCCGCGCGCGCTGCCCGAGCTGCCGGTTCTCGACATCGACGCCGCCGAGATCCCGGCCGCCGTGGCCGAAGTCGTCGGCACCGGCTTCGATGTGACCGCCGCGCCGCCGCTGCGCCTGCGCCTGCTGCGCGTCGCGCCCGACGAGCACGTGCTGGTCGCCGCGATCTATCACATTGCCGCCGACGGCGTTTCGATCGGCGTGCTGGCCCGCGATCTGGTGACCGCCTACGCCGAGCGGGTGCGCGGCGCGGTGCCGGGCTGGGCTCCGCTGCCGGTCCAGTACGCGGATTACGCGGTGTGGCAGCGGGAATCGCTGGGCAGCGAGGACGATCCGGACTCGCCGCTGGCCCGCCAGATCGCCTACTGGCGCGCCGAGCTGGCCGACCTGCCCGACGAACTGGTGCTGCCGTGGGACCGCCCGCGGCCCGCCGTCGCCTCCTACCGGGGCGGCACCCACGCCTTCCGCCTGGACGACGAGATCTACGCGGCCGCACGGCGATTCGCCGAAACCCACAACACTACGCTGTTCATGGTGGTGCACGCCGCGCTGGCGGTGCTGCTGGCGCGGCTGTCGGGCACCCGCGACATCGCCATCGGCACCCCGGTGGCCGGGCGCGGCGAGGCCGAACTCGACGACCTCATCGGCATGTTCGTCAACACCCTGGTGCTGCGCACCGACATCGACCCGGCCGCCTCCTTCGCGGACCTGGTGGGCGCGGTGCGCGAGACCGACGTGCGCGCCTTCGGCCACGCCGACGTGCCGTTCGAGCGCCTGGTGGAACTGCTGGACCCGGCCCGCTCGCAGGCCCGCAATCCGCTGTTCCAGGTCATGCTGACCTTCCAGAACATGGCACCGACCCGCCTGGAGCTGCCCGGGCTCACGGTGGCGGGCGCGGACCTGGAGATCCCCTTCGCCAAGTTCGATCTGCAGCTCACCCTGCAGGAATCGCACGACGAACAGGGCGACGCGACCGCCATGGCCGCCGAATTCTCCTACGCCACCGACCTTTTCGACCCGGCCACGGTCGCCGAACTGGCGGCCCGCTTCCAGCGCGTGCTGGCCGCGGTGACCGCCGCCCCGACCGCGCCGGTCGGCGATCTCCCGCTGTTCTCGGCGGGGGAGCGGCAGCGCATCCTCACCGACTGGAACGCCACCGCCTTCGACGTGGCGGCCACGCTGCCCGAAGGCGATGCGGCGACCCTGGTTTCGCGTTTCGAGGCCCAGGTCGCGGCCACCCCCGACGCCGTCGCGCTGGTCTTCGAGGACGAGCGACTCACCTACCGCGAGCTGTCCGAGCGCTCCAGCCGCCTGGCCCGCGAACTGCTCATGAACGGCTACGGCCCGGGACCGGAATCGCTGGTGGCCCTGGCCATGCGGCGGTCGGTCGAGCTGGTGGTCGCCATGTACGCGGTGCTGAAGACCGGCGCGGCCTATGTGCCGCTGGATCCGGACCAGCCGATCGAGCGCAATGGCCACATTCTCGACACCGCCCAGCCCCGCATGGTCCTGACCACCGAGCGGGACGGCTTCTCCACAGGCGGCCGCGAACTGACACTGCTGTGGGTGGAGCAGCTCGAAGACGTTGCGCTGCAACGGCACAGCGGTGCCCCGGTCGCCGATGCCGAGCGGGTCGCGCCGCTGCGGGCGGCGAACACGGCCTATGTCATCTTCACCTCGGGTTCGACCGGACGGCCCAAGGGCGTCGCGGTATCGCACGGGGCCATTGTCAACCGCCTGGTGTGGATGCAGCACGAGTACCCGCTGACCGCGGATGACGCTGTGCTGCAGAAGACCCCGGCCACCTTCGACGTGTCGGTGTGGGAGTTCTTCTGGCCCTTGCAGACCGGCGCGCGCCTGGTGGTCGCCAAGCCGGACGGGCACCGGGATCCGGTGTATCTGGCGCAGGTCATCGCCGAACAGGGCATTACGACAGCGCATTTCGTGCCGTCCATGCTGTCGGCGTTCGTGGCCACGCTCGACAATGACAGCGAACTGGCGGACGCGGGCCGCGGGCTGCGGCAGGTGTTCGCCTCCGGTGAGGCGCTGCCCGCGCCGACCGCGCGGCAGCTGCGCGCGCTGACCGGTGCGCGCCTGCACAACCTGTACGGCCCGACCGAGGCCGCGGTCGACGTCACCTATCACGAGGCGACCGACGCGGACACCGTGTCGATGCCGATCGGTCGGCCGGTCTTCAATACCCGCGTCTACGTGCTGGATTCGCGGCTCAACCCGGTGCCGGTCGGTGTCGCGGGTGAGCTGTATCTGGCGGGCGCGCAGTTGGCGCGCGGGTACGTCGAGCGGCCCGACCTGACCGCCGACCGCTTCGTGGCCGACCCGTTCGGGACCGGCGAACGCCTCTACCGCACGGGCGATCTCGTGAAGTGGACCGCCGCGGGCGAGCTGGAGTACCTGGGCCGCACCGACTTCCAGGTGAAGCTGCGCGGTCTGCGCATCGAGCTGGGCGAGATCGAGGCCGCGCTGCTGGCGCAGCCGGGTGTGGCGCAGTCGGTCGTGGTGGTGCGCGCCGACGCCCACACCGGCGATCAGCTGGTCGGCTATGTCGCGTCCACCGACGCCGATGTCACCGCCGAGAACCTGAAGACCGCGCTGGCGCAGTCGCTTCCGGCGTACATGGTGCCGTCGGCGATCGTGGTGCTGGAGGAGTTTCCGCTCAATGCTTCGGGCAAGCTGGATCGTAGGGCGCTGCCGGCCCCGGTCTTCGAAACCAAGTCTTTCCGTGCGCCGTCGACGCCGATCGAGGAGATCGTGGCGGGTGTGTTCGCGGATCTGCTCGGTGCCGATCGTGTGGGTGCCGATGACGATTTCTTCGAGCTGGGTGGCAATTCCCTGATCGCGACCCGCGCGGTCTCGCGGATCAATGCCGCCCTGGACACCAATGTCGCGGTGCGTGAACTCTTCGAGACCGCAACGGTTTCCGGCCTGGCGGCCCGCATCGTGCCGGGCAATAGCGAGGGCGTGCGTCCGCCGCTGGTGGCGGGGGAGCGTCCGGCGCGGATTCCGTTGTCGTTGGCGCAGCAGCGCATGTGGGTGCTCAATCAGTTGGATCCGGAGTCCCCGGCCTACAACATTCCCATGGTCATCCGCCTGACCGGCGCGCTCGACGTGCCCGCCCTGCGGCACGCCGTCGAGGACGTCCTGACCCGTCACGAGGTGCTGCGCACCCGTTACCCCGAGTCGGCCCCGGGCGCACCCGCCTACCAGGAGATCCTCTCGATCGCCGACGCGCTGCCGGGCGGCCTGGAGACCGAACGCGCCGCCGACATCGGCGCCCGCGTCGCCGAACTGGTCGGCACCGGATTCGATGTGGCCCAGCGGGTTCCGGTGCGCATTCGCCTGATCAGCGGCGACGATCCGGACGACTACCTGCTGGTCCTGGTCGCCCACCACATCGCGGCCGACGGCGCGTCCATGGCCCCGCTGGCCCGCGACCTCATGACCGCGTACCTGGCGCACGCCGCCGGCACGGCCCCCGCCTGGACGCCGCTGTCGGTGCAGTACGCCGACTACGCGGTCTGGCAGCGCGCGGCACTCGGCCTCGAGGACGACGAGAACTCCGCCGCCGCCGCGCAACTGAACTACTGGCGCGAACAGCTGGCCGGGCTGTCGGTCCGCCCGCTGCTGCCGCTGGACCGGCCGCGTCCCGCGGCGTCGGCCATGCGCGGCGCGCTGCTGGACTACACGCTGCCGGCCGAGGTGCACGCGGGCCTGAATCGCCTTGCGCGCCAACACAATGCCTCGCTGTTCATGGTGGTACACGCCGCCGTGGCGGCCTGGCTGGCGCGCCTGTCGGGCAGCGCGGACGTGGTGCTCGGCACGGCGGTCGCGGGGCGTGGCGAGCGTGCGCTGGACGATCTGGTCGGCATGTTCGTCAACACCCTCACCCTGCGCACCCAGGTCGATGTGTCCGCGCCCTTCGACGATCTGGTCGAGCGGGCCCGCGAGACCGACCTGTCGGCCTTCGCGCACGCGGACCTCCCGTTCGAGCGGGTCGCGGAGATCGCGGCACCCGGCCGCACCCCCGCGAATCCGCTGCTGCAGGTGGTGCTCTCGCTGCAGAACACCGAGACCCCGGTGCTGGAACTGCCGGGCCTCACCGTCGCCGCGGTCGACACCGACCTGGCCACCGCCAAGTTCGACCTGCAGATCAGCGTCGAACCGCGCCCCGGCGTGGACGGCGCGGCCGGCGAGCTGGCCGTGATCCTCAACTACGACACCGAACTGTTCGAGGAGTCCTCCATGGACTCCTTCGGCCGGGCGCTGGAGCGGGTGCTCACCGCGGTCGCCGCGGATCCGCACCTGCCGGTCGGCGAGATCGTGCTGCTGGACCAGGCGGAATCGGCCGCGGTGCACGCGCTTTCGCAGCCCGCGCCGGAGCCCGCCGGGGTCGGCGTGCGCGGGGCCGCCCTGGCCCAGGTGCTCACCACCGCCGCCGAGGACGATCCGGAGGGCCCGGCCCTGGTCTGGGGCGAGCAGACGCTGACCTACCAGGAGCTCGACGCGCGCTCGTCGCGCCTGGCCCGGGTGCTCATCGCCCGCGGCAGCGGTCCGGGCACGGGTGTCGTGCTGCGACTGGACCGCGGCGTGGACCAGGTCGTCGCGGTGTGGGCGGTGTTGAAGGCGGGCACCATGGTGGTCCCGTTCGCGTCCGCCGAGGCGCCGGGACAGGACGTGAAGGTCGGCATCACCGTCGGCACCGCGCCCGAATCCGTGCACGGCGTGGAGTGGCTGGTTCTCGACGATCCGGAGACGGCGGCCGAGATCGCGGCCGAGTCGGCGCGACCGGTCACCTACGCCCATCGCATTCGCGCCCTGCGCGGCGGCGATCCGGCCCGGGTGGCGGCCGATGGCGAACTCACCTACGACGGCCTGGCCGCCGTGGTGGACCGGGCCCGCGGCCTGGACCTCACCTTCGAATCCCGCACCTTCCACCACGGCGCGGCCGACACCGCGCTGGCCATGATCGAGTTGGTGGCCGCCGGTGCGGTCGGCGCGTCGGTGGTGCTGGTGGATGCGGAATCCGGTGCGGACCTGTCCGAGGCCCTCGCCGACGAGTGGGTCACCCACGTCTTCGCCGAGCACGACCGATTGGGCGAGCTGAATCCGGCTCCGCTCGAGGATCTTCGAGCCCTGGTGCTGGACGCTCCCACCCCGGTCGCCGAGCGGTGGTCGGAGTCCGCCACCGTGCTGGTGCTGCCCGAATAGCGGTCCCGAAGCCGCTTCTCGCGCCGCCGGATTCACCTCCCGGCGGCGCGATTCATAGCTATTCTAAATAGCTATGTCGCGGCTCACATGCTGCAACGTCGCGACGGGAGCTGCGATAGTCCCTTCCAGTTCGAGCCGCCGTGCCAACGGTCCGCGGATATGCTGTGCCCGGTTCGCCCGGCCGTGCGGTGTGGTCGGTTCGGGCTGGTCGAAATGTCTCGGCACGTGTGGACTGCTGTACCTGTGAGGTGAACAACAAGATGGATACTGCTCGCAGATCAGCTCGGGGTGGTCGCCGTCGCCGTTCCGGTAGCCCATTCTTCGGGCAACTGCTCACCGCCGCAGTGGAATCCGCCGCCGATGCCGTGGCCGTCAGTTTCAACCCGACCGGAGCGCCGCAGGATCTCCGCGAGTTCACCTATCGCGAGCTGGACGAACAGTCCTCACAGGTGGCCCGCGAACTCATCGCCCTGGGTGTCGGCCCGGGCGATGTGGTGGCCATGGGCATCGCCCGCTCGATCGAATCGGTGTTGGCCATGTGGGCCATCGTCAAGACCGGCGCCACGTATCTGCCGGTGGATCCGACCTATCCGGCGGATCGGATCGAGCACATGCTCACCGATTCCGGCGCGAAATTCGGTGTCACCCTGGCGGCCCACCGCCCCGGGCTGGGCACCGCCGCCTACTGGATCGAACTCGATGACGCGGCCCGTGCCGAGCGCATCGCCGGGCGGCCCGCCCACCCCATCTCCTACGCCGACCGCACCCGGCCGCTGACCGAACAGCACCTGGCCTACGTCATCTACACCTCCGGCTCCACCGGCAAACCCAAGGGTGTGGCCATCACCCACGCGGGTCTGGCCGGACTGGCCGCGCGCCGGGAAAGCCGTGGGGTGACCGGAGATTCGCGCATCACCCAGCTGACCACCCCGAGCTTCGACTTCTCCATCGTCGAGATGCTGTACGCGTTCACCGCGGGCGCGACGCTGGTCGTGGTGCCGCCGGACGTGTTCGGCGGCCCGGAGCTGTCGGAACTGCTGCGCCGCGAACGGGTCACCCACATCTGCATCACCCCGGCGGTGCTGGAGTCGCTGGATCCGGCCGTGCCGCAGGACCTGCAGTCGATCATGTGCGGCGGGGAACGGGTCCCGCCCGCGCTGGTGGACCGCTGGATCACCCCCGACCGCGACTTCTACATCGAATACGGCCCCACCGAGGTCACCGCCCTCTCGACCGGCACCGCGCCCCTCGAACCGGGCGGCGGCACCCACATCGGCACGCTGCTGCCGGGCATCGGCGCGTACGTGCTGGACACCGGGCTGCGGCCGGTGCCCCCGGGCGTGGTCGGCGAGCTGTATCTGGCGGGCCCGGCCCTGGCCGAGGGCTATCTGAACCGGCCCGCGCTGACCGCCGAGCGTTTCGTCGCGAGTCCGTACGGCGAACCCGGGCAACGCCTGTACCGGACCGGTGACCTGGTCAAACGCCTGGAGAACGGGAACTTCGAACACCACGGCCGCACCGACTTCCAGGTCAAGATCCGCGGCCTGCGCATCGAACTCGGCGAGATCGACAGCGCCTTCGTCGGACACCCGGACGTGGATTTCGCGGTCACCCTCGGCACCACGCTGCCCACCGGGGCGGCGGCCCTGGTCACCTACGTGCTGCCGACACCCGGAAAACACGTGGACACAACGGAATTGGCGGACTTCGCCGGAGAATCCCTGCCCGCGTACATGGTTCCGGCGGCCATCATGGTGCTCGACGAGATCCCGCTGACCCCGGTCGGCAAGGTGGATCGTGAGCGGCTGCCGGAACCGGTGTTCACCGGCAAGGAATTCAAGGCACCCGCCACCCCGGCCGAACAGGCTGTGGCCGAGGTGTTCTCCGGCCTGCTCACCCCGCCCGGTGCCGACCCGCTGCCCATCGGGTCCGATGACGACTTCTTCGAACTGGGCGGCAACTCGCTGTTGGCCACCCAGGCGGTGGCCCGCATCGGCACGGCGTTGGGCACCCGGGTGCCGGTGCGTGTGCTGTTCGAGGCGTCCACGGTGGCCGACCTGGCCCGACTGGTCACCGGCGAGGTCGCGGCCGACGACGCCACGCCCGCGCTGACCGCCGGACCGCGACCCGACCGGGTGCCGCTGTCCTACGCGCAGCAGCGCATGTGGTTCCTCAATCGCTTCGATCCCGCCAGCGCGGTGGACAATGTGCCGCTCGCGGTGCGACTGTCCGGCGAACTGGATCTCGAAGCCCTGCGCGCGGCCGTCCGCGACCTGGTGGCACGGCACGAGGTACTGCGCACCGTCTACCCCGAGGTGGACGGCGAGGGCTACCAGCAGGTACTGCCGCTCACCGATGAGCGTGCGGTGCCGGACCTTTCGGTCGAGGACGTCTCCGCCGACACCGTGACGGCCCGGGTCATGGCCCTGGGCGGCGCGGGCTTCGACGTCACCGCCGCCCCGCCGCTTCGGCTGGCGGTGCTGCGACTCGCGCCCACCGAACAGGTCCTGGTGTGCGTGATCCACCACATCGCCGCCGACGGCTTCTCCATGGGCCCGTTCATCCGGGATCTGGTGAGCGCCTACGTTTCTCGCGGCTCCGGCGCCGAGCCGCACTGGCAACCGCTGCCGGTGCAGTACGCCGATTACACGCTGTGGCAGCGCGCGGTGCTGGGGTCCGAGGACGACGAGAACTCCACGCTGGCACGGCAACTCGCGTTCTGGCGCGAAACCCTGGCCGACCTGCCCGATGAACTGGTGCTGCCGTCGGATCGCCCGCGCCCGCCGGTCGCCTCCTATCGCGGCGGCACCTTCCGCTTCGAGTTGGACGACGACGTGTACGCGGGGGTGCGCGCGCTCGCGCGCGGCACCAACGGCACCACCTTCATGGTGGTGCACGCCGCCCTGGCCGTGCTGTTGGCCCGCCTCTCGGGCACCCGCGACATCGCGGTCGGCACCCCGGTGGCGGGCCGCGGTGAGACCGAACTCGACGACCTCATCGGCATGTTCGTCAATACCCTGGTCCTGCGCACCGACGTCGATCCCGCGCTCGGTTTCGCCGAATTGCTGGGCCGGGTCCGGGAATCGGATGTGCGCGCCTTCGGCCACGCCGACGTGCCCTTCGAACGCCTGGTGGACCTGCTCGAACCGGCGCGCTCGCAGGCCCGCAATCCGCTGTTCCAGGTCATGCTGTCGTTCCAGAACCTGGCCCCGACGGAGTTCCGACTACCCGGCCTCACCGTCTCCGGCGCGGACCTCGAGGTGCCCTTCGCCAAGTTCGACTTCCAGCTCACCGTGCAGGAAACGGTGGACGAGCGCGGCGACGGCACCGGCATGGCCGCCGAATTCTCCTATGCCACCGATCTTTTCGACGAGCCGACCATCGCCTCGTTCGCCCGTCGCTTCGCGCGGGTGCTGGAGTCGGCCGCGGCCGATCCCGACGCCCCGGTCGGCGACCTGGACCTGCTCTCCACCGTGGAGCGGCAGCGGGTCCTGACCGACTGGAACGACACCGAATTCGATGTGCGCACCGCGGTCGGGCTGCCGGAAGGCATTGTGCCGAGCCTGGTTTCGATGTTCGAGGCCCAGGTCGCCGAGACGCCGGAGGCGGTGGCGCTGGTCTTCGGCGACGAGCGGCTCACCTACCGCGAACTGGCGCAGCGCTCCCGCCGACTGGCCCGCGAGCTCATGGACGGCTACGGCGTCGGACCGGAAACCCTGGTGGCCCTGGTCATTCGGCGCTCCACCGAACTCGTGGTGGCCATGTACGCGGTGCTGCAGACCGGTGCGGCGTACGTGCCGCTGGATCCGGAACAGCCCGTCGAGCGCAATGAGCACATTCTCGACACCGCCCGGCCCCGGCTGGCGCTGACCACCTGGCGCGACGGCTTCGGCAGCGGCTCCGGCATTCCGACCCTCTTCGTCGAGGAGGCCGAGGAGCTCGCGCGGACCCACCGGGCCGCCGGGCCCATCACGAATGCCGAACGGACACTGCCCTTGCGCGCCGAGCACACCGCGTACGTGCTCTTCACCTCGGGTTCGACCGGGCGGCCGAAGGGTGTCGCCGTCTCGCACGCCGCGATCGTCAATCGCCTGGTGTGGATGCAGGCGCGGTACCGGCTGAGCTACGCCGATGTGGTGCTGCAGAAAACCCCGGCCACCTTCGATGTGTCGGTGTGGGAGTTCTTCTGGCCCTTGCAGACCGGCGCGCGGCTGGTGGTCGCCAAGCCCGACGGGCATCGCGATCCGATCTACCTGGCGCAGGTCATCGCCGAACACGGCGTCACCACGGCGCATTTCGTGCCGTCCATGCTGGCGGTCTTCCTGTCCGCGCTCGGCGCCGAGATCGCGCCCGGCGAACTCGCGCTGCGGCAGGTGTTCGCCTCCGGTGAGGCGCTGCCCGCGCCGACCGCGCAGCGGCTGCGCGAGCTGACCGGCGCGCGGCTGCACAATCTGTACGGTCCCACCGAGGCGGCGGTCGACGTCACCTATCACGAGGTCACCGACGCCGACACGGTCTCGGTGCCGATCGGGCGGCCGGTGTTCAATACCCGCCTGTATGTGCTGGATTCACGGCTGCGGCCGGTCGCGCCGGGTATCGCCGGTGAGCTGTACCTGGCCGGTGATCAGCTCGCCACCGGCTATGTGGCCCGCCCGGATTTGACCGCGGACCGCTTCGTGGCCGACCCGTTCGGCGACGGCGACCGCATGTACCGCACCGGTGACCTGGTGAAGTGGACGGCCGACGGCGAGCTGGAGTACCTGGGCCGCACCGACTTCCAGGTGAAGCTGCGCGGTCTGCGCATCGAGCTGGGTGAGATCGAGGCGGCGCTGCTGGCCCGGCCGGGCGTCGCGCAGTCGGTGGTCGTGGTGCGCGCCGACGCGCACGCCGGTGATCAGTTGGTGGCCTACGTGGTCGGCGAACCCGCCGCCGAGCTCGACGTGGCGGAGGTGAAAGCCGCGCTGGCGCAGTCGCTTCCGGCGTACATGGTGCCGTCGGCGATCGTGGTGCTGGAGGAGTTTCCGCTCAATGCCTCGGGCAAGCTGGATCGTAAGGCGTTGCCCGCTCCGGTCTTCGAAACCAAGTCCTTCCGTGCGCCGTCGACGCCGATCGAGGAGATCGTGGCGGGTGTGTTCGCCGATCTGCTCGGTGCCGATCGTGTGGGTGCCGATGACGATTTCTTCGAGCTGGGTGGCAATTCCCTGATCGCGACCCGTGCCGTGTCGCGCATCAACGAGGCTCTCGAGACGACCGTCGCGGTGCGCGAACTCTTCGAGACCGCAACGGTTTCCGGGCTCGCGGCTCGCATTGTTCCGGGCACGGCCGCGGGGGCTCGTCCGCCGTTGGTAGCGGGGGAGCGTCCGGCGCGGATTCCGTTGTCGTTGGCGCAGCAGCGTATGTGGGTGCTCAATCAGTTGGATCCGGAGTCCCCGGCCTACAACATTCCGATGGTCATCCGCCTGACCGGTGCGCTCGACGTATCCGCGCTGACGCAGGCCGCCGAGGACATCCTCACCCGTCACGAGGTGCTGCGCACCCGCTACCCGGAATCCGGTCCCGGCGGTGCGCCTCATCAGGAGATCCTCTCGGTCGCCGACGCGCTGCCGGGCGGGCTCGAGATCGAGCGCGCCCACGACATCGGCGCTCGGGTGCGGGAGCTGATTCTCACCGGATTCGATGTGGCGCAACAGGTTCCGGTACGGCTGCGACTGCTCACCGGTGACGCGCCCGACGACTACCTGCTCATCCTGGTGGCCCATCACATCGCCGCCGACGGGGCCTCCTTCGCGCCGCTGGCCCGGGACCTGATGACCGCCTATCTGTCCCGTGCCGAGGGCGAAACCCCGAGCTGGGCACCGCTTCCCGTGCAGTACGCCGATTTCGCGCTCTGGCAGCGCGCGGTGATCGGGTCCGAGGACGACCCGGACTCGCTCGCCGCCGCGCAGCTCGACTACTGGCGTGCGCGGCTCGCGAATCTGCCCGCGCGCCAACCGCTGCCGCTGGATCGACCCCGCCCGGCGGTGCCGTCCATGGCGGGCGCGCTCGTCGACACGGTGGTACCCGCCGAGATCCACGCGGAACTGAATCGCATTGCGCGACGGCACAATGCGTCGCTGTTCATGGTCGTGCACGCCGCGGTCGCGGTCCTGCTGGCCCGCATGTCCGGCAGCGCCGACATCACCATCGGCACCGCCGTCGCGGGTCGCGGTGAACGAGCGCTCGACGGCCTGGTCGGCATGTTCGTGAACACCCTGGCCCTGCGCACCGCCGTCGACACCGCCGCCTCCTTCGACGAAGTGGTGGCCGCCGCTCGCGAAACCGATCTGTCCGCCTTCGCCCACGCCGATGTGCCCTACGAGCGGGTGGCCGAATTGGCCGCACCGGGCCGCGGTTCCGGCGATCCGCTGCTGCAGGTGGTGCTGGCCCTGCAGAACAACGAGGTGGCCGCCCTCGAACTGCCCGGCCTGACGGTGTCCGCGGTGGACGCGGATCTGGCCGCCGCCAAGTTCGATCTGCAGATCTCGGTCGAGCCCGGCCCGCCCGCCGCCGACGGCGGCCCCGGAGACCTGGCCGTCGTCTTCGCCTACGCCACCGAACTGTTCGACGAGGCGACCATCGAGGCGCTGGCCGCGCGGCTGCTGCGCATTCTCACCGCCGTCACCCGCGATTCGCATATGC
Source organism: Nocardia sp. CDC153 (assembly GCF_035818515.1). Classification (NCBI taxonomy): domain Bacteria; kingdom Bacillati; phylum Actinomycetota; class Actinomycetes; order Mycobacteriales; family Nocardiaceae; genus Nocardia; species Nocardia sp. CDC153. The sequence continues at coordinate 522,545 of NZ_JAYKYU010000003.1, read as the reverse complement.
CGGTGGGCGACATCGACATTCTGGACCCGGCCGAACGCGCCCGGTCCCGGCCCGCACCCACGCCGGTCCCGACCGCCGCCGCGCGCGGCACCGCACTGCCGCAGTCGCTGACGGCCACGGTCGAGGACGACCCGGACGGCCCCGCCCTGGTGTGGGGCGACGAGACGGTGACCTACCGCGATCTCGACGCCCGCTCCTCCCGCTTGGCCCGCTTCCTCATCGGACGCGGCTGCGGGCCCGGCACCGGCGTGGCGCTCCGCTTCGACCGCGGCGTCGACCTGGTCGTGGCCACCTGGGCCGTGCTCAAGGCGGGTGCCGCCGTCATCGCCCTGGCCACCCTGGACCGGCTGCCACCCAGCGAACTGGACGTGAAACTCGGCCTCACCACGGGCCTTCCGATCGCCGTGCCCGGCATCGACTGGCTGGCCGTGGACGATCCGGCCGTGGCCGCCGAGGTCACCACCGAATCCGCGCGGCCGGTGACCTACGCGCACCGCACCCGGGCGCTGCGCGGCGAGGACATCGCCTTCGCCGCACCCGGCCGGGCGTCGCTGAGCTACGACGCGGTGGCCGCGCTGGCCGAACGGGTCCGCGCCGAGACGGAGCTGACCTTCGAATCCCGCACCTACCATCTGACTTCCGCGGACCACCCGTTCGTGGTGCTGGAGGCCGTCGCCGCGGGCGGGGTCGGGGCGTCAATGGTCCTGACGGACCCGGAATCCGATCCCACCGAGACGCTCACCGAGGAATGGGTCACCCACCTGTTCGCCGAACGCGGACGCCTGGACGGGCTGGATCCCGCCGACCTCGATGATCTCGCGGCCGTCGTGGTGGATGGTCGTGCGGTCCCGCCGCGGTGGTCGGGCCGCACCGTCCTGCCCCTTCCGGGAGCCGCCGACGTCCGATGAGCACCGGGTAAATTGCCCGGAGTGGCTCTCCCGCCCGTAGGACTGAATACTCCTTGAGGGACGCGCCGCGCGACCCCGCCCCGGGGTCGAGCACTCGGCCCCGCGAACGCGTGGTCGAGTAACGCGGCCTGCGTGAATCCGATGAAGGTTTTCGGTGCACACGGGCGGTCGAGCAATGACGGACAGGATGAGGGACAGCTGCATGATTCGGGTGGTCGGGGACCGGAAGAACGAGCTCGTGGCGGTAATGGCATGACCCGCACGGCTCGCGTACGCCCCACCCGGACCCGCCGCGGACCGGGCGTTCCGACGCTGCCGCAGCTGCTGGCCACGGCCGTCGAGGCGAATCCGGGCGGCACCGCCGTCGTCCTCGCCGACGCCGACGCCACCCGGACCGAACTCGGCTACGCCGAACTCGACGAGCGGTCGAACCGGCTGGCGCGCCTGCTCATCGCGCGCGGCATCGGTCCCGAGGATCTGGTCGCCGTCGGCATTCGCCGCTCGATCGAGTCCGTGGTGGCGGTCTGGGCGGTCGCCAAGACCGGCGCGGGGTTCGTCCCCGTCGACCCCAACTATCCGGCCGACCGCGTGCTGCACATGGTCGCCGACTCCCGGGCCGTGCTCGGCCTGACCGTCACCGACACCCGCTCGACCCTGCCGACCACCCTGCCCTGGCTGGAACTGGACACCGAGGAGATCGCGGCCGCGGCCCAGAGCTACCCGGCCGAACCGGTCACCAATGCCGACCGGGTGCGCCCGCTGCGCGCCGAGCACACCGCCTACGTCATCTACACCTCCGGCTCGACCGGCCTGCCCAAGGGTGTCGTGGTCACCCACACCGGCATCGCGGCGCTGACCGCGGAGATGCGCGAGCGCTTCGGCATCGGTCCGGAATCGCGGGTGCTGCACGTGGCCACGCCGTCGTTCGACGCCTCCATCATGGAACTGCTCATGGCGGTGGGCGCGGCGGCGACCATGGTCGTCACCGTGCCGGAGGTCTACGGCGGTGACGAACTGGGCCGCCTCATCGCGCGCGAGCGAGTGACGCACGGCCTGATCACGCCCTCGGTGCTGGCCTCGCTGGATCCCGACCAGCTCACCAGCATGGAGGCGATCGTCGGTGGCGGCGAGGCCATTTCGGCCGAGCTGGTGCGCCGCTGGGCCGGGGACGCGACCGGCCGCCGCCGCTTCCACAATGCCTACGGCCCGACCGAGGCGACCATCGCCACCAATATCTCCGACCCGCTCTCGCCGGAGCGACCGGTCACCATCGGCGCGGCCATTCGCGGGGCGACCGCGTACGTGCTGGACGAATTCCTGCGGCCGGTGCCGGTCGGCACACCCGGCGAGCTGTACATCGCCGGTGCGCTGCTGGCCCGCGGCTACCACGCGCGACCCGAGCTGACCGCCTCGCGCTTCGTGGCGAACCCGTTCGAGGACAACGGTTCCCGGCTCTATCGCACCGGTGATCTGGTGCGTGCCACTGTCGCCGGGGAACTGGAGTACGTGGGCCGCAACGACTTCCAGGTCAAGATTCGCGGGCTGCGCATCGAGCTGGGCGAGATCGACGCCGTGCTGGCCGGGCCGGACGCGGTGGACTTCGCGGTCACCGTCGGCCACGAGGTGAACGGCCGCGCCACCGCGCTGGTGTCGTACGTGCATGCCGCCCCGGGCTTTTCGATCGATACCGCCGAGCTGCTGGCCCGCGCCGAGCGGACGCTGCCCGCGCACATGGTGCCCGCCTCGATCATCGTGCTCGACGAGATTCCGCTGACCCCCGCGGGCAAGCTGGACCGCCGCGCCCTGCCCGAGCCGCAGCTCGAGGTCACCGAATACCGTGCGCCGCAGACCCCGGCGCAGCAGGCGGTGGCCGAGGTCATCGCCGAGGTGCTGCACCTGGATCGGGTGGGCCTCGACGACGACTTCTTCACCCTCGGCGTGGATTCCATCACCGCCATTCAGATCGTCTCGCGGGCCCGGGCCCGCGGCCTGGGCTTCAAGCCCAAGGAGATGTTCGCCGCCCGCACCGTGGCCGCCCTGGCCGAGCTCGCGGTGCCGGTCGAGAACGCCTCGGCCACCGAGGAACTCGCGACCGGGCCGCTGGTCGAGCTGTCGGCCGCCGACGAGGCGCGGCTGCGCGAGCGGTACCCGAGCATGTCCGAGGTGTGGCCGCTCACGCCGCTGCAGTCGGGCATGCTGTTCCACGCCCGGCTCGCCGAATCCTCCGTCGACGCCTACATGGTGCAGTTCGCGCTGGACCTGGCCGGTGAGATCGATGTGGCGCGCGTGCACGCCGCCGCGCAGGCCATGCTCGACCGGCATGTGAACCTGCGTGCCGTGTTCGCCGAGGACGGCGCGGGCAATCCGGTGCAGGTCGTGCTCGATGATGTCGAATTGCCGTGGCAGTACCTGGATCTCAGCGATCGGGTGCCCGCCGAGGCGGTCGCCGAGACCGACCGGCTGATGGCCTTCGACGTGGCCCGCCACTTCGACATGGGCACCGGCCCGCTGCTGCGCATGACCCTGTACCGGACCGCCGCGGATCGCTACCGCTTCTGCGTCACCAGCCACCACATCCTCATCGACGGCTGGTCGATGCCGCTGCTCATTCAGGACATGCTGCTGCTGTACGCGGCGGGCGGTGACGCGTCGGCGATTCCGGCCGTGCGGTCCTACCGCGACTACCTGGCCTGGCTGGCCGCCCGCGATCACGAGGCGGCGCGGGAGGCGTGGCGCGCGACCCTCGACGGTTTCACCGAGCCGACGCCGCTGGCCGCGGTCGACCCGTCGCGCGAAATCACCTCCGGCATCGGCGAAGTCGTCTTCCAGCTGTCCGAGGCCGACACCGCCGCGCTGACCAGGGTCGCGCACGAGGCGGGCGTGACGCTCAATACCGTGGTGCAGGCCGCGTGGGGTCTGCTCATCGGCCGTACCACCGACCGCGACGATGTGGTGTTCGGCGCCACCGTGTCCGGGCGTCCGCCGCAGCTGGCGGGCATCGAGACGATGATCGGCTTGTTCCTCAACGCCATTCCGGTGCGCGTGCGGCTGCATGCGGGCGACACCGTCGCCGATGTGCTGCGCGCGCTGCAGGACGAGCAGGCCGCCCTGCTCGACCACCACTACGTCGGACTCGGCGAGATTCAGGAAATCGCCGGTGTCGACGGGCTTTTCGACTCCATCGTGGTGTTCGCCTCCTTCCCGGTCGACGAGGAATCCCTCGACGACGCGGCCGCGCCCATCGACGGCGCGGGCATTCTCGGCGCGCATGCGACCAATGGCACCCATTACCCGCTCACGGTCATGGTGCAGCCGCGCGGTCGGGGCCTCAGCTTCGGCGTGAAGTACCTGCGCGACCTGTTCGAGGAGCAGGCGGCACAGGCCATCGCGCATCGACTCTCGGTGCTGCTGGGCCGCATTGCCGCCGATCCGCGGGCGCGGATCGCCGAGGTGGACGCGCTGCTCGACGCCGAGCGCCGCGAACTGGCCGCCGTCAATGCCACCGAAGTGCCGGAGCTGCTGGACGATTCGACGCTGCTGACGCTGTTCGACGCCCAGGTGGCGCGGACGCCGGACGCCGCGGCCGTGATCTACGGCCGCACCACCCTCACCTACGCCGAGCTCGACGCGCGCTCGCGCCGCCTCGCCCAGGAACTGACCCTGCGCGGGGTGGGCGCGGAATCCCGGGTGGCCGTGGCCATGCGCCGCGGCATCGACCTGGTGGTGGCCATCTACGCGGTGCTGCGCTCCGGCGGCGCGTACGTGCCGGTGGACCCGGACCATCCGGCCGAGCGCAACGAGTACGTGCTGGCCGGGTCCGCACCGGTGTGCGTGCTCACCCGCGCCGCCGACGACTTCGAAACCGCCTCGGGCGTACCGCTGTTCTTCGTCGACGCCCTCGCGGGCGCGGACTCGCTGGTCGAGGTGGCGCCCGCCGAGGTGCGGGCCGACAATGCCGCCTACGTCATCTACACCTCCGGCTCCACCGGCCGCCCCAAGGGCGTGGTGATCACGCACCGGCAGATGGCCAACCAGTTCCGGTGGGCCCAGCGCACCTACCCGCACCGGCCCGGCGATGTGGTGCTGCACAAGACGCCCATCACCTTCGACATCTCCACCTGGGAGCTGTTCTGGCCGTTGCAGACCGGTGCGGCCGTGGTCATCGCCGAGCCCGACGGGCACCGCGACCCGGCCTACATCGCGAGCGTCATCGACGAATACGCGGTCACCTCGGTGCATTTCGTGCCGTCCATGCTCGACGCCTACCTCGACGGTCCCGCAGCTCTCGAAGCGCACCCCGCTCGGCGGCATCCCTCGCTGCGCTGGGTGTTCGCCGCCGGCGAGGCGCTGTCCGCCGAGAGCGCCGCGAAATTCGCCGCCGCGCTGCCGGATACGACCCTGGTGAACTGGTACGGCCCCGCCGAGGCCACCGTGGTCACCGCGCACCCGGCCGAGCGCGCCCACGGCGTCGCGGTGCCGATCGGCGGCCCGGTCGCCAATACCCGGGTGCTGGTGCTGGATCGGCAGCTGCGGCCGGTGCCGTTCGGCGCGGCCGGTGAACTCTATGTCGCCGGTGTGCAATTGGCGCGCGGCTACCTGGGCGCGCCCGCGCTCACCGCCGAACGCTTCGTCGCCCACGCGGGCGGGCAGCGGTTGTACCGCACCGGTGACGTCGTGCGCTGGGTCGCCGACGACAGTGTCGGACCCGACGGCTCCGCCGTCACCGGACACGCCCTGGAATACCTGGGCCGCAGCGACTTCCAGGTCAAGCTGCGCGGCCAGCGCATCGAACTCGGCGAGATCGAGACCGTGCTGCTGTCGCACGAGGCCGTGCACCGAGCCGCCGTCACGCTGGTGCGCGCCGCCACCGGCGACCGCCTCGTCGCCTATGTGGTGCTCGAGGAGGGCGCGTCGGTCACCGACGCCGATCTGCTCGCGCACACCCGCGAATCCGTGCCGTCGTACATGGTGCCCTCGGCCGTGGTGCGGCTGGATGCCATGCCGCTCAACGCCTCCGGCAAGCTGGACCGCAAGGCCCTGCCGGTGCCGGAGTTCCAGGCCCGCGAATACCGTGAGCCCGCCACCGCCGCCGAGCGCACCGTCGCCGAGGTATTCGCCACCGTGCTGCGGCTCGAGCGGGTCGGCGCGGACGACGACTTCTTCGAACTGGGCGGCAACTCGCTCAATGCCACCCAGGTGGTGGCCCGGCTGGGCGCCGCCCTCGGCGCGCGTGTGCCGGTGCGCGCCCTGTTCGAGACGCCCGTCGTCGCCGAACTCGCGAAATCCCTGGGCGCGCTGGCCGATACGGGTGTCGCCCCGTTGCGGCCCATGCCGCGGCCGGAGCTGATCCCGCTGTCCTACGCGCAGCAGCGCATGTGGTTCCTCAACCGCCTGGACACCGAGTCGGCCACCTACAACCTGCCCATCGCCCTGCGCATCACCGGTCCGCTGGACGTGTCCGCCCTGCGCGACGCCGTCGCCGATCTGGTGGCGCGGCACGAGGTGCTGCGCACCATCTACCCCGAGCACCGGGGTGTCGGGCACCAGGTGGTGCTGCCCGTCGACGCCGCCGACGCCATGCCGACGCTGCTGGTCGCCGAGGTCACCGAGGCCGAAGTGGCGCAGGTGGTTTCGGAGGTCGCCTTCGCGCCCTTCGATGTGACGGCGGCCCCGCCGCTGCGGCTGCGGCTGCTGAGCCTGGGCGCGCAGGACCACGTGCTGGTGTGCGTGGTCCACCACATCGCCGGTGACGGTTTCTCCGCCGGGCCGCTCACCCGCGACCTCATCACCGCCTACCTGGGCCGCCTGCAGGGTCGCGCACCCGACTGGTCGCCGCTGCCGGTGCAGTACGCCGACTACGCGCTGTGGCAGCGCGAAAGCCTCGGCGACGAGCGCGATTCCGGCTCCGTGCTGGCCCGCCAGTTCGACTACTGGCGCGCCACCCTGGCCGGGCTGCCCGATCAGCTGGAGCTGCCCACCGACCGGCCCCGCCCGGCGGTGGCCTCCGGCCGCGGCGCGGTGCACACCTTCGATATCGACCCGCACGTGCACGCCGCGCTGAACCGTGTTGCGCAGCAGCACAATACGACCCTGTTCATGGTGCTGCACGCCGCCTTCGCGGTGCTGCTGGCACGGGTGTCCGGCACCCGCGACATCGCCATCGGCGCACCCATCGCCGGTCGCGGCGAGGCCGCCCTGGACGAGCTCATCGGCATGTTCGTCAACACCCTGGTGCTGCGCACCGAGGTGGACCCGCAGGCCAGCTTCACCGAACTGCTGGCGGCCGTGCGGCGGACCGACCTGGCCGCCTTCGAACACGCCGACGCCCCGTTCGAACGCATTGTGGAACTGCTGGATCCGCCGCGCTCGCAGGCCCGGCACCCGCTGTTCCAGGTATCCATGACGCTGCAGAACATGGCCCCGGCGGTCTTCGAACTGCCCGGCGTCACCGTCTCCGACGTCGACCTGACCGTGCCGGTGGCCAAGTTCGACCTGGATCTGACCCTGGTCGAGCGCACCACCGCCGACGGTGTGGCACAGGGCATTTCGGCCGGGTTCACCTACGCCACCGACCTGTTCGACGCCGACTCCATGGACCGGCTGGCCGAGCGCCTGCGCCGGACCCTGGTCGCGGTCGCCACCCATCCCGAGCGGGCCGTCGGCGACTTCGACCTGCTGGCCGTGGACGAACGCCAGCGCGTGCTCTCCGACTGGAACGCCACCACCGTCGACATCGCCGCCGGGCTGCCGCGCGCCGCCACCTCGACGCTGGTGTCGCTGTTCGAGATCCAGGCCCTGCGCACCCCCGACGCGGTCGCGCTGATCAGCGGTGGGGAGCGGCTCACCTACGCCGAGTTCGCCGCCCGCGTGCACCGGCTGGCCCGCCGCCTCATCGCCGCCGGCGTCGGCCCGGAATCACTGGTGGCCGTGCACATTCGGCGCTCGGTCGACTTCGTGACCGCCATCTACGCCGTGGTGACCGCCGGTGGCGCGTACGTGCCGGTGGATCCCGATCAGCCCGCCGAGCGACTCGCGCACGTGCTCGACACCGCGAACCCGGTGTGCGTGCTGACCACCTCGCGCGATGCCTTCGACGCCGGGGACTACCCGGTGCTCGAGGTCGACACCGCCATCCTGGCGGGCTTCTCCGACCACCCGGTCAGCGATGTGGAACGCCGCGCGCCGCTGCACCCGCAGCATCCGGCGTACGTCATCTTCACCTCCGGTTCGACCGGAAAGCCCAAGGGCGTCAGCGTCTCCCACGCCGCCATCGTCAATCAGATGACGTGGATGCAGGCCGAGTACCAGCTCACGCCCGCGGACGTCTACCTGCAGAAGACCCCCAGCACCTTCGACGTCTCGCTGTGGGGCTACTTCATGCCGCTGCGGGTCGGCGCGACGCTGCTGCTCGCCTCCCCGGACGGGCATCGGGATCCGGCCTACCTCACCGATCTCATCGAGCAGTACGGCGTCACCGTCACCGATTTCGTGCCCTCGATGCTGAGTGTCTTCGCCGCGCAGGGCAATCCGGAGCGGCTGCGCACCGCGCTGCGGTCGCTGCGGCAGGTGTACGTGATCGGCGAGGCGCTGCCCGCCGAGACCGTGCGCGCCTACGGTGCGGTCAGCGACGCGGAACTGCACAATCTCTACGGCCCCACCGAGGCCGCGGTGTCCATCACCTTCCGCGAGGTCACCGGCGAAGTCGACCGCATCGTCATGCCGATCGGCGCCCCGGAGTGGAACAGCCGGGTCTACGTACTGGATTCGCGCCTGCACCCGACACCGCCGGGTGTGGCGGGCGAGCTCTACCTGGCCGGAGTGCAGTTGGCGCGCGGCTATGTGGCGCGCCCGGACCTGACCGCGGATCGTTTCGTGGCCAACCCGTTCGGCCGCCGCGGCGAGCGCATGTACCGCACCGGCGACCTGGTGCGCTGGGACCACAGCGGCGACACCGCCGAACTGGTGTACCTGGGCCGCACCGACTTCCAGGTGAAGTTCCGCGGCCAGCGCATCGAACTCAGCGAGATCGAGGCCGCGCTCACCGCGCACGACTCGGTCAGCCAGGCCGTGGTGGTGCTGCATTCGGCCGAGCACACCGGCGACATGCTGGCCGCCTACGTGGTGCCCGCCGCGGGCGAGGTGGACCGCGAGGCGCTGCGCGAACACCTGGCCGCACGATTGCCCTCGTACATGGTGCCGTCGGCGATCGTGGTGCTGGCGGAGTTCCCGCTCAACACCTCCGGCAAGCTGGATCGCAAGGCCCTGCCCGCACCGACGTTCGAGGCGCGGGCCTTCCGCGCCCCGGTCTCGGCCACCGAGCAGATCGTCGCGGCCGTCTTCACCGAGCTGCTCGGCCTCGGCCAGCCGGTCGGCCTGGACGACGACTTCTTCGCCCTCGGCGGCAATTCGCTGGTGGCCACCCAGGTGGTGGCCCGGCTCGGCGCGGCCCTCGACACCCGCGTCCCGGTGCGCCTGCTCTTCGACGCGCCGATGGTGCAGACCCTGGCCGCCGTGCTGGAATCGGCCACCGGCGGCGCCCGCGTCCCCGCCCTGGTGGCCGGTCCGCGCCCGGACCGGATTCCGTTGTCCTCGGCGCAGCAGCGCATGTGGTTCCTCAACCGCTTCGACACCGAATCGGCGGCCTACAACATTCCCGCCGCGGTCCGGCTCTCCGGCGCGCTGAACGTGGACGCGCTGCGCGCCGCCGTCGCGGATGTCGTTGCCCGCCACGAGATCCTGCGCACCATCTACCCCGAGGCCGACGGTGGTCCGGTCCAGGTGGTGCTCGCGGCCACCGACGCCACGCCCGAACTCGAGGTCCGGGAGGTCACCTCGGACGAGGTCGCGGGTGCGGTGCACGCGGTGGCATCGCAGCTGTTCGACGTCACCACCCAGGTGCCGCTGCGCATCACCCTGTTCGAGATCACCGACGCGCCTTCGGAATACGTGCTGGCCCTGGTGATCCACCACATCTCCGGCGACGGTTCCTCGGTCACCCCGCTGACCCGGGACCTCATGCTGGCCTACGCCGCCCGCTCGCTGGGCAGCGCGCCCGCCTGGCAGCCGCTGCCCGTGCAGTACGCCGACTACGCCATCTGGCAGCGCGCCCTGCTCGGCGACGAGCACGATCCGGAATCGTTGGCCGCCAAGCAGATCGGCTACTGGAAGCAGGCGCTGGCCGGGCTGCCCGACCAGCTCGACCTGCCCTCGGACCGGCCGCGCCCGGCCGTGCAGTCCTTCCACGGCGGGCGCGTCGACCTCGACATCGACGCCGAAACCCACCGCGCCCTGGCCGAACTGGCGCGCCGGGAGGGCGCGACCCTGTTCATGGTCGTGCACACCGCGTTGGCGGTGCTGCTGGCCCGGCTCTCGGGCACCGACGACATCGCCATCGGCACCCCGATCGCGGGCCGCGGCGAGGAACTGCTGGACGAGCTCATCGGCATGTTCGTCAACACCCTGGTCTTCCGGACCCGGGTGGACGCGGACGCGAGCTTCACCGACCTGCTGGCCCGGCAGCGCGAAACCGATCTCGCTGCCTTCGCGCACGCCGATGTCCCCTTCGAGCGGCTGGTCGAGGTGCTCAACCCGGTGCGCTCCACCGCCCGGCATCCGCTGTTCCAGGTCGGCCTGTCCTTCCAGAACCACAGCCAGGCGGCGCTCGAGCTGCCGGATCTGACCGTCGCGGGGCTGGAGATCGACACCGAACTGTCGCAGTTCGATCTGCACCTGATCGCGGCCGACCGGTACACCGAGACCGGTGAGCCCGCTGGCATCGTCGGCGGGTTCACCTATGCCACGGCACTGTTCGACAAGGCGACCGTCGAAGGCTTCGTGGCACGCTTCGTGCGCCTGCTCACCCGCGTGGCCGCCGCACCCGCCACCCCGGTCGGCGACGTCGAGCTGCTCGCCGTCGACGAGCGGGCCCGAATCCTCGGCACCTGGAACGAGACTCGCCACGACGTGGACACCCGCGCCACGCTGGCGACCCTGCTCGACCGGACCGTGCGCGACCACGGCGACCGGACCGCGGTGAGCGCGGACGGCGCGGGCGAACTCACCTACGCCGAACTCGACGCCCGCGTGAACCGGCTCGCCCGCGAGCTCATCGCGCGCGGCATCGGGCCGGAAGACCGGGTGGCCCTGGCCATTCGCCGCTCCACCGACCTGGTCGTGGCGATGTACGCGGTCACCAAGTCCGGTGCCGCCTATGTGCCGATCGACCCCGACCAGGCCGCCGAGCGGGTGGCCTACATCCTCGACACGGCCGCGCCCGCGTGCGTGCTCACCACCTCCCGCGACGGCTTCGAGATGCCGCCGCTCGAGGTGCTGCGCATCGACGAACTGGACCTGTCGGAGTTCCCGGCCGAGCCGGTCACCGATGCCGAGCGGGTGCGGGCGTTGACCGCCGCGAACACCGCGTATGTCATCTTCACCTCCGGTTCGACCGGTCGGCCCAAGGGTGTGGCCGTGCCACACGGCGCGGTGGTGAACCAGTTGCTGTGGAAGACCGCGGAATTCGGGCTCGGCGTCGACGACGCGGTGCTGCTGAAGACCGCCGCCACCTTCGACCTGTCGGTGTGGGAATTCTGGTCCGCCGCCGCGTGCGGCGGCCGACTGGTCATCGCCGAGGCCGACGGCCACCGCGACCCGGTGTACCTGAACGCGCTCATGGCGCGCGCCGCGGTGACCGTGCTGCACACCGTGCCCTCCATGCTGGACGCCCTACTGGCCGAATCGAATTCGGCCGCCGGGCTGGGCGCGCTGCGACGCGTGCTGGCCATCGGCGAGGCGCTGCCGGGCGCGCTGGCGCAGAAGTTCCGTGCCGCGCTCCCGACCGTCGAGCTGTTCAACCTGTACGGGCCCACCGAGGCCGCGGTGTCGATCACCAATCACGCGGTCACCGACGCCGACCGCCTCGCGGTGCCCATCGGCGCGCCCGAATGGAACAGCCGCGTCTACGTGCTCGACGCCCGGCTGCGGCCGGTGCCCGTCGGTGTGCCCGGCGAGCTGTACCTGTCCGGTGCGCAGTTGGCGCGCGGCTACTTCGGCCGCCCGGACCTCACCGCGGACCGCTTCGTGGCCGACCCGTTCGGCACCGGCGAGCGCATGTACCGCACCGGCGACCTGGTCGCGTGGAACGCCGACGGCGAGCTGGAATACCGGGGCCGCACCGACTTCCAGGTGAAGATCCGCGGCTTCCGCATCGAACTCGGCGAGATCGAGGCCGCGCTGTTGGCGCTGCCGCAGATCGCGCAGACCGCGGTGCTGGCCCGCTCCGACGAGCGCACCGGCGACCGGTTGGTCGCCTACCTGGTGCCGACGGGCGTGGATGTGGATGTGGCGCAGGTGAAGTCGGAGCTGTCGGCGGCACTGCCGTCCTACATGGTGCCGTCGGCGTTCGTGGTGCTGGCGGCCCTGCCGCTCAACGCCAATGGCAAACTGGACCGCGCCGCGTTGCCGGATCCCGAGTTCAAGGCCGCCGAATTCCGGTCCCCGGCAACGGATCTGGAGCAGACCGTGGCCGACGCCTTCGGTGACGTGCTCGGCGTCGACCGGGTCGGCGCGGACGACGACTTCTTCGCCCTCGGCGGCAATTCGCTGCTGGCCACCCAGGTCGCCAGCCGCCTGCGCGCGCTGACCGGCGCCGAGGTCCGGGTGGCGTGGTTCTTCACCGCGCCCACCGTCGCCGGACTGGCCACCCAGATCCTGGCCGCCCTCGAGGGCGAACACGACTACGACTCGAACTCCGAAGCGGGCCTGCAGGTCGTGCTGCCGATTCGGGCCACGGGCACCCGGACGCCGATCTTCTGCGCCCCGCCCATGTCCGGAATGTCGTGGACCTACGCCGGTTTGACGCGCTTCCTCCCCGAGGATCAGCCGCTGTACGGTCTGCAGTCGCCCGCCCTCACCGAGGCGGACTGGGACCCGAACTCGCTCGACGACATGGCGCGCCGCTATGCCGCCGAAATGCGGGCCATCCAACCCGAAGGCCCGTACCGGGTGCTCGGCTACTCGCTCGGCGGCAACCTGGCCCAGGCCATCGCCGCCGAACTGCAGGCCACCGGAGATCGCGTCGACCTGCTCGTCATCCTGGACGCCTACCCCGGCGCGGCGGCCGATTTCCGCACCGCCATCCTCGACGAGTTCGCCACCATCGGCGTCGGCCCCGAGGCATTCCCCGACGGCGACCTGCACAACCTCAGCGAGGAGGCGCTGGCCGCGCTGCACGCCGCCGTCCCGGCGGACCTGGGCGTGCTCACCCTGGACCGCCTGCGCCGCATCTACCGCGGCGCGGTGCGCAGCCTGGAGCTGGAAAACGAGTACCGGCCACGGCATTTCGACGGCCGGGTCGAGCTGTTCCGCGCCGAGTTCCGCAGTGCCGGTGTGCCGCAGGACAAGTCGGCCGCCGACTGGCGGCCCTACGTCGGCGGCACCGTCGAGGAATTCGCCGTCCCGGGCACACACCAGATGATGACCACCCCCGCCTCCCTCGCGATCATCGGACCGGTGCTGGCCACCCTCATCGACCGCGCCGACGCCGCCCCGGGCGACATGTCGGATTCGGCTGCCGCGCACCGCCTATCGGATACCGCCGTCAGCGGTGGGTCGATGCCCGCCGTCAGTGTGTCCGACCTCGACGAGAACGGTGCGATGAACGAACCCGGTGACACCCTGCCCGCGCTCATGGCCGCCGCCGTCGCGGCGAACCGGGACGGGGCGGCGATCGTGATTCGCGGTCGCGCCTTCACCTACGCGCAGCTGGACGGCGAATCCTCCCGACTGGCACGGCTGCTCATCGACCGCGGCGCGGGACCCGACACCCGGGTGGCGATCGTGCTGCCGCGGTCGGTGGCGCTGGTGCTCGCGGTCTGGGCGGTCGCCAAGTCCGGCGCGGCCATTGTCGCGGTGGATCCCGCGCACGCGGGCCGCGTCCGCGACAGCGGTGCCACACTGGGCCTGACCCTGAGCGCCGCCCTGGGCGCGCTGCCGCCGCTGACGGGCGGCAACGACTGGCTCGTGGTCGACGATCCGCGCATCGGCGCGGAGGTCGGATCCCTTTCCGACGCACCGATCACCGTCGCCGACCGCCGCGCACCCGTCACCTCCGACGGGCCGGCCTGGATCGACTTCCCGGCCGACCGGTACGGGGAAGTGGTGCTCAGCCACGCGGATCTGCACGCCATCGCCGCCCGGGCCCGCCGCTCCGGCATCACCCGCGCGGCACGCGCCCTGTACCTCGCGGCGGCCGACTCCGATCTGTCGCCGCTGGAACCGCTGCTGCCGCTCGGGTCGGCCGCCACCCTGGTGGTCGCCCAGCACCGGGCGTACACGACACCGGAACTCACCGACCTGATGACGCGCGAGGGCGTGACCCACGCCGTCATCACCGCCGACATCCGGGTCGGCCTGTACACCCCGGCCCTCCCGGCCGAGGTGATCGCCGCCGGGAACCTGACGGCCGAGCCCGTGATGGAGGTCGACTGGGCCACCACCCAGGTCCTGCCGGTCATCAAGCCCGAGGAGCTGGCGCGGGCCGTGAAACTGCACGACCCGGAGCCCGCCGCCGACCCCGAGCCGACCGAACCCGAGGCCGCGAGCTCGTGGCCGGATTCGTCCGTGGCTCAGTCGGATTCGGGTTCGGATTCGATTGCCGACCACCAGGGTGTGGTGGACGATATCGCAGGGTCCGGAACGGTCGACCCCGAGCCGGAACCGGAGCCCGCCGCGGCAGCCGAGTCTGCCGTTGCACCCGAGCCCTTCGGGGATCCGGTGCCGGTCGCCCCGGTGGAACCGCCTGCCGCGCACCGTGCCCCGGTGCTCCCGCTCGCGCAGGGCCCGAGACTCAGTGCCGTGGGCGAGGTTTCACCGCTGCCCGCCGGTGCCATGAGCCTGCTCGAGGTGGAGCCCTCCGGCATCTGGGTGCGCGCCATCACCCTCGATATCGCCGCGGGCATCTCCGGCACCCGGGTGCGTCGCTCGGTGGCCACCCTGCTGGACCGGCATCCCGGCCTGTGGGCCCGCCTGCGCCGCGACGGCGACTCGGTGGCCCTCGACATTCCGGCGCAGCAGCCGCGCGGCGCGGCCGTGGTGTGGCAGATCGACCCGAACGTGGAGGCCGTCGGCGACCCCATCGAGGCCGTGATCCACGCCGCCGCAGCCGAATTGGACCCCGAGAAGGGGTACAACATGCGCTTCGTGCTGGTCGAGAACGTGGCGGGCTCCGGTTCCGGCTCGGGGGCGGACGATCCGGAGGACCGTCCCGCGGCCGTGCTGGTGGTGGTCGCCAATGGTCTGGTGGTCGACGACACCTCGTGGCGCACCGTCATCGAGGACCTCACCGCCTCCTGGTCCGGCGGCCACGCCACCCCGCCCAGTGCCGACGCGCATCCGCTCGGCATTGCCCGCGCCCTGGCCGAACGCGCCCTCGACGCCGACACCGTCGACGAATTGGCCTGGTGGCGAAAGGCGCTCGCCGAGGTGTCGGAGGGCGTGTCCCCGGAGCGGGTGCTCGGCGCCGCCGATTCCGGTGGCCGCGGCCGCGTGTCGGTCTCCATCACCGGCGAGGGCGCGGCGGCCGTCGACGCCGTCGCCCGGCGCTACGGCGCGACCATCGACGATGTGCTGCTGGCGGCACTGGCCGCGACCCTGCTCGACCCGGACGCCGAATACCTGCGCGACACACTGGGTTCGGTGGTGCGCCTGAACGCCGACGGCCGCGTCGCCGGTGACCGGGCCGGGCTGCGCACCGTCGGCGCGTTCAGCACCGCCTACCCGTTCCCGCTGCGCCTCGAGGGTCTCGACCTCGCCGAGGTGCGCGGCGGCGGACCCGGCGCGGGCACGGTGATCGAACAGATCCGGGACCGGCTGCGCGAAGTGCCCTCGCAGGGTGTCGGTTTCGGTTTGCTGCGGCACCTGAATCCGGAGGCCGTCGCGGAGATCGCGGTGCTGCCGGTGGGCCGCATCGGTTTCCGCTACCGCGATCTGCGCCCGGCCCGGGTCTACCCGGAACCGGTCGCCGACGACCTGTACCTGGACGTCACCGTCGACACCAGCCAGGACGGGTTGATCGCCCGCTTCGATTTCGTCGGCGCGGTCCTCGGCCTCGAGCAGGTCAAACATCTCGTGGAGGGTTGGGTGCAAGCCCTGGGCGGGCTGGCCGAACACGGGCGCTGATCCGGCGACGCGCGGCGGGGCGCTGCTCTCGCCGCGCGACCGGGTCGTAACATTGACCGCTGTTGCGGCGACAGGATAGGCCGTATGGTCTGTCGGGGTTGGTATGCCACTGGAATATCCGGGCCGCGGGGTCGCCGACCAGCTGAATTCGACACGAGATGAAGGTGTGAGACATTGATTCGTCGACATGTCCGGAATGGGCGGCGCGGGGTGCGAGCCGCGGCCTTCCTCGCCGCCACCGCGGTTCTGACCGGCCTCATGACCGGAGTCGGCGGCGGTAGCGCCTCGGCCGACCCGATCATCGACGGGAAGAAGCTGCTGGCGGATCCGGTGTCGGCGGATGGTTCCAAGATCACCAAGGCCGAGATGAAGGACGAGCGGAACATTCGGCTCTACGTCTACTCCGCGGCCATGGGCGCCACCTACCCGGTCGATGTGCAGCGGCCCGCCGACGCCTCGGTCCCGCGCCCGACCCTCTACCTGCTCAATGGCGCGGGCGGCGGTCAGGACGACGCCTCCTGGGTCAAGAAGACCAATATCGTCAACGGCTTCCTCGGCGACAAGAACGTCAATGTCGTGCAGCCCATCGGCGGCAAGTGGTCCTACTACCAGGACTGGGACAATGACGATCCGGTCCTGGGCCGCAACAAGTGGACCACCTTCTTCACCGAGGAACTGCCCCCGCTGATCGACGCCGCCCTCGGCACCAATGGCGTCAACGCCACCGCGGGCATCTCCACCTCCGGCACCACCGTGCTGACCCTCGCCGAGGCCAAGCCGGATCTGTACAAGTCCGTCGCCGCCTACTCCGGCTGCGCGCAGATGGCCGACCCGCAGGGTCAGGAGTTCATGCGCCTGACCGTCGAGACCTGGGGCGGCGGCAAGCTCGAGAACATGTACGGTCCCTCGGATTCGCCGGAGTGGGCGGCCCACGACCCGGTCATCAATGCCGAGAAGCTGCGTGGCATCAACCTCTACATCTCCTCCGGCAGCGGTCTGCCCGGCCAGTACGACACCCTCAACGGTCCCTACGCCCTGCCCGGCGCGTACGGCCTGGCCAACCAGATCCTCATCGGCGGCGTGATCGAGGCGGGCACCAACTACTGCAGCCACAACCTCGCCAACAAGCTGAACTCCCTGGGCATCCCGGCCACCTACAACTTCCGGGCCACCGGCACCCACTCGTGGGGCTACTGGAACGACGAGTTCATCAACTCCTGGCCGGTCCTGGCCCAGGGCTTGGGCATCTAACCAAAAGTTCACGCGCGCAAAGCATGACGGCCCGGCACCGGAAAGGTGCCGGGCCGCTGCCGTTATGGGTAAGGTCACAGCTTGGTCGGTTGGGCTAAACAAAAAGTTTGGCCACCCGTAAACTTGAGGGGTGAGCACCAGCGTCGCCGAGAGAACCAGCCCGTTTCAGCGAGCGCGGTCGGCCACGCTCTTACTCGGGCCCGCCTTCGTCGCGGCCATCGCGTATGTCGATCCGGGCAATGTGGCGTCCAATATCAGCGCGGGCGCGCGGTACGGCTACCTGTTGGTGTGGGTCATCGTCATGGCCAACGTCATGGCCGGGCTGGTGCAGTTCCTGTCCGCGAAACTGGGCCTGGTCACCGGTAGGTCCCTGCCGGAAGTGGTGCGGGAGAAGGCGAGTCGGCCGATCCGGGTGGCCTATTGGGCCCAGGCCGAAACCGTCGCCGTGGCAACGGATCTGGCCGAGGTGGTCGGCGGCGCGATCGCACTGAACCTGCTGTTCGGACTGCCGCTCATGCTCGGCGGCGTCATCACCGGCATCGTCTCGCTGTTCCTGCTGATGATCCAGAACCGGCGCGGGCAGCAGCCCTTCGAACGCGTCATCACCGGGCTGCTCGGCGTGATCGCCATCGGATTCCTTGCCTCCGTGTTCATTTCACCGCCCTCGGCCTCGGGAGCCGTGGGTGGCCTGGTGCCGCGGTTCGAGGGTGCGGGCAGCGTGCTGTTGGCCGCCGCCATGATCGGCGCGACCGTCATGCCGCACGTCGTCTACCTGCACTCGGGCATGGCCCGCGACCGGCACGGGCATCCGGAGGCGGGCGCGCCGCGAAAGCGCCTGCTGCGCATCACCCGCTACGACGTCGGCCTGGCCATGCTGTTGGCGGGCGCGGTGAACCTGGCCATGCTGCTCATGGCCGCCAGCACGCTGCGCGGTCGCGACGGCGTGGACACCATCGAGGGCGCGCACGCGGCGGTGCAGCAGGTCCTCGGCCCGGTGGCCGGCCTGCTGCTCGCGGTCGGGCTGCTCGCCTCGGGGCTGGCGTCGACCTCGGTGGGCGCGTACGCGGGGGCCATGATCATGCAGGGCCTGCTGCACCGGCACATTCCGCTGGTGGTGCGCCGCGTCGTCACCCTGATCCCCGCGCTGGCGGTGCTGGCGCTGGGCGTCGATCCCACTCGCGCACTGATCATTTCGCAGGTGGTGCTGTCCTTCGGCATCCCGTTCGCGCTGATTCCACTGGTCCGCTTCACCAGCGACCGCGGCCTCATGGGCTCGAACGTCAACCACCGCATCACCACCGGCCTGGCCTGGCTGGTGGCCGCGGTCATCACCGCGCTCAATATCGTGCTGATCTACCTCACGGCCACCGGAAAGAGCTGAGCCGCCGGGTTATTCGGCGAAGACGGCCTTGCGCTTCTGCAGCATGGCCGCCGCGCCCTCGGCGAAATCGGCGGAGTCGAGCAGCTCGCACTGCCCCGTCTTCTCGGCGGCCAGGGTGAGGTCGAGCGTGGACAGCGACGCCACATTCAGCGCCCGCTTGGTCAGTTCCAGGGCGCGGCGCGGGCCGTGGGCGAGCTTGGCCGTGGCCGACTCCACCTTGGCGTCCAGGTCCGCGTCGGGGTAGACGCCCGCGATCAGGCCGTGCTCGAGGGCCTTTCGGGCCGGAAGCCGTTCGCCCAGCAGCGCCATCTCGGCCGCCAGCGGGCGACCGGCCGCCGCGGCCACCATGGCCGCCGCCCCGCCGTCGGGCATGAGACCGATATTGATGAAGGCCAGCAGCAGGTAGGAGTCCTCGGACAGATAGGTCAGGTCGGCGGCCAGCGCGATGGCCACCCCGATACCCGCGGCCGAACCCTTGACCCGGGCGATGACCGGGATCGGGGCGTCGACGATCGACTTGACCATGGCGTTGGCCCCGTCCAGGATCATCTCGTTCGTGATGCCGCGTGCGTTGTAGTCGTCCGTGGCCGACAGATCCGCGCCCGTGCAGAAGTCGTTGCCCTCCCCGGTCACCACGATGACCCGGATGGCCGGGTTCGCCGAGGCCGCGCGGACGGTGTCGCCGAGGCCGACCATGGTGTCGTAGGTGATCGCGTTCTTGCGCTTGGGATTGGTGAGGGTAATCCGCAGCACCCGCCCGTCCACAATCGCGGTGTAACCGTCCGTGGTCGCGATGTCTGGCCCACCCGTCGCCCCACCACCGCCCCTGTTGGAATCGCTCCGCGATGCAGCATTCATTTGGGCTCCCAGATATATCTGCGGCGGCGATGCCGCGAACAATGTTTCGCATTGCGAATTGTGGTTAACTTAAGGTCGTTCGTCCGGCACTGTCAACAGCCGGTGTCATCGAGAAGGAGAAACTGTATGGTCGCCGATCGCAGCGAGGCAGCCCTCGCTTCCGTGCGACCGGACGGTCAATCCGCGTCCACCGACGGCGAGGCCGGTCCCCGGCGCCGCCCCAAGAACCGCAAGGCCCAAATCGTGCGGGTAGCGGCGCGAGCCTTCGCCGAACGCGGCTATCACCCGGTCGGTGTGGACGAGATCGCCGCCGAGGTCGGCATCTCCGGCCCGGCGCTCTACCGCCACTTCACCAATAAGTACGCGCTGCTGGTGGCCGCCGCCGAAATGGGCGCACAGCAGTTGCTGGACGCCGCCAAGGCCGCCGACAATCCCGAATTGGAACCGGAACCGCGACTCACCGCGCTGATCCGCGGCATTGCCGAGTACACCATCGACGTGCGCCGCGAGGGCGGGCTGTACCGGTGGGAGCGGCGGTATCTGGAGCGCGCGGACCGGGCCCGGATCCGCGTCGTCTACACCGAGCTGCACGACACCCTGGCCGCCGCCATCGCCGAGCTGTACCCGGACGCCGATCCGGCCGACACCCAGCTGCGCGCGGCCGCGGTGCTCAGCGCCATCGGCTCCATCACCGCCCACCGCACCGCGCTGTCCACCACCCGGCTGGTCAATCTGATCACCGAGATCTGCTGGGACATCCTGCGCACCGAGCTGCCGCCCGCGCCCGCACCCGTCACCGGGGACCCGATCGTGCGCGGCCTGCCGGTCATCTCCAAGCGGGAGCAGTTGCTCACCGAGGCCATTCGCATCTTCGGGCGGCAGGGCTACCACGAGGCCAGCATCGAGGAGATCGGCGCGGCCGCGGGCATCAACGCCTCGAGCGTGTACCGCTACTTCGCCAGCAAGGCCGACCTGCTGGCCGCCGCGTTCAACCGCACCGGCGAGCGGGTGGCCATCGCCAACAACGAGGCGCTGGCCGAGGCCACCAGCCGCGCGGACGCGGCCGTGCGCATCGCGGACCGCTTCTCCCGCATGACCTTCGCCATGCCGGAGATCCTGCCGGTCTACTTCTCCGAATTCTCCAATCTGCCCGCCTCCGAACAGCATCGGCTGCGCTCGGTCCAGCGGCAGAACGTCCTGGAGTGGGCCAACCTGCTCGACGGCGACCAGGTCGAGGCGCGCTTCCGCGTCCACGCCGCCATCGCCCAGGTCATCGACGTCGGCCGCCGCATCCGCTTCGACGGGCGTCCGGAGAACCTGGCCCGGGTCAGCGCGCTCATGCGTTCGGTGCTGCTGGGCGCGTCGGCCGCCGAATGATCCGGGGCGGCAGCGGGTTTCAGACCCGGTGCCGCAGGCGGAACAGAGCGCGGGCCACGCGCAGGCGGCGCGGGTGCTTGTCGAAGGTGCCCAGGGTGATCTGGTCGGGCGGGTGCTTCTCGGTAATCGTCTGGGGGCGGGCGAATTCGCGCAGGGTCTGCGGGTCGCGGATGCGGCCGGGGCCGTTGACGCCGTAGACCGGGGCCGAATTGACGGTGACGAGTTCGCTGCGCAACTGCGCGGCGAACGCCGGGACGCTGCGCACGTCGCGCGTGAAAACGGCTACGGTGCGCGGTTTTTCGGCGGCATTGACCCGCTCGGCGGCCTCGTCCATGGTGGCCACGCGATTGACCACCAGCACCGGGCCGACGGCCTCGCCGGTGACCGCGGTGCTCACCTCCGGGACCTCGGTGAGCACGATCGGCTCGATATAGGGCTCGCGAATCGACTCCAGGCTGCCGACCACGAGCCGACCGCCGCGGGTGACCGCATCGCGAACCTGGCGGCGCACCACATCGATTCGGCTGTCCAGGGTCATCGGTCCGTAGGAGGCGCGGCGATCCGCGCCCGGCCGCAGCCGCCGAGCCTGATCGGCGACCAGCTCGAGGAACGGCTCGTACACCGACTCGGCCACGTACACGCACTGCACGCCCGCGGGCTGCTGACCCGAATTCGCCATCGCGCCATAGACGGCCGCCGCCGCGGCCGCGTCGAGCTTGGCGTCGACCTGCACCACCATGGATCCGCGGCCGCCCGGCTCGACGACCAGGGGAGTGGACGATTGCGCGGCCAGCGCGGTCACCTCCCGCGCACCCGCGCGCGAGCCCGCGTAGGCCAGCTTGTCCACGTGGGCGCGGCACAGCGCGGCGGCGGTCGAGCTGTCGCCCGTGACCACCTGCAGCACAGGCTGATTCGGGGCCAGGTGGTTCCAGGTGTCGGCCAGCCACGCGCCGACGCCCGGGGTCAGCTCGCTGGGCTTGAACACCACCGCATTGCCCGAGGCCATCGCGCCCGCGATCGAATTCATCGGGGTGAGAACGGGATTGTGCCAGGGACCCAGCACGCCGACCACGCCCAGCGGCAGATAGCCGACGGTGCCGGTGGGCGCGCGGCGCAGCGTCGCGCTCAGGCGGCGGGTGCGGCCCAGCGTCCGCTCGGCATGGCGCGCAACCCAATCCAGGTGTTCCACCGCCAATGTCACCTCGAGCGCCGCGTCCAGGCGCGGCTTGCCGGTCTCGCTCGAGATCAGTTCGACCAGATCGCGGGTGCCGCGGGCCAGGCTGCGCTTCCAATCCAGCAGCCAGCGCTTGCGTCCGTCGAATCCCAGTGCGGCCCACCATTGTTCGGCGCTGCGCGCGGACCGGACGGTACGGGTCACCTCGCCCGCGCCCATGCTGGCGTACTCGCCCACGACCTCCCCGGTACGCGGATCGTAGGACGTCAACAACTTGGAACGGCCCGCGCCGGCGCGCCCTGTTGTCGGCTGCGCCGACTCGGCCATGGTCAACCTCTCGTGGCCTGTGAATATCTCTCCCCGCCAAAAGACTATGGTTCGAGTCGCAGATGCGACAAGGTAGCGAAATCGCCGCATACCGGCCGGTCTGCGCCGGGAGCAGCGGCTATTCGGGAACCCATCGGTTTGTGACCAAGCGCACAGTTTGGAAATCGCTGCTTCGGCTAAGAAACACCCGCTCTTCGGATGCGCCGGTAACATCACGCCCGGCGGTGTGGATCATCCCTGCGGGCAATAGCAACCTTGTCCCGGAGATGTGGGGACCCGCCGCAATGGGGCGACATCGTTCAGCCCGACAGCCGATAGTGGAGAGTTGATGCCCAGCTTGGACAGACCGGAACCCGCAGCACCCGACGATCCGGCCGTTTACGTCGAAGACGTCCGCAAGTCCTTCGGCGACGTGCACGCGCTGCAGGGAATCAGCTTCACCGCCGCCCGCGGCCAGGTGCTCGGCATTCTCGGGCCCAACGGGGCGGGCAAGACCACCACGGTGAAGATCCTGTCCACCCTGCTGCGCCCCGACTCCGGCATCGCCCGCATCGCCGGACACGATGTCCGCGCCGATCCCGCCGCCGTCCGCCGGTCCATCATGATGACCGGCCAGTACGCGGCCCTCGACGAAAACCTCTCCGGCCGTGAGAACCTCGAGCTCTTCGGCCGCCTCATGGGCCTGCCCCGCAAGGCCGCCCGCCAGCGCGCCGACAACCTGCTCGAGGAATTCGACCTCACCGGCGCGGGCCGCCGCGCGGTGCGCCACTACTCCGGCGGCATGCGCCGCCGCGTCGACATCGCCTGCGGTCTGGTGGTCCGGCCCGAGGTGGTGTTCCTCGACGAACCCACCACCGGCCTGGATCCGCGTTCGCGCCAAGGCGTCTGGGACCTGGTCACCGCGCTCAAGAATCAGGGCATCACGGTCCTGCTGACCACGCAGTACCTCGAAGAGGCCGACGTCCTCAGCGACAACATCATCGTCATCGACAAGGGCACGGTCATCGCGGAGGGCACCGCGGACGCGCTCAAGGAGAAGACCGGCGGCAGCTACTGCGAGGTCGTGCCGCTGGACCCCAAGCAGCTGACCACCGCCGCCGACGCGCTCGGCGATCTGGTGCCCGAGGCGGTCCGCGCCGAACTCGCGGGCTCCGACCGGCTTTCGATCCCGGCCCCGGAGGGCGCGGTCACGCTGTCGGAGGCACTGCGCCGACTCGACAGCGCCGGGGTGCGGCTCGCCGACATCGGCCTGCGCCGCCCCTCGCTCGACGACGTGTTCCTCACCCTCACCGGACACTCCGGGACCAAGGAAACCGCGCAGCCGGAAGGCGCGGCATGACCGCCGCGGCCGAGGGCGTCGACCTCTTCGCCGGCGTACCGCCCGCCCGGCCCAACAACTTCGCGCAGTGGCGCGCGCTGAC
Source organism: Nocardia sp. CDC153 (assembly GCF_035818515.1). Taxonomy (NCBI): domain Bacteria; kingdom Bacillati; phylum Actinomycetota; class Actinomycetes; order Mycobacteriales; family Nocardiaceae; genus Nocardia; species Nocardia sp. CDC153. The sequence goes on along the minus strand of NZ_JAYKYU010000003.1, from coordinate 498,671 downwards.
CGGACGCATCGTCTGGGTCATGGCCACCAAGGGCGAACTCGTCGTGGCGGTCATCGTGCCGCTGGTCTTCACCCTCGGCTTCTACCTGCCGCTGAAGTACGTCATGCAGTTCCAGGGCATCAACTACGCCCAGTTCGTCATGCCGATCATCGTGCTGCAGACCATGTCCTTCACCATGATGTCGAACGCGCAGCTGGCCGCGTTCGAGGCCATGACCGGACTCAACACCCGCATGCAGACCATGCCCATCGGCACCATGGTGCCGCTGCTGTCGCGGCTGTCCGCCGGATTCGTGCGCTCGGTCGTCTCGCTCATCGCGGCGCTGGGCTGGGGGCACCTGATCGGCTTCCGGTTCGTCGCCGGATGGGGACAGGCCGTGCTTTTCTGCGTGTTCTCCCTCGCCGTCGGCACCATTCTGGCCATCGGCGCGGACGGGCTCGGGTCACTGACCAAGAGCCCCGAATCCCTGAGCCAGGCGCTGACCCTGCCCACCCTCATCTTCGGCATGCTGTCGTGTGGCTTCGTGCCCGAGGCCGGATTCCCGGCGTGGGTGCGGCCCTTCGTGCGCAACCAGCCGATCTCGCAGTTCTCCTTCGCGCTGCGCGATATGGCCCAGCACGGGGTGAGCTGGCATGTGCTGTGGGTGCCGCTGGTGTGGTTGATCGGCGCGGCGGTCGTGTTCACACCGTTCGCGGTCTGGGCGAGTGTGAGGCGATCATGAGTGGCGCGGTGACGACCGAAGTGACCGAACGGGATTCGTGGGCGGGACATCAGCCGCTGCCGGTGGTGCAGGCGCGGTCGGAGCGCTCGTTCGCGGTCTGGGTGGAACAGAGCGGGATTCAGTGCAAGCGCATGCTCATGGGCTGGATGCGCGACCCCTCGACCACCATTCAGACGCTGGTCTACCCGGCGGCCACGCTGATCATGTTCCGGATCGTGCTCGGCGACTCCATCCACAAGGCCATCCAGGAGCCCGCGATCTACGGCTTCGTGCCCCTGGTCATGCTGGTGGCCGCCATGTCCGGATCCATCGTGAGCGCACTCGGATTCAAGGTCGAGAAGGCCAGCGGACTGCTCGGCCGGTTCCACACCATGCCGGTCCACCGCGCGGCCGGGCTGACCGGACGCCTGCTGGCCGAGGCCATCCGCGTGCTCATCACCTCGCTGTTCGTGCTCGTGGTCGGGCTGTGCCTGGGCTTCCGGTTCTGGTACGGGCCCGCCGCATCGATTGCCATGCTGGCGATTCCGATCCTGTTCGCCATCGGCTTCGCGGTCATGGTGACGGCGCTGGCCACGCTCACCGAGGGCGTCATGCTGGTGTCTATCATCGGCATCGTCAACACCCTGCTGATGTTCTTCAACTCCGGATTCGTGCCGGTCTTCGCCTACCCGGTGTGGCTGCAGAAGACGGTGCAGAACCAGCCCATGAGCACCGCCATCGACGCCATGAAGGGGCTGTCCTACGACGGGCCCATCGCGACGCCGCTGTGGAAGACGCTGGCCTGGAGCCTCGGCATGATCGTGGTGTTCGCCTATCCGGCGGTGCGCGGCTACCGGCGGGCGGCGGAAACCGGAGCGTAGCTCGGCCCGAAAATTCGCCTGGTGTGCGGGTTTTGGGTGGTTTGCCGAGCCCCGCTCGGGATGTGGTCCGGGTCACGTTAAGGTTGCCCCTATGGCTTACCTGGTTACCGGGGCAACTGGGTTCATCGGTCGATTTCTGGTTCCCGAACTCCTGAAACGCGGCGCGGACGTCCACGTGCTGGTGCGTCCCGGCGAGGACTCCGTGCTGCGCTTCAACCGCTGCCTGCGCGAATGGGGAGCGCCCGACCGGGTGCGCCCGGTGCGCGGCGACCTCGCCGCGCCCGGGCTCGGCATCGACTCGAGCTGGACTGCCGCACAGCGCGGTTCGATCGACCACGTCTTCCACCTGGCCGCCGGCTACGACAGCGTCGGCGCGGGCGGCGGGACGCGGCGGGTGGTGGAACTCGCGGCCGAGCTGGAAGCCGGACGGCTGCACCACGTTTCGACGGCGCGCATCGCCGGGGCGTGGGAGGGGCTGTTCACCGAGGACATGACCGACGTCGGGCAGCTGCTGCCCGCGCCCTACCAGCGCGCCATGCTGCGGGCCGAGAAGGACGTGCGCGAGCAGACCGCGGTGCCGTGGCGGATCTACCGGCCCTCGATCGTGATCGGCCACTCGCGCACCGGCGAGATCGACCGCATCGACGGGCCGTACTACTTCTTCCGGCTGCTGCGCATGGCCGCCCAACTGCCGCGCATCCTGCCGGTGGTCGCGCCCCGGCTCGGCGAAACCAATATGGTTCCGGTCGATTTCGTGGCCCGCGCGCTGGACCACATCGCCCACCGCCCCGGGGACGGGCCGTCCACCTATCACCTGGTCGATCCGCGCGAGCAGAGCGTCGCCGACGTGTTCAACCTCTTCGCTGACGAGGCCGGGGCGCCGCACCTCATCGAGGTCATGCCCAAACAGACCCTCGACGTGACGCTGCGCGTGCCCGGCATGGGATGGGCGCTACGGCAGGTCGGCATCCCCTCCGAGGTCATCGAGGACAGCGAATTCGCCTGCCGCTTCGACTCCCGCCACACCGCCGCCGCGCTCGCGGGCACCGATATCAAGGTGCCGCCGCTGGCCGCCTACGCCTCGATCATCTGGAAGTACTGGATCGAGAACTGGGTGTGATCTGGGTGTCGGGGCGCTCGTAATCCCAATCCAGCCAGCGGTTTCGGTTGGTCCAGCCGACCAGGTCGAAGCGCCAGCGGAAGGGCCAGGTGGTGGCGACCGTCATGAACAGGGCCGAACCCAGCGCCGAGTAGTCCTCGTGCGCGGACAGCAGGGCGCGCTGCTGGCGGGGCGGGCGGGTGAAGAACGCGTCGAACATGGCCTTGGACTGGGCGGTGGTCAACCGACCCAGACCGTAGACGCCGCGCATGCGCATCCAATGGACCAGCCGCGCCTGCCACGGCCACAGCGCCTCGATCGGATCGGTACCGTTCTGCACCGCAGCGAGCGCGGTGTCCACCAGCGACAGCGAATCGGCCACGCAGTACCCGGTGATCGGATGCATCATGCCGCCGCGCGAACCGAACGGAATCACCTGTCCGCGACCGGCTTTCGGCGGCAGCCCGTCCAGCGGATAGTGCGCCGCCTCGGTCGGCTCGTCGCCGCGCAGTCGAATCCCGTGCGCCGCCAGCCGATTCAGCGTGCGCCGCCGCAACTCGTGCTGCGGCATGCCGCCGCGCAGGCCGAGGCTGGTCTCCTCGAAGATCACCGTGCCGTCGCCCAGCGGCACCGAGTACAGGAACGACGGCGGCTCGTCCGGGCCCGCGCCGTTCTCGTCGCGCCAGTCCAGCAGCAGGCCCTCGCCCTCGGGCACCATGGGCGCGGCAATGTCCTCGTCCACGAAAATGCCGTGCGCGCTGGCGGTCCGCCGCGCTCCCGGCGCGGCCTGGCCGCGGGTGTCGAACACGGTCGCGGCCCGCAACTCGGTGCCGTCGGCCAACTCCACCCGATGCGCTTCCACGGTGCGCGCCCGACCGGTCACCACGGTGGCGTCGTCCAGCGGCAGCGCATCGAACAACCCCTGCTTCGACAGCACGCAATACGGCCGCGGAATCCGGTGCTCGGCCGACGTCCACACCGCCGGCGCCTCGATCCGGCTGGCAATCGCGCCCGGCCCCAACCATTCCGGCAGCTCGTCCACCCAGCACGAATAGGTCGGCCCCCACAGCCGCTTGGGCCGCGGATCCACCGCCACCACCCGCATCCCCGCCACCATCGCCCGATGCGCCAACGCCCGCCCCGTGGGCCCGAGCCCCACCACACACACGTCGGCGGCCCCGCCGACCTCCCGGCCACTCATACGTCGCATTCAAACAGCCCCGCCCACCCCACACCAGGCCGCGTCCCGCTTCGCTCCGCGGTGGTCCGCGGGCCCGTGCGCGGATACGTAGCTGGCTCGCGGCCGAAATCAGCTGTCGCGGGCGGCCGATCAGTAGGATTCTGTGAATTCGCGGCCGGGAACGGGTCGAGCCAGGAGGAGTCGATGAGCCAATTCGGGGCTCCGGGACAGCCACCCATGCGGCCCGCGCACATTCCCGGCGGCACGCCGCGCGACGACCGCCGCTACTGGTGGGTGCCCGCCACCGTCTCCACCGGCCTGTCCATCCTGGGCCTGATGGTGTGCTTCGCGGCCATGGTGCTCAGCGCCTTCGCGACCGACTCGTGCAACGGGCGCGATACCTGCCCGCAGACCTACGGTCACCTCGATACCGCCGAGCTGCTGGTGCTGTTCGGGGCGTTGGCGATGGTGGGGCAGTGGGTGCCCGCCTACTGGTCGCCGTGGGTGGTGCGGATCGGGCTGGCGATCCTGCCGATCGTGCTGATCATCGCCGCGGTGGCGACGTTCCTCACCACTCCGGCGGGTAGTTGATGACGGCAAGTCCGCTGCGCGGCAACGGACTTGCCGTTCTATGAGAACTAGGTAGGTCGGAACTCACTTGGTCGGCGGGGTGGCCGAGGGGGACGCGGGCGGGGTGCCGTTGGCTGAATTCGGCTGTGTCGCATCGGGCTTGGTGTGATCGCGGGCGTGCAGGATGCGGGTCGCGGTGATGGTGCCGTTGGATTCCTGGCCCTGCACCATGATCTGGTCGCCGACGGCGAACTGGGCGGCGGTCTCGCTCTTGGCCTTGGTACCGAATTCCGTTGTGGGGGAGATGGTCACGGTCTCGGTCCTGCCGTCCCGCTTGGTGATCATCCAGGAACCGGAGCCCTCGGTGGTGATCGTGCCGCCGACGCCCCGCGCGCCGTCGGCCCGATGCCCGCCCGGCCCCTGCTCCTGGTCGCCCTTGGCGGCGTGCTCACTCGACGAACCGCAGGCCACCAGGCCCAACGTGGCCGCGATGCCCAGCGCCGAGCCCACCAGGGCGAGGGTGAGGCGACCGGGCCGACGCCGCCCACGAGAGGGTTGGGAACCGTCCGCGGCAGGTATTGAATCTGTCATGGCGGCAACGCTATTGACGGTAGCTGTGAGGTCCCTCGGTGTCGGCTGGTGAGTCACTTCCAGCCCGGTGTGACCATCCGGTCCGTATCTACTTGGGTGTCACCCACGTGGTGATGTCGGCGTGCACGACCTCCACCCCGTCCTTGTCGTAGATCGAGACCGGCACCACCAGGTCCCGGCCCTCGGTGATCTGCTCGAAGTCGGGCACCTCCGGCAGCTTCGCGACCGCGCGCAGCCCCGAATTCGCCTTGGCCAGGTACTGCACGTTCATCGCCTTGGGAATCCACCGATGCGTCTGCGGCACGGTCGCCTCCGACAGCATCCCCATCGCCACCTCGGCCAGATTGCACGCCGCGATCGCGTGGAACGTGCCCAGGTGATTGTGAATCCCGAACCACTTCGGCGCGGTCACCTCGCACAACCCCGGCTCCAGCCGCACCACACTCGGCAACACCGTCCCGAAGTACGGCACCCGAGCCACCATCCCGAGCGAAAACAACGTATGCCCGATCCGATTGTCGGGAAGCTTCTTCCACCCGCGATACGTAGCGGTCTCTTTACCCATGCCCGCTATCTTACTCAGAAGTAAGTTCGCTGGAACAGAGGCCGGGCCGCTCGTACGGATCGGTCGGCGAATCGGTCATGACCTCGACTCGGCGCGCAAAACCAACCGGTTGCTTGTTAAATCGAACGGCTGCGCCGGGGGCGTGGCTGGGGGTCGGCGCCACACTTGTCGGCGGTCGGGGAAATCAGGAGTTCTCGAAATCATGCGTATTCGCACCGCGGTGGCCACCGTCGGCATCGCACTCGCGGGGGCGGCCGCCGCCACCGTGTCGGCCGGTTCCGCCGCTGCCATCCAGCCCGTCGTGGCACCGCAGAACGGCACCTACTTCGGCGTGGTGCTCAACCACGGCGAGACCCAGGCGCTGGCCAACAGCCCGATCCCGGGCTGGCTCGACCCGATCTACGAATCGAACGGCTGCAATATCCTCGACGTCGATTCGCGGCTGCCGCAGGACGACAACTACGTCTACGCCACCCTGCCGGACATCGTGAACGAGGCCGCTCGTGACCGCGGCGGCGTGATCGGCATGGCATGGGTCGCGCCCACCCGTCACTGCGGCGGCTCGTTCCTGGTGGTCGAGGGACTCAGCTGAACCTCGGCGCTCTTCGAATGGCCGGTGTGCGAGATCACTTCGCGCATCGGCCATCGCGCTGTTCACGCCCGGGTTGTCCGGGTCCGCGTCACCCGCTGTGAGCTGGGCCATCGGGTCCGGGGGTGGGGGAGGGGGCGATTTGAACTGCCCCCATGGCTCGAGGCATACTGTTCGGGTTGCCCACACCGGGTTGCGTCTTTTCCGTTGGATCAGCGCAGGTCGTGGGTGAGCAAGACCCAATTTTGCACCCCGCTGGATTGCGGCGTGGGTGCGTCCGGAACAATGTTCCGAGGCTTACAGGATTTTGGTCCGGGCCGAGGAATGAGCGGCGAGGCGACACGCCCGACCGCGTGGACCGGATGAACCATGACAGATGAACAGCGGCGATGGATCGGGCCCGAGGTGGGCCGGTCGTGTGGTGGCTGATGCGTCTTCGTGTGTTCGGGCTGTGCAAATGAGGGTGGTGTGAGAGCGAAAGCTCTTGGACCACAACGTAAGCGGAGAAAAGGACACTCAGCGTGGCGGGACAGAAGATCCGCATCAGGCTCAAGGCCTACGACCATGAGGCGATCGACGCGTCTGCGCGCAAGATCGTCGAGACGGTGACCCGTACCGGTGCCCGCGTCGTCGGCCCGGTGCCGTTGCCCACCGAGAAGAACGTGTACTGCGTCATCCGTTCGCCGCACAAGTACAAGGACTCGCGCGAACACTTCGAGATGCGTACCCACAAGCGGCTCATCGACATCCTCGACCCGACGCCGAAGACGGTTGACGCCCTGATGCGCATCGACCTGCCGGCCAGCGTCGACGTCAACATTCAGTGACGGGGACTTCGAATATGACTGACAACAAGACTCGTCCGGCCGCGGGCATCCTGGGCACCAAGCTCGGCATGACCCAGGTCTTCGACGAAAAGAACCGCGTCGTTCCCGTGACCGTCGTCAAGGCGGGCCCGAACGTCGTTACCCAGATCCGCACCCAGGAGCGCGACGGCTACGCCGCCATCCAGGTCGCCTACGGCGCCATCGACCCGCGCAAGGTGAACAAGCCGGTCTCCGGCCAGTTCGCCAAGGCCGGTGTCACCCCGCGCCGCCACATCGCCGAGCTGCGCGTCGCCGACGCCGCCGCCTTCGAGGTCGGCCAGGAGATCAACGCCGATGTCTTCGAGGCGGGCTCCTACGTCGACGTGACCGGCACCTCCAAGGGCAAGGGCTTCGCGGGCACCATGAAGCGCCACGGCTTCCGTGGCCAGGGTGCCTCGCACGGTGCGCAGGCCGTGCACCGCCGCCCGGGTTCCATCGGTGGTTGCTCCACCCCGGGCCGTGTCTTCAAGGGCATGCGCATGTCGGGCCGCATGGGTAACGACCGCGTCACCACGCAGAACCTCTCGGTCCACAAGGTGGACGCCGAGAACGGCCTGCTGCTGATCAAGGGCGCGATCCCGGGCCGCACCGGCGGCATCGTGATCGTCAAGAGTGCAGTGAAGGGTGGTGCCCGGGCATGAGCACCGAGACCAAGACCAACCTGACCCTCACGGTCAAGGCCGCTGGCGGCAAGACCGAGGGCACCGTCGAGCTCCCCGCGGAGATCTTCGACGTGACCGCGAACATCGCGCTGATGCACCAGGTCGTCGTGGCCCAGCAGGCCGCGGCTCGCCAGGGCACGCACGCCACCAAGACCCGGGGCATGGTCTCCGGCGGTGGCAAGAAGCCGTACCGCCAGAAGGGCACCGGCCGCGCGCGTCAGGGTTCGACCCGTGCGCCGCAGTTCGCCGGTGGTGGCACCGTCCACGGCCCGCAGCCGCGTGACTACTCGCAGCGTCTGCCCAAGAAGATGAAGGTCGCCGCGCTGCGTGGCGCCCTGTCGGACCGGGCTCGCAACGAGCGCATCCACGTGATCACCGAACTGGTCGCGGGCCAGACCCCGTCGACCAAGGTCGCCAAGTCGTTCCTCGCCGAGCTGTCGAACCGGAAGAACATCCTGGTCGTCGTCGGTCGCGAGGATGTCACCGCGTGGAAGAGCGTGGCGAACCTGCAGGGCGTGCACCCGATCGCCCCCGACCAGCTGAACACCTACGACGTCCTGAAGTCGGACGAGATCGTGTTCTCGGTCGAGGCGCTCAACGCCTTCGTGCACGGCCCGGCCGAAGCTGCACAGGAGGAGAGCAAGTGAGCACCATCGCCGATCCCCGCGACATCCTGCTCGCGCCGGTGATCTCCGAGAAGTCCTACGGGCTGATCGAAGAAGGCACCTACACCTTCCTGGTGCACCCGGATTCGAACAAGACGCAGATCAAGATCGCCGTTGAGAAGGTTTTCGGTGTCAAGGTCACCAGCGTCAACACCGCCAACCGTCAGGGCAAGCGCAAGCGGACCCGCTTCGGTTACGGCAAGCGCAAGGACACCAAGCGCGCGCTCGTGACCATCTCGGCCGACAGCAAGCCCATCGAGATCTTCGGAGGCCCGGTCGCGTAAGCGGCTGGAGCTCCAGAAAGCAGAGAAGAACTCATGGCAATCCGTAAGTACAAGCCGACGACCCCGGGTCGCCGCGGTGCTTCGGTCTCGGACTTCGCCGAGATCACCCGCTCGACCCCCGAGAAGTCGCTGCTGCGTCCGCTCACCAAGACCGGTGGCCGTAACGCGCAGGGCCGCATCACCACTCGTCACAAGGGTGGCGGCCACAAGCGCGCCTACCGTCTGATCGACTTCCGTCGACTGGACAAGGACGGCATCCCCGCCAAGGTCGCGCACATCGAGTACGACCCGAACCGCACCGCGAACATCGCGCTGCTGCACTTCGCGGACGGCGAGAAGCGCTACATCATCGCCCCCAAGGGCGTGACCCAGGGCACCCGCATCGAGTCGGGCCCGGGCGCGGACATCAAGCCGGGCAACAACCTGCCGCTGCGCTCCATCCCGACCGGTACCACCATTCACGCGGTGGAGCTGCGTCCGGGCGGCGGCGCCAAGCTGGCTCGTGCCGCGGGCATGTCCATCCAGCTGCTGGGTAAGGAAGGCGCCTACGCCGTCCTGCGTATGCCCTCCGGCGAGATCCGTCGCGTCGACGTGCGCTGCCGCGCCACCGTCGGCGAGGTCGGCAACGCCGAGCAGTCGAACATCAACTGGGGCAAGGCCGGCCGTATGCGGTGGAAGGGCGTTCGCCCGACCGTCCGTGGTGTGGTCATGAACCCGGTCGACCACCCGCACGGTGGTGGTGAGGGTAAGACCTCCGGTGGTCGCCACCCGGTCTCCCCGTGGGGCAAGCCCGAGGGCCGCACCCGTAAGCCCAACCGTCCGAGCGACAAGCTCATCGTCCGCCGCCGCGGCAAGAAGCGTTAAGGAGGAGGTCAGACATGCCACGCAGCCTCAAGAAGGGCCCGTTCGTCGACGAACACCTCCTCAAGAAGGTGGACGTCCAGAACGAGAAGGGCACGAAGCAGGTCATCAAGACCTGGTCGCGTCGTTCCACCATCATCCCGGATTTCATCGGTCACACGTTCTCGGTCCACGACGGCCGCAAGCACGTGCCGGTGTTCGTGTCCGAGAACATGGTTGGACACAAGCTCGGTGAATTCGCGCCGACTCGTACGTTCAAGAGCCACGTCAAGGAAGATCGGAAGAGCAAGCGGCGATGAGCACTGAAACTCAGAACCCGACCGCGCGCGCGACCGCGAAGCACGTTCGCGTGACCCCGATGAAGGCTCGCCGCGTCGTGGACATGGTCCGCGGCCAGCGAGTCGAGGACGCGCTGAACATCCTGAAGTTCGCGCCGCAGGCCGCCAGCGAGCCGGTCGCCAAGGTTGTCGCCTCGGCCGCCGCCAACGCGCAGAACAACCTGGGCCTGAACCCGGCGACCCTGGTCATCTCGACCGCGTTCGTCGACGAGGGCGCGACCATGAAGCGTTTCCAGCCGCGGGCCCAGGGCCGCGCGTTCCGGATTCGCAAGCGCACCAGCCACATCACCATCGAGGTCGAGAGCGTGCCCACCGCCGGCGCTGCCACTCGTAGCCGCCGGAAGGGAGGGGCAAAGTAAATGGGACAGAAGATCAATCCCCATGGCTTCCGCCTCGGTATCACCACCGACTGGAAGTCGCGTTGGTACGCGGACAAGCAGTACGCGGACTACGTGAAGGAAGACGTCGCGATCCGCAAGCTCCTCGCCAATGGCATGGAGCGGGCCGGCATCTCGAAGGTCGAGATCGAGCGCACCCGTGACCGTGTGCGTGTGGACATCCACACCGCGCGTCCGGGCATCGTGATCGGCCGTCGTGGCGCCGAGGCCGACCGCATTCGCGCCGAGCTGGAGAAGCTCACCAAGAAGCAGGTTCAGCTGAACATCCTCGAGGTCAAGAACCCCGAGTCGGACGCTCAGCTGGTTGCTCAGGGTGTTGCCGAGCAGCTGTCCAACCGTGTGGCGTTCCGTCGCGCGATGCGCAAGGCCATCCAGTCGGCCATGCGTTCGCCGAACGTCAAGGGCATCCGTGTGCAGTGCTCCGGCCGTCTCGGCGGCGCGGAAATGTCGCGCTCGGAGTTCTACCGTGAGGGTCGCGTGCCGCTGCACACGCTGCGCGCCGACATCGACTACGGCCTGTACGAGGCGAAGACCACCTTCGGCCGCATCGGCGTGAAGGTCTGGATCTACAAGGGCGACATCGTCGGCGGCAAGCGCGAGGTCACCGCGGTGGCCCCGTCCGGCCGCGACCGTGACGACCGCCCGCGTCGCGAGCGTCCGAGCCGTCCCCGTCGCAGCGGTGCCCAGGGCACCACCGCGACCAGCACTGAGGCCGGGCGTGCCGCGACTGCCGTCGCGGAGGCTCCGGCAGAGAACCAGGAGGGCTGACCTATGTTGATGCCCCGCAAGGTCAAGCACCGTAAGCAGCACCACCCGAAGCGCTCCGGTATGGCCAAGGGCGGCACCGCGGTTTCGTTCGGCGAGTACGGCATCCAGGCTCTGGAGCCCGCCTACGTGACCAACCGTCAGATCGAGTCCGCTCGTATCGCGATGACCCGCCACATCAAGCGTGGCGGCAAGGTCTGGATCAACATCTACCCGGACCGCCCGCTGACCAAGAAGCCGGCCGAAACCCGAATGGGTTCCGGTAAGGGTTCGCCCGAGTGGTGGATCGCGAACGTGAAGCCCGGTCGGGTCATGTTCGAGCTTTCGTACCCGAACGAGGAGACCGCTCGCGAGGCCCTGCGCCGCGCGATGCACAAGCTCCCGATGAAGTGCCGCATCGTGACCCGAGAGGAGCAGTTCTGATGGCTACCGCCAATCCGGCCGCAGAGCTCCGTGAGCTCGACAACGAGGCCCTCGTCGCGAAGCTGCGCGAATCCAAGGAAGAGCTGTTCAACCTGCGCTTCCAGATGGCGACCGGTCAGTTGCAGAACAACCGTCGCCTGCGTGTGGTCCGCCACGAGATCGCGCGCATCTACACGGTCATGCGCGAGCGCGAGCTCGGCCTGGCCTCCGGTCCTGAAGGCAAGGGAGACGCCGCATGAGCGACGTAAAGGGCCCGGCCAAGACGCCGGCCAAGCAGGAAGAGCGTGGCTCGCGCAAGGTGCGCATCGGCTACGTCGTTTCCGACAAGATGAACAAGACCATCGTGGTCGAGCTGGAAGATCGTGTGAAGCACCCGCTTTACGGCAAGATCATCCGCACCACCTCGAAGGTGAAGGCCCACGACGAGAACGAGATCGCCGGTGTCGGCGACCGCGTGCAGCTGATGGAGACCCGTCCGCTGTCCGCCACCAAGCGGTGGCGTCTCGTGGAGGTCCTGGAGAAGGCCAAGTAAGCCCGCTCCATGACTTGATCAAGTCATAGAACATTGGCCCGCTTCCCAGTAGGGAAGCGGGCCAATGTGTTTGAGGGGTAGAGGCTACCCGCTTCCCGATTGGGAAGCGGGCCTTTCCTATTTCTGAGTGTTTTTCTGTGGGTCGGTAGTCGCTATGCGGGTAACTGGACGAGTGTGATCAAACCGAAACACTGTATATCCAAAGGGAATTGGCGTGTCGCCCCGGTCAAGCGCTAACTTTGATGAGCTATGAGGGATGCTGCAACGACTTCTGGTGCCTGGCGTACGAATTCCGATGAGACGGTGACCTTCCGCGACGCTTCCGTCGCGTGGGCACTGGCCGCACATGAGGTGCTGGCCGAAACTGCTTCCGGCTACGGCCATTTCGTCACGGTGAACGAACTCGCCGAGCAGATCCAGGAGATGTCCGGCATCCGGACCAACGCTCCCACGCGCACCTGGATGGACGCCATCCTGCGCAAGGTGGCGCGGCGTTGCCACAATGCGGGCGAGCCCCCACTGACCGCCCTGTGCGTCAAGCAGAACCACAAGGTCAGCGAAAGCTACAAGTACGTCCTGGAATTGGCGCATCTGCCCATCCCCGCCGACCTCGAGGTGCACGCCGCCTACGCCCGCTGGCAGTGCTACGCCGCCTACGGCGCGGATATCCCCTCCGACGGCGGCATCCCGCCGCTGATCCCCCGGGGTGGCGGCGCGCCCCGCCGCGTCACCGCCGCCGGACCGGTCTCCACCCCCAAGCCGGACCCCGAGGCCCGCAAGGCCGTGTGCAGCTCGTGCTTCACCGAGCTGCCCGCCAACGGCGTCTGCTACTACTGCTGACGCTCACGCGTCCTTGTGACAGACGGCTTCGAGCATGATCCCATCGAAGCCGTTCCAGAACGTCGCGTAGTAGGGCGGCGGATACTGCGGGAATTCCCGTGGCGCGTGCAGGATTTCGTCCCCGCGCCCCGCCGCCCACGCGTGCACCCGCTCCACCGCCGCCCGGGTTCGCACCATGAACGCCAGATGCTGCAATCCCGGCAGCGCCCGTGCGTACCCGGGCGATTCCGCGGGATAGAAGAACACATACGTCCCGATCTTCCCGCCCGCGGGCCGATACGCGAACTGCGTCTCATCCGCCAGCAGCGGCTCGTAATCCAGCAGCGGCATCAATTCGTCGTAGTACTTCCGCGCACCCGCCAGATCGCTGACATTGATCCCGAGATGTCCGAGAGGCATCCCCCGAACCTATCGATTCGGGCCACCCGGCGCGAGCGCCCGAGACCCGTCGATCTCGGGGGCATCCGTGAATCAGCTACGCGCACCGAGGGATTCGACGGTGCGGACCAGGGGCGCTAGTTCGGGGTTGTGGGAGGCGGCCGCGAGGGCTTCGCGGAGTGCGGTGTCATTGGTGGGCCGGGCGGCTTCGAGCAGGGCGTGGCCGGCGTCGGTGACCTGGGTGTAGATGCCGCGGCGGTCGTCGGGGCACAGGTAGCGGGAGAGCAGGCCGCGGTCCTCGAGGCGGGTCACCAGGCGGGTGGTGGCGGATTGGGACAGGACGATGGCGTCGGCCACCTGCTTCATCTGGAGCATGCCGCCCTTGCCGTCGTGCTGGCGGGAGAGCACGTCGAGCAGGGAGTACTCGCGGACGCTGAGGCCGTGGGCCGACTGGAGGGCGCGCTCGACATGGGCCTCGATCTTGCCGTGCAGCAGGGACAGCGCGCACCAGCCGTGGGCGAGGGCGGTCATGGCGGGATCGGTGGCGGTCATCGCGTTTCCTCTGGTCGGAGGGGGACTCACACCAGGATAGACCACTTCCGCGATAGCCCGCGCTTGCAAGTAATCGGCGTCTGCAATTATTGTGGACGCACGTAATGCGCTCTTGCAACTCTTCTGCTCGGAAGGTGTACCCATGCCACTCGCGCTACTCGCCCTCGCCATCGGGGCCTTCGGGATCGGGACCACGGAATTCGTCATCATGGGCGTGCTGCCCGAGGTCGCGGGGGACTTCGGGGTGTCCATCCCGACGGCGGGCTGGTTGGTCACCGGCTACGCGCTGGGGGTCATGCTCGGTGCGCCGGTCATGACCGCGCTCGGCACCAAGGTCTCGCGCAAGCGGATGCTCATGCTGCTGATGGGCCTGTTCATCGCGGGGAATCTGTTGTCCGCGCTCGCTCCGGTGTTCGGGGTCATGCTGCTCGGGCGGATCGTGGCCTCGCTGGCGCACGGTGCGTTCTTCGGGATCGGGTCGGTGGTGGCCGCGGATCTGGTCGCGCCCGACAAGAAGGCCGGGGCCATCGCCATGATGTTCACCGGGCTCACCGTCGCGAATGTGGTCGGCGTGCCGCTGGGCACCCTCGTGGGCCAAACCCTGGGCTGGCGAGTCACCTTCGCGCTGGTGGCCGCGCTCGGCGTGGCCGGGTTGGCCGGTGTCGCGAAGCTGGTGCCGGATCTACCGAAGCCGGAGGGCGTGCACCTGCGGCATGAACTGGCCGCGTTCCGCAACATTCAGGTGCTGCTGGCCATGGCGATGACGGTGCTCGGATTCGGCGGTGTGTTCGCGGCGATCACCTATATCGCCCCGATGATGACCGAGGCCGCCGGGTTCGCGGACGGGTCGGTCACCTGGCTGCTGGTGTTGTTCGGCGTGGGCATGGTGGTGGGAAATCTGGTGGGCGGCAAGTACGCCGACCGTGCGCCCCTGCTCATGCTGGTCGCGCCGTTGGCCGGTTTGGCGGTGGCGCTGGGGCTGTTCACGGTGACCGCGCACGACAAGGTGGCCGCGACGGTGACGATCTTCGCCATCGGGGTGCTGGGTTTCGCGACCGTGCCGTCGCTGCAGAAGCGGGTGCTGGATCAGGCGCACGCCGCACCGACGCTGGCCTCCGCCATGAATATCGGTGCGTTCAATCTCGGGAACGCGATCGCGGCGTGGTTGGGCGGTGTGGTTATCGCGGCGGGATTCGGGTACACCTCCGCCAATTGGGTCGGTGCGGCGCTCGCGGTTTCGGCCCTGCTGCTGGCGTTCCTGGCGGAGGCGCTGCGGCGTCGGTCGGACAATGTTGCTGTGAATCCCGTTCCAGCAAACAATCTTTCGACAATTCCGACGAACGAGGCGTACCGTACCGTCCATTCTTGAGCGCTTGTCGGGCCCGCGCTAACCTCGGCGAAGTGTCCGGATTCGGGCACGGCTAATCGAGCGCGATCGGTGAGTTTGCATGCTCGACAACGTATTACGGCTCGCCATTATTGGAATGGGACCCCGGGGTCTGAATGTCTTCGAACGTGTTTGCGCCAATGCCCGACAGTTAGGATTCACGGCCGGTGTCGAGCTGGTCGTCATCGACTCCACCCGCGTCGGTACCGGCGCGGTCTGGCGTACCGGGCAATCCCCGCACCTGCTCATGAACACGGTCGCGGAGCAGGTCACCATATTCACCGATGACACCGTGGAGATGGCCGGGCCCGTGGAGCGCGGGCCCAGTCTCTACGAATGGTCGAATTTCCTGGCGAAAATCGGCAATTTCGCGGGGCTGCCGTCCGAGGCATTTCAGCAGGCGCTGCGCATCGCCCCGGAAACCTATCCGCCACGCGGCTACTACGGCCATTACCTGCGCTGGGCGTTCGAGCGCACCCGGGACCGCTACGCCGAATGGGTCCGGGTGCGCGAAATCGTGGCAACCGTCCTGGATGTCAGGGATGGTCCCGGCGGATTCCAGGAATTGGACCTCAGCACCGGCGAACGCCTGCGCGGCCTGCACGCGGTGGTCCTCACCCAGGGGCACCTGGCCGAGACACCGCCCGCGACCGCCGGTTCCCTCGCCGAGACCGCACATCGCCTGGGGCTGGCCTATATTCCGCCGGGCAATGCCGCCGACGTCGACGTGGACCGCATTCCCGAGCGCGAGCCGGTGCTCATTCGCGGGCTGGGTCTGACCTTCTTCGACTATCTGGCGCTGCTGACCGCGGGTCGCGGGGGCCGCTTCAAGGAGTCCGACAGCGGCCTGGAGTACATTCCGTCCGGCCGTGAACCGTTCATCGTCACCGGTTGTCGCCGTGGCGTACCGCATCACGCGCGCGGCGAACATCAGAAGGGCGTGGCCGGCCGCTACGAGCCGCTGCTGCTCACCGGCGATCGCATCGCCCGATTGCGCGAGCGCGCAAGGAGATTCGGCGATGTCTCCTTCCGCCGCGATGTCTGGCCCTATATCGCGAAGGAAGTCGAGTCGGTCTACTACACCCGCCTGCTCGCCGACCGGGTCAGCCCGCAGCGACTGACCTCCTTCCGCGACCGCTACCTCATCGCCCAACGCCCCGAGGACACCGAAGAACTGTTGAACCGCTTCGGTATTCCGCCCGCGGACCGCTGGGACTGGAACGCCCTGGCCGACCCCACCCGCGGCCGTTGCTTCACCGATCCCGCCGACTTCCACACCTGGCTGCTGGCCTACCTCGACGCCGACGTGCACCAGGCCCGCCTGGGCAATGTGCACGGCCCGATGAAGGCGGCCCTGGACGTGCTGCGCGATCTGCGCAACGAGGTCCGGCTGGTGGTCGACCACGGCGGCATCGCGGGCTCCTCCTACCGCGACGACCTGGATCGCTGGTACACGCCGATGAACGCCTTCCTGTCCATCGGCCCACCGGCGCACCGGATTTCGGAACTGGCGGCCCTCATTCGCGCGGGTGTGGTGCGGGTCGCCGGTCCGGGCATGCGGGTCCGGGCGGACGCCGGGCGCGAGTGCTTCGTGGCCGATTCGCCCCTGGTGGGCGATTCGGTGATGACGGCACGTTCCCTCATCGACGCCTGGGTGCCCGCACCGGACCTGCATCGCACCGCGGATCCCCTGCTGCGCAACCTGTTGCGCCGGGAGGAAGTGCGCGGCTACGTGATCGCCTCCCCGGACGGCACCCGCTACCGCACCGGCGGCCTGGCCATCGCGCCCGGCACCCATCACCCGGTGGACACGCTGGGGCGAATTCACCAGCGCCGCTACGTGTTCGGGGTGCCGACCGAGGCGGTGCGCTGGGTGACGGCGGCGGGTCCGCGTCCCGGCGTCAATTCGGTGACCCTGGCCGACGGTGACGCCATCGCCCGCGAGATCCTCACCGCCCACCGCTACGAGGGTCCCGCGACCGAACATCCCGGGGTGCAACGGCATTCCGAACTCGCCGATGAGTGTGAGAGGCACGTTATGACGCTGGAATGCGGCCTGTTGGCCCCGGTCGGGGTCGGCACACCGGTGGAGTCCCTGCTGGGCGACGACGCCTGGATCGAGGCCATGCTGGAGGTGGAGCTGGCGCTGGCGCGCGCCGAGGCGCGGCTGGGCATCGTGCCCGAGACCGTCACCGGCCATCTGGCGCTGGCGGTGCGCGAGCACGAGTTCGACGCCCGCGAGATCGCCCAGGCCTCGCGCGGGGCGGCCAACCCGGTGGTGACGGTGGTGGAACGCCTGCACGACGCGGTCGCGGACGTGGATCCGGTGAGCGCCAACTACGTTCACTACGGCTCCACCAGCCAGGACATCCTCGACACCGCGACCATGGTGATCGCCTCGCGGGTGCTGGCGGTGGTGATCGCCGACCTGGACACCATTGTCGGGTCGCTCGCCGAACTGGCCCGCCGCCACCGCACCACGCCCATCGCGGGCCGCACCCTGGCCATGCACGCGGTGCCGACGACCTTCGGTGCGAAGGTGGCGATCTGGATGCAGGGCCTGCTGGACGCGCGCGAGCGCCTGGCCCGCGTGCGCGCCACGCTCCCGGTGCAATTGGGCGGTGCCGCGGGGACTTTGGCGTCCTACATCGAATGCGCCCGCTGCGCCGATTCGGAGCTGTCGCAAGCGCCCGCCGGTGAGATCATGGAGCGCCTGACCGAAGAGTTCGCGCGGGAGCTCTCGCTCACCGTGAGCGCCACGCCCTGGCACACCGTCCGCACCCCGATCGCCGACCTGGCGTCCGCGCTGGCGCTGACCTCGGGCACGCTGGGCAAGCTGGCCGTCGACGTGATCTCCCAGTCCCGCAATGAAACCGCCGAACTGCTCGAACCCGCGGCCGCCGGGCGCGGCGAGTCCTCGGCCATGCCGCAGAAGCGAAACCCGGTGCTGAGCACCATGATTCGCGCGGCCGCTCTGCAGGTCCCGGCCCTGGCCTCGACCCTGTTCGGCGCGCTGCTGGCCGAGGACGAGCGCCCCGCCGGGGCCTGGCACGCCGAATGGCAGCCGCTGCGCGAATGCCTGCTGCTGGTCGGCGGCGCGGCCCACACCGCGGTCGAACTGGCCTCGGGCCTGATGGCCGACGCCGACCGCATGGCCGAGAACCTCGCCCTCACCGAGGGCCAGATCGTCTCCGAGCGCCTCTCGATCCGCCTGGCCCCGCTGCTGGGCAAGCCGATCGCCAAGAAGACCCTGCAAACGGCCTCCTTCGAGGCCCAATCCAGCACCCGCCCCTTGGTCGAGGTGCTGGCCGAATCCCCGGACATCGCCCTGCACCTGACCAAACCCGAACTGGCCGAACTCCTTCGCCCCGAAAACTACCTCGGCGCGGCCCCCGATCTCGTCGACCGCGTCCTGCGCAGGTTGTGAGGGAGGTGGTCTACTTGCCTTCGCCGAAGCGGTTCTTGGGCGGGCGGTTGGAGGCGGCGCGGCGGGCGGCTTCCTTCTCCTTGACCCGCTCGGCCTCCTTGCGCACCTCGACGAGGTTGTCGCGCTCGCGCAGCAGCCATTCCGGCGGGTCGGCCAGGAGGGTGTCGATCTCGGCGGCGGTGAGGGCGTCGGAGATGCCGTTGCGGGCCAGTCCCGAGTTGGAGATCCCGAGTTTGCGGGCCACCACGTCGCGCGGGAACGGACCGGTCTTGCGCAGTTCGGTCAGCCATTCCGGCGGATTCGTGCGCAGCTCTTCGAGCTGGGCGCGGGTGACGGGTGAGTTCCGGAATTCCTCGGGGGTTGCCGGGAGGTAGATGCCGAGTTTGTCGGCCGCGGTCAGCGGCTTCATGGTCTGGGGGTTCTTGTCCGGGCTCACCGATCAAGGGTATCGGGCGCGCGGGCGGAACCTGCCGACCGGTGCAATAACCTGGCTCCATGAGCCGGTTGGAGTCCATCGACACCACGCGCCTGCGCTGGTTCGTCGCGGTTGCCGAGGAATTGCATTTCGCGCGCGCGGCGCGCGGCCTCGGGATTTCGCGGCAGCGATTGAGCGGAACGGTCATCGAGCTGGAGGAAGAGCTCGGTACCCGGCTGTTCGTGCCGGGCGCGCAACCGACCCAATTGACCGAGGACGGCCGGGTGCTGCTGGGCGAGGCCCGGGAGCTGATCGCGGCCGCCGCGGCGGCGCAGCCGCAGGCGACACCGGCGGCGGCCGATCGGCTGCGCGTCGGTTTCGTCCCGGGCGTGACCGTCACCAAGTGGGAGCGCATCTGGGCCGAGCGCTTCCCCGACATCGCGCTGGAGCTGACCCCCATCCCGATGAAGGAGCAGGAGTCGGCCCTGCGCGCGGGCGCGGTGGACATGTGCTTCGTGCGCCTGCCCATCGACCGCGAGGGCCTGAGCGCCATCCCGCTCTACCGCGAGGTCCCCGTGGCGGTCGTTCCCAAGGACCATCCGATCGCCGCGTTCGATCAGATCGCCACCGCCGACCTGGCCGACGAGCGCCTGCAGGACGCCTCCGACCTCGACGATGCCGCCATGACAATGGAATTGGTGGCCGCGGTCAGCGGCGCGGCGATCGTCCCGCATTCCATCGCGCGCCTGCATCATCGCAAGGACCTCGTCTACCGCACGGTCACCGACGCACCGGAGACCGAGGTCGTGCTGGCCTGGCCCGTCGATCGCACGACGGAGTTGGTCGAGGAGTTCGTCGGCGTGGTGCGCGGTCGTTCCGCGCGCAGTTCCCGCTCGCCCTCGGCCCAGCAGGCGGAGCCCCCGAAGCGCAAGAAGCCCGCGCCCGCCAAGCAACCCGCGGCCAAATCCCGCCAGGGCGCGGTGAAGAAGCCGGGCAAGCGGCGCGGTCGGTAGCCGTCACCCGCGTCTCAGGGACGATCCGGGAAAACTTCAGGGTCGACTCAGGGTTGCGCTATACGTATACGTCTACTTATAGTGGCTGAGGACGCGATAAGCGGTCCGGGCACCCTGAGAACCGGTGCGGCACAGCGGAAAAGGACCCGCAGTGTCGTATTGAACAACCATGCCCATATGCGCATTCTCTGATGATTTGGAGCACCCCATGGACTTCGACAAGGAACAGCAGACCACCGCCACCAACGAGCTGGTCATCGACTCCCTCCCCGAGGGCATGCAGGAGATCACCCTGCGCGTCGGCCCCGGCGGCGGCCGCACCCAGCGCTTCGTGGGTCGGCTGCTCTCGCAGGCGCATCGGGTCACCACCGAGGGCAGCGAGACCATTCGGGTCTACCAGAGCCGCAAGGGCAAGCTGGTCGTCCACAGCCACATCATCGACTGGAACGACTTCGCCACCGCCACCAAACACGCTGCTCAGGAGAAGAAGGAGGAGTTCATCACCGCCAAGAACAACTCCGATTCCTCGGATTACTCGCCGATCATGAACTGGGCCAAGGGCTTTAAGAACTGGCGCGAGATGCTCGGTTTGGATGAGGATGGCTATGGCGACTTCACCCTCGACATCGTGGACTCGCTCGGGGAGTTGCGCGATCGGGTTCCGGCGAAGGTCTATCGGATTGTCGCGGATGTGGTCGAGAACCCGTCCACCCAGGTCCTCGACATCTGAATAGACATCTGAATAGCGCGGCCGAACCCTGAAAGGACTTCTCCCGCATGTTCTCCCGATTGGGGCGCTTCGTCGTCCGATTTCCGTGGCTGGTGATCGCCGCGTGGGTGATCGCCATTGTCGCGGTCGTCGCGTCCGCGCCGAAGCTCACCGCCACCACCGACCAATCCGACTTCCTGCCTTCGCATTACGAATCCATCCAGGCGATGGAGTTGCAGCAGAAGGCATTTCCGCACAGCGAAACCCCGGCTGCGCTCATCGTGTTCGAACGCTCCGACGGCGCTCCGATGACCGATGCCGACACGGCCGCGATGCAGGGCATCGCCGCCAAGCTGTCGGAGCAGGCGGGTCTGACCGGGCAGACGCCGACCATCAAGGACGTCACCGCGGTGCAGGCGGTGCCGCCGACCGAGAACCGGGCCGTCGAGGTGGTCGCGGTGCAGATGACCAAGGTCACCAGCCCCAACGACACCAAGCAGACCGATGCGGTGAAGGCCCTTCGGGATTCGTTGAAGCAGCAGGTGAGCGGCACCGATCTGAAGGCCGGCATCACCGGTACGGCGGCCCAGACGCTGGATCAGCAGGATTCCAGCAACAAGGGCCTGATCATCATCGGCATCGCGACGGTGGTGTTGATCCTGGTGCTGCTGCTGGTCATCTTCCGCAGCCCGATCATCGCGCTGCTGCCCATCCTGGTCATCTTCATCGTGGTGTCCCCGGTGGTGAACGGCCTGCTCGGAATCGTCAGCGACGCCTTCGATCTCAAGATCGACAGTTCGATCTCGTCGTTGCTGGTGGTGGTGCTCTTCGGCGTCGGCACCGACTACATCCTGTTCCTGATGTTCCGGTTCCGGGAGCGCCTGCGGGCCGGTGACGACGCCAAGACCGCCGTGGTCAATGCGGTCACCCGGGTCGGCGAGGCCATCACCTCGGCGGCCGCGGCGGTGATCATCGCCTTCGGTGCGCTGACCCTGTCCACTCTGGGCATGTTCCGCTCCATGGGCATCGCGCTGGCCATCGCGGTGGCGGTGACGCTGCTGGCCGGGCTCACCCTGATTCCCGCGCTGGTTTCGCTGTTGGGCACCAAGGTGTTCTGGCCTTCCAAGGCCTGGCAGGTCGAGCCGAAGAGCGCGCGGTTCGCGGCGGTCGGCAATGCGCTGGGCAAGCGCCCGGCGGTCTTCGCCGCCGCGTCGGGTGCGCTGCTGATCGCGTTGGGTGTCTTCGCCTTCGGCTTCAATCCGACCTTCGACCTGAGTTCGGGTTCGACCTCGGACAGCTCCGAATCCGTGGTCTACGGCAAGGAACTGCTCAAGAGCATGCCCGCGGGCAGCACCCAGCCCTCGCAGGTGTACCTGCAAAGCCAGCACGGTGCGTTGACCGCGGACGAGTTGAACACCTTCGGGGCTGCCCTGAAGGGCGTCAAGGGAGTCGGTGACGTGGGCCCGAAGCCCGCGCTGTCGGCCGACCAGACGGTGGCCGAATACCAGGTGACCCTTGCCGACAAGCCGGAATCCGACGCGGCCCTGAAGACCGTGAAGGGTCCGCTGCGCGATACCGCGCATGCGGCGGCCCCGGTCGGCACCTCGGCCGTGGTGGGCGGCATGACCTCGGTGTTCGTCGACTTCCAGCACGCCATGAACCGTGACTACACGGTGGTGTTCCCGGTCGCGGCGATCCTCATCATGATCGTGCTGGCCCTGCTGCTGCGCAGCCTGGTCGCGCCCTGGTACCTGATGGCGTCGGTATTCCTCGGCTTCGCGGCCACTTTGGGTTCCGCGGTGCTGGTCTTCCAACACGCACAAGGGAATTCGGGTCTGATCTTCACCCTGCCGTTGATCATGTACCTGTTCGTGGTCGCGCTCGGCACCGACTACAACATCCTCATGGTCGCCCGCCTGCGGGAGGAGGCTCGCGAGGGTCACGATCCGCATCGCGCCGCGGCCCTGGCGCTGCGCCACACGGGTCCGACGGTGGCGGCGGCCGGTGTCATCCTGGCGGGCACCTTCGCCTCGATGATGTTGGCGGGCAACACCGTGCTGACCTCGATGGGCTTCGCCATCTCGGTCGGCATCGCGATCGCGGCCTTCGTCATGGCGATGTTCTTCACCCCCGCGGTGACCGCCCTCATCGGCCGCCGCGCCTGGTGGCCCGGCCACGGCGGCGACGCCGACCAGCCGGTGAACTGGGACAAGGAGTTCGCCCCCGAGGATGTCGGCGCTCGCCACTGACGATCGGGCGGGGATCCCCGGCGATCCGCATCGATAACCGAACAGGTCGGCCCACTTCTCCGTTCGAGAAGTGGGCCGACCTCATTGCCGAGACAAGATCTGACAGAAACGTGTTTCAGTATTTTGGGCAAAGTGCCACGCGGGGATCTGGACGGCCGATACAGTTCGCCCGCGGGTGCATTACAGACTCGGTTCGGCGGGCTCGTCCCGCCGGGCCGTCCCGGGCCGACTGACCCAATCCTCTGTTCCCAGGTCAGTCGGCCCCCCTTTCCGTTGTTCTAATGCACGGTCACGTGCCAGACCACGGCCGCGGCCAGCGCGCCCGCGCCGTTCACCGCCCAGTGCAGTGCGATGGGCGCGAGCAGGCTCCCGCTGCGGCGACGCAGCCAGGTGAAGACCACGCCCGCCCCGGCGGTCGCGATCACGGCCAGCCCGATGCCGAGGATCTGCCCGGCCGGTCCGCTCCCGAGGAATCCGGACAGGCCCTTGTTGCCGCTGGTCAGTCCCAGTGACGAGGCGATGTGCCAGAGCCCGAAAAGCATTGACCCGGCGGCGAATACGCCCCGCGCCCCGGCCACCCGGTCCAGGGTCCCGTGCAGCACGCCGCGGAAGGCGAGCTCCTCCGGAATCGCGGTCTGCAGCGGAATCACGATCATGGACGCGATGAGCGCACCGGAGACCGCCGCGTAGCGGTCGTTGAGGAAGAACGGCCGGGTGATCGGCAGCGCCGCCCCGATGGCCACGGCCGCGAGCACCACGCCCACGGCGGCCAGCGCCCACAGCGATCCGCGTCGCCACTGCCGCGGCGAGAGCCCGAGCTCGGCCCAGCCGAGTCCGCGGCGGCGCACGACGGCCACCAGCACCACCGCGGCAACCGGCACCGAGAGGATGCTGGCCCACTTGTTGGTGAAATGCGCGATGAGGTTCGTGCCGATCAGCACGAGGACGACGACGGCGACATCCACATAGGCGTGCAGCTTGTGGCCGGGCGGGGTGGTCGGCTCCTCGATCGCCTGGTCCGTGCTGGTCGGGACCCGGACCGCGCCGTTATCGTTTCGAGACATCGACGCCAGTGTACGAGCGAATTCTTGGAAAGCGCTTCGATTGTGGTTAAGTCCGCTGCCCGGAATCCCGCCGCGCGGGTCAGCGCCCGAGCGCCCAACCCTCCGGATCGTCCCAGGCCTGCAGCGTGCGCGCGGTCTCGAACCGGCGCGGTTCGCGCGTGATCGGGTCGGTGAATTCCAGTGTCGAGGCCAGTAGCTGCAGCGGCCGCGTGTAATCGTCGACCGGTTTGTCGGTGAGTTCGGGATAGAAGTCGTCGCCCAGGATCGGAATGCCGAGTCCGTTCATGTGCAGCCGCAGCTGATGGGTGCGTCCGGTGCGGGGTTTCAGCAGGTAACGCCCCAGACCATCGCGGTGTTCGAGCAATTCGACGACGGTCTCGGCATTGGGCTCGCCCTCGGTCTCGTAGGCCCGCAGCACCTGGCGTTCCTTGACGATTCGGCTGATCACCGTGCCCGGCAGCGCGAGTTCGGGATCGAAGCGCGCGATGGCCTGATACTGCTTGTGCACCAGCCGCTTGTGGAACATGGTCTGATACGCCCCGCGCCGGGCCGGATTCACGATGAACAGCACCAATCCGGCGGTGACGCGGTCGAGTCGATGCGCCGGAACCAGGTCGGGCAGATCCAATTCGCGGCGCAATTTCACCAGCGCGGTCTGCAGAATGTGCTGCCCGCGCGGAATCGTGGACAGGAAGTGCGGCTTGTCCACCACCAGGATGTCGTCGTCGCGATGCACGATGCCGATCGGGAACGGCACCTCGGTCTCCTCGGGCAGGTCCCGGTGGAACCACACCGCGCCACCGGGCGCGTACGGCGTGTCCGGTGCGATGGGTCCGTCCAGATCCACGATGCCGCCCTCGCGCAACAGCTCGTCGATCCGTTCGGGGCGAACCCGCGGCAATCGCTCGACGAGGTGGTCGCGAATGGTCGCCCAGTCGCCGTCCTCGGGCAGCCGCAACCGGGCCGGATCCAGTCCGTGCCGCTTGGGAAGCGGGGGTTGCTGACGGCGTCTCACTCGCCAAACCCTAGTCCCCGGGTTTGTCCGGACCAGGGGGTACGGTTGGCCCACGCCCGGAATGTCTGGGTCCGAACGAGTGATCGGGGGTCTCGTGTATCCGAACGACCAACCGCCCCAGGGATACCCGGGCCAGCCCGGGCAGCCGGATTACGGACAGTCGCAGCCCGCCTATCCCCAGGCGGGGCAATGGGACTACGGCCAGCAGGGTCAGCCGGGCTATCCGCCCGGGTATCCGCCCGCGCCCGGTTACCCGATGGGCCCGCCGCCCCCGCAGGGCACCAACGGTCTGGCCATCGCGTCGCTGATCTTCGGTGTGATCGGTGGGTGTCTGTTGTCGATCCCCTTCGGCATCATCGCGCTGACCCAGATCAAGCAGCGCAATCAGAACGGCCGGGGGCTGGCCATCGCCGGCCTGATCGCCTCGGGGGTGTGGGCGTTGGTCGCGGTGTTGGTGGTTGCGGTCGGCGTGGCAACCGACTCGAAGAACTCCGCGAGCAGCGACAATTCGACTCGTACGGCGGCCGTGCCGGATTCGCCGACCTCCATCTCGGTCGACGATGTGAAGACCGGTGACTGCCTGCAGACCGTGGAGGAGGGCACCCACATTCGCCGGGTGACCATCCTGCCCTGCGATTCGCCGCACGATGCCGAGGTCATCACCCAGATCCATCTGACCGGTTCGTGGCCGGGCTCGGCGGACGCGTCCTCGCAGCAGGCGAACGATTCCTGTGAGCAGCAGCTCGAGACCATCCTCGGCAACAGCTCGATGTACGACCAGCTCCAGCTGTTCATCCTCTATCCCGCGACCGAGACGCAGTGGAACAAGTCCGGTGGCCGGGCGGCCTGCCTGGTGCAGGACGGCAGCGGCAAGAAGCTAACGGGGAAGGTGCCGCGGTAATCCGAAAGGCGTCGCGCCGACCGTCGGTATGGTCGCCCAGCAAAAGTTAGCCTAACCTATCTTCTCGCCGGTGCTCGTGGGGAGCATCGGGCGGACGAAGGTGGGAGGCGGACTGATGACGGTCGAGTCACCGCCCGCGGTCGAGGCGCAGGCCATCGACCCGGGCCCGGCGGCAGCCGACGGGGGAGGGCCGGACGCGAAGGCCGAGGCGAAGGCGCGGCGGCGGCGAGAAGCGCGGGCGCGCAAGGAGATGCTGGCTCCGGTCAGCGGCCCGCTGACGATCGCCGGGCTGATCGTGGCGGTGGCCTCGGTGTGTTCGGTGCTGCCGTTCCTGCTCATCGTGTCGGCCTGCCGGGAGCTGCTGCGGGACGCGCCCGACACCGAGCGGGTGTGGCGGCTGCTGCTTTTCGCCGTCCTGGTCCTGGTGGCCCGCGCGATCCTGCAGGCCACCGCGCTGACCTGGTCGCATGCCGTGGACGCGCGCTATCAGCTGAGCCTGCGCCGCCTGCTCGCCGACAAGCTGACCCGGGTGCCGCTGGGCTGGTTCGGGGCGCGCGGTTCCGCCGAGGTGAAGAGGTACCTCCAGGACGATGTGGAGGCGCTGCACTATCTGGTGGCGCACGCCCGGCTGGACTTCATCGGCTCGGTGACCGTGCCGCTGGTGACGCTGATCTACCTCGCCACGGTGGACTGGCGACTGACCCTGGTCCTGCTGTTGCCGCTGTTCGGGTACGCGCTGTGCATGCGCGCCATGCTGGACGAGCCCGGCCGCCAACGGCTTTCGGCCTACAATGCCGCCGAGCAGCGCACCCGCGCGGCCACCGTGGAATTCGTGGACGGTATCCAGGTGGTGCGGGCCTTCGGGCGGGCGGGCAAGGCGCACAGCGAATTCCGCGACGCGGTCGAGGAGCAGACCGAGCGGCTGCGACGCATGAAGATGCCGGTCATGACCGTGCAGTCGATCTCGGACACGGTCGTCTCGCCGGTGTTCGTCATGCTGCTGGTCGTGGTGGCGGGGCTCGCGGGTGTGGGCCTCGAGTGGCTGGACCCCCTGGATCTGCTGCCGTTCCTGCTGGTCGGTCTCGGCCTGGGCAGTTCGCTGCTGGGGCTGGGCTACGGCGCGCAGGCCCTGCGCACGGCCGGTGACGCCGCGCTGCGCCTGCACGAATTGCAGGCGACGCCCGAATTGGCCACAGGCTCGGGCGAATCCGAGATCCGGCGGGACGCCCCCGCCGGGCTGGTCCGCTTCGAGGACGTGAGTTTCGGCTACCGCGACGACCACCTGGTCCTGCGCGGCATCGACCTCGAACTCGCCCCCGGCACCATGACCGCCCTGGTCGGCCCCAGCGGCTCCGGCAAATCGACGCTGGCGAAGCTGCTACCCCGCTTCTACGACGTGACCACCGGCCGAATCACCATCGGCGGCCGCGATATTCGCGACATCCCGAGCGAAGAGCTGTATCGGACGGTCGGATTCGTCTTCCAGGACGTCCGCCTGATCCGCGGCAGCATTGCCGACAACCTCCGCCTGGCCCGCCCCGACGCCGACGCCGCGGCCCTGGAGCGCGCCGCCCGCGCGGCCCGCATCCACGACCGGGTTCTCGCCCTCCCGCGCGGCTACGACTCCGAGATCGGCGTGGACGCCATCCTCTCCGGCGGTGAGGCACAACGTCTTTCCATTGCCCGCACCCTCCTCGCCGACACCCCGATCCTGGTCCTGGACGAGGCCACCGCCTTCGCCGATCCGGAATCCGAGGCCGCAGTCCAGGACGCCCTCGCCGAACTGGTCTCCGGGCGCACCGTCCTGGTCATCGCCCACCGCCTGCACACCATCACCGGCGTCAACCGAATCCTGGTGCTACAGCACGGAACCCTGGTCGAACAGGGCGACCACGCCACCCTGCACACGGCCGGCGGCCTCTACCAACAGCTCTGGGAGATCAACGAGGCGGCACTCGCGGCCGTCGGCGGGACCGACCGGGAGGAGACCCGATGATTCGCAAGGTGCTGGGCTTCGTGCCCGCCGAATACGCCGCTCTGACACCGCGTTTGCTGCTCGCCATCGTGGCGCAGGCGCTGTCGCAGGCCGTGGCCTACGTGCTGTTGGTGCCCGTGTTGCAGGCGTTGTTCGACAATGATCTGGGCCGGGCCTGGTGGTGGACACTGTGGCTGGCGGTGGCGGTGCTGGCCGTCGTGGTTTTCGGCTATCTGCAGTCGGTGCTCGGGCTGCGGATCGGGGTCGGGATGCAGCACGGGTTGCAGACCCGGCTCGGGGATCGGTTGAACGCGGTGCCGCTGGGCTGGTTCGACGATCGGCACGCGGGGGAGTTGTCGCGGGTGGTGGTCGAGAATGTCCGCGAGGTGCAGGGGCTGGTCGCCTATCTGCTGGCGAAAATGCTGACCGGCGTGCTGGTTCCGCTCGGTGTGGCGCTCGGCATGCTCTTCGTGGATTGGCGCATCTCGCTGGCCATGCTGGTGGCGGCCCCGCTGCTGTTCGGGGTGAATCTGTGGGCCAACCGCTCCTATGTCACCGCCGACGAGCGCATGCACGACGCCGCCGGGGAGGCCAATGCCCGCGTGCTGGAATTCGCTCAGGCGCAACCGGTCCTGCGTTCGCTCGGCGCGGTCGGCGCGGGCAATCGCGCCCTGGACGCGGCGCTGGCCCGCCAGCGCAAGGCGGCCTCGGGCCTGCTCCTCGCGGCCGTGCCCGGTCTGATCGTGTTCTCCCTGGTGGTGCAGGCGATCTTCCTGGTGCTGGTCTACCTGGTGGTGGGCCGGGCCACCGACGGCGCGATCTCGGCCGCCGCGGCCATCGCCCTCATCGCGGTGAGCTCCCGCTTCATCGAACCCCTCACCCAGGCCGCGCAATTGGGCGGCGCGGTCCGCACGGCCGCGGCGGCCGCCGACCGGGTAACCGCGCTGCTCTCGGAACCCGCACTGCCGCAGCCGGACTCGCCGGTGGTCCCCGGTGCCCCGCGGATCGAGTTCGACGACGTCACCTTCGGCTACGGCCCCGACAAGCCGGTGCTGACCGATGTGTCCTTCACCGCCGAACCCGGCACCACGACCGCCATCGTGGGCCCCAGCGGCGCGGGCAAGTCCACGCTGCTGCGGCTGGCCGCCCGCTTTCACGACACCGATTCCGGGCGCGTCCGCGTCGGCGGCCACGATGTCCGGGACCAGCCGACCGAGACCCTGCTGAACCAGTTGGCCCTGGTGTTCCAGCACGTCTATCTCTTCGATCGCTCTGTGCTGGAGAACATTCGACTGGGTCGCCCCGACGCCACCGATGCCGAGGTGCTGCGCGCCGGTGCGGTCGCGCGGGTCGACGAGATCGCCGCCCGCCTGCCCGATGGCTGGCAGACCCGGGTCGGCGAGGGCGGCTCGGCCCTGTCCGGCGGTGAGCGGCAACGGGTCTCGATTGCCCGCGCCCTGGTCAAGGACGCCCCGATCGTGCTGCTCGACGAGGCCACCAGCGCGCTCGACCCGCAGAACGAGGCGGTCGTGGTGCGCGGTGTGCACGAACTCACGCGCGGCCGAACGGTTCTCGTGGTGGCGCACCGCCTGGCGACCATCGCGCACGCCGATCAGATCCTGTTCATGGACGGCGGCCGCATTGTCGAACGCGGCACGCACGCCGAACTGCTCGCCCTGGACGGCCGTTACGCGGCCTTCTGGAACGAACGCACGCGCGCCTCGGGGTGGCGTCTGGAGCCCGCGACGGTCTGACGGGTACACGAAAACCCGGGCATCCCATCGGGATGCCCGGGATTCGCTGTGCCTGGATTAGTCAGAGGCTGCAGGGCAGCATGGCGATACCGGCGACGGTGCACTCGGCTTCCCGGGTCAGCTTCCAGGTGCCGTCGATCTCACGCCAGGTGAGGGTGAAATTCCAAGGCTCATAACCCTCGATCGAGGTCTGCAGCCCGGCGGTCATGGTGTCGCCGGCGACGTTCACCGGTCCCTGCACCGCCCATTTGAAGCTCGGCGGGGCGGCGGCGATGACCGTGCCGACCTGATCGATCAGCGGCAGTCCGGCCTCGCCGGCCTCCAGTTCGGCGGCCCGCGCGGCGCGGTCCGCTCCGGTGTTCAGCACCAGTGCGAGCTTCGATTGCAGTTCTCCCACACCGGGATTCGCGGCCTTGACCGGCGCGACCACCGGCAGCGCGGAGGCGGGGGCAACGGTGGCGGCGGTACCGCCCAGGACGGCGGCCACGGCGACGGCGGCGGCCGCGACGCGACGCATGTTCTTGATCATTCGAGTTCCCATCGTTTTCGGTCAGGTGTCCGATCCACGGGCTTGCGCTGCGACCGGGACCCGACCAATATAAGGTAAGCCTATGCAAACATAAGACCCCACGGTTTGGAAGCGCGTCACCCGATCCCCTTCCCCGATCGGCCTTTTCGGCCCGTCCGCCGTGGGGGTAGCTGCACAGTGGCTGCCATCACAGTCGGGCTGTCATCGCAGTCGGTCGGAGAGCAGGAGCATCAGTGGACACACTTCTCGTGGTCGGAGCCGGTCCCAAGGCGATGGCCGTGGCCGCCAAGGCGCACGTGCTGCGCGCCCTCGGACTGCCCGCGCCCCGCGTGGTGGTGGTCGAATCCCATGCGGTGGGCGGCAACTGGCTGCCCTCCGGCGGGTGGACCGACGGCCGCCACCGCCTGGGCACCAGCCCGGAGAAGGATGTCGGCTTCCCGTATCACTCGAATTGGGCGCGCGGTCGCAATCGCGAGATCGACGCGGCCATGCGGGCCTTCAGCTGGACCGCCTACCTGGTCGAGCACGGCACCTACGCCGAGTGGGTCGACCGCGGCCGACCCAGCCCGCAGCATCACCTGTGGGCCGACTACCTGCAGTGGGTGGCCCGCACATCCGCCGTCGAGATCGTGATGGGTTCGGTGCGAACGATTTCCGCCGCCGCCGACGGGTGGCTGGTCACGGTCGTCGACGCCGACGGCGCCGAGAGCACCCTGGACGCCGACCGCCTCATGATCACCGGCCCCGGCAACAGCCGTCGCGCGCTCGCCGACCATCCGCGGGTGCTGAGCATCGCGGAGTTCTGGGATCTGGCCGCCAAGCGCCGCCTGCCCGTCTCCTCTCGGGCCGCGGTCATCGGCGGCGGCGAGACCGCGGGCTCGGCCATGGACGAACTCGTTCGCCACGATGTGCTCACCGTCTCGGTCATCTCGCCCAAGGCCACCATCTACACGCGCGGCGAAAGCTATTTCGAGAACTCGCTGTTCAGCGATCCGGTGAAGTGGCCCGCGCTCAGTATCGAGGAGCGCCGCGACGTCATCCGCCGCACCGATCGCGGTGTGTTCTCGGTGCGCGTGCAGGAGAGTCTGCTCGCCGACAGCCGCGTGCATCACCTCCAGGGCCGGGTGGTGCGGGTGGCCGCCCGTGACGAGGCGGTAGCGCTGACCCTGCGCAATGAGACCCGCCCCGATCAGCTGCACACCTTCGACCTGGTGGTGGACGCCACCGGCGGCGAATCGCTGTGGTTCCTGGACCTTTTCGACACCGACGCCGCGGACCTGCTGGAACTGGCGGTCGGCGGACCGGTCGATCAAGCGCGCCTGGAGTCGGCCATCGGCTACGACCTGGCCGTCTCCGGTCTCGACGCCAAGCTCTACCTCCCGAACCTGGCCGCGCTGGCGCAGGGCCCCGGCTTCCCCAATCTGAGCTGCCTGGGCGAACTTTCGGACCGGGTGCTGGCCTGTGCCCCGGACAAGGTGCGTCGCTCCGCGGCGGTGGGCGTGGCCCACACTCGCGCAGTCCAATAGGTTAGGCTTAGCTTACTTCGAGCAAAGGTTAGGTTCGGTTAGATGCGTATCGTCTCGTTCGGCTTCCAGACCTGGGGCCGGAAAACCCTGCAGGCCCTGATCGATTCGCGCCACGAGGTGGTGCTGTCGGTCACCCACCCGGCCGCGGCATCCACCTACAAGGCCATGTGGTCGGATTCGGTGGAGGAACTGGCCCGGGAGCACGGGATTCCGGTGCACGTCACCGAACGGGCGGACGCGGCGACCATCGACCTGGTCAAGCGGGCCGAGCCGGACGTCATCGTGGTGAACAGCTGGTACACCTGGATGCCCGAGGAGCTCTACAACCTGCCCCCGCACGGCACCCTCAACCTGCACGATTCCCTGCTGCCCAAGTTCACCGGGTTCTCGCCGGTGCTGTGGGCGCTGATCAGCGGCGCGGCCGAGACCGGGCTGACCGTGCACCGGATGGACGCGGGCCTGGACACCGGCGACATCCTGGTGCAGAAGCGACTGCCCATCGGCCCGGACGTCACCGGCACCGAATTGGTGCTGGCCGGAATGGAACTCATTCCGGATGCCGTGCACGAGGCGCTGGACGCGCTGGAGAACGGCACGGCCGTGTGGACGCCGCAGGACAAGTCCGAGCGCACCTACTTCCACAAGCGCGCCGACCGCGACAGCCGCATCGACTGGTCCTGGCCCGCGGTGGATCTGGAGCGTTTCGTGCGCGCGCTGTCCGCGCCGTACCCGCCCGCCTTCACCTACTACCGCGGTGAGCGCATCGAGGTGCTGGCCGCCCGGATCGCCGAATTCCGTTGCGGCGGAACGCCGGGCCGCGTGGTGGTGCTCGACGGCGGCGCGGCCGTGGTGTGCGGCCCGGACGCGTTCCGGGGCGGCAATCCGGCGCTGGTCCTCACCCGGGTGCGCACCGCCGACGGAGTCGAGCGCGACGCGGCCGAATTCTTCTCGCGCGGCGGCTATCTGACCGATTCGGCGGAGTAGGAGTTTCAGCTCATGGCAGCAAGTCTCGGATGGGTCCGGCAGTTCCACAAACCCGCGTCGGCCGATCTTCCACCCCTGTTGATCTGCCCGCACGCGGGCGCGGGCGCGTCCAGCTACCGGGCGTTCTCGAAGGTCTTCAGCACGCGGTTCGATGTCGTCGTCTTCCAGTACCCGGGTCGTCAGGATCGGGCGCGGGAGGCCGCGCTGGCCACCGTGCCCGAGATCGCGGCCGGTGCGTACGCGGATTACGTTGCCTCCGAGCATGATCGCGGGCTGCCCCTGACGGTGTTCGGGCACAGCATGGGCGCGATGGTGGCCTTCGAGCTGGTGCGGGTGGCCGAAGCGGCGGGCCGCGAGGTGCGGCTGCTGGCCCCGTCGGCGGCGGTGTCGCCCGGCCGGGCGGCCGAGTTGCCCCCGCATCCCACCGAGGACGAGCAGATCCTCGATCACCTGGGCCGACTCGACGGCACCGGCGCGGATGTGCTGGGCAGCCGTGAGGTCATGCGCATGGCGCTGCCGGTGGTCAAGGCCGACTATCGGGCCTTCGACGCCTATGTGTGCGCACCGGATGCGAAGGTGCGGGCCAGAATTCAGGTGCTGGGCGGTGCGGAGGATCCCTTCGTGACGCCGCGCGATCTGTACGGCTGGGCCGACCACAGCGCGCAGGAGATCGATGTGACCGTCTTCGACGGCGGGCACTTCTACCTCAACGAGCACACCGCGGGCATTGCCGAACTGCTTGCCCCGTCGCTGAAATCGGTCGGGTGATCGCGGTGGCGGACGCGGATCCCATTGTCATCGCGGGGATGGCGATCGAAGCGCCGGGCGGCGTGGACACGCTGCCCGCTTACTGGTCGGCGCTGTCGCAGGCGTGCGAGCTCATTGGAGCGTTCCCGCGTGATCGGGAATGGCCGCTGGAGCAGGTGCTGTCGTTGCATCGGGTCGAGGGTTGGAGCCGGGTGCCGGATGCGGGCGGATTCCTGGACGGAGCAACGGAATTCGATCCGCTGTTCTTCGGGATCACCCCGCGCGAGGCCGTCTCCATGGATCCGCAGCAGCGGGTCGGTATGCGGGTCGCGTGGCGGGCGCTGGAGAACGCGGGCATCAATCCCGGGTCGCTGGACGGGGCCGAGGTCGGCTGCTTCATGGGGGCGTCGGTCAACGAGTACGGGCCGGTGTCGGCCGCGGTCACCGACTACAGCGGCTACCGGGTGACCGGAACCGCCTTGGGCGCGGTGGCCGGACGCATTTCACACGGTCTCGGTTTGATCGGGCCGTCCATGAGCGTGGATACCGCCTGTGCGTCGTCGCTGACCGCGCTGCACCTGGCCGCCAACGCGATTCGCAATGACGAATGCGAGTGGGCGCTGGCCGGTGGTGTCTGCGTCATGGGTTCGCCCGCCGCCTTCTACGAATTCTCCAAGAACAACGCGCTGGCCGCCGACGGCCACTGCCGCGCGTACGCCGCGGACGCGACCGGAACCCTGTGGGGTGAGGGCGCGGGTGTCGTTGTGCTGGAACGGGAATCGCGGGCTGTCGCACTCGGGCATCACGTCTACGCGCGTGTGCTGGGCACCCGGGTCAACCACAATGGCAAGGGCGCGCCGCTGGCCGTGCCGAGTTCGACTGCGCAGCGGCGGCTGATCGATTCGACCCTCCGGGCGGCGGGCATCAGCGCCGACGCCGTCGGCTTGATCGAAGGTCATGGCACGGGGACGCCCGTCGGAGATCCCCTCGAATTATCCGCTCTCGCAGCCGCTTACGGCGCGCCCGATCGGTCTTCGGGCCCGCTGCTGGGTTCGGTGAAATCCAATATCGGCCACGCCCAGGCGGCCTCGGGCATGCTCGGGCTGATCAAGGTGGTGCTGTGCGGGCAGTACGGGCAGATCGCCCCGACCCTGTTCGTCGACAACCCCACCGACCGGCTCGACTGGGCGGCCACCAGTCTGCGCCTGGCCACCGAACTCACCCCGTGGGAGCCGCGCGACGACGTCCGCTACGGGGCCGTCTCCTCGTTCGGTGTCGCGGGCACCAATGCGCACGCCGTGCTCGCCATGCCTGTTCCGGAGAGCCTCGCCATGCCTGTTCCGGAGAGCACTGAGCCTGTTCTGGAGGATCTCCATGCCTGACTACCGCCTCCCGGACGGCACCGTCCCGGTGCTGCTGTCCTCCGAGACCCCCGACGGGTTGCGCGCGGAGGCCGCACAGCTGGCCCGCTACCTGTCGGAGCGACCGGAGGTGACGCCGGATCGGGTGGCGGACATGCTGTTCCGCACCCGGACGGCGCGTCGCCGCCGCGCACTCGCCATGGTGTCCGGCCGTGCCGAGCTGCTGGCCGCGCTCGACGCGATCACCGCGGACGCCGATCACGCGGCCGTGGTGACCGGTCCGGGCGCGGCCACCGCGCGGCGGATCGGGTTCGTCTTCCCGGGACAGGGCAGTCAGCGGCCCGGCATGGGCAAGCTGTATTACGGCCTGTCCCCGGCCTACCGGGCCGAGGTCGACGCCTGCGCCGAACTGCACCGCGAGCACTACGGCCACGCCCAACCGCTGCACTACCTGCTCGGCGAGGACGGTCGGTTCGAGGACACGGTGTGGGAAGTCCAGCCCGCCTTGATGTTCCACATGACCGGGCTGGCCGCCATGTGGCGGGCGGCCGGTGTGGAGCCCGCCGCCGCCATCGGCCACAGCCAGGGTGAACTGGCCGCCGGCTGGGTGGCGCGGGTGATGACGCGGCGGGATGCCGTCATGGCCGTCACCGAGCGGGCGCGACTGGTGGAACGCATTTCCCCGCGCGGCTATTCGATGGCGGTGCTCGGCATGGACCGCGAGGAGGTGGAGGCGCTGCTGGCCCGGCACTCCGGCTGGGCCGAGCTGTCGGTGGTGAATTCACCTCATATCCTGGCGATTTCGGGTGACCGGGCCACCATTGTCGATATGGTCGCCGCCGCGCAGGCACGGGGGAAGTTCGCCAAGGAGATCCAGGTCGCCTACCCGGCGCACACCTCCATCGTCGCGGAACTGCGCAGCGACTTCGAAGCCTTCCTCGGCGAGCAGATGAGCGCCCCGACCTTCTCCGCGGGCGAGATCCCCTGTTACGGAGCGACTCTGGGCGCGGCGATCACTCCGGACCTCGAACACGAGCAGTACTGGTTCTGGAATCTGCGTAATCGCGTCCGCTTCGACCGCGCCATTGTCGCGGCCGCCGTGGACGGCATCGACACCTTCGTCGAGGTCGCCGAACACCCCACCCTCCAACTCGCCGTTCAGGAGAACCTCGGCCTGGTCCCGCAGGACCCGGCCCTGCCGCCCCGCGACTTCCGCGTCCTGGGCACCTCCCTGCGCACCGCCGACAGCCTCCGCGACTTCACCCGCAACCTGGCCACCATCGCCGTCGCGGACCTGGGCTACGACTGGCAGTCCCTGCGCACCCCCGACAGCGCGGGCACGGTGACCCTGCCCCTGCGCGACTTCCCCCACACGGTCATGAACCCGCAACGCCTGTGGGCCACCTACGAAACCCCTGCCGGACAACCGATTCCGGAATCCACCCACCGCTACCCCCACCGGCTGGCCGAAACCTGGGTCCGCCTCGACAAGCGCTCCCTGGTCCCCCCGCGCGACCTCTTGGTGGTCGACCACACCGGCCGCTGCCCCGAACTGGCCGCGGCCCTCTGCACCGCCGCCCACAACCATGGCGGCTCAGCATACGTGTTGGACGGCGACAGCCCGCCGCGCGAGATAGGACCTGCCTCGGGTGTCGCGGGGGCAGCCGCTGCCGAGGCGACCGCCGCCCACCGCGGGGGCCGCCCAGCGGGAGTGCAGGGCAGCCCCGCGCGGCCTCGTGCCTCTGGGAACTACGACACCGTCGTGATCCTCATGCCGGAATTGCCGGAAATGGATGCATCGGCGGCAGTGGAGCAGGCCGCCGGATTCTTCGCGAATCAGGCATGGCTGCCCGACCTGGCCGGTGTCCGGGACTGCTGGCTGGTCACCGTGGGTGGGGAGCAGGTCGTCGCCGATGATCCGGTGCCGCACCAGTTCCACGGTGCGGTCACGGCCGGGTACCGGTGCCTGGGGATGGAATCGTTGGGCATTTCCTTCCGGCGCGTGGATCTCGCTGTGGGACATTCGGATGCGAGCCAGGCGGCGGCGCTGGTGCGCGCGGTGCATGTCAAGAACGAGCCGGAGCTGGCCCTGCGTGACGGGGCGGTCTACGCCAAGCGGCTGGAAGTCGATGCCGCGCAACCGGGTCCGGCCCGCGACAGCGATCTGTCGCACGTGGTGATCATCGGTGGCACCGGCACGCTCGGCGTGGAATTCTGCGCCTACTACGCGCACCGCGGTGCGGGGCGTATCACCTTGCTCAGCCGCTCCGGTGAGACCGACGCCGTCACCCGCCGACTGCGTCCGATCCGCGCGCTGACCGATGCCGAGATAATCGTCGAAGCGTGCGATGTCACCGATGCGGAATCGGTCACGGAATTGGCTGCCCGACAGCAGATTCCGGCCACCGTCCTGGTGCACGCGGGCGTCAACTATGTCCGCGCGGAACTGGCGGATGTCACGGCCGAGAAGTTCCGCGAAATGGCCGGTTCCAAGATCTACGGCACCGAGCACATGCTCCGCGCCTGGCCCCGCACCACCGATTGCAAGATCATCCTGTGCTCCTCGGCGGCAGCCACTTTCGGTGGTCGCGGCCAAATCCTCTACGCCACCGTCAACCGCATGCTCGACGTGCTGGCCCAGCGCCTGCGCGCCAAAGGCATCGACGCGGTGGCCATGCAATGGGGCCTCTGGGACCTCGAAGGCCCCTTGCACGCCGTCGGCACCGGCCCGGTCCAGGCCGCCGGTGTTACCCCCATGCGCGCCGCCGACGCACTCGAGCTCGGCTTCGCCCAGCACGCCGACCATCCCGGTGCGGAGAACCGCCTGGTCGCCGCCGCTGACTGGAACGACGTCCAGGCACTCATGACCGCCATCGGCCAGGGCCCGCTGCTCGACGATGTGGTGGCCGCTGCCGCCACGGAAGAGATGGCCCGCGCGGCGAATTCGGCCGTGGGCGGCCTCACCGCCGACTCGCCCGCTGGGATCTCGGTGCCGACCGCCGCCGCACGGGCGCTTGGCGGCGTGAGCCATCCCGGTGCGGTCTCAGGGCCGGACGGTGCCACTCCGCATTCGGCTACAGCCGCGGGATATTCGGATTCGGGCGCGCGGCCTCCGGCATTCGGGCCACCGGGTTCCGCCGCGGCTGTGCAGGTGGGAGTGGGCGGTGCGGGTCTTCCGGTGGCCGCCGGGGGCGAATCCGCCGCCGTGGCTGCCGGGTATTCGGCCACCACCACTTCCGAGTCCGGTGCCGCGAATCTGGCGGAGTTGGTGCGGCGGGAGCTGGGGAAGGTAATGGGCGCGGAGACCGATGCGTTCGATTCCTCCGTGCCGCTGGTTGCGCTCGGGCTGGATTCGTTGCAGGCCTTGGATTTCCGTAAGCGGGTGCAGGTCGAGCTGGAGCGGGATCTGCCGGTGGCGGCGATTCTGGGCGGCGCGTCGCTGGACGACGTGGTGCGGCTGATGGCCGGTACCCGGGCGTAAGTCGCCGACACACACTTTTCAGGAGCGAGACGAGACATGGTCAACGATGCCGAGACCCTGCTGGCGCGACGCAAGGAGCTGCTACGCAGGCGGATAGCCGAGAGCGGCGTCGCCGCGGCGGCCGCCGCACCCGCCGCGGCCCCGCGCGCGACGGCGGGGGAGCGGCACCCGCTGTCGGATGGACAGCGGCGCATGTGGTTCCTCCAGGCCCGCGACCCGGGCGACACCACGCTCAATATCTGTGTGGCGTACCGGCTCTCGGGCGACCTGGACGGTGAGCGCCTGCACCGCGCGGTCCGCACCGTCGCCGATCGGCACGACATTCTGCGCACCACCTACGGTCTCGGCGAGGTCGGCGAGCCGTATCAGCTCGCGCACGCCGATCTCGCTCCCGGCTGGGCGACCCACGATCTGTCCGAACTCCCCGAGCCCAGCCGCGCCCGACGGCTGGAAGTGCTGGCGCGCAGGGAATTCGGCCGCGCCTTCGACCTTTCCGCCGAATCCCCGTTGCGGTTCGCGCTGGTCCGCCTCGCCGCCGACGAGTTCGCGCTGATCCTGGTAGCCCACCACATCTGCTGGGACGACGACTCCTGGGCCGTGTTCTTCGCGGAGGTGAACGCCGCCTACCGTGCGGCCGAACTCCCCACGCTGGCAGGGCAATTCGTGGACGTCGAGGTCTTCGGCACCGAAGCCGCCTCCGAGGCGGACCTCGACTACTGGCGCAATGCCCTGCGCCCGCTGCCCGACGCACTCGAACTGCCCGGCAAGAGCGGCGATTCCGGCTCCAACCAGGCTGGTCGCTCCGGCCAGGCGGAGCGTCGCACCCTCGCCCTCCCGGACGGCCTCCTGCCCCGCATCGATGCCTTCGCCCGCGAGCGTTCGGCGACGCCGTTCATGGTGCTGCTCGCCGCCTACGCGGCCGTCGTGCACCGCTACACCGCCGCCGCTGACTTCCTGGTCTCGGTACCGGTCACGGTGCGCCGCACCGCGATCGCCGAATCCCTCATCGGCTACTTCGGCAACACCCTGCTCCTGCGCGCCACCCCGACCCCGCGCGACAGCTTCGCCGCCTGCACCGACACCGTCCGCGACACCTGCCTGAACGGTTTCGCCCATCAGGGCGTCGGCATCGATCGCGTGGTGCGCGAGGCCAATCCGGACCGCCTCGGCGGCAAGGACGGCCTCGATCAACTGGTGCGCCTGGGCTTCAGCGTCCG
The DNA here is from genome assembly GCF_035818515.1 of Nocardia sp. CDC153. Taxonomy (NCBI): domain Bacteria; kingdom Bacillati; phylum Actinomycetota; class Actinomycetes; order Mycobacteriales; family Nocardiaceae; genus Nocardia; species Nocardia sp. CDC153. The sequence continues at coordinate 459,178 of NZ_JAYKYU010000003.1, read as the reverse complement.
CAAGAGCGCGGGCGGATTCGCCCTCGACGGTGTCGAGGCCAGCCTGCTCGAGCTCGGCAGCGCCGTCACTCAGCTGCCGCTGAGCCTGGCGGTCGTCCTCGAGCCGACGGGCGCGTACCTGGAGGCCGAGTACCAGATCGACCAGCTCGAGGGCGCACTCGTCGATCAACTGCTCGGCCACTACGTGCAACTGCTCGGCGCGGCGCTCGACGAACCGGACAGGCGCATCGGCGATCTCGACATCCTCGGTGCAGCAGGCGCCGCCCGTATTCTCGAGCTCTCCCACGGCGCGCTCGTCGAAACCCCGGCCGCCACCCTGGTCGACCTGTTCCAGGGCCGCGTCGCCGCCGCGCCCGAATCCATGGCCGTGATCGCCCCCGATTCGGCCGTGGAACTCACCTACGCCGACCTCGACCGCCGCGCGAATCGCCTGGCGCACTGGCTGATCGGCCAGGGCCTGGGCACCGAGGACCTGGTCGGCCTGCGCCTGTCCAATTCGGTGGAATTCGTGGTCGGCATGCTCGCCGTCCTCAAATCCGGCGCGGCCTACCTGCCCATCGATCCGGCCTACCCGGACGATCGCATCGACTACCTGGTTGCCGACGCCCGCCCCCGCATGGTGCTGGGCCGCGTGGAGCTCGACGCCGCCGAACTCTCGGCCGCCGACCTGCCCGACCACGCCCCGACCGACGCCGACCGCCAGCGCCCGCTGCGCCCCGGCAATCTGGCCTACGTCATCTACACCTCGGGCTCGACCGGCAAGCCGAAGGGCGTCCCGGTCCCGCACGGTGCGATCGCCGAACACCTGGACGGCTTCGTCGCCGAATGGGGCATGACCGCCGAAGACCGGCTGCTGCAGTCGTCCTCGGTGAGCTTCGACGCCTCGCTGCTCGACATCTTCGTCACCTTCACCGCGGGCGCGCGCCTGGTGGTGCCGAAACCCGATGCCTTCCGCGACATTCCGTATGTGGCCGAGGTCATCTCCCGCTGCGGCGTCACCGTCCTGCACATGGTGCCGTCCATGCTCAGCACCTTTCTGCTGCTGCCCGAGGTGAGCCAGTGGCGGGCCCTGCGGCACGTGCCCGTCGGCGGTGAGGCGCTGCCGGGCGAGGTGGCCGACAAGTTCGCGGGCATCTTCGACGCCGAACTGCGCAACCACTACGGGCCGACCGAGGCCGTGGTGTGCGCGACCCACCAGGACGTGCTGGGCCCGCAGGGCACCCGCATCGTCCCGATCGGCACCCCGAACCGGAACGTGTACGTCTACCTGCTCGACGAGGCGCTGCAGCTGGTGCCCGACGGTGTCGTGGGCGAAATCTATTTGGGCGGCGAGCAATTGGCGCGCGGCTATCTGAATCGCGCGGGACAAAGCGCCGAGCGTTTCGTGGCCGACCCGTTCGGCGGCCGCAGTGGACGGCCCGGCGGGCGGCTCTACCGCACCGGCGACCTGGCCCGCCGCAATGCCGACGGCGAGATCGAATTCGTGGGCCGCGCCGACGAACAGGTGAAGGTGCGCGGCTTCCGCATCGAACTCGGCGAGGTGGAGGCGGTGCTCGGCGCGCATCCGAGCGTGGGCCACTGCGTCGTCGTCGCCACCGAGGACCCGGCCGTCGGAGCCATGCTCGCTGCCTACGTGGTGCCCGCCGCGGGGGAGACCGTCGATCCCGAGCAGGTGCGCGCGCATGCCGCCGCGACGCTGCCGGAGTACATGGTCCCCGCCGCCGTGGCGGTCATCGACGAGATCCCGCTCACCGTGCACGGCAAGCTGGACAAGCGGGCCCTGCCCGCGCCCCGGCGCGAGATCGTCCGCACCTATCGGGAACCCGCCACCGACACCGAGATTCGGCTCGCCGCCCTGTTCGGGCAGCTCTTCGATCGCGACCGGGTCGGCGCGGACGACTCCTTCTTCGAACTGGGCGGGCACTCCCTGCTGGCGACCCGGCTGATCGTGCTGATCCACAGGGAATTCGGCGTCGAACTCGATGTCCGCGCCCCGTTCGACACCCCGACCGTGGCGGGCCTGGCCGCGCTCATCGAGAGCGCCCCGGCCGCCGAGGTGCGCGCCGAGACGCCGAGCCTGGCGAAACGCGCCCGGCCCGACCGGGTTCCGCTGTCGTTCTCGCAGCTGGCCATGTGGTTCCAGCGCAAGCTGGAGGGCCCGAGCTCGGTCGGCAATATCCCGTTCGCCATGCGCGTGGACGGGCCCCTGGACATCGCGGCGCTGACCGCGGCGTTGGGTGACGTGGTGGCCCGGCACGAGGCGCTGCGCACGGTCTTCCCCGAGGACGGTGGCGTGCCCTACCAGTCGGTGCTCCCGGCCGGTCCCATCGACGTGCTGGTCACCGTGCTCGACGATCCGGACCGCCTGCCCGACGAACTCGCCGAGGCCGCCGCCTACCGCTTCGCGGTGGAATCCGAACTCCTGGTGCGCCCCAAGGTCTTCGTGCTGGACCGGAATTCGCACGCCATCTCGCTGCTGGTGCATCACATGGTGGCCGACCACTGGTCCTTCCGCACCATCCTGGCCGACCTGGCCACCGCCTACCGCACCCGCATCGAATCCGGCAGCGCACCCGACTGGGAGCCCCTCGCCCTCGACTACGCCGACTTCGCGCTCTGGCAGCGCGAACTCGTGGCCGCCGACCAGGAGCGCATCGACTACTGGCGCGACACCCTCACCGGACTGCCCGACGAGATCAACCCGGCCCACGACCATCCGCGCCCGGCCGTCCTCGGCAAGAACGGCAGCATGACGGCATTCACCGTCCCGGCCGCACTGCGCCGCCGCTTGAAGGCGCTCGCCGAGGCCACAGGGGCTTCCGAGTTCATGCTCTACCAGGCCGCCGTCGCCACCCTGCTGCACAAACTCGGTGCGGGCGTGGACATTCCGCTGGGCACCCCGGTCGCGGGCCGCTCCTACCCGGTGGCCGCCGACCTGGTCGGCCTGCTCGCCAATATGGTGGTGCTGCGCAACGATCTCTCGGGCGATCCGACCCTGCGGACCGTGCTGGAACGCTCCCGCGCGGTCGCCCTGGGCGCGTACGCCAATCAGGACGTCCCCCTGGAACGCGTGGTCGAGGCGGTCAACCCGCCCCGCTCCCGTTCGCGAAACCCGTTGTTCCAGGCCATGATGCACTTCCGCGAGGAGGACTGGGCCGCGACCGGCGCGGGTTTGGGCGATGCCGAATTGTCGGTGCTCCCCATCGAATTCGACATCTCCCTGCTGGACCTGAGCATCAACTTCTTCGCCGATACCGATGGCGGTTTCGACGCCAGCGTCATCGTCAATACAGACCTGTACGAGGCGACCACCGGCACGCTGCTCGCCGAGCGCATGCTGCGCGTGCTGACCGCCTTCGCCGACGACCCCGACCTCGCGCTGAGCGAACTGGACGTGATGCCCGCCGAGGAGCGCCGAAAGGTACTGGAGCAGTGGAGCACCGGTCCGGCCGCCGAAGTCTCGGGATTCACCGCCCTATCCGACCGGATCCGCGCCATGCCCGCTGAGCGCCCGGCCATTCTGTGTGGCGACGAAGGTCTGACCTACGGGCAGCTTTCCGACGCTGTCGAGGTCGACGCCGTGGTCGCGCCTTCGGCGGGCCGCGAACTGGCCGTGGCGGTGACCCGGCTGCTCACAGCGCATTCCATCCCAGAGGTGGCAACAGGAGCCGAGGCGGGCGATGTCCGGCTGATCGCGGCGGCATGGGGAAGTCCCGCGTTCACCGCAGAACTGCTGTCGGCGCTCGCCTCGGGCGCGACGGCGATTGTCGCCGACGACGCGCAGAGCCAGGACCCGACGGCGCTGGTCGACTTGATCCTGCGACACGAGCCGACCCGTGTCGCCGCCGATCCCGGCACGCTGGCGCGCTTCGTGCACACCGGCGTGTCCATGCTCCCGTCGGTGCGTCACTGGGAGGTGCTCGGAACTACCTGGCCCGCAGCACTTCCCGATCTGCTGCCCGCCCTGTCGTCCGGTTCCACAGCGAGCTACGCGTATCTGGTGCCCGGATACCCGGGCGTGGTCGCGCGCGGCAGGCTGACCGATACGGCGACCGCCGTCCCCGCCGTCGGGGCGCGGGTGCTGGTTCTCGACGACCACCAGCGCCCGGTACCGCCGGGCGTGCCGGGCACGGTCCACGTGGCGGCGAACCATGAAGGGTCGACCGCCGCACAGGATCTGGTCGCCGACCCGGTCCACCCCGGCGCGGTCTTGCTGCGGACGAGGGACCGGGCGCGGTGGACCGTGGGCGGCGAGCTGGAGTTCGCAATCGAACGGGAGCGTCCCGCGCAGCGTGCGGCCACTACCGCGGGTGCTGGCGAATTCTCCAGTGCCGCAGCAGGTCAGGAGACCGAGCCGCAGTTGCGAGCCATTCTGGCCGAGCTGCTGGAGCTGGAGATCGACGAAGTGTCGGGCGAGGACAACTTCTTCGCGCTGGGCGGGGACAGCGTCATCTCCATTCAGTGGTCGGTGCGGGCCAACCAGATCGGGTTGCCGATGTCGCCGCAGCAGGTGTTCGAGTGCATGACCATCGCCGAATTGGCGACCGCCGTCGACGCGGCCGTGGCGGCGGGCGTGACCACGGCGGATATCGCTGCCGCGGCGGGTGCTTCGGCGTCCGAGATGACCGCCACCTTCGGCAGTCCGGCACCGGCGGAAACCCCTGCGCCGCAGTCGGTTCCCGCCACCGACGCCCACAGTCACGCGGCCATGAGTGTGTCCGGGCTGAACCAGGATGCCCTGGCCGCGCTCGGCGCGGCCTGGAAGGGCGCGCAGTGAGAGAGGACGCCATGACCGTCGACCGGTCCAAGCCCGCCGAGATCGAGGACGTGCTGGCGCTGAGTCCGCTTCAGGAGGGCCTGTTCTCGCTGGCCCGCCTGGCCGGGGACGGCGTCGACCTGTACACCATGCAGTTCGTCATCGATATCGGCGGACCCCTGGACGCGGTGGTGCTGCGGCGCAGTGTCGAGGCGCTGCTGGAACGGCACCCGAATCTGCGGGCCGCCTTCTGGGATCGCGATCTGCCCAAGCCGGTGCAGATCGTGCCCACCTGGGTGGATCTGCCCTGGGCCGAGATCGACGCCCGCCCGGAGGAATTCGACGCCATCGCCGCGGCCGACCGCGCCCGCGCCTTCGATCTGGGCAAGGGTCCGGTCCTGCGGGTCACGCTGGTGAATCTGCCCGGCGCGCGCCGCCGCATGATTCTCACGACCCACCACATCCTCATGGACGGCTGGGCCGTCGCGGTGTTCTTCCGCGAGCTCATCGCGGTCTACCAGGCCGGGGGAGTGGCCGACGCGCTGCCCGCCCCGCGCCCCTACCGCGACTACATCGGCTGGCTGGCCGCCCAGGACACCGCGGCCGCCACCCGAGCCTGGGCCGACTACCTGAGCCCGCTGTCCGGTCCGCTCATGCTCGCCGACGCCGGTGCGGCCGCGGTCGGCACGGTCATCCCGCAGCGCACCCGGCACTACCTCGACCCCGACGACACCGAGCGCCTCATCCGCTGGGCCCGCACCAACGGCCTCACCCTCGGCACCGCCGTCCAATTCGCCTGGGCCGTCGTGCTTTCCCGCCTGACCGACCGCCGCGACCTGGTGTACGGCACCACCATCTCCGGCCGCCCCGACTCCCTGCCCGGCGTCGAGACCATGATCGGCCTGTTCATCAACACCGTCCCGGCCCGCGTCCTCCTCGACCGCACCGCCACCATCCGCGAACAGTGCCGCACCCTGCAACGCGAGCAGGCCGCCATGCGCGACAACGGTTTCGTGAGCCTCTCGCACATTCAGCGCACCGCGGGCCACGGCCCCCTCTTCGACGTCCTGTTCGTCTTCGAGAACGCTCCCATCGGCGCGGCCACCGACCCTATGGTCACCGGCGACGGCACCCGCTTCCTGCCGGTGGCCATGGAAAGCCTTGTCCACTACCCTCTTTCGGTGGTCTCCCACCTCGAGGACAACCGCCTGGTGGTGGCCCTGGAAGCCATCCCCGAAGCCCTACCCCACCTCCCCATCCCCGACCTCGGCGCGCGCATCCTCGCGGTCCTGCGCCAACTCCCCGACCACGCCGACTCCACCCCGGACGCCCTCGATGTGCTGCTGCCCACCGAGCGGGCGGAGTTCACCGCCGCCTCGACCGATGAGGACACCGACAGCGTGGTGGACCTGTTCCTCCGACAGGTCGAAACCACGCCCGACGCAACGGCATTGAGCACCGCGACGGCGCACTACACCTATCGCGAGCTGCACGAGGCGGCCGGACGGCTGGCGACCGAACTCGCGGCGCGGGGCATCGCGCCGGAAACCGTGGTGGCCCTGGCGCTTCCCCGCTCCGCCGACTCGATCATCGCGATCCTGGCGACCCTCTACACGGGAGCCGCCTATGTCCCCGTGGATGTCTCGGCCCCGACCGCGCGCATCGCCTCGATCCTGCGGCAGGCGGCTCCGGCACTCGTGCTCACCACCGGTGCGACCGCGCCGCTGCTGCATGCCGCTGCCGACCTTCCGGAATTGGTCATAGACGATGCGGCGACGGCCGAACACATTGCCACCCAGCGGGTTTCACGGCCGCGCGCGGTGCATCGCGACAGTTGCGCGTATTTGATCTTCACGTCGGGTTCGACCGGTGAGCCGAAGGGTGTCATGGGCACCCGCGCGGCGCTGGCCAGCTACTTCGCCGACCATCGCGATCGCGTCTACGCGCCCGCGCGGACCCGACTGGGCCGGGCGCTGCGCATCGCGCACGCGTGGTCGCTGAGTTTCGACGCGTCGTGGCAGCCCATGATCGGATTGTTCGACGGGCATGCGGTGCACCTGTTCGACGAGACCGAGATGCGGGATGCGCAGGGGCTGGTCGAGGGAATCATCCGGCATCGGGTGGACATGATCGACACCTCGCCGTCGATGTTCGCGCAGCTCGCGGCGGCCGGTCTGGTGGATGGGGATCACCTCACCGTGCTCGCGCTCGGTGGTGAGGCGATCGGTCCGGCACTGTGGGAGCGGCTGCGGGCGCTGCCCGACACCGCCGTCTACAACTGCTACGGGCCGACCGAGACCACGGTGGAGGCGGTCGTCGCGACCGTGAACTCCGGTGGGTTGGAGGAGCTTTCGCAGGCGGGGTCGGTGCCGGTCATCGGGCGTCCGGTGGCTCGGATGGCGGGGTATGTGCTGGATTCGGCGCTGCGGCCGGTGCCGCGCGGTGTGGTCGGCGAGCTCTATCTGACCGGTGGGCAGCTGACCCGAGGCTACGTCGGGCGGGCGGCACAGACCGCGGATCGGTTCGTGGCGAATCCGTTCGGAGCGGGCAACCGCATGTATCGCACCGGAGATCTGGTGCGGCAGTTGCCCTCCGGTGAGATCGCCTATCTGGGGCGCGCCGACGATCAGGTGAAGATTCGCGGCTATCGCATCGAGATCGGGGATATCGAGTCGGCGCTGCTGCGGCTGCCCGGTGTGCGGGAGGCCGCCGTCGTGGTGGTCAACCGCCCGAGCGGACCCACGCTGGCCGGCTTCGCGGTGGCCGACGAGTCCGACGGAACCGCGTTGCGGGCACGACTTTCCGAGCAGCTGCCCGCGTACATGGTGCCCGCTCGCATCGAGCTGCTGCCCGCCCTGCCGGTCACCGGCAACGGCAAGCTCGACGTGCGCGCCCTCACCGCCGCCGGACTGTCCCTACTGGAGTCCTCGGGGCCGGGCACCGCGCCGCGCACCGATACCGAGCGCGCCCTCTGCGCGGCGTTCGCGTCGGTGCTGGGCGGTCGGACCATCGGTATCGACGACGACTTCCTCGCGCTGGGCATCGACAGCATTGTCGCCATCGCGCTGGTGGACAAGGCGCGACGGGCGGGGCTGCCGGTCAGCCCGGCCATGGTGCTGGCCACGCCGACCGTGCGCGATCTGGCGGCCGCGGTGGATGCCGAGACGGCCCGGCGGGATTCGGCGGACACGGTCGCGGGTCCCGAGTACGGGGAGGTGCCCGCCACGCCGATCATGCGGTGGATGGCCGAGTTCGGCGGCTACCGCCGTCTCACCCTGTCCACCCTGGTCACGCTCCCGACCGGAATCGACACCGCGCGACTGGAAACCGTCCTGCAAGCCCTGATCGACGGCCACGAGATGCTGCGCGCTCGACTCGACCACTCCGAGTCCGGCCCGGTCCTGGTGACCCGGGAGCCCGGCGCGGTGTGCGCCGCCGATCTGCTCACCGAGGTCACCGTCGACGGCGATCTGGGCGCGGCCCTGGAGGTCCGCTCCCGCGCGGCCATCGACCGCATCGACCCGGAGGCGGGGATCATGCTGCAGGCGGTGCGATTCCGCCGCCCCGCGGGCGATGTGCTGCTGCTGACGATCCACCACCTCGCCGTCGACCCGGTGTCCTGGCACATCGTTCTCGGCGATCTGGCCGACGCCTGGCAGCGGGTGGAAGCCGGTGAGACACCGTGTGTCACAGCGGAATACACGTCCTATAGGCGCTGGAGCCAACTGCTGTCCGACCGTGCCCCCGGTCGGGATGTGCAGTCCCAGCGCGAGTTCTGGGCCACCCAGCTGGCGGGCGGTGACGCCCCGCTCGGCCGCCGCCGGCCCGATCCGCGCACCGACACCTGGGACTCCTACCGGATCACCCCGGCGTTCACCGACGCCATCGCGACCAGGGACCTGCTCGCCGTCGCCGCCCAGGGTGACCGATCCGCGGGCTTGCGCGAATTGCTGCTCACCGCACTGGTGCTCACGCTCGACACCTGGCGGTCCGACCGTGGTCAGGACACCTCGGCGGGTGCCCTGGTCGCCTTGGAGGGGCACGGCCGCGAGGACGCGCGGGTGTCGCCCGAGGCCGACACCTCCCGCACCGTCGGCTGGTTCACCAGCGTCTATCCGCTGCGGCTGGCCGCCGGTACCGGCATCGACGTGAATCGTGCCGAAGCCGACCCGGCCGCCGCGGCGGTGCTGTTGGAAACCGTTGCGGCACAGGCGCACATGGTGCCGAACAAGGGCCTCGACTATGGCTCCCTGCGCTACGGCGGCACCGCTCCGGAACTCTCGGCCGACGCCGAACCGCAGGTGCTCTTCGACTATCTGGGCCGCATGGACCTGACCGCCGGAACCGACGGCCCCTTCGCTCCCGTCACGGACCTGGCCCTGCACCAACGGCTTCCGATCGCACCCGAACCGGACATGCCGCTGCGCTACGCCCTCGACCTGATCGCGGCCATTTACCCCGGCGCGGAAGGTCCGCAGCTGGTCACGCTCTTCCGGTGGAGCGCTGAGCTTTTCGAGGAACAGGACATCGAACGCCTCGGTGAGATCTGGCAGCGGGCGGTCGCCGCGCTGACCGTCGCGAGCGCCGCGCTCAGCCCTGCCTAGACCGCTCAGCCCCACCTAGACCTGTAACGAATGAATACCAGGATGGAGAACCCGGTGTCGCAATCCACCACGGACGCGGCCATTGTCGTCGAATCCGTCGAGAAGTCCTTCGGCGCGGTCCACGCCCTGCGCGGTATCAGCTTCAGCGCGCCCACGGGCAGCGTGCTCGGCGTGCTCGGCCCGAACGGCGCGGGCAAGACCACCACCGTCTCGGTCCTGTCCACCCTGGTCCGCCCCGATGCGGGCCGCGCGCTGGTGGCCGGGCACGATGTGGTCCGCGAGGCCGACGCGGTCCGCGCCTCGATCATGCTGACCGGCCAATACGCGGCCCTGGACGAAGTACTCACCGGCCGCGAGAATCTGGTCCTGTTCGCCCGCCTCATGGGCCTGCGCACCAAGCAGGCTCGACATCGCGCGGACGAACTCCTGGAACGCTTCGACCTCACGGCCGCCGCCGACCGCCGCGTCGGCCAGTACTCCGGCGGCATGCGCCGCCGCATCGATATCGCCTGCGGCCTGGTCCGCCTGCCCAAGGTGGTCTTCCTCGACGAACCCACCACCGGCCTCGACCCCGTCAGCCGCCAAAGCCTCTGGTCGCTGGTCCGCGAACTCAAACAGCAGGGCGTCACCATCCTGCTGACCACCCAATACCTCGAGGAAGCGGATGCCCTGAGCGACAACATCATCGTCGTCGACAAGGGCACCGTCATCGCCGAGGGCACCGCCGACCAACTCAAGGCCCGCTCCGGAGCCAGCTACTGCGAGGTAGTCCCGGTCGAACCCTCCGACGTCCCCGCCATCGTGACCGCCCTCCAGGGCCTCGGCGACATCACGGTCGCCGAATCCGCCGACCGCGTCGCCCTCCCCGCCCCGAACGGCGCAACCACCCTCGCCGAGGTCCTGAACCGCGTGACCGCCGCCGACATCGCGCTCATCGACATCGCCCTGCGCCGCCCCTCCCTCGACGAGGTCTTCATCGAGCTGACCCGCCCCCAACCGGCGGGAGCCTCCGCATGAGCGACGACACCAATCGCGCGGCGCTATCGGTGGCGGAGGAATTCCGCGTACCGGCGCATCTGCAGTGGAAAGCATTGAGCGGCCGCACGATTCGGGCGGCGGTGCGGGACGGTGATCTGCCGTTCGGGTTCGCCGCGCCGATGATCTTCTTTCTGTGCTTCTATGTGCCGCTGCGGCGGTCGATGGAGGCGGGCGGGCTCGATTACGCGCAGTATCTGCTGCCCGTGATCGTGTTGCAGGGGATGTTCTTCACCGCCATGTCGGCCGGGGATCGGGCGGCGCGAGACACGTTCAGCGGCATGGGGACTCGGCTGCGGTCGATGCCGGTGCGGCCGTGGGTGCCCATGGCCGCCCGCATGTCGGCGAATCTGGTGCGGGCGGTGGTTGCCATCGCGGGTGCGCTGGTGATCGGGTACGTGTTCGGATTCCGGTTCCACGATCCGGCGGGTGCGCTCGGATTCGCGCTGCTGGCCTTGGCTTTCGCCGCCGCGGTCGTGATCGGCGCGGACACCCTCGGCGTCGCCACCGGCAAGCCCGAGATCGGCGCGTCCGCGCTGCTCGCGCCCCAGCTGCTGCTGATCATGATGTCCACCGGATTCGTACCGGCCCAGGCCTTCCCGGGCTGGATCCAGCCCTTCGTCCGCAATCAGCCCGTCTCCCAGGCGGCCGCCGCGCTGCGTGGCCTCGCGGATGGCGAATTCCCTGCGGCCGTGGCCATTTCGGCGGTGTGGTGCGCCGCCCTGATCGTGGCCTTCGCCGCCCTGTCCGTACTCGTGGAAAGGCGACGCCCGTGAAGACCCTGCTGGATCAGACGCTGGTCGAAGCCGGTCGCCTCATGCGCCGCTGGCCGCGCGAACAGGAGGTCCTGACCAGCACCCTCATCCTGCCCGTCCTGCTGCTGCTCATGTATGAGCTGGTGCTGGACAAGGTCCTGACGAATACCTCTGGCGCGGCGGCGATTTACGGCTTCGTCCCCATGATCGCCATCACCGGTGCGATGTACGGGGCCATGGGCACCGGCCTGTCCCTGCACGCCGAACGGCAGAGCGGCCTGCTGCGCCGCTTCTGGGTCCTGCCCGTCCACCGCTCGGCGGGCCTGTTCGGGCGACTGCTCGCCGAATGCGGCCGCACCCTGACCGGAACCGTCGTCATCGTCGCCCTCGGCGTGGCGCTGGGACTGCGCTTCCATCAAGGGTTCTGGGGCGCGATCGGATCCATCCTGATCCCGGTCCTGCTCATCCCCGGCTTCGCCACCATGGTCATCACCGTCGGCGTCGGCCGCCTGGGCGACAAGGTCGTGCAACTCTTCGCCGCCATCACCTTGCTCGGCATGTTCTTCAACTCCGGCTTCGTGCCCGTGGAGAACTACCCGGGCTGGTTGCAGCCGGTGGTCCGCGCCCAGCCCATGAGCTGCGCCATCGAGGCCATGCGCAACCTCACGCTCGGCGGCCCGATCGCCACCCCGATCCTGCAGACTCTCGCCTGGTCCGCCGGTCTCGCAGCCGTTTTCGGCGCACTGGCCGTCCGCGGCATCCGCTCCGCCGCCCAGAGCTGATGCCGCGGCCCGCCCGGATCAGTGCGTGACCAGCCGCCAATCGTCGGGCAGATTGGTGGCCGTGACGTGGTCACCCTCCACTGCGATATCGACCACCGCCCCGCCGAGCCGCAGATCGGTCAGCTCGATCCGGCCCCACCGCGCGGGCAGATGCGGCAGCACGGTCAGGGTGCGGTGCGGGACATCGGGATCCAAGCCCAGGAACGAGCGCACCAGCAGCAGCGGGGCCGCGCTCGCCCACGCCTGCGGGGAGCAGGAGGTCGGGTAGGGGACCGGGGCGGAGAACTTGGATCGTGGGAAGCCGCAATACAATTCGGGCAGTCGTCCCCCGAACGCCGCCGCGGCGTCGAGGAGTCCGTCGGACAGGCGGTAGGCCAGATCGAGGGCCCCGGGAATGTGGCGGTAGCGCAGCAGACCCGCGACGGCGATCGCGGTGTCGTGCGGCCAGACCGAACCATTGTGGTAGCTCATCGGGTTGTACGCGCCCATGCTGGAAGCCAGTGTGCGCAAACCGAATCCGGTGTTCATCTCCGCGGAGGCGAGCTTGCCGATGACGGCGGCGGCATGCTCGTCGGTGACGATGCCCGACCACAGGCAGTGCCCGATATTGCTGGTGAGCGCGTCCAGGCGGCGCTTGTTGCCGTCCAAAGCCACGGCGAACCAGCCCTTTTCGGGCAGCCAGAAGGCCTCGGCGAACTTGGTGCGCAATTCCGCCGCCCGATCCCGCAGATGCCCGGCCGTCGTGGTGTCCCCGAACTCCTCGGCCAGATCCGCCCGCGCCTGCAGCGCGGCGTACACGTACCCCTGCACCTCGCACAGCGCGATCGGCGGTTCCGGCAGCCGCCCGAGTGCGTCGTTGATGCCGTCGAAGCTGTCCTTCCAGCCCTGATTGATCAGGCCGCGATCGGTGGCGCGCTGATACTCCACGAACCCGTCCCCGTCGCGGTCCCCGTAGTCGGCGATCCAGGCCAGCGCCGCATCGGCGGCGGGCAGCAGCGCGTGCACCGACTCGCTGTCCGCGCCCCACCGGCGCGCCTGCGCCAGCAGCATGACGAAAAGCGGTGTGGCGTCGATGGTTCCGTAATACGTCTCCCCGCCCAGCACCGCGCCGCTGGCGGGCCCGCGCCGCATCTCGTGCATGATGCGGCCCGGCTCCTCCTCGGTCATGGGATCCACCCGTTTGCCCTGCATCTCGGCCAACTGCTGCAGCGTGCCCACCGCCAGCCCGACATCCAACGGCAGCGCCATCCATGCCGTGAGCAGCGAGTCGCGCCCGAACAGGGTCATGAACCAGGGCGCACCGGCCGCCACGAACGGGCGGCCGCCACGCGAATCGTCGTGGATCTGCAAAGCGCCCAAATCGCTTTCGGTGCGTTCGAGCACCCAGGTCAGCTGCGGATCCGCCGCGGTGATCTTGGTGGCGGTATCCCGCCAGGCCGCGATCTTGCGACCCGGCTCGCTGGACTCGTAGTGCTCACCCGGCCGCATCGGCGAGTGAATCGGCTGATTGCCCATGGTGGGCTGGCACACCAGCTCGGTGCGCCAGCGCCCGCCCGCGGGCACCACCGCCCGCCACGACAGCGAGCCCGGCAGCACCAGCGGCGTTTCCGACGACGACACCGCCAATCCCCGGGCGCGGTCGGAGCGGTCGTTGAGCAGCAGCTCCACATCCGCCACGATCACCTCGGCGCGGGCGTTGCCGCCGCGGCCCTCCTTGACCGCGAACAGGTCCACGAAATCCGCGTCCACATGCAGTTGCAGGTCCACGGCGGTGGTCTCGCGGCCCAGGTTCTCGACCGTGATGGTCTCCCGGAGCCCGTCGGCCACCAGCCGCTCCCGCACAATCAAAACCGTACTGTCAGCTGCGCCGGCCCGGGGGGACCGGCGCAATATGAACCGGGCGGTGAACGCCTCCGGACTCAAAACCGACAGCGGCTCCGGCCGCTGCCCATCCAACCGCAACTCCCAGCGCGACAGCACCCGCGCGTCCCGGAAGAACAGGCCGTAGGCCGTCCCCTGCTCGATATCGCCCAGGTGGTCGGACAGGCAGAACGTGCTGCCCTCCACCAGGGTCACGGCGGCCCCGGTCCAACCGCCCACACTGGGCTCACCGGCATTCAACGCGTTCGGAACGCCGGTGGCCGAGCTCGGAGTGTCACTGTTCATGTAGACCCTTTCGCCGGGGCACGCGCCGCCGCCGCGGCGGCGCCTTCGGAGTGGAACCGCTGTCGGACACAGGTTTACGGCCCGGCGTCAGCTCGCCGCCGGTCAAGGCGTCTGGATGCCCGGTATGCGAGGTGCCGCGGCCGGTCAGGGTGGACGCCGTCGCGCGGCCGGGACCGGTGCCCGCCGCCCGCGCGGGAATCGCGGTCGTGTTCTGGTGCGCCGGAGCCGATCCCCAGGTGTGAATGGTGATCCGCGCGGTGCGCCGCGGCCGGTGCTCGCGCACCACCTTTCGATAGATCTCCTCGTAGCCGCGGCCCAGGGTGTCGGCCCCGAAATGCGCGGCCACATGCTCGCGCATCTTGTACGGGTCGTAGTCGCGCACCTCGGCGATGGCCTCGGGCAGCTCGCTCGGATCGTCGCAGACGCGACCGGTCACACCGTCCACGATCACCTCGGCGACGGCGCCGCCGCGCAACGCCACCACCGGCGTCCCGCACACCATCGCCTCGATCATGACCATGCCGAACGGTTCCTCCCATCGCACCGGGAACACCAGACATCGCGCCTTGGACAGCAATTCGCGTTTGGCCGCGGCATCGGCCATTCCGAACATGTGATCGCGTTCGGTGAGCAAGGGCCGGACCGCACTCTCGAAATAGCGCACCTCGGGCGGCTCGGCGCACTTGCCCGCCAAGACCAACGGGAGACCCGCCGCGTGCGCGGCCTCCAACGCCAGGTGCGGGGCCTTGGTCTCGGTGAACCGGCCCAGGAACAGAGCGTAGTCCTCCTTCTCCGTGCGGAAGGGCCAATCCTCCACCCGCAGGGCGTTGTGAACACGGCCCGCCCAGTGCAGGTCCGGGGCCAGGGCGCGCTGGCGGTCGCTGATCGCCACCAGGTGGGCGTCCTCGCCGAGTTCGCGGTAGTACATGTAGGGATCGCCGTCGACCGGGCCGTGCACGGTCACCACGGTCGGCAGGCCGAGGTCACGGTAGACCGGCATATTGAGCGGGCCCGCGAAGGTGTGGTCGTGGACCAGGTCCAGCCCCTCGGTCGCGGCCAGCTGCTCCAGGGCGCGCCGCGCCTTGAGGGCGTGCACCACCTCCGGGAACGGATCGCCGAGGCGCTCGGATTGCGCGCGGTCCCACAGCGATTGGAACTCGCCCTTGGTGCCGTTGACACCCGCGCCGAGCAGTGTCACGCGGTGTCCGCGCTCCACCAGTGCATCCACCAGGTCGGCCACCACGGCCTCGACCCCGCCGTAGGCCTTCGGCGGAATGTCGAAGTACGGCGGCACCACCATCGCGATGCGTAGGCGGTCGGGCTCGACCATTGGGAATTCGACTGCGGCATTTGCCGGAACGGGCATTGGGAATTGCGCGCTCATCACGCCCCTCCTTCCAGGGACACAACCGTCGACGCCCGGATACTGGGACGCCGACCCTGGCCGAGGTCGAAGGAGATCGAACAGCGCTGGTGCCGCGCGACATCGGCTCGGCTCACACGCACCCGGGAGTCTGGGGGTGTGTGGTGAGTCGAGCGGAGGTCCTCAGCACGCTCCGAGTTGAACGCCTGGTGATCGTCGCGCCGACCGGTGCCCGGGCCGGGTGTGGGAATGAACGATCGGCGTGGACGACTCCAGCACCGGTGGTGAGGTCGTCACCGTCGGTTGGTCACGGTGACACCAAGGCCCGTTGGCACCCCGAGGCGTCGTCGCTCTCGGCGGCCAATTGGGTGATTCCACAATATCGCCGAAATTCACGCGAATAGGGCGGTTCGAGGTGTTCGGGGGTTTCTTCCCACAAAGTTCGATGCGAAGCTTGCAAATCGGAGGTTCGGAAACCGTTTCAGGCGGCGGCGTACCCGTCGGTACCGGAAAAATTCGATTCAACGGACCGGTCGGTCGAATCGGAAGGTTGTGCGGGAGCGGCGGATTCGATCATGTCGAGCACCAGCCAGCCCTCGGCGGTCCAGCCTCCGTGCACCTCGGTGCGCACCAGACGACCGCCCGGCACGAACGGGTCGTCGACGAAGCCGTCTGCGAGACCGTCCAGTTCGAGCGCCAGGGCCGAGCCGCCGGCGTACACCCGACCGGACCGACCGGGTGGTACCAGGCGCAGCGACTCGTCGAGCACCAGCAACCGCGCACCCGGGATGGGACGCACGCGACCCGATCCGTCAAGGGGGCCACGCGCCGCCACACCCGCGTATTCCGGTGTGGTGTAGGCGAATCCGGCGCAGGAACCGGGGGCCAGCTCGCGCAGCAGGGTCGAAAGCGCTGCCGGGCAGTCGTTTCCGAAGACATCCCAGCGCCGCACGGTCGGCAGCGCGGGGGAGGGCAGGTAGGCCAGGCCCGCGAGCGTGCCCGCGTCGGCGACCACGTGGGTCGGGGCGGACAGGGCGATGAGCTCGGCCAGCGCGGTCGCGTCCGCCCGCTGGGCGGCGGTGGCCAGCACCAGGGTCGCACCGTCGGCGAGCGCGGCCAGCAGTTCCACGGCGGCGTCGGTGGTGTCCCACCGGGTGGCGAGCAGGCGCACGTCGGGGGAGCCGTAGGCCCGGTCGATCGAGCAGGCGCGCTGATCGGCGGCCACCGCGCGGCGGTCATCGGCCGCCGCGGCCACCGCGACCGGCTTCATCCCCGTGCCCCGCGGACCCAATCCGGCCAGTACCGCGCCGAATTCGGCGGCCGCGGCGATATCGCAGAGCACCCGGGCCAGATCGTCGAGGGTGGGTCCGGCGGTTCCGGTGACGCCGCCGTCGAGACGTTCGTAGAGTTCGGCGTAGGTGAGGATGTGGCCACCGCAGCGCACCGCGGTCCGCAGCGACGGCACGCGGCGACCGCATTCGATGAGCATGGAGACCGACGGCACGTCGTACAGTTCGACGCCGTTGGCCCATTCGTCCACGAGCCGGTGACGCTCGACGGCGGACAAGATTTCCGGCACCGCACGCTCCATCGTTCCAAACCCCCGGATTTCAACTTATGCAACCCTAACCTAATCGACCGAGAGCACGATAGGCCACCCCGATCGGGATCGAATCGGCGACAGCCGTCCCCAACCTCGCGTGAAATTAGGCTAGGCTCACCTTCCGCTCGGCCGAACGGGCGGGCATCGGCAGACAGGAGAGTCACGATGAAGTCGGCGTTCCCGGTGTCCGGACCAGCGCGTGACGGACGATCCCGAACCCTGCGGGCCGCCGTCGCGGCGCTCGTCGGGGTGCTCGCGATCGGCCTGTCGGCCTGCGGCGCGAAGAGCGACGACACCTCGGCGGGCGGCGGCGAACCCGTCACCATCACGCACGCGCTCGGCCAGACCACCGTGACCGGCACGCCGAAAAGGATCGTGGCCCTGGGCAATCAGTGGCTCGACACCACCCAGGCCCTCGGCGTCACCCCGGTCGGCTACATCGACAACATCGCGGTCCTCAGCAAGGGCGCGCCGCCCTGGGAGCCCGCGGCCCTGTCCGGCTCGAAGGCCCTGCAGACCACCGGCAACCTCGCCGAACAGGTCGCCGCCCTCGATCCGGACCTCATCCTGGCCGACCCGTTCATCGCCGACGCCAAAACCTACGGCGATCTCTCCAAGGTGGCCCCCACCCTCCCCGCCCTCGGCAAGGAAACCATCACCCCTTGGCCCGACCAGGTCCGCGCCCTCGGCCAGGTCCTCCACAAATCCGAGGCAGCCGACAAACTCATCGCCGACCTCAATGGCCGCATCGACACCATCGCCCACGACAACCCCGGCCTGAAGGGCAAGACCTTCACCAGCTCCTGGCTCGCGGGCCCCTCCCAACTCATGGTCCTCACCGACCCCAACGACGGCTCCAGCCGCCTGTTCACCCAACTCGGCATGACCATCCCCCCGGCCCTGGTGGCCCAGGGCGGCACCGGCGGCCGCCTGGCCCTCTCCCCGGAACGCCTCGACGAGCTGACCGCCGACCTCCTCCTCGCCGGCTACTCCCCGGGCATGGACGAGAAGTACCGAGCCCTCCCAGGTTTCCCCGACCTCCCCGCCGTCAAGAAGAACGCCACCGTTTTCCTCACAGTCCAAGAAATCAGCGCCATCAACCAACCCACCCCCCTCTCCCTGCCCTACCTCCTCGACAAACTAACTCCCGCTTTCACCAACGCCGCCAAATAGCTCCGGGCGGAGCGGTTATGCTCCAAGGAAAGTGCCCACAATGTGGGCACACGGCTCGCGACGTCGAGGAGGAGCTGTGAGCGCTGCGCTCGATTCCGATCCGACGTTCGGCCGCGGCCCCTACACTCCGGATGATCTGCACAACAGCCCGGAAGAGGGGAAGGGCTACGAGCTGTGGAATGGGTGGCTGATCGAGAAGATGTCGCCGTCGGGGCGTCACAATCGGATGGGGCGGGGACTGCGGCGACTGTTCGCCGATGCTGCCCAGCGTGCTGGCGCTGACGTCTTCGTCGACGGCGGTGAGTACGAGTTCCAATTCCCTACTGCCGTCCGTAAACCCGATGCCTTCATTCTCGAGGGTGCCGCCGAACGCGAGCTAGCCGACTCCGATGGCCTCTACCTCAATCCCTCCGATCTGTACCTGGTGGCCGAAGTTGTTTCACGCCGAAGCGGCAGCGAGGCGCACGATCGAAAGGTCAAGCGTGAGGAGTACGCCGCCGCCGGAATCCCGCAGTACTGGATCGTTGACTTCCGCCCTGCCCTGACGATCCAGGTGCTCAACCTGGAGAACGGCCACTACGTCGACGGCCCGCGCGTCACCGGCGACGAACTCCTCGTCGTGGAACAACCTTTCGAGATCTCGGTAACCCCGGAAACCGTGTATCTCCTCGGCCGCTGACTGATTCGTCATACCCAACTGAGATGATCCATCGCATGACGACCGGGGATGATGTTCGGGCCGTGGCACTTTCACTGGCCCGCACCAAAGAGGGCTTCGAGTGGCAGATGCCCACCTTCCGCGTAGCGGGCAAGCTCTTCCTAACCCTGCCCGAGAACGAAACCTCGATGGCCGTCCGCTGCCCGATCGCCGACCGCGACGAGCTGGTCCAGGCCGAGCCGGACAAGTTTTGGATCGCGCCGCACGAGGCGATGAACGCGTGGGTGCGGGTTCGGCTGGCGGCCCTGGACGACCTCGAGGAGTTGGAGGCGATCGTGACGGACTCCTGGCGGCAGGCCGCACCCAAGGAACTGACGGAGTCCAACTGACGATTGCCGCATTCACCCTGCGGGTCACAGGTCATGACGAATACCGGTCATGGGATTGATCCCGGGGCCGAAATCCATTGGGTCGGTTGGCCGGTCACGGCTCCCAGGAACAGAGTGGCCGTGGCCGATAGTTCTTCTTGTCGAGTAGATAGTCGAAGTCACCGCGTTCGGCCATCGCAACCAGTTCCGCGAGCGCCTTGGCCCGTCGGGTCTTGGTCGCGGCCTCCGCAAGCGGAAACTCGCCGAACAACTCGTCGCCGCTTGGCACACACCTCGAGGATTGATCCCCGTCAGGGGTCCAATTCGGCTGACAAGCCCCTACAACGCGCCGAAGGCCCCCGCCGGGACGGATCTCGGTGGGGGCCTTGGGGTTTGGTATTACGCGGTCACGAGGACCGGTAAGTCACCAGGACGACTTGTGGACGCCCGGGAGTTCGCCGCGGTGGGCCATCTCGCGCAGGCAGACTCGGCACAGGCCGAACTTGCGGTAGACGGCGTGCGGGCGGCCGCAGCGCTGGCAGCGGGTGTAGGCACGCACCGCGAACTTCGGCTTGGCGTTGGCCTTGTTGATCAGAGCCTTCTTAGCCATGGATCAGTTCTCCTTGAACGGGAAGCCGAGGTGCTTGAGCAGGGCGCGGCCTTCTTCGTTGTTGGTGGCGGTGGTCACCACGGTGATGTCCATACCACGCGGACGGTCGATCTTGTCGACGTCGATCTCGTGGAACATCGACTGCTCGGAGAGACCGAAGGTGTAGTTGCCGTGGCCGTCGAACTGCTTCGGCGAGAGACCGCGGAAGTCGCGGATACGCGGAAGAGCGATGGAGATCAGACGGTCCAGGAACTCCCACATGCGGTCGCCGCGCAGGGTGACCTTCGCGCCGATCGGCATGCCCTCACGCAGCTTGAACTGCGCGATGGACTTGGTGGCCTTGCGGATCTCGGGCTTCTGGCCGGTGATCAGGGTGAGGTCGGCGACCGCACCGTTGATCAGCTTCGCGTCACGGGCGGCGTCGCCGACACCCATGTTCACGACGACCTTCACCACGCCGGGGATCTGCATGACGTTGGCGTAGTCGAATTCCTGCTGCAGCGCGGGCTTGATTTCCTCGCGGTAGCGGGTCTTCAGGCGCGGCTGCACCTTGTTCTCGGTAGAAGTCATCTCAGATGTCCTTCCCGTTGCGACGGGAGATGCGGACCCGCTTGCCGTTCTCATCGGTGCGGTAGCCCACGCGGGTCGGCTTGCCGTCGGAGTCGACGACCATCACGTTGGAGGCCTGGATCGGCGCTTCCTGGGTGACGATGCCGCCCGAGCTGGCGCCACGCTGGTTCGCGGAATTCGCGACGTGCTTCTTGATGCGGTTCACGCCCTCGACCAGGACCTTGCCGGTCGCCGGGTAGGCCTGGATGACCTTGCCCTTGGCGCCCTTGTCCTTGCCCGAGATCACGATGACCGTGTCGCCCTTGTGCACCTTCATAGTTAGAGCACCTCCGGGGCCAGCGAGACGATCTTCATGAAACGCTTCTCACGCAGCTCACGGCCGACCGGGCCGAAGATGCGGGTGCCACGCGGATCGTTGTCCGCCTTGATGAGCACCGCGGCGTTCTCGTCGAACTTGATGTACGAACCATCCGGGCGACGACGCTCCTTGACGGTGCGCACGACGACGGCCTTGACGACCTCGCCCTTCTTGACGTTGCCACCGGGGATGGCGTCCTTCACGGTGGCGACGATGATGTCGCCGATACCGGCATAGCGACGCGACGAACCACCGAGAACGCGGATGCAGAGGATCTCCTTGGCACCCGTGTTGTCGGCGACGCGCAGTCGCGACTCCTGCTGAATCACTTCAGCTCCTCCTAGACCTGGACGAAATGCACGCCGGATTGCCGACCCGACGGGCATGGTCAGTTGCCCTTCAAACGCGCGCCTGCCAGCGGTTTTTCACCAAGCTGGAGATCAACCACTGTGGGTTCGCGGCCGAAGTGCGGGGCAGAGCTCCCGCAGGCAACCGGTCAAGTGTAGCGAAGCCCCAGGTCGGACCCAAATCGGGGTGAGCGGACACACGGCGGGCGCGGATTCAGGTGTTCCTCAGCGAGGTCGGTTAGCGTCGGCGCGAGCAACGTACGAGCTATCCCGATTATCCGGTAGAGGAGATTCGCGTTGTCCGAGCGTCCGGCTCTCGACCGCCGCAAGTTCTTGATCGCGTTGGGCCTGGTTCCTACCGTGGCCGTGCTGACCTCCTGCAATAAGGACGACAAACCCAAGCAGCTGATCGGGCCGGACATGTCCGGGTCGAATCCGGCGATCCGGCCGCAGGACGATCTGTACCGGTTCGTCAACGGGAAGTGGCTCGACGAATACCAACTGCCGCCGGACAAGGTCTCCTTCGGCACCTTCGCCGAGGTGCAGGAGCGGGTGCAGCAGCAGCTCAAGGAGATCATCGAGGGGATCCACAACCCCAAGCCCGGCTCGAACGAGCAGAAGATCCGCGATATCTACGACGCGCGGATGGACAAGGACGAGATCGAGAAGCTCGGCATGACGCCGCTGCAGGATCTGTTCGATCAGATAGACAAGGCCGCGGCCAAGCCGGATCTGGCGAAGGTGATGGGCGGACTGCCCGGTGTCGGGCTGATCGGTCTCGGCGTGGGACCCGACCCAAAGGACTCCAATGCCTATCTGCCGTCGGTCTCGCAGGCCGGGCTCGGGCTGGATCAGCAGTACTACAGCGACCCCAAATACGCCGACAAGCTCGCCGCGTACCGGACCTACATGCAGCGCATCGCCACGGGGGCGGGGTTCGCGGACCCGGCGGCGCTGGCGAACCGGGTCGTCGACCTCGAGACGCGGATCGCCGGATTCCATTGGGACAATGTCAAACTGCGCGACACCGACGCCACCTACAACCTGAAGAGCTGGGCCGAGTTGACCGCGCTCGGACCGCAATTCGATTGGGATCCTTGGCTTTCCGGCACCACCGACCGCCCCAAGAGCCTCTTCGACCGGATCGACGTGGGCGAGCCGTCGTTCATCACCGGCGCCGCCCAGCTGTGGGCCGATGTCGATATCGCCGCCTGGCGTGAGTATTTGAAGCTCGGGCTGGTGCGCGCCTTCGCCACCTACCTACCCAAGGCCATCGCCGATCCGAACTTCGACTTCTTCGGCACGCAGATGCAGGGGCTGAAGCAACGGCCGGAGCAGTGGAAGTCGGCGGTGCTCACCGTGAACAACACTGTGGGCGAGGCGCTCGGAAAACTGTACGTGGACAAGCATTTTCCGCCCGAGGCCAAGAAGCGGGCGCTGGAGATGGTCGGCGATCTGCGCGCCGCCTACAAGGAGAACTTCCAGAATTCGACGTGGATGTCGCCATCCACCCGGCAGGCGGCCATCGCCAAGCTCGAGAAGATCGATGCCAAGATCGGCTACCCGGACAAATGGGAGGACTACTCCAAACTCACCGTCACCCGGGGCAAGCTCATCGAATCCCTGCGCGCCTCGGACGCTTTCGAGACCAAGCGCATGTTCGATCGATTGGGGACGCCGGTGGACAAGTCGGAGTGGGGCATGCCGCCGCAGACGGTGAACGCCTACTACAACCCCAGCGGCAACGAGATCGTGTTCCCCGCCGCGTTCCTGCAGCCGCCGTTCTTCGATCCGGATGCCGAACCCGCGGTGAACTACGGCGCGGGCGGCGCGGTCATCGGCCACGAGATCGGGCACGGATTCGATGACCAGGGCTCCAAATACGACGCCGACGGCAATCTGAAGGACTGGTGGACCCCCGAGGACAAGGCGGCGTTCCAGGCCAAGACCCAGCAGCTCATCGACCAGTACAACGCGCTGGTGCCGGCGGGACTGCCGCCGGACCAGCACGTGAACGGCGAGCTGACCGTCGGTGAGAATCTGGCGGATCTGCGCGGACTGGAGATTTCGCTGGCGGCCTACCGCATGGTCGAGAAGCGCAACGGGACCGCCCCGCCCGACTACAAGCCGATGTTCGAATCCTGGGGCCGGACCTGGCGGACCAAGATGACGACCGAGGCGCTGGAGAATCAGCTCGCCAGCGATCCGCATTCCCCGGCGGAATTCCGGTGCAACCAGGTGGTCAAGAACCTCGCCGAGTTCTACGCCACCTATGACGTCAAGGAAGGCGACAAGGAGTATCTGCCGCCGGACCAGCGCGTCACGCTCTGAGAGTCGGCTCGAGCGAGTTCACAGGTGCGCGACACCCCGCGCGGGGCTGCCATCCCCGGTAGCCTCGCGTCGGTATTCGCAGCTTCGGGGAGAGGTAAGTGCCTGTGACATCGTCGGGTCGTCCGGCCGGTTTCGACCGTCGCCGTTTTCTGATCGCACTGGGTCTCGCGCCTGCCGTCGCCACGCTGGCGGCGTGTTCGAATGATTCGAAGAATACGGTCACCTCGACCCAGCTCACCGGCCCCGACCTGTCCGGTTCGGATGCGACCGTGCGTCCGCAGGACGATCTGTACCGATTCGTCAATGGCAAATGGCTGCAGGACTATTCACTGCCCGCGGACAAGGTGTCGTTCGGCACCTTCGACGAGGTCGGCGATCGGGTGCAGGGCCAGTTGCGCGAGATCATCGAGGGCATCAAGGACCCCAAACCCGATACCGCCGAGCAGCAGATCCGCGACCTGTACGACGCGCGCATGGATGTGGACACCATCGAGAAGCTGGGCATGACGCCGCTGAACGAGATGTTCGCCGATATCGACAAGGCGGCGGGCAAGCCGGAATTGGCGAAGGTGATGGCCCAGCTGCCGATCGGCGGTCTGATCGGGCTGGGCGTTTCGGTGGACCGGAAGAACTCCAGCGCGCACATCGCCTCGGTCGGGCAGTCCGGTATCGGATTGAGCGAGCAGTACTACCGCAAGCCCGAATACGCCGACAAGCTGGCCGGATACAAGACCTTCCTGGAGAAGATCGCAACCGGCGCGGGTTTCCCGGATCCGGTCGCCATGGCGGGGCGGGTGCTCGATCTGGAGACGAAGATCGCCTCCCACTTCTGGGACAACATCAAGCTGCACAACACCGAGGCCAGCTACAACAAGATGTCGTGGAACGACATGGTGGCGCTGGCGCCGCAATTCGATTGGGACCCCTGGCTTTCCGGCAATACCGATCGTCCCAAGAGCCTGTTCGCGACGGTGATCGTGGCCGAGCCGTCCTTTATCACCGGCGCGGGACAGCTGTGGCACGACGTGGATATCGCGGTGTGGCGGGAGTATCTGAAGCTGTCGGTGGTGCGGGAGTACGCGCGATTCCTGCCGCAGGCGATCGCCGACGCCAATTTCGAATTCTTCGGGACCGTGATGAGCGGGCTGCAGCAGCGGCCGGAGCGGTGGAAGTCCGCGGTCTCGACCGTGGATTCGAATCTGGGCGAGCAGCTCGGAAAACTGTACGTGGCCAAGCATTTCCCGCCCGAGGCCAAGCAGCGGGCGCTGGATATGGTCGCCGACTTCATCGCCGCCTACAAGGAGAATTTCACCAACTCGACCTGGATGTCGCAGCCGACCAAGGACGCCGCGCTGGTCAAACTGGACAAGATGGGCGTGAAGATCGGCTACCCGGACAAGTGGGAGGACTACAGCGGTCTGAAGATCACTCGCGGGCAGCTCATCCAATCCCTGCGCGCGGTCAATGTTTTCGGCGCGAAGAAGATGTTCGACAAGCTGGACAAGCCGGTCGACAAGACCGAGTGGGGCATGACGCCGCAGACGGTGAATGCCTACTACCAGCCGGTCAACAATGAAATCGTCTTCCCGGCGGCGTTTTTGCAGCCGCCGTTCTTCGACGCCAATGCCGAGCCCGCCGTGAACTACGGCGCGGGCGGGGCGGTGATCGGCCACGAGATCGGGCACGGGTTCGACGATCAGGGCTCCAAATACGATGCCGACGGCAATCTGAAGGATTGGTGGACGCCCGCGGATCGCGCCAAGTTCGAGGAGCGCACCAAAAAGCTCGTCGACCAGTACAACGGGCTGGTTCCGCAGGGGCTCGATCCTGCGCACCACGTGGACGGCACCCTCACGCTGAGTGAGAACGTCGCCGACAATCGCGGTCTGCAAATGGCTTTCGCGGCGTACCGCATCAATCAGAAGCGCGCGGGCGTCGAGAATCCGTCCTATAAGGACATGCTCGAGGCCTGGGGACGCAACTGGCGGTCCAAGCAGACCACGCAATACACCGAGAATCTGATCGCCAATGACAGCCACTCGCCCGATGAGTTCCGGGCCAATCAGGTGGTGCGGAATCAGGCCGAGTTCTACGCCACCTTCGAGGTGAAGGAGGGCGACAAGCTGTTCCTTGCCGAGGATCAGCGCGCCACCTTCTGAGCCGGTCTTCCGATTCGGCTCAGACGGCCAGCGGCGGCGGTGTGACGACCCGACGCGCGGGCGGGTGATAGGCCCGCCACGCGGCGGCGAGACGTTCGACCGCCGCCTCCAGCACGGTGTCCGGGTGGCGGAAGTGCAGGCGGATGTGGTGGTCGCTGCCGCCGCTGGGATCGAGGCCGGATCCGGCGAGGATGGCGATGCCGTGGCGCACGGCGGTCTGCGCGAACGAGGTGCCGTCGCCGTAAGGCAGTCGCACCCAGAGGGTTTGGCCGCCCTCGACCGGCGGGACCTCCCACTCCGGTAGCGCGGCGGTGAGTTTCGCGCGCAACAGGTCGTGGCCGGTGCGCAGGCGGGTGGCGCGCCGCGGGGCCGTGGTGTCGATGCACGGGATCAGGGTGGTCGCGGCGAGCTGGGCGGGCAGGTTTCCGCCCAGGTCGTGGACCGCGCGCAGCCGGGTGAGGCGGGCGATCACCGGCTCCGAGGCCCGAATCCAGCCGACGCGCAGCCCGCCCCAGATGTTCTTGCTCAGCGAGCCGATGGAGATGACCTCGTCCGCGTCGGCGGCCAGGGGCGGTGGAACCTCGACGCCGGGGAAACCGAGATCGGCGGTGATCTCGTCGGCGATGAGCGGAACATCGTGCGCCGCAGCCACTTCCGCGATCCGTCGGCGCTGGAGCCCGGAAAGAACAGCGCCGGTGGGGTTTTGGAAGGTCGGTGTCGCGTAGGCGAGCACCGGCCGGTGGGTTCGCAGCGTCGCCTCGAAGCCGGCGAATCCGATCGGCAGCGTGGTGAGCACGGCCGCCTCCTCGTGGAAGGCTTCCAATGCGCCCGGGTAGGTGGGTGTTTCGACCAGCACCCGATCCCCCGGCCGCACGAGCGCCCGCGCCAGCAGCGACAGCGCCTGCTGGCCGCCATTGGTGACGAGTATCCGTTCGGCCCCGGTCGGCGCGCCCAGCCGCGTATACCGCTCCGCGATGGCCGCCCGCAACGGCGGATAACCCGCTGGGTGGTAACCGATTTCGGCCGTCATGCCCGCGAGCACCGGCACCATCTCGGCGTAGGCCTGGGTCACCTCCTTCGGCGGCGCTTCCGGCGCGGCGCAGGCCAGCGAGATCACATCCGCCTGCGGCTCCAGCAGATTCAAGAACATCGGCGCACTGGTGGTGTCGCTGGTCGGCTCGACAACGCCACCGGCCACCCGCGTTCCACTCCCGCGCCGCCGCACGATCCGACCCTCGGACTCCAGCAGTTCGTAGGCCGCGATCACGGTATTGCGCCCCACCGCCAACTGTTTCGCGAACACCCGATCCGGTGGCAACACCGCCCCCGCCGCCAACTCCCCGTCATCGATCAACTGCCGAAGCCGCCCCGCCAACAGCACATACAACGGCCCCCGCCCCGACGACCACCGCCCCAACCGCTCGGTCACCTCAATTGGATCCATAATGGAACCAATTCTCCCCGATTGGCCCTGCTCTCACCACCCTCCGACCCCGACGATTGTCCCCATGACCGAAACACTCACCGCCGCATCCATCCCCGCCACCCTCGCCACCCTCCCCGGCCCCTTCCAGCAGCGAGAACTGGCCCGAGTCAACGACTCCGTCATCCGCGTAGCCCAAATCCACGGCGAATTCCCCTGGCACCACCACGACGAAGACGAACTCTTCCTCTGCTGGGACGGCACCTTCCGCCTCGAACTCGAAAACCACGCCCCCGTAACCCTCACCCCCGGCGAGCTTTTCACCGTCCCGCGCGGGGTCCGTCACCGCCCGGTAGCCGACGAGCCCGCCCACGTCGTCCTGATCGAACGCCCCGAAACCACCCAATACGGCAACTGATCACCGGAGATCCGCCGCACGCGCCGCTGCGGTGGATCGGTCCCTCGATCCACGTATTGCCGCACGCTCGGCAGTGGCCAGCGCTGCGCCACGGCATCGACCAGGGCGATCGAGATGGCCAGTGCGGCAATCCCAACGGCTGCCTTGCGCACTTCAGTCCCGATGTGTCCTTCGGCGTTTCACGGGGTGCGACCGTACAGCTTCGATAGGCCGCATCGGGCGCGCCTCGCGTTCCTCGTCGCGGAGTCCGAGTAGTTGGGTGAGCGCACCGCAATCGCCACTGGTGTGGCCGCGACCAGGCGTGCACTCGCCATGGCGCGCGAGCAGCGCGCGCAGTTCCAGATCGGTCAGCGGTCGGGTCATCGGGATCCTGTAGTGCGAAACCATCGAATACACACCGTCACCCGGCTCGGTGTCGGCCGTGTTGGCGGTGTCGGTTGTGAAGGGGGACTCGGGCGAGGTGGTGGCCGCCCACGACGAGGAGCGCGTCACTCGGCGTGGGCGGAGTCGGGGAGCGGTCATCGGTGATGCCCCAGTAGATCGTCGCGACAATGAGCAGAACCGACAGCGCGGCGAGAACCAAAGACCAGATATCCAAAGGCATTACAACCATCTCCTCATCGATGGTGTTAGCGGAGAGCGGATTCGGTGGCGGCTTGGATGCGCGCTGTCCTCGCCTGCGCCCAGTAGACACCTCGAAATGCCTGTGCGAAAAGTAGAATGGCTAGATTGCGTGAGATCCACCGGAATTACATGAAGGAACGTTTCATCGCGAATCAACCCAGATAGCGAGAGTAACGAAATGACTGGATCTACCATTCCCAGAAGGGCATTCGGTCGCTTTCTCCGTACGCTTCGCGAACGGTCGCAAAAGAGCATGCTGACAGCCGGTTTGGCGATCGATGTTTCGCCGCCGACAATCCTGCGGTTGGAGGATGGATTGCCGTCGAAGGTTTCCACACCACAGATCGAAAAGCTGCTCGACGTCTATCAAGCGACGTCCACCGAGCGCGCAGAGGCACTCGAGATGTGGGACGTGGTCAAACGGCAGGACAAGTTGGCCAAGGCGCAGGGGCAGAGCAAAGGCTGGTGGCAGGGGTACAGCGACGTCTACAAGACCTACTTCGATCATTACCTGCGACTCGAGGCGGCCGCGACATGCCTGACCTCGCATCAACTCGTACTTGTGCCGGGCCTTCTGCAAGCTTCGGAATACCGTCGCGCGATCATCAGGGCTACCGTCCCCGACATGTCAGCGGTCGATACCGAACGTCTGCTGGAACTGGCCGCGCGTCGGCAACAGCGCCTTATCGACGATGATCTGAACCTCGTTGCGCTGCTGTCGGAGTCGGTGTTGCTGCACCAACCCGGTGGCTCGAGCGTCTTGGTCGGTCAGCTGCTTCATCTCGCCGAAATGAGTGAGCGGCCGAACGTGTCGGTGCGGGTCGTCCGCCATGGCGCGGGCATGCATCCCGGGCTGATAGTCCAGTCGTTCACACTTCTCGAATTCCCGTCTATGGCAACCAAATTGGTCGAGCCACCGGTTGTCTACGCCGAAGGCGCGGAAGGTGCTCTCTACCTCGAGCGAACCGACGTGATCGATCGCTATCGACAGGCCATAGCTGGGATGGGAGCGGTAGCGTTGAGTGAGGAAGCCACCAGGGATCTGGTGTGGAAAATGGTGAGGGAGCGCTCAGCATGACCGAGATGCCGCCAACGGGTAAGTGGTTCAAGTCCAGTCGATCCGCCCAAGCCAATGAGTGCGTTGAGATCTTCCTCGCCGACGGGCGCGTTGGAATCAGGGACAGCAAGGACCGTGGCTCGGAGCTGTGGTTCCGCGCCGACCAGTGGGACACCTTTCTCGCCAGCGGCGTCTGGCAGCGCTGATCCGCTCGATTGGTCGTTGCCGCACCGGCACGACGGCCAGCCTCAGTCGTCCAGCCGCTCCTCGCCGAACACGGCGTCGATCTGCGCGCGTTCCTCGGCACCGCTTCCCGCATCCGCGAAGCGGGCAAGAAGGGATTTGAGCTCGGTCGTCGTGATGGCCCGATTCATGCTGCAATCATGGCGGCCGATGCTGTGCGTCGCTACATCAATTCACGGGCAGGCGGATAGGGCGGCGTCTTTGGCGTTGAAGTAGCGGTCTTGGGCGGACATGAAGTTGTCCTCGTTGCCGGTGCCTTGGCCGAGGTTGGTCCATTCGGTGGCGAATGCTGTTGCGGCTTGGGAGTATTCGGTCAGGGTGGAGGTGAAGGCGGCGGGGGTGGGGGCGGTGGAGAGGGCGTCGCCTACCTGTTTGGCGGCGGCGTTGAGGGCGGTGGCGGCGTCGGTGATGGCGGGCAGGGTGGCCTCGGCGGAGGCGTGTTCGTTCAGGCGTTGTTTGACGGTCTCGAGTTTGAGGCTGGCCTCGACGGCGGCGGAGAAGAAGGCGCTGCAGACCGAGTTCTGACGGCTGGCCGCCTGTGCGGAGGTGGCGGCGGCCGCGGAGCTGGCGGCCACCGATGAGCGGTAGGCGGTGACATCGGCCTCGTTGGCGACGCCTTGGCCGTCGATGACGGTCGTGCACCCGACCGCCGCCAGGCTCGCGCCTACGGCCGCGACGGCGAGCAGCGTCCCGATTGTCCGTTCCAGCGTTCCCATGACACGTTTCACAGCTCCTCCTCGGCCCCCCGATTTGGTGGCTGATCTGCGGTTGTCTACACTAGACCGGTTGCTCGGGCACAGCTGTGTCCATTCGCGCCTGGCGCGGGTGGCGTTGCTCCGGGCGCAAGTGCTCAATCCGGTCGGGCAACCCCGGCTGGACCGCCCCTATTTGTCGTAGGCCCACGACCGCCCTTTGACGGTGCTGAATGGGAACCGCGGCGAGAGAGGTAACGGTCGAACATGACCATGACCGATCCCATCGCAGACTTTTTGACCCGTCTGCGCAACGCCAACTCGGCGTACCACGATCAGGTGAAGGCTCCGCACTCGAAGCTCAAGGCGAACATCGCCGAGATCCTCAAGCGCGAGGGCTACATCGCCGACTACCGCACCGAAGACGCGAACGTCGGCAAGACCCTGATCGTCGACCTGAAGTACGGCCCCTCGCGTGAGCGCTCCCTGCAGGGCGTCCGCCGCGTGTCGAAGCCGGGTCTCCGGGTTTACGCGAAGTCCACCAACCTGCCCAAGGTGCTCGGCGGCCTCGGCGTGGCGATTATCTCCACGTCCTCCGGTCTGCTCACTGACCGTCAGGCCAAGCAGCAGGGCGTGGGCGGCGAAGTCCTCGCCTACGTCTGGTAAGGGAGGTAGGAACAATGTCGCGTATCGGTAAGAAGCCGATCCCGGTTCCCGCCGGAGTCGAGGTGACCATCGACGGCCAGAACATCACCGTGAAGGGTTCCAAGGGCACCCTGTCGCACGTGGTGGCCGAGCCGATCACCGTCACCAAGGCCGAGTCGGGTGAGCTCGAGGTGGTTCGTCCCAACGACGAGCGCCAGAACCGCTCCCTGCACGGTCTGACCCGCACCCTGATCAACAACATGATCATCGGTGTGACGCAGGGCTACGAGAAGAAGATGGAAATCTTCGGCGTCGGTTACCGCGTGCAGGCCAAGGGCTCGAACCTCGAGTTCGCCCTGGGCTACAGCCACCCGGTCCCGGTCGACGCCCCCGAGGGCATCACCTTCGCGGTGGAGTCCCCGACCAAGTTCTCGGTGTCCGGCATCGACAAGCAGAAGGTCGGCCAGATCGCCGCGGTGATCCACGGCCTGCGTAAGCCCGATCCGTACAAGGGCAAGGGCATCCGCTACGCCGGTGAGGTCGTTCGCCGCAAGGTCGGAAAGACGGGTAAGTAAGCCATGGCACAAACCGAAAAGCAGAAGGCCGCTCGTAAGCCGATCGGCACCGACGTCTCGACCGCGCGTCGTCTGTCCAAGGCGCGTCGTCACTTCCGTCTGCGCAAGAAGATCGCAGGCACCACCGAGCGTCCGCGCCTGGTGGTCAACCGCTCCTCGCGCCACATCCACGCTCAGCTGATCGACGACACCGTCGGCAAGACCATTGCCGCCGCGTCGACCATCGAGGCCGATGTGCGTGCCGTCGAGGGCGACAAGTCCGCCAAGGGCGCCAAGGTCGGCGAGCTCATCGCCGCCCGCGCCAAGGCTGCCGGTGTCGAGGCGGTCGTGTTCGACCGTGGTGGTCATGACTACCACGGCCGCATCGCGGCGCTCGCCGACGCCGCCCGTGAAGGTGGGCTGAAGTTCTGATGATCAACACTGCGAACGAAGGGAACGTCTGATGCCGGGACGTCAGCGGCGTGACGGCGGAAACGGTCCCGCCGGACAGAATGGTGGCAACAACGACCGCGATCAGCGCGGTGGCGGTCGCGACCGCCGCGGCGGCAACGATCGTCGGGACAATGCCGCCGAGAAGAACCAGCTCGAGCGCGTCGTCGCGATCAACCGCGTCTCCAAGGTCGTGAAGGGTGGTCGTCGCTTCAGCTTCACCGCCCTCGTGATCGTCGGTGACGGCAACGGTCTGGTCGGTGTCGGCTACGGCAAGGCCAAGGAAGTTCCCGCGGCCATCCAGAAGGGTGTCGAAGAGGCTCGCAAGAACTTCTTCCGCGTTCCGATGATCGGCTCCACGGTCACCCACCCGGTTCAGGGTGAGGCCGCGGCCGGTGTCGTCATGCTGCGTCCGGCTTCGCCCGGTACCGGTGTGATCGCCGGTGGCGCCTGCCGTGCCGTGCTGGAATGCGCTGGCATCCATGATGTTCTGGCCAAGTCGCTCGGTAGCGACAACGCCATCAACGTCGTGCACGCCACCGTCGCTGCCCTCAAGCAGCTGCAGCGTCCCGAAGAGGTCGCGGCCCGTCGTGGCCTGCCCCTCGAGGACGTCGCTCCTGCGGGCATGCTGCGTGCGCGCGCGGGACAGGGAGTCTGATATGGCACAGCTGAAAGTGACCCAGGTCAAGTCCAGCATCGGCGCCAAGGCGAATCAGCGCGAGTCGCTGCGCACCCTCGGGCTGCGCAAGATCCGCCAGTCCGTGGTGCGTGAGGACAACGCGCAGAACCGCGGCCTGATCAACGTCGTGCGCCACCTCGTTGTTGTAGAGGAGGTCAACGCATGACCATCAAGTTGCATCACCTGCGTCCTGCCCCCGGTTCCAAGACCGAGAAGACCCGTGTGGGTCGCGGTGAGGGTTCCAAGGGCAAGACCGCGGGCCGCGGTACCAAGGGTACGAAGGCTCGCAAGAACGTCCCGGTCCGCTTCGAGGGCGGTCAGATGCCGATTCACATGCGTCTGCCCAAGCTCAAGGGCTTCACCAACCCGTTCCGCACCGAGTACCAGGTCGTGAACGTCGGTGACATCGCCCGCGTGTTCCCCGAGGGCGGCACCATCGGCAAGGCCGAGCTGGTCGCCAAGGGCCTGGTTCGCAAGAACGAGCTCGTGAAGGTGCTCGCCGAGGGCGAAATCGCTGTGGCCGTGCAGGTTTCGGCGGACAAGTTCTCCGGCTCCGCCAAGGAGAAGATCGTCGCGGCCGGTGGCACCGCCACCGAGCTGGCCTGACGGTAACCTGAAGTAGCAATGACACCGGGCGAGTCGCGAGCTCGCCCGGTGTCGCTGTTAAAGTTCAAGTGTTGTCTGCCAACACCGTCATGGTTCTCGGCGTTCCCATCGCTGAATCCGTGGCCTGACCCATGTCGTTAGCCAGGAGGATCTGTGCTTTCCGCCTTCGTGTCGGCTTTCCGGACCCCGGACTTACGGCGGAAGATTCTCTTCACGCTGGGACTGATCGCGCTCTACCGGCTCGGTGCGTCGCTGCCCTCGCCGGGCGTCAGTTACAAGAACGTTCAAGAATGCGTCAATCTGGTCAACGGCGGTGACTCCGCCGGTATCTACCAGCTCATCAATCTCTTCTCCGGTGGCGCGCTGCTGCAGCTGTCGGTGTTCGCGATCGGCATCATGCCGTACATCACGGCGAGCATCATTATTCAGCTGCTGACCGTCGTCATTCCGCGGTTCGAGGAACTGCGCAAAGAAGGCCAAGCGGGTCAGAACAAGATGACCCAGTACACGCGCTATCTGTCTGTCGCGTTGGCCGTGCTGCAGTCGACCGGTCTGGTCGCGCTCGCCTCCCGCGGACAGCTGCTGCGTGGCTGCCCCAAGGACATTCTCGACGACACCTCGATCTTCGGCATGATCATCATCGTGCTGGTCATGACCGCGGGCGCGGCCCTGGTCATGTGGTTCGGCGAGCAGATCACCGAACGCGGCATCGGTAACGGCATGTCGCTGTTGATCTTCGCGGGCATCGCGGCCCGTATCCCCTCCGAGGGCAAGATGATCTACGACAGCCGCGGCTGGATCACCACCACCCTGGTGGCGTGCGCCGCGCTCGTGGTCATCGTCGGCGTCATCTTCGTCGAGCAGGGCCAGCGCCGGATTCCGGTGCAGTACGCCAAGCGCGTGGTCGGCCGCAAGATGTACGGCGGGTCCTCGACCTATCTGCCGTTGAAGGTGAACCAGGCGGGTGTCATCCCGGTCATCTTCGCGTCCTCGCTGCTGTACCTGCCGAACCTGTTGGCGCAGTTGACCCAGAAGTCCTCGGGCAACCCGGCCAAGTGGCAGGAGTTGATCCAGAAGTATCTGGTCAACCCGAGCAACCCGGTCTACGTGGGCATCTACTTCGCGTTGATCGTGTTCTTCACCTACTTCTATGTCGCGATCACCTTCAATCCGGAGGAGCGCGCGGACGAGATGAAGAAGTTCGGCGGCTTCATTCCGGGCTACCGTCCGGGCAAGCCGACCGCCGACTACCTGAACTACGTCCTGAGCCGAATCACCCTCCCCGGCTCCATCTACCTCGGTGCTGTCGCTGTTCTGCCGAACCTGCTCCTCGGGATCGGGGCCTCGGGCGGTGTGACCAACCTGCCGTTCGGTGGTACCGCGGTGCTGATCATTGTGAGCGTCGGCCTCGATACCGTGAAACAGATCGAGAGCCAGTTGATGAACCGAAACTACGAAGGGTTCCTGAAGTGAGACTCGTACTGCTCGGACCGCCCGGTGCCGGTAAAGGCACCCAGGCCGAACTGTTGTCGGAAAAGCTCGGTGTTCCGCACATCTCCACTGGAGCCCTGTTCCGCACGAACATCAGCCAGCAGACCCCGCTGGGCCGCGAGGCGCAGCAGTACCTCGACGCCGGGAACCTGGTTCCCTCCGACGTGACCAACCGCATGGTCGAGGCCCGCATCGCCGAGCCGGACGCCGTCAACGGCTTCATCCTCGACGGCTACCCGCGCACCGTGGATCAGGCCGAGGCGCTCGAGAAGATGCTCAAGGAGTCGGGCAAGGAGCTCGACGCCGTGCTGTCCTTCGTGGTCGATGAGGACGTGGTGGTCGAGCGCATGCTGGCCCGCGGCCGCGGCGACGACACCGAAGAGGTCATCCGCAACCGCATGCGCGTCTACCGCGAGGAGACCGAGCCGCTGCTGGACCACTACGACGGTTCGGTCGTGTCGGTCGAGGGCGTCGGCGAGATCGACGAGGTCAACGCGCGTGCGCTGAAGGCGCTGGGTCGCTGAATGGTCTTCGGCCGCAAGAGCAAGCGGGTGGTGCCCTTCCGCACCTCCGGTGAACTGGACGCCATGGCGGCGGCCGGCGCCATCGTCGGTCGCGCGCTGGTGGCGGTGCGGGCCGCCGCCAAGCCCGGGGTCTCCACCCTGGAGTTGGACGAGGTGGCCGAGTCGGTGATCCGTGAGGCCGGGGCCATCCCGTCCTTCAAGGGCTACCACGGGTTCCCGGGTTCGATCTGCTCGTCGGTGAACGACCGTGTGGTGCACGGCATCCCGACCAAGGACGAGATCCTGGTCGAGGGCGACCTGGTGTCCATCGACTGCGGCGCCATCCTCGACGGCTGGCACGGCGACTCGGCCTGGACCTTCGGCGTCGGCACCATCATCGAGGCCGACCGCCTGCTGTCGGAGGCCACCCGCCTGTCCATGGAGGCGGGCATCGCCGCCATGCTCCCCGGCAACCGCCTCTCGGACGTCTCGCACGCCATCGAGCAGGGCACCTACGCCGCGGAGAAGCTGCACGACCGCAAGTACGGCATCGTCTCCGGCTACGGCGGCCACGCCATCGGCCGCGAAATGCACATGGACCCCTTCCTCCCCAACGAGGGCGCCCCCGGCAAGGGCCCGGAACTCCGCGTCGGCTCCGTCCTGGCCATCGAGCCCATGCTCACCCTCGGCACCACGGAAACCCATGAGCTGGACGACCATTGGACCGTCGTCACCGACGACGGCTCCCGCGCCGCCCACTGGGAACACACGGTAGCCGTCACCGAAGACGGCCCCCGAATCCTCACCCTCCGCCCGGAATAACCCCCGCCCAACGCTTTCCGCACCCGCCCGGCCTGCGCCGAGGCGGGTGCGGTCGTTTGCGC
This sequence comes from Nocardia sp. CDC153, assembly GCF_035818515.1. NCBI lineage: Bacteria > Bacillati > Actinomycetota > Actinomycetes > Mycobacteriales > Nocardiaceae > Nocardia > Nocardia sp. CDC153. The sequence goes on along the minus strand of NZ_JAYKYU010000003.1, from coordinate 423,271 downwards.
CGGGTTAGGATCGACGCCGCGTCGATTGTGGGAGGGGATTGTGTTGACGGGTGTGGGTGTCTTCGGCCCGTATGCCGGAATCGCTGCGGCTCCGCCGGGATCGCGCCTGGCGGTCACGATCTCGGACCGGGATCGTTGAACGTCTCGCTCCTCATCTCGGCCCCCGACGGTTCGCTGCAGACGCTTTCTATGGCCCGGCGACAAAGGACGGTGACGGCGTCATCGTCGTGGATCTGGCGGCCCAGCGGGTGACGGGTCTGTTCGCGGTGCCGACGAACGGAATGGTCCGGATGGCAGTGGATTTCGCCGCGAATACCGTCGTGATGACCGACAACGGCACCACGTACCCCGTCGATCTGGTGACCGACGCGCTCGTCGCCAAGGTCGGGGGCAGTGATTTCGGCGCGGTCGCGGTGGATCCCGAGCGGCACCGGGCCTATGTCGTCGAAAACAGCGGGGAGGGTTACCAATTGCGGGTCGTCGACACCGCGCGGCGCACCGACGGGACACCGTTCCGGACCGGCATGAAGTCGCTGGTCGGCTCGGCGGTCGATCCGCAATCGCACGTCGTCTACGCCCTGGTGGGCGACTCGGTCCTGTTCATCTCGGCCCCGGAGTGAGTCTTGAGACATGCGGTTCGCTCATGGTGGGTATGCGTGATTCTCGCTGTTCGCATGTCTGGGGCCGTCGTAGCGTCGATCGCATGAGCAGCGTGGAGAACAAGGAATTCATTCGAGCCGTGTTCGAGCAGATGGCCCTGTGTAATGGGAGGGCGCTCACCGACGCCATGGGGGACGAGTGTCGCTGGGTGTTTCCGGGGAATTGGTCGTGGTCGGGTACTTGGGCACCGAAAAATGTTGTGGTGCATGAGCTTTTGCGGCCGTTGATGGCGCAGTTCGTTGATGGGTATCGGATGGAGGCGGATCTGATTCTGGGCGATGGGGATCGGGTGGTGGTGCAGGCGCGGGGGTACGGGATCACCCGGGCGGGTGGGGAATACCGGCAGACCTACTGCTTCCTGTTCACCGTGGTCGAGGGGCGGATCGTCGAGGTTGTCGAGCACTGCGATACCGCGCTCGTGGAGGGGCTGCTGCGGCGGGTGGTGCGCGCTGCTTGATACTTCGGGCGTGGCACCCGGGAGGGGGGCTTGGGTCTGGTTCGATGGGGGCATGGCGGACAAGGTTGTTCTCATCACGGGCACTTCCAGTGGGATTGGGCTGGCGGTCGCCGGCGCGGCGGTCCGGGCGGGGTATACGACGGTGGCGACGCTGCGCGATCCTGGCAAGGCCGGGGCGGTGCTGGACACGGGTGCGGATGTCCGCCGCCTCGATGTCACCGATCCGGCCTCGATCGCCGAGTGCATAGACGGCGTGGTCGCCGACTATGGCCACCTGGACGCGGTGGTCAACAATGCGGGGGTCTCGGTGGTGGGCACCGTCGAGCATTTGCCCATGGCGGATATCCGCCGCGCTATGGAGGTGAACTTCTTCGGTGTGGTCGAGGTGACCAAGGCCGCCATGCCGCACCTGCGCGCCTCGAAGGGCCGCGTGGTGACGGTGACCAGTGTCGGCGGCGCGGTGGGCCAGCCGTTCAACGAGGCCTACTGCGCCGCGAAGTTCGCGGTCGAGGGTTTCATGCAGAGTCTGGAGCCGGTGGCTGCCACGGTCGGCGTCGGCGTGAGCGTCATCGAACCCGGCGCGGTGACAACGGAATTCGTCAACAACGCGGCCGTCGACATCCCCGCCGCCATTGCGGCCGCGGGCCCGTACGCGCCCGCGTTGGAGGCCTACATCAACCGCACCCGCGGGGCGTACAGCACCGCCCAGACCGCCGACGAGGTCGCCGAGGTGGTGCTGTCGGCCCTTACCGCCTACCCGGTCGTGTTCCGTTGGCAGACTTCGGATTTCGCCCGCTCCTTCGTCGCCGACAGCCTCTCGGATCTCGACGGTTCGATTGTCGCGGGCCTGACCTCCAAATGGGTGCGCTGACGCCTCGGCTCAAAACGGCGGAGCGGCTCAGAACCGAATATGCCTGATGGCCACCCGCGCTCGACGGAGCTGGGTGCGCAGCGGCCCATCGGTGTTCGGGGTCAGCGTGAGCCCGGAGGCGGCGGCAATCCGATCCGCCACCTCGCGCACCGCGATCTCGTCGGTGTGGATGTGTTCGGCGAATTCGGGTGCGGCCAGCGCGTCCAGACAGCGGTCGACCTGGGCGACGGCCCAGCGCTCGGGCCGCAGCCCGGCCCACTCGCGCTCCCGCAGCCGCCGCACCACGGTCTCGGGCCGGGCCATGAGCGCGAAATGCCGCACGTCATGGCCCATTTCGCGCAACCGCCCGACCGTCTCGGCGAAATAGGCGGGCTCGACCACGGTCATCGGCGCGATCACCGGCCCGTCGTGTTTGCGCAGCACCAGATCGAGCGTCTCGACCACGCCCTGCCGCCAGGCCGTCAGCTCCTGGAAGTCGGGCCGCAACTCCCGCGGGATCACCCGGTGCAGCCCGAATCCGACCTCCTCGGGATCGCACACCACGCTCCCGGGCAGTCGCCGATGCAGTTCGAACGCGGTCTGCGTCTTGCCCCCGCCGAACGGCCCGTTGATCCACAACAGCATGCCCGCCACCCTAGCCGCGACGGTATTGCCGCAGTTCAGGCTTCGAGCATCAGGGTGACGGGCCCGTCGTTGACGAGTTCGACGTGCATGTGAGCCCCGAACCGTCCGGTGGCGACGGTCGCGCCCAGCTCGCGCAGGGCGGCGGCGAAGGTATCCACCAGGGGCTCGGCGACCGGTCCCGGCGCGGCGGCGTTCCAGGAGGGGCGGCGGCCCTTGGCGGTGTCGGCGTAGAGGGTGAACTGGCTGATCACCAGGATGGGCGCGGACAGATCGGCGGCGGAGCGTTCACCGTCCAGGATGCGCAGGCGGAACAGCTTGTCGGCCAGTGCCTTCGCGGTGGCCTCGGTATCGGTGTGGGTGACACCGACCAAGGCGACCAGCCCCTGGGGTGCACCGTGCGCGGCCGGATCGATGCGCCCGACCACCGCGCCATCGACGCTGACCTGAGCCGATCTCACACGCTGCACCAGTATTCGCATGATCATCGATCTTCCCAGATAGCCGACTCGCGCCGACTTGGCTACCCTGGTCCCGCCGCGCATGCCCCGAATTTCCTTGTGCGCCATTGGGAGTTCACGACAGTAGGCTGTGCTGGCACGGATAGCGGAAAACTGGGCGGAGCGACAGTAGTTACCGATGGCAGACGATAACAAAGACAAGACAGCCTGGCCGGGACTCAAGCAGTTGGCGGACGCGGGGACGCTGAAATACGACCCCGGCGCGGCGGAACAGGGCGCACAGTATGTCGCCACCCTGATCGGCCAGCTGCTGGCGCTCAAGAAGGTGGCCTCGGGGGCCGGTCTCGATTCACTGCCGGATATCGGCACCCTGACCTCCGGCCACCTGATGGCCCACGCCTACAACGCGGCGGGCACCGCGCTGTTGAACGTCTTCGACACCCACGTCGCCATCCTCACCGACATGGGTCTGACCTTCGAGGCCGCGGGCCGGGCGTATCTGACCGCAGACCACGCCTCGGCGGACAACTTCCGGTACCAGCACACCCCCATGCCGACGACGGCCGCCGACATCAAACTGGATCCGCCGGGCAAGAAGAGCGCCGACGATATCGATGACGGCACCGACTTCCCGGACGACCTGGACAAATTCCGGAAGGATTCCGGCAAGACGAAGGCCGGTGTCGACCCCCATCTCGAGGCCAAGAAGTCGTTGCAGTGGAAGGACCTGTACGACCTCGGCCAGGCCATGAAGCCCGCCGCCTACGCCAGCGCGGGGGATATGTGGGTGTGGCTGAGCGGCCAGATCGACAAGTTCGTGGGCGACTTCAGCAACAATATCCAGAGCCTCAATGGCGAGTGGACCAGCAGCGTCCCGGGCGCTGGTGTCGATGCCGCGCAGGCGGCGGTGAAGCGTTACTGCGATGACCTGGCCCCGATCGTCGATGTCACCAAGACCACCGGCGATCTGCTGAACTACACCGCCGAGTGGATGACCTGCACCGCGGAGGACATGCCGGACACGCCGGAAGACCCCGACGACTGCGACGGCCCAGACATCGACGACTACCGCGACGACTGGCAGAGCGACTACCACGATCCGCTGCAGAACACCGCGGCGACGCTGCCGGTTATCTGCGGACCGACGGTCCTGCCGAAGACGGATAAGCCGGGAGACAAGCCCGGCGATAAACCGGGGGATAAGCCCGGGGACAAGCCGGGAGATAAACCCGGGGACAAGCCCGGCGACAAACCGGGGGATAAGCCCGGGGACAAGCCGGGAGACAAACCCGGCGACAGCCCGGGCGACAAGTCCGGCTCCGGCGGCGGTCCGTCGAGTTCCGGTGGCAGCCCGTCGAGTTCCGGCGGCACGCCGCATCCCTCGGCGAATATTCCCCCGCTGGAGGACAAGAAGGATCCCAACGCCAACAACCCGAAGGCGAACGACCCGAACGCCAAGAATCCCAACGGCACCAACCCGAACGGCACCAATCCCAACGGCACCGATCCGAACGGCACGAACCCCAATGGCACGAACCCGAATTCGTCGGTGCCGCGGGCAGGCAGCACCTCCGGTAGTTCCGGCCAGGATGGCCTGTCCAGTCTGACCAGTATGCTGAGCTCGCTGATGAGCGCGGCCTCGACCGGTGTGCAGGGCCTCTCGTCGCTGGGATCGGTGCTGCAGCAGCTCGGATCGAGCCTGGGCACCGGCGATATCGCGAAGCTGGCCGAGGCGCTCGGGGTGCCGCAGGACACGGTGACCAATGCGCTCGCCTCGCTCGAGCAGTCGCCCGACAAGCTGACCGAGCTGAAGCAGCTGCTCGGCCTGGACCCGGCCGCGGCGACCACCACCACCCCGCAGCCCGCCGCGGGCCTGCCGGGCGATGCCACCACCCCGGCGGGCGGGGCCGCGATCCCGTCGGCACCCGGGCAGGTGAACGCGATCCCGTTGGCACCGCAGGATTCCGGGCAGGTGAACGCGATTCCGTCCGCGCCGCCGGGTTCGCCCTCGTTCACCAACCTCTTCGGTCGCGCGGGCCTGGACGGCGAGCTCGCCCAGCCGGTGCTCGGTGTCGCGGCCGCCCCCGTGGTGACCGAGGGCGCGACCGCCGGAGCTGAACCCGCCCCGGTGGACTTCGTGGACGCGCTCTCGCACACGCTCGAAGCCCATGTCCCGGTGATCGAGTCATGAAATGGGAGCTCACCGATCTCGAATTCCAGGCGCTGTGTGACCGCTATCGGGGTGGCCGGATGCCCCGGCCGTTCCGGTTCACCAGCCGTATCGTGCTCGAAGACGACTACGAGCGGGAGATGTTCGAGACGCGCACCCGACTCGATGCCGAATTGGGCCCGGGCTTCGGTGTGGAATTCGAGACGATCGCGAATCCGGAAGTGTGGGTTGGCATTCAGGCCTGGATCGACACCGATTTCCGCAATCCGGCCACCCGCCTTCGGCTGGCGGGGGCGCGCCGGGGCCGCCGCGCCTTCGTGATCAAGCAGGAGCCCGCCGAATCCCTGGAACACTGCGGGAACATCACGCTGCTGGAATGCGAACCGGAGGCGATGCCCGCGCTGCTGATCGCCCAGCTGCCGCCGCGGGAGGCGGGCTGGCGGCCCGCGGTCTCGATCGTGAAGGAACCGCCGCCGCCGGACCTCTATGCGAGCTCGGCATCTGCGGCCTTCGACAGTTTCGAGGACACCACCGAAGCGCAAAGTCTGGCTTTCCTTTCCACGCCGGCCGAACTGACCGGCGCGGTGCGGGTGGTGCAGGGCCGGTCGAAGTACGGCCCGCGCGGCCGGGCGAAGGCGACATTGGTGTGGCGCGATCTGGCGGACGACGGCCGCTACCTGATCGACGTGGATCCCGAGACACCTATCGCCGTCGGTGTGGACGCTCACAAGTTCAGTTCGTATCTCGCCGGGTGCATCGACCGGATCCTGCAACAGATGGAGTGGCGTGGCGATTACGACGAGTGACCGCGGGGCGGTGCGGCGGGACGCCGCGTAACAACCGAATCTGCACTCCGCGTTAACTTTACGTCAACTGGCTGGCCGCTCATGGCTGTCAAGGTCAACAGCATGAGCGGTCGGCTGGAGTCCTACCACGATCTACTGGTAACCGCTTCGCGGAAGACCGGCGATGTGCGGGATGGCATTCAGGGCGTCGTGGACGCTCTCGTTTCTCGCACCGAGGCGCTGGGGGAGCCGTGGGGCGGCGACAGCCTGGGCAGCCAGTTCGCCAATGGTGAACAGGGATACCTGGCCAGCAAGAAGAACATCGTCGACGGCACCAAGAACATGGCCGGCACCTTCGGGAATTTCTCGAAGTCGCAGCAGGATTCGGCGGACGAGCTCGAGAAGACCGAGCAGGCCAATGCCGAGGCGTTCGGAGGCCAGTCGCAGCAATGAGCAACGAGTATCAGAAGGACGATCTCGCGGCCATTCTCGACGGTTTCGCCGACGAGATGCGCACCATCGTCGAGCTGCAGCGCCAGCGCGCGGCCCTGACCGCCTCCGCGACCGTGCGCGGCAAGCGAGTGACGGTCACGGTGAACGCCGACGGCACCGTCATCGAGACCCGATTCGGTTCCGGCATCGAGGAACTCGACTATCCGGAGATCGCCAAGGCGGTGACGGAGGCGGCCAAACAGGCAGCCGCGGAGGTGGCGCGCCAGAGTCGCGAAATCATGGCACCGGTGTCGCAGAACCGGCATCGGCTGCCCAAGCTGGCCGACATCATTCCCGGAATGCCGGATCTCAGTGAGGCATTGGCGATTCCCGATGCGCCGGTCGTCTCGACCGCGCCCCCGAAATCGCCGGAGCGACTCGGCGGATTCCAGGAATCCGTTTCCGATTCGGAGCAGCCGCGCCGAGGCGGAGCCACCGATTCCGGATGGTGATGCGAATTCGCCGGGTGAGGTAGCCGCGGATGGCACTCTACCTGCCCCCTGAACTCGATTGGTTGGGCTGGCTCGTCGGGGTGGAATGGCCCGAGGGCAACGAAGACCGGATGTGGGAGCTGGCGACCCACTGGAAAGAGGCCGCCGAGGGTCTGCGCGCTCAGGTGTCGAAGATGAACGACGCCAAGTACGCGACGCTGAGCGCGTACGTGGACGGCGACGGTCGCGACGCGATGGCCAAGATCTTCGACAATATGGCCGGCGTCGGCGGTAAGCAGGACGGCAACACCTCCATCCTGGACTTGGCAGGCTTCTACGACCAGATCGGTGATTCGGTGCACGACACCGGAACCGAGATCGAGTCGACCAAGCTCATGTTCTATTCGTCGCTGGTGATTCTGGCGGCCGAAATGGTGGCGGCGTGGGTCTTCCCGCCCACCGCACCGGCCGCGGAGGCGGCAGCGCAGGCCGCCACCCGGGTCGCGGTGCGCATTATCGCCAAGCGGGCGCTCGCGGCCATCGAGCGACAGGTCGCGAAGCTGGTCGGCTCGACGCTGGCGAAATTCATGGTGCGGCATTTCGTGCTGGATGCCGGGCTGGGCCTGCTGCAGGAAGTGGGCATCGAGGAGTACCAGAAGGCGGTCGGACACCGCAAGGACCTGGACTGGAACAAGATCGCGGTCACCGGGATCAGTTCGGCCGCGGGTGGCATCGGGGGCGGCAAGGTCGGCAAGCTGCTGGGCGAGCGGTTCGAGAATTCCATGATGAGGCCGTTCCTCGCCGCGGGCATTACCGGTGTCAGCGCTGGATTGGCCGGTGCGGGAACGGGATTCCTGGCCGGTACCGTGACGCAGTTCGGCCTCGACGCGTTCGAGCACGGTATGGGCGATGCCTGGAAGAACATGGGCAACGCGTTCACCCATTTCGATCCGCGCATGCTGACCGGCGGCGGGTTCAACGGCGGGGTGTCCGGACTGAATCACACTGCCGCCACCAACTTCTGGGAGCCACGCGTCGCCCGCATGCGGGCGGGCGTATCGACGGATCTCCCGAACGTCGGTTCGCGGCCGGACATGACCGCTCCGGGCTCCTCCGGGCACGCCGGTGGCGGCGACGCCGGCGGTAACCTACATTCGACCGGATTCGCCGGTGACACAGGGGATTCCGGCGCGGGTGTCCACCACGGCGGCGATGGTAGTTCCGCGCATCCGCAGAATCAGGATGTCGGCGGCATGAGCGGGGACAGCCGCGGGCAATCCGACCGCGGTACGCCCGAGAGTGAGCAGTCGGCGGGACCCGCCGATCACAGCCAGCCCGGACCGCGCGAGCCGCACGCGCCGGCCGATCTCGGCACGGCGGGCGAGCCGCAGGGTACCCAGGCACACGCGGGCACTCCCGAAACCACCGGCGCGCCGGAGTCGGGCGTCCAGGCGGGCCGGCACGAAAACCCCGCCCCCACAGTCGATTCCGGTGCCAGCGGGTCCGGCCCGGTGGCGCAGAACAACGGTCCCGCGCCCCAGTCCACCTCGACTCCAACCGCATCCGACTCGCGCCCCGTCACATCCGACTCGCGCCCCGTCGCGTCCGATTCGCGCCCTGCCGCGGCGGCTCCGGCCGCTGACCAGCGCACGACCCAAGCCGCTGCGGATTCGAGTTCCCGCACCTCCGCACCCACGTCGGAGGTGGGCGCTCGCGATGCTTCCGCCCCTGCAGCACAGGCTGATTCGAGCACGACGGCCTCCGGTACGACCGCCGACTCCGGCCCTGGCGAGCATCCGGCCCACAGTATGATGGCGACCGCGGCGCAGGAGTCGCCGGCGGGGGCGGCCCCGGCCGCCGCACCGGCGGACAGCCCAATCGCCGCGGCATCGACCGGCCCCGCCCCCGCCGCCTCGACCGGATCGGCCCCGACCGCCTTGAACGGATCGGCCCCCTCGGTCTCCAACGGCAACGCGCCCCTCGGGGCAGCGGACCGGCCCACCGTTCCCGCCGCCGCGTCCCCGGCCGGGAACGCTCCGGCGGGTGCCGCGCCGACCTCGTCACCGCATCACGGCGGCTCGACTCCCGAACCCCGCACCGCGACCCCCGACCCTCGCCCAATCCCGACCCGCGCGGGCGAAGCCACCGGTCTCCGTGCCGACACCGCCCGCCCGGAAGGCGCTCGCCCGCAATCCGGTACGGATGCCCGCCCGCAATCGGGCACGGATGGGCGGCCGCAATCGGGCACCGACGCCCGCCAGCAATCGGGTACCGACGCCCGTCAGCGAGAGGGTACCGACGCTCGTCCGGACGGAACCGCGCCTCGTTCGACCCCGGAATCCACGGCCCCCCACGACCCCGCCGCCCTCGACGAGCCGGCGACCCACGCCGCCCCCGGCGAGAACGAAGGCCGCACCGCCGAGACCCTTGCGGATCCCCACGATTCGCCGCAGCGTGACACTGACCCCGCGGCACCCGCCGAGCCCGAAAATCGCGCCGGTGAAGCACCGGCCGCCCACCCGGAGACGACCGAACCGGCAGCTCCCCGGGAAGACTCGGCCGCCCGCACGGACACGGACCCGTCAGCCGCGCAGTCGGATTCGCGTCATTCCGGTGACGAACACTCCTCGCCTCGCGACGATTCGGCACCGCCCGCGGACACCACGCCGCCACGCGACGAACAGTCGCAACGGTCGGACTCGGACACAATCGCCGACGAGTCCGGTCCCAGGTCGAACGACTCCGAACCCCGCCCCGACACCCCATCGCCGCACGAAGAGACCACCCCGCGCGACGAGACGACGCCGCGCGAAGGCAACCCGCCGCGCGACGAGACGACGCCGCGCGAAGGCAACCCGCCGCGCGACGAGACGACGTCGCGTGAAGGGAACCTGCCGCGCGACGAGACGACGCTGCGCGAAGGGAATCCGGCGCGCGATGAGACCGGTTCGCGGCCAGAGGAATCCGTGCCGCACGAGAGTGATGTCCGCCCACGGTCGGAGGAGACGCCGCTCGGTTCCGAAGGCCGCGCCCGCGGCGACGAGGTGGCACCTGCGGACAGCGAGAATCACTCGCGCGGTGAAGAGGCCGGGCACGAGCCGGTGGATCGCGTTGCGAACGAGCCGGATTCGAGCCGAGCCGATGCCGAGCCCGGGAAGGCGCGCCGCGTTGATGAGCCGGAGTCGGCGGTCGCCCGCTCGGAGCCGGCCCTCGAAGACGATGCGCCGCGTACTGATCATCCGGAACCAGCTGAACCAGTGCATGATTCGTCCGAGCCACGACGGCCGGCAGAGCATCCCGGTGAGACGCCGGAGCGTCCGCGTCCCGCCGATGCGCACCCGGACACGGAGTCGCCCAAGGCGGGTGAAGCCGCACACGATCGCGACCGCGATGAGCGGCCCGGCCACGGTGCGCCGGAGGATGGCCTGCTGGTCGCGCCGATTCCCGTGGGAGACCATCCAATTCCGCATGCCGGTGAGGGCGAGCGCCGGGCTGCCGGTGGCGAAAGGTCGCGCGAGAACGCCGGGGCGGGGCCCGCTGAACGTCCCGCACCGGCGGGTCGGCGCGCGCCGACCGATGGGCCCGGTGAGCGGCGTGCCGGGCCGCCGGAGCGCGGTGACGGCACCACGAAGCATCCGGGAAACGTGCGGGAACCGCAGGAGCATCCGGCGTCGGAGCCTCCACCTCGCGGCACCGATTCGGCTGGGCCGCAGCCGGACCGCACCACCGCGGCGAACCCGCACCCGAACCGCGGTCGCAGCGGCGAGCTGGCCCTGAAGCTGCTGCGCCAGCTGACCGGCAACGATTCGATCCGGGTGCCGGAACGTCCGGTCGGCCCGGAGGGCATGTCGGCATCGCGGGTGGTCTCCATGGCGGGCGGCAGGCTGCGCGGCTATGAAGGCCATGAGGCGATCGCGGATCGGCTGCGGGAGTTGGGTCCCGGGGCGTCGGCGCTGGTCGTCGACCGCTACGCCGGTCCCGCCGATGAGCACGGCGTGGGCGCGCACGCGTATCTGCTGGTCAATGACGGTGGCAAGATCGTCGTGAAGGATCCGGCGACGGGCCGCGAGCACGGCTTCCCCCCGGAGGTGCCCGGCGAGACCCGGAGCACGCACGCGATCCTGTTCAAAGACGATGGCACCGCCGTGGAACCCCTCAGCGAGCGCACCCGCCAGGGACTGGACCCGGTCCGCGCGCGTCGCGGACGTCCGGGCGTGCCCACCCAGCCCGACGATATGCGTGCCCGGATCGAGCGCGCGCACCTGATGGCCAATCACGAGGTGCGAAAGGCCATCGAGAACCTGCACAAGGTGACGGGTCTGCGGGTTACCGAATCCGACCTGGCCGCAGGCAAACTCGCCGATACGATGCGGGATCTCGAGGGCCGCGCGACCGGCAAGCCGAAGGGCGACCCGCAGGCCGCCCTCGACCGATTGCGCACCGCCGCGGAGAAATACCACGGCATGGAGGACCTGAAGCGGGCGGTCATCGCGGCCGACCTGGCGCAGGCCGCCGAGCGAGCCCATGCGGCCGACCCGGCGCATCCGGACGCTCCCGCCCGAACTCCGGATCCGGCTCACACACCCGATCCGGTCGCGGCGGCGCGGGCGTTCGAGCGGGAGGTTACCGAGGCGATCAGGTCCGGCGAGGCGTCGGTGGAGGTGATCAGCGAGGGTGCCCTGAAGAGCGCCGAGCGGGTCGAGTTGGTCACCTTCGAGGACGGCACCGAGCTGATTCGCAAGGTGGTCACCAATCCCGCGCACGCCGACGCGGAGGAGCTCGCGTCGCTGGTCGGCCGGGCCGTCGGGGTCGAGGTGCCCCGCGTCTACCGGGACCCGTCGAACGAACACATCATCTACATGGATCTGATGCCGGGCGATACCGCCGCGTATCACCATGAGACGGAACCGAATCCGGCATTGCTGTATCACGGCACGCCCGAGGGTCTGCGCATGGGCTTGTTCGATGCCCTGCTGGCGATTCCGGATCGCAATCCGGGCAACTGGATGGTCAGCCCCGACGGCCACCTCATCGGCATCGATCACAGCCTGGCCTTCGGCAACGATCCCCGGGCCCGCAATCCGATCAGCCAGTTCGCCCGCCAGTTCGCCGAACCCGGCCCGAACCGCGAAACGGTCTGGCACGACCACGAACTCACGCGTTCCGAGGTCGCGGAGATCCGCGCGCGCGTGGACGCCCTGGCCCCCGAGTTCGAGCGTGCCGGCCGACCCGACTGGCACCAGGCCATGCGAGAGCGCCTCGATCAGATCGAGCAGCACGCCCGCCCCGACGAACCCGCACGCCCGGAGAACGTGCCACCCGCGGAATGGGCCAGGGTCGCGGCGGACGCCACCGGGATCGACGCGTACCCGGTCGACGAGTGGACGAAGATGTCGCCGTCCGAAGTGGCCCGGGAGCTGCATCAGCGCTGGAACATCGACGTGGTCGGCTTCGACGACGGTACGGTCCATCCGGCTGTCGCGCAGGAGTTCGCCCGCGCCATCGACGATATGCTCGGGCGCTATCCGGTTGGCCGGAATCTCGAGCGGGTCGAGATCAAGGACCTGGGCGACAACCGCCTGGCCCAGGTCGATCCGGGCGTCGACCGCTCCACGCCCGGCAATTACCTGTTGAACGCCAAGGCGATCCAGCTGAACGCGAAGCACGCCGGCAGCCTCGCGGATTTCCACGCCATCACCCATGACCCGGGCGGGTTTCACCCACCGAATTCCGCCAGGCGTCCGGTGTACGCGACGATCGTGCACGAGTTCGGCCACGCCTTGGATTTCGAATCCGGGAAGCCGTCCCCCGATAGCTACCGACGTCCGTCCGATGACGCGCTGCAGGTCCTGCGGGACTACTTCGAGACCACTCGCCCCGATCTGGGCCGGGAAGAGTTCCGGGCCGCGTTCGAGGAATTCCTGGGCCAGCTCAGCGGCTACAGTCTCTCGGCCAAGGATGAGCACGGGAATCCCGGTCCCCGTCCCATGGATCAGTTCGAGCCGGTCGAAGCCGTCGCCGAGGCGTTCATGGACGTCGAATACAACGGTGAGCGCGCCTCCGAGCCCGCGAAGGTCCTGTACTGGCACCTGATGGACGAGATGGCGACCTACGGCCGCAACCCGGACTCCTTCCACGTGCCCCCCGACGCGATCTCCCGGCCCACCGGTCCGGCCCGGATCGAGGAGCCGGAAACGGTTGTCGCCGAGGAAACCAAACCGGTTGTCGCCGAGGAGAAGCCGAGTCCGGACGAATCCACGACGGTCGTCGCGGACCCGCGGATCGAGTTCGCCCGTGGGAGTGAGGAATCCACCGCCGTCACCCCCGAGCCCGAGGGTCCCGCCGAGAAGCCCGCCGCGGGAGACGCCGGTGCCGGTTCCGGGGGCAAGGAGCCGCCGGTCCCGCCGCACGGTGCCGAGCCCGAACCGGAGCCCGAGCCGAATCCGGCGGAGGGTGGGAATCCCACGCCCACTGGCGAAAACACCGTACCCACCGCCGAGGCTCCGACCGTGGAGTTGCCGCTGCCCGAGGGCGAGCACCAGCCGCCCGGGGGCGAGCCGGGGCCGGAGCGTCCGGATTCGGTGAATCCGGCGGTCGCGTCACCGACCTTGAAGGCGGTCACCGACTACCTGTCCGACGCGCCGCTCGAACACAATGCGCGCCAGCGCACGCCGGAGGAGCTGGCCTATCTGGCGCGTTTGGCGGATGCGCTGGGCATGGCCGAGCCGCTGTCACGACGCCCGGATGCGCTGGCCTCGTTGCAGGAGCTGGCCGAGATGGCCAGGGCGCGTGGGTTCTTCGGCGATCCGGAGACCGGCACACCGCCGGGCTCGATGCGAGATCCGCGCGACTTCCGGCCGCTGACCACCGACGAACGGTACGGCGGTGAGGAGTACTGGCGATCTGAGGTCGACCCGCGTGAACTGGCGGCGATCGAGGCGGAGTTCCGCGACCTGGGGATCGCCGACCGCCTGAGCCAGGCCGACGCGGCCGAGGCCGCCACCGCCCGAGCTGCCCTGGAGCAGAACACATCCGGCTTCACCGGCGGGCGGCCCGACATCCCGCTGGAGCCGTGGTCGGATCCCGCGCACCACACCGGTGAGCCCCGCGCCCTGACCCTGGACGAGCTCCGCCGCGACATCGCCGCGCGCCTCGGGCTTTCCGACGCCGATATCGCGAAGGATCGTCTGCCCGAGACCGCGGGTGAGCTGCAGTACCGGAATATGTTGCGCGCCGGCGGTATCGAAGCACTGGACGAGGCCGCGGCCCGCCATGACGCGGCGACCGATCCGGAGCATCGGGCGCAGCTGGCGCAGGTCCGCGACGAGTGGGCACGCCTGCTCGGCGTCGACCCCGAGCGGCTCGCACCCGAGCACCGGGCGGAGACGATGGCGGAGCTGCGCGCCGAAACCATCCGCCGCGCAACCGATATCGCCGATCTGATGGCGGCGACCTACCATGAGCCGGATCCGTCCGCACCGCAGCGGCTGGTGCTGGAAGCCGGTGGCGATCGTGTCCACGTCACGGTCCGCACCGACGCGGACGGGGTGCGGCATCTGGAGCCCGCGACTCGGCCGGCGCTCCCCGGCGACCGGCTCCCGGCCGCCCGGCAGCCGGTGCGACCGCCGTTCCTGCGGCGGCTGTGGGACTTCGTCCGGGGTGGGTTCACCGATCAGAATCCGAAGTACGCCTCGGGTTCCGGCCTCGACGGCAAGGGGCAGAAGGAGATCATCCACGAGGTCGGCGGCTGGCTGCACAACGACTTCCTGGAACATCTCGACATCAACCCGGCCCGCCTGGGCAAGGAGTTCGCGACCTTCTGGAAGCAGCGCGAGGAGCTGCCGTTCTTCAACCGGCTGACCGCGCGGGTGGCGGATACCGCCTCGGAACTGGTGCCGATGCGCACCCGCGACGGCGAATACCAGCCCTGGCTCAGCGAAGTGGATCCGGCCACGGCGGCGCGTGCCGCCGAAGACCTGCGCCTTGCGGGCATCTCGAACGAGGACCCGGCGCCCACCGCGCGGACCGAGGCCGAGCCGGTCACCGATCCCGCCGCGGTCGACCAGCGAGAGCATCTGCCGCAGTTGCCATCCGGTGGCGAACACGCCCCGAATTCCGCTGAACCCGGTGGCGGACAGCATGATCCGGCGACCGACCCGCAGCACGAGTCCGGCGGTTCGCGCGATGTGCTGCCGAAGGCCCTGGCCGACGGCCTCGACCTGCGCGATCAGGCGCTGCAAGAGGTGCTGAATCAGGCTGCGCGACAAGGCATCGACCTGCGTGCCGCCGATCCGCCGACGCTACGACGCCTGGTCGACGAGGCGACCTATGTGCTGTTGCGCCGGGCGGGCGCGGTGGAGGCCCTGTTCGAGGTCGCGCAGCGCTACAACGTGGAGGACGCGCGCGTCCCCTTCAGCCGCAGCATCAACTTCTTCGACAAGGATCCGCTGGGCCGTTTCCTGCGCGAGTTGGTGCACAGTGATCCGACGCGCCAGGACTGGGCGATCACCAGGCTCGCCCGCAAGATCGGCCTGATCGGCCCGGACGACCCGCATTTCACGGCGCTGGAATGGGCCGGCAGCCCCAATGGCGGCGAACCGGCCCGCAACTTCGACGACCTCTCGCCCGAGGAGCTGACCACGCGCAAGGAGGGCGTGCTCTTCGACAACGCCCTGATGCGCGATCAGATGCGGGAGGAGCGCTCGAACTGGGCACAGCTGCTCGGTGTCGGACTCGATGAGCTGAGCCCGGAGCGGTTGCCGCACACCGTGGCCGAATTGCGCATGGCGATACGCGAACACGCCGACCAGGTGGCCGATCTCGGTCGCGCCGTGGACGAATACCTGCACGCCGATGCCGAGGTGCGCAAGACGGCGCAGGACATCGCCGATGACGCGGCCCGCGTCTTCGTGGCCGAGCACGGCGGCGCGACGCTGGACCGCGGGATCGCGGTGCTGCCCGGAGACCCGCCCCGACTGCAGGTGATTTCTGCGAGCGGCGATCACGAACAGGTGCTGGCCACCTACCTGGCCGAGCATCCCGAGGTCGGCCGTCAGCTCAATGACGGGCAGCTGGGGCTGGACTTCCGCCTGGTCACCATGGATGACCAGGGGCGCTTGCACGTGGTGGACGAGCACACGCCCGAGGTCCGCTTCCACGAGCCGGAACTGGGCGGCGAGAAGATACCGGCCACCACGGTGCGCGATCATCCGACCCAGCCGTGGCGGGTTGTCGAGGAGCGCACTCCCGCGACGCCGACCCCGCATGAGACGCCCGAACCGCTGCCGCGCACGCTCGATGAATTGCGCACGGCGCGTGACGAACTGGCGAAGAAGCTGGCCGTCTACCGCGAGGACCTCACCCCCGACAAGCTGGCCGACACCATCAAGGCCATGCAGCTCGACAACGCGCTGCGGGCCGCGCAGATCGAGGGCATGGCGGACTTCATCCGCAGCAGTGACGGCATCGCGTCGTTCCACGACCTCAACGGCGCGTTGCAGCAGCTCGCGCATCGCTTGAACCTGGATCCGTCGGAGTTGAGTCCGCGGCGCATGGCCGAGGCGCTGGCGGATCCCGGCCTGCGCAATGTCCGCCGCCTGCAGGCGGTTCAGGATCTGGTCGAGTACGCGGCGGGGGTGCGCGGCGTGGACGAGGCCGCGGCGCTGGCCGCGCGGGACCGGCTGGCCGAGCGTCTCGGTGTCCGGCCCGAATCGCTGTTCTCCGACAAGTACGACAAGAAGGCCGATCGGTTCGGGCCCGATCCCAAGAGCATCGAGTCCGCGGCCCTGTTGCGGGCCATCAACGACATGATGCACCGGTCGGCGGAACGCCCGGAATTGCTTGCCGCACTGACCGAATACGCGGACAGCCTCAGCGCGATCGATCCGTATCACCACGAGATGCGATTCGATCCGGCGTCGGATCCGCGGGTCGCCGAGGGCGAACTGCCGATTCACGACCCGGACGCGGCCGCGCTGCTGCGTACCTTCAACCATGAATTGATCGGTGAGGCACCGCGTTCGGATCAGCTCTCCCATGCCGGTGAGGTGTGGGCGCGGCTTCAGGGTCTCGAGCTCGGAGACGATCCGAAGCGCCTGGCCAAGGCATACGAGGCCTACCGGGACGGCAAGATCGAGAAGTTCGAGCGCCCCACCGACGCCGAAACGCGGGCGACCGTGGCGGAGCTGCGTGCCGAAGCGCGCGCTCGGGCACGGGATATCGAGGCGCTGCGGCGACTGGCGGAGGAATACAACGCGGTGACCAACGCGGTGGAGCCCGAGCGCCCACCGGCCCGCCCGGCCGACGCGGCGGCCGAACTCGACAGCGCGCGAACCGATCTCGAACGCGCGGGCAAGGGTCGCGACTACGCGCTGTCCCGCATCACGCACCCCGACGCCCACGAGCCCCACCTCGACGGCGCTCCCGGTCGCCGGATCGGCCCGCAGGATCTGACTCCGCAGCGGCTGGCGTCCACCATCGAACACCTCGAGCGACTGCCCATGCCGGATGCGGTGCGCCCCGGCCATGAGGCCCGTATCGCCGAATTGCGTGCCGCCGCCGAGCATTACAACGCCACCGAGGCGCGGGTGCGCGCGGCGGAACACGAGCTGAACCGGTCCCTGATGGCGGGGGCGCGGCCCGGTGAGGCGCCGGTGGAGACCCTGCGCCGGGAACTCGATCAGGCGTTGCGCGATCGCGATCGGGCGATGCGGGGAGTGCGGGTCGAGGCCTCGGATCTGACACCGGAACGCTTCCGCGACGCCCTGGACGAGGCGACCCGGTACGCGCGCACGCCGGAGCAGCACGCGGAGATCGGGCCGCGCATCCAGCGCTTGCACGATGCGGCGGTGCGCGTGCATCAGATCGAGGAGCTCATCGCCGGTCACGAGGCGGCCGCCGCGGCGCGGGCCCGCGCGGCCGAGTCACCGCTGGACGCCGCCCGGCGGGAATCGACCGCGGCGCAACGTGAACTCCGTGCGGCCCGGACCGAACGCGATCTGCTCATGAATGCTCCGAAGCCGAATGGCGCGGAGGAATTCGCGGCCCGCGACACCGCGTTGCGGGCGGCCCTCGATCGGGTCGATCGGGCCCAGGCCGCCGCCGATCGCTGGTCGGCGGAGCTGAAGCGGTTGTGGGCCGCGCACACCCGCGCCGCCGTCACCCCGCACGAGGCCGCCGCCCGCGCGCGTGACGAGGCTCGAGCCGCACTTCAACAGGCGATTACCGAATTCCGTGCCGCGACGCGCTTGAACGTGGCCGAATCCGATCTCGTTCCCGCCCGGCTCGATTCGACCATCGACGAACTGCAGGGCAAGACCGCCCTGCAGAACGGCCCCGGCAGCGCCACGGCGTTCGAGGACCTGCGCCGCGCCGCCGAGAACTCCCATCACGCCGATGCCCTGGCCCGCTGGGTCGAGGACAACGTCCCGCACCCCACCGACCCGAACTCCGGTCCCTCCGGCCGCGAGGCCACCGAGCGGGATCCGGGCGGTCCCGAGAAGGGTGAGCCGAAGCCACCCTCCGGTGCGGAAGACGAGCGGGAGCCGAATCCGTCGTCCGAGCCGGAACACGCTGGCGGCGACGGTGATTCGATCGACGAGTCGCTGCTGCGGCCGAAGTCCGATCCGAACGATCCGGACACTTGGTTCGATCGCATGCAGGCCGAGCAGGCCGACTGGTCGGCGCGAATGGAGGCGAAGCACGCGCGGTGGCTGCACGAGATCGCCGATCGGATGGTGCCGGGCAGCACCGAGGAGCGCTTCGCCCGGTTGCGCGCCGAGAACGCCGACCTGCTGGCCCGCATTGCCGCCGATCGCGCCGACTGGTACTGGGAGATGGCCGGTGGCCGCCCCGACGAGGGGCCCGCCGCGCCGCACGAGGGTGATCCGGGCGAGGAACCCCCCACACCCACCGGCTCCGGTTCGGGCGGCGACAATCCGCCGAACCCGCCCCACGGCAACCACGAGTCCGAGCCCGAGGGCAACGGAAGCACCCCATCCGCTCGCGAAGGCGAACCGCTACCTGGCGATGAGCAAACCCCTTCCAGCGGTGAGAAATCCAATCCCGCGGGCGGCGAGCAGCCGCAGAGCGTGCGCGAGGCGGCCGAGCCGCAGGGCGAGCACCGGACCACCGAGCCGCAGGGCGAGCATGAGGCGACCGTGCCCAATACGGTGGAGGAGCCGGTGGCCTCGAACGAGGCCGAGGCGGGGGTCGGTGTGCACGAGGCCGAGACCCAGACCCTCGAGCTCACCCACCCGGAGCAGCAGGCCGAGGAGCCCCCGGCCTCGGTGAACCCGGCCCATGTCTCGCCGACACTGCGGGCGATCGCCGATTTTCTGGCGGATGCGCCGGTCGAGCACAATGCCCGCCCACGCCTCCCGGAAGACCACGACTATCTGCGTCGCCTGGCGGAGGCACTCGGCATGTCCGAGCCGCTGTCGAGGCGGAAGGACCCCCTGGCGTCACTGCAGGAACTGGCCGAAATGGCCAAGGCGCGCGGCTTTTTCGGTGATCCGGAGACCGGCGACCACCCGACTCCCATGCGGAACCCGGAAGACTTCCGCCCGCTCACCGTCGACGAGCGCTACGGCGATGAGGAGTACTGGCGGACCGAGGCCGAGGAGCCGCCGGAGCCGCCGCGCAACGAGGCCCCGCCCGGCGAAGCACCCTCCGGTACAACGCATTCCGGTGCGCCGGAGCACCTTCCGCTGGACCCCTGGTCGGAGCCCGCGCACAACCGGGACCCGGAACCGCGGGCCATCTCGCTCGACGAGCTCCGTCGCGATATCGCCGAGCGCCTGGGGCTTTCGGACGCGGACATCGCGAAGGACCGGCTGCCGGTGACGGCCGGTGAGCTGCAGTACCGGAACATGTTGCGCGCCGGTGCGATCGAGGCCCTGGCCGAGGCCGCGGCACGCCATGATTCGGCCACCGACCCCGGGCAGCGCGCGCGGGCGGCGAAGGTGCGCGACGAGTGGGCGCGGCTGCTCGGGGTCGATCCCGAACACCTGGCTCCGGAGCACCGCGCCGCGATGCTGGCCGAGCTGCGTATCGAAACCATCCGGCGCGCAGAGGATGTCGCGGATCTGGTGGCGGCCACCTTCCACGAGCCGGATCCGGCGGCTCCGCGACGCCTGGTGCTGGAGGCCGACGGTCAGCGCATCCATGTCCTGGTCCACGAGCACCCGGACGGAACCCCGCGACTGGAGCGCACCACCCGTCCGGCCCTGCCCGGTGACCGTGCGCCCGAGGTGCCGGCGGAGCCCCGGCGGCCGTTCCTACGCCGTCTCTGGGATTTCGTGCGCGGCGGATTCATGGATCCGACCCCGAAGTACCCGTCGGGCTCGAGCCTGGACTCCAAGGCCTTCGCCGAGTGGGAGAAGGGCGCGGCCGTCTGGTTCCACAACGACAGCTTGGTCAAGCCGAACGACGACAGCAATCCGTTCCGCCCCGTCAAAGAGGTTGTGACGCTGTTCAAGTCGCGGGAGCGGTGGCCCTTCCTGAAGAACGCGAAGATCTTCGGCTGGGAGCTGATCGGCAAGGTCCACGAGGTCAGTGGCGTGTCGGAGCCGATGCGCACCCGCGACGGCGAGTACGAGCCGTGGTTGACCGAGGTCGACGAGCACGTGCTCGCGGAGGCGAACGAGCGGCTGCGATTCGCGGAACTGCCGGTCGGCGCCGAGCAGCGCCCCGAACTGCCCGCCGGTGAGCGACCCGCCCACGAGCTGACCGCCGGGCCGCAGACCCCACACGAGGCGGAGCCGCAGACCCCGCACGGGGCGAAGCCGGAGGCTCCCCGGGAAGCCCTGCCCAAGTCCTACGCCGACGCGCTCGACAATCGCGACGCCGCGTGGCGGGAAGTGGCGAAACAGGCCGCGCGACAAGGCATCGACCTGCGCACCGCCGACCCCGCCACCGTGCGCCGACTGGTCGAGGAGGCCAACTACATTCTGGTCCGCCGCGCCGGTGCGGTGGAGGCGCTGGCGCTCGCCGCCGACCGCTACAACGCGCAGGACGCGCGCATCCCGTACTCCAAGCAGATCAGCTTCTACGACAAGGATCCGCTGGCCCGCCTGCTGCGCGAGCTCATGGCCAGCGATCCCGTCCGCAACGATCCGAACCGGAAGATCGGCTTGTGGACCCGCGTCGGCCGCAAACTGCATCTGCTGGCGCAGGATTCGCCGCCGATCACCTTCGTCCACTGGCAGCCGGTCGGCAACAACGAGGAATCCACCCCGCACTTCTGGGATCCGTCGCCCGAGGAGCTGCTGAACGTCAAGGAGGGCGTCCTCTTCCAGAACGCGGTGCTGCGCGATCAGCTTCGCGAGGCGCGCTCGAACTGGGCCCAGCTGCTGGGCGTCGGCCTGGACGAGCTGACCCCGGAACGGTTGCCCCACACCCTGGCCGAGCTGCGCATGGCGGTACGCGAGCACGGCCGGCAGCTGGCGGATCTGGCGCACGCCGCCGACGACTATTTCCACGCCGAGGCGGAAGCGACCGCGCGCGGAACCGAGATCGCCGACGACACGGCCCGCTCGTGGGTGCGCGAGCAGGGCGGTGCCAGCCTCGAGCACGGCATCGGCATTCTGCCGGGCGATCCGCCGCGCCTGACGGTGATCCGCGGCGACACCGATCACTTGCAGGTGCTCGCCGGATACTTGGCCGAGCATCCCGAGATCGGTCATCAACTCAACGACGGCCGGCTGCGCCTCGACATCCGCGGCGTCGATTTCGACCAACAGGGTCGCCCGTACGTCTATGACGAGACCGCCCCCGAGGTGCGTTTCCACCAGTTCGAGGTGAACGGCGAGCCGACCTCGGTATTGCTGGCCCGCGACAGCGCCGCCGACCACTGGCAGCTGGTCGAGCGCCCGCACGATCCCGCCGTGCCGCCGGTCGAGCCCGAGCGGCCCACCCGAACCGTGGACGAATTGCGCACGGCGCGTGACGAACTGGCGAAGAAGCTGGTCGTCTACCGCGACGATCTCACACCCGCGGAGCTCGACCAGGCCATCAAGGCCCTGCGCCACGCGAACGCACTGCACGCCGCTCAGATCGAGGGCATGGCGGACTTCATCGCCACCGCCAAGGCCATCGAGTCGTACCACGGCCTCAACGACCTGTTGGACAAGCTCGCGGGCCGCCTCGGCATCGATCCGGCCGAGCTCACGCCGCAGCGGCTGGCCGAGGCGATGGCCGATCCGGGCGTGCGCAAGGTCCGCCGGCTGCAAGCCGTCGAGGACCTGCTGGAGTACGCGAAAGCCCTTCGCGAGGTGAGCGATGAGAGCGACAAGGCCGTCCTGGCGGCCCGCGACCGGCTGGCCGAACGGCTCGGTGTCGATCCCGAGCAGCTGTACGCCGAGACGTACGACAAGAAGGCCGATCGCTGGCACCCGGCCGCCGACAGTGTCGAGCCGAAGGCCGTGCTGCGCGCGGTCAACGACCTGCTGCACCGCTCCGCCGAGCGGCCCGAACTGCTGGCCGCGCTGGCCGAATACGCCGACAGTCTGGCCGCGCTGGACCCGTTCCACACCGATCTGCACTTCGATCCGAGCCGGGATCCCCGCGTCGCCGAGGGCGAACTGCCGATCCACGATCCGCACGGACCCGGGTATCTGCGCGACCATCTGCACGAAGACCTCGGCGAGGCATTGCCTTTGGACGAGGTCACCCACGCCGAATCGGTCTGGGCGCGACTGCAGGGCCTGGAGTTGGACGGCGATCCCGCGCATGTGGCGGAGCTGTACGAGCGCTATCGGGACGGCAAGATCGAGGCACACGAGATCCTCGACAGCGAGAAGACCGCCCAGAAGCTCGACGAACTGCGGGCCGAAGTACGCCAGCGCGCAGCCGATATCGAGGAATTGCGGCGGCTCGCGGACGAATACAACCGGGCCACCGCACCGCACGAAGCCGAGACCGAGCCGCCGCACCCGAAGCAGGCGGCGGCCGAACTCGACAGTGCCCGAAGCGAACTGGACACCGCGCGGGCCATGCGCGAGTACGCGCTGGGCAGGCTGGTGGCGCGGCCCGACGAGCACGCACCGCATCTGGACGCCGCGCCGGGCCGCCCGCTGGTCGACGCGGACCTGACGCCGTCGCGGCTGCCGGGTACCTTGGAGCATCTGAGGCGGCTGCCCGTCGCCGAGGGGCAGCATGCGCTGCAGCAGGCCCGCGTGGCGGAATTCCAGCGGGCCGCGGAGCAGTACAACGCCGCCGAAGCCCGGGTTCGGGCCGCGGAACGAGGTCTCGAGAATGCCGCGCTGGCCGGTGCGCGACCCGGTGAGACCCCGGCGGACACGGTTCGTCGGGCGCTCGACGAGGCGCTCGCGGAACGCAAGTCCGCGATCCGGGGTGTCCGGGTCAACGAATCCGAGCTCACGCCAGAGCGATACCGCGACGCGCTCGACGAGGCGGCCGGCCACGCCCGGACCCCGGCGGAACACGACGCGATCGGCCCACGGATCGAAGCGGTGCGCGCCGCGGCCGTGCGGGTGCATCAACTCGAGGAGCTACTGGCCCGGCACGAGGAACGGGAGCGGGAACAGGCCCGTGCCGCCGAGACCCCGATCGGCACCGCGCGACGCGAATCAGCCGCCGCCCAAACCGAACTCGACGCCGCCCGCAGGGCCCGCGACGAGGTCCTCGCCGCCCCGAAGCCCAGTGGCGCGGAGGAATTCGCTGCCCGCGACGATGCCCTGCGGAGCGCCGTGGACCGCGTCGACGCCGCCCAGGCCGCCGCCGATCGCTGGTCGGCCGAGGTGCGGCGACTCGAGGACGCCGCGATCCGCGCCGGCGTCTCCCCGCACGAGGGCGCGGCCGCGGCCCGCGACGCGGCCCACACCGCACTGCTCCAGGCGATCACCGACTTCCGAGCGGCCACCGGCCTCCGCGTCCACGAATCCGAACTAACCCCCGAGGCCCTCGCCGCAACCCTCGACGAGCTGCGCGGCAAAACCGCCCTGCAGAACGGCCCCGGCAGCCGCACCCCCTTCGAAGACCTCCACGCCGCCGCCGAGGCCTTCCACCACGCCGACGCCCTGGCCCACTGGGTCGACGAAAACATCCCCCACCCAGGCGATCCCGCCTCGTCCGACCCCGAGGAGGAGGGACCCACCGGCGGCGCACCCGCCACCCCCCACGACCCCACCCAGCCCGGCTCCGACGGCAATGCCATCGACCCGACCAACCCCTCCAACAACCGAGCCGAGCCCCTACCCTCCCACGAGCACCCGAACCCCAACACCGACAAGTCCTCCGACCCAGCCGATCCCACCCACCCAGTCCAGCCCGAGCCCAACCGAGAGGACCCATCCCCAAGCGAAAACAACCCCGCCATCCCCGACGCGAACGCTGAGAAGGACTCTGGCGCAGCCGATCCCGGGACGCGGCCGGAGGTGGTGCCGGATGTCGAGGGCGGGCGGAAGTCCGAGTCCGGCGGGTATCGGTGGGATCCGTATTCGCGGTCGCATGTGCCGCATCCGCCGCGGCCGTTCAATCCGGCGTTCCCCCAGTATGTTCCGCAGCCGTCGCAGCAGGCGGCGCCGTGGACCCTGCCGCCGGATGCGCAGCAGCCCCCGCAGCCCCCTTATCCGCCGCAGCCTCCGCAGGCCCCGCAGCCTCCGTATCCGCCCCAGCCCCCGTATGCGCCCCAGCCTCCGTATACGCCGCAGCCTCCGTCGTATCCGCAACCGCCGAGCGGGCCGCCACCGGGTGTGCCCTCGTGGCCGGGCGGTACCGGTACACCCACGCCTCCGCAGGCCCCGGTGCCCTCGATCCCGGCTTACCTGGTGTCGCCGCCTCCCGATGCGGGCTGGCCCGGCGGTCAGCTGCCGCCGAATGGTCAAGTGCCGCCGTGGAATTCGTGGCCGTCGGCGGGGACGCCGCAGCAGCCGGGCGGTCTGCCCGAGATCCCGGGCGGCTCACCCCAGATTCCCGAGCAGCCGGGCACGCCCTCCCTGCCCGGGGTTCCCGGTCATCCGGACGGCGGGCTGCCGCATGGTCCCGGTTCCCCGGCCGGTCCCGGCCGACCCACGCTGCCGCCGGGCGCGATACCGGATTCGAGCGGTGGACAGCCCGCGTGGAATGGCCACCCGGGCAATGGTTTCAACGGTTCCATCGGTTCCAACGGCGCTGGTTCGTCCGGCGCGCCGATGGGTTCCGGATTCCCGGGCCCCGCGGGTGCGCCCGCCGGGCAGCAGCAGGGTGCGAACGGCGGCCGGTCGCGTGGCGGCAATCGTTTCCCGCGTGCGTCGGGTCCGTCCGGTTCCGGCGACGGCGTCTTCCTGCGCTCGCATTCGGGTTTCGGTGAATTCGCGATGCTGAATCCGTTCACCGGTGACCTGCGGTCCGCACCGGCCGGTGCGGGTTCCCTGGCGGGTGTGTACGACGATCTCGATGGGCTGCGGGTGATCTTCTATCGGGACAACCAGGCCGGTCTGGTGTTGCGGGTCGGCGATCAGGCCCTGGAACTGGATCGCCTGGGCGCGGAGGTGCAGTGGGAGCGCACTCAGCACGGCTTCAATCGCCTGTCCGTGATGGTCGCCGGCGCTCCGCAGTGCGAGGTGCGCTATCGCCCGCTGGCGACGGACGCGGATCTGGGCATGCTGATCCGCGACGTGCTCGCCGACCCGGTGCGCCGCTCGGGAATCTTCGGATGACATGCTGAGACTCGGCTCGGCCGAGGGAGGAGAGCGACATGCGCCACGGCTATCCCAGCGACGACGAGTTGCGGCGGAACTTCGATGAAGTGCTTTCGGATGTGATGCAGGGCCGCGGTGTCCACACCGCCACCGGACTCGATCACGACACCCAGACCGCCCTGTGGGCGATCACCGCGGCGCATCCGAACATCACCCCCGAGCTGATCGATGCCGCCCGGCGGGCGTTCGCCGGCCAGCTCGACGGCAGCAATGCCGCGCGCCGTCGCGCGGACATGGACGACTGGTTCGAGGCCCGCGAACAGCGCAAGGCCGCACGCGAACAACAGCGGGGACGCGGATAACAGCGGGGTCGGCGGAGCAGGGCTGACGAAGCGATCGCGCTCGTCGTCCGGTTAGGGTGTTCCGACCAGAGGCCGACAGGCCGTGCCCATGATCCCCGCGACGGAGTAGACGATGCGAATCAGCCGAGATCAGGTGGAGCTCGACGACTACGGGCGCACCTGTTACGAGGATGAGCCCTACACCGGGGAAGTCGAGGAATACGCGGACAACGGGCAACTGGTCCTGCTGTTCACCTACGTCGACGGCGTCGAGGACGGCCCGCAGCGGCAATGGTGGCCGGACGGCTCCAAGCGTTCGGAGGGCGTCACCCGCATGGGCGCGGCGGTGGGGGAATGGCAGCACTGGTACGAGAACGGCCAGCTGAAGGAACGGGTGGTGCTCGACGAGCACAGCCGGGTGCTGGTCCGACAGCGCTGGACCGCCAATGGTGAACTGACCATGGACAAGACGACCACACGTTGAACAGATGCCCCCCGCATGATCTATCCCCTGCCCGAAACAACACTGTCCGTTAATATTCCGGATACTGTGTGGTTGCCGGATCGAAAGGGCCTTGATCATGAGTGGCGGTCGATTGCATTCCTACCAGGACCTGCTGACGAAGGCCTCCCAGAAGACCGGTGAGGTGCGCGACGGCATCAAGGGCGTGGTGGACGGATTCACCTCGCAGGCAGACGCTTTGGGCACGCCGTGGGGCAACGATTCGCTCGGCCGCCAGTTCGCCAACGGTGATCAGGGCTACCTCGCCAGTAAGAAGAACATCATCGAGGGCGCTACCAACATGGCCGGGACCTTCGGGAATTTCTCCACCTCGCAGCAGGAGTCGGCGGACAAGCTGGGGAGTATGGACCAGGCCAACGGCGAGGGATTCCAGGGCCAGTAATGACCAACGAGCAGCGCAAGTCCGACCTGGCCGAGATCCTCGACGGTTTCGCCGAGCAGATGCGCACCATCACCCGACTACAGCAGGAGCGCGCCGCGTTGACGGCCTCGGCCACGGTGCGCGGCAAGCGGGTGACGGTGACGGTGAACGCCGACGGCACCGTGATCGAGACCAAATTCGGTTCCGGGATCGAGGATCTGGACTACTCTGAGATCGCCAAGGCGGTGACCGAGGCCGCGCAGCAGGCCGCCGCCGAGGCGGCCCGCCGCAGCCGGGAGATCATGGCGCCGGTATCGCAGAACCGGGAGCGGCTACCCAAGCTCGCGGACCTGATTCCCGGAATGCCGGACCTGAGCAAGGAATTGACAATTCCGGAGCCGCCGGTGGTGTCCACCGCACCGCCGAAATCGCGGGAGCGCCTGGGCGGTTATCAGGCGACCGAGCCGAATGTCGATGCGGCACAGCCGCGGCGCAGCGGGGCCACCGATTCCGGATGGTGAGACGACCGCGCGAGGCGGCGGCGAGGTAATCGATCATGGCCCTCTACCTGCCCTCTGAACTCGAATGGCTGGGCTGGCTCGTCGGGATGGAATGGCCCGAGGGCAACGAAGACCAGATGTGGGATCTGGCCGGCTACTGGAAGAAGACCGCCGAAGGTCTGCGCAACCAGGTTTCGGGTATCGACGCGGCCAAATCCGCCACGCTGGCCGCGTATATCGACGGGGACGGCCGCGACGCCATGGCCAAGACCTTCGACCTGCTGGCCGGTGTCGGCGGGAAGCAGGACGGCAACACCTCGATCCTGGATCTGGCGGAGTATTTCGATCAGATCGGTGATTCGGTGCACGACACCGGAACCGAGATCGAGTCGACCAAGCTCATGTTCTATTCGTCGCTGGCGATTCTGGCGATCGAGATAGCGGCCGCCTGGATCTTCCCGCCCACCGCCCCGGCGGAGGAGGCGGCCGCGGTCGCCACCACGCGCTTCGCGGTGCGCATGATCGTCAAGCGGGCGCTCACCGCCATCGAGGAGTATGTCGGCAAGCTGATCGGCTCGACGCTGGCGAAATTCGTGGTGCGGCACTTCGTGCTGGACGCCGGGCTGGGCATGCTGCAGGAAGCGGGCATCGAGGCGTACCAGGTGGCGGCCGGGCATCGCAGCGGCATGGACTGGGGCAGGATCGGCGTCACCGGAATCAGCGCCGGTGTCGGCGGCCTGGTGGGCGGCAAGGCCGGCGAAATGATCGGCGGCGCACTGGGCAAGACCGAGCTGAACCACTTCCTGCAGGCCGGTATCACCGGTGCCGGCGCCGGATTGGCCGGTGCGGGAGCGGGGTTCCTCGCCGGGACGGGCGCGCAGTTCGGGCTGGACGTGGTCAACCACGGGTGGGGCGACGCCTGGAAGAACATGGGCAACGCGTTCACCAACTTCGACCCCCGCATGCTCACCGCGGGTGTGTCCAATGGCGGCCTGTCCGGCCTGAATCACGGTGCCGCGCAAGGCTTCCACGAACGTGTCGCGGCCTGGAAGGCGGGCGTTCCCACCGACTTCGCGAATATCGGCGCGCGCCCGGAAGGGAACGGCTTCTCCGGCGACACCGGTCACACCGGCGATACCGGTGGTCCCCAGACCCACGCGGCCGGATTCTCCGGCGACTCGAGCGATCCCACCGCGAACGCGCGTACCAGCGGTGACGGTAGCACCGCACGTCCCGAGGGTGGCGACACCGGCGGCGTCACCACCGACGGCCGGGGCAAGGAGTCCGCCACCCCGACCGACGGGCAGACCGCCGCGGGCGAGCAGAGCCAGACCACCGGCGGCGACCACGGCCAGACCCAGCAGGCCGGGACGCCCACGACCGCGGGCGACACCCACGCGAATCAGCCGCAGGCCAGCACCGGCGAAACCAGCGGCGGGGCAGTCGAATCCGGTGTTCAGGCGGGCAAGCACGAGGCACCCGCACCCGCGTCCGAGCCGACGAACACCTCCGGTTCCGCCCCGCGGGCCACCGGCCCGGCCCCGCAGGCGTCCGGTCCCTCGACGCAGGGCTCCGCCCCGACCCAGTCCGCTCCCGCCGGAGCCGACTCGCGCGGCGCTGCCCCCGCCCCCGCGGAGTCGAAAGCGGCATCGCCTTCCCAGTCCGGCTCGTCTACCGATTCCGGCGCTCGCCAGTCGTCCAGCACAACCTCGGGCCGGTCGGACACGCCCTCTGGCACAACGGATTCCAGCCAGAACGGCGGTGGCGCTGAGCCTTCCGCGAATACCGGTGCGTCGACCGAGTCCGCGCCGTCGGGTGCGAGCGTCCCCGGCGAGCTGCATTCGGCCGCGTCTACCACCACAGATTCCGCTCCCGCCGCCACCGATTCGGCCAACGGCACCTCGAGCCGGGCCGGTGCCGCGGGCCACGATTCCCCCGCGGGCGTATCCAACGGCTCCGCGGCTCGTCCGGACACCCCGATCGCCGCCTCCTCCACCACCGCGGCCCCGACCACGTCCGGCGGATCCACGGCCACCGGCACACCGCAACACGCCGCAGCCGCACCGGAGGCCCGCGGCACCGCGACGGAACAACCCCGAACCGCGGCTCCGGAACAGCCCCGCTCGACACCCGAGGCCCGCCCGGCCACCCCGAGCGCCCGCGCGGCAGACCCGACCGGCGCACGCCCCGACGCCACCGGCACACGTCCCGACGCTCCGCGAGCGGAAAGCACGCGCCCCCAGGCGGGTACGGACCCCCGAGCCACCGCGGCAACCGAGCGCCCCGGCCAGGAACCGACCGCCGCCCGCCCGGACGCCAACGAAACAACCCCCGTCAACGACCGCGAAGCCGCCCCGCCCGAACCCCGCGATCCGGCAACCGGCTCCGAAGAAGCCCCGACCCCGGTCGAATCCGACCAGCCTGCGGGCCAGCGCGATTCGTCTCCCACCGACCGCTCCGAGCAGTCCGCGCCCGAGTCCGCCCAACCCGAGACCCCGGTGGAATCCGAGCCCCGCGCGGGCACGGCCCCCGAACCCACCCCGCACGACGAATCGCAATCGCGCCCGGAATCGGGCGACACCCGAGAACCCGCCAAGGTCGACGATCCGACTGCCGCACAGGACGATCCGTCCGCCGGACACGAAGACCCTGCTGTCAAGCACGACAACCCGGTTGAGCCCAAGGATGCCGAACCTGGTGCGGAGCAACGGAATTCCGGCCGCGACGCCGAGGACCCCGCAGGCGAGCCGCCCCGGTCCACCGACTCCGAGAGTCCGATCGCCACCGATCACGAGCCGTCGCAGCCGCGTCCGGGGCAAGACGAGGTCCCACGCGAATCCACCGAACATCCTGCCGGGCAGGAGGATTCGACCCTCACCGGCGAGGACCGCGCCCGACCAGACGAGTCGGACACCTCGAACGACCGCCCAGACACCACGGCCAATCGCCCCGACTCCACTATCGACCGCGGCGAGTCCGCCTCCGACGTCGCCGAGCCCGCCGCCGATCGGAGCGAATCCGGGGCGGATCGCGGTGGGTCCACCGATATTCGGCCGGAACAGGCTGAGCCAGTTCACGATTCGTTCGAGGCGAAGAAGCCCGCAGAGCATCCCGGTGATACCGCCGAGCCCCCGCGCCCGGCGGATGCGCGCCCCGAATCCGAGTCGTCGGCGGGGGAGCAGCCGCACGACCGTGAGCGGGATGAGCAGTCGCGGCGCGATGAGCCCACCGATGGCCTGCTGGTCGCGCCGATTCCGTTGGGCGATCGCGCGGTTCCCCGCGCCGCCGAGCACGAACCCCGGCGTGGTCCGGAGGGTGAGCGCACGCAGGAGCCCATTACGGGCGAGCGCACCGCCGATCCCCGTGAGCCCGCCGAAGCGCCGAGGGAGGACCGCACCGGTCTGCCCGAGCGCGGCGACGGCGCGGTGGAGCACCCCGGCGCTCTGGACGAGCCCGCCGATACCGCCGGCGCGCACCATGATTCGAATGAGCCGGTGCTGGAGGAGTCCGCGCCGGAGGAGCCGCAGCGCGGCAACTGCGGTGTCATGTCGCTGGAGCTGCTGAAGGAGCTGACCGGCAACGACTCGATCCGCGTGCCCGAGCACGAGATCGGGCCGGAGGGTATTTCCGCCAAGCAGCTGGTGGCCGCGGCGGGCGGCAAGCTGGTCACCTTCGACGGCCACGACGCCATCGCCGACCGCCTACGCGAACTGGGCCCCGGCTCCTCGGCCCTGGTGGTCGACCACTACGCCGGTCCCGTCGACGAACACGGCGTCGGCGCACACGCCTACCTGCTGGTCAACGAGGGCGGCAATATCGTCGTCAAGGACCCGGCGGCCGGTCGCGAACACGGCCACCCGCCGATCGTCCCGGTCGAGACCAAGGGCACCCACGCGATCCTCTTCAAGGCCGACGGCACCGCCCACGATCCTCTCAGCCTGCGCACCCGCCACAACCTCGACGCCAAGTTCGCAGCTCATCCCAAGCCTGAAACCGCCGCCACCACAACGGATTCCGAGGGCGCGAAAGCCAAGCCGTCCGGTGACGAGGAACATGGCGGGATCAACCACGAGCCCGACCACACCGCCGCGGGCGAGCACGAGCACGAGCCGCGCAAGGCGCCATCGGCCGGTGAGAAGCTCGAGCATCCGGTCACGCTGACCGATGAGGTCTCCGATCCCGGTCGCCCGCAGCACATCGACGATCCCGATTACCACGATGACAAGACGCGCGGCGCGATCGTGGAGGAGATCGACCCGAACGGCCCGCGAGTCCACAAGGACGAGAACGGTCTGATCCGCTCTATCGACGGCAGACCGGTCCACGACTACGTGGGCGACCTGTCCCGCGCCCGCGCGATCGAGCACGCGGCGACCAAGCAGGCGGGCGAAGGCCCGTGCAGTGCGGTGGCGATCGATCTGCGTACCGGCCTGATCACCGAGGGCATCAACGGCTTCGCGTCCGACGTGATCGATGACGCCCATCTGCATCCGCTGTTGCGCGAGAACTTCCGTGCGCTGGGCGATTACGAGCACCCGGTCATGAAGGCCGAGGGCGAGGTCCTCACCGAGAAGGCCAGGGAGAAGGGCCGCGTCCTCATCGGTGACGATGGCCAGCCGGTCATGCGGGAGGTGAAGTACGAGGGTCGCGCTCACTTCGACGCGCCGCTGCGGCACGCGGAAGTCAAGGCCGTCAACGAACTGTTGTGGGCGCGTCAGCGTGAGCACGAGCAGCAGTGGCGCAATGCTGGCCATGAGGGCGACCCGCCGCCGTTGGGTCGAGAAGTGCTGGGGGAGATGCGTTTCGATCCGCGCTGGCTCCAGGACACCAAGCGTCAGAAGATCGGCGAGCCGGCCGCGGCGTGCGCGAACTGCAGTTCGATGCTGCACGACGTTCCCAGCTACTGCGGTCGAAACGAGTTCGTCCCGCAGGACTATCGCCTCAACGAGCCGGGCGGCACGGTCGCGCCGCATCGCGACCCCGTCGAGATCCCGGGCATCGCCGGTGTGCGCGAGCCCGAGGGCCACGAGTCGTCCGATCATCATCCGCCGCAGGACGACCCGGACCCGGAACATGCCCCGTCCACCGATCACGGTGCGTCCCATGGCGATTCCTGGTCGGGTCTGAGCCGTGACGA
Source organism: Nocardia sp. CDC153 (assembly GCF_035818515.1). Classification (NCBI taxonomy): domain Bacteria; kingdom Bacillati; phylum Actinomycetota; class Actinomycetes; order Mycobacteriales; family Nocardiaceae; genus Nocardia; species Nocardia sp. CDC153. The sequence goes on along the minus strand of NZ_JAYKYU010000003.1, from coordinate 390,820 downwards.
GGTCAAGCAGCGACTCGAGGGCGAATTCGGCCTGCATACCCAGGGTTTCGACAACCCGGACCTGCCGCACGAGTACGCCCGCGAGTACGGGCGTGCGGTCGAGGACATGCGGCAGCGGTATCCGGACGCGGAGCTGCGGTCGGTCCAGATCGGCCCGATCCCCGAATCCCCGGATGCCTTCGCGGCCACCTGGCGCGCCAAGGACGCGACCGGGCGGATGAGCGCGGACCGGATCGTGTTCAACGAGCGCTTCGCCACCAATCCGAAGGAGTTCATCGAACGCCTGCAGGCGAAGGTCGACGAGGGCCGGTACGCGCCGGGCATCGCAGAGCGCCCGGTATACGGCGCGATCGTGCACGAATACGGGCACGTGGTGGAGATGAACGGCCAGCGCCTGGCCCGTCATGAGGCGCTGGACGTCCTGATCGGGCACTTCGAGGCCGTCTACGGCACCCGGGACCCGGAGCTGTTCGATCACTGGCTGAGGCAGTTGCCCGGCTACGCCTTCGACGAGCACGGGCACCTCAACCCGCCCGAGGCGCTGGCCGAGGCGTTCCGCGATGTGGAGATGAACGGCCACAACGCGAGCGAACCGGCTCAGGTCCTGCATCAGCTGCTGACCATCAGCAGCGGCGACATCGCGAGCGAGGCCGCCCGCAACCACGGTGTCCCGCTGCGCGAAACCCCCTCGCCCCGAACGGAACCCACGCACGACCAGATGTCGCCGGGCGGCGAGCACCCCGGCGGCGCGGGCGATCCGCACGAATCCCGCACCGCCCCGGGAGCTTCCGACCCCAACGACCACTGGCTCGAGCGCCAGGAGGCCATCCAGGCCGACTGGAGCGCCCGCCAAGAGGTCGAGCACGCCGCCTGGCTGCGTGAACAGGCCGAGCACTATCCCCCCGGCAGCCTCGATCGCCGCCTCGCGGACCTGCGCGCCGAGCACGCCGAGGCGCTGGCCCGCATCGCCCGCGATCGCGCGGACTACCTCTGGGAGGCCGCGGGCGGCCGCGACGAGAACGCCTCGCGCGCCTGGACCGCCGACCTCGACCACGACCCGACCGCCGAGCCCGGCCACGAGTCCACCGCCGAGTCCCCCACCGTCGAACCGCAGGCGAGCACCGCCGAGGTCGCCGTGTCGGAGGCGCCCACCGAGACGACTCCGGTCCGCGAGGCCGACCCCGCCACCCCGGCGGCACCCGTCGATCCGGTCCAGGCCGCACCGTCGCTGCGGGCGGCGGCCGACCACCTCGGCCGCTCCGAGGCGATCCCCGGTCCACGCGAACGCGGTGCCACGGAACAGGCTTACGCCCGCCGCCTGTCGGAGGCACTCGGCCTGGAGGAGGCCATCGGTCCGCAGGACCGCCAGGCCGCCTTCCGCGATGTCGCCGAGAACGCCCGCGCCCGTGGCCGTTTCGGCGATCCGGAGGGCAATGTCGCGCCGCGCCCGATGCGCCCGGAGGACTACGGACGCCTGACCGACGACGAGCGCAACACGACCGTGCGCACCGAGCCGGACCCCGGCGAAACAACGCACGCCCCCGGCGAGACCCCGCGTCGCCTGCCCCTGGAACCCTGGTCGGACACGAATCGTGGTGCGGCACACGACGAGCCGCGTGCCATGACCCTGGACGAGCTGCGCCAGCGGCTGGCCGAGGAACTGGGCCTGCGGCCGGAGGACATCCGCCCGGAAAACCTGCCCGAGGTGGCGGGCGAACTGCAGTACCGGAACCTGTTGCGGGCCGGTGCGATCGAAGCTCTCCACGATGCCGTCGACCGGCACGCGCGAGCCGCCACCCCGGAGGATCGCGCCCGCGCCGCCCGGGTCCGCGACGAGTGGGCCCGCCTGCTGGGGGTCGATCCGGAGCGGGTGCGGCCCGCGCACGCCGAGCACACCCTGGCCGAGCTGCGGGCCGAAACCCTGCGTCGCGCTTCGGATGTCGCGGACCTGGTGGCCGCCACGCACGCCACGCCCGACCCCGCCGAGGGACGTCACCTGGTCCTGCAGGCCGACGGTGACCGGGTGCACGTGAAGGTCACCGAGAATCCGGACGGCTCGCCCCGCGTCGAGGTGACCTCGCGCCCCGACCTGCCCGCACCGCCGCCGGAGCCCGAACCCGAGCCCAAGCGTCCGGGTCTGCTGCGCCGGCTGCGAGATCGCCTCTTCGCCGGATTCCAGTCGCACTACCCTGGTTATCCGGCGGGTTCGGGTCTCGACGACGGCCAGGGCAAGCTGGTCAGTTTCGTCGGCCATGCGCTCGAGCACCTCGGCATCGGGGACGGACTGCACTGGGACGCCATCGGGGACCCGAGCCCGTTCGGTATCACCCGCCAGGTCATCTTGCTGCTCAAGGAACGCGAGCGCTTCTGGCTCAAGTTCGGCACCAACAAGATCGCCGACATCTCCTCGGACGTGGTGCCCATGCCCACCCGCCGCGGCGAGTACGAGCCATGGTTCTCCGAGGCCGATCCCGTGCTGCGCGCCGAGGTCGAGGAGAGCCTGCGGATGGCGGGACTGCCGACCGAGGAAGACTACCTGCGCGAGCGCGCGCAGCATCCGCCCGAGCCGCAGCCGGAACGCCCGACCCTGGACGGTCCGCCCGAACGGACCTGGGGCACTACGGTTCCCGAGCCGGTGGTGCACGCCCTCGAGGCCCGCGATGCCGCGCTGACCGAGCTGGTGCACCAGGCCGTGCGGCACGATATCGAGGTCTCGAGCACCGACCCGGCCGCCCTGCGCGGCGCGGTGGACAACGCCGCCTACCGGCTCATGCGCCGCGCCGGTGCCATCGAGGCGCTGCGCGACGTCGCCGAGCGCTTCAACCTGCAATCCGAGCTGGTGCCGCCGCGGCCGGTGGCCATCAATGACAAGGATCCGCTCGGCCGCTATCTGCGCGATTTCCGCGAGGCCGAAGAACTCCGCATTCAGCAGGAACGGGCCGATGCCCGTCGGCAGCGCGCGGGCGCGGACCCCGACGACCCCGCGCTGGAATTCCGCCCGCGCGAGCCGCGGCCGACCGCCCTGGACTATGTCGGTGTCAACAATGGCGGCGAGGGCCCGCGTCACTTCGAAGACCCGGATCCCACCCGGCCGGAGCGCGAACAGGGCCCGGTGTTCAACGATGCCCTGCGGCGGGATCAGGTCGCCGAGGAGCGCTCGAATTGGGCGCAGCTGCTCGGGGTCGGCCTGGACGAACTGACTCCCGAGCGACTCGCGCACACCATCGCCGACCTGCGCATGCAGGTCCGCGACGAGGCCGACCACCTGGCCGAATTCTCCGGCGCGGTCGACGATTTCCTGCACGCCGACACCGTGGCCCGTGATCACGGCCGCCAACTCGCCGATCGCACCGCGCACGTCTGGATGGACAGCGAGGGCGGCGCGATGCTGGCACCCGGCATCGGGATCCGGCCGGGCGACCACGTGGGCGACCCGCCCCGGCTCGTGGTGATCGGCGTGGAGGGCGAGCACATCGGCCGCCTGGCCGACTACCTCGCGGACCACCCCGAGGTGGGTGGAATGCTCAATCGCGGTGAGCTGCAACTGGATCCGCGCACGGTCGAGCTGAACTCCGACGGCGATGTGCACGTCGTGGCGTCGAAGACGGTGCCGGAGGTTCGTTTCCACGACCTCGACGTGAACGGCGAGCATGCCCCGGTCCTCATGGTGCGCGAGGGCGATGCGGAATGGCAGGTGGTGCAACCGGAGTCGGCGCACGCGCCCGCTCCGGAATCCGCCCCGCACGAACCCGAGGCGAGCGCGCCGCGCGACCCCGAGGTGGTGCGCGCCGAACGCAAACAGCTGGCGGATCAGCTGTCGGTCGAGACGACGGATCTGAGCCCGGATCGCATCGACGCCACCATCAAGGCGCTGCGCCAGGACAACGCGCTGCGGGCCGCGCAGATCGAGGGCATGGCGGACTACATCCGCACCAGCGACGCCATCGAGAATTTCCACGAACTGAACCGGGTGCTCGGCAACCTCGCGCACCGCCTCGGCGTGGAGCCCCACGAGCTGACGCCGGAGGGCTTGGCCCGGGCCATGACCGACCCCTCGGTGAAGCGGGCCCTGCGCAAACAGATCGCCGATGACCTGCTCGACTACGCGAAACTGGTGCGCGACAACGTCGATCCCAAGGGCGCACCGGACGGTGGCCGGTCCAAGGCCGTGCTGGAGGCCCGGGACCGGCTGGCGCGGCGGATGGGTGTCGAGCCGGAGGCGCTCTACGCCTCCAAGCATGTCGTGGACGACGACAAGCGTGAGGTCGTCGGATACGGGCCGGATCCGGAGAGCCTGAAGCGGAACAAGCTGTTGCGCGCGGTCAACGACATCCTGTCCAGGTCGCAACAGGATCCGCACCTGCTGGCGGCGCTCGCCGAATACACGCGCACCGTGGGCGAACTCGACCCCCACCACGACGGTCTGCGCTTCGACCCCCGCAATGATCCGCGGGTCGCCGACGGCGAGCTGCCGATCCACGATCCCGACGCGCCCGCGCTGCTGCACCGCCTGCTGAACGACGCCATCGGTGAGCCACCGCTTTCCGATATTCCGCAGGGGGCGGAAGGAGTGTGGTCGCGCCTGCTGGGCGTGGATGTCCACGATATCGGCCGCACCGTGGAGCTGTATCGCGAGCACCTGACCGAACTGCACGATCGGCTTTCGCCGGAAGAGCTGGAGCGGGTGCTGCACACCCGGCAGGACCGCAATGCGGCGGCCGCTTACCAGGAATACGTCGACAACCTGGGACCCGATCGGACACCGCTCACCTCGGACGAACTGTCGAAGGTGGTCGAACGGGTGCGCTGGGCCCGGTCCGCCCAGGTCTACGAGGTGTACCGAGACGGCAAGATCGAGCAGCACGAGCGGCCGAAGCCGGAGGAGCTGGCCGACCTGGTGAGCGGCATGCGGGACGAGATCGCCGCCCGCGAGGCCGATATCGACGCGCTGGCCCGCTTGGCGGCCGAGTACAACGCGCTGACCACGCCGGTGGAACCCGCACCGCCGCAACGGAGTCCGCGCGAGGTGGCCGCCGATCTCGCGGAGGCCCGCCATCAGCTGGACCTGGCCCGCGACGGCAGGGACTACGCGACCGGCCGGATGTATCTCGAGCACAACCGCCCGCTCCGCGAGAGCGACCTGACCCCCGAGCGGCTTGCGGGCACGGCCGACTACCTGGCCACCCGTTCCCGCGAGGAGGGGGGCACGCTGCCGAACTCCGAGCAGCGCATCGAGGATCTGCGGACGGCGGCCGAGCAGTACAACCGGGCCGAGGCGCGGGTGCGCGACCTCGAGGCCGAACTGCACGCGGCGACCGAGGCCGCGGCGGGCCCGCTGGACACCCCGGTCGATGTGTGGCGGCGCGAAGTCGACAGCGCGCGAGCCGATCTGGAGGCGGCGGTGGCGGCCTCCCCGGCGAACTGGCCCGCGGATCTGGACCGCGTGGTCGAGCAGGTCGACCGGCTCTCGCGCATGCCGCTGGAGTCCGGCGATATCTGGACCGACGAACTGGTGCCGGTCCGCGATGCCGCGCAGCGCTATCAGTCCGCGCTCGAATCCCTGGATCACGCCGAATCGAACCTGGTGGACGCCTATCACGCCGAGGAGTCCCCGCGGGAGCGGGCCGAGCGCGAACTGCGCTACGCCCGCCAGGAAGAGTCGCTGGCCGAGATACGCCGCAATATCGCCAAGATCGGATTGCCGGTCTCCGACGCCGATCTCACCCGCTCGTGGGCGGCCGACACCCGCGCCGAATTCGCCGACACCCCGCGCGAGAACCTGACGCCGCAGCAGCGCGGTCTGCTCGAACTGGCCGATGCCATCGACCAGCACCTCGACGCGCAGAACCGCGTGACGCGCTGGGAAACCGAACTCGACCACCTCGACACCGACGCCCGCATTGCCGCCGACACCCCGGCCGCGGCGGCGGCGCGCGCCGTCGACAACGCCCACGACGCGCTGCGCGAGGCCATTACCGACTTCAACCGCCAAACCGGCATGCACGCGGACGAATCCGATCTCACCGGCGAGAACTACCGTGCCGCCCTGGCGGATCTGGGCGGCACCACCATCCGCGAGTACAGCGGGGATCCCGCCGCGGCCTTCGAGCGGCTGGCCGATGCCACCGAAAACCTGCATCGCGCACGCGAACTCGCCGACTGGGTGAATGAGCACGGCCCGGAAGAACATCCATCGGCCGCCGTCGAGTCGGACCCGATCGTTAGCGAGACGGATCCGGTGGCTACCGAGACGCCCGGTGAGGAAGGCCCCGAGGAAGGTCGCAACGGCCCCGATCCGGACGACCCCTCCGGCACCGACCCGGCCAAGCCCGGTGGACCGGCCAAGCCCGGCGGCGACCCCCACCCGGCGGCGGCCGCGGATCCGGCGACAGCGGATCCGGCAACCGTGGACCCGGCTGCCGCACAGCCGGTTTCGAATCACACCGCCGAGTGGGAGCCGCTCGGTCCACCCGAGGAGCACATTCCCGGCGACGCGCAGCACGCCTCGGCCATCCGGGCCTTCGCGGATGCCGGGCAACGGGCGCACGAGCGCGCGGAGGCAGCCCGCGCCCGAATGGACGACGTGGCACGGGAACTGGGCCTGGACCCCACCGGCCGCTCGGCCAAGGACCTGGAGCGCGCGGTCGAGGACGCGCTGGCCGCGGAGGCCGCGCGCCTGGACGAGGTGATGAACCGGGAGAACATCCCCAAGCACCAGATGTCGGATTACTTCTACGAACGCGACGCGGCCATCGCGCGTTCGGACGAACTCTCGCAGCTGCGCAAGGCCGCCACCACCGCCTTCCGCGAACACCATCAGCAGACCGAGCGCTATCTCAAGGCGCGCGAGCTGGTCCACGAGAACGCGGTGAACTCGGTGCTCGCCGATCTCACCGACCGCCCGGTGCGCCCCGGGGTCGGCATCGGCGGCGATCCGGCGACGGTGCACGTGGTCAGCGCGCTGCCGGATCACGGCCGCATCCTCGGCGAGAAGGTGCGCGCGCAGCTCGAAAGCCAGGGCACCCCGGTCGAGTACCGCCGCGTCGAAGTGTCGATGGCGGACGGCACCGTCACCGTCCAACGCCTGCGCCCGCCCACCGATCCCGGCGCGACCCACCCGCCGGTCGCTCACGATCCGAATCTGGATGTCCACTCGGCCGCGCACAACAGTGCGACGCCCGATCCCGCCGCGCACGGCGGCGGCGCACAGGATCACGTTCCCGCACCGGATCATCCGTGGTCGCCCGCCCCGGCCGACGAGTGGTCGCGGATGAATCCCGAGCAGATCGCGGACACGCTGCGCCAGCGCTGGGGTCTCGAGGTCGTCGGATTCGACCGCACCGACGTCCACCCGGAGGTGTTGCGCGAGTTCGCGCGCGCCATCGACGATATGAAGTCGCGCTTCCCCGACGCCCCGCTGCGCGAGATCTCGATCGGCAAGATTCCCAACGATCCGGACGACATCGTGTACGCGATGACCCGGGGCAAGCTGGAGAACGGCCGCTACCGTGCCGACCAGCTCATCCTGAACGAGGTCTTCGCCACCGATCCCGAGGAGATGCACCAGTCGGTGCTCGAGGACGAACTCGATGGCGGGCACACGCCGAGATCCGGTATGCGCCCGTTCTATTCGCAGCTCGTCCACGAATTCGGCCACGTGCTCGACTTCGCCGGGCAGGGCCGCGCGCGCCGGGAATTCGACGATGTCCTGTTCGATCACTACTTCGACACCCGCGGCACCGCCGACGGCTATCTGGACTTCGTCCACGAGCTCAGCAAGTACAGCCTGCACGACCCCAACAACAAGGGCTTGCTGGTCTCCAACCCCACCGAGGCGCTGGCCGAGGCGTTCACCGATGTGATCATGAACGGCGACCGCGCCAGCGAACCCGCGCAGGTCGCCTACAAGCTGCTGCTCGAGGCCTACAACGACCAGTACCCGGGCAGCGTGGATCCCACCGAGCTGCCGCCCGCGATGAGTCGGCGGACCACGGGGCTCTCCGGTGACATTCCCGAACCCCCACGGCTGGAACCGATTTCGCCCGACCACGCCGCCGCCCGGGATGTGCTCTACGGAGCCGATCAGCAGCACTATCGCTGGCTCGACCACACCCCGGATCCGGCCGTGAGCCGGGTCGCCGAGGTGCTGTCCACCACCGAGTCCGGCAACGCCGCGCTGGCGAGCCTGCGGGACAAGGGCATTACGCTGCGGGTGGAGGACAGCGGCGGCGGGGCGGTCGCCGGGGACTTCTACGACCCGGTGTCGCGTCAGCTCAATATCGACGCGCATGGCCGGGGTGAACTCGATCAGGCCGCGGCCGTCGTCGCGGCCACCGCGCACCTGGACGCGGAACACGCCGCGACGGTGTCGCCCGAACACGCCGAGCCGGTGTCGCCGGATCGCACGGCCGCCGAATCCTTCGGCCGGGAAGCGGAATTCCTGCGTGAGCTCGAGCGCGCGGGCTACGACCCGTCCGGCGGCACGCTGCGCAACGAGGCCGATGTCGCGTATGGCAACGAGGTGCGCGACACCTACCTGCGCGCCGGCGACGAAGCGGTGCGCGAGGCCCGCGCCGCCGATCCGAACCTGACCCCGGAGGCCGCGCGCGACCTGGCCCGCGAGGCCGGGGTGCGCGCGCTGCTGGCCGACGAACGTTTCGTCGGCCGCACCCGCGAGGACGCGCCCGACGCCCTCGCCGACCACTACGGCCACCTCGAATCCGTCGGTGCGGCAACCGATCCGGTGCATCCCACCGCATCCGCCGAACCGCTCGATCCGGCTCGCGTCGAGACACTGTTGAACGCCGAGGACCACGTCAGCGCGCTGCTCAACGAGACCCACTCGGTGAGTCGCCGGTCATCCCTCGGCGCGTGGGCACTGGAGCTGGTCGACCACCACGGGCTGCGCGTCCGCTACACCGACGATCCGGCCGCCGCCATCACCCGCGGCAGCGACGGCCGCCTGGAATACGGTCCGGCGGCGGGCTACGACCCGGCCACGAATACGCTGGTGCTGCCGCATGATTCGGCTCCGGCGGCCCACGTGGGCGAGCTGATTCGCGCCGCCGCGCAGCTGCACGAGCAGCTCACCACCGCCGAACCGCTGGATCGGCACATCCTCACCCGCGACGACTACGTCCGCGCCCGATTGGCCCGCGAGGCCGAGCACCGCGCGCTGGGCTACGAGGCCGCCCGTCTGCACGACGAAATCCGCACGCAGAGCCGGCCGAAGCGCGCCGCCCGCCCGGTGACCGACCCGCTGGAACGCGCCTACCGACGGGCCCGCGACCACGGCCTGGACACCGCCCGCCGCGCCTTCCGCGGCGACCGCGATGTCACCGACCGCATGCGGAGCGACGCCGCCTACCGCGCGGGCGTCCGCGAGGTCGCCGCGCGCCTGCTCTCCGACGGCCCGCGCGTGGGCGGCCGGGACCTGGCCGCGCACTTCGCCGCGGAATGGGATCGCGCGCACGGCATTCCGGCGGGGGAGGGCCCGCGCGTACCGGGCGAGCACGGCGACAGCCCGGCCGCGGTCGTGCGGCGCGCGCTCGACTACGCCACCGAGATCGAAGAGCTGCGGTCGCTGCGCCAGGAGACCGGCCGTCCGATCCTGGTCGGCCCGGCCGAGCACGCGTACACCGAAGCGCACGACCGCGCCCTGCGTCGCGCGAGCGGCAGCGAGGCGGACCGGATCCGGGCGGCGCGCGACGCCGGGTTCGAGGCCCTGCGCCGCTACTTGCGCAAGACCGGCCTCGACGATGCCGAGACGGCATTCGATGTGGTTCGCGCCCAGGGGCAGCGGGACGACACGCACTGGGGTCACGCACCGCAGCCCGAGTTGCGGACCCCGGCGGAACCGCGCGGCAATTCGGCGGAACCGCACGGCAATCTCACGGAGTCGCACGGTAATTCGGCGGAGCCGCACGGTGATTCTGCGGAGCTGCACAGTGATTCTGCGGAGCCGCACGGCACCGAACCGCATGTGACCGCGTCCGGGCATCCGGACAGCGAGGCGGCGGGCCTCGAATTGTCCAGGCGCGCGGCCGATGCCGAAATGGATCGCTGGGACGATCCGACCCGACTCAGCGACCAGGTGGTGCGCGGCTACAACTTCGGCTCCGGTTCGCCGAAGTTCGTGGTGTTCGCCCCCGAGGGCGGCCACATGGACGCCATGCGCCGCCTGGGCGAGGAGAACCCGAGGCAGCGCGGCCTGGTCGGCAATGCCTGGGCCCACATCGAATACCGCCTGGTGGAACCCGACGGCGAGGGCGGCATCCGCGAGCGCGTGATCCCGGCCCAGGTGGCCGAGGGCAGCATGCGCGAGGCCACCTTCCCCGAGGCGGTCAATCAGATGCTGGCCCACTACCTGCGCTACCGCGCGGAGGGCAAGGTCACCGTCGGCTTCGAGGACTGGCTGCGGCAACTCGACGACCGTTCCTTCCTCACGGTGCGCCGCAATGGTGTTCCGGTGCGCGAGGGCTGGTCGCGCACACCGGTCACGAGACTGGGCGAGCACTTCGTCCACGCCGGGGCGTGGCAGGCCCGCCGGGACTACCGCATCGACTACCCGCACCCGGCCGCGGTCGCCCGCGACATCGGCGCCCGCGCGACGACCCTGCCGCACTACTTCGAGGGCGAGCGGCCCGACGCCCACCGCTACGCTGATCCGGTTCGCTTCGCGCGCACCGCGATTCGCGTCGGCCCGACGGAGCTGCACGTCTGGGTCGAGCACACCACCGAGGGCTATCGCCTCGCCGCCCCCAGCGGCCTCGGCGACGTCGCCGACACCTTGTCGGCACAGTTCGGCCACCTGCGCGCCGACGCGCCCGGGCCCCTGCTCGAGCACATCGCCCGCACCCTCCAGGACGGCACCGTACCGCTCGGCCCCGAGAATCAGTTGCCCCGCAACGGCGTTCGCGGCCTCATCGACCGTGTCGCCGGGCGCACCCCGGAGCCCACTCGAGCGGATCCGGCCATCTTCGAGCGGATGGATCTGGATCTGGATTCGCGCCGCACCGCCCCGCGCGGCCCGGACCCGGTCCCCGAGGGCGAGCACGAGCCCGTACTCGAGTCGACCCCGGAGCCCGAGCAGACGCCGGAGCCCGAGTCGATCCCGGAGTCTGAGTCGACCGCAGAGTCCGAACCCCGCTCCGACGCCGCCGATTTCGACCCGGAGACGTGGTCCGAACGCATGCGCGTCGAGCAGGCCGAATGGGAAGCCCACATGGACGCCGAGCGCGCCCGGTGGCTGCGCGAACAACTCGACGAATCGGAGGGCTCCGACGCTCCCTTCGACCCCGACCGCTGGGCGCAACGCCAGCACGTGGAACAGGCCGAGTGGGACGCCCGAGTGTCGGCCAAGCGCGCCGAATGGCTGCGGCGCATGTTCGACGAATCCCAGGCGTCCGACAATTCCGCGGAGCCGACCGCGAATCCGGACACCGCTGTGCCGAAGCCACACCCGTCCGCGGAACCCGCCGGGTCGGCGACGAACGAGGAATCCGTCGCACCCTCCGACGATCCGGCGGAGCAGCCTGCGAACCTGGTGAAGCAGGCCGACCGCACTGTGCCACAGCCCCATCCGGACCCCGAGGTGGTCGATCCGGCGGTGGACGGTGAACCCGTCGAGCCCGCGGCGGATTCCGAATCCGGGGATTCCTCGGGTCACCCCGAGTCCGAGGATTCCGCGGAACATCCGGATGGTGGGAAGCCCGTGCCGCCCGCGCATTCGGGGGATGGTGCCGACGGCGATGGTCCCGGGGATCCGGCGACATCCGAGGATCGCTGGAAGTGGGATCCGAATTGGCGGTCGCATGTGCCGCATCCGCCGCGGCCGTTCAATCCGACGTTCCCGCAGTACACGCCGCAGCCTTCGCTGCAGCCGTACCCATGGACGCTGCCGCCGGATCAGCAGCCGGGCGATCCGACGGGCCCGAACGGTCCGGGCGGGCCGAATGGTCCGGCGGGACCGGGGAATTACGGGCCGGGTGGGCCCGCCGCGCCGGGTGGCCCCGGCGCGCCCGCGCAGCCGCAGATGCGCGTGCCGCAGCTGCCCGCGCAACCTCAGCTGCCCGCATATCCGCCGGTGGGACAGCAGCCGCCGTGGCAGAACGTGCCGCCGAATGGGCAAGTGCCGCCGTGGGGTTCGTGGCCGCAGCCACAGCAGCCGACGTGGCCGAACGGGCAGTATCCGGGTGGACAGTCCGGCTACCCCAATGGTCAGTCCGGCTACCCCGGCGGTGAGCCGGGTTATCCGAACGGTCAACAGCCCGGGTACCCGAACGGTCAGCAGCCGGGATATCCGAATGGCCAGCAGCCGGGATATCCGAATGGCCAGCAGCCCGGCTACCCGAACGGCCAGCCCGGGTATCCGCAAGGCCAGCAGCCCTATCCGGGTGGTCCCGGAGCGCACGGGTTCGCTCCGCCGTCGACGCCCGAGTCACCCGGCTGGAACGGCGCGCCGGGCAACGGCACCGCCGGCAATGGCGCGGGCGGTTTCCCGGGTGGCCCGATGGGTTCGCCGGGCGCGCCGGGCAGCCCGGCCGGCAATGGCAATTCGCGTTCGGCCAACCGCTTCCCGCGCGCCTCCGCGCCGAGCGACCCGACCCGCGGCATCGTCCTGCGCTCGCATTCGGGTTACGGCGAATTCGCGCTGCTTGACCCACTGAGCGGGGAGCTGCGGTCGGTCGCGTCGGTTCCGGGCGCGCCGACGGGCGTCTACGACACCGTGGACGGCCTGCGGGTCCTGTTCTTCCGCGATCCCGCCCGTGGCCTGGTCGTGCAGGTCGGCGACCAGCGCTTCGACGTGGATCGCCTGGGCGCGGAGGTGTATTGGGAACGCTCCCAGCAGGGCTTCCACCGCCTGCTGGTGGCGGTGTCGGGCACACCGCAGTGCGAGCTGCGCTACAGCGCCCGCCCGGCCGACGCCGACCTCGGCCTGCTCATTCGCGATGTTCTGACCGATCCGGCCCGTCGCGCGGGCATCTTCTGCTGACCAGGGGACTCCGGTGCGCCGATCATGTGAGTTCGCCGATTCTTTCGGCATCGGCCACCGCGCGGTCACGGGAAATGTGTGATGCTGGCTGATGGTCCAAGAGCCGAGGAGGATGCACGTGCGTGGTGGCCGCCCAACCGAGGAGCAATTGCGGCGGACGTTCGAGGCGTCATTGCAGGACGCGGTCTCGGGGCAGGGGATTCGCACCGAGACGGGTTTCGACATGCCAACCGAGAACGCGCTGTGGGAGATCGCGAGTGCGTATCCCGACGTCACCGACGAGCTGATCGAGGCCGCCCGCCGCGCGTTCGCGGGCCAGTTGGACGGCAGCAATGCGCAGCGGTGGCAGGCGGAGTTGGCGCGCAAGATCGCCGAGCGGCAGACCCGGGAACGCTAGCGGCCACGGTCGGCCGAGGAGACGATGACGCGTGACGAATACGCAGGAACCCAGCGCCGAGGCGACCGCCCCGGATTTCGACGGCATGGCCCCGGTCATCGGCGTGGAGGATCCCGAAACGGCCACCACCGCAGCCGATTCCGATCCGGACATCGGCTTCAGCATGGTGGCCCCCGAGCTCGACATCCCGGCCCGCGCCCGCCAGCTGGCCCACCGCATCGCCCAGCAGGTGCGCGATCTGGGTCCGGAGGGCTGGGTGCGGGTACGCGCCGCGTTCGCGCTGACCGTGACCGGTCAGCGCGTCCGTCTGGCCTTCGCCGACGCGGATGAGCGCCAGGCGCTGGTGTCCCCGACCCCGGAAATGCTGACGCTGGTGCGCGAGCACCGGCAACTGTCCGCGGAGCTCGGCGACCCGTGGTGGCGGCTGGAATTGGCGCTCACCGTCGAGGGCGAGCTCGCCGTCGACCACGATTACGGCGACGAGCCCTTCCCCGCCGACCAGCTCTTCCCGCCCGCGGATTACCTGGCCGATCTGGCCGCGCACCCCCGCGAGGAACTGCCCACCTGGCTGGCCGCCTACCTCCGCCACGACGACCGCCAGTCCCGCACTCCGCTGCGGGCCGCCGCCGAGGCCCGAGCCGATCGCGAATCCGGTTATCTCCCGGTGGTTTCCGAGCACGACTTCCCGGATTTCCCGCGACTGTGGTCGCGTTGGGCCGCGATCGCCGCCGCCTTCGTCGCCGTCGGCTCGGACTGGGGTCCGCGCGTGCTGCCGTCCTTCGCCTGGTTCGAGGGCTCGCGCCGTTCGGGTTCCTCGCTCTACATGCTGCCGGGCGGTCGGGCCGTGCTCTCCGGCGGAGTCTGGGGCGCAAAGGAATTGGCGGACGCCTACAACGGTGTCGCGGCCTTCCCGCGCCTGTACGCCGGGGCCCCCGAATGGGTCGCCAGTCCGGTCCTGAACACCCGTGCCAGCGGCGGCATGCTGACCTTCTGCTACTGGTGGGAGCGCGGCCGCTGGTACCGCGGCGAATCCCCGGCCGCCACCGAGCTGGCCGCCGCCGTGCCCGGCATCTGGACCGCGGCCACCACCGCCGGGGTGATCACCGATCTCATCAGCGCCGACCCGTCGGACGAACAGCGTTCCGCGGTGGCCGAATTCGTGGCCGCCGCCGAGCGCCGCGATGTCACGCAGGCCGTGCTGGAGGCGGCCTTCGGGTCGGGTGATCTGGATTCGGCCCACTATCAGCTGGCCATGGCCGGGGTCGCGCGCCTGGGCCCGGAACCGCTGCCGGAGCTCGAGGCGCTCGACGCGGTGCGTCATCACGTGCGCACAGAGGGCATCGACACCGCCGCGTATCCGCTCGATCGGCTTCGGGCCGAACGACTTCCGGTCGGCTGGATGGTCTACGTCCCCGCCGACGCCGAGGAGCCGACGATCGAACGGGCGCTCTACTACGTCGCCGACGACGGGGTGGTGGAGGCGACCACCTCCAGCATGCCCGCGTCGGTCTACCTGCCCGGTCTGGAACGGCGTTTCCGCCAACGGCATTCGCAATGAGCGGGCGTAGTCTTTCGATGCGATGGGTGACTCGAGGAGCGGGGCATGACTGACCAAGTCGACAACCCCTGGGATGATCTTTCCCGGCAGGCACACGGCGGCGGGCTGCAGATCGACGACGGAATCGCCAAGGAGGCAGCGGGTTACGCGGCCGACGTGGTGTACGCACTGCAGCAGGCCAAGAAGAACACCAAGCCGCTGACCGAGTACACCGGCTTCAGCGACAACAACATGCTGCAGTCGGCGCTGAACCTCATGGACCGGTACAAGACGCAGGGCAAGGCCGTCGACGGCATCATCGACCACTACATCACCCTGCTGTCCTCCATGGCCGACACACTGCTCGCGGCGGGCAATACCTACAACCGCACGGATGACCACTCCAAGACCGCGTTCAACGCATTGCTGGCCGCGGCCAAGGACCACGTCACCGTCGTGCCGCTGCCGACCGGGGACACCTCGTTCCCGCAGTGGACCGACACCCCGACCGCGCCGGACGACACCAACTTCGCGCACATGAAGGCCGTCGCGCAGGCCAAGAACGGCCGCTATCCGGACGCGATCGGCAGCGAGGACCCGGGCAGTCACCGGGGCAAGTGGTTCTTCGATGTCCGCGATGGCATCCACGCGGTCGCCGTGACCAATTCCAGCGGTGCGTGGAAGAGCTTGGCGGACACCGTCGATGGCAGTTTCGAAACCCTCACCGAACGCATGAAGCGGATCCAGGAGAGCGGCAGTTGGAGCGGCCACGGCATGGATGCCGCGATGTCCGCCACCGGCCGCTTCGTGGCCGAGGCCTCCGCTTTCACCACGGATCTGCAGGCCATGGCCGAGAGCATCGCGTACTTCGGGAACACCTTGCTGCACACGGTGATCGCGATGGATCTGCCGGCCACCTGGGACCCGTCCTGGGCCAATACCGACACCGAGACCCAATACGCCAATCAGGGCAAGGCCGCCTTCACCTCCTGGTACATCCCGGGCCTGGCCTATGCCAGCACCTCGGTTCCCCAGCTGCACGACCCGACCACGCCGCCCACACAGGACCCCTCGTGGCACCCGCGCAACGACTACCGCGGCAGCGGTCCGGGCGACCGGAGCGGCGGCGGCCCGCACGGATCGATCTCACCCAGCGGTCCCGGTTCCCACGGCGGCTCGGACGGGAAGAAGCCGGGCGGCAAGAACGACCCCAAGGGCGGCCACCCGGGCAAGGACGATCCGCGCGACAAGGGTCACCACGACCCCAAGGACAAGGACGGCAAGGACCACGGCGGCAAGGATCCGAACGGCAAGGATCACGGCGGCAAGGATCCGAACGGTAAGAACCCGGACGGTAAGAACCCCGAGGGCAAGAACCCGAACGGCTCGAATCCCGATGACACGGGCTCGAATTCGTCGAATCAGAATTCCTCGTCGAGCTCCGGTCAGAGTTCCGCGATGTCGGGTCTGCAGAGCGCACTGCAGTCGCTGACCTCCGCGGGGTCGCAAAACACCGACCAGAAGAAGTCGCAGGACCTGAAGGACGCGCTCAAGGATTCCCCGCTGACCAACCTGCTCGACGACCTGAAGAAGCCGCTGGGCGGTTCACCCGGCGGTGGCGGTCCGGGCGGTTCTCCGACCAAGCCGCTCACGGAGGTGGCCAACGCCCGGCTGTTCCCGCGCGCGGCCGTCGCGGAGGTCGCCGAGGGCAGTATCGCGGGCGTCGCGCGGGCCGGAATCGCTTCCGGCAGCGGCACGTCAGGAATGGGCGGCGGTATGGGCGGCATGGGCCACGGCGGCGGCGGTGCGCACGGTGCGCAGGGCAAGGAGCACAAGCGCCCCGACTTCCTGGACTCCAACGAACACCTCGACGAGGCCATGGGCACCGCGCCCATCGTCGCGAAACCCGTGGTGGAGGGCTGAATCGGTGCTTCGAACCTGGAAGTTCACCGACCTCGAGTTCCTGGCGCTGTGGGAGGGTCTGGGCGAGGAGTTCCTCCCGCGCCCGCTGACCTTCACCAGCCGCACCCAGTGGTGGGACGACCATCTGGCGAACATGGCGCGGGCCCGCGAGAGCCTGCGCGCCCGCGAGGACGACGACTACGCCGAGGTGCTGCGCGCCCTGCTCATGCCGGACGTGCGGGTCGAGGTGCACGGCTGGGACGGGCGTGATCGGCTCTCGGCCTCGGCCAGCATCCGCCTGCTCGGGGTCCGCTCGGGTGAGGCCGGTTATCTGCTGGTGCAGCATCCGGGCGAAACCTACGCGCACAGCAGCGGTTTCACGCTCTCGGAGTTCTATGCCGAGGCGCTGGCCGAGCGGATGGTGGCGGAACTGCCGGACACCCCGGTGGGTCGTGACTTCCCGGGCGGGCCGGGCGGCGATCTGGTGCTCGCCGAGACCGAGGACGTCGAGGACACCGACTACGAGTTCGGTCTCTCGCCCGCGCACGAGACCCTGGAGGGGACGGTCGTCACCCGGGCCGCCGACTTCCTGGCCGCCCCGGCCGAGAGCATGGGCACCATCGATGTGGTGCAGGGCCGTTCGCGTTTCGGCCCGCGCGGCATCGCCCGGTACCGGCTGGGGTGGCGCGACCTCGAGAACGACGGCCGCTACGTGGTCACCGGCGAGCATCCCCCGGTGGCCGCCGCCGCCGACCGCCGTCGCATGGTCGCCGTCCTCGAGACCCATATCGCCGAGGTGGTGCAGGTGATGGCCGATGAGTGAAGGGAACGCGCCCATGGATTCCGCTCCGGACTTCCCGACCGAGTTCACGCTGTCCTCGCGCACCGGCGCGATCGTGGTGACCACGACCGAAGCCGGTCTGCCCCGGGCGATTTCGGTCGATCGCGCCCGCCTGCGCGAGGACCCCGAACTGTTGGCGGCCGAGATTCTGCGCCTGTGCCACCAATCCGCGGCCCGCGCCGGGATCGAGCGGCGCGCGCAGTTGCAGGCGGCCGGGTTGTCGTCGGAGCTGCTGGCGCTGACCGGACTGCCGACCGCCGAGGACGTGACCCGCCAGGAATACCTCGAGGAACAGGAATACGAGACCGAACCGGAGAGCTGGCTGCGGCCGATCTGAGCCGTTATCACATCCACGACCCGCCGGTGAGATCAAATATCCTGTGCGCCAACATCATCCGGGCGGCCGGGTAACCTGCGCAATACCTGACGTTCACCTGGCTTTTCGTCAGTTTGTGCGCTCTTCGCTGTACCTGGTGAATATCCGATCTGTATAGTTCGATTCGATATGATCTTCCTGATGGGGGTGTCATGACCAACCTCGTTGCCACACCGGACGCGATTCGCGCTTACGGAGACGCTTCGGCCGCCATGGCCAGTGCGGTGGCCAGCGCCGCCGCTGTCGATCAGGTCGCCACGGTCGCCGGTCTCGTGCCGGTCTTCGGTCTGATCGGTCAGGACTTCCTGTTGAGTTACGCGGGCGCGCAGGGCAATCACCTGTCCTCGGTGGCCGAGCTGGCCGCCGTGCACGCGGGCACCGCGGTCACCGCCCACGAGGCGGCGGCGGGATACCAGGCCACCGACGAGGCCTCGGGCGTCGACTTCCTCTCCTTGTCGCGAGACCTGTGAGTACTCCGCTCGACGGCTCGACCGGGGCGGTCCAGGCCACGCCCCTCGCGGCCACCGGCCAGTCGGTGGCGGATGTCTTGCGCGACACCGACTTCGCCCCGCTGCTGAACAGTCCGGTGGGCGATGTGCTGCAGACGCTGGGCCTGCCCGCGCTGCCGCAGCTGCCGTCCGTGCCGCCGCTGCCCGACATGCCGCCGCTGCCCACCCTGGATCTGACCGCGCTCACCAAGCCGCTCACCGATCTGGCCTCCGCGTTCGGTACCGGGCAGCTGGGCCAAGGGCTGGACGCGTCGAAGGTGCTCTCGGGTGTGTCGAGCGCGCTGCAGCAGGTGATGTCGATCGCGCAGTCGGTCATGTCGCTGGCGGGTTCGAACTCCTGGCAGGGCTCGGGTGCGACGGGTGCGGCCGAGAAGGGCGCGGCGGCGCAGACCAATGCCATGGAGCTGGAAGGCCAGAACCTGCACCAGAAGACGGTGATGGCGGGTGCCGCCACCTCGGTGGCCACCGGTGCGGCCATGATGTCGGCCATCATCACCAAGTTCGTCACCGGCGTCACGATCGCCGCACCGTTCATCGGCACCCCGCCCGGGCAGGCCTTCCTGCTGTCGCTGGCCACCGAGACCGCGGCCGAGGCGACCGCGACGGTCGCCAAGACGCGCACCGAGATGACGGTGCACAGCGCCAATATGACCACCGCCGGACAGAAGGTGAAGATCACCGACGCCCCGAAGGGCGTGGACTCGCTGTCCCAGGTGACGCAGCTGCTGAGCGCGATCTCGCCGCTGAGCAGCGTCGCCAGCCAGGGTGTGCAGCAGCTGCAGCAGTTGCAGTCGATCAGCCAGACCTCGGTGGACGACCCGGCCCCCGAGGCGGAACCGGTTGCCGCCAAGACGGATTCCTCCGGGCTCGGCGGCGGTCTCGCCCCGATGGGTGGGCTGGGCGGCGTGAGCGCGCCCTCGACGCCGCTCGGCCAGGCCAGCCCCCGCACCATGAGCTCGACCACCACAACGCCCGCGCCCGCCCCCGTGCCGATGTCGGCCACCGGCGGCGTCGGCATGGGCGGCGGCATGGTGCCGCCGATGGGAGCGGCAGCGGGCGCGTCCGCCGCGGCCGGTGACGCCGACGAGGAAGTGCGCACCAACATGGTCACCGCCGAGCACGGCGACGAAGTCGTCGGCGAACTGGGCTACACCGGCGTGCCGGTGGTCGGCGCGGTCGGCACCACCGGCCCGCGCCCGGCACAGTGAGCGAAACCCGTTCGATGCCAAGCCGGCTGACGCGATAAGATGCGCTGAAAGGGAGGGATGATGACCGAATTCAACCTGCGCGGTGTACGTTTCGACGCCGATACGGTACTGGCCGCCGCCGCCGACCTCGAGGCCATGGCCGATCGCCTGGAGTCCGCCCTCGGCGCGGACGGCGAAGCCCTGGCCGTCCCCGCCGCCGGATCCGACAAGGTATCCCTGGCCGCCGCCGACACCCTCACCGCGGTAGGCGCGTCCTTCGTCTCCCAAACCACCTCGGGCGTGGACGAACTCCGCAAGCTCGCCGCCGTCGTCCGCAGCCAGGCCCACACCTTCGGCCAGGTCGAATCCGCCAACGCGGTGGACTTCACCAACCTCTGATCCGCAGATCCCTTGGGCGGGAGCCGAATTCCACTCCCGCCCTCTCACGGGCCTCACCCTGCGGTAATCAGGCTCATCCCGCGGTGATCACCCGAACAGCCGCCTGCCGTGCAGCCTCACCAACCTCGCCGACCTGGAATCCCCGAGCGGTGATGTGCCGCACCAACTCCTCCTCCGGCGGCAACCCATGCTTGTGCAGGTAGTGCGCCACCGCCCCCGCCCACACCCAGGTCCCATCGGTCCGAAACGTAAGCGGCACATCCCGTTCCCCAGGCACAAACTCATCCTGCTCAAAACTTCTGGCCGCCAACACAACCGGCGCAGACTCGAGATAAGCCAACACCGCAGTCCGCAAATTCCCCTCCAACACCGCCCGCTCCACCACCGGCCGCCCCTCAGCATCCTTCCCGTCATAAACCTTCGCCATCCGGGGCGGCTGTGGCGGAAGCTTCACGGTCGCTTCAACATTGGGCACGGGCGCAAACGGATTCGGTGCGGGCTGAGGCATGAGTCCGAACGCGTAACCCTGAGGTCGAGGGTTTTGCAACCGCGGCTTGGCCAGTACGGCCACAAGGCCGCCGATCGCAGCGGGTAGCGAAATTAGTGCGGCCAGCACCATGCCGGCGAAGCTGAAGGTTCTCTGGTCCAAGTTGGTCGGGAGTCCCCACGCGTATTGCATGAATAGCGCATGCGCCAACGCCGATCCGAAAACCAACCCGATCGCGATACCTGCCACGAGTCTGAGGGAGGGATGGCGCCTTCCCAAAACGGCGACCAGCACCCCCGCGACAGTTGCCGCCACACTGCTCACCAGGGGCTCGATGTTGGCAAGCGGCAGTGCGACACCTGATTTCAGTTCCGAGCCACGCGTGAGCGTCACGACCTCCGCCGCCGCCATGATCGCGGCCGCGAGTATCACGAATACCGCACCGACTCGGTCCGCCGCTCCACCGGCATCACTCGGTGGTGCGATCGGCTTCGCACCGACCAACGGCACGAGGGCCGCGATAGCACCGATCAGGGCCAGCAACAGGAGCCAGAACCCGACCCCGTAGCTGATCCCATCGGACGCCGCCACACTGAGCATCATTATCACCGTGACCGCGATGGCTGATCCGCTCGCGAACGCTCCAAACCACGGTCCACCACGTAACCGCCTTCCGGCGAGCAACAACACCCCGCTCACCACAGCAAGTAGTGCTACCACTTCGAACGCGATACCTACGAGTCGAATGTCGGTGTAGGCGTAGCCGCTGCCAACCGAGTGATCAACGGTCTTCCACGCAAACATCTCGAAAACGACATGGCCGACATAGCCGTTCTCCGCACCGAGGTTCACCCGCCCCAAGGGAACAATCGACGCAACGAGCACCAGAACCCCAACGCCGATCAGCAGTCCCCCCGACACCCGTGTCGAGTTGCCCGACGCGCCGTCCGGCGCACTCTCCACAAGGTCACTCCGTATGTAGGCCACAGGTTCTCGCCCCTCCCACTACTCATCCACTCCCGACCACCTCGTCCCGGCGATCCGGCCCCACGCTATCGGCAAACCCGGCCAACCGTCGCCTCCAAGGTCCCGTTAAGGAACCGGCAAGTTCGTGGAGATCAACTGTGTCTATCCGGAGTTCCGTTCCGGCACAAACCTATTGATGAAAGCGAACATCGTGAGCACAGCGTCTGCACTCAAGATCGCACTCATGTGCGCCACCACCGCCGCCGCGACCACCGCCCTGGCCGCTCCCGCCCACGCCGACCTATATCCGAACGCCTGCCTGTACATCGACAACACCACATCCCACACCGCCACCATCACCGTCCACAGCAGCATCATCGGCGACCAGAACTGGGACATCCGCCCCTACACCCTGACCTACCTGGAGTATGACAACGCCCCCATCTCGACCGTCACCGGCGGCTGGAACATCGGCTACCTCCCCGCCTACGCCCACACCTCATGGCGCTACGAATCCGACTGGGCCCCAGTCTCCAACTGCAACGGCTCCTGGGTCTTCACCCTGAGCTAGCACTCCGTGCCGACAATTTCGGCCGCGAGCTCCCTCGTTCGAGGCTTGTTACAGGGTCCCCGGCTATTTGACGGGCATCGTTGTTGTCCACTGGCCCTTGTCGTCAGCGATCGTCACCTTGGTGAACATGCCAGGCTGAGCCGGGGCGGAGAGCACTACCCAAGCATGAAGCGTCTCGAAATTACCTGCAGCGCAAGCCGGGTCACACTTGTTCACATGGTAGGTGCCTTCGCCGACCGCAACATCGGATCCCCAGACATGCCAGTCGAGGCCGGTCAAATACTGGTGCGACGACGAGCAGCCAGGCTCGAGTTCGGTCGGCTTGACCGATGGTGTGCGCCCGGTGCAATCGAGCACCTGTGTGTCGGAGATCTGCTTGGTAATCGGCGCAGCGATCGCCTGTGGGCCACTCACCCCCGCCGCGCCGGTCAGCACCACCACGCCGAGCCCCGTCATCAAAACCGCGCCCCGCACCCACATCCGACCAGTCATCACTCGATCCCTTCCACGATCCGATCCGACTCCTCCGCCGGAACGCTGTCGACGGTATGAATCGAGACTTGGTGATAACTAACGAACTTCCAACGGCGGACTACTAGATGCTCTGGACCATGGCTGGCTGATGATGCTCACGCGCAGGGTCGTGCACCGTGTGACACTGAAATCCGCTCGACAGAAGGGGATCAGAGTGCGACGTGGCCATCCCACCAAGGAACAGCTGCAGGAGAGTTTCGAGCGAGTGCTGTCGATGGCGGCCGGAGCGGGGCCGCAGGCTCACCCAGCTAAAGGAACGTTCATAGTGCATCGCCGGCGACAGTGACTTCAACATCGACCCCCTACCAAACTGAGCTGGTCAGGGCCTTCGCCGAGCAGCCCTCTCCCGCACCTTCCGCTCGTGCTCCGCCCGCCGCCTGGCCGCGTTGCTGCCATCCAACTGCCCGGCGAAGGCCCGCCGCGCATCCTCGACGAGCTCGTCGCTGACATTCGGATGCGCCTGGGCAACCACCCTCAGTGCGTCCCTGGTTTCCTGATCGAGCCCGGAATGCGTCCGTACCCCATGCCCTTCCAGTGCCCGCCCCAGCATGTTCTCGAAATTCCGCATCAACTGCTGCCTCCCGGGACGGCCACGCCGCCCGGACCTGTGCTCGTCACGATATTCCTCCCAGGAGGGAAGGCGGAGCGGAGCTTCGTTGATTCCCACCGGACTGGTCTCGAATTCACCGGCCATCGATATCGACTCGATCCAGTCGAACGCCTCGAGCACAACGCTCCTGAACTCCTGGTATGTCGCATACTTCCGGCCGTCGATGACGAACACCGCCCGTCGGTCATCACCGATAAAGCGCCACGCGATGCAGAGCTGAGGATTCGTTTTCCAGTCGTACATATCCGAACCTCTCGTCTGACCATGTGCAGTGTCGCGGACTCACCAGTCGTCGGCGCGAATCCGCCCGGGCGTGATGTCGTCGAGGTCTTCGACGTCGGTGAAGGTCATGACCGGATCGTTGTGTTGCTGCCGCTCAGGCGAATTCGGGGGAGCGGTGGAGGCGGGGATGCGATCGGGGATCTGTTCCGTCAGGTCCGGCAACCCGTCGATCAGGTCCGACATCTTCGGCATGCGCCCGCGACGCTCCTGGATAGGAGCGGTTAGTTCGGCGCTCTTCCGGGCTAATTCGGTCGCCGCGGCCTGTGCCGCCTCGGTAACCGCCTTCGAAAGGTCCTGGAGCGGTAGACCTTCCAAGTCGTCGTCGAATCGAGTCTCGATGACGATTCCGTCGGCGTTGAGCACTACCGTGACACGCTTCTGCAGCGCGTATCCGGTTGCCAAGAGCTGCGCGCGTTTTTGCTGGATGTCGGTGAGTACTCGCATCTGCGCTTGGAACTCATCGATCATCGAGGCCAGTTCGCCTTTGATGAATTCGTTGGCCATCGGCTTACTGCTTGAAGGCGTCGGCGTTGCTCTTGTCGGTGTTGTCGTGCAGCTTGGCCGCGTCCTGCTGCGTGGTCGAGTGACTGTCGGACTTGCCCGCGAGCTTGTCGACGAGGGTCGTGAGGTTGTCTCGCGACGAGAGATATCCGTTGGCGCCGTCGCCCTTTGCGAACTTCTCGCCGTACTCGTCGTCTCCCCACGGTTGGCCCTTGCCGTCCGACGAGTTCTCCAACGCGGTCAGAACCGCGCGGATACGATCTGTGACCTGCGCGGCCTTGGCTGCGGCCACTCGCTGCAGCTCCGGATCGACTTCGACTTTTTCGGTCATGGCGGTTCGTTCCTCCCCTTGTCGTGAATGTCGTGACGCTATCGTCGAGCGCCCATGGCGGCAATAGGAAATCCTCAACTACCGCTTCGGTCGCGATAGCGCTGCGTGAACCCGGCGATGTAGACATTCGGTGGCACCGAGGACGAGGAGGCTTCGATCACTCCGTCGTCGGCGATGTAATAGATGGCACGGCCGAGCATGATCTCCCCAGGTCGGGTCGGCACGTAGACCATCCAACCGGCGTCGATCCGATCCGCGGTCAGTTGGTCCAGGGGATACCCGGTGGTATCGGCACCGCTGTTCCGAATGTGCCTGCGCACCTGCTCGATTGCGTCGATACGAGACAGGGGCGGTAGTACCACGAAGGTCCGCAGCCCGGCGAGCGAGAACTGATTCAGCGCGGCATCCACATCGAACCGGGTGGGATCGAAAGCGGCGGAAATGGTTTCGAAGGTGACGACTCCGGCCTCGGCGGCCGCCACCAGGGTCGCGACGGCGGTCCGCGTGAGGTCATCCACTGGCTGCTCGATGGCTCCCGCAAGCACGTCCACGATGATGTCGACCGTAGCCTCGGCGGTCCAGACCCCCGGCACAGCTTCGGCCAGACCTTGACCGTCCGGGGATTCTCCGCGGTGCCAGTTGCCATTTTCCCACCAGTAACAGAATGACAGCAGGCCCGAGACCGCTCTGGGGTTGAGAATGGCGTCGGTGATCCAATCCGGTGCGCCCGCATAGAGTTCGGGTAGCGGCTTGCCCTGGTTGTAGGCCGCGTCCAGTGCCGGTGCGTTCCACACGCCGCCGGAAATGACCGCCCGGTCGCCTGGCAGTACATACAGGGTGCTTCCGCTGCGCCGGGAGCCCTCGAACCAGGCGAGTGCTGGCAGAATGCGCGGACCCTGCGGTGAACCGACGGCCGCGAACGCAGCCGCCATCGCGGTCCACCGAGCCCAAACCAGCGGCAGCGGAGGGAAATCCGTCGTGCTCACCTCTCCGCGGATTCCCTTGCCGCGGTCGATGCGAGCTTGTTCGGCCGCGACCCGCGGCGAACGCTGCTGCCGACCCTCGTTGCCGACGTAGGCGGCCAGCCACACCGGTAGTCGGTCGCGCGGGTACTGCTGAAGGTCCGCGCGATACGCCTCGGCGGGAAAGAGTTGATCGTCGGGAAAGGGCTCGTCACCGTAGTCGTAGTCGGTCTGGATCTGACCCGGGTTGGTGATGATCAGCCGCATGCGCCACCACGGCCCGGCCGGTAGTTGTGCGGCGATTTCTCGCTGCTCCTGCACGGCGAAAAGGGTCGCCTGCGAAGGCTCGGCGCGCACGCCGCGTCCGTTCGCCGAGTAGGTCACATTCCACGCCTGTGCGGCAACCGTCCAGGCGAAGACGGCATCGACGCGCTCCCAGCCTTCGGGGCCGTCCGCCGCGAGCTCGCGGGCGACCCGATGCGTCAGCTCGCGCGCCTGCTCGGTGATCTGCTTCTCATCGACGACCGATTCTGGCCCCGGATGAGCGACGACTTCGAACCCGGGAGCACCATCACCGCTGGCCTGTACGAACGACGACATGAATTCCTTGAAGAATTCCTCGTCCCTATCCCCGTCCTGCGGCTTGCTCACGATGTCGCTCCCCTCGTCGACCGGGCGGTGCGGCTGCCCGTTCGGATACGCCTGCGACCCTACACATTCGCGAGGTGTGTTTCAGATCCGGCCGTGGCGGTTGCCGCGAATTCACTCGTCGAGCGGGTTGATGCGTCCGGCATCGGTGATCCGCAGTACACCCAGGGCGTCGAGCGCGGGATCGCCGGAGATCGCCACGTCCCAGCCGCTGTCGGTCCGCCGAGCACGAAACGTCGCAGCAGCGGTGTCGACGCCGGCTCCCATGAGATAGAGGCGCACGCGATCGGTGGCCTCCGATTCCGAGATGCCGTCGGGCAGTTCCGCGTGGACGGGCCAGTCGCGGCTGGAGAATCCGAGACGAGCGATCTCACGTGCTCGGCGATCCTCGTGGCCCTCCTCGGTTTGGTTCCGGAGGAGGATCTTCCAGACCGGTTCCCGCTTGTCCCAGCGATAGAAGTACCGCTTACTCGTGGCGAGCAGATTGACGGTGATCCGGGGCGGGTCTTCCCGCTTCGTAATCTTGACGGTTCCGGCGTGACCGTGCTGCCGAGGTAGGAACAACGTGTACGTCTTGTCGGGGGTGTCCGCCCTGACGCGCTCGATGACACTCGGGGGCAGGTCTGCGAAGCGGCGCGCCAACAGAGCTATATCAGAGGTCGAGCCAGGCAGGGTCAGATCGGCCGCAACCTTGTGAACCCGGCCGTTGTATCCCTTGTCGAATCGATTGAAACCTTCACCGACCAACTCGGTTTCGCTCCAGTACTCGGAGCCGGCCTCGGTTGCGATGAAGCCCGCGCCTTCGAGCAGAGAGAGCATTTCACGGGCGCGGCGACGCCCATGCGCGGCAACGGCCGCGGCCTGCTTGGTGCTGATCGGGTGGAGAGTGGACGACCAGCCACCTCGATAGCCGGTCGATTCTTCGGGCTCGGTCACGGTGTTGCCATGGGGAATGAACCACAGCGATCGCATGGTGCCACCCCTTTCCGAGGCTGCTGATTGGTAGCCGGTCCGGATCTCCAGGTTGCCGTTCGGCGACTTCTATGGCAGCGTAGCGCAAGATCATCGACTGTTCGTTCGTGAAAACACCTGGTGGACAGTTGAATAGCTGACAAGTCGGTTCTGGTCCGGGGGCGGGAGTGACAGCACGGGGGTATCGGTTCGAAACCGCAGTTGAGCGCGTGTTTTTCGGATCGGGAGGCACGCGATGATCTGGCGGCCTCCCCTTGTAGGCACTCTCGGCTACCTCGTCGGCATGAAATGGCCGGAGGGCAACGAGGACCTCATGTGGGGTCTCGCCGACGATTGGCGGTCCGCCGCATCGCAACTCCAAGCCATCAAGGGCGATATCGACGACGCGATCGCCGCCGTGAAGGTCGCCTACCCCGAGGGCGACGGCGGCAAGGAGATGATCAAGCAGCTCGAGACCCTGAAGTCCTCCGGGGACTCTCAGGCATTGTCGATCGACAACCTCGTCAAATGGTTCGACAGCGTCGCGTCGATGGCGGATGGCACGGGCACCGAGCTCGAATACACGAAGCTCATGTTCCACGCGACGCTGCTCATCATGGCGACGGAGATGGCCATCGCCGCAGCGTCGCTGTTCGCCGCGCCTGTGGAGGAAGCCGGCGTCATCGCTGCCAACCGCATCACCGTGCGGATACTGATGAAGCGCTTGATCAACTACCTCGTCGGGCACGAGGTGAAGTGGGCCGAGCTCACCGGGATCAAAGCGGTTCTCGCGAAGTTCACGCTCGCCGCCGTCAACCTGGGTGTGGGCGCGGCCGTCGGTGCCGGGCTGGGTGCGGCCCCGGATGCCGCTATTCAGGCGTGGCAGCGGTACGAGGGTCGTCGCACGAAGTTCGACTGGGGCGAGGTCGGCACCATGGCCCTGGCGGGCGGTGTCGGTGGTCTGGTGGCCGCGCCGGCCGGTGCCGTTCTGGGCAAAGGGCTCAAACCGGTCTCCACCAAGATCTTCGGTGAGAACTCGCGCCTCGGAACGATGACTGTCGCCGGCTTGCAAACCATGGGTACAGGCGCGATCGCCGGGTTGGCAGGCTGGGGCGCAACCGCTTTGGCGACCGGAAACACCGAGCTCGATCCCCGCATGATCACTGCGGGCGCGGTGGGCGGCCTCGGGTCTCATTTGATGAAGACCTACGGCGAGACGAAAGCCCCGGCATTCACCAATCCGTCCGAAACGCAGGTCGCGAACCAGACACCCAGCGCCGAGACCCATCCGGCGTCCGTGTCAGATATAAAGTCCGACACCGCTGTTCACGACACAACCGGCGATCACACCGGTCAGAATCAGCCTGGCGCGAATTCTCCTGGGACCGCCACACTCGGCGCACGGCCGGTCGAGCAGACTCCGCATGCGGACAACGGGAACGGGCTCACGAACCTGCAGTCTGCCGGTGGCGGACCCGTGAGCCAAGTCGCTCCCAATGCCCACAATGGCGGAGCACCACGGGTTTCCGATGCCGTTCAACCCTCGACTCCGGCACATACGACCGGCGGCGGCCAGGCCGCGCCCGAAGGGCGGTCCACGCCGACCGCCACCGCCACGCCACGATCCGAGTCGCCGACGAATCTTGCACCGGCAGCCGAAGGCCCCAAGGCTGGTGCGGCCCCGACCCGCGATGCCGGGATCGGTACGGGTACACAGGCGAAAGCGACTGGCCTCGAGGCGGCTACGCAACGACCCGCCGCTGACCGAGCACAGATTGCGGCGCAGGAGCACGCCGCCGGTCTTCCTCCGGAACGGTCAGAGACGGCTCGTCCGACAGATGAGCATGCCACGCGCACACCGGAAGGCGACCGTCCCGATACCACTCGGCCCACCGACGGCGGTCGGTCCGATGCGTCGCACGCCAAAGACTCCGATGCGTCGCACGCCAAAGACTCCGATGCGTCGCACACCAAAGACAGCGACAAGCCCGAGAGCCGGATCGGCGGCAAAGGGCACGATAACTCGGACCAGCCATCGGACCGAACCCACGACGGAAATCGTGACGGCCACGACGAGCCGTCCCACGATACGAATCAGCCGAACGACCACGAGTCGCACACACCCGCAGAACATCCGGATCGTCCTGTGCTGCCCGAAGATCGGCCGATCACCGACGCGGAGCGACTCCACGCTCAGGACGCTCTCGAGAGACTCGGGCATGAGGCCGACCCATCGACGCTGCTGCACCACGAGGACACCGACCAGGCCGGGGCCCACAGCCGGGCCCGGGAGAATCACGAGTGGTGGCATTCGCTGACCGAGGACCAGCAGGCCGCGATGACGCGGGTACATCCACGCGAAATCGGCAATGCCGATGGCATTCCGGCGCCCGTGCGGGACCAGGCCAACCGCCTGTCCATCGCCCGGGACATGGCGGAGTTGCGTGCGAACAACCCACGTGTCGACAAATTCACCAACAGGTTCTTCGATCCCGACGGCTACCGGGAGTACAAGAACCTCTCCAAGACCGTCGACAATCTGCGACTGGCCGACAAACTCGCCGACGAATACGCGAAGGAGAACGGTGGTCACCGGCCACCGGTCCAGGTGCTCTCCTACGACGCGAGAGCGTTCAACGGTGAGGGCCGGGCCGTCGTCGCGTTCGGTGACGTGGACAAAGCCTCGACCGTTTCGTTCCACATCCCGGGCATCACCACCACGGTTCGCAGCTTGAAGGTGAACCTGAACAATTCGTTCAACCACTATTGGGAGACTTCACGAAACACCGAGGATCCCGGCGCGGTGGCGTCGATCGCGTGGATCGGCTACGACGCGCCGAGTGGCGTTCCGAAGATCTTCAAGGAGATGACCAACGCCGACCTGGCCAAGCGCGGTGGTCAGCTCCTGGCCCGAGATCTGGCTGCCTTCAACGAAACTCGGAAACAGGACGCTGCCCTACCTGACGGTTCGGCTCCGCCGGATGTACACATATTCGGCCACAGCTACGGTTCCACCACAACGAGTTTCGCCGGTGCGGGTGGGCGCCTGGCCGGTGAGGTCTCGACGATCACCCTGCTGGGTTCGCCGGGCGCGGGCATCGTGCCGCACGCCTCTCGATTCGGCATCGGCGACAACGTATTCGTCGCCAGCTCGCCTCGGGATCCGGTGACCTGGATCGGCTCCAGTCATCCCGATGACATATCCCGGGCCGCACCGGCTCTCGGCCTCGGGCTGGGTCTCGACCCGTCGGTCGACTCGTTCGGAGCGCGCCGCATCACCGCTCAATTCCCGGGCGGCATAAGAACTCTCAGTGATATCGGAACCCACACCGGCTACTACAAGTTCCACGACGGTGATGGCCGAAGTGTTCCGAGCGAATCCCTGTACAACTTCGGCAAGATCGCCGCGGGCCGCCCTGACGAGGTCATCCCCGAGTTCGCTCGCCCGGAGCGCCCCGATCTCAATGACTGGCAACGGAGCTTCGGCTCCACGCCACGCGACCCGGCTCACCTGCGCCCGCCGGTGCACGATCCGGTCGAAGGCGCGCCGCACGGCTACGACAGCCTTGTCGACGAATACCGCAACCCCGACCCGGTCGCCGAGCACACCCCGCAGCTCCCGACGGAGCATTCGCCGTCGAACGACTGTGGCCCGCAGGCTCTTCAGCACGCCCAAGAGCTGACCGGCAACCCGAACATCCACATCCCCGACGATCCGCAGATCGCCCACCGGGGCATGTCCGCCGACGAGCTCGAAAACGCCGCCGGGGCCCACATGCAGCCGATCGATACCCCCGGTGTCCTGGCCGATCAGCTATACCGCATGGGCGACGGCGCGACCGCGATCGTCGTCGACGAGTTCCACGGCCCCGCCGATCAGAACGGCGTCGGCGCCCACGCCTACACCGTCACCAACGACGGCGGCCTGCTCGTCATCCACGACCCCGCCCTCGGCGAAGGCCCGCACCCGTTCCCGGGAGACCGCACCAACGTCGCCAACACCCACGCCATCATCTACGACGCCCACGGAAACCCACTACACCCCCTCGAATCCGGCGCACCCGCACACCCGGCCGCCACCCGCCCGGAAGCCCGTATCGGCCAACCGGATTCACACCGCGGCTTCCCCGACCACAACGGGCCGCACCTACCCGAGGGCGCTGAACCGCAGCGCCCGAAGCTACCGGTCAAAGAGAAGCCGTACTACGCGAACCCGCACTACGAAGACCCCGCGGCTTCACACGAATACGCTGCCAAGAACCGCATCAGCGACGGCGAGGTCCAGGACATCCGCGCCGAGCAGACCGCGAAGCACCCCGAGATCTCCCGTCTGACGGATGCCGAGATCGACGCGATCCGTCGGAACCAGTTCTTCCACCTCAACGAGCCGGTCAACGACGCGACCCGCAACGGCAACACCCACGCCTTGCACGACCGCGACGTCGAAATCCGCACTCTGATCTCCGGTTACAACAAGCTTCCCGACTATCACGGGGTTGTCTACCGATCCCTGTACATCGATGACCCAGTCAAACTTTCGCGATTCGTCGATGACTATCAGCAGGGGAAGACCCCGTTCGACCCGGGATTCGCTTCCTCGGACAAAGAGGGCTCGATGCCCGGTGGCAACATCGAGCTGATCATCGACTCCGCTTTCGGGAAAGACATCTCCTGGGCTTCGGGCCAGCAGGACGAAGTCGTCTTCCCCCCGGGCAACAAGTTCCTCGTCAAGGACCAATACCGAGTCGAAGATCGCTACGGCAACGAGAAAATCGTCATCGAACTACAGGACCTAGGAAGGACAGACCATGAACAAGGAGGAATTCGACCGAATCGCTCGGAAAGTGATGGAGCGCCGCAAGCCCCTGTCACCGGAGGACCAGAAGTGGGCGGACAACATCCGCCAGCACACGGCCGACCTGGAGAAGAAGGGACGCCGCCCAGCCACCGAGGACCAGATCAAGATCTGGCAAGCGTGGGGCGAATCGGAGATCAACCGGATCAACCGCGAGCAGGGCGAGACGGACTAGCTCCCGAAGAGCCAACTCTCACGCACCCGAACGAGGTTCCGCATCCCGAGGAACCGCATCGGGAACTACCGAGCCATATCAATGGGCCGGACGAATACTACGTCCCGTTCCTCGGGGATTCCGGGCAGCCGCACCCGGACTCGGTGCAGCCGCATCCCACTGAACAGAGCCACCCGGAGCAGGCCACACCACATCCGGAGCCCGAAAAGCCACACCAGGATTCGCGAGAGCAATCTCCCCACAGCGAGCCCACGAACGACACCGCGCACCCAAATGCCGAGCACGAACCCACCGCACAGGAACCGATTCAGCCGGCAGAGCCGGAGACTGTGGCACCCGCGCACGATCCAATTCAGCGCTTCGACACACCCGAAGCCGCGCGCCACTACGGCGACGAAATGCTCGCTCCGATCCGAGACACCATGTCCGAACCGGAACTCCGTGAGCTGCAGCGCTATACGAAGAAGTCGTGGATCAACGAATTCCTCCGCGCGGAGAACCCGGTGCGGCTGCTCGCCAAGCTTGCCGAGGACGAAGGCCACTATCAGCAACTCAGGCGAGTCACCAACGGCAGCCCGATCATGCCGAGAGTGGAAGTGCTCGACCGGATTCTGGCCGAGCATCCAGACCCCCGCGATCCGCGCCTCGATCCACGTCTGCGCGCCACGATCGAGCATGTAGTCAACGATCCCAACCCGCACGGTCGGCTCCAGGAACTGTCGCGCAACGCCGACAAGCTGCCCATGATGCGCGAATACTTCGGCGGCGAACCGACCATGGACGTCCTCCGATCCCACGTCGAACGCCTCGACCAAGCGATGAACCGCCCGATTCCCGAGGGCGTGGAGGTTTCCCGCGGAATCAGCATGCGAAGCCTGGACCGCTTCATCGGTCCGGACGGCCAACCGCTGAACGGCCGCAACCCAATGTTGTTGAAAGGCACTGTCCAGACTGAGCACGGCTACATGTCGACCAGCCTGGGACCGACGCCGCCTCAGGAGTTCAGGCTCAAAGTCCGTGTGGAACTGGAGATTCCGGCGGACTCGAAGGGCGCATGGGTCGGCGACAAGGGCTTGGCCGGACCCGAGAACGAACTCATCCTCCAGCGTGAATCGAAATTCCTGATCACCGACGTCATCGAGGACCCCAAGGGGGCTCGCTACGACGACGGGTACGTCGACTACTTGGTCAAGGGCAAGCTCGTGCCGGCCGATTACGTCCACGAACCCAGTGTCGAGGTCCCACAAGCCCACGATCCGAACGCGACACCGGATCGGCCGGGAACAGATCCGAGCCGTCCGATCGGTGGGCCCGACAAGGACGTTCCGCTCCGGCTCGACAATGAGCCGCAACGCCCCGTCGAATCACCCGACCGCCCTTCGACACTCACCCCGCATCTGATCGACCGCTTCAAGGAGCTGCACGAGCGCCTATACGACCTCGCCTCGGCCTACCACGATCCGGCCCGCGCCCCCGAGCTACCCGGCCTCCGCCTCGGACTGAACGACCTTATGGACAAGCTCGGCATGCTCGACCCCACGACATCGCCGACCGCCATGCGGCTATTCGAGGAGTACCGCCCCGATCTGGCCAAGTACTTGGCGGAGAACCACGACACGTTCCGGCCCCACCCCTCGGACACCGCGACACGGCCTCACGAACCCGATCAGCACCCAACCGACCGCACACCAGAGCCGAGCGAGCATCGCCCGACCGATCCTGAAAGTCGTCCGAACGATCCGGAACATCACCCGAACGCGGATGACCCTCAACCGAATGCATCTCACCCGATCGATGAGCACAACCCACCGGCCGACCCGCTGAGCCACTACGCCGACCGCACCCCCGCCGGCCTCTCCCTCCACAACGACCCGGAATTACACGCCCTCGCACACCAGGTCCCCGAAGACCCCCGCTTCTTCACCATCGACGCCCACCTGACCGACCGCGGCACCATCCTCCTCGACGGCCGCGAGTACACAATGGAAGAACTGGCCGCCCGCCTCCCCGAACTAGGCTACGACGGCCGCCCCATCCGCCTGATCGGCTGCGACGCCGCCTCCACCGACGCCGCCGCCCGCCTGGCCAAGGCCACCCGCACCGGCGTCCTAGCCCCCACCAAACCAGCCTGGACAGACGACGCGGGCCACGTCTACTCCTCCACCGCCGAGACAACCCCCGAAGGCACCCGCCGCCCCCGCATACCCCCAGACGGAGACTGGGAATTCATCCATCCGGACGGCACCAAAGTCAAAGTCTCGGAAGACGGTTTCGTTCCGGGTACCCGCGAGGAAGACAAGCAGGACATCGACACCGCTAGCGCTCGAGATCGAGGCGACGACGGCGCGTCTGAACCGCAATACGACCTTCCTGGAAAGGACAGGGTGATCCATGAGGATGACTCTGATTTCGATGATCTCTTTGTCGAATGGAATCGTCCAACCCACAAACCCCCGGATCCGCTGAATCCCCACTTGCCCCGGCAGCCGATCGATGTTCACGAGGAGATCAGGGCTCCGCATCGTGACCGCGAAACCGTACCTGATGGAAACACGGAGCCTGGCAAGCTGAAACCCGTTGAGCACCCCGAGGTCGTGCCCGAGCCATTGCGGGCGCATTTTGGAGACGAGCCGCTGAAGCCTTGGTCTGCGTACCCTGTAATCAATGAGAACGGTACAAGGACAACGTTCTTCACTAACGGAGATGGCACAGTCAAATGGGTTGAGGCTACCCCGGGTTCGCGGGAATTGGCACTCGATAAGAAGGGGCCATGGTCCGGATTCAACCCTGACCTGAGCTTTCCTCTGCTACCCGATGTCCAATATCAGGTCCCAAACGTTCATAACAACGAAAAGTTGCTGTCGTTCCACACCGACGCGCACGGACAGACCGATGCATTGACGGGTGATATCGAAGCCGGTGGCCAGAATAAGTCGTACCGAGACGACGATAGCGGGAAGGGCGCGCAGCAGCGCGCATACCAAGAAGGCGAGGCGGCCTACCCGAGCAATCCGGGTTATGAGCTGACCGGTGCCGAGCTTGAAAGATCCCGAATCAAATGGGCCGGAGGTCATCTCCTGGCGAACGAGCTGGGCGGGCTTGGCGAGTACCTGAACATGCATCCGCAGATGGCGGCATCGAACTCGGGGAACCGAAAGGATGGTTGGGTGCATGAGGCTTCGTGGCGCGCCAAGGAAAACCAGTTGGTCGCGTTCGCGAAAGAGGAACACCAAGAGATCCGAAACTACCAGGTAAAGATGACCCGTGAAGCGGACGGGGTGCCCAGCGACGTCATCATGCGATGGCAAGAGGTCACCTATGTCCGTAACGGGGACGGTAGTGTCCATCTCGATGTCGACGGCAAGCCGGTTGTGCAATCAGTCGTTACGAAAGAACGAGTATTCCCCAACAGGGAGGCAAACTTTGGACCGCAGGACCGATACAAGAATCGGTGAGATCTGTGAAGCGTTGAGGGCGGGGGCTCCGGTCGGCTGGGAGTCGATCACTCTGGAGGTATGGGCGAACGTGATGGCCTACGAAGTTGCCGTTTCCGCACAAGGAGCCGGTGGCTGCTTCGTCGGCGAGATGCGCCAGCTCGCACTCACTGAGCAGTTTCAAATCTTGCGTGATGAAATGTATGAGCCGGACAAGGGTGCGTGGCTGTCAGCTCGTTTCATTCTGCGCCGAACCGGAGATTCCGAGATTTCGTTCAATTTTGACGAGGATCCGAACTGGACACCAGAGCTGCATCCGATGATGTTCGTGCGCGATCTCGAGGCGTATCCCCGTGCCGACGGCCATATTCCGCCATGGCTTCGCAGGTTGGTCGATCAGGGGCACGAGCTGGAACGCCAGCATGAAGCCGCCCAGGATGACCAGTAGGATTAGCCGGTAGCCAGCTTGACCGAGGAGGCCTTACGTAATGTCGAACCCATCGCCGCTGAGCCCGATGGAGCAGCAGGAGCGGCTCGCAGAGATCGCGAATGATATTTTGCCGACGCTGCCGATGGGATGGACCCGCCTCGTGATTCGGGCGAGATCTATCGGGCGACACGCGGAACGCGAAACAGGCGTGAAGCTGCCGGACGGCTCGGTGCAGGGCTGGACCTTCGTTCCAGAGGTGTGGCGAAAGTTCATGGAGCTGCGGGAGGCGATGTACGTGCCGAACCTCGGTACCTGGGTGGAGTTCAAGTTTCTCCTCGATCCGCCCGGTCGCTTCAACATCCAGTACAACCGCGATCAGGTGCCGCGATTCGAGGAATGGCCCACCAGCTCGGATTTCGCGGTAGAGAACGAACGCTTCCCTCGCTCCGACGAGAACATGCCTGAGTGGTATCGACTCGGCATTGCTGGGCAGCCGCCGCAGGGCTGAGAGCAGCAACTGTTCGGGTTAGAAGAGCGCGATCGTTGGAGAGGTAATCGTGACCCATGATGCGATGACACCGAACTATGATGCCTGGACGCGTCTTCCGGTGTTCTATCTTCCGGTCACGCTCGGCGATGTGCTTGTGGGCTACCTGTGGGGGTCGCAGGAGGGCAATTCTGCGGGGTTTTTCACGAACATGGCCTTTGGGGCCGATCGGGTGAAATCTGCTGTCTACTGGAATGATCGGCTCGAGGAGAGCTATCGGATGGGTCTTACGCCGGTGGAGGCGATCAGGCATTGGGTTGGGAAACCTGAGGATCCGCGGTTCGGTGGGATCGCCGGCGATGCCGAGATGGAGGAGGCGCGGACCATTCAGGAGCTGGCGCTGCGTTTGAATCCTGACCATCCGATCGGTGAAGGTCCGTGGGTGCAGGACGGCACGTTCCCCAGCGGCAGTCCCGAGGATCGATCCGAAGGTTTCAGCGCGATCGCACCTGTGCCGACATCGACTTACCCTGACGAAACTGGCTCAGCTGTCATCTATTTGAGCGTCATCCTGAAGGACACGATCGTCGGGTACGTGTGGGCATCGGTCAACGATGACGCCGCCGGGTACCTCCCTCGCGCCGCGGTCGGCAATGTCGGTGTGGTCGCAGGAGGACTGTGGCGTGCTCGTCTCATCGACGCACACAGGGGTGGTCTATCGGCGCTCGACGCGGTTCGCCGTTGCCGCTCGCTTCCGGCCAACGCCGCTGGAACGTTCGGTGTGATTCAACCCATTCCGGAGCAGCAAGCTGTCTCACTTTCTGAGCTTCAACGGCTCGCAGACCTGGCTGACAATTAGGAAGCCGCAGGTGGAAGGATTCCGACGGTGACTGCTGAGTTCGCTGAACTACCAAAGCTCGCACGCGTTTACGACCACCGTGATGCCGATGGCCGCCCGGTCGCAGTCCGGGCATCGCTGCCCACCCACATGCGCGACCGCCTCCTCACCTACCTCGACTCCGCCCCGATTGTCTTGGCCGCCCGCAGTTTCGAGGTCGACGAATTCATCCCCTCGGTCCGAGACGTGCCGCTGACCTTCCGCACCGACGGCGAGTGGATCTGGTCAGGCGCGGTATCGCATTACCTGCGTAAACATGCCTTTCCGCCGGACCCGGAGTTGGTGCGTCACATCGTCTCCCGCGACTTCCTTCTGGGCGAGGTCAGCTCAGACGCGAAAAGGCGTGCAGTACAGGTGATCACGACCGCATAGTCGCGATTTTGGTGACACTTTCGCCCTGGATCACGCCGCCGGACGACGATCAGCGTGCGATCGACGAAAAGCTGGCGGCCAGAATGGGTATCACGGTTGAGCGGTTGCACGAGATTGATCGGCAGACGGTCGAGGACACCCGTGCCCGGGATGCGATCCCGGCCAACGAACGGATCGTGGACAGCAGCCCCAAGTTCAACAAGGGCTTCGGCCCGGTGACCGATGACAACACGATCGAGCCGGGCGAGATTCGCGCCCACGAAAAGCTACCCCTCCCGCCACCCCGTAGAGACTGAAGCCTCGCCGTCGAGTGGCACATGGCGGAGGCCGATTCGGGCAAATCTCCTCCCTGGTGTGCCACTCGGTGATCAGCTCGATGAATGGTCACCTGGTATCCAAGAGCCGTGGAGATTCCTGAACAGCTACGCGCGCACATGGATCGGCCGCTGCCGCCCGTGATCGATCAGGTTCGCCAGTTCCTGCTCGGGTTTGTCGCCGACTGCGAAGGGCTGGATGAACTGCGCAAAGATCTGACACGGATTGCGCGGCAGAGCCAGCGGGGCGTGCGCCGCGAGGTGGAGGCCATTGAAGCGCTCCTCGCCGCTCCCCAGCCACCCGGCACGCTCTCGAACCTGGTTGCCTGGTACGGCAACTGGGTGCTCGACGACCAGACATCCGATGCTGAGGCGGAAGCATGGCTACGCGACTTAGCCGTGCTAATCCGTGGTGTCCTTGCCGAAGCTGATAACGCTTGCAACGTCGGTGGCACCGAAACATCGTGATGCAACTGAATAGGGGGAGAAGGTGACCCACGATGCGACCGAATTACGATCCGTGGACACGACTTCCGGGTCAGGTGGCGAGGAAGTGGCCGGTGGCGGTTTCGCGGTCCAGGCGGGCGCGGATTTCGGCGACGGTTGTTCCTGGGGCGGGGCGGTGACGAGCACGGGCGGGTGGGGCGATCCAGCCGAGGATGACTCCCAGGCCGGTGCCGAGGAAGAGGTAGGCCAGTTCAGTGATCATGGCTTCTCCCTTCGGGATCCGCTTTGTCGAGCAGGAGGGCTTTTGGATGCATCGCGAGCTGTTCGAGCGCCGTGCCGCTCACTTGAATGAGTGTCTGTAGCGCTGCGGCGCTGACGAACAGTTCGAAGCCTTCGGGTTCGCCGAAGACGAGGGTGATCGCGTTGTCCTCGGTGTGGAGGACGGGGCGGATGGGGCACTGGTCGTCGACGCAGGCCCAGGTGCCGACCTTCAACTGCTCGAACATGGCCGTCCCTTCGACGGTTTGGGCTGTAGCGCAAGCAATCTGGGATAGAAGGAGAAGACTGTGGTGTGAGCCACAGTTAGAGCATAGGCTGATATATCAGCGGATTCAATGGCTAGCTGTTGATGATGCTGGTCGGCAAAGGGATTCGGCGGACGAGGTGTTGGAGGACTCAGTGAGTGAGCGTTCGGATCCATCGGCGCTGCGGTTCCTGATCGGACATGAGCTCCGGGTTGCCCGGGAGCGTGCGCGGGTCAAGCAGAGCGAGGCGGCGAAGGCGATCGGGTGCAGCCAGCCGAAGATCGTTGCGATGGAAGCTGGGAAGTATCTCCAACAGCCCGACGATGTGACCGCGCTGTTGAAGCTCTATCGGACGGACGTGGCTCAAATCGACCGGCTGGCTTCGTTGGCTGGACGCGCGGACCAGAAGACTTGGTGGGCGTCGTTTTCCGAAGTGCTGCCAAACTGGTTCAAGACCTTCGTTGGTCTAGAGGGCCTGGCCAGGGGGCAGTTTATCTATCAGGCAGTGACTTTCACCGGCCAGCTACAGACCGAGCGCTATGCGACTGCACTCCACACGGGTAGCCCATTGGTCGCTTCGGTCGATGTCCCGCAAATCGTCAGGGCCCGTATGGCTAGGCAGCGAATTACCGACGAGGTCAGGCCCATGGGACTGGACACGGTGATCGAGGAGGCAATCCTGCACCGTGAGGTCGGCAACCCAGATGTCATGCGGGAGCAACTGGACCATCTGCTCACCCTGATCGACCACGACCACATCGATATTCGCATTCTCCCGACTAGGACCTACGCGCACGCCGGTAACGTCGGTGAATTCACGCTGCTGCACTTCGACGAAGCGCAGACAGTCGGCTACATCGAATACCCGACGGGCGCTCTCTACCTGCAGGATTACGATGGGGTGGCAGTGTACGAGACGCTGGCCGACCAGCTCCGCACGGCGGCTCTATCGAAAAGTGAATCCGCCGAACTGATTCGGGGCCGGGCGGCCGATTGGAAGTGAGGGAATCGACCTATGGCCCCGGTCGCACATCATGGTTGGCGGAAATCGAGCTACAGCGGAAGCAATGGGGGCCAGTGTGTCGAGGTCTGTCCCACCGCGGGCCAGGTTCTTATCCGCGACAGTAAGTACCGAGGCTCTGCGGAGAGTCGACCCATCATCGCAGTTCCGAACGATGCATGGTCAATGCTGCTCGAGCTCGCCTTGTCGGGAGGCGTTGGTGAACTGGGCGAAGCGTTGATGCTCGAGCGCCGCCGGGACGGCGACATCGCAGTCGTGGATCGGCGAGGTATTGAACTGCTGTTCACGGCCCCGGAGTGGGATGCCTTCGCGAAGGGTGTCGCGGACGGTCAGTTCGACCTGGAATAGCGCTCCCAGCAGGCAAATCCAACCAAGATCAGGGTGCTCTTGCTGCGGAAATTCGCCTGAACTTCCACGCTGCTAACTCCCTGATCTTGCTGTGCCGGTGGGGCCTTCCAGCTGGGAGCTGACGCTCGGTCAGTTCCGGATTCCACGCCCGTGTCTGATCAGCGCGCAGACAAGATTGAAGTTCCGCAGGGAGCTGATGTTGGTGGTGATCGCGGGACGACCGGCTCCGGTCTTGATACGGAGCTGGCCCTCCGCGATCTCGACGTCGGTGATCTCCGCCCATGGCACCAAAGTGCCGAAGGCGGAAATGCCAGCCGGTTGCAGTGTGATCGTTCCGAACTCCATGGGACGCCCGGCCCCGAGCGTCGCGAGCGCGGCAGGCATTTGGTGAATACCGACCTGTTGCTGGATCTGCGGCCCCCACTCCTCGGGGTTGCTGATCCCCTCACGAAGCCGCAGTGGTCGTCCGTCGATATCGGTCAGCTCGTAAGCCTGAGTGACACGAATCGTGACCCCGTTCCGCCTGTGTTCGATCAAGTCCTGAATGAGGGTCGTCGAGTCGTATCGCACTACCTGCTGGCGCGACTTGAGCGTGAACACCAGTCCGTGCTCGAAAAGGTCCAGCCGCCCACCCGCATTCCGTTGCCCATAGAACACGGCCGAAAGGATCGAGAAGACGAGGCCCAGGCCGACGATCAACGCCAAATACATCGCGAACTGGAGAACCGCGACATGGACGCCGAAGCCGAGCACCGTCACCCCGACCAAACCGACGAAAATCTGCGCCAGGCGCCCGATCCCATGCCAGTCCGCCGGAACCGGCCCAAAGGTCTTGCTGTGTCCGCCCAGCCCCGCTCGTATCGCCACATCCGAGATGCTCTGTGCGCGTTCACGCCGGTGCTGCTCACGTTCCTTGCTATTGCCGGACCATCCCAGCGACACCAAGACCACGACGATGATCACCCCGATGACAATGCCGACTGCCATGGCTCCCCTCCGTCTCGACCTGCCGAAGCCTAGCCATCGCACGGATGCGTCGCTAATCGACGCTATGGCCGCGGTATCGATCGCCGCGTTGATCGGGGTCTCGTCTCTGCTGATAGCGACCACCGGCTCGGTGCAATACGTCGTGGTACGGTCGGGCCGAGTCGTCACCGGGGGCCGGGCAGCGCAACGCGGTGAAGTGAAGTCGTAATGATGTTGGATTGCAACGCTGTTAGACGTGGGAGGGAGCGCGTTCATGGCGGACGACGCGATGTCCGGACTCAAGGATGATGGTCGTCAGGGTGTGCATTTCGATCCCGAAGTGGCGACCACTATGGCTCAGCAATGCGCTAGCATGCTATCGGTCGTGGATGCGGCAATCAGAGCAGTCCAGCCGACGACGAGCCTGAAGCCCTTGAGTCAAAAGGCACCGAACGACTCGGGACATCAACTGGCGGACAAATTCAATGCGGCCGCGAAGAACCTGGTCGACACGGTGCTGAAAGACCATCAGAGCGTTCTAACGAGTATGGGCGAGGCCTTCGTCGCTGCCGGAAAACTGTACATCGGCACTGATGAGGCGTCAAAAGACGCGATCCAGAACGGAAAGTTCACAGATCAGCAGCTTTCCGGGGCATTTCAAGATTATCGTGGGGGCGGCGGACAGCCAGGACTGGCTGATCCGAACATACCTGTTGAATCCCTGGATATGCCGGGGTGGAAGCAATCCGAGTATGGCCAATGGTGGCAATACTCGAATTCCACGGACGGGTACAGCTACTCGGGTACGGCAAAGCAGGACTACGACAACAAGCTTGCGGATACGAGTCAGATAAAGCACCTTATGGATGATCTGGTGAAGCAAGCTGGGGTCACGATCGATCCGTATCCGATTGCGCCCGAGACTTCTGCCGTGTACGAATGGAACGACTTCCACAATCATTGGAAGTACATCAAGGACAACGACTTACCTGGACAACTCGAGACCTATGCGCAAGCTTGGCACAAGGCTCAGACGTATCTGAAGGTCCAAGCGCAGACGTTCGAATCGGCAACCAACAAGTATCTGCAGCCGTTTCAGGGAAACACTGCTGATATTGACAAGATCTGGGCATCGCCCGCAGCGAAGCAAGCTAAAGATGCTATCACCAAGTATCTTGCGAGTGTGAAGACGCTCGTCACATCCATGGACGTCATGGCAGTCAACCTTGCTGACACTCAAGGGTGGGTCAAGAGACTTCAGAACTTCTTGCCGTACAAGAGTTTTCAGGAAGAGTATCCGCCAGGCACCTGGGTTTACCAGTCGAATGTCGATGCATTCGTCAAGGATATGAAGCGAGCCTGGGATGCCTGGTACGTCGTAGGTGTCCAGGACTCCAGCGGAGCCATTCCCATCATGCCCAGCCCGAAATCGGCGCTCGATATCAAGCCGCCCGAGGTGAAGCTTCCCACGGATCAGCCGGATCCGAATTCGAAGCAGCCGACCTACTCTCCCACAACGCAGACTCCGAGCACTCAGACACCCAATCTCGACAACC
Source organism: Nocardia sp. CDC153 (assembly GCF_035818515.1). Lineage (NCBI taxonomy): Bacteria > Bacillati > Actinomycetota > Actinomycetes > Mycobacteriales > Nocardiaceae > Nocardia > Nocardia sp. CDC153. The sequence continues at coordinate 348,008 of NZ_JAYKYU010000003.1, read as the reverse complement.
TGAAGCCGGTCGACGACAAGCCGACAAACACGGACCCCAAGGACACGGACCCCAAGAACACCAACACGCCGACGACAACGACCGACACGACGCTACAAACGCTGATCACGCAGGCCAGCACCGTGCTTCAGGCGGGTATCACTGCTGCGGAACAGGGTGTGGAGAAGCTGGCGTCGGCGGTCGAGACGGCGCTGACACAAACGCAGACGAATACCAAGACCACTGAACCGACAGATCAGCTCACCCAGCAATTGCAGAATCTGGGCCTGATTCCAAACAGCAACAATCCGTCTGGATCTCCGACCGGGGGCAGTCCCTCGGGCTCGCCAACCAGCCCGGGCTCGCCTCAGACGCCGAAGACCCAGCTGTCGCCCCGCGCCGCGACTCCCACGTCGACGACCGAAACGGACAGCGAAACGGCTACGACATCGCGTGCGGGACTGGCGTCTTCGTCTTCTTCTTCGTCCTCATCCACCGGGTCTACCGGTGGGATGGGCGGTTCACCGATGGCTGCGGGCTCGCAGTCGCAGAGTAAGGAACACAAGCGTCCGCAGTTCCTGACGAACCTCGAGAACATGGAGCAAGTACTCGGTGAGGCACCGGCCGCGGTCACTCCGGTGGCAGAGAAATGACGCAGAGTTGGCGGTTCACCGAGGCCGAGTTCTATGCACTGTGGACGGATCGGACAGGGGAGGAGCTCCCCGAGCCATTCATGTTCACCTCGACGGCCAAAACGGCCGACGAGTTCGAGAACGAACTACGGGAAGCGCGAAAGGGACTGTCCAGCAAGCTTGGTGGAGACTTCCAGGCTGTCTTCGACACGATCGCGAACCCGGATCTGTTTCTGACCGCATATGGGTGGGATGAACAGGATCGCTGGGCGACAAGTTCGATGAAGCGGCTGCGCGCGACCCGCAAAGGCCCGAAAGGGTGTTTGGTCACCCAATTGCCGGGAGAGACCTATTGGGTTAGGGGCGGGTACCTGGTGGAGGAGTGCGATCCATTGCGGCTGTCCGATGCGATCGTTGCTGCGCTTCCGTCTGCTGAGCATGGCGGCCGCGGTGATGTCCCGCTGGCCTCCCCGGAACAGGATCTGGACCATGACTACGGGTACTCGGCGATCGCTGCGCGCTCCGAGACCGCTGTGTCTGTCGGACAAGCATTCTTGAAGGCCCCAATGACGACTGTCGGCGAGATCTCCATCGTGCAGGGCAGTTCGGTATTCGGCCCTCGCGGGATTGCTCGTCACAAGGTGCTGTTCCGGGACCTCGAGGACGATGGCCGATACGCCATTGTCGAGAACCCAGCGCAAGCGCTCGCGGTGGATCAGACACGATTCGTGTCGGTTCTCAACAGATATGTCGCGGCGGTGATTCAAACCATCAAGGATGAGCGAGCGTGACCAGGACCGGTCGTCGAAATATCGCTCGCGCCCTTGGCTGTCGTATGGTACTGATACGCAAAGCTAACTGGGAGGGAGTTCGCGGTGACTGAGTCGGGGGCGGTCGGGGCTGACACGAGCGCGGGGGAGTGGGCCTCGCTGGTGGTTGCCAACACGTCTGGGTCGATTCGGGTTCGGGCTACCAATCAAGGGCTGCCGCTGGCGGTGAAGGTTGAATCGGGGGAGCTGCATCGGGATCCGAACCAGCTTGCCAGCGAGGTGTTGCGGCTGTGTCAGAAGGCGGCGAACCGGGCTGGGCTTGCGCTGCGGAAGCAGCTCGAGGAGGCCGGGCTGGATGCGGCCAGCATCGCTAGGGCGAACCTTCCCACCGAGGCTGAGGTTGCTCGGCAGGAAATCGTGGAGGAGCAGGACTACGATACTGAGCCGCAGAGTTGGCTCAGGACGGTGTGAGAGGGGGTGCTCGTGGTTTCGTCGATGGATGAGTTGCAGGAGCAGGTGCGGCGGCAGCTGTATCGGTTTCAGGATCTCGCGGATCAGATGAAGGCTGTCAGGGGGCGGGAGACTTCGGAGGATGGGGCCGTGATGGCCGAGGTCGACGGGAATGGGGCGCTGACGGATCTGCAGTTCAGTAGTGCTGTTTCGCGGATGACGCCGGCGGAGTTCGAGCAGGTCGTGGTGACGACGGCGGCGCAGGCGGCGCGGCGGGCGTTCGAGCGGCGGGCCGAGATCGTGAACGCGTTCAATGAGGAGATGGCCGGGTAGCGACCGGACTGTTTACAAAACTTTGCGCCAGAGTTTGCACCTTGCGGTCTGGCACAACGAAATTCGCACTTGTAGTCTGAGCAAGATCATAGGTAGTGGGAGGGACACACCATGGCCGATCATGTAGCGGCGGAATTCGCGCCGATTCTCGCGTACGGCACCGAGAAGGCGGGCATTGCCGCGCAGGTCGCGGGGACGGCGGCGGCCGATGTGGGTACCGCGCTCGCGCAGGCGGTGCCGGTGTTCGGGCTGATCGGGCAGGAGTTCCTCGCGGCTTTCGCTGTCGCGCAGGGGAATTTCCTCATGTCCTCGGCCGAGATCGCCGCGGTGCACGCGAACACGGCGACCACCGCGTACGCGGCCGTCGGCGCGTACGGCACCAATGAGGTCACCTCCGCCGCCAGCTTCCTCTCGACGGTGCTGTGACCAACCCCGGTCCGACCGTTCTGGACGAGCTGCGTAGCAGTCCCATCGGTCCCTACCTCGACACGCCGGTCACGGATGTCTTGAGCAACCTGGGACTGCCGCAGCTGCCACAACTTCCGTCGATCAGCCTGCCGGACCTGTCGGGTCTGCAGCTGCCCACGCTGCCGACCATCGACCTGACCTCGCTGATCTCACCGGTCACCAGCCTGCTGCAATCGTTCGGGACGGGGAGCCTGAGCAATAGCAGCTTCAATCCGGCGACGATTCTGACCTCGCTGGTCAGCGCGCTGACTTCGGCTGCGTCGCAAAGCAAGTCGGCGACCAGCACGGTCATGAACACCTGGACCGGCGATGCCGCCAAGGCGGCCGAGGCCAAGAGCAACGCGGTCGAGGCGCAGAGCGGCGAGGTGGCCGCGCAGGGCGTGCAGCAGCACGGCATCCTCCTCGAGGCCGAGGCCATCGTCGCCGAGGGCTACAGCGAGATGACCGCTCTCATCGCGTCTTTCGTCGCCCAGGTGACCGGGGCCGTCGCATTGCTGGCCACCCCCGCCGGAATCCCGTGGCTGATCGAGACCGCCACCACGACCATCAACGCGGGCATGGCCATCGCCGCCAAGACCAGCGCGCAGCTGGCGGGCAGCACCGCCCAGATCGTCGAGGCCGGAACGAAGATCATGATCGCGGGCGCGCCGATCGCCTCGAATATCGAGACCCTGGTGAACATGGTCGGCACCGCGCTGCAGCCGATCGCCAGCGTCGCGCCGACGGTCGCGGAGAAGGTGGTCGAGAAGGGCGCGTCGGTGGTCTCCACCGGTGTCAGCGATATCAGTTCGGCGCTGAGCAACAGCAACAACAGCAATACGAACACCAATACCAACACGAATACGAACACCAAGACGAATCAGCCGACGGTCACCGACGTCAAGACCGACCAGAAGACCGACAGCCCGGACACCAGCAAGACCGACGGTGGCGGCGGCAGCCCGCTCAGCACCATCTTCGGCGGCACGCCCACCACCACGACACCGGCGAGTCCGACCGGCACCAGCCGGATTCCGACCGGCGAGGTCAGCAATACCGGCGCGGGCATCCCGAAGACCACGACCGAGGCCAACGGCCGCACCACCGCCACCACCTCGCCGAGCATGGGCGCGGCCGGTGCCGCGGGTCGGGCCGGGGCCGCGGACGAGGAGTCGACCTCGGACCGCTCGGGTCTGGTTACCGGTGCGCACGGCGACGAGGTGGTCGGCGTCATCGAGGGCGTGGTGCTCCCCGTGGTCGGCGCGATCGAAGCAATCGAAGAACCGCCGGACAAGGCGCTCACGCTGTAGTACTGAATAGCCAGGGGACACAGGAGGAATGGCCATGACCACCAACGCATTCGACGGTCTGCGTTTCGACGCCGCGACCGCCCGCGACGCCGCGGCCCAGCTGGACGCGCTGGCCGACCGCATCGCGAACGGCCTGGGCGTCGAGCAGGTCAAGCTCGACTTCGCGCCCGCCGGTGCCGACGCGGTGTCCCAGCGCGCCGCGCAGACCCTCGGCGCGGTGGCCGCGTCCTTCGTGGCCTCCGGCACCGACGGCGTCAGCGAACTGCGCAACCTCGCCACGACGCTGCGCAGCCAGTTCGACGCCTTCGGACAGGTCGAGGAACAGTCCGTCCTCGGGTTCGCTGGCTGAGCGGAGACGCATCTCGATGCTGGAACCGACGAAACCCGGCTTCACCGAGACGGTTTGGGAGTCCAAGCCGGCGGAGGAGCTCGCGCGTGAGCTGGTGACGGGCGCCGGTGCGGTGCCCGCCGCCGAGGCCGGTCTCGCGTGGACGCGATTGAGCGCGGGTTTCGCGGCGGCCGCCGTGGAGTACGAGCGGATTCTTGTAATCCTGGACAGCGCTTGGGAATCCAAGAACAGCGGGCCGTTCATCGAACGCATCAAGGCGCTGCGGGACTGGCTGGGCGCGTCCGCCTCGGCCGCCGCCGGAAATGCCGCGCAGGCCGAATCACACGCGGCCGCATACGAACTCGCGAAGCTGACCATGCCCGATGTGGACGAGGTCGAGAAGCTGCGCGATATGCAGCAGCTGCTCTCGCAGGTCGGGTTGGCCTTCGGCGCGCCGCTGCTGGCCAGTCTGACCAAGACCGACATGGACGCCGACGCGGCGAAAGCCGCTGCGGCACGGGTGATGCGGACTTACGAGGCGGCCACCGAATCGCTGGCCAAGCCGTGGGAGCACGAGGCCCCGCCGCAGGTCACCGCGGGGCTGACGCCTACCGAGCAACCGGTCACGCCCGTGGAACCGGAAGCGACGACCCCGGCTCCGGCCTCGCTGCCGAGCCTGTCGCTGGACTCGCTCAATCTGCCGGTCATGCCGATGACCCAGCTGCGCGCGAACACCGTCGAAGCGCAGGAGACCACGACGCAACGCGTTGTGCAGCAACCGGTTACGGTGCAGCAGACCGCGTCCATGGCCCCCACGGCCATGGGCGGCGGTGCGGTGCAGTCCGACGACGAGGAGCACATGCCGCGCGCCGGAGTGGTGGGTGCGCCCGGGGACGCCGAACTGGGTCTCACCACCGGTATGCAGGTCGCACCCGCGGTCCTCGGCGGCGTCGACCCGGCCGCGCAGCGACCGCCGGTCGATATCGCGTTCAACGCGGGCAGCTCCGGTTCCGAAAGTGCCTCCGGCACCGGCGATTCCGGTACGAAGCAGGGGTCGGCCTCATGACGACTCTGACCAATGACGGCGTCATCGCGCTGGCCGGACACCTGGGCGTGCAGACCCTGCCGCTGGTCCTATCCATCGGCCCGCGCCAGGAGACCTACCCCGAATGGGAGCAGGCCCAGGAGCAGGCCCGCGCCGACCTGCGCGCCCGCCGCATCGTAGACCCGCACGGCGACGTCGAGACCGACACCGCCACAGCGCTTCTCGCGCTGGCCCAGCCCGATCGTGAACTCGCGATGCGCATGCACACCGCCACCGGTCGCGTCCGCGTCTGCGTCGTCCGCCGCGGCGAGGACCACGCCGTCGCCATCCGCCGCGGCGACCTCCTCGACATCCACCCCCTCTGGTCCGACGGCTCCGGCGCGTCCCTGGCCCGCCCGATGCTCGAGGCGCTCGGCCCCTGCGCGCCCGCCGATCTGGCCCCCTTCAGCGCCGAATCCGACGAGCTGGCCGAACGACTCGACGCCGCAATGACTTCCGAGGACTACGCGAGCACCGTCTACAACCTCGGCGTCCCCGACGCCGACGCCACCGCCTACGGTCTCGCCCTCGCCGACACCCACGCCTACGCCGAAATCGTGGCCTACGCCTACGCCGACGGCCTCACCGACCGATCGCCCGGAGCCGTCGCGGTCTACGACACCGCACGGGGCCGCATCGTGGCCGCTCCGGGGGTCGCCCCGGACCAGCAACTCTGGTCCACGCTGACACCGGGCAGTGATCACCGTATCGCGCAGTCGATCTCGGCTCTGATCGACTCGCTGCCCGGGGGGAGGTGGCTGCCGTGAGTCACCCGTGACCCGCAGCTGTGTTCCCCAAAACCGGTGGTGCGCAATGCATCGCCTATCCATTCCCAAGAAAAGGCAAGGTACAGACGATGGTTGCAAATGAAGCGGAAGTTGCGAAGGCTGCGCAGAGCCACATGGCGGACGTGGTCGCGTCCATCAAGGGCATTCTGAAGCAGATCACCGACACCGTTGACTCGTCCAAGAGCAGCTTCCAGGGTGAGGCCGCCGGCGCGTTCAACGCTGCTGCGGTGGCCTGGGACAACGAAGCTCAGCAGCTGAACCACGCCATGGATGAATTCCAGGAGAAGGTCGGCGCGGGCACCGATGTGTTCTCGAACGTGGATGCCTCGAACAAGGACGAGTTCTCGCACGCCCTCACGAACCTCGGGTAACACGGGTTAGTACCCACTCCACCTCCCCAATATTTGCAAAGGATTTGAAATGCTTTACGACAAGGCTGGAATGACCCACCTGGCGGACCAGCTCCGTCAGTACCACAAGGACCTGGTCGCGGTTGCCGGTGACGGCACCGCTGCGGTCGACACGTCCAGCGACCTCGGCCAGGCCGTCGAGAAGCTGAAGCAGGCGTGGTCGGACCCGAACAGCGGCGCCGAGAACGGTGCGCTGGAGGCTGTTATCGCTGCGAAGAGCGACTGGGACAAGGCATATGCGGACAAGTGCCTGTCGACGCTCGACGCTGTGACGAAGGCCGTCGAGAACGCCCTGGCGAACGCCCTCGCGGCGGACGCGAAGGTCGGCAACTCCTTCGGCGGCTAGCGAGACGTCGATGGCGCAGATGACAGCGCACTCCTCCAGATGGGAGGGGTGCGCTGTTGTCGGCTCGCCCCCAGTAACCTACTGTCCGTAGTTCCCGGTTCGACGGAGGATTTGGTTAGTGCCAGCCCAATTGACCACCCGTGCCCAGGTCAATGGGTACCGCTTCTTGTTGCGCCGACTCGATCACGCGTTGGTGCGTCGGGATGTGCGTATGTTGCACGATCCGATGCGGTCTCAGTTCCGATCGCTCATGGTCGGGGCGGTCCTCGCACTGCTCGTGGTCGCTGGTGCCGCGATCATGGCCTTCATTCGTCCGCAGGGCTCTATCGGTAACGCAAACATTGTCATGGGCAAGGACAGTGGTGCGCTGTATGTCGTCATTCGAGACAAAGACGACAAGAACAAAATGACGCTGTACCCGACGCTGAACCTCGCGTCGGCGCGGTTGATCGCGGGCACGAGCGAGACCCCGACCTCAGTCAAGGACGCCAAGCTCAATTCGGTTCCACGCGGCCCGATTCTCGGAATTCCCGGCGTACCCGCGGCACTGCCGGGTACAGGACAGGGTGATCGGTCGCAGTGGACCTTGTGCGACCGAGTGCCGCTTTCGGCGTCCGGTGGATCGGCTTCCTCCTCAGGCGCGGAGACCACGGTGATCTCCGGGAGTCTGGAACTCAGTGATCGTGCCAAAGTTGCCGACAAAGACTCGGCCATCTGGGCCAGCAAGGGCGGCAAGGATTATCTGATCTACGACGGCAAGGTCGCAGAGTTCGACAAGACGAAGGACTCCATAGCCCAAGCGTTGGGCCTGAGTGGGAAACGGCCGCGTCCCGCCACCACCGATCTCATCGGTGCAGGCGTCAAGGTTCCGCCCCTGGTTCCACCCAGCATTCCGCGTGTTGGCGAGAACGGAATGGGCAAACTGAGCTCCGTGCCGGTCGGCGGCATTATCAAGGTTTCGGCACTGGACGGGTCGGATCGATCCGATCTTTACGTCGTGCTAGCGGACGGCGTGCAGCGCATCTCCGCGTTCACCGCGCAGGTTATCGGCTCCGATAACTCTCAAGGCATGAACGGGTTCAAGTCCATGACGCCGGATGTGCTCAACGGAATGCCCGTGGTGCATACGCTTCCAGTTGACGATTTCCCCAACGTGACGCCGAAAATCATTACGGCGGACGACAACCCCGTCGCTTGCATTACTTGGGCGAAGAAGAGCGGCCTGGGCAAAGAACAGCCGGACGCCACCGAGGGGCCCTCCGACCGGGCTACGGTCCAGTTGCTGCTCGGGACACGGCTGCCACTTCCTGACTCCCGGAAACCGGTTGATCTCGCTACCAAGGACGGAGCTTCCGGCGACCGCGTCGATGCTGTCTATGTGCCGCCGACGACCGGTGAGTTCGTTCGCACTACCGGAATCGAGCCGGGCAGCCAGCGGCGTGAAAATCTCTTCTACATCGCGGATAACGGGATCCGGTATGGCATTCCGGATCTCGCCACTGCCCAGATCCTTGGCTTGGGTGCCACGCCGCACCTGGCTCCGTGGGAGATCGTCGGCCAGTTGGTTCCTGGTCCGACCCTGTCAAAGCAGGATGCGCTGAAGTACTGGGATACGCTGCCGACCCAGTAGTCCAGGGCCGAAGACCGATGGTCCTATTTGATGCTCTTGCGCAGTATCGGCAGTAGCTTGTCGAGCAGGATTTGTTCGGAGTTGTCCGACCACTGCCGGATCGCGGTGACCGCGGCTGGGTCGTCAAGGACGATTACGGAAGCATGGCTCGCCGACACCGCCGACGGGAGATTCACCAATCCGCCGCCGCCCGCGTCACTGTCGCTGCGTACCGCGAGCAGGTAGCCCGTAGTAATGGGCGACAGTGCGTCGTACTGGGCATTGAAGCCCGATCCGATCGGGCGAGGGTTTGGTTCGTCCCCTTTGCGTAGAAAGTTCGGGTTGTAGGTCAGGCCCAGGTCCTCGAGAAAGTTCGATTGAGAGCCTGGCTTCAGCTGGATATCCATCTCTGCGGAGATGCCACTCTTGCCCGAGACATCCAGCACAACAATGGATTTTCCTTTGAAGGCAGGATTCTGGGCACGCGCATCCGCGATGGGGTCTCGTGTCGCCGACGTTGCGGAGCCGTGCTGTGTGGCCCAGATCCCCACTCCCGCGGCCACTGCGATGACCGTTGCGGCGGCGGCGCCGATGAGCCAGATACGTTTACGCCCGTTGGTTTTCGAAGGTTCGGGGGAAGTCGCTGACGATGGTGTCGAGATCAGCGCGGGGCGATCGTGCGGGACGGTCTGCATCGACAGCCCGGAAACCCCGTATTCGAGAGCGGCTTTCAGTGCTGTGGTGAACTCGTGGCAGGTATCGAAGCGATCTGCGGGGTTCTTCGCCATTGCGACGGCGATGACTTCATCCAATGCGGGGGGCAGCGTGGGATCGATCGCCGTGACTCTGGGGGCCGGTTCGTTGAGGTGGCCCATCATCACCATGGCCGGTTGCGTACCCGGGTAAGGATTCTGTCCCGTCAGCAACCTGACGAACGAACAGGCGAGGCTGTAGATATCAGCGCGATGATCCAGACGATGCCCGCTCAACTGCTCGGGTGAAGCGTAGGCGATAGTTGCCACGAAGCCACCGGCCTGAGTCAGTTCGTTGGTGTCCTCGGTGGACTTTGCGACGCCGAAATCGGTAAGCAGAACTCGCTCTTCGCCGTTGTCATCCATGGACAGCAGGAAATTCGCAGGCTTCACGTCCCGGTGCAGCAAACCCCTGCGGTGGGCGTGATCTAGGCCTCGGCCGACCTCTGTGACGATATGTAGTGCACGCCACGGCGTCATCGACTGTGGATCCCGCTCGGCGGCGGCTGCTGCGTCTATGCCGTTTACGTACTGCATCGCGATCCACAGCTGATGGTTGTCTTCACCGCGGTTGTAGATCGAGACGATATTCGGATGATCAAGTGCCGCAGCAAGATTCGCTTCACGCTCGAATCGAGCGCGGTACTCGGCATCCCGACTGAACTGCGGGCTGAGAATCTTGAGCGCGTCCCAGCGTGGCAGCTCTGGATGCTTGGCCAAATACACCGTGCCCATGCCCCCCGCACCGAGGACGCGCTCGATGCGGTAGCCACGGATGATGGTGCCCGGTCCGATATTCATCCTGATTCCTTACAGGTACTGGCTTTTGGCCAGCAGGGCGTACTGCGCTGCGGCCATCTGCTGTACGGCGGTCAGATCGAGGCTGGCCACTCGGGCGACATAGCGGTCATAGCGCAGGGTGCAGATGTAGGTGGTTAGTTTCCCGCTGCGGTACCCCCACCATGCATTGCCGATATCGTCCTGGCTTGCGGTGCAGGATACGTCGGGAACCTTGGCGGGCGCGTCAACGGATCCCTTTGTGGTTGCGACAATTCCGGACCACAGCTTGGCCGCGGACTCGGCATCTCGAGCCCGGAACAGCAGCCCACCGCTGTGAGTCGCGGATATGCGGTCGACGCCGCCCGTATCCAGAATCTGCTTCCATGTTGCTTGGTCGTTCAAATAGTGGAGATGACCTCGAGGTGTGTGGGTCGCCTCGTCCAAGGGATCGAGGGAAATAGATCCCTCGGGGTGCAAAGTTCTGCGCAACATGGCATCTGGGTCGTAGTCCAGCCGAAAGATGTCGTGCGCGGACAACCCGGGAGCTTGGTCGAGGAGCGGCAACTGCGCTGCGAATACCTGTTCGGCGAGAGCGCTCAGCCCATCGAGATCCGGCTTAGGCTGTGCCACATAGACATTCACGACGTACTGCCCGTACGCCATAGTTGCCGCCATGGACGGAACTCCGGGGCGCCAATGTGCCTTCGCATTTGGCTGCTTGCTGAGCGTGAGGTGGACGTTCTGGTCCGCTGCGACCGCAAAATCGGCGGCTTCCATCTGATCGGCGGCCGCCTGTGCGCGTTGCTGATCGGGGAATTGCAGCACTGTGACGTTGAACGCCGTGGCATCGGGATCGCCGAGGGCGCCGCCGAACGGGTTGAAATTGTCCGACTGATCGCGGGCGTGTGACTTGGGTAGTTCGCGGGTGCTCGATGCAGCGGAGAAGCCGAACAGCATGCCGTTGTCTTCCAATACGGGCTTCACGGCACCGGCAAAGACCCGGGACAACGGGCCAAGAGCCGTACTCGGCGGGTAGAGCGACTGGGCCATGACACTGTGGCTGAACTTCGGATCGACATCGGTTCCGACGACAACGTTGTCGGCGAGTCGTGCCATCGCGATGGCTTTGCCGTCTTTGGCGTTGTGCTGGTAGGTGGTACGGACGTCAAGTGGATCGGTCGGGTAGTTGCCGAAAGGGAGTTGTCGAACATCCGTCTCGCCTGCGGCGGCAGTTCCATCTATCTGGCTTCCACACCCAGAAAGCGAGGCCGTAACAACAAGAAGGGTGAGCGCGCTGAAAATCGTTCTACCGGCGGAACGGTGGGCGTTGAGCTTCTTCATGAACCCCCCTATTTGTTATTGGCCAGAATGGCGTACTGCGCGGAGATGCGTTGATACACATCCTGTTGTTGCTGGGACCACACCGTCGCCGCGTACCGCCCGTAGGACACGTAGCAATGAAAGGGGGCGGCGTGAGCGTCGGGACCGTGATACTTCACGCAGCGGGCGATTGGCAGCCCTGCCGGTGGGTCGATCCGGTGCTGAAACCGTGAGGCAGACACGGAGTCCAGAAAGCCTCGAGCCGCCGCCTCATCCTTGGCTCGTACCAGAAACCCTGCACCGTCGCTGACGCTATCCACTCCCGCCTTGTCGAAGAGGGCCTTGTATTGAGCTGGGTCCCCCACGATGTGCAGCATGCCGTGCTGGTTGAAGGTTCCGGAGAATGCCTCGACGGTCGCATCGCCCGTTGGGCGCGACAAGGTCAGACGGAGCATGCCGTCGGGGTCAAGTGGAAGGGTGGCGAGCTTGTCCGGTGGCGTTGGCTGGAAGCCCGTCAATGCGGCGGCGGTCACATCAATGGCCTTGTCGGCCAGTGCGAGTGGTGCGGGTTCGGGCGGCATGCTGAACGCCTCGGCTACCGATTTGTTCTCGACCTGATCGATCAGAGTGAAGACGACGAACTTGCCGGTCGGATACCACGAGGCGAGACGCTGTTCCGTCGGCACCCAGACGATCTGTGCTGCTGAGTGTTGGCTCGACTGCAACGAGGTGACTTCTGTGCCGGGCTTGAGCACGAGGCCGCTGCGGGCCAGAGCACTCGCTGCGGAAGCGGCGTTGCTTTCACTGTCGAAGACCATGACGGCGTTCGTGAGGGTCAGGCCGAGGCCCGGATCCTCTGACGGCCGCCCGCTGGTCGCGAATCCGACAAGGAAGCCGCGTGCGTCGTCAGCGAAGTGGTCGACATTTACGAGGCTGTCGAACGAGTTCGGTTGGGTGAAGACGTTGGTGATAGCAGCGTTATGCGAAAGGGTGGGATCGATTTCTGAGGCGAGTGGCAGGATGTTGCCGAGTCGCAGCCCTTCGAGAGTTCGCCCTCGCGTCGCGGGGTCCGAGGTGGTCGGATCTTGCGGTTTGGTCTTGTAGCTGCCGGTGTCCAGCTTGCTCAGGTCGACCGACTGTTCCTCGGCCGCATGCGATTCCGACCCGCATCCCGCGCTCACCAGCACCGAGACCGCCAACACCGCGGCTGCTGCCGCGCGCACTCCGATTCGGGCCGACCGTAGTCGGCCATAGCCGTGACGCATGTCGAGCATCCCCCCGCCGATACCAAGTTTCCTGTGCGATCTTGCTTCTGGTGTGCAGAGTGTACTGGGCGGTTGGGGTGTGGGGCTCATCGTGTCAGGGAGGGTGGTGAGTTGTCACAGGTATTGGCTGTTGGCGAGCAGGGCGTATTGGGCGGCGGCTTTTTGTTGGGCGTCGGCCAGTTGGGAGCTGGCGACTCGGGCCACGTAGCGGTCGTAGTGGAGGGTGCAGAGGTATTTGTCGGAGGCGTTCCAGGCGTCGTAGGCGTCGAAGGAGTTGCCGGTCTTGGGTTTCGGGTTTTCGACGCAGGCGACATTCGGGACACCGGCGGGGGGTTCGGCGGAGCTGGGGATGATGCGGTTTATGCCGGACCAGAGGGCGGTGGCGGATTGGGGGTCGCGGGCGCGGAGGAGTAAGCCGCCCTTGCGGGCCGTGGAGACGCGGTCGACGCCGTTGTCGGTGAGGAGCGATTGCCACGTGGGCTGGTCGGCCACGGAGTGGAGGTAGCCGCGGGGCGCGTGGGTCACCTCCACGATCGGGTCGGGTTGCGGGTATTCGTAGGGGTGCAGGGTGCGCCGGAGCATGGCGTCCGGGTCGTATTTCATGCGGAAGATCTCGCGCGGGGACAGTGCGGGGGCCTGGTCCAGGAGGGGGAGTTGCGCCGCGAAGATCTGGGTGGCGAGGGCGCGCAGGCCGTCGAGATCCGGCTTGGGTTGGGCCACATAGACATTCACGACGTATTGGCCGTGCGCGGCCGTGGCGGCCAGGGAGGGGACACCGGGTCGCCAGTGGGCCTTGGCGTCGGGCTGCTGGTCGAGGGTGACGCGGACGTTCTGGTCGGCCGCCACCGCGAAATCGGCGGCCTCCATCTGGTCGGCGGCGGCTTGCGCCCGTTGCTGATCGGGGAATTGCAGGACCGTCACATTGAACGAGGTGGCGTCGGGATTGCCGCTGGCACCCGCGAACGGGTTGAAGTTGCCGGACAGCTCCCAGTCGCCGGATTTGCCGAGCTCGTGGGTGCTGGCCGCCGCCGAGAAGCCGAACATCATGCCGTTGCTCACCAGCGCGGGCTGAACGGCTCCGGCCAGGACCATCGAATACTTCGTCGTCACGGTGTCGAGCAAGGCCAACGACAGCGCATTGTGGCCGAACTTCGCGTCCACATCGGTCCCGACCACGACATTGTCGGCCAGTCGCGCCAGGGCGAACGCCTTCCCGTCATTGGCGCCATAGAAGGGCGTGGCACGGACATCGAGCGGTTCGGTCGGGTAATTGCCCACGGCGAACGTGCGGACGTCGGCCTCACCGGCCACCGCGGTTCCCGACACCTGGGTGCCGCAGCCGACCGCGAAAGCCGCGGCCAGCCCGAGGGTGAACGCGCCGAAAACCGTTCTGCCCGTGGCGCGGTGAGCGAGCTTCACGATCCCCCTACTTGTCATTGGCCAGAATGGCGTACTGGGCGGAAATTCGCTGATACACGTCCTGCTGTTGTTGCGACCACACCGAGGCGACGTACCGTCCGAACGTGACATAGCACGTGAAGGGGAACGCGGACTGGCGCGGACCGTGGTACTTGACGCATCGCGCGTTCGGCAGGCCGGGTGGCGAATCGATCCGATGCTGGAACTTGTCGATGAACGCGGTGTCGAAGTACGTGCGCGCCGCGGCGCTGTCCCGCGTCCGAACCAGTTCTCCCGCACCGTAACCCACGAGATCGACCCCGGTCCTCTCGAACAGCGCCCGGGCCACCTCGGGCTCATCGGCCTTGTGCAGAGCCCCGTGTTTGTCGAGTGCTCCGGGGAAGGCATTGGCGGTCCGGTCACCTTCCGGCCGGGGCAGTGTCAGCCGCAGGATGCCGTCCGGATCGAGTGGCAGCCCGGTGATTTTGTCCGGCGGCGTCGGCTGGAACGACTTCAACCGATCCGCGGTGACGTCGATCGCCTTGTCGGCCAAGGCCATTGGCGCGGGCGCGGGTGCCGCATTCCAGTAGGACTGGAGATAGAACTCTTCGGCCTGATTGATCACGGTGACAAGGACGAATCGCCCCATCGGATACCAGGAGGCCAGATTCTGCTTCTTCGGATGCCAGATGATGTGCGCGGCGGGATGCCGATCCGATTGCAGCGACACCAGGTCGGCCCGTTCGTCGTCCTTCAGATCGAAACCGGTGCGCGCCAGGGCCTCCGCCGCTTTCGCCGCGGCGGCATCGCTGTCGAAGATCATGACCGCGTTGTCGAGCGAATACCGCCCCGCCTCCGCCGGAGCCTGCGCCTCGGTTGCGAAGCCGGTCACGAATCCCGGTGTATCCGAGTCGAAGTGCTCGACATTCAGGTACCCGGAGAACGAGTTCTTCCCCACGAACACGTGCGCCACATCGGTGTTGTGCGTCAATGCCGGATCCACCTCGGACCCCACGGGCATGACGTTCCCCAGCCGCAGCGCCTCGATCACCCGCGCCCGCACCGTCGCGTCGGCGGCCTTCGGATCCTGCGGCGTGGTCGCATAGCTCCCGGTATCGAGCTTCCCCAGATCGACACGCTCCGACCGGGAATCCGTGCCACACCCGGCACTCACCATGATCGAGAGCCCCACGACCACCGCCGCGTGCAGCCGGGCACGAGTCGACCACCCCGCGCAGAACACCATGCCGCGATCCCCCTCGTCGATCTACGCCGCAACGGCGTCCATCATGCAGGAGATCATCAACCGGCTGCCACCGGACCTAGTGGTCGGTCGGCGTCAGCGCTCCCAGACGCGACTGCGAAGGAACGTATCCCACTGCGCCCCTTCGAAGAACAGCTCGGGACCGCCGGGGCTCTTCGAGTCACGCACGCCGACCCGATCATGATCCTGGTAGACCTCTACACACTGGTTCGAGGTTTCGCTCCGGCTGGACTTGTACCACTTCTGAACAGGTGGGTTGCTCACGCCGCGTACTCCTTCGCCACTCGCAGCACCATGGTTCTGGTGTCGGCCTCACTCAACGCTACCGCCTGCAAGGCGTTGATCGCCTCGCGATAACGCTCGATTACATCGGCTCGTTCGTGATACAGCGCCCCGACAGCGCCTTCGAGGTAGACGACCGGGGGCTCGGCTGGGCGGCTCTCCGGGTTGGTGAACTCCAACAGCGTGAACGACTGAATCACCAGTCCGCGATGCGGACCGACGTCGAATGGAACGATGCGGATACTGATGTTGTCGCGCTCGCTCACCTCGGCAAGCCAGTGCAGTTGCCCTGCCATGACGTCCGGATCGGCTGGTTGATTCCGCAAGACCGCCTCGGAGAGAAGGACTTCCAGGCGGAAGTCCGGCTCGTCCAACCGGGCTTGCCTGCGTTCGGTCAGTTCGATGCGGCGTTCGATGTCGACCCTCGAAATTGACGGCGTATCCAATTTTGCGATGGCGCGTCGATAGTCGGAGGTCTGCAGCAATCCGTGTACCAGTACCAACTGGTGTGTAGTCATTCGAGCGGCAGCGGCTTCCAAACGCAGGTAGTGCGGGAAATGCGACGGCAATTGATCGGCGTACGGCTGCCAGAAGCCCTTCGAATTACCCTGGAGCTTATCGGCTTTCGCCTGTTCCCTGACCTCCTGCCACAGGTCGAGCGCCGTGGATCGACTGCTCTCGTCGGCCTCATAGAAGTCGAGCAGACTCTTCAGCTGCATCGTGGTGATTTTCGTAAGTAGGCCATCCTCTAGCCGCACGATGGTCATGCGCGAGGTCTCGGCGTGTAGCCCAGCGGCCAGCGCTGTCTTGTTCGCTCGTGTTCGCATGTCGCGCAGGAAGTTTCCGAATGCCCTGCGAGAAACCGTCGATCCGGCCATTACCTAGCCTCGCTATCTACGGATTGCTCATGGTGTGCACGCTCACGATGTGCATGCACTCTGTGTGCATCCATCGTATTTCGTTTGCAGCACACTGTGAACGGCTCTCTTCGGCCAATCTGGGTGTCTACTAGGAGTTGGCGACAGCGCGCAGCCGCCGGAATTCAATCCAAGATCAGTGATACGCATTCGAAGGGATGCTGTAATGCATTGGGACACATGGGCGCTGCTGTCGATTCTCGCCCTCTGCGCGGCCGTCATCTGCTGGTCGGCGTGGGGCTTCTACGCCGACAGCCACTCGGGACACACCAGTACCTTTCGACTTCGACTCGCCGGAGGCGGATACCTCGACGTCCCCCAACCACCCGGCCACACCCCCGGAAGACACCGCACCCAAGGCCGGAGGTAACCGCATCATGACCCCCGCCGAGGTGGCCGTCCTGGCCGCCCTCCACCCCGACCACACCCTCACCGCAACCCAAATCCGCCACGCATCGACCCTCACTGGCTGGCGCACCCGAAATGCCCTGGCCCAACTCGAATCCCGCGGCCTGATCATCCCCAGTAACCCCCGAGGCCGCTGGCGCATCACGCCCCGCGGCAGGTCCACCCTACTGACAAAGGGAAAGCGCTTCGCCTGATTCGGTCGCCACCGCGCCCGCTCCTCGATCGATCACGATGCCCTGGTCTTGCCGTCGATCTTGGCTCGCGGGACGTCGTCGACCGCCACGCACAAACCGAAGACACGGTCGTGGCTTGTCCACCCGTTGATTCGGCCGCGGTTGTTGCCGATTTGGACTCGCCTCCCGTCGATGGCGGTCACCAGGTGCAGGTAGACGGTGCCTGACACCCTGGCAAGCACGATGTCGCCGACTTCGACGCGGGTGGGATCGACGGGAGCGACGGTCACCAGCTGGCGGCTGCGGATCAGTGGCACCATCGAGGAGCCGGTCGGCCGGAACTGCACCGTCTCACCCCGCGCAACTCGTGCCGCGACGCTGTCCAACGCACCCATGTCAACAGCGTCGCGCGCAATAGCCGTGCATCACAACCGATTTACATTCGCGGGCGGTCGGCTCGAGTTGATCATGGGCCAAAACCTGCATTATTGCCGTCGATTGGGCAGGAACCTGCCCGCTGAGAGCGGTTTGTGCACGAATCGGCCCAGTGGTCATTCCCTGGAGGGAATCGCGAGGAGGAGTCGGTGCCAGCAGGATCGTTCGTATGAGTGAACTGGAGACATTGCACTACACCGGGATCGAGATGTCGGCGGATGGCGGATCGAGGTTCGTCGATGACCGGATCGAGCTCGGGGTGCGGCCGGTCGCGGTCGGGGTCGATCCGATGGCGGTCGGCGAATTGGGTAGCGGGGCAGTGGCATTCGTGCGGAGCGGCGGCTTCGACGCCGTTCCGCATCCGGCCCCGGCGCGGCAATGGGTGGTGATGGTGCGCGGCACCATCGAGGTGACAACCACCGACGGTGAGACCCGGAGATTCGCTCCGGGCGACATGCTGCTGGCGGCCGATGTGGAGGGCCTCGGGCACAGCACCGTCGCGGTCGGCGAACCGCCGTTCGAGGCGCTGTTCATTCCGGCACCGGAGAATCGGTGAGGACGACTCAGCGGCGGGCGGTGGCTCCGGCGAGATAGTGCTGTTCGGCCGGGGTGGTGACCATTTGAGCCGTCGTCGTGGTGGCGGGGGTGTGGACGGTGATGGTGTGGGGGGCGTCGGGGTGCTGAACGATGGTGACGTCGGCGTCGGGTTCGTAGTCGGCGGGCAGGGATTCGAGGACGGTGACCACGGTGGCGGAGCCCGGGGGCGCGCTGGCGGGGACGCCGTCGAAGACGATGACGGTCGCGGCGGGGCTGGCCAGGCGGCCGGTCACCACCGTGCCGCGGGAGCTATGGGTGATGGAGGAGGCCAGCGAAAGGGCCTGGGGGGCGGCGACATTGGCCACCATGCCCTGCCAGGCCCAGGGCCGGGCGGTGTGGACCACCGCGCCCGCCCCGAGGGCGATGGCCCGCAGGATGACCTGTTGGGCCAGAGCCAGACTGGCGATGATGTCGATGCGGCGGGAGCCGTCACCGATCAAGGGGACCGCGATGCCGCTGCCGGAGCGGTCCGCGCCGATGAGCTGGCCGCAGCCCGCGGTGGGCATGGCGATGTCGGTGAGGACGTCCACGGGGCCGCGGTAGCCGCTGGGGCGAATCTCCTGGGTGCCGTAGGACAGGATGTCCATGAGGGCCCACATCTGGCGGCGCGGCAGCTCCTTCAGGCCCGCGACGGGCGGTTCGCCGTGCTCGTAAGGCGTGTCGTAGCGGACGCGGGCGTCCACCTCGATGATGCTGGCGGGCTGGCCGGGCTTCGCGCCGGGCTCGGGGACCGGCTGCAGGCGCACGGTCACCGTGGTGGCGAGGCTGCGGACGGCCCAGATCTTGGCCAGGCCATCGGAATTGAACAGTTGGGGATCGATCTGGTAGCTGGTCAGGTGAATCCCGTTGTGCTCCAGGTTGTCCGGGTTCTCGGTGAACTCGTTGACCGGGATGCCGCGGGTCAGCTCGCGCAGCGCGGTCGTCATCTCCGAGGTGGTCAGGACCGAGGCCGTAATGCCGTGTCCGGCCAGGCGATTGGCCACGCGGCGGGTGGCGACCAGGGCCGAGCGCAGCGCGCCCTCGGGTCCGCCGCCGCGATTGTCGACGGCCTTCGCATTGTCGAGCGGGTTGAGCCGCAACACCAGCCACATGGTGCGATGCGCGATGGCGGGCAGCGGGCCGAGGATCTCGTCGTACAGGCGACCCAGCGGCGCGATGCTGGCCGCGTAGCCGGAGATCACCGCCTCGGTGCTGGCGGTGCGGGTGCCGGTGGAGATGACATCCACCGAATGCAACTCGACATCGTATTGCCGCAGGCAGGCCGCGATCTCGTGGAGCGGCAACAGCTGATCGGTGCTGAGCGAACCGCGGCGCAGCAGGGTGAGCGTGTCCGGCGGCGGGTCGATGCGCAGCATGGTCGTCAACAGCGTGCCGTCCCAGCGCAATCCGCAACTGCCGCCATCCGGCAGCGGCACATCGACCAGCGCGTTCTCAGAGAAACTCTTGCGCCGCGCCTGCTTCCACCGATAGGCGACCCACCGCCCGATCCGCAGCCCGACCGGCACCCCACCCACCGGGGCCAACCCGATCAACGCGGGCACCACCCCGGCGATCACCGCCGCCCACCACGGCGCCTTCAACGCCACGGCCACCAGCGAGGCCACCACCCCGATCAACCCCACCGGAATCACCAGCCGCAACGGCAAATTCCGCAACAACCACAGATCATCCGCCCGCAATTCGGCCGCCACGGCATCCGCCGCAGCCGATCGCGACGCCCGCGCCCCTGCCTCCGGGCTCTTCCGCCGCCGATGCGCCTGCCCCGAGTTCACCTCCGACTCGCCCGCCGGAGCCGCCGGAGCCGACGGAGCGGCCGGACGCGGCGGTGCCGCAACACTTGACCCGCCCCGCTCCGAGGGCTCGCCCTGGCCATAGCCATCGGCACCGCCTTGGCCGTAGCGCGGGCTGCCCTGGCCGTAGCCATCGGGACGGCCATGATCAGGGCCGCCTGCTCCGCGTTGCGCAGGGTCGTCGAATCCGCCGCGCGCGAAATCGCCTCTCACATCGCGAGAGTCACCACTCGGCCGTGTGGGCGGGAGGTTGCCGGGTCCGCCCTGGCCATGGCTATCCGGACCGCCCTGGCCGTAGCCGGTTGCCCCGCGTTGCGAGGGAGCGTCAAATCCGCCGTGCCCGAAATCTGCTGTTCGGCCCTGGGGTTGGCCACCCGGGGCGAAGTTGCCCTGTGTTTCGGGTGGGCGAGGTGCGAAATCGCCAGGACGGCCGTAGCCATCCGGACCGCCGGAGCCCACGGGACCACCGGGGCCCATGCCGTGTGGCGAATTACCGCTCTGCGGCTGGCCGCCGGGGGTGCCCGGCGCGAAGTTGTCGCGACTGCCCGGGGCGGGGTTGAGGGGCTGGTTCGGGGGGAAGCCGCCCATTTCACCGTGGCCGTAGTTGCCGGGACCACGTTGAGGATGGCTGCCCGGGCCGCCCGGGTTCGACGTGCGTTGCAGGAATTCGTCGAAATCGTGCCCGAAACCGCCGGTTCCGCGCGGTGGTTGGCCGCCGTCCCCGCCATGGGTGTTCCCACCGTTTCCGCCCGGCTGGTAGCCGCCCGCTCCCCGCGGAAAGTCGTTCACAGTTCAGTTCGCCCCTCAGTCGGCGGCCGCGGCTAGACCGAGTGAACCGAGCAGGGTGCTCAGCGCGGCCTTCATGTCGGGACCCTCGATGCGCATGAGCACGGCTTCGTCGACGGTGCTCAAATCGATGGATTCGTCATTGGCCAGCCGGAATTCGCGTTCCTCCTCGGCGGCCTCGATCAGGTTGCGGATGAAGCGGCCGTTACCGGCCAGGTCCACGCCGCGGCGGGGCTGCCCGCTCTGGTCGGTGCTCTCCATGTCGTAGAGCCGCCGACACGTCGCGACGAGCGCCTCGAGCGCGTCCTCGGACAGCTCCGAATCCCGCTTGGACGCGACGACCTGACCGATCGCCCCGAGCTCTTCGGCGGTGTAGGACGGGAACTGCAGCCGCTTGGCGAAGCGCGAGGCCAGACCGTCATTGGCGGCCAGGAAGCGGTCGATCTCGCCGTCGTATCCGGCGATGATCACCACCAGCCGGTCGCGGTCGTTCTCCATGCGGGCCAGCAGTGTGTCCACGGCCTCGCGGCCGAAGGCGTCACCGCCCGAAAGTCCGGTCTGGATCAGGGTGTACGCCTCGTCGATGAACAGCACGCCGTCCATGGCGGTGTCGATGAGCGCGTCGGTCTTGATGGCCGTGGAACCCAGGTGCTGGCCGACGAAGTCGGAGCGCTTGGTCTCGACCACCTTGTCGGTCTTGAGAATGCCCAGGCCACAATAGATTTTGGCGACCACGCGCGCGATGGTGGTCTTACCGGTTCCGGGCGGACCCGTGAACGCCAGGTGCTGACCGCGCGCCGAGCTCGAAAGCCCCTTCTCCGCACGGATCTTGGCCAGCTGCGCACTCGACTGCAGCTTGGCGACCTGCGTCTTCACCGCCGCCAAACCGATCTGCTTGTCCAGTTCGGCGCGCGCCTGCGCCAGAATCTCCTTGGCGCGGTCCTCGTGCTCGGCGGCCTGCTTCTCCTCCAGCGAGGGCGCGGAGGCCGGATCCCATTTGTCGGTGCGCGCCTCGATCACCTCGCGGGTGGTGAGGGTGATCCGGTAGGTGCGATCGCGCATGGCCGCGGCGTTCGCCTCGAAATCCGGTGCCTGCGAATACACCTTCTCGAACAGCGACTGCGCCTCATCGGCCTGACCCTGTTCGCGCAGGCA
Organism: Nocardia sp. CDC153; assembly: GCF_035818515.1. Taxonomy (NCBI): domain Bacteria; kingdom Bacillati; phylum Actinomycetota; class Actinomycetes; order Mycobacteriales; family Nocardiaceae; genus Nocardia; species Nocardia sp. CDC153. The sequence continues at coordinate 326,200 of NZ_JAYKYU010000003.1, read as the reverse complement.
CAGGCCGCGGCAGAACATGGCCGCGGTGCGCGCCGCCGGAATCGGCCCGGCCTCGGCGGCCTCCATGCGGCGGATCGCCTCGGTGAACAGACCCAGCTGCGCGCACGATGTGCCGACCATCACATGCGCACCCGCCGCCAGGTACGGGTCCTCCCACGCCTCGGACCCATTGAGCACGGCCATCACGTCCGGCCAGCGCTGGGTGTTGTAGTGCAGGATGCCGCGCACGTATTTGGCGATGCGGCCGTCGATTTCGAAATCCGGTTCCGAGGCCCGCGCGCGGCGGTGCTTGTCGAGTTCGTCGAGGACGTTCAGCGCCTCGTCGTACTGCTTCTCGGCGATCAGGTGCGCGGCCCAGGCCAGATGAATCTCGGTGAAACTGGACAGCGGGTAATCGATGTAGAGCCCCGGCAGAAAACGTCCGGCAAGCGTGCGCGGCGGCAGCCCCAACCGGCGCTGTTCCCGTCCCAGGGACACCGTGCTGCACTTGTAGAGATTGCTCAGAACATCCGTGGTGACCTCACCGGCGGCGGCCCGACCCAGCCACGCGTCGGCCATGGTGGGGTCCCATTCGGTGGCGCGCTGAAAGGCGAGTTTGGCGTAGTCGAGGTCCCGGTTCGACTCCTGGCCCTCGATGCTCAACCCCAGTGACAGCACTCCCGCATCGAAGGCGCGTTGGGCCTGGCGAGTGTCGATCATCCTAGTCGAACCCCGAATTCGTCGAACCTGGTTGGTCTTTCGTGCACAATCCCCACCCACGCCATGCGAATCGCACGGCTGCGGACAGTCGGATACATTATGGTTAACCGCCCTGGGCGGGCAACTGTTGAGAGCGACAGGGGAGCAGTTCAGCTAGTGACAGCACAGTCGATCGGCGGACCGCGAGCCGCCGAACCCGAATTGTGCCGCGTGTCCGTCATCGGGGGGAACACCCAGCTCGACGTCGGCCTACCGGCAAACGTCCCGATCGCCGCGTTCATCGGTGATCTGGTGCGGCTCATCGAATCCCGCAACCCCGAGCCGATCGGCGGCGAAGAGGGTGGCACGCCGCTGCAATCGCAGCATTGGACACTGGCCAAATTGGGACGCGACATGATCGCGCCCAGCCAGACCCTCAATGACGCCGAGATCTACGACGGCGAATTGCTGGTGCTGCGCGCGGTTTCCGCCAAGGAAGCGCCCGCGCTGTTCGACGACGTCATCGACGCCGTGTCCCGGCTCACCGCCGAGGAATTCCGCAACTGGTCGGCGAGCTCGGCGCGCTGGACCGGACTGGTGGCGGGCGTCGCCGCGGTGGCGTTCGCCGTGGTGCTGGCATTCCTGTCGCGTTCGGCCGGAGACACCTTCGTCGCGCCGCCGCTGCTGCTCGGCGGTGCGATCGCCGCGCTGGTGGCCGGTGCCATCGCCCAGCGCAAATACGCCGACGAGCTGACCGCGACCGTGCTCACGCTGTGCATGCTGCTGCTCGCCTTCGGCGGCGCGGCGCTGGCCGTGCCCGGCTCGGTGGGCAGCCCGCACCTGATGCTCGGCGCGGCAGCCACTTTGCTGCTCGCCGTGGTGGGCTACCGGATCATCGGGGCCGGAGCCGCGGTGGTGGCCGCGGTGGTGACGGTCGTGCTGCTGGCCGGAGTCGGTGCGGCGGTGCGCATGATCTGGGACACCGGGGTGCCGAAGATCGCCTCCGGCGTTCTCGTCGCCTCGATCATCATGCTCTCGATGGTCCCGCGGCTGGCCGCCATGCTGGCCCGGCTGCCCGTGCCGCCGGTGCCCACCGCGGGCGCCGCCATCGACCCGGCCGATCACGAACCGCGACCCACCATCGAGGGCATCGGCGCGATCGGCGCGACCGTGCTGCCGTCGGCGCACGGGCTCGGGCAGCGTGCCCGCACCGCAAATCAGTTCCAGACCGGCATCGTGGTCGGCAGCGCCCTGGGCGCGGTCGCCGGTGCGCTGGGCACGGCCGATCCGCTGAATTCGGATCGCTGGCAGGGCATTGCGCTGGCCGTGGTGGTCTCGATCATCCTGTGCCTGCGCGGACGTTCGTTCGCCGATCTCACCCAGGCAGCCACGCTGATCGCCAGCGGGTGCGTCACCTTCGTGGGGTTGGCGGTGTTGCTCGCGCTGTCGGACAACGACATGCTGCTGGTCTCGGTCGGACTGCTCATGGCATTCGCGGTGGGCGCCATCGGATTCGGTGTGATCGGCCCGCATGTCGAGGTCACACCCGTCACCCGGCGCTTCAACGAGATCTTCGAGTACGGCCTGATCTGCTCGATCGTCCCGTTGGTGCTGTGGATCATGGACGTCTACTCGACGGCTCGGAACATATGAGTCGGCGTCCCGGAAACTGGACGCGAATTCTGTGTGCGGCAGCGGTTCTCGGTGGTGCGCTGCTGTTGCCGCAGGCCACCGCGAGCGCCAGCGTGAGCCAGCCGACCGCCGACCTGTCGCATCTGGGGGAGGTGCAGGCGCTGGCGGGTAAGCCCGCGCCGCTGGTGCCGACGCAGAAGAACTCGCTGTGCGTCGAGCAGTCCCTCAAGGGCGACACCCCGCGCGATGAACCCGTCGCGCAGAAGGTGCTCGATCTGCAGGCGGTCTGGCAGGCCAATCCCGGCCCGAACCACAAGGGCGCGGGGCAGAAGGTCGCGGTCATCGACACGGGGGTGAATCGGCATCCGCGGCTGCCCTTTCTGCAGCCCGGCGGCGATTACGTCTCCGACGGCGACGGCACCACCGAGGACTGCGACGGCCACGGCACGTTGGTGGCGGGCATCATCGGCGCGCAGCCCAGCGCGGACGACGCGTTCGTGGGTGTCGCGCCGGACGCGGAGATCCTGTCGATCCGCCAGCTCTCGGACGCCTACAAGGCCAAGGACTCCAATGGCGGCGACACGCCCGGCAGCATGAGCAAGTCGGGGTACGGCAATATGCAGACCCTGGCCGCCGCCGTCGTGCGCGCGGTGAATCTCGGTGCGACCGTCATCAATATCTCCGAGGACGCCTGCACCGCCGCGGGCGGCGATACGGCCGATGCCGCGCTCGGGGACGCGGTGCGCTTCGCCTACGAGCAGAACGTGGTCGTGGTCGTGGCCGCCGGAAACGTGGACCAGGCCAATGGCTGTGGCACGCAGAACGATTCGTACAGCAACACCAAGACCGGCTGGGACAAGGTGAAGACCATCTCCAGCCCGGCCTGGTTCAACAAGTACGTGCTCCCGGTCGCCTCGGTGGATCCGACCGGCGGGCCGTCCAGCTTCTCGCTCTACGGTCCGTGGGTGGGCGTCGCGGCGATCGGCACCAATATCGTCTCGCTCGACAACAAGCCCGGCGGCACCGGACTGGTCAACGCCACCAGCGTCGACTCGGGTCAAAAGGCCATCAACGGAACCAGTTTCGCCGCACCGTACGTGGCGGGGCTGGCGGCGCTGGTGAAGGCGAAATACCCGGACTGGTCGGCACGGCAGGTGATGAACCAGATCATGCTGACCGCGCACCAGCCCGGCACCGGACGCGACGACCGCATCGGCGCGGGCCTGATCGACCCCGTCGCCGCGCTCACCACGGTGCTGCCCGCGGCCACGCTGAACGCGGACACGCCCGAAATGCCGATCCACGTCGGGGCCGACAAGCCGCAGGCCTTCCCGGCACCCGTCAAACCCAAGGGCCCACCGCGCATTCCGCGACTCGTCGCCACCATCGGCACCGTCTTCTGTCTGTCCGCGCTGGGAATCGGTCTGGCCGTATCGATTCCATTCCGACGCCGCCGCCCCGACGACGAGCTGCCCGACCTCGATTCCTAACGACCGGAGATAAACCCCATGGCTACCGAAGGTTTCGTGCGTCGCCCCCGGATCGCGCCACCGCGCGCGCCGGGCGGTGAGATGGCCCTGACCGCGCCGCCGGAGATTCCGCGTCCGGTCGCCGCGCCGCTCATGAGCAAGCTCATGCCGGTCGTCATGGTGGTCGCCATGATCGGCATGATCGCCATGATGTCCATGATGGGCCGGTCCATGCTGACCAACCCGTACATGATGATGATGCCGATGATGATGATCATGTCGATGGCCGGCATGCTCATGGGTCAGCGCGGCAGCAGCAAGAGCTCCGCGGAGCTGAACGAGGAACGCAAGGACTACTTCCGCTACCTCGACCAGACCCGTCGCGAGGTCCGGCGCACCGGGCAGAAGCAGCTCGAGACGCTGATCTGGAGTCATCCGGAACCGGCGGATCTGCCGTCCATCGTGGGCACCCGGCGCATGTGGGAGCGGCGGCCCAACGATCCCGACTTCGGGCACGTGCGCGTCGGCATCGGCACGCACCGGCTCGCCGCCAAGCTGGCGCGGCCGGAGACCGGGCCCCTGGAAGACCTGGAGCCGGTGTCGACGGTGGCGTTGCGGCGTTTCGTGCGAACGCATTCCGTGGTGCACCACCTGCCGACCGCGGTGTCGCTGCGCGCCTTCCCGGCCATCAATATCGAGGGGCCGGTCGCCGACACCCGGGCGCTGGTGTGGTCGATGCTCATGGAGCTCACCGCGTTTCACGGACCCGATCACGTCGCGGTCGCCATCGTCACCGCCGAACCCGACTGCGAAGCCTGGGCGTGGGCGAAGTGGCTGCCGCACGTGCAGCACGCGACCGAACGCGACGGCATGGGCGCGGCCCGCATGATCTACGGCTCGCTCGGTGAGCTGGAGACGGCGCTGGCCGACGATCTGCTCGAGCGCGGGCGGTTCATGCGCAACCCGCAGCCGACGGCCGGACGCCTGCACCTGGTCGTGGTCATCGACGACGGATACGTCAGCGGCAGTGAGCGTTTGATCTCCGAGTCCGGTCTGGACGCGGTCACCGTCATCGACGTCAGCGCCGCCGAGAACAGCCTGGCCGCGCGGCGCGGGCTGCAGCTGGTCGCCGCCGGGGGCGAGGTGTTCGCCAAGAGCGCGGCGGGCAGTGAGAAGTTCGCCAATGCCGACAGCGTCACCCTCGCCGAGGTGGAGGCGTTCGCGCGCAGCCTGGCCCGCTTCCGGATTGCCACCGCGGCCCAGATCGTGAGCCTGGGCGACAACACCTCCGCCGCCGACCCGGGTCTGATGAACCTGCTCAAGATCCCGGACGCGGCGCAGATCGACCCGGCCAAGGTGTGGCGGCCGCGCGCCGGACGCGAACGCCTGCGCGTGCCGATCGGCATCACCCCGGACGGGACGCCCGTCGAGATCGACATCAAGGAATCCGCCGAGAACGGTATGGGCCCGCACGGCCTGTGCATCGGCGCGACCGGCTCGGGCAAGTCGGAATTCCTTCGCACGCTGATCCTTTCGATGGTCACCACGCACTCGCCGGATCAGCTCAACCTGATCCTGGTCGACTTCAAGGGTGGCGCGACCTTCCTCGGCATGGATCCGCTGCCGCACGTGGCGGCGGTCATCACCAACCTGGAAGAGGAGCTCGAGCTCGTCGACCGTATGCGCGACGCGCTGGCCGGTGAGATGAACCGGCGACAGGAACTGCTGCGCTCGGCGGGCAACTTCGCCAACGTCACCGAATACGAGAAGGCGCGTGCGGCCGGTGTGCCGCTCGATCCGCTGCCCGCGCTGTTCGTGGTCATCGACGAGTTCTCCGAATTGCTCTCGCAGAAGCCGGATTTCGCGGATCTGTTCGTGATGATCGGTCGACTGGGCCGGTCACTGCACGTCCACCTGCTGCTCGCCTCGCAGCGGTTGGAGGAGAACAAGATGCGCGGGCTCGATTCGCACCTGTCGTATCGAATCGGTCTGCGGACCTTCTCCGCCAACGAGTCCCGCGCGGTGCTCGGTATCACCGACGCCTACCACCTGCCCGGCATCCCCGGCTCCGGCTACCTCAAGAGCGACGCCTCGGATCCATTGCGGTTCAACGCGACCTACGTCTCCGGGCCCTACGTCGCACCCCGCGCGGCCCGGCAGGCCGCCGACGGCACCACCGTCGTGGAGGCCCCGCCGCGCGAATTCACCGCCGCGATGGTCGAGATCCTCGAGCAGCCCGAGCCCGAGAATCCGCTCGACCCACTGGATCTGCTGCCGCCCCCGCCGCCCAGCGGGGACGAGGGCCTGCCCGACAGCCTGCTCCAGACCGTCGTCAAGCGCCTGACCGGACACGGTCGCCCGGCCCACGAGGTATGGCTGCCGCCGCTGGACGAGTCGCCGACCGTGGACATGCTGCTGCCCGATCCCGACTGGCGTTCGCCGGTCAACCGGCACGGGCAGCTGTGGATGCCGATCGGCATCATCGACAAGCCCTACGAGCAGCGGCGCGACGTGCTCACCATCAATCTCGCTGGCGCGCAGGGCAATGTGGCGGTCGTCGGCGGTCCGCAGTCGGGTAAGTCGACCACGCTGCGCACCATCATCATGGCCGCGGCGGCCACCCACACGCCCGAGCAGGTGCAGTTCTACTGCCTCGACTTCGGTGGCGGTTCCATGGCCGGTCTGGTCGGGCTGCCGCACGTCGGTTCCGTCGCGGGCAAGCTCGACTCCGACCGGGTGCGCCGCACCGTCGCCGAACTCACCACGCTGCTGCGTCAGCGCGAGGAGCGCTTCGCGGCGCTGGGCATCGAATCCATGGCCGAGTTCCGGCGCCGCAAGCACGCCGCGCAGAGCGGCGGGCAGGCCGACGACCCGGTGCTGGCCGACCGGTTCGGCGACGTGTTCCTGGTCATCGACAACTGGCAGGTCGTGCGCGAGGAGTTCGACTCGCTCGAGCCGATGGTCGGACAGCTTGCCGCACAGGGGCTTTCGTACGGCATCCACGTGATCCTGGGCGCGAACCGGTGGGGTGAGATCCGGGCCTCGGTCAAGGACATGATCGGCACCCGCATCGAGCTGCGCCTGGGTGACCCGTCCGACTCCGAGATGGGTCGCCGCGTCGCGGTGAACGTTCCGCTCAACCGTCCGGGCCGCGGTCTGTCGCCCGACCAGCTGCACATGCTCATCGCCATGCCGCGCCTGGACTCCGACACCAATCCCGAGAGCCTCGCCGAGGGCGTCGCCGCCGCGCGCACCGAGATGCAGGCCCTCTTCGGCGACCGCCGCGCACCCGAGGTGCGCACGCTGCCCGCCAGCCTGCCCCGCGAACAGGTGCTGGAACTGGCGCGCCGCAACGGTATTCAGCAGAGCGCCACCAAGGTGGTCATCGGCATCGGCGAGTCCGAACTCCAGCCCATCGTGCTGGACTTCAACTCCGACCCGCACTTCATGGTGTTCTCCGAGGTCGAGTCCGGCAAGACGACGGTGCTGCGCAACATCATTCGCGGCATCGCCGAGAGCTCCAATGCCGACGAGGCGCGCGTCATCCTCATCGACTACCGCCGCACCCTGCTGGGCGTCATGGAGGGCGACCAGCTCGCCGGGTACTCCACCTCCTCGCAGACCTGCGGCCCGATGGTCAAGGAAGTCGTCAACTACCTGGCCAAGCGCATCCCGGGCTCCGACATCACCCCGCAGCAGCTGCGCGACCGCGACTGGTGGTCCGGGCCCGAGATCTACGTGGTGATCGACGACTACGACATGGTCGTCCAGGGCGGAAACCCCTTGGGGGCCTTGGTCGAACTGCTCCCGCAGGCCCGCGATATCGGCCTGCACGTCGTCATCTCCCGCAATATGGGTGGCATCTCCCGGGCGCTCTACGACCAGGTGCTGGGTTCGATGAAGAATCTCTCGGTCCCGGCGCTGCTCATGAGCGGCTCCCGCGACGAGGGCAAGCTCATCGGCGACATCCGCCCCATGCGCCTGCCGCCCGGCCGCGGCATCCTCTGGTCGCGCTCCGCGGGCGACGAGATGATCCAAATCGCCGACCTGCCCGCGCTGTAAGGTCCCGGCGACTCAGGGCTGGGTCGCCGGACTTCACGGCTGGGTCGCCGGGCCGGGCTCGGCGACCACGCCCGGGTGCGTGCGCAGCAACGGGTGCTGGGGTAGGTGCCAGACCGTCGTGGGGGCCGGATCCAGTGCCAGATGGGTGGTTTCGCCCAGGGTCAGGGTCAGGGCCGGATGGGGCCAGGTGGCGGTGCGGCGTTCGAACAGGGCTCGGGAGGGGCCGGTGGCCTCGGGGCCCGCTATGCGGGAGAGGCGGAAGCCGGAGCGGCGGTAGTAGGCGTGGAGGTCCTCGTTGGTGGTCCAGGCGTCCAGGCGGACCCAGGAGCGGTGCTCGAGGCGGGCCAGGTGCGCGGCGTGGGCCAGCAGGGATTCGCCTATGCGGTTTCCGGCGAAGCGCAGGTCGACGATCATGTAGTGGATGATCACGGCGTCGGCGAGTTCGCCGGGGGACCAGAGATTCTCGTCGGCGCGGTCGTTGACGGTGATGGTGCCCGCCGCCTCGCCGTCGATCTCGGCGATCCAGGTCTCGCCATTGCGGACCGCGTGGGCCACGGACCGGACGAAGGTCTCGATGGGGAGACCCCGTCCGGCCCGGGTCCACTGGTCACTGCCGCGAGCGGCCAGCCAGCTCGTACGTTGCAGCCGGAACCGGGTGATGGTCCCTAGATCGGCGAGACAGGCCGGACGCAGGTGCGGAGTCATGGCGAGCCGGGTAGCAAGGAATTGCCGAAGGAATGGGAATTTCCGGGCGGGCAGGGCGAACCCAGGGTTTTACGAATAATGTCCGTTCCCTCGGCGTCGCCCAATTCGTATGCCAGCCGGTTGCGGGCAGCGGTGGAACGATGCCGTGTCACTCGGGTGACGCGTTCGTGGTTGGCCCCGATACGCAAATGATCGAGCAGAATCGTGCCGGGTCCGACACCCAGGAGCGCGGCCTCCTCGGCGGTGGCGGGCCGGGCGACGACCGTGTCGCGATGCGCGGTCTCGGCGAAACCGCGCTCCGCCAGCCGTCGCGTCGTGCCCTCCGGGATGTCGTGCGGAGCGTCGATTCCGGTGGCCTCGGCCAGATCTCGCGGATAGAAGCTGACCTCCCACGACCAGGGCTCGTTGTCCAGGTACTGCATGATCGTGCGGGACACCACCCACTCGTCGCGCTCCACCCCCAGCCAGTGTGCGACCTCCGCACTGGCAGGTTCCATTCTGGCACTGAACATTTTCGAAGGCTCGCGGCCGGCGGCGCGCGCGATCTCGGAGAAGATGTCCTGCGTCGCCTTCGGCCGATCCGGTCGAATATGGTTCGTCACAACCGATTCCAGGACTTCCTGGCTGCGCACGATGGTGCCCCGGGAAGTCGCTGTGTAGACCAGATTTTCGGCCACCAGAAGTTGAATTGCGTTGCGAGCCGTCGTTATCGAGACCTGCATCTGCTCGGCCAACTCATTGTGACTCGGTAGTCGATCGCCCGGTTCCCACTTGCCCGCGCGGATCTCCTCGCGGAGGAGGTCTGCGATCCGTTGATATCTCGGACCGTCCGCCATCTCGCTCCTCGGTTGTTGCTTCAAGGCTGTGAAGTCTACTCCGTGAGTACTACTGCCGTGTAAGGCTTGACAGCAGCATTCTGAGGTTTATTGTAATGAACGTCCTGAATGCGGTGTTGTTATACGTCGAAGAACGCGAGGCAACGTGGCAGGTTCGGAGACATCAAACACGGTCGTTGTGGCAATGCCCGACGTGTCTCCTTCGTATGCGGACATGGAGGCCCAGTCGCTGGCTTCCGGCCTATTACCGACCTCCGACCTACTCCTGCGCGCTTGTCGCGGTCACCGGGTCATTGGCGGACCCCTACTGTGGTTCGCCCACGATCTCGCGGTGCTGCACGAGCGGCGAGTGGTCGGACGAGGCGGGGTGGGGCCGGAGACGGACCCGACCTCGATCATCGAAAACAAGCGCCGCCGAATCGAATTGGTCATGGCCATTGACGATTGGATCGTGCGCTCGGTCCCCCAGCACCGCCTGGGCGCGACCCTGCACACCGAAACGGTCGGATCGGTCATCGACCGTCTCGCCGAGGCGTCGGTCCGCGCTCATCATGCGTTGATGACCCTTGACGCGAATGATGAAATGCTGCACGGCGCTTGGCACCATTTAGCTGAATTGTCCGACGCCTATGACGATCTCGTGCGGGATGTGCTCGCGGGTCGGCGTCGGCTGCCCGCCTGGTAAAGGCGAAACTCTGTCGGTCCGGGCCGTTCGGTGGCCCGGACCGTCATCTGTTTTGCCCGAGAATGTCGCGTTTATATCGCGCGCGATACCCACTAGATTATTTCGGCAAACGTGGAATCGCGTCGGCCAGAAGTTTTTCCGCTTTGCCGCAAGCGTCCGGTGAATTCGACAGATCGGACACGGTCAGTTTGATCTGTTCCGCATTGTCTTTTTCGGTGGGGCGTACCACAAAACCTAGATCGCAATCGTTCGCGGTACTCGCGCCCAGGACATATGCGGTGAACTCGCCGACCGGCCGGGTCTCGTAGACCCAGTCGCCGCGGTCGGGTCGCGACTCGTCGACCAGATCGACGCGCACCGAGCCGCCGTGGCCGATGGTGGCGCACGCGTGCGGACTGCGCTGATTGTCCACGGGATCACCGGTGATCTCGCGAATCATGCTGTCCGACAGGACCGCACACGGGTCCAGGCGCAGCACCGAATTCGGCGGCACCTGGCGCTGCGGCACGGCCTCGGTGAGCTGCTGCACGACCGCGGTCAGCGCCTGCTCGGCCGCCGTGCACGCCGCGCCCGGCTGTGCGGCGGGATCGAGCTGCTCGGCCGACATGCGCAGCGGCACCGCGCCGCCGGACTGCGTCACCACCGTCGTGTCGCACCTGTTGTCCGCGGGACCGGCGCTCAGGATCGGGGCCCGGCCCACCGTCTTGCCCGTCGGGGTCAGCTGATCCACGCCGATGGCGTGGTCGGGAATGTCGAAGGTGTAATGGACCTTTCGCTGGGTGGCGTCGAGCACCGTGGTGGCGCAGCCGCCCTCGGGCGCGGTCTGCGGGTCCTCGACGCGGGTGCCCAGCTTCCCGGCCACCGCCTTGTCCAGGACCGCGCAGAAGTCCAGCAGGCGCAACTCCGAGGCCTTCAGCTCCAATGACGGGTTGGTGCGCGGCTGGGCATGTCCTTCGGAGTGTGCGGACTGGCTCAATATGGCCACCGCGCCGCCCGCCACCAGCAGGCCCACCGCACCGGCGGCCGCCCAGACGATGGTGCGCCGCCGTCGACTGTCGATGCGCGCCAGCTGATCCCGGTACCGGGTCTCCTGCTCGCCGCTGGAGGCCCACCACTCGGCATCCACCCGGTGCGCCTCGATGAAATCCAGAACCTCTTGCGGCCAAGCCGATTCCACGGGAATCCGCTCGGCCTGCTCCAGCAGCTGGCGGGCCGAGGGGCGATGCGCGGGGTCGGGCGCCAGACATGATTCCACGAGTTTGCGGAGTGAATGCGGGACCGCCTGCAAATCCGGCGCAGCGGACGCGGATCCGGTGGCGGCCAGCACCAGCAGCATGCCGAGGGAGTAGATGTCGGCGGCGGAGGTCACCGGCTGGCCCTCGGCCTGCTCGGGAGCCCGGAACGGCGCGACGGCCGGATCTGCCGGGGTGCCCTCCGGATCGCGCGGATGGACGATGCCGAAATCGATGACGCGCGGGCCCGCGGCGGTGAGCAAGACATTGCCCGGCACCAGGTTTCGATGCACCAGCACCGCGCGATGCACATCGAGCAGGGTGGTGGCCAGGCCCGTCGCCAGCAGGCGCAGCCCGGAGGGCGGCAGCGGACCGCAGGCCGTGACCACCGTCGAGAGATCCGGGGCCGGAAGGTATTCGGTGGCCAGCCACGGCTGCGCGGCATCCAGATCGCTGTCCACCACGGCCGCGGTCGACGCATCGGTCAGCTGCCCGGCGGTCTCCAACTCCCGCTGGAAGCGCGCCCGGAATTCCAGATCCTCGATGTGGGATCGGGGAATTCGCTTGACCGCCACCAGCTTTCCGGTCGGCGTTCGCCCCAGCAGCACCCGGCCCATACCGCCGCGGCCGACCACGGCGATCATGTGATGCGGGCCGACCCACCGCGGATCATCGGGGAGCAGCGCCTTCATCGCGCACCCGCCGAGATCGCGTGCCGCGCGGCGGCCGGCTGCCGGATATCGGGGTCGTGGGCTTTACGCATCCAGGTGTACTCCGAGTCCTCGGGGTCGTCGGCCAGGGCGGTCACGCCACTGCCGGAAAAAGTGGTGCCGGGCAGCCGACTCGGCGGCCGATCGAAGTCGTGGCCACCTATTCCGGCCACGGACCATAGCCGGAACCTCAGACGCATGCGTTAACCCTCATCACCGCTGAACAGCGGGTTGCCAGCCATTCGTACCCGGCTCGCGCCGAACCGCGCAGCGCGAACCAGGCACAAATTAGCACCGGTTCGGTGCCGTGTCATGTGCGGGTGCGGGGGCTGAACTTCCTGCCGCCGAACGGGTTCGGTTCAGCCGCGGTAGCGGCGGGGATCGGCGGTGAAATCGTCGGCCACCGTGGCCGCCAATTCGACGTAGGCGCGTTTGGTCGGTTTGCTCAGGCGGTGCAGGTCGATCTCCGCGCCCTCGCCCAGGTGCGGGTCGTAGGGGATGATGTGGACGGCTCGGCAGCGCGAGAGGAAATAGTCGCGCAGCTGGTTGATTCCGACGTTCGGTGCGCCCGGGCGCGGGAGGTTGATGACCACCACGGCATTGCGGACCAGGTGGTCGTGGCCGTGCAGGGACAGCCAGTCCAGGGTGGCGGCGGCGCTGCGCGCGCCGTCGATGGCCGAGGACGAGATCAGCACCAGCGAATGCGCCAGATCCAGGACGCCCGCCATGGCCGAATGCATCAGGCCGGTACCGCAGTCGGTGAGGATGATGTTGTAGAAGCGCTGCAGAATACGGGCGACCGCGCGGTATTCCTCCTCGCTGAACGCCTCCGACGCCGCCGGATCGCGCTCACTGGCCAGCACTTCCAAACGGGAACTGCCCTGCGAGGTGTGGCGTCGCACATCCGAATACCGCTGAATGTGCTCGTCCAACAACAGATCACGCACCGTCGACCGGGTCTGCAAGGGCACGCGCTGCGACAGCGTGCCGAAGTCCGGATTCGCATCCACCGCGATCACGCGGTCACCGCGAATCGAGGCGAAGATCGAACCCAGCCCCATGGTGGTGGTCGTCTTGCCGACACCGCCCTTCAACGACAGCACCGCGATTCGGTAATCACCGCGCACGGGCTGGCGAATCCGCGCCACCAACTCCTGCAGTCGCCGCTCCTCGGCCGACATCCCCGGATTGATCGACCCACCGGAAAGGTGATGCACGGCCTTCCGCCACCCGGAGCCGGGAGCCTTCTTGGCCCGCCGCACCTGCACGTCATCCAGCGAAGGCCCGGACACCCCAGGCCCATTCGCCCCCCACTGCTGCCCGGGACCGCCGTAACCGGCCTGCCCGTACTGCCCGGCCGGCGCACCGTATTGCCCAGTCGGCGCACCATACTGCCCGGTGGGCGCACCATACTGCCCAGGCGCAGCTCCATAGGGACCGGCTTCACCCGGCTGCCCCTGAAGACCGAAGGCCTGCCCCGGACTCAACGGTCCATTCGAACCCTGTACCGGCCCACCGGGATAACCGCCGGGCTGCTCCGAACCCGGTGCCGCCCACGGGGACTGATTCGCGCCGCCGGATCCATACCCGGGCATACCCGAACCGGGCTGGCCCGCATCGCCGACCACCTGGGGGCTCTGACCATCCGGATACGCCGGAGCCTGCTCCTGTCCCGAGCCCGCCCCGGGGGCCTGCTGCCCCGCGCCGGGCCCGTCTTGGCCCGGCATGCCGACCAGCGGCTGCCCACCGGTATTCCACGGCGTCGGGCCACCGATTCCGGGCTGACCCGGCGCGGGCGTCGCGGGACCGCCCGGATAGGCGGCCTGCTCCTGCCCCGGCGCTGCCCACTGACCTTGACCGGCCGGGGGCACTTGCTGATTCGATGGGCCCCAAGGCATCTGGCCGGGCGCGCCGGTGGCGGGCGCTTGCCCGCCGAACTCGGGCGACCTCGGACCCCAGTGCGGTTGGGCGTTCGGCGTCTGGGGCTGGCCCGGAATGCCGTTCTGGCCCTGGGGCGGAGCGCTCGCGTGACGGGCGGTCAGCCCGGCGGCCGCCGCCTCCGACATGGGGGCGTTCGCCCAAGGATTCGCGTCCGCGTCGGTGGTGTCTGCGCTAGCGGCTGGCTGAGCCCACGGGTTCAGTTGTGGGGGAACGGCTCCCGCAGGTTGGCGCGGATCGGAACCAACCGGAGGCACCTGCGCATCGGGTGCGGTCGACCAACCGGGCACACCGGGGACGGGCGGGGCGGGCGGCACCCACGGACCCGGGGCCTGCGGACCCGACCCCTGCGGTCCGGGGACCTGCGGGATGGGGCCGGACCCCACCGGCGTGGTCGGTGCCGGGCCGCCGGGGTGGATATCCGAGGGCAGCGGTAGCGGGACGTCCGCGGCGCGGTGGCGACCCGGAGTCATCGGCTGGTCGAAATCGCCGTCCTCGTCAGGGTGCTCGCCTCGCGGGGCGTCCGCGGAGTCGGCTTCGGCATTGAGGGACTGGGGGTTCGGGCCGGTAAGTGCGCCGCCCAGACCGGCGAGCTCCGCGTCCAATAGTTCATGGGCAGCGGCCGTGGTGTTCGGGACCGGGGTGGCCTCGGACGGCGGCGTGGGCGAGGAGGGAATCGGTTCGCGCCGTGCCGGATCGACGGGGGAGATGATGCCGGAGCCGGTGGCGTCGAGTTCGCCCGGTGCCGGGGGCAGGAGCGGGTTCGAAATCTTGGTGGTGGCCGCGGCGGAGTCGCCGGCGGCGGTGGAGGTTTGGGCCGCGGCGTCGAGTTCGGCCGGCGACGGCGGCAGCGGGGGGCGCGCGGCGCGGAGGGCCGGATCGGCTGTCGCCGAATCGGATTCGCTCGGCGACGGGGGAAGCGGCATGTGCGTGGTCGGATCGGCCGGAGCCACCGGGGTGGGAGCGCCCGCCAAAGACGCGCCCGCCGACCGAATCTCGGCCTCGGCCGACCCGTGTCGTGGCGCGTCGGGCGAGGGCGGAATCGTCGGCTGCGCAAACCCCGGCCTGCTGTGCTGCGGCCGCACATGACCAGACTGGTCAGCCGCTTGACCAGGCACCGCAGGCGTGGGCGGCACAGTGAACGGGCTGGCCGCCGCGCCTTCGCCCCCTGAATGCTGGCTCTGCCGAGCAGCTTCCGGCTCGACCGGAGCCTGCGAGAACTGCCCACCGGTGGTTGGAGGCTGATCGAATCGTGGTCCAACCCCCTGCGGCGGTACCGGCGACTGCCCCGAAAACGGCTGTCCGCCATGCCCCTCGGGCTGCGCGGAGCCCTCCGGAGGCGCAGCGGTGAAGCCCGGCCCACTGGCCTGCGCGGGCGCCGGGCCCTGAACGCCAGGCTGCGCGGGACCGTCCGGGTGCGCTGGGGTAAAGCCCTGCCCATTGGGCTGCCCGGGCGAGAAGGTCTGTCCACCAGGATGTCCGGGGGCGGAGTTTTGGTGGTCGGGCTGGAAGGGCTGGCCGCCGGACTGCGAGGACGCGGGTCCTTGATTGGGCGGGGTGGATGCCGGGCCCTGATCGCCGGGTGCCAGGGCTTGGTCGTTCGGGTGGCCCGGGGTGAAACCTTGGTTGTTGGGCTGCGCGGGGTAGTTGGCCTGACCGGAGGCGGAGCTTTGGCCGTTGGTGGGTTGGGCAGGCCGTCCGTTGGTGGGGAGGGTGAAGTGGGTGCCGGGGTCGCGCTGGGGGATTGGGGTGCCCTGGCGGGGTGGGGTCCATTGGGGGGACTCGGGGGAGGGGGATGGATCCGGGTCCGGTGCGGCGGGTGGGGTGATGGGGTCGGGGACCGGGCCCTTGCGGGGGTTGCGGGTGCCGAAGAGGCGGCGGCCGCCCTTCTTCTTTTCGGGGATCACCTCGTCCTGGGGGAGGTTCTGGACGGGTGCCTCGTAACCGGTGTCGGTGACGTCACTCTCGGACAGCCAGGGCGGGAGCATGGGGAGGCCGTCGTTCTCGCGACTCACATCTACCCCCGGGGTGCTCGACCGATCTTGCTGGACAGGGCGTAGTTTAGCGAGCTTCGACAAGGCTGTGCCCATCGAGCTTCGACAAGGCTGTACATATGGGGCTACGGCAAGGCTGTGTCCGGCGGGTGGGTACGCGGATCGGAGTTCGCAGGTGATAGGGGCACGTCACAGCCCCCGTATTTGGCCGCATCTGGGGAAACGGGTAAGCTAGGCGGCTGGTGACTTACATAGTGGCTGTGGCATGCAGTTAATCGGATACTGCTTGATGCCGCTCCTGTGAGTATGTCACCGGGTTGGCCAGCATGCATCACGAACTTCTGCGCCGACCTGCCGTAATGAGCTTGAACCAACCAGGTTCAGCCTAACCGGGATCGCGGAGGATATGGCGAAGAAGGAAGGGGCCATCGAGGTCGAGGGCCGGGTTATCGAGCCGTTGCCCAATGCGATGTTCCGGATCGAGCTGGAGAACGGTCACAAGGTTCTGGCCCACATCAGCGGCAAGATGCGGCAGCACTACATTCGCATCCTGCCTGAAGATCGCGTCGTCGTTGAGTTGTCGCCTTACGACTTGACTCGCGGCCGCATCGTCTACCGCTACAAGTGAGTCACCCCGCGCGGGTGCGAGAGACTTCCGGGGCGCGAGTCCCGGGTTTTCCCCGGTCAAACCGGCCGGGGAAAAACTGTGTTCACGGCCAGTGAACACCAACCCAGATTGGATCTGACGTGAAGGTTCAGCCGTCCGTCAAGCCGATCTGCGAGAAGTGCAAGGTGATTCGCCGTCACGGGCGAGTCATGGTGATCTGCGAGAACCTGCGCCACAAGCAGCGTCAGGGCTGATCTCCGCCAAGCACCGAACGCAGTTCGGATTGGCAATTAGAAGCACTCCCAGCGCCAACCGCCGTCGCCGAGTCCCGTAGGGGACGGACGGCGGCCCACCCCCGGTACGGAGGCCGGGGCCCCACTCACGAGGGGACGGACAGGGAGCAGACCTCCGCAAAAGTAAGGAAACGCCAACCATGGCACGTCTGATGGGCGTCGACCTCCCGCGCGAAAAGCGCATGGAGATCGCACTGACCTACATCTTCGGCATCGGCCGGACCCGCGCCAAGGAGATCCTCGCGGAGACGGGCGTCAGCCCGGACCTGCGGTCCAAGGACCTCAGCGACGACGATCTGACCAAGCTCCGCGACTTCATCGAAGCGCAGGACTTCAAGGTCGAGGGTGACCTGCGCCGCGAGGTGCAGGCCGACATCCGTCGCAAGATCGAGATCGGCTGCTACCAGGGCATCCGCCACCGCCGTGGCCTGCCCGTGCGTGGCCAGCGGACCAAGACCAACGCCCGCACGCGCAAGGGTCCGAAGAAGACCGTCGCCGGCAAGAAGAAGTAGGGATAGCGCATGCCTCCGAAGAGCCGGGCCGCTGGCCCGAAGAAGACTCAGAAGTCGCGTCGCCGGGACAAGAAGAACGTCCCCCACGGCAACGCGCACATCAAGAGCACGTTCAACAACACGATCGTGTCCATCACCGACCCGCAGGGCAACGTCATCTCCTGGGCGTCCTCGGGCCACGTCGGTTTCAAGGGCTCGCGTAAGTCCACTCCGTTCGCCGCGCAGCTCGCTGCCGAGAACGCTGCCCGCAAGGCGCAGGAGCACGGCGTCAAGAAGGTCGACGTGTTCGTGAAGGGCCCGGGTTCGGGCCGTGAGACCGCGATCCGTTCGCTCCAGGCCGCGGGCCTGGAGGTCGGCACGATCTCCGATGTCACCCCGCAGCCGCACAACGGCTGCCGTCCGCCCAAGCGGCGTCGCGTCTAGCGGGAAAGGAAGAGTAGAAAAATGGCTCGTTACACCGGCCCTATCACCCGCAAGTCGCGTCGTCTGCGTGTCGACCTCGTTGGAGGCGACCAGGCGTTCGAGCGTCGTCCCTACCCGCCGGGCCAGCACGGCCGCGCGCGGATCAAGGAGTCCGAGTACCTGCTCCAGCTGCAGGAGAAGCAGAAGGCTCGCTTCTCCTACGGCGTGATGGAGAAGCAGTTCCGCCGCTACTACGAAGAGGCGAACCGCCAGAAGGGCAAGACCGGCGACAACCTGCTGCGTCTGCTCGAGACCCGGCTCGACAACGTCGTGTACCGCGCCGGTCTGGCCCGGACCCGTCGTCAGGCTCGTCAGCTCGTGTCGCACGGCCACTTCACCGTGAACGGTGTGAAGGTCGACGTTCCGTCGTTCCAGGTGTCGCAGTACGACATCATCGACATCAAGGAAAAGTCGGCCGGCACCCTGCCGTTCCAGGTCGCCCGCGAGACCCTCGGTGACCGTCCGGTCCCCGGCTGGCTGCAGGTCGTCCCGGGTCGCCTTCGCATCCTGGTGCACCAGCTCCCCGAGCGTGCGCAGATCGATGTTCCGCTCCAGGAACAGCTGATCGTCGAGTACTACTCGAAGTAATCAGGTAGCGCGTCAAGCGCACCGCTGGTTGTGGCCCTGTCGAATTCTTCAGGGCCGCAGCAGCTCCCAACACTGAGCGTCAAATAGTGGGCGCTCGAAGGAGGAAGAAATGCTGATTTCACAGCGACCGACGCTGACCGAAGAGGTCGTGTCCGAGAACCGGTCGCGGTTCACCATCGAACCGCTGGAGCCGGGCTTCGGCTACACCCTCGGCAACTCGCTGCGCCGCACCCTGCTCTCGAGCATCCCGGGTGCCGCGGTCACCAGCATCCGCATCGACGGCGTGCTGCACGAGTTCACCACCGTCCCGGGCGTGAAGGAAGATGTCACCGACATCATCCTGAACCTCAAGGGCCTGGTCGTGTCGTCCGAAGAGGACGAGCCGGTCACCATGTACGTGCGCAAGCAGGGCCCGGGCACCGTCACCGCCGGTGACATCGTCCCCCCGGCGGGCGTGACCGTGCACAACCCGGACATGCACATCGCCACCCTGAACGACAAGGGCAAGCTGGAGATCGAGCTCGTGGTCGAGCGCGGTCGCGGTTATGTCCCGGCCGTGCAGAACAAGGCGTCGGGTGCGGAAATCGGCCGGATTCCGGTTGACTCGATCTACTCGCCGGTTCTCAAGGTGACGTACAAGGTCGAGGCCACCCGTGTCGAGCAGCGCACCGACTTCGACCGGCTCATCCTGGATGTCGAGACCAAGAACTCGATCTCCGCGCGGGATGCGCTGGCGTCGGCGGGCAAGACCCTGGTCGAGCTGTTCGGTCTCGCGCGCGAGCTGAACGTCGAGGCCGAGGGCATCGAGATCGGCCCCTCGCCGGCCGAAGCGGACCACATCGCTTCGTTCGGTCTGCCGATCGAGGACCTGGATCTCACCGTGCGGTCGTACAACTGCCTCAAGCGTGAGGGCGTGCACACCGTCGGCGAGCTGGTCGCCCGCACCGAGTCGGACCTGCTGGACATCCGCAACTTCGGTCAGAAGTCCATCGACGAGGTCAAGGTCAAGCTGCACTCGCTCGGCCTGTCCCTCAAGGATTCTCCGGCTTCCTTCGATCCGTCCTCCGTCGTCGGCTACGACGCGGCCAGCGGCACCTGGAGCGACAGCGGTTCGTTCAGCGACACCGACAGCGGCGAGCAGGACTACGCCGAGACCGAACAGCTTTAGGTCATTCGGGGTGTAGCGCCCCGAATCGGCCTTCAACACAGGAGATTCAAACAATGCCCAAGCCCAAGAAGGGTGCCCGCTTCGGCGGGACGGCGTCGCACCAGAAGGCGATCTTCGCCAACCTGGCGACGGCGCTCTTCGAGCACGGTCGCATCACGACCACCGAGGCCAAGGCCAAGGCGCTGCGCCCCTACGCCGAGAAGCTTGTCACCAAGGCGAAGGGCGGCACCCTGGCCGACCGTCGCGAGGTCATGAAGGTGATCCGCTCCAAGGACGTCGTGCACGCCCTGTTCGCGGAGATCGGTCCCTCGTTCGAGGGCCGTGAGGGTGGCTACACCCGCATCATCAAGACCGTCCCCCGCAAGGGTGACAACGCGCCGATGGCGATCATCGAGCTGGTTCGCGAGAAGACCGTGACCAACGAGGCCGATCGTGCTCGCCGCGTCGCCGCTTCGCAGAAGGCCGCCGAGGCCCCGGCCGAAGCTGCCGAGGCTCCGGCTGCCGAGGTCGTCGAGGATGCCCCGGCCGCCGAGGACAAGGCTGCAGAATAATTTCTATGCCTGTGCTCCCCACTGCGTGGGGAGCACAGGCGAGGAAATTTACTCTCAGGTCGCTTGCGACCGAGGTGGAGATTCCATGAGTGAGCCCGCCGTCCCCTCCGGGTCGGCGGGCTTTCTCCATGTTAACCAGGAGATCGCTGTGACCGTAGAGGTTCCGACGCCCGAACCGGTTTCGATTCGGGTACGGCTGGACATCAGCTACGACGGCACCGATTTCACCGGCTGGGCGCGGCAGCCCGGCCTGCGCACCGTGCAGGGGGTGCTGGAGGAGGCGCTGAGCAAGGTGCAGCGCGAGCCCATCCAGCTGACCGTGGCCGGGCGCACCGATGCCGGGGTGCACGCGGAAGGGCAAGTGGCGCACTTCGATACGCACACCGAGGTGGACGGGCCCAAGCTGGTGCACCGCCTCGCGCGGTTTCTCCCGAAGGACGTGCGGGTCAAGCGAGCCCGGCTCGCCCCGCCCGAATTCGACGCGCGTTTCTCCGCGATTCGCCGCCACTACGCCTACCGCCTGACCACCGCCCCCTACGGCGCGGAACCGCTCCAGGCCCGCAGCGTCGTCCCGGTCCGTCCCGGCCTGGATGTGGACGCCATGCGCCAGGCCTCCCGAAACCTGTTGGGCCTGCACGATTTCGCCGCCTTCTGCCGCCGCCGCGAGGGCGCGACCACCATCCGCGAACTCCAGCGCTTCGACTGGGTCCAGGACGGTGACCTCCTCACCGCGTACGTCAGCGCCGACGCCTTCTGCTGG
This sequence comes from Nocardia sp. CDC153, assembly GCF_035818515.1. Classification (NCBI taxonomy): domain Bacteria; kingdom Bacillati; phylum Actinomycetota; class Actinomycetes; order Mycobacteriales; family Nocardiaceae; genus Nocardia; species Nocardia sp. CDC153. Next base: position 305,318 of record NZ_JAYKYU010000003.1, on the reverse strand, counting down.
TCCATGGTCCGCAGTCTCGTCGGCGGCGTGCTCGCGGTCGGCGAGGGTCGCCGCACCCCCGCCTGGATCGCCGATTTGCTGAACGAACGCGAACGCTCCAGCTCCGTCACCGTGGCCCCCGCCCACGGCCTCTCCCTCACCGCCGTCGACTACCCCGCCGACGCCGACCTCGCCGCCCGCAACGCCCAAACCCGCGAAGTCCGCACCGTCCCCGAGTCCGACGGTTGCTGCGGCGACTGACCGCATACAACTGCTGAGCCGCATGGGGTTTCGTCCGGTCGTGGCCGAATACGTCTCAGGCGTGCGAAGTTTCGGTCGCCGCCGAATTGTCCTACCTTGCATCGCACCGGCTCGAACCTGAAACCGCGCTGGTCAGGGCGGGTGCACCGCGAAATCCATGCCGGTTGCCGAACATGGTTCAGGGGTGCGAAGTTTCGTTTACCGATGTTCTCGGGTGGGAGGCGGCGGAACCTCGGTGCATGAGCACATCGGGTCGCGGCCGCGGCGGTCGCAAACGTAAAGGCGGACGGGGTCTCGGGTGGCGGCCGATGCCCGACACCGGGGTCGAGGAGTTCGACTTGCGGCGATCGCTCGAGATCGCGCTGCGGGTGGCGGCGGATTTCGAAGGCGAGACCGATCCTTTTCGGGGCGAGTTTCTGGCCGCCGAGATGCTGACACCCGGATACTCCGAGGACAACGACATCGGTGAGCTGTTCGGCGCGTGGCACGTACTGATGCTCGAGATGCGGGCGACGCCGTCGGCATTGGGTTTGCTGCGCGGCATTTCGTGGCTCACCGGCGGCGAGTTGTCCCGCGCGGCACGGGTGGCGGCGGATCGGGTGCAGGCGAGCGGAGTGGCCGTGCCACCGTGGGCGGCGCGGTTGGACGAGCCGCTGCGACCGATCGAGTTCACCTGTTCCCGAGCCGCGGATCACGAGGTTCTCATGGGGAGTTTCGAGCGGGCGGGGGATATTCACGGATTCCTGGTTTGTGTCGGTCATCGGGACAAGGGGGTGGCGGATCAGATCGTGCTGTGCGGCGGGGACGAGTCGGCGGTGGAGCCGCAGCGGGGCGGGGCGGGACTGCCCGGGATTACGGAGCGGTTGGCGCCGCATCGGTTTCGGCGTCGACTCGAGTCCGCGCTCGATCGCCGGGCGCGCTTGGATCGCGCGGAGGCGGAGTTGGGGCTGGTCGTCGAGGCAGACCCGGATGCGGATCTGCCGCCGCACGCGGTGACGGCGACCGTGCTGCGGGCGCATCTGCGGGCGATTGCATCGAAGGGTTGAGGTCTCGCGGATCTCGGCGAGCGGATGCCGACGAGGCGATGGTGGGAATGGGTGTGCGGGGGTAATTGCGGGTGGGGTGGGCAATTGAAAGGGCATGTCCTTGATGGGGATTCAATGCGCAAGTTGCGGGCAATCGGTTAATTCGGGCGGGTGGGTGAAAGTTGGATGTTGTTAAGGGAATTGGGGGTTCGGGGTGGGGGTGGGGTGCGAGAATCGGGCGATGAGGGGCGGCGCCACGCCTGCGGTGGTGGAGGTTCGATCCATGCCGGAGGTTTCGCAGCAGGAGACATTCGAGGAGTGGGAAGCCGTGGTCGCCGCGGCCTATGTGCCACTGGTGGTGACTCCGGTACGGGCGGGGGAGTTTCGGGCGCGCATCGTGCAGTCGCGGTTCGAGGGGATCAATGTCTCGACGGTGACGGCCAGCGGTCAGCATTTGAGCCGAATCCCGCGGCTGATTCACGAACCCGAGGAACCGATCCTGTTCGCGAGCGTGACCACGCACGGGCACGGCTGGCTCGAACAGGACGGCCGGGTGGGCGAACTGGCCGACGGCGGGCTCACCCTGCACGTGAGTTCGCGTCCGTTCAGCGCGCATTTCGAGCAGTCCTGGGGCGTGGTGGCGGTGCAGGTGCCCCTCGCCGAGGTGGTGGTGGCCTCCGGGGTACCGGCGGAGCGGGTGCCGACGGCCGTACGGTTTCCACCCGAGGGCGCGGCCGGAATCGTGGGCCGGTTCTTCTGCGGCCTGGCGCAATTGCAGTACACCGCACCGGATCAGGCGGCGGAGCTGGCCCGGCACGGCACCGGACTGCTGGCCTCGGTGGTGCAGCTGGCGGCCGGTGATCTGCCGCGCGACGAACCCGCGCACGCCCTCGCCAAGCAGCAGGCCCTCGGATACATCCAGAGTCATTACGCCGACCCGGATCTCACCATCGATCAGGTGGCCACCGCGTGCTCGGTCTCCCGCCGCACCCTGTACCGCATGTTCGAGCACGGCGGGGACGGCGTGGCGGCCATGCTGCGGCGCATGCGGGTCGAGCGGGCGCTCGCGCTCATCCGCACCGATCCCACCCGCCCGCTGCTGTCGGTGGCGCGCGCCTCGGGCTTCGTGTCCGAGCGGCAGTTCTATCGGGCCTTCAAACGCGAAACCGGTATGACCCCTGGCGAATTCCGATCGCGTCATGCCTGATCAGAGGGTGAAAAGCCGGTGACCCGAATTGGCAGTCATCTGGCACGGGCGGGCAGTCACAGCGCGCGCGGAGATCGCAATACTGGGACACGCGCCGCCCGGTCGCCGCCTCGAGCCGCCGACGACCGGGCGTGCGGCCTCTTCCTTCGCCGTGTGATCGGCACCCTCGTTCCTGAGCATCCGGCGCGAAAAATCCGGGCAATTGGTCTGTTTCGTCGCATCCGTCGGCTTCATTCGCAGTTTGCCAGCGGCCAGGTAATGGAATGATGGCGGTGTGGGTATCGCGTCCACTGCCAGCGCCGAAGTATCGACCACCTCCGAGGTCTCCGCGCGGCAGGCATTCGAACAGTGGGAGGCGATCGTCGCCGACGCCGTGCTGCCGTCGATCATCGAACCGCTCGGCAAGGGCCACTGGCACGGCAAGGTCCGCAGCACCCAGGTCGATCGCACCAGCCTGACCCTGATGACGGCCAGCGCCCAGCGCCTGGTCCGCACCAAGCGCCAGCTCGAGCAGGCCGGAGCGGACTTCCTGCTGGTGAATATCGTTGTGGAGGGGGCGAACTGGACCGAGCAGAACGGCCGGCTCGCCGAGGGCGGGGCCGGAACCATCGCCTTCTACGACAGCGCCCGCCCGATCGAGAGCCGCACCACCGAGAACTCGGTGTCCACCATCGTGCGCGCGCCCATGTCGGCGGTGCTCGAACACGCCGGGCTCCTACGCGACGAACTACCGATTGCCAAGGCGATGCCGACCACCGGCGCCATGGGTGTGGTGGCGGACTTCTTCCGGGGCATGGCGGTCCTGCCGGTCAACGAAACCGACCGTGCGGCAAACGTACTGGAATCTCAGGTCACCTCCATGCTCTCCTCGGCGGTGCTGCTGGCCAACGGGCAGAGCTCGCCCGCCCCGGCCGATTCGCTGTACACCCGTCAGCAGGTGCTGGCGGTGCTGCGCAAGCGCTACACCGACCCGGACCTCACCGTCGACGAGGTGGCGCACGCCTGCCTGGTCTCGCGGCGCACGCTCTACCGGGTCTGCGAGGACATCGGCGGACCCGCGGCCCTGGTGCGCCGCATGCGCGTCGAGCACGCCCGCAGGCTGCTGCGCGCCGACCCGAATCGGCCGCTTTCGGCGATTGCCGCGGCCTCCGGGTTCGCGACCGATAGGCATTTCTACCGGGCATTTCGGCAGGAAACCGGCGTGACGCCCGGCCAATTCCGGTCCCAACTGGACGCAGGCACACGCGGTCGGTAGCTCGGCACGGTATGTCGCTGTTAGCGGCACGCGTTCGGCGAAGGGTGATTGCACAGATCATCCGATCCGTCGAAGGAGCCGAGGTGCCTACCAAGGTGCGAGTCGCAGCCGTCCAAGCCGAGCCGCGGTGGTTGGATCTGCGCGCCGGTGTCGCGCAGGCCATCGACCTGATCGAGGACGCGGCCGTCGGCGGTGCGCAGCTGGTGGCATTCCCGGAGACCTTCCTGCCCGGCTACCCGTGGTGGCTGTGGCTGGATTCGGTGAGCTGGGGCCAGGGCTTCTTCGCGCGCTATCGCACCAATTCGATGACGGTGGGCCGCACCGAGTTCCGTCGCATCGCCGATGCCGCACGCCGCCATCGGATTCATGTGCTGCTGGGGTTCAGCGAACGCTGTGGCAGCGCCCTGTACATGTCGCAGTGCCTCATCGACGACCGAGGGGTGCTGCTCGGAGTCCGTCGCAAGCCCGAGCTGACACCGCTGGAACACAAGATCTTCCGATGCGGTGAGCCCGGCGAGTCGCAGGTGTTCCGTACCGGCATCGGCCGCATCGCGGTGCAGGGCGGCTCCGAGCAGTTGCATCTCCCGGCGCGCCGCGAACTGGAGCTCACCGGGGCGCAGATCCACGTGGTGTCCTGGCCGGGCTTCATCGTGGCGCGCGACGTGGATTGGGGTGTGCGCGTCAACAATGCGGCCACGCTCTGGTACGCGGTGGTCGGGCAGCTGAACGTGATCGCGGCGTGCTCGGTGATGGACGTGGCGGGCAGCGAGAGCCGCCACGGCAGCGAGCCCGCCAAGCAGCTGGTGCGCGGTCCGGGCGGGCACGCGCGCATCTTCGCCCCGGGCGGTGAGGAATTGGCGTCGCCGCTGGGCGGTCACGAACAGGGTTTGCTGTACGCGGATCTGGAGCTGGACCTCAGCTTCGAGTCGGCCGCGTAGTGGTACCAGGCGTACCGATTCGTGCATTGGCTCACTATGGCTCGATCTGACACACTCTCCCCACGTATTCGGCTGTCCATGAGGCCGAGCATTGTCATCGAGGACGGGGAGTGGACGCGTCAGGAGCGGTCGATCGCATCGAGGTGCGATCGGGACCGGAGCAGTCGTCGGCGGAGGCATTCGAGCGTTGGGAAGCCCAGGTGAACGCCGCGTATGTGCCGCTGGCTGTCTCGCCAAAACCGACTGGTCGCTTTCATGGGTATATCGAACACGCGCGATATGACGAACTAGATCTGTCCGTGATCGGTTCCGTGCCGCAGGTCATCGCGCGCACCGCGCCGCTGATCAGCCGCACCAACGATGAGTATCTGCTGGCCAGCATTCCGACCATGGGCGTGGCGCGACTGCATCAGGACGGCCGGATCGCCGATGTCGGGCCGGGCGGAATTACGTTCTACGACAGCACCCGTCCCTATCACTGGGATGCGCGGGGGGAGTTCGAACAGGTCGTCGTGCAGGTGCCGCTGAGTCGATTGCGTGATCGCTACGGCTTGGAGAATCGGGAGATTCCCACCGCGACAATATTTTCCAGCGATACCGCGCCGGGAATCGTGGCCCAATTCTTTCGCGGCGTGGCGGGATTGCAGCGCACCGATCCCACCGGGGCGGCATTGCTGGCCGAGCCGGGAATGGATCTGCTGGCCGCCGCCGTGGTCGCCGCGTCCGGGCGTACCCCGCGTGACCAGTCCGCGGACGCGCTGAATCGGCAACGCGTGCTGGCGTTCATGCGCAACAATTGCGCCGATCCCGATCTCGGGGTGGATCGAATCGCCGAAGGCTGTCGGATGTCGCGGCGTACGCTCTACCGCGTGTTCGGCGAGTTCGAGGGCGGGCCCGGAACGGTGTTGCGGCGCATGCGAATCGAACGTGCTTGCGATCTGTTGCGGAATGCGCCACAGTTGCCGCTATCGGCGGTCGCGAAAGCGTCGGGATTCCTCACGGAGCGGAGTTTCTACCGAAGCTTCCGATTGGAAATGGGGACAACTCCGGGGGCATTTCGCGCATTGGCATGATCAGTCGGTGATTCGGCACTCGTCGCCATTGTTCGGCCGGAAACTCTTGGCAAGCATCACGTTCCATGAGGGATAAGCGATGAGGATTACGGTGCGAGTCGCCGCCGTCCAGGCCGAACCCAGCTGGCTGCGGCTGTCCGACGGCGTCGAGCAGGTCGTCGAACTGATCGAAACGGCAGCCACGCGCGGTGCCCGGTTGATCGCATTCCCGGAGGCGTTTCTCCCGGGATATCCGTGGTGGCGGTGGATCGATACCAATCAGTGGAATGTCGAGTATTCGACTCGATGCCGCGAGAATTCGATGACGCGGGATGGCGCGGAAATGCGGGCGATCACCGAAACCGCTGCCGCGCACGGCATTCACGTCGTGCTCGGATTCGGAGAGCGGCAGGATCGGCGAATCTATCTGTCACAGGCCGTGATCGACGATTCCGGAGAGTTGCTGTCGGTACGCCGCAAGGCCGGTTTGAACAGCGTGGAACGCAAGATATTCGCCTCGGGAACGCCGAATCTGCCCGCGGTGCATCACACGCCGATCGGCAAGTACGGCGCGTTGTCGGGGCAGGAGAATCAGCGTCCGCTGCTCACCCGCGCGCTGCGGGCCGACGAGGAGCAGATCCACGTGGCCGCCTGGCCCGCCAGCCCGGAGGGCGATGTGCCCGGCCCGGATTCGAGCGCCACGGTCTGCCGCATGTACGCCCTGGAGGTCGGCGCGTACGTCCTCGCGCCCACCGCCGTCGTCGGCGAGGCCGCCTGGGGCGGCATGCCCCGCCCGCGCACCACCGGACCGACCGGTCGCGCCCGCATCTACGGTGCAGACGGCTCGGAAGTGGTGACCTCCCTCGACGAGGGCGCGCAGGGAATCCTCTACGCCGACTTGGACATCGGCGCGGCCACCGCCGACCCGCCGTGCGAATCCCCCCGCGCCACCCGCAAGGACCGCACCCCCGCCACCGCCCGCCGCAACGCCCGCCGCGCCGCCACCGGCTGGCAATCGGGCCCCGACCGCTGGGCCCTCCCCATGACGATCAGGGCCTACCCAGGCGGCACCGCCGCCTGCTGAGCCCCGCGGGCCGCGCCCGCAGATAGTTTCACGCCCCGGCAAGGTGCTGCGGCTCGGCAGCGTCTCCACTCGGCGGAGGGGCCCAACGTCATCCCGGCGTGCTTTTGGCCGGGATTGCCACCGGCCAGCGTGGATTCCGGCCAAGAGCGCGCCGAAATGACGGGGCGAGTCGCCGGGCGTGCGGGGGCTGGGGCCAGTTGCTTGGCGTGCCGGGTGGTTCGGGCTGGGGGCTTGAAAGGGGTTTCAGGGGAAGTCCCTGGGAGTTTCGAGAGTTGTCAGCTTCGCACGAGGCGGGCGATGGCGTCGGTGGCCTCTTTGATCTTGGCTTCGGCTTCGGGGCCGCCTGCCACCGCCGCGTCGACGACGCAGTGGCTGATGTGGTCCTCGAGCAGGCCCATGGCGACGGCCTGGAGGGCCTTGGTCATGGCGGAGACCTGGGTGAGGATGTCGATGCAGTACTTCTCTTCCTCGACCATGCGCTGCAGGCCGCGGGCCTGGCCCTCGATGCGGCGCAGGCGCTTGAGGTAGTCGTCCTTGGCGGTGATGTAGCCGTGGGTGGCGTGGTCGTGGCAGGACTGGTCGGCGGTGGTCTCTGCGGCGGCGGTCTTGTCGGTGGTCACCTGCGCTGTCCTCACTCCCGGGGTGCAATACCCCCCTAGGGTACATGGTTTGCCCTGGTAGTACCACTCATGCGCGCATGCGCAAGAATCGTGGCCATGAGTTCGGATCCACGGGCATCGCTCGCCATTATCGGAGGCAGCGGGTTCTACGACTTCTTCGGCGATGACGCCGTCACCGTCGAGGTCGAGACCCCCTTCGGCGCGCCCAGCGCGCCCATCACCATCGGCCAGGTGGAGGGGCGTGCGGTCGCGTTCCTGCCGCGGCACGGTCGCAAGCACGAGTTCTCCCCGCACACCGTGCCGTATCGCGCGAACATGTGGGCGCTGCGGTCGCTGGGCGTGCGTCGCATCTTCGGCCCGTGTGCGGTGGGCAGCCTGCGTGCCGACTGGGGTCCGGGCACCGTGGCCGTGCCGGACCAGCTGGTGGACCGCACCTCCGGTCGCGCCCAGACCTTCTACGACACCGGCGGCGTGCACGTCTCCTTCGCCGACCCGTACTGCGACGAGCTGCGTTCGGCCGCAATCGCTTCCGTGGGCGACGAGCTGCCCTCGCACGACTACGGCACCATGGTCGTGGTGGAGGGCCCGCGCTTCTCCACCCGCGCCGAGAGCCGCTGGTTCGCCGGACAGGGTTGGGAGCTGGTCAATATGACCGGGCACCCGGAGGCCGTGCTCGCCCGCGAGCTCGAAATGTGCTACTCCGCAATCGCTCTGGTGACCGACCTGGATGCCGGGCTGGAGTCCGGTGAGGGCGTCAGCGCCGCCGCCGTCTTCGCCGAATTCGAGCGCAACCTGGTGCCCTTCAAGGCCCTGGTCCGCCGCGCCGTCGCCGCCGTCGAGGGCGACGACACCTGCGACAAGTGCCGAGTCCTCACCGGCACCGGCGTGCAACTGCCCTTCGAGCTCCCCTGATTCTGGGATCCGACCGGACCGCCGCCCGAGCGACCGGGGCACATCGTTGTGCCCCGCGGTGCGTCGTTGCACCTGCTCGCGGCGGCATTCCCGGGATTGTGTGGATCGCCCGGAATGTCCATCACCCAATAGGTATTCGGGTTACGGACCGCGCTGGACGTGAGCGGTCGGCGGCGGTCGAATAGGCTGGGGGCATGAGTGCGGGCGGTTCCGAGCCCCTGCGCGTGCTGTTGACCGGCGCGGCGGGGTATCTGGGCTCGCATGTGCATCGGGCCCTGCTGGCCGCCGGGCACGAGGTGATCGCCATCGATGCGCTGCTCGCCACCGTTCACGGTCCGGATCCGGTGCTGCCCGAGGATGTTTCCCGCGTCGATCTGCGTGACCCCGACGCGTTGGAGCCCCTGCTCGGGGACGTCGACGTGGTCTGCCACCTGGCCGCCGCGGTACCCATGCCGCACCTGCGCGATCCGGGTCGGCCACCGCCGTCGAGCGGTCTGAATCCGGCTCTGCAGCAGCATCTTCCCGCGGCCCGGCGGCCTCGCGACGAAGCCTCGACTCCAGCGCGCGGCGTGGCCGAGACCGCCGCGGGCGACGGGCACGGGGCGGGCCCCTGTGTGCGCGGGTCCGGTCGGCCGGACCCGGAGGCGGGGCGGCGGGCGGCCGAACGGCAGCGCCGGGCGGGGGAGGCCCTGCGGTTCGGGGCCGAGGGGATGCGGTCGGCGGCGCTGTACGCCTCGCACAATGACGCGGGGACGGCGACGCTGCTGGCCGCGATGGAGCGGGCGGCGGTGCCGCGGCTGGTGCTGGGATCGTCGGTGGCCGTGTACGGCGAGGGCCGCTATCGCGGCCAGCACAGCGGGCCGTTCTATCCGGGCCTGCGGCGGCGGAGCGATCTGGATCGGGGCATGTACGACCATCGCGCGCCCCGGTCGGGCGAGGTGCTCACCTGGGAGCCGGTGCTCGAGGACGCGCCCCTGCGGCCCCGAAGCGCCTACGCGGCAAGCAAAGTCGCCCAGGAGCACTACGCGCTGGCATGGGTGGCCAATACCGGCGGGGATGCCGCGGTGTTGAGATACCACCACCTGTACGGCGATCCGGTGGCCGACGGGCGGCACGTGCGATCGGCGGAATCCGGTGTGGTGGCGCGTTTCCGGGCCGAATTGCGGGCGGGTCGGCAGCTGCGCGTCTTCGAAGACGGCGGGCAGGTAAGGGATTTCGTGCATGTCCGGGACGCGGCGGTGGCGACGGTGGCGGCGGTGGAGCGCCCGCTGGCCGGATTCGTGCCCTTGAACATCGCCTCGGGGCGTCCGCTCACCCTGTGGGAGGTGGCCGCCACCATGGCCAAGGCCGTGGACGGCCCGAGTCCGCTGGTCACCGGTCAGTGCCGGATCACCGACATCCGGCATATGGTGGCGAACCCGGAACGGGCGCGCCATGCCCTGGATTTCACCGCGCGCACCCCGCCCGCCCAGGGGCTGACCGACTACGCGGCGGCGCGCGGGATCGGACGACGCTGAAGCGCAGCCGATAGGCTCGCGGACATGGACACTGCGCTCCGGCCCGAGGCCACACCGCTCCGGCTCGAGGTGATAGTCGCCAGTGTGCGGCCCAAGCGGTTCGCACCCGTGGTCGCCGACTGGTTTCTGCGGCAGGCGCGCGCCGACGGGGAGTTCGAGGTGGGGGTCATCGACCTCATCGACACGCCGCTGCCGCTGGATCTCACCGAGAACGACGAGGTGCGCGCCTTTCAGCAGCGCATCGACGCCGCCGACGCCTTCGTGGCGGTGACCTCGGAGTACAACCACGGCTATCCGGCCTCGCTGAAGACCGCCTTCGACAGCGTCAAACGTGAATGGCGCGGCAAGCCCATCGGATTCGTCAGCTACGGGGGACTCTCCGGCGGGCTGCGGGCTGTCGAACAGCTGCGGCAGGTGGTGGCCGAGATCCACATGGTCTCGATTCGCGAGACCGTCAGCTTCCACGAGGCCAAACGCAAGTTCGACGCCGACGGTGAAACCCACGACGGCGCGGCCATCGACGCCTCGGCCCGCATGCTGCGCCAATTGGCCTGGTGGGCAACGGCGCTGCGCGCGGCCCGCACGGCGGAGCCGTATCCGGGAAGCTGACGCGGATTCGATCAGCGCGCGAAAGTGGCTGCCGCGCGGGGATTTCCGATGTAGGTGGACTCGCGGGGGATGGAGACCAGGGTCAGGGGGACCTCGGTGGTGCCGGTGCGCAGGATGATTCGGTTGCCGGCCGCGCCGGGTTGATGGATGGAGAGGTCGGGTTTGGCGCCGGGCCAGCCGAGTGGGTCGCCGGTGAGGTAGATCGTGGTGACGCCCGCGTGCGGGGCGGGTGCGAGCACGCCGTCGACGACGGTGGCGGTGAAATCGGCGTCGGACTGGTGGGTTTCGACCGCGACGGTGAGCCGTTCCGGATTGCCGATGGTGGTGACCAGCTGATGCCAGGCGTGCGGGCGGTCGGTGCGGATGAGGACGCGTTCGCCGACGGCCAGCGCCCGGAAGATCAACTGTTGCGCGAGATAGAGTTCGCCAGCCACGTAGACACTCGAAATGCCCTGACCGACAAGTCGAATGGCCACGCCATTGCCGTCCTCGTCGGACCCGAGCAACTGGCCGCAGCCCGCCGACGGCAGATGCAGGGCCGCGATGTCGGCGATATCGCGAACCTCGGTGGGGACGGTGTCGTCCAGCCCCGGCACCGCGAACGGCAGATGCGCCAGCAGTCCCTCGCGGTGGCGGCCGTTCATGGAGATCATGCGCTGCTGCACCGGCTCCTCGGGCAGCTCCCGGGTGGTGAGCCGCCAGGCCGCGCCGATGCGCACGGTGTCGGCGCTGCGACCCGGTCGCAGTCGCACGGCCACGGTGGTGCCGCGCGAGGCCGGAACCCACAGCTGGGCAAGCAGTTCCGAGGCCAGCTCCTCGGGATCCACCGCCGCGCCGATGTTCACGCTGTTGCCGAGTTCGGCATAGCGCCAATGCTGGGTCAGCTCACCGGGATCCACACCCGCGGTGACCTGTAGCGCCGCCTGCCGGATCTCGGGCGCGGTGAGCAGCCGGGCCGCGCAGTCGGCGTCCTCCAGGGTGCGCACGATGCGCTGGGTGGCGATGGTGACCGCCCGACACGCGCCCGCGAGCCCGCCCCCGCGCCGGGCCGCGGCGTCCGGGCAGGTGATCGGGTCGAAGGCGATGGCCAGCCACACCGTCCGGTGCGCGGTGGCGGGCAGCGGGCCGAGCAGCGATTCGTAGATCGCGCCCGCGGGCGTGCCGGAGCGACTGCGGAAGCCGTGCGAGACGATATCGATGCCCGACAGCAGAATGTCGTGCTGGCTCAGGCTTTTCGCGAGTTCGGGCAGCGGCAGCAGGTGGGTCGAGCGCACGGTGGCGCGGTCGAGCCGGGTCAATCCGCCCTTGGGCGCGAGCAGTTCCACGACGGCTACCACGCGGCTGCCGTCCCGGTAGAGGCCGAGTGAGCGGCCGTCGGGCGCACGGAAGTCGATGATGTCGGCGGGCGGGTGCGCGCGGCGGGCGCGGAAGCGGCCGCGGGTGGCGATCCAATCGGAAACTGTGCGTTTGCCGAGCGGCAGCAAAAGAACCAGACCGACCACTATGCCGAGGGCGAGCGCGCCCCACCAGACCAGGCCGCACACCATGGCGAACACCAGAACGACCAGTCCGGCGAGCTGGGCCCACACCAGGTTGGCGAACGAGATCCGACCGAGCAACGGCCGTACCGCCGTCGCCTCGGAATCGATCGTCATCGGCGTCCCCGTCCTCCCGATTTCGGCCGCGCGGGGCGGTCGAATGCGAATGAAGGTCCTGGTCACTGTACTGTGTTCGGCGAACGCAACGACCTCCCGGGACTTGGATGCCTTCGAAACCCACGACCCGATGGCAGGTGAGCGGCTACCGCTTCCTGGTCCGTCGCATGGAGCACGCCCTGGTCCGCAGGGACGTGCGAATGCTGCACGATCCCATGCGCTCACAGTCCCGCGCCATGACCGCCGGACTGATTCTCGCGTGTGTCGCGCTGGCGGGTTGCGGGATATTGGCTCTGCTGCGGCCGCAGGACAAGATCGGGTCCAACAAGATCCTCATCGGCAAGGACACCGGCGCGGTCTACGTGGTGCTCGACAATGTGGTGCACCCGGCGCTGAACATCGCCTCGGCGCGGCTGGCCGCGGGCGATGCCGCCAAGCCCGCGACGGTCAAGGAGTCCGAGCTGGCCAAGAAGCCGCGCGGGCAGCTGATCGGCATTCCGGGCGCGCCCGCCTCGCTGAACTTCACCGGCGGCGACGGCCGGACCTGGACGGTGTGCGACGCGCTGTCCAATGACGGCAGCCGCACCCTCACCACCTCGGTGCTGGTCGGGGATCTGACGTTGGCGGACAAGGCATCCGCGCTGCCCTCGGGCAAGGCGCTGCTGGTGCAGGGCAAGAACAACACCTATCTGGTCTACGACAATGAGCGCGCCCAAATCGATCTGAACGATCGCGCCGTGGTCGACGCCCTCGACCTGCGCGGGCAGACCCCGCGACCGATCAGCGAGGGCCTGCTCAATGCCATACCCGAGGTGCTGCCGCTGGTGGCACCGCGCATCGAGAATGCCGGGGCCGCACCGGGTTACCCGATCGGCGACCACAAGATCGGCGACGTGGTGCAGGTGCGCACCGACAGCAAGTACTACGTGGTGCTCGGCGACGGCCTGCAGCCGGTGTCGCCGCTGACCGCCGACATCATTCGCAATGCCTACCGGTCCGCGGCCGCCGACGACCACATCGCGCAGGCCGACCGCACCGGCGCGCCGGTGTCCGCGGCGCTACAGGTGTCGAAGTATCCGGACGCGGCCCCGACGCTGGTGGACGGCAAGGACCAGCCCATCGACTGCCTGTCCTGGCAGCCGCTGAGTTCGGCCGACACCTCCGACGGCAGCAAGCACGCCGAACTGACCGTGCTCACCGGGCACGCCGTCCCGATTCCCGACCGCGCCAAGCTGGTTCCGCTCGCCCAGGCCGACGGCAACGGGCCGAATGTGGACAGCTTCTATATGAAGCCGGGGGCGGGCGCGTACGTGCAGTCGACCGGCATCGAGCCCGACAGCCAGCGCCACGACAGCCTGTTCTTCGTCTCCGACTACGGCGTCCGCTTCGGCATCAAGAACCTCGACGCCGCCAAGGCGCTGGGCATGGACCCGGAGAAGGTGCGCCCGGAGCCCGCGCCCTGGCCGATCCTCGGATTGCTCGCGCCCGGACCGACTTTGAGCCGGGAGGCGGCCATGGTCGCCCACGACGGCGTGGCACCGGATCCCAGCCCGGCCAAGGAACCGGTGAAAACCCAAGCGCCCAGCGCCAACTGATACTCAGTCGTCGGTCTCGTGCGCACCGAACTTGCGGCGCAGAGGGAATGAGGCGAGGAAGCCGAGCAGCAGGAGTAGGGAGACGATGCCGGTGCCGATCAAGGCCACGTTGCGTGGCGTGTTGTTCGGCGCGGCAGGCGGCTTGGGGAGCGGCAGCTGTTGGTCGCGGGCAGCGGCGGGGAGCTTGGGCGGGAGTTCTGCCGGTACCTGGGCGGTGAGCGCGGCGACGGGATCGACTGTGCCGTAACCGATGTAGGGGTTCCAGCCCTCGCCCGGGGCGTGCGCGGTGGCCTCGATGCGTTTGATGACGTCGGCGGCGCGCAGGTCCGGGAAGCGGGAGCGCACCAGTGCGGCCACGCCGGAGACCTGGGGTGCGGCGAAACTCGTTCCGCTGTAAGGAACCACCTGACCCTGGTTGGTGACCTTGGCGGTGGTGAGCCCGGTATTGCGAGGGTCCAGGGAGATGATGTTCTCGCCCGGCGCGGCCACCCCCACCCACGGCCCGGGCACGGTGAACTTGGAGGGCTGGCCGAAGGCGTCCACCGAGCCCACCGACAGCACGTAGGCATCCCACCAGGCCGGCACCACATACGACGAGACCCGATTCCACGGATCCTCGTACGGGTGCAGCGGATCCAGGCCCGGGTTGCTGGCCTTGCAGGTGTCGGTATTGCCCGCCGACGCCACGATGACCACGTCCTTCACGTCGGCCGCGTACTGCACGGCCGCCCCCAGCGCACCCATGTCCGAGCTGGTGGGTTCGCTGGTGGGACAGGCGACCAGCGAGATATTGATGACCCGCGCGCCCGCGTCGGCGGCCCGCCGCACGGCCGAGGCCAGCGCGGAGATCTTGCCGTAGCCGTCGGGCATGTCGTCGGGGCCCTTCTCCCGGCCCGCGCCCTTGGTCTGATACAGCGCACTGGTCTGACGAATGGTCATGATGCGCGCCTCGGGTGCCACCCCGGCGAACCCCTGACCATCCACCTGCGTGGCCCCGATGAGGCCCGCCACGATGGTGCCGTGGGCATCGCAGTCCTCGGTGCCGTCCCCGCCCGCCGCGACGTAATCACCACCGGGAATCAGGCCCGGCAGTCGGGGATGCGGTGACACCCCGGTGTCGATGACGGCCACCAATTGTCCTGCGCCGCGGGCGAATTGCCAGGCGTCGGGCAGATCCAGGGTGCGCTGCGTCGGCGGGATGGTCGGCCCGTCACCACCGGCCTGGGTGCTGAAGCACGGCGAATTGGCCGGATGCTCGGTCTCGGTGGGCGGGACCGCGGGACCGCCCGGCGGCAGCAGGCCCGCGTCGATGGGCGGCGGTCGGTCGGCGGCGGACGTACCCGGCGCGGCACCGACTCCGAACGAAACACTCAGTGCCAGCACGGATATGGCGGTCGCCGTGCGGAGTCTGCGGGGTCCGCGGGCTCTCACAGTCCGCGGACCAGCGTGTAGAGATCGGTCACCCAGAACGCCAGCGGCACCACGGCGGCCACGAACGCGTACTCCAACAGCTCCACCGCGCGACGCATGGGCGGCGTCGCCTGCTGGCGCGGAACCAGGATGCCCAGCACCAGCGCCGCCGCGAAAAGCAGCAGTGCCACAGCAAAAATCGTGAGCGGCTGACGTTGGGTGAGGGCCGCGCCGATGAGCACCGACAGCACGATCGCGGTGCCGCCCGCGATGAGCACCACCGCCTGTTCCGCGCCCGCGTAGGTGCGGCTGCGGAACATGAGCACGACCGCGCACACCAGCGCGAACGCCAGACCCGGCCAGTACGGGCTGTCGGCGGTCGGGTCCACCGCGGCGACCGCGCCCGCCACGACCACCACGGTCGTGGCCGCGACCAGCCCCGCCAGATATTGGCGCGCGCGTTCGGATTTCAGGCGCAGCGCCTCCATGGTTGGCAGCGCGCGGTGATCGTCCGGATCGTCCTCGGTCGGATCGATCGGCGTGCCCGGGGCGGGGACCGGCGGCAGCGGCAACTTGGCCAGCAGCATGGAAAGCCTTGGGGCCAGCGACAATCCGGCCAGGCCCAGGGTGGCGACACCGCCGCCGATGGCGTGGGCGGACACCTCGGTCAGCAGACCCACCAGCGCGGCGGGAATCGCGTACACCGCCACCGTGGTCGCGCCGATGAACAGGCCCGGCCCGACGCCGCTCACCCGCCACACCAGAATCGCTGTCGCACCGGTCAACACCGCGCCGAGCAGGGCATTGGCCCAGCCGTAATGGCTCGGCACGTACAGCATGCCCGCGCTGAAGGCGGTCGGCAGCGCGCATCCGCCCAGCACCAGCGCGCTGGCGTGATCGTCGTACATGCGGGCGATCACCATGCTCGCGGTGACCAGCAGCAGCGTCACGAAGGTGGCCACGATGCCGCTCACCCAGCCGGGAATCGCGGTGGGCGCGGCCAGCAGGCCGAAGCAGCCGGTTGCCATGATGGCCACGGCCAGCACCGATCCGGTGAGCCGGGCCGTGCGCGGCGTCCAGCCCTGGAAATGGTCGGCGTCGGCAATGGCGACGTTGTACATGATGTCGTCGAACAGCGGGGTCGGCGCGATGTGCTCGGCGCTCTCCAGCATGAGCAGCTCCCCGTCCCGCACGTCCTGCTCGGCCAGGCTCAGGGAATTGGAGAAGGGCGGCTGCCCGATGCGGGCCAGCACCCACTCGTGCGGCTCGAACTGTTCGCCGTCGGTGTCGAAGTCATTGGCGCGATTGTGTTGATCGACCATGTCGACCACGCTCGGAATGACCAGCGCCACCGGCACATCCACGGGAATGGCCATATCGACCTGGGTGTGCTTGGCCAGAATGGTGACGCGCGCCAGATCGGGCGCGCGGACGGTGCCCGCCGAGTTGGGGCGGAGCGCGTCGAGATGGTCCGTACGCGAGTGCGTCACGCCCGCACTGTACGGCATGATGGTTGCCGTCCGTACACTCGGACCACATGTCCGACGGGATTCGGTGGTGATTGTCAGCAATGAGCACCGTACGGTTCCAGCGCAAGCCACGCCGGGAGATGCCCCGCTCGCCCGGCGGTGAGGTGACCCTGCAACCGCCGCCGGAGATCCCCCGGGCGGTGCCCGCCAATCTCTTCTCGAAGCTCATGCCCGTCGTGATGGGCGTCGGCATGCTCGGCATGGTCGCGCTCATGATCACCTCCGGCAGCGGCATCGCCACCAATCCGATGAGCCTCATGTTCCCGATGATGATGGTGTTTTCCATGGTCGGGATGTACGCGGGGCAGGGCGGCAAGGGGCAGAAGGCGGCCGAGGCCAATGAGGACCGCAAGGACTATCTGCGCTATCTCGATCAGGTTCGGCGCGATGTGGAGCAGACGGCGGGGCAGCAGCGGGCGGCCGTCGAATGGAGTCATCCCGAGCCCGGACTGATCTGGATGCTGGCGGGGACCACGCGGATGTGGGAGCGGCGGCCGGGGGACAAGGACTTCTGCCACGCCCGCATCGGGCTCGGTAGCCAGAGGCTTGCTACGAGACTGGTCGCCCCGGAAACTGGGCCCGTCGAGGAGCTCGAACCCATTGCCGCGGTCTCGCTGCGCCGGTTCGTGCGCACCCATTCGACGGTCCCGGATCTGCCCACCGCCATCGCCATCAAGGGCTTCGCCAGCGTCCAGCTGACCGGTGACCGGGCGCAGGCCCGCGAGATGACCCGGGCCATGCTGCTGCAACTGGCCATGTTCCAGGGCCCGGACCAGGTGCTGATCGCCGTGGTCTGCGGACCCGACACCGCGCGCGAATGGGAATGGACAAAATGGCTGCCGCACACCCAGCATCCGGAATCCCAGGACGGGGTGGGCAGCGGGCGCATGGTGTACGGGTCCATTCGTGAGGCGCACAGCGATCTGAATCCCCTGCTGTACAACCGGGTTCGATACTCGCGCAATCAACCGCCCAATCCGAATCTGATCCAGATCGTGCTGGTGGTGGACGGCGGGCTGCTCGAGGCCGAGGAAGATCCCTTGCGGGAGACCGGATTCGAGGGCGTCACCGTCATCGATCTGTGCGGGTACGCGCCCCGGCTGGCCGCCTCGCGGGGCATTCAGATGGTGGTGGAGAACGGGGAGTGCGCCGGGCGCGGGCCATCCGGGGTGATGGAGCGCTTCGCGGTGATCGACCGCATCACCGCCAAGGAGGCCGAGCAGGCGGCGCGGCGGCTCGCGCCCTACCGGGCCGCGGCCCAGCGCACCGCCGAGGCAACCGGCGAAGAGGGCGAGGTCATTTCGAGTTGGTCGCAGCTGTTGGCGCTGGGCGATATCGGGTCGTTCACGCCGGAGACCGCGTGGAAGCCGCGCTACGGCCGGGAACGGCTGCGGGTGCCGTTCGGCGTCGGGGCCGACGGGCTGCCGGTGGTGCTCGATATCAAGGAGGCGGCCGAGGGCGGCATGGGCCCGCATGGGCTGTGCATCGGCGCGACCGGCTCGGGTAAGTCGGAATTCCTTCGGACGCTGGTGCTTTCGCTCATCGCCACGCACTCGCCGGATCAGCTCAACTTCGTGCTGGTGGACTTCAAGGGCGGCGCGACCTTCCTCGGGCTCGAAGGCGTCGCGCATGTCGCGGCCATCATCACCAATCTCGAGGAGGAGGCCGACCTCGTCGACCGCATGCGTGACGCGCTGGCCGGGGAGATGAACCGCCGTCAGGAACTGCTGCGCGCGGCGGGCAATTTCGCCAATGTCTCCGAATACGAGAAGGCGCGGGCCGCGGGCGCGGATCTGGATCCCATGCCCGCGCTGTTCGTGGTGCTCGACGAATTCTCCGAATTGCTGTCGCAGCACCCGGATTTCGCGGAACTGTTCACCATGATCGGCCGCCTCGGACGGTCGCTGCACGTGCATCTGCTGCTGGCCTCGCAGCGGCTCGAGGAGGGGCGGCTCAAGGGGCTGGAGAGCCACCTGTCCTATCGGATCGGATTGAAGACCTTCTCCGCCAATGAATCCCGGCAGGTGCTGGGCGTGCCGGACGCCTACAACCTGCCGAACAATCCCGGCGGCGGGTATCTGAAATCGGATTCGGGGGAGATCCAACGGTTCCAATCCGCCTATGTGTCCGGGCCGTATCTCGGCGGCGGCTCGTATCGGGAGGTCACGGTGACCTCGCAGTCGGTCGAGATCGAGACGGTCGCGCGGCCGTTCACCGCCGGGCACGTGGAATTCCGGGCCTCCGACCGGATTCCGCCGCCGGTGGCGCCGGAACTCATCGAGGAGCCCTCGGATTCGGATCAGATCTCCAATCTGCAGATGCTGGTATCGCGGGTGCGCGGGCACGGCCGCCCCGCGCACGAGATCTGGCTGCCGCCGCTCGGCGAGCCGCCCACGCTGGACGAGCTGCTCCCGCACTCGATTCTCACCGGCGACTGGAATCCCGTTGCGGCCCTGCGGGCCCCGATCGGCATTGTGGACCGGCCCTACGATCAGCGCCGCGACCCCATGGTGGTGGACCTGTCCGGATCGCGCGGCAATGCGGCGGTGGTCGGCGGGCCGCAGTCCGGCAAGTCGACGGCGCTGCGCTCGCTGGTCATGGCGATGTCGTTGACGCACACCGCCGAACAGGTGCAGTTCTATCTGCTGGACTTCGGCGGCGGCACCATGGTCGGGCTGGAGGGGCTGCCGCACGTCGGCGCGGTCGCCAGCCGCATGGAAGAGGACAAGGTGCGGCGCACCGTGGCGGAGATGGTCGGCATCGTGCGACGGCGCGAGGCGAGCTTCCGGCAACTGGGCGTCGAATCCATGGCCGAATTCCGGCGACTGCGGGCCAGCGAGGCGGGCGGCGACACCGCGGCGGGGGTGCGGGAGGATCCGTTCGGCGACGTCTTCCTGGTGATCGACGGCTACGGCGCGTTCCGGCAGGAGTTCGAGCTGCTGGAGCAGACCGTCATGAACCTTGCGGTGCAGGGGCTTTCGTACGGCGTTCACGTGATCATGGCGCTCAACCGGTGGGCCGAGGCGAGGCCCGCGCTCAAGGATCAGATCGGCACGCGAATCGAACTGCGGCTCGGCGATCCGATGGACTCGGATCTGGGGCGCAAGTTCGCGGCGCTGGTTCCCATGGGCCGCCCGGGGCGCGGTATGACCGCCGACGGGCTGCACATGCTGACGGCCTTGCCGCGCGTGGACGGCAACTCGGATCCGACCAGCCTGGGAACCGGTGTGGCACAGGCCGTCTCGACGATCGCGCAGTTCACGCCGGGTCGCCCGGCCCCGCGGGTGCGAATGCTGCCGGAGCGGCTGCCCCGAGAAGAACTGCTGCACATGGCGAGTGACTGGCCCGCCGGGGTGGACCGCGCCAAGCCGTGCCTGAGCTTTCCGCTCGGCATCAACGAATCCGCCTTGGCCCCGGTCTATCTGGACCTGGGGGTCAGCCAGCACTTCGTCATCATCGGGGACTCGGAATGCGGCAAGACCACGGTGCTGCGTTCGCTGGTCCAATCCATTTGCGCGTCCAATACTCCCGACCAGGCTCGCATCATCATGGGCGACTACCGCCGCACCATGCTCGGCACCGTCCCCCAGGGCTACCTCGCGGGCTACGGCACCACCGCACCCCAGTTCACCCAGAACATGGCCGACCTGGCCGCCTACGTCACCCAGCGCATGCCCGGCCCGGATGTCACCCCGCAGCAGCTCAAGGACCGCTCCTGGTGGCGCGGTCCCGAGCTCTACGTCATCGTCGACGACTACGACCTGGTCGCCAATGCCAGCGGCAACCCCCTGCATGCCATGGTCGACCACCTCGCCCACGCCCGGGATCTTGGCTTCCACGTCATCCTGGCCCGCCGCTCCGGTGGGGCGGGCCGAGCCATGTACGAGGCCACCCTCAACCGCCTCAAGGAACTCAACTCCGCCTCCCTCGTCATGAGCTGTAGCCGAGACGAAGGCGTCCTCTTCGGCAACACCCGCCCCTCCCTGATGCCCCCCGGCCGCGGCACCTATGCGACCCGCGCGGGCGAGGAGCTGATTCAAACCGGCTGGATGCCTCCGGCCGAGACCTAGACCGTGAACGCGAGCGGGCCCCGGCAGTACTGCCGGGGCCCGCTCGCTATGAAGTTCTGGTCGACCTCAGAACAGGCCAGCGAGGGCGGTGTCCTTGGCCTGGAGCTCGGCGTTGCCGGTGCGGACCAAGGTGGCTGCGCCATTGAGGGTCGTGTTCAGCTGGAGGACGTGCTGATTCCACATGCGCTGGAGGTCGGCGAACGCGTCGTTGGCGTCACCCTTCCAGTTGTTCTGGACGAACTCCTCGACGCTGCGGTGGAAGGCCTCGAGCTGGTCGCGAATGACCTCCGCGCGGCGGATGATCGAGTTCGCGCCGTCGGCGACGCCTTCGAAGTGGGCGGAGATGATCTGGCCGTCGATTGCTGCCATGGTGAATTCCTTTGCCAAAGGTTCGAAAAGAGGGGAGGCCGGGGGACGGTTAGACGGCCGGGAGGTCGAGGCTCGACATCTGCGCGTTGACCTTGGACTGGTAGTCCTTGTCGTGCTCCTCGTAGTTGGAGCCGACCTTGATCAGCGTCTCGGCGGTGTGCATCAACTTGTCGTTGAGCTTGTCGGCCTGGAAGTAGTAGCGCTGCATGAACGCGTTGAACGCGTCGGCGGCGCCGCCCCGCCAGTTGGAGCCGGCGACCATGCTGTCCTCATCGCGCTTGAGATCGGCGATGGCGTGCATCAGCATGTCGTGCGTCTTCTGGAACTCCTGGGCCTTGGCCTGGATGAGCTCATTACTGGCTTCGAATGCACCGGCCACGGTGCCTCCTTTCGATTCGCGGGCGGACGACCTGTTCGCAGTGATTAGACGTAGGTCACGACCCGACGGTTCCACCCCTGATGTAGCTATTAGTCAGCACACTATCCAAGGATCGGTGCCCCTGACCAGTGCCAATCCGGTGAGGGTGAGAACCTCCACGCGAGAGGAAGCTCACAGAGCTGTTACCAGGTGCTATTCGCCATGAGCGCGTACTGCGCCGCCGCCCGCTGATAGACGTCGGAGAGCTGATCGGAATCCACGGTCGCCACGAAGCGTCGATAGGCGATTGCGCAGCGGTAGCGCTTCTTGTCATTGAGGGTGTCGGACTTGCCCTCACCGCACTGGGTGTCGGGCACCTTCGGCGGGGCGTCGACCGCGCCCGGGAAGGCGGTGCCCAGGCTCTCGGCGGCGAACCTACGGGCCGCCTCCGGATCGCGGGCCCGGAACAGCAGGCTCGGACCCTCGAAGGCCGAGCCGCTGAGCGCGAAGCGGTCCACGCCGCCGTCCGACACCAGTTGCCGCCAGCGGCTCTGGTCGTTCACCCGATGCAGGAAGCCGCGCTCGCCGGAGACGAATTCGCTGTCGTAGTCGGGTATGCCGAACCCGTTGGGGTTCAACACCTGTCGCAGCATGCCGTCCGGATCCCACTTCAGGCGCAGCATGCCCTCGCGATCCAGCGGCGGCAGCGCGTCCAACAACGGCAGCTGGGCGTCATAGATCTTCTGGGTGAGGTCGGTCAACGACGCGAGGTCCGGATCCTTGACCCCGACCATGGTATTGACGACGTAACTGTCATGTGCCAGAAACGATCCCAGGGTCGCGATGCCCGGCCGCCAATGACTATGGGCATCAGGGTATTTCGCGAGCGGGACCCGCTGGTTGAGATCCGCCGCGACCTGGAAGTCGACATCCTCGAGCTCGGCGGCCGCCTTGGTCGCCGTGGCCGCGTCCGGGAACTGCATGACCACGGTGAGCGTGTGCGCGCTGCCCGCCGCCAGATCGCCGTTCTGGTCCCTGGGCTTGTCGGCGCTGCCGGTGGCGAAGCCGAACAGCATGTGATCGGCCTCCAGCACCGGCTGCGAGACCTTGGCCAGAATGTGCGCGGCGTCCTCGGCCTTGTCGAATCCGTTCGATCCGGTGCCGTACTTCTGGCCCGGATCGATCTCCGGACCGGTCACCACCTGCCCGTCGAGCCGCATCTGGGCCAGCACCGCGCCGCTGAACAGGTCCGGGTAGTAGTGGTAACGGGTTTCCAGCGGATTGACCGGGTAATTGCCGACATCCAAAGTGCGGACATCGATTTCGCCGGGTAGTGCGGTTCCGTCCACATGCGTGCCGCATCCGGCCAACGCGGTGAGGCCGATGGCGATGGCGGCCAATCGAATTCGTCGTGACACCATGAGCTCCCCCCTCACTTCGCGTTGACCAGCATGGCGTACTGCGCGGATATGCGTTGCTGGGCGTCCAACAGCTGACCGGCCGACACCTCGGCGGCGTAGCGGTCGTGCCAGACGAAGCAGTAGTACGGCAGCGCGCCCGCCGTCGGCCCGGTGTACTTGCGGCACACCGCGTTCGGCAGATTCTGCGGCGACTCGGCGCGCACGTAGGTGCGGGTCAGGCGGCTGTGCTGGTCGACGATCTGCGCCGCACCGGCGGCATCGCGCGCGCGGTAGACGTAGTTGCCCTTCCACGCGACACGGTCCACGCCCGCCTCGTCGAAGAGCTTGATCTCGTCCTCGCCCTGCACCAGTTGCAGGCCGCCCTGTCGGTCGTAGACGCCGGGCATACCGGCCTCGGACGGATCGTCGACGACGGTGTACAGGGCGCGGCCGATGACGTTGTCCGGGTCGATGGGCAGGTCCGCCAGTTTGTCCTGCGGGGTGGCCGGGAACTTCGCGACCGCGGGGGCGATGGCGTCGATGCTGTGCTGCACGTGCGCAACCAGTTTGGGCAGGTCCCGGGTCTGCAGCACATCCATCACATTGTCGACGACGCGCGTGTAGACGACGTATCTGCCGGTCGCGTACCAGGATTGGAGATAACCGGCCGCGTAGTGGTCCGCATCGTCGGTCACGTAGGCGAAGGCCGCCGGGTACTTGTCGATCGATACCCGGTGGTGTTGCGGGTCGGCGTCCAGGTCGGCCTGCCCCAGCGCGGGCGCGGCCGCGGCCGCCGCCTGCTCATCGCTGAAGATGAGCACGACATTCTCGAGCTCATAGGACAGATTCGTTTCCTCGTCCGATTTCCCGGCGATCAGGAAGCCGGAGACGAAGCCCTGCGCGGCGGCGTTCATCGCGCCCGGGTCGGCCGTGATGCGCGACTTTACAGCCGCCGAGCCGAAGTCGATGAACGGTCGCACCGCGGTACCCCAGGGGTCGGCGGGATATTTCACCTCGGGCTCGATCTCCGAGGGCAGCGGGAGATAGTTCGCCAGTCGCTCGGCCTCGAGGATCTTCGCCTGGTCCAGATTGACCGCCTTGCCGTACTGCTTGGGCTTGGTCTCGAGGTTGCCGGTGTCCAGCTTGGACAGGTCGATGACCGGCTCGGTCGGCTGGGCCGGACCGGATGCGGAATCGGAGCCGCAGGCGGCGGCGCACACCACCGCCGTCACCGCGACCGCGGACACCGCCGTTCTTACGGCCGCGGGCATTGCCGTTCTTACGGCCGCGGGCATTGCCGTTCTTACGGCCGCGGGCATTGCCGCACGAATGAGCTTGCGCATGGTTCCCCCGGACTGACGATCTTTCGCGGGCAACCCTACTTGATCCGGTTGTGCAGCACCGGGACCAGCTTGTTCACCAGTGTCTGGGTGGAATCGGGGGTCCAGCCGCGCACGGCCGCTACCGCCGCCGCGTCGTCGAGCGGAATGACTATGGCCTTGGAACTGGTGATCTCGCTGGGCAGTCCGAGCAGGCCGCCGCCGCCCGCCTTCTCGTCGCTGCGCACCGCGATGATGTAGGAATCGTCGGGCACCTTCAGCGAACCCCAGCCGTCGGCGGGGCGCGGCGAGGTCTCGTCGCCGTTCGGCTGGTACTGGCTGTTGTAGACGAAACCGAGGCTCTCGAGGAACTTCGCCTGCTGGGTTCCGGCCAGATAGATGCTGTATTTGGTATT
Source organism: Nocardia sp. CDC153 (assembly GCF_035818515.1). NCBI lineage: Bacteria > Bacillati > Actinomycetota > Actinomycetes > Mycobacteriales > Nocardiaceae > Nocardia > Nocardia sp. CDC153. The sequence continues at coordinate 280,738 of NZ_JAYKYU010000003.1, read as the reverse complement.
GAACTGCGCGCCGGTGACATCGACCATGGTGACGGTCTTGCCCGCGAAGGCGGGATTGTCCTTGCGCGCCTTGTCCACCGGGCTCAGATTGGCATCGGCCGCGGCCGTGACATTCGCGGATGTCGGGGCGGCACCGTGGTTTCCGTCGCCGCCGGTGGCCACGATGCCGATGCCCACCGCGAGCGCCACCGCCACGACAGCCGCGCCGACGCCGATGTACAACTTCGTGCGGTTGCGCGGCGGCCGCACCCCGGTGATGGGTTCGGTCGCGGAAGTCGGTACGCCGGTGTGGGTTTCGCCGCGCGGGGCGAACATGCCGGGCGGGGCCACCTGGATCGGATAGGTGGGCGAGGTGGTGGTGGACACCGGCATGTAGCCGGGCACCAGCGCCGCGGCGGCGGCCTCGGTGAAATCGCGGCACGAGTTGTAGCGCTCGGCCGGGTTCTTGGCCATGACCCGCGCGAACACCTGGTCCAGGGTCGCGGGCAGCTGCGGGTTGACGTCGGTGGCGCGCGGCGGCGGCTCGTGCAGATGGCCCATCATGACCAGCGCCGGTTGCGTTGCCGGATAAGGGTTTCGGCCGGTGAGCAGCTTGAAGAAGGCGCAGCCGAGGCTGTAGATATCGGCCCGGTTGTCCAGCGGCTGGCCGGACAGCTGCTCGGGCGGCGCGTAGGCGATGGTGGCCACGAAGCTGCCGGTCTGGGTGAGCTCGGTGGTGTCCTCGGTGGACTTGGCGACGCCGAAATCGGCGAGCAGGGCCCGCTCCTCCTCGCCGTCGGCGGCGCTGGAGAGCAGGAAGTTGGCGGGCTTCACATCGCGGTGCAGCAGGCCGCGCCGATGCGCGTAGTCCAGGCCGCGACCGATCTGGGTGACAATGGCCAGCGCGCGCAGCGGCGTCATCGCGGTGGGATCGTTCTTGAGCTCGGCCGAGGCGTCGGTGCCCTCGACGTACTGCATGGCGATCCAGAGCTGCCCGTTCTCCTCGCCGCGATTGTGGACGGCGACGATATTCGGGTGGTCCAGGCCCGCAACCACATTCGCCTCGCGCTCGAAGCGGCCCCGGAACTCCTGATTGGACGTGAGGTCGACCGAGAGCACCTTGAGCGCGTCCATGCGCGGCAGCTGCGGGTGTTTGGCCAGGTAGACGGTGCCCATGCCACCGGATCCGAGCACGCGGACAATCCGATAGCCGCCGACGATGGTGCCTGGACTCATCGCCATGAAACGAACTCCTGGAAAGTTTGGGCGGGGCAGCGGTGCATGCCGGAGCATACTGGACCGTCGCGGGCTCGGCGGGGCCCGAAGTCGGTGGGCACGTAACCTGGGTGCTGTGTTGAACAACCCCTGCCGTGCGCTGCTCGGGGGTCGGTTCCCTTGATGGACCGGCAGGTCGAGGTGGTCGCGGGCGACCATGTGCTGAGCCGGGTGGCCGGTGCGGTCATTCTGGTCGCGCACCGGGAGCGCGGGCGGCTCACGCCCGAGTCGAAGGCCGTGGTGGCCGCGCGGGCGCTGGGTGAGCTGGTCGCGGAGGCGACCGAGCAGGCGCCGGACGGGCCGGGGCGGTTGGTCGCGCGGCAGGCGACCCGGTGGCTGATGCGGGACGCCGAGCGGATCTCGCCCGGGGAGCCCCTCGAATTCGGGATTCTCACCATTGCCGACACCGGTGGTCTGGCCATCTTCCTGCACGGGTCGGTGACCGCGCTGCTGGCCGGATCGGCGGTCGAGTACTACCGCGGCAGCGATGCCGCCTTCACCGTGGACCGGGTGGCCGAGCCGCCCGCGCGGGCCGCGGCGCTGTTCATCGACGAGGGTCGGCGGCGGCCGCCGGAGCTGCCCGAGCGCGGAATCGGTTCGCTCATCGAGGGACTCGCGCCCGCCGCGGGCGCGGTGGTGTGGTTCGAGGGGGAACCGGTGGTCGCGCGGCGGCCCGCTCGTCCGGTCGGGGCGCGGCAGCGGTCGGTGGAACCGCCACCGCCGACCGCGGCCTTCGACGCCGAACGGGATCGCGAGCCCGAGCCGATCCCCCTGGACCCCAATCTGATTCCCACGCGCACCTCGAATCGGATTCCCGCGGGGCTGGATCCGGACCTCGAGCTGCCGGCGGATCCGCGCACCGAGGGCTTGGACCTGCACCACGCGCCCACCGAGGCGGGCGGCCCCGGCGAGACCGGCGGCACCAACCCCGCGCCCAAACCCGACCCGGATCTGCAGCGCCGGCTCGAGCAGACCGCCAAGGCGACCGCGCTCACCGTCAAGGTGCTCGGATTCAAGTGCGCGCGTGCGCATCCCAGCGATCCGCGCGCCGCCTTCTGCACGGTGTGCGGCATGCCGGTGGATCAGACCCAGCCGGTGGCCGAGGTGATCCGGCCGCCGCTGGGCATGCTGATCCTCGACGACGGCATGACCTACATGGTCGCCGCGGACGCCGTGGTCGGACGCGATCCGGACCAGTCCGAGGCGGCCAAGGCGGGCCTGGTGCCCCTGCGCATCGACGACAACTCCGGCGGCATGTCGCGCGTGCACGCCGAAATCCGCCTGGTCAACTGGGATATCACCCTCGTCGACCGCGGCTCCACCAACGGCACCCGCATCCGCCCGCCCGGCTACCGCGACTGGGTTCGCCTACAACCGAATCAACCGGTCACCCTGATCACGGGCACCGAGGTCATGCTCGGCAACCGAGTCCTGCGCCTCGAACCCGTCGCACCCCCACCCTTCGGCTGAGGGCCCGCACCAGTACCGCTCCCTTGTCATTCCGGCATGCTTTTGGCCGGAATCCACAGCGGGAGGGGTGGATCCCGGCCAAAACCACGCCGGGATGACGGAGGGCCCGCGCCAAGATGCGGGAGGGCCTACGCGTATCGGGAATAGCAGGTGGTTTGGTCGCCCAAAACGCCTGCGCGGAAGGCGTCTACGCGGGCGAAGCCGCTGGGCACCGTTTTGCCGTCGGTATCGCTGGCGGCCAGGCCGTCGGCGAGCAGGCCGGAGATGGCCTGGTCGATATCGCCCGAAGTCAGGGTGATGCCCTGTGATTTGTTGGGATCGGCCAGTTTTCCGGTGATCACACCGGACAGGCAGGCCGCCCGTAGACCGGCCTTCGCGCCGGTCAGCGCCTCGCCCGCGGCATGCTGCACCGCCAGGGTGTAGCGGGAGATGAACACGATGTAGGCGGTGTAGCTGCCGGTTACGTTGGCGGGCAGGGCATCCTGGTCGTCGGCATTGGAAATTCCGCGATCGTGGAGCGCGGGCACATCGGTGCCGATCACATTGGTGGCCGGACAGTAGGTCACCGGCGCCGTATCGGCTCCATTGCGGCAGTTCAGTTTCGCGGTCTCATAGCTGTAGTCGGGCTCCTTCGGAATGGGCAGGATGGTGGCCATCGCCTTGGCCAGGGTCTGCAACGCCGATTGGCTCACCTCGGATTTGCTCTGCCCGGAATCGCCATTGACGCCCTGCGGCAGATTGACGCTGCGCCGGTCGATTTCCTGCTGATCGATGGCCTTGCAGCCCTTCGGGCCATCGGTGAAGCCGATCTGCACCGCCGTCACGCGCTGGAACGCCGAACCGTGCACGCTCTGTGGATCGTCCGGATTCTCGTCGCGGAAGGCGACGGTGGCGGCCAACACCTGATTCAGGCCGTCGGAGGTATTGATGGTGAAGTGTTTGGCCTTGCCCTCGGCCACATTTCGGATGAACGCGCCCGCGAAACAGTCGGCCTGCTGTTCCTTCACGATGGTCGGCGTGCGGGTGCTCACGATCTTGGCCATCTCCTGGATCGCGTGCCCGTACTCGTGGGCCAGGACCATGACCACCGACATCTTCCCGAACTCGTCGGCGACCGCGGGCAGCAGCACGGCGCGGTCCCAGCCGATCGATTTGTCCAGTCGGCAGTAGGCGGCGTTGACGAGTCGGTAACTGGATTGCCCGCAGAACTGTCCGGCCTGCGAGCGCGGCGTCTTGGCACTCCAGGAGATGAACTTGTCGATCGGAGTGAACGTGCCGCCGAACTCCTGCGGGAACTCGCCCTGCCAATAGGTCTGGATATCGTCGAGCGCGTTGAGCACCAGGTGGTCGGTCGCGCCGCCGTCGGAATCCTGTGCGGTCAGCGACGAATCCGGGACGCCCGCGCGGGGACCGTTGGGACCGCTCGTGGTGGGCAGACCGGCTACCTTGAACGGGTCGTCGTAGATGGAAACGGCGTGACCGTGAACAGTTCGTGTACATCCGGTCTGGATCGCGACCGCGACCACCAACACCGCGGCCACAACGAGCAGGCGGCGAATCCCCTCGAACCGGCGTCCACGCACCACCTCCCCCTGGCGTCTCGCCACGTCTACTCCCTCGCAGGCCGACCTGTTGTCCTCCCCGAATTGGGCGGGCGGCCGATAAGCGCGACGCCGGACCTCGGGGCCTTCGCTTATTATTCCGCCATGTCTTCACCGGGGGCGCAGCAGATCACCGTGCGTCATGATGGAACCGAACGGGTCTTCGACGCGAGTCAGCAGATCACCATGGGCCGGGCGCCGGAGGTGACGCTGTTCGTCGACAGCCCGCTGGTGTCCCGGGTGCACGCGACCCTCAGCTACGAGGCCGGGTCGTGGATGCTCACCGACAATGGCAGCACCAACGGCGTTTTCGTGGACGCCCGGCGGCTGAGCACGCCACTGGTCATCAATCGGCCCACCCAGGTGCGGCTCGGCGACGCGATCAGCGGGCCGCTGCTGCATCTGCTGCCGCAGGGCGCGCGGGGAGGCGCGCCGGGACCGCAGCCGCCGCAGCCGCAGCGTCAGGGCATGACGCCGCCGCCGAACCGGCCGCCGTCGCGACCGCAACCCCAGGTGGGGCAGCCGCAGCCGGTGCCGCAGGGCCAGCATTCGCCGTACGCGCAGCAGCGTCCGCCAGTGCAGCAGCGGCCGAATCCGCCGCAGGCGTGGCAGCATCCGAACGCGGCGCAGGCCGGACCGAACGTGGCGCAGGCCGGGCCGAACGTGGCGCAGCGGCCCAATGTGAACCGGCCGCCCTCCGGGCCGATGCACCAGCAGAATCCGGCACAGCATCAGCCGAATCCGGTGCAGCAGCGGCAGACTCCGCCGGTGGGCACCCCGCCCACCCCGAATGTGCCGCGCCCGCCGGTGAATACGCCGCCGCCCGGCGGCGACGCCATCAATATGACCACCAAGGCCGACACCTCGGCCCTGCCGCCGATTCGGGCCCGCGCCTCCACCGCCGCCATCGCGCGCGCCGACCGGATTCCGCGCGACGGCCTGAACATCGGCCGCACCAGCGACAACGAGATCGTGGTCAACGACCCGATGGCCTCGCGCCGCCACGCGCGCCTGGTGCCGGACCGGCAGGGCCTGGCCATCGAGGATCTCAACTCCGCCAACGGCACCTTCGTCAACGGCCGCCGCGAACAGCGCACGCTGCTGCGCGAACGCGACATCATCACCATCGGCAACGTCGACTTCGTCGTGCAGGAGGGCACGCTGGTCCGCCGCCAGCGGCCGGTCGCCGAACAGGGCCTGCACGTGCACGGTGTCGGATTCACCGTCGAGGGCAACAAGCAGCTGCTCATCGATGTGAACATGCAGGCCGGGCGCGGTTCGCTGACCGCGCTGATCGGGCCCTCCGGCGCGGGCAAGTCGACGCTGTCGAAACTCATTGCGGGAACCACGCATCCGTCCGCGGGTGTGGTCACCTTCGAGGGCCGCAATCTGCACGCCGAATACGAGGCGCTGCGCTCCCGCATCGGCATGGTGCCGCAGGACGATGTGCTGCACCGCCAGCTCACCGTCAAGCAGGCGCTCAACTTCGCCGCCCAGCTGCGCCTGCCACCGGACACCAGCAAGGCCGACCGTCAGCAGGTGATCGCCGATGTGCTGAAGGAACTTTCGCTCACCCAGCACGCCGACACCCGCGTGGACCGGCTCTCCGGCGGTCAGCGCAAGCGCGCCTCGGTGGCCATGGAGCTGCTCACCGGCCCCTCGCTGCTGATCCTGGACGAGCCCACCTCGGGCCTGGACCCGGCGCTGGACCGGCAGGTCATGACCATGCTGCGGGAGCTGGCCGACGCCGGGCGCACCGTCATCGTGGTCACGCATTCGGTTGCCTGCCTGGACATGTGCGATCAGGTGCTGTTGCTCGCGCCCGGCGGCAAGACCGCCTTCTGCGGGCATCCGGGCACCGTCGGGCACGTCATGGGGACCAACGACTGGGCCGAGATCTTCGGCCGCGTCGCCGCCGACCCGGATCGCGCCTTCGCGAATTACCGCTCCCGCCAAGCCTTCGCGGAACCGCCCGCGCCGGTGCAGCCGGTGGAGCGGGCGAAGGCGCCGAAATCCAGTCCGCTCAAACAGTTCTCGACGCTGTCGCGGCGACAGCTGCGGCTCATCTTCGCCGACCGCGGCTATCTGGCGTTCCTGGGCATCCTGCCGTTCGTGCTCGGTGCGCTCTCGCTGGTCGTGCAGGGCAAGAACGGCTTCGAGTCGGTCGGCTTCGTGCAGGCTCCGGACGGCAGCTTCGTGCGCGCCAACAACGGTGAGGCGCAACAGCTGCTGGTGGTGCTCATCCTGGGCGCGTGCTTCATGGGCGCGACGCTCACCGTGCGCGATCTGGTCGGCGAGCGGGCCATCTATTACCGCGAGCGCGCGGTCGGGCTGCGGTCCGGGGCGTATCTGATGTCGAAGGTCGTGGTGTTCAGCCTTGCCGCGCTGCTGCAGTCGGCGGTCATGATCGGCATCGTGCTGGCGGTGAAGAAGCCGCCGAGCAAGGGTTCGGTGATTCCGAGCGGCATCGCCGAGCTCTATCTCGATGTCGCGCTGACCGCGGTGACCTGCGTGGTGCTCGGGCTGGCGCTGTCCTCGGTGGCCCGGTCCAACGAGCAGGTCATGCCGCTGCTGGTGGTGATCATCATGGCGCAGCTGGTGATGGCGGGCGGCATGATCCCGGTGACGGGTCGCGTTGTGCTGGATCAGCTTTCCTGGCTGTTCCCGTCGCGCTGGGGTTATTCGGCGGGCGCGTCCACGGTGAACCTGCCGGAGCTGTCGGCCTCGGACGCCGCGCAGAAGGACCATTTCTGGAAGCACACGGTGGCCGCGTGGTCGTTGGACGTGTCCGTGCTGGCCGGGATCGCCATCCTGCTCGCCCTGTTCACCTGGTCGCGCCTGCGGCTGCGGAAGTCGGCGGCGTGATCGGCGATTCGCGCAGGCCGGGGGTGCGAAGTAGGAATCGGTCGCGCACGCGACGGACCGAGCAGGCAGACTGATGACTGTGACGGCTCGAGTTGGGGCAGTGCATCTCGGCTGGGACGTGGTGTCGGTGGCCGCCGGTGGCGGCGGCTCGCCCATCCGCCCGGTCCAGGTCGAGGGCACGTATACACCGCCCGCGTATCTGCTCGCCGATTCATCCGGGCGGCTACACACCGCCGGGGTGGACCGGCGGCCCGACGTCGGCATCGCCATCTCGGATGTGCGCGACATCATCGGGCATCCGCAGATCGTGGTGGCCGGGGCGACCTGGCCCGCCGAGCTGGTGTTCCGGGCGCGCATGCACAATCCGCTCGCGGGGATCGTGGAACACCTGGGCGCGCAGCCCGATGTGGTGGCGCTGCCGTTTCCGGACGAATGGCCCGACCCCAAGGTCGACGAATTCGTGCGGCTGGTCGAGCAACTCGGCGTGCCCGCCGAACCGCTGCCCGAATCCGTCGCGCTCTCCGGTTATGTGCGCGCCCTGGGCGTGGTCCGCGCGCCCGGGCGCGGTCCCGCCGTCGGCGCGGTCGGCGTCTACTCCGACGGCCGCGAATGCCTGGTGGTCGCCGTGCACGGCAATGACGAGGAGCCCACCGAATCGGTGAGCGTCGCCATTACCGCCGAGGCCCTGCACGAGGCGCACGCCGCGGACAATGTGGTCATCGAGGTGATGGCCGCGGCCCGCGCCATCAATGCCGACACCTCGACGGTGCTGTTGACCGGCAATGTCTGCTTCAACGACGCACTGCGCCTGGCCTTCCAGAACCATCTCGGCCACCGCTTCCAGGTCGCCGACCATCCCATGCACGCCCTCGTCCTGGGCGCGACACATCTCCTGGTCGCCGACAGCGAAGGCGACCCGGCCTACGACCGCCCCGCCGCCCCGCCCGCGAGTGCGCCCCGCCCCGCGGGTCAGAGTGCCTCGGCCGCAGCCGGATCCGCGGCGGGTAAGGCCGAATCCCGCCCGGTCGAGCAGGGTCCACGCCACGTACCCGCCACCCCGGACCCGGGCCAGCCCCTGAAACGGCAGCCCGAACCGTTGGCCCAACAGCCGGAAATGGTTCCCCGGCACATGGATTCACCGCCCGGGCCCGAATCCGCCGCGTCGCGCCCGGTTTCCGCGCCGACCGGCGGACCGGCCACGGGCCCGCAGCCGGTGGTCGACTCGGCCGGGCAGACCCGCCGCCTGAGCGCGGAGGAAGCGGCGTTCGCGACCGGTGCGCAGTCGGGTCGTGGTGCCGGAACCGGCCCGCAGGCCACGGTCGATCCGGCCGCCGAGGGAGTGACGCGGCGAATCTCCGCACAGGAGGCGGCATCTCAGGGCGCGATCGCGGGTTCCGGCGGGGGCGTGAACACCGGTCCGGGCGGGGTGACCCAGCACATGACCGCGGAGGAGATCGCGCGGCTGGCCAAGCAGGCGGGGATCTCCGGCACCGCGCAGGCGGGGATTTTCGCGCACGGCCGGCACGAGGCTCCGGCCGATCAGTCCGGCGGTGCGGGCCAAGGGGTTTCGCGCCCCGAAGGCCCGAATACCGGGTCGCAGCCCGTCGTCGGCGGGCGCGGTCCGCTGCCCGCCGGGCTGGAGGGCGTGGGCGGGCGGTTCATGCGGCCGCCGGGCTCGCCCGCCGATGATCAGATGACGGCCGTCGTGGGTCGCGACCAGATCGATGCCGCCGCGGGCCCGCAGGGCTACGGCCGCCCGGGCGTGGGTGCCGAGGCCGGGTACGGTCCGGGGTCCGCTGCCGCGCAAGCGGGTTCACACGGCGGCCCGGGCACCGCGGGCGGCCCTGCGCAGCAGGGCCAGTCCGGCTACGGCTCGGGCGATCAGGCGAGCGGCTATGCCCAGCAGGGCGGGTACGGTCCGGGTTCGGGTGCCGCGCACCAGGGTTCGCCCGGTGGCGCGGGAGGTTCCGCCCAGCAAGGCCAGCCCGGCGGCGGCTATGGCCCGGGTGAACACGCGAGCGGCTACGGCCCGCAGGGTGGTCAATCGAGTGGCCAGGGTGGAGCCCAGGTGGGCGGCGGCTACGGCCAGGGCGCGCAGCCCGGCGGCTATGGTCAGGGCGGCGCTGCGTACGGACCGGGTGGTTCCTACGGGACCGGTCAATCCGGGTCGGGCGCAGGGGCTTCCGGGTATCCGAGCGGTCAGGGCTACGGTACAGCAAATACTTCCGGGGCCGAAGTCGGTGCGCAGGGCGGTGCCGGTCCCTACGGGCCGGGCGGCGCGCAGCCGGGGGCCGGTGGGCAGTATGGCCAGGCCGGGACCTACGGATCACCCGGTGGTTACGGGCAGCAGGGCGGGTACGGCCAGGGCGGCTACGGCGCTCCCGGGGCGTCCGGTGGCTATGGGCCCGAGGGGGATACGTCCGGTTCGGGTCGCGGGGGTTTTGCTGGATCCGGCGGAAACGCTCCTGGTCAGCCCGGCGCGATGTACGGTGGGGCGATGTCCACGGGGGCGCGCCAGCAGAATCCGCAATCGCCGGAAGATGCCGCAGGGCAGTCGGATTCGGAATCCGGCGGCGAGGGCGATCGCAAGCAGCGCAAGGGCAAGCTGTGGGGCAAGATGCGCAAGCCCTTCGGGGCGCCGATCATCATCGGCGCGGCCGCGCTATCGGTGATGGGCATGCACGCGGACGCGCGCGAGCAAAGCTCGGCGGCCCCGGTGTCCAACACGGTGGTTCAGAGGTCCGACACGGTGGTTCAGGTGCGGGCGGCAGTCCGTCCGGTCAATGAATCCTGTGCCGTCACCCCGTTCGTGTCGGGCTCGCCGCATGCGGGCATCGCCACCGTGGGTGATCCGAGGGACCTGGACTGCCTACGCTTCGGCATCGACACGCTGCGCTACACCGTGCCGGGACCGGTACGGGGTGTCGATCCCGGTCCGCCCGTGCACATCTGACCCGTTCATCGCCGACCCATTCGCCGCGAGTCCGTCGGGCACCTGCCATCCGGTGGTCACGCCCAACTGGATTCGCGACAGGCGCGGCGCGGGTCCGGTGTGGCCGGTCAGCACCCACGCGCGTTCGATGGTCAGCCGCAGCACCCGCCACGACGCGTAGAACAGCAGCGCGGCCAGCGGCAGCTCCCCGATTCCGGCGGACAGCAGCGCGAACCACAGATCCGGGCTGTTCCAATCCAGCACGATGTCGAACCAGGCGTCGGCGACCAGCAGCGTGCCGGTGATCATGGCCCACGGAATGAACACCTGCCGTCGCCGCCACGCGTTCCACGCGGTCATGCCGATCGCTGCGGCCAGTGCGAAGTCGAAGCCCACCCAGGCGATGTCCCACTGATCCACCTGTCGCTCCGACGGCAGGCTGACCGACAGATACGCGATCCAGGGCACGAGGAAGACGAGGCTGCCGGTCACCACGGTGAGCAGAATCCAGCGCATGGACCGGGCGCGCGGGTGGCTCGGATTGATGCTGATCGCCATGGCGGCCTCCATTGGCAAACGACTGACTCCAGTGGCAACGACACTCGACCGCCACAGCGGTACCCGTTTCTCCCAATTCAATGCTCGTAACGGAGGAACCTATTCCACTTACGGTGTGATGTAACTCACTCGAGATCTGCCGGGCCGTCGTCGGTTCGGGCCGATTCGAAGGGGGCCGGTGGTCGCTGGTAGTCTCTTCCGTTGGCGTGCGGTACGGCCGGGCAACCGGTTGTCGCACGAGCCCCGGGTCTCCGCCAGGCCGCCGGGATCAGCTCGACCACACGCTTGGCTGGCAACACCTACGACAGACAAGGGATGCACTGTGCCTACGTACAGCCCCAAGGGCGGTGACGTGACCCGCAAGTGGTACGTCATCGACGCCACTGACGTAGTGCTCGGCCGTCTTTCCGTGCAGGCTGCGAACCTGCTGCGCGGCAAGACCAAGCCGACCTACGCGCCGAACGTCGATGGTGGCGATTTCGTCATCATCATCAATGCCGACAAGGTCGCCGTCTCGGGCAACAAGCGCGAAGACAAGGTCCTCTACACCCACTCCGGTCACCCGGGTGGTCTGAAGGGCCGTACCGTGGGCCAGATCCTGGACACCCGCCCCGACCGTCTGGTCGAGCGTGCCGTCAAGGGCATGATCCCGAAGAACAAGCTGGGCAACCAGATCATTCGCAAGCTGAAGGTCTACGCGGGCCCGAACCACCCGCACGCCGCCCAGCAGCCCATCCCCTTCGAGATCAAGCAGGTGGCCCAGTGACCGCTCCCGAAGAATTCAACGACGACTACGTCGTCGAGGACACCGCCGTGGAGGTTGTCGAGGAGGGTGACGGTTACGAGGCCGAGGCCGAGTACACCTCCTACACCGCCGCTCCGGTCGTCATCGACCGTCCGGTCCAGACCGTCGGCCGCCGCAAGGAGGCCGTGGTCCGCGTGCGCCTGGTGCCGGGTTCCGGCAACTTCGTGCTGAACGGCCGCACCATCGAGGATTACTTCCCGAACAAGGTGCACCAGCAGCTGGTGAAGTCCCCGCTCGTCACCGTCGAGCGCACCGAGACCTTCGACATCCACGCTCGCCTGGTCGGCGGCGGCCCGTCGGGTCAGGCCGGCGCCCTGCGCCTGGCCATCGCGCGTGCCCTCATCGAGGTCACCCCGGAGGACCGTCCGGCCCTCAAGCGCGCTGGCTTCCTGACTCGTGACCCGCGTGCCACCGAGCGCAAGAAGTACGGCCTCAAGAAGGCCCGCAAGGCGCCTCAGTACTCGAAGCGCTGATATTGCGCCGTACGGCTCGACCGTGCCCGGTCTTCTCGAAGGCCGGGCACGGTACGGTCTATACGGCAACCTGTACGAGAGCAGGCTCCCGGCAACGGTTTTCGGACCGGTTGGGCGCCTGCTCTCGTGCTGTATCGACCGGTAACCAGCAGGGGTGTTGAGGTAAATGGGACGTTTGTTCGGCACCGACGGTGTGCGTGGGCTCGCGAATGAATCATTGAGTCCGGAACTAGCGCTGCGGGTCTCGTCGGCCGCGGCGCAGGTCTTGAGCCGGGGGAAGAAGCGCGCGCTGGCCGTCGTCGGGCGTGATCCGCGCGCGAGCGGCGAGATGCTGGAGGCTGCGGTCACCGCGGGCCTGACCGCCGCGGGCGTGGACGTGCTGTCGGTCGGTGTGCTGCCGACGCCCGCCGTCGCGTACCTGACCGGCCTGTACGACGCCTGCCTGGGTGTCATGATCTCCGCCTCGCACAATCCCATGCCGGACAATGGAATCAAGATCTTCGCCGCGGGCGGGCACAAGCTGGACGACGCCATCGAGGACCGCATCGAGGCCCTGATCGACGAGGGGACCTATCTGCGGCCCACCGGCGCGGCCATCGGTCGGGTGCTCGGCAACCCGGGCCTGGGCGGGCACGTCTACGACGTGCACGACCGGTACAGCCTCGAGGGCACGCACGAGCGGTACGTCGAGCATCTGGTGCAGGCCACCGGGCGGGACCTGCGCGGGCTCACCGTGGTCGTGGACTGCGCGCACGGCGCGGCCTCCGAGGTCGGGCCGACCGCCTACCGCGAGGCGGGGGCGACGGTCATCGCCATCAATGCCGAACCCGACGGCCTGAACATCAACGACGGTTGCGGCTCCACGCATTTGGAGCAGGTGCAGGCCGCGGTGCGTGAGCACGGCGCGGACCTCGGACTCGCCCACGACGGCGACGCCGACCGCTGCCTGGCCGTGGACGCCACCGGCGCGGTGGTCGACGGCGACGCCATCATGGCGGTGCTGGCGGTGGCCATGCGCGACGCCGGCGAGCTCGCCCAGAACACACTCGTCGCCACCGTCATGAGCAATCTCGGTCTGCACATCGCCATGCGCGAGGCCGGAATCACGGTGCGCACCACCGCCGTCGGCGACCGCTACGTCCTCGAGGACCTGCGCGCGGGCGGCTACACCCTGGGCGGTGAGCAGTCCGGGCACGTGGTGTTCCCGAAGTTCGGCACCACCGGGGACGGCGTGCTCACCGGTCTGAAGCTGATGGCCCGGATGGCCGAAACCGGCCGTGGGCTGGCGGAATTGGCGAGCATCGTGCGGACGGTGCCGCAGGTGCTGATCAATGTGCCGGTGTCGGACAAGGCGGCCGTCGCCGCCGCGCCGTCGGTGCTGGAGGCGGTCGCGGAGGCCGAGCGTCTGCTCGGCGACACCGGTCGAATCCTGCTGCGCCCCAGCGGAACCGAGCAGCTGGTGCGCGTCATGGTGGAGGCCACCGACCCCACCCAGGCCAATCATTTGGCCGACAATCTGGCCAAGCTGGTCGCCGCCGTCTGATCCGGACGCAAGTGGCCATGACCGAAGCGAGTTCGACCGTGCAATCCGGGTCCGAGACAATGCAATCCGGGCCCGGGGCAGTGCAATCCGGCTCCGAGACAATGCAATCCGCGGCCGGGACTCGACTCAATCGGAAGGGCCGAGAAACCCGGCAGCGGCTGCTCGATGTCGCCATCGGATGTCTGGCCGATGGCGGCGGCGAACCGCTGTCGGCCAATCGGGTGGCCAAGGAGGCGGGGGTCAGCTGGGGGACGCTCAAGCATCAGTTCGGGGATATCGACGGGCTGTGGGCGGCGGTACTGGGGGAGTTGACCGATCGCAGCGGTGCCAACAGCCCCTGGCCGCAGATCACCGGTTCGGTGCGGGAGCGGGTTTCGGAGCTGGTCGACGCCATCTGGGACATTCTGAACAGTCCCGAGGGGCGGGCGGTCGAGACGCTGCGGGCCGGATTGCCCAGTGATCAGGGCGAACGGCGGTCGACCTTGCCGCTGACGACGGCCGCCATGGCCCGGTACGAGGACGCGTGGTTGCGGGTCTTCGTCTACGCGCTCGCGGACCTGTCGCTGGATTCGGACAAGGTGCACCGGGTTCAGGCGCTGATTCCCATGGCCATGCGCGGCATCTATAGCGAGCGACGACTGTCCTCCGAGGCGGAATTGGACCGTGCGCGCGACTGTCTGGTCGATGCGCTCGCGATCTACCTGCAGTGACGCTTACTCTTTGAGAACCTTCGTTGACAATTGCGGGCGAGAGGTCCACTGTTACTCCAGCTTTCGCAATCCAGTCAGGAGTGACTCATGTCTCCGTCTCCCGATGAGCAGGGCATGCGGCTGCAGCGCAGCAGCCGCGACACCGCCGCCCTGATTCCGCGCCTCACCGCATGGCTGGCCACCCAGCTGCCCGAGGGCGCGGATCCGGAGCTGACACTCGGCTCCGGAATCGACAGCAACGGCATGTCCGCGGAGACCCTGACACTGACCCTCACCTGGTCGGAAGGCGGCGAGAAGCAAATCGCCGAGTTGATCGCGCGGGTCGTTCCGGCCCCGGAGGACTTTCCCGTCTACGAGCACTACAGCCTCCCGGACCAGTTCGAGGTCATGCGAATCGTGGCCGAGGCCAGCGATGTTCGCGTGCCGCGGGTGCGGTTCCTCGAGCCGACCGGTGACGTGCTGGGCACGCCGTTTCTGCTGATGGATCGGATCGAGGGCCTGGTGCCGCCCGACGTCATGCCCTACACCTTCGGCGACAACTGGCTCTTCGACGCCGACCCCGAGCAACAGCGCCGGCTCCAGGACAGCACGATCCGGACGCTGGCCGCGCTGCACGCGATCCCGGACGCGGCAACCACTTTCGCCTTCCTGGACCCGCGCCAGCCCGGCTCCAGCCTGCTCGAGCGAAACCTGAACCGGGCCCGGGCCTGGTACGAGTACTCGGTTCGCGACACCGGCCCGTCGCCGCTGGTGGAGCGAATCCTGAAGTGGCTCGGGGACAATCTTCCGGAGTCGACCGGCGACACCGTGTTGTCCTGGGGTGACGCGCGACTCGGCAATGTCATGTACCGGGACTTCACGCCGGTCGCGGTGCTCGACTGGGAGATGGCGACCATCGGACCGCGGGAGCTCGACGTGGCGTGGATCGTGTTCGGGCACCGCGTCTTTCACGGCATCGCCAAGACCTTCGGCCTGCCCGGCATGCCGGATTTCATGCGTGAGGAGGACGTGCGCGCCGCCTACGCCGAGCACTCGGGGGTCGAGCTCGCCGACCTCACCTGGTACACGATGTTCGCCGCCCTGAACTACGCCGTCGTCTTTCTGCGCGCCGGCGGCCGCCAGATCCACTTCGGCGAGATGGCGCGGCCCGACGACATCGAGGTGCTGCTGCACCACAAATCGATCGTCGAGCAGATGCTCGCCGAGCTCGGCGCTTGATCGCCCGTCCCTTCGCTGTCGAAAACCTCTGGGAAAGCACAACTCTCGTGATCGAACAACTCAATGAACTGGCCTACTACTGCATCACCCGGCACCCGGCCGACGCGCGCGTCCTGATCCCGGAGGCCCGCGACGCGGAGCGGATCGGCCTGGGCTCCTGCATGATCGGCGAGCGCATGACCGTCAAGGACTCCGCGGTCCTGTCCGGCGGCCTCGCGGGCTGCACCACCGATCTCGGAATCGCGGCGGCCGCGACCAACCACCACACCCGCCACCCCATGGTGACCGCGACCATGGGTTCGACCATGCAGGCCCTCACCGAGGGCCGCTACGCCATGGCGTTCGGCCGCGGCATGGCCGCGAACTGGAAGGCGATCGGCCTGCCCACCGTCACCGAGGCGCGGCTGCGCGACTTCGTCGGCATCCTGCGCCGCCTGTGGGCGGGCGAGACGATCGTGAATCATGATGGCCCCGCGGGCAAATGGCCGGTGCTCTACCACCAGAACGGCCTCGACGAAGCGCCCCCGATCGGTTTCGTCGCCGTCGGCCCCAAGACCATGGAACTGGCCGGTGAGATCGGCGACTTCGTCGTGCTCCACACCTTCTTCTCCGACGAGGCGACCGCGAATTCCATTGCGGCCGTGCGCCGGGGCGCGGAACGCGCGGGCAAGGACCCCGACAGCGTCCGAATCTGGTCCTGTCTGGCCACCGCCAGCGACGCGCTGTCCGAAGAGGATCAACTGCGCCGCCGCACCGGCCGACTCATCACCTACCTGCAGGCCTATGCCGACATCCTGGTGTCCGCCAACGGCTGGGATCCCCAGGTGTGGGAGCGGATTCGCGCCACCGAGCTCTTTCAGAACGCCGCGGCCGCGGGCCCGATCGACGCCTCGGCCTCCTTCGAAACCCTGCAACGGCTCGACGCCATGATCCCCGCCGAATGGCTCACCTCGGCCGCCTACGGCACTCCCGAGCAGTGCGTGAAGAAGATCGCCCGCGAATACGATCTCGGCTGCCACTCGGTGATCATGCACGGCGCCAGCCCGCATGAACTGGAATCGGTGGTCGCGGCCTACCGCGCCAACCGCCCCACCCTGCCCCGGGCCGTTGCCGCCAACCCGGGAAAGTTCGCCTGACAGCGCGGTTCAGGGATGCCCGGCAGCGTTCAGCCGCGTAATCGCATCTCGCAGCGTCGCGTCCTCTTTGCAATAGGCGAATCGGACCAGGGTGTTCCAGTTCCCGCGGGCGGAGAGGGCGGCGACCGGGATGGCGGCCACGCCCGCGCGGGCCGGTAGGTCGCGGCAGAAGGCGGTGCCGTCGGTGCCGACGTCGACGCAGACGAAATAGCCTCCCGCGCTGCGCTTCACATCGAAGCCCAGGTCGCGCAATCCGGTCGAGAGGGTCCGGTATTTGCGCTGGAGGGCGGCGCGATTCGCCGCGGCCCACTGCTGTTCGTGCGCCAGCGCGTGCGCGATGGCGGGCTGGAACGGGGACGGCGGCACGAAGGTCAGGTACTGCTTGGCCGCGAAGACCGCGTTGATCAGTGGCTCGGGTCCCAGGGCCCAGCCGATGCGCCAGCCGGTGACATTGAAGGTCTTGGCGGGGCCGGAGATGACGATGGTGCGGTCGCGCATGCCCGGGAGGGAGGCGATCGAAGTGTGCGGGATGGCGTCGAAGACCAGGTGTTCGTACACCTCGTCGGAGATCACGGGAAGGTCGTGGTCGCAAGCCAATTCGGCGATGGCGCGCAGATCGTGGTCGCTCAGCAGTGAGCCGGTCGGGTTGTGCGGCGAGTTCAGCACCAGCAGACGGGTTTTCGGGTTGATGGTGCGGCGCAGCTCGTCGAGGTCGAGGGTGAAGCCGTCGCCGTCGGGGACCATGGCCACGGTGCGTCTCGTGGCTCCCGTCAGGGCTACCGCGGCCGGATACGAGTCGTAGTACGGCTCGATGAGGATCACCTCGTCGCCCGGTTCCACCAGTCCGAGCAGGGCGGCGGTCAGGGCCTCGGTGGCACCGGCGGTCACCACCACTTCCGTTGCCGCGTCGTATTTTTCGCCCATATGCCGGGCACGCTCGGCGACGATGGCGTCGCGCAGCACCGGTTGGCCCTTGGCCGAGGTGTAGTGGTTCACGCCGGTGGCGATGGCGGCGCGGGCGGCGTCGTGCATGGCCCGCGGGCCCTCGTAATCCGGAAAGCCCTGGCCCAGGTCGATGGCCCCGTGCGTCACCGCCAGCTGGGAGATCTCACCGAATACCGAGGTGCTGTAGGGCCGCAGGCGGGGGACGAGCATGGTCTACCTAGAGGGTCTCCGTGAGGGTGCCGTCGCTGAGGTGCCAGCGGCGGGTGGCCCGGACATTGTCGAGCATGCGGCGGTCGTGGGTCACCAGCAGCACTGTGCCCTCGAAGGATTCGACCGCCTGCTCGAGCTGCTCGATGGCGGGCAGGTCCAGGTGGTTGGTGGGTTCGTCGAGGACGAGCAGGTTCACGCCGCGGGCCTGGAGCAGCGCGAGGGCCGCGCGAGTGCGCTCGCCGGGGGAGAGAGTGTCGTTGGGGCGCATGACATGTGGGCCGCGCAGGCCGAATTTCGCCAGCAGGGTGCGGACATCGGCTTCGTTCCAGTCGGGGACCTCGGCGCTGAACGTGTCGGCGAGGGAGGCGGTGCCGCGGAACAGGCCGCGCGCCTGATCGACCTCGCCGATGGCGACGCCCGAACCGAGTGCGGCGGATCCGCTGTCCGGCTTCGTCTTTCCGAGCAGCAGGGACAGCAAAGTGGACTTGCCCGCGCCGTTCGCACCGGTCAGGACGATGCGGTCGCCCCAATCCACCTGCACAGTCACCGGTCCCAGGGTGAAGTCGCCGCGGCTGACGGTCGCGCCGGACACGGTGGCCACCACCGCGCCGCTGCGCGGGGCGGCGGCGATGGACATGCGCAGTTCCCACTCCTTGCGTGGTTCCTCCACCGTCTCCAGGCGTTCGATGCGCCGCACGGTCTGCTTGACCTTGGACGCCTGCTTCTCGGTGGCTTCCGCGCGGGCCTTGCGGCCCATCTTGTCCGAATCCGCCTTCGACTTGCGGCGGGCATTGCGGACACCGTGTTCCATCCAGTTGCGCTGCATATTCGCCCGCGCTTCCAAACCGGCCTTGGTGTCGGCGTATTCGTCGTACGCCTCGCGGGCGTGGCGGCGGGCGACGGCCCGCTCCTCCAGATAGGACTCGTAGCCGCCGTCGTAGACGCCGACCTGCTGTTGGGCCAGATCCAGTTCGACAATGCGATTCACGGTGCGCGCCAGGAACTCCCGGTCGTGGCTGATCACCATGAGGGGCTCGCGGACGCCGGTCACGAACTGTTCCAGGCGGGCCAGGCCGTCCAGGTCCAGGTCATTGGTGGGCTCGTCGAGCAGCAGAATGTCGAAGCGGGACAACAGGACCGAGGCCAGTCCGGCGCGGGCGGCCTGACCGCCGGAGAGCACGGTCATGGGGGTGTCCAGGCCGTGCGGGAGACTTTCGGCCAGCCCGAGGTCGGCGGCGACCTCCTCGGCGCGCTGCTCCAGGTCCGCGCCGCCGAGGGCGAGCCAGCGCTCCAGGGCGGGGGAGTACTCGTCCGCGCCGCCGTCGGCGAGGCGTTCGGCGGCGGCGTCCATGGTCTGCTGGGCGGCGCTCACGCCGGTGCGGCGGCGCAGGAATTCCAGGACGGTCTCGCCCGGGACGCGCTCGGGCTCCTGGGCCAGGTAGCCGACGGTGGCGTCGGGCGGGCTGAGCACGATCTCGCCCTCGGGGGCGTGGCCGTCGGCGAGCATGCGCAGCAGCGTGGATTTCCCGGCGCCGTTCACGCCGACCAGCCCGATCACATCGCCGGGGGCGAGGATCAGGTCCAGGTCGGAGAACAGGATCCGCTCACCGTGTCCGGCGGCCAGGCCGCGCGCATGCAGAGTGGTGCTCACCAGGGGGATTCTGCCGTGTTCAGGGTGCCACCCTGATTTCGGGCCTCGGAAAGTTCAGGGTCGGAATGGGGCGTGGGACCGATGTGGCCGATGATCGAACTCGGCACAGTGGAGGCATGACAAACCAGTACCCCACTTCGACCACCAAGCGCCTGACCCGCTCGAACACCGACAAGTGGATCGGCGGCGTCTGTGGCGGCCTCGCCGAGTACCTCGGCTGGAACGCCAACCTGGTTCGCATCCTGTTCGTGGCGTCCTGCCTGCTGCCCGGACCGCAGTTCCTGCTCTACATCGCGCTCTGGATCATCATCCCCAAGCGGTGAGTTATCCCCAGGGGGCGAGTTATCCACATTCGGTATCGAAGGTGATGCGGGGCGTTCGCCCGGGTGACAGGATGAGAGCCACGTCACTGCGGAGGAGCGCACATCATGGTCACATCGGGTGATCTGCCCGGGCTGGATCTGCCTGGTTTCGACGCACATTCGGAACTGGGCGAGCTGGGTGCGGTGGAGTTGTCGCACCCCACACAGGATCTCGACGGTGATGGGCTACTCGATACCGTGACCACCGGCACCGACCACGCCATGCAGGTGTGGACGGATCTGGATCACGACGGGTTCGCCGACCATGTGACCGTGGTGGACACCGGGGGAGACTTCTCGGCCTGGGAATTCCACCACAATACGGACGGCACCACCGAATGGGTGCGCACAGACACCGGACACCTCGGCAAGTAGACGGGGCGGGGGTTCACGGGGAATTCGAGGGGGAATCATGGGCGGATCAGCTGATTTCGGCGTGCGCGTGTCCAGCCTGCACGCTGCGGCGGCGACACTGCGCGAGAATGCGACTGCCCTGCACCGGCATTCGCGTGCGGTGGGGGAGCATGCCTGCGGTGGGCACGCGGCGGGACGCGACTACGCGATGCAGGGGAAGGCGATTCACCAAGGCTTCGAACGGATCGCGGCCTGTTTGCGCTACTGGTCCGAGGCCTCGGCGGCGACCGCGGAGGTATTCGACCGCGCCGCCGGCGAATACGCCCGGATAGACCGAGAGCGCGCCGCTTCGCTCGTAGGTGCCACCGACCGCGGCGAGGTGGGGTGATGAATTTCGATGCCTCTGGGCAGTCCGTCGATCGGATTCTCGATTACGGTGCGCCGGGTCTGCGGTATTGGGAGCATTTTCTTCCCCTGTACGCCAAGGCCTTCGGCGATTCTCACGGCCCGGCGCTCCCCGACCTCTATGCCCGCTACGACGAGCAGCGCGGTGCCGACCTCGCTGAATTCGACGCCGCCCGGGCCGCATTGGACGAGGCGATGACCGACGCCGAGACTCGTTGGGCATCCCATCGAGCTCTGGCAGCGGGTCTGCCCGCCGCCTGGACCGGCGCGACCGGCCCCGAAGCCGCCGCCATCGTGAATTCCCAATTGCGCCGGTCCCGTGAGGATCTCGACGCGGCGCGCACCGCCTGCACCGCACTCGCCGCTGCCATCGACCCGCTCCGCGAATCGGTGCTCGCCAAGGCCGAGGTCGCCCTCGCCCTTCTCGAACCCACGGCTTCCGGTGAGGGTCGCGTGTCCATCGACGGCAAGACCCCCGACGATGTCGACGCCCTCATCTCCATCGGCGACGACCACTGGATGACCACCACCTTCCGCCCCGACGTCGAGCGCAAACTCACCACCTTCACCGCCGCCTGCGACGCCACCCACCACGCCTTCGAATCCCACTACCGCACCATCCTCACCGCCCTCACCCAGGTCATCGACCACCCCTACCCCCAACCCTCCCCGGCCCTCCTGCCCCAACCGGACCCGACCCCAACCCCGAATCCACCCCCATCCCAACAACTTCCGACCCAGTCCTACCCGGCGGCATCATCATCGCCCTATCCGGTGTCGTCGCAGCCGACAATGGTTCCCCGGCCGCAACAGACGACGCCCGGGGCCGCCTATTCGCCAACGCCCGCCATCTCGCCCGAAACCACAGCCGCCCAGTCCGATTCGACCGAACCGGCAGCTGCCACTGAACCGGCGTCCTTACTGCCTGCTTCGTCGACGAGTTCGGAAGCCACCCAGCCACAATCCGACCAGTTTGCCCGAACTTTGAAAGACACCCTCGAAAAGCTCGAAACCGGCTTCCAACAGGGCATCACCGCAGCCCTCGAGAAGCTCGGCTCCCTCACGACCCAAATCCCAACCCCCTCAACCAACTCCGACCCCGCCTCGGACCCCAATTCCGACTCAACCCCCAAACCCGACGCTGCTCCCAATTTCGAGCAGCCCCACGTGGATGCTCTGTCCCTCCCGTCCGGCCGTCTCGAATTCGACCTCGCCGGAAAACATTTCCTCCTCGAACGCACCCCCGACGGCACCCTGACCCTCGCCATCACCGACGAGTCCGGCCAAACCCACACCTACACGGTCACATTCGACCAGAACGGCAATCCCACCCTCACATCCACCGACTCCCCGCCCAGCTCGCCTGAGCATGTCGAGTCGCCACAGCCCAGCGCGGCCCACGAGCCCCAACCGACCACTCCCGCGCAGCCCGACTGCACACCACGGACCGGTGCCGCGCCCGACGGGCCGGCCACCCCGTCGCCGGACGGTTGTCCCGCACTCAATGAGGGCGAGTCACCGCAGCCCGGTGCGAACCAAGCCCCGCCCGCCTGCCCCACCGGTCCCGAACCCGCCGCGCCAGCGCCAGCACCGGATAGTTCCGTGCCGCCGGAGGTTTCGCCGTCCCCCGGCGAGCATGCTGCGGACCCCTCCGTGCTCGCGCCACCGGACACCCCGACACCGCCCGCGCCGGTCGACCCACCATTCGCCAATGGAGACGCGACCCAGCCGCCGACACCCGCGCCGACGCTGCTCGCTCCCGACCAGACAACCGAGATCCCAGAGGGTGGTGTCGAAATCCCGGAGCTACCGCCAACTCCCGCTGCGCAGCCATGAGGTGGGCACCTTCTCCGTCCGGCGCATGGCCTCCTGAGCTTGCCGCCACCTCATCGTATGCCGCCGAATCCGCCGCGCGAGCGCTACCGCTGGATAGTTCCGCGCCGCTGGAGATTTCGCCGCCGCGGGGAGCGTGACACGCGGCCAAGTGCCGCTCCGGCGCTGGGTGGTCTGGACGGTGGCTGGCGCTACTTGCGGAGGGCCTGGATCAGTTGGAGGACGGGGAGTTTTTGGGGCTGGTCGGGTTCGTCTTCGGTGGCGTCGGGGTCTACGAGTTGGGTGTGGGGGATGACGGCTTCGGGGTCGGCGAAGGGTTTGTATTTCTTGTCGCCCAGGACGGTGTAGTTGAGGTAGCCGATGAGAAGGGCTCGGGTGAGGCGTTCGGTTTTGGGCTCGTGCTTGCCCGCGCCGAGGGCGGCCAGGGCGCGGCGGCCCTCGACCATGCCGTTGTGGGTGGCCTTGTCCAGGGAGCGGAGGATGGCGCCCTCGCCCCAGGCCGAGGCCAGCGGGATGGCGTCGGAGCTGACCGCGTCGATATCGGTGGCACCGGCCAGGATCAGGGCGGGGGCGTCGACCTTGGGGGCCAGCGCCGCGGCGGAGGGGGCGGTCGGGGCGGGGTAGAGGGCGGCGACGGCGGCCACCTCGCGCTGCGAGGCGGCGATGACGGCCGCGCCCGCGCCCATGCCGTGCCCGGCCAGGGCCAGGCGGTCGGGGTGGACGCTGATATTGCCCGCGCCCAACCGCACACCGATGCAGATGTCCAGGGTGGTCAGCAGATCCGTCGCCAGGTTCAGGTGCGAGGGGATCGGTCCGCGTTCGGTGTCGGGCGCGGCGGCCACATATCCCCAGGAGGCCAGATGCTCGAACAGTCGCCGGTAGTTGCCGACCCCGGTCAGCCAGCCGTGCCCGAACGCCACCGCGGGCAGATTGAGCCCCTTCCCGGGCGTGTACACCACCCCGGGCAGCCCGGCGATGCCGAGGTTCCCGCGCAGCACCTCATGCGGGCCGCGCAGGGTCAGAGTGCTCAGGAGCGATTTCACAGACGCCGACACGGACTAGAACCTATCCGATCAACATGTACTTGGGGCGTTTCGCCCGGTCGGATATCGACTCGGATTCATGCGGGGGTGTCATCCCGTTAGGCTATGGGCCCATGTGCGGAATCGTGGGGTATGTGGGGTACCGGGACGCGCTCGGGGTTGTGGTTGATGCGTTGCGCCGCATGGAATATCGAGGGTACGACTCCGCCGGGGTGGCCATCCTGGACGGTGCCGGGGGCCTGGCCGTGGAGCGCAAGGCGGGCCGCCTGGCCAACCTCGAGGCCGAACTCGACGACGGCGGCCGTGACCGTTTCGCCGGATCCACCGGCATGGGACACACCCGCTGGGCCACGCACGGCGCGCCGACCGACCGCAATGCCCACCCGCACCGCGACCACACCGGCCGGGTTGCGGTGGTACACAACGGCATCATCGAGAACTTCGCGCCGCTGCGCCGCGAACTCGAGGAGGCCGGGGTCGAACTCGGCAGCGACACCGACACCGAGGTGGCCGTCCACCTGGTCGCCCGCGCCTACGCCAAGGGCGACACCGCCGGTGACTTCGTCGCCTCGGCCCTCGCCGTGGTGCGTCGCCTGGAAGGCGCGTTCACCCTGGTCTTCACCCACGCCGACCATCCGGGCACGATCGTCGCCGCCCGCCGCTCCACCCCGCTGGTGGTCGGCGTCGGCCAGGGCGAGATGTTCATCGCCTCCGACGTGACCGCCTTCATCGAACACACCCGGGAGGCAGTCGAACTCGGGCAGGACCAGGCGGTCGTCATCACCGCCGACAGCTACCGGGTCACCGACTTCCACGGCGCGACCGAGGGCGTGCGCACCCGCCCCTTCACCATCGACTGGGATCTGGCCGCCGCCGAGAAGGGCGGCTACGACTACTTCATGCTCAAGGAGATCCAGGAGCAGCCCACCGGTGTCGCCGACACTCTGATCGGCCATTACGCGGGCGGCAAGATCGTGCTCGACGAGCAGCGCCTGGCCGAGCAGGAATTGCGCGAGGTCGACAAGGTCTTCGTGGTGGCCTGCGGCAGTTCGTATCACGCGGGCCTGCTGGCCAAATACGCCATCGAGCACTGGACCCGGCTGCCCGTCGAGGTCGAGCTGGCCAGCGAATTCCGTTACCGCGACCCGGTGCTGGACCGCTCCACCCTGGTGGTCGCCATCTCCCAGTCCGGCGAGACCGCCGACACGCTGGAGGCCGTGCGCCACGCCAAGGAGCAGAAGGCGCGAGTCCTGGCCATCTGCAATACCAATGGCGCGCAGATCCCGCGCGAGGCCGACGCCGTGCTCTACACCCGCACCGGACCGGAGATCGGGGTCGCGTCCACCAAGGCGTTCCTGGCCCAGATCACCGCCAACTACCTGGTCGGGCTGGCATTGGCGCAGGCGCGCGGCACCAAGTACCCGGACGAGGTGGCGCGCGAATACGCCGAACTCGAGTCCATGCCGAAACTCGTTGCCCAGGTGCTGGAATCGGCCGAGCGGGTGCGGGCCATCGCCCGGGAGTTCGCGCAGGTGCCGACGGTGCTGTTCCTGGGCCGCCACGTCGGCTACCCGGTCGCGCTCGAAGGGGCGTTGAAGCTCAAGGAATTGGCGTACATGCACGCCGAGGGCTTCGCGGCGGGCGAGCTCAAGCACGGGCCGATCGCCCTCATCGAGGACGGCCTGCCGGTGTTCGTGGTCATGCCCTCGCCCAAGGGACGCGCGGTGCTGCACTCCAAGCTGCTCAGCAATATTCGCGAGATCCAGGCCCGGGGCGCGCGCACCATCGTCATTGCCGAGGAGGGCGACGACACGGTGCGGCCCTTCGCCGACCACCTGATCGAAATCCCCTCGGCCCCAACGCTGTACCAGCCGCTGCTGTCCACCGTCCCGCTGCAGATCTTCGCCGCCGAGGTGGCGCAGGCGCGCGGCTACGACGTCGACAAGCCCCGCAACCTGGCAAAGTCGGTCACCGTCGAATAGCTACTGGACGGTGACGGTGCCCTTCATCTCGGGGTGCAGGGGGCACAGGTAGCGGTAGACGCCGGGCGTGGTGAAGGTGTGGCTCCACTCGCCCTTGTGAATGATCGGGCTGTTGATGCCCAGCGCGACATCGCCGATGCCCTGCACCGCGTGCGGGGCACGGTCGTCGAACTTCCAGGTCACGGTGTCCCCGGCCTTGATGGTGATCTCGGCCGGGGAGAACTTCATGTCCTTCACCTCGACCGTGGCCGCGGCCGCCGGAGCGGGGGTGGTGGGGGCCGCCGCCGACGTGGACGCCGGAGCCGCCGTGGTGGAGGTCGCGGTGTTCGAGCCGGTGGACGAGCAGCCCCCGGCGACCAGCGCTCCCGCCACGACGGCGACGAGAAGCAGGGCACGCGAGGATGACTGGCGGCGGATCGGCATATCGGCCAGGTTAGTCCCCGCCGATAGCGGGCCGTTCGCGGGCACCCGTGCTGACCTGCGGCGCGGCGCGACGGGCGTAGTCTGCACAAGCGCAGACAGGTGGGGCCGGGGCCGCGGACAGGTTGGGGCACGGGCCCGAGGAATCCGATCCGGGAGGCGAACCATGACCGCAGAGACGGTGCGCGCGTACTACACGGCCGACGAGGTGCGGGCCGCGGAAGCCGAACTGTTCACCCGGGTCCCCGCCGGAATGCCCATGCGCCGGGCCGCTTTCGGGCTCGCCGACGTGGTGGCGCGGGAGCTGCGCGAACGCACCGGGGGAGTGGCCGGGCGCGCGGTGACCCTGCTGGTGGGTTCCGGTGACAACGGTGGTGACGCGCTGTGGGCGGGCTCGTTCCTGCGGCGGCGCGGTGTCGCGGTGCGCGCGGTCCTGCTCTCACCCGACCGCGCCCACGCCGAGGGGCTGGCCGCCCTGCGCCGCACGGGCGGACGGGTCGTGACGGCCCCCACCGACCCGGACGACCTGCGCGGAGACCGAATCCCGCCGGGATCGATGCTCCACATGCGCGTCAGCACGGAGGTGCCCTGGCCGGTGCGCGACCTGCTCGGCGACCCGGACCTGGTGGTGGACGGCATCGTCGGCATCTCCGGTCGCGGCCCGCTGCGGCCGGTGGCCGCCGAAATCGTTGCGGGCGTGCGCTGCCCGATAATCGCCGCCGACCTGCCCAGCGGCGTGGATCCGGACACCGGAGCCGTGACGGGGGCCGCCGTCACCGCGGATGTCACGGTCACCTTCGGCGCGTACAAGCCGGTCCACGCCCTCGCCGCCCCGCACTGCGGCCGAATCGAACTGGTGCCCATCGGATTACGGCTGCCGATGCCGACGCTGGCCGCGCTGGAGCCCCGCGCGGTCGGCGCGGACTGGCCGGTCCCCGGCCCCTCCGACGACAAATACACCCAGGGCGTCACGGGCGTCTGCGCGGGCAGCGCCACCTACCCCGGCGCGGCCATCCTTTGCACCGGCGGCGCGGTCGCCGCCACCTCCGGCATGGTCCGCTACGCGGGCACCGGCGCGGCCCAGGTGCTTGCGCATTTCCCGGAAGTCATTGCCGCCGAATCCATTTCCGCCACCGGCCGAGTCCAGTCCTGGGTCTTCGGTCCCGGCGCGGGCACCGACGCCGCCGCCCGCGACCGCCTCGCCGAAATCCTCGCCACCGACCTGCCCGTCGTGGTGGACGCCGACGGCCTCACCCTGCTCGCCGCCGAGCCGAGCCTGGTGACGGGCCGCCGCGCCCCAACCGTGTTGACCCCGCACGCCGGGGAATTCGCCCGACTGACCGGTTCGGAGCCCGGTCAGGACAGGGTCGCCGCCGTCCGCAAATTGGCCGAATCCTGGCAGGTCACAGTCCTTTTGAAGGGCCGCGCCACCCTGATCGCCAGCCCCGACCGCCCCGTCTTCGTGAACGAGGCGGGCGGCTCCTGGGCCGCCACCGCGGGCTCCGGCGACGTCCTCTCCGGCATCATCGCCGCCCTCCTCGCCCACGGCTCCCACCCGATCTTCGCCGCCGCCGCAGCCGCCCGCGCCCACGCCCTCGCCGCCAACCTCGCCGCCCACGCGACAACCACCGCGGGCGCGCCGATCTCGGCCTCCCCCTTGCTCTCCCACCTGCGCGAAGCGATCGGCACCCTACGCGAACTCGCCACGCTCTGACCGCCGTAACCCCGCTCTGGGTGGCTCGGAGGTGGGGTCAGGGGGAGCGGTGGGTGGTTGCGGCGTGCAGGGCGGTGCGGGCTGCCGCCACAATGGGATTGGTGCCGGTGCCACGGCGGTAGGCCAGGTGGGTGCGGCGGTGGGTTGATAGGGCGGTGAGGGTGACTGTTTTCGGCACCGCGCGAGCGCCGAGGTCTGGGACGAGGGATACGCCCTGGCCTGCGGCGACCAGGGCGAGGACGGTGCCGAAGTCGTCGGCGTGGTGGCGGATGCGCGGGGTGAATCCGGCTGCGAGGCAGGCGCGGACGGTCATTTCGTGGCAGAGGGTGCCGGGGGTGGCGGCGATCCATTGGGAATCGGCATGTGCGGCAAGGGGATTCGGGGCGGGGTTCGGTGTTGCCTCGCTGTGGTCCGGGGTGAGCGTGGCGAGGTGGACTGTTTCTTCGAACAGGGGCTCGGTGTCGAGGCCGGGTTCGGGGGCCAGGGGGACGTAGTCGTATTCCTGGAGCAGGGCGATGTCCAGGGTTTCGGCGCGCAGGGCCGCGGGGGCGGCGGCCGGATCCAGTTCGGTGACAAGGAGTTCCAGCCGGGGGTGGTCGCGGCTGAGGGTGACCAGGGCGGGGGAGAGGATGGTGTGGACGGCGGTGGGGAACGCGCCGATGCGGAGGGTGCCGGTGAGTTCGGTTCGGGCGGAGGCGAGTTCGGCCGTCGCCTGTTCCAGGACGGCCAGGATGGTTTCGGTGTGTTCGACCAGGCGCAGGGCGGCGGGGGTGAGGGTGACGCTGCGGCCGGTGCGTTCCAGGAGTGGGACTCCGGCCTCGCGTTCCAGGGCGGTCAGCTGCTGCGAGACGGCCGACGGCGTGTAGGTCAGGGCGTCGGCGACCGCGGCGATGGTCTTGCGGTGCGCGAGTTCGCGCAGCAAGCGCAGGCGACGGACATCCAGCATCAGATGAGCTTACGCTCGGGCTCAGAAACGTGAAATGGACCTGACGCATCCGGTCGATCAGGCTGGTCGCATGACCTTCACCGGCTTGTACGTGCCACTCATCACGCCGTTCACCGCCGACGGCGAGGTGGCCGCCGACGCCCTGGAAGCCCTCGCCCACGAGGTGCTCGACGCGGGCGCGGCGGGCCTGGTCGCGCTCGGCACCACCGGCGAACCCGCCACCCTCACCGCCGCCGAACAGTCCCGCGTCATCGACATCTGCGCCGAGGTCTGCCGCGCCCGCGAGGCCGCCCTGATCGTCGGCGCGGGCTCCAACGCGACCCTCGATTCGGCCCGCGCCCTCGCGACCCTGGACCCCCGCGCCACCGCCGCCCTCGCGGTCGTCCCCTACTACAACCGCCCCTCCGAAGCCGGTGTGGTGGAACACTTCCGGGCGCTCGCCGCCGCCAGCCCGGTGCCCGTGCTGATCTACCACATCCCCTACCGCACCTCGCGCACCCTGAGCGCCGAAACCCTGTGCCGCCTGGCCGAACTGCCGAATGTCGCGGGCTTCAAATACACCGCGGGCGGCATCGACGACACCACGATCGCCTTCCTGAGCCGTATGCCCGAGCACACCTCGCTCCTCGCGGGCGACGATCTCTACGCCGCCCCGCTGCTCGCGCTCGGCGCCTCCGGCGCGATTCTCGCCTGCGCCAATGTCGCCCCCGCGCCCTATGCGGACTTGGTCACCGCCTGGCGCGCGGGCGACCTCCGCCGCGGCCGCGAACTCGGCAATCGCCTGGCACCCCTGGCCCAGGCCCTGTTCGCCGAGCCCAATCCCGTTGTCGTCAAGGCGGTTCTCGCCGCCCAGGGCCGCATCCCCACCCCGAACGTCCGCCTGCCCCTCCTCCCGGCAAGCCGCGAGGCTCTCACCGCCGCCCTCGCGGTCCTGCCCGAAGAGCGAGCCGGGATTCGGGTGTGATCCGAGTCGCGGCGGTTCCAATGGCAGTATCGAGGGCGTGAACAAGCCCGACCCACAGGTGGAAATCGTCGTCGACCTGGACGCCATCGCGCACAACGTGCGCGTTCTGGCCGAGCACGCCGGGGATGCCGCGGTCATGGTCGTCGTCAAGGCGGACGGGTACAACCACGGCGCGGCCGAGGTGGCGCGCGCCGCGCTGGCCGCCGGGGCGCGCGAGATCGGGACCACCACCATCGCGGAGGCGGTGGAGCTGCGGGCCGCGGGCATCACCGCGCCGATCCTGTCCTGGCTCAACACTTCCGACGCCGATTACGCCAGCGGCATCGCCGCCGATATCGAGCTCGGCGTCTCCGACCTGGCGCAGCTGGAAGCCGTCGCGGCGGCCGCGCGCCGCCTGGGCCGCACCGCCACCGTGAGCCTGAAGGTCGATACCGGCCTGCACCGCAATGGCATTCCCTTCGCCGAGTTCCCCGAGGTCCTGGAGCGGCTGGCCAAGCTGATCGCCGAGGGCACGGTGCGTTTCCGCGCCATCTTCTCCCATCTGGCCCTGGCCGACGAGCCACAGCATCCGGTCAACGACGGCCAGCGCGACCGCTTCCTCGAGTTCATCGCCACCGCCAAGGAGCACGGCATGGAGCCCGAACTCGTGCACCTGTCGAATTCCGCTGCCGCGCTGACCCGTCCGGACCTCGCGTTCGACATGGTGCGCCCCGGCATTGCGGTGTACGGACTTTCACCGATTCCGGAGCAGGGCGATTTCGGTCTGCGCCCGGCCATGACCTTCCGGGCCCGCGTATTGCGTGTGAAGCGCGTCCCCGCGGGCGGCGGCGTCTCCTACGGCCACGACTGGATCGCCGAGCGCGACACCACCGTCGCCCTCGTCCCCGCCGGATACGCCGACGGCGTGCCGCGGGTGTTGAGCGGCAAGTTCTCGGTCTGGATCGGCGGCGCGCGCCACCCACAGATCGGTCGGGTCTGCATGGATCAGATCGTGGTCGACCTCGGCGACAATGCCGCGGGCGTCCAGGCGGGCGACACCGCGATCCTGTTCGGAGGTGAGCCGGGTCACCCGCACGCCGACGAGTGGGCGCAGGCCCTCGGCACCATCAACTACGAAATCGTGTGCGGTCCGCGCGGTCGCGTTACCCGCACCCACGTCGGCGGTGACCGGTGACCGAGCACCCGAGCACCGCTGGCCACCCGGGCACCGCAGAGCACCGCATGCTCGCCACGGTCGAGGACACCGAGGCGCTCGGCCGCGAACTCGCCTTACAGCTGCAGGCCGGGGATCTGGTCATCCTCGACGGCCCCCTGGGCGCGGGCAAGACCGCGCTCACCCGGGGCATCGCGGCGGGGCTGGGCGTCGAAGGACGGGTCAGCTCACCGACTTTCATCATCGCCCGCCAGCATCGGGCCGGAGCGCATCCGGGCGCGGTGGCGCTGGTGCACGTGGACGCCTACCGCCTCGGCGGCGACCTCGACGAGCTCGACGCCCTCGATCTGGACACCGATCTCGAGCACGCGGTCGTGGTGGTGGAATGGGGTCTGGGCGTGGCCGAACACCTGGCCGACCGCCACCTGCGCGTGCAATTGCGCCGGGAAGCGGAGTCGGATGTGCGCACCGCCGAATGGGAGTGGGTCGCCGCGAACTGAGTGGCAGCGATGGGCGCACCGCACCGGATTTGATTCGCGAGTAAGTTCCCGCAGGCAGACACCGCGCCGAGTGGGCTGTACCACCCGGTATCGTAAAGACAATCATGCTGATATTGGCTGTCGACACCGCGACCCCCGCCGTCACAGCGGGACTGGTGGAACTGGAACCGGCGCACTCCGGGTCGAACGCACCGCGCATCACCACGATCACCGCGAAGGTGACCGTGGACGCTCGCGCGCACAACGAGGTGCTGACCCCGCAGATTCTGGCCTGCCTCGCCGAATCCGGGCGCTCCCGTGCCGATATCGCGGCGGTCGTGGCCGGTATCGGGCCCGGACCGTTCACCGGACTGCGCGTCGGCATGGCCACCGCGGCCGCCTTCGGCGACGCGCTCGGGGTGCCGGTGTACGGGGTGTGCAGCCTCGACGCCATTGCCGCCGACACCGAGAGCTACCTGCGCGAGAGCTCCGAGCCGACCGAACTGTTGGTGGTCACCGACGCCCGCCGCCGCGAGGTGTACTGGGCGCGCTACCGCGCCACGGGTGACGGCACCACGCTGGCTCGTGTCGAGGGTCCGGAGGTGAGCAAGCCCGCCGACCTGGATCAGGCCGCCGCCACCGTGATCGCCGGATCCGCCTCGCACGTCGACTATTTCGATCTGCCGGTGCTGCCGGTGGAGACGCCCTCGCCCGCCGGTCTGGTGCGCTGCGCCGCCGCCGACATTCTCGTCGGCGCCGTTCCCGAACCGCTGGTCCCGCTGTATCTGCGCCGCCCCGACGCGGTGGAGAAGAGTTATGCGCAGGTGGGCCGATGACCATCCGCATCGAACCGATGCGGCCCGCCGACGTCACCCGCTGCGCCGAACTCGAACAGGTGCTCTTCCCGGAGGACGATCCCTGGCACGAGGTTTCGTTCCTCTCGGAGCTGGCCGGACCGCACAACCGCTACATCACCGCGCGCGACGCGTCGGGCCGCATGGTCGGCTACGCCGGAATCGCCTTGCTCGGCACCGATGAACACCCGGAGGCCGAGGTGCACACCATCGGTGTCGACCCGGCCGACCACCGCCGCGGCATCGGCACGCTGCTGCTGGAAGCGCTGCTGCTGGAGGCCGGAAAGCGCGGCGGCCCGGTGTTTCTCGAGGTCCGCACCGACAACGCGCCCGCCATCACGCTGTACGAGAAGCACGGCTTCCACATCATCGGCCTGCGCAAGAACTACTACCAGCCCAGCGGGGCCGACGCCTACACCATGCGGCGTCCGGCGATGGCCGGTTCTTTGATCAGGCACCGTCCGCAGGACGGCTGCACCACCGACGCCGAGGTCTCGTCATGATCGTCATGGGTATCGAAAGCTCCTGCGACGAAACGGGAGTCGGCATCGTGCGCCGATTGCCCGACGGCACCTGCGAATTGCTCGCCGACGAGGTCGCCTCGAGCGTGGACCAGCACGCCCGCTTCGGCGGCGTGGTGCCCGAAATCGCCTCGCGCGCACACCTCGAGGCCATCGTGCCCGCCATGCGCCGGGCGCTGGCCGCGGCCGGGATCAGCAAGCCCGACGCGCTGGCCGTCACCATCGGCCCGGGTCTGGCCGGTGCCCTGCTGGTCGGCGTCGCGGCGGCCAAAGCCTATGCGGCGGCCTGGGATATCCCCTTCTACGCGCTCAATCACCTCGGCGGGCACGTGGCCGTGGACACCCTCGAGCACGGCCCGATGCCGCCCGCCATCGCGCTGCTGGTCTCCGGCGGCCACACCCATCTGCTGCAGGTCACCGATCTGGCCCAGCCCATCGTCGAATTGGGCAGCACGGTCGACGATGCGGCGGGCGAGGCGTTCGACAAGGTGGCGCGGCTGCTCGGTCTCGGCTACCCGGGCGGCCCGGTGCTGGATGCCATTGCCGCCGACGGCGATCCGCACGCCATCGCCTTCCCGCGCGGCATGACCGGTCCCCGCGATCCGCGCTACGACTTCTCCTTCTCCGGCCTCAAGACCGCGGTCGCCCGCTATGTCGAAGCGGCGCAACGCGAAGGCCGGGAACTGCCGATCCCGGATATCGCCGCCTCCTTCCAGGAGTCGGTGGCGGACGTGCTCACCATGAAGGCCGTGCGCGCCGCCCAGGACATCGGCGTCGACACCCTGGTGCTCGGCGGCGGCGCGACCGCCAACTCCCGCATTCGCTCCATGGCCGAGGAACGCTGCACCGCGGCGGGTATCACGCTGCGTGTCCCCAAGCCGCGCCTGTGCACCGACAACGGCGTCATGATCGCCACCCTGGGCGCGCACGTGATCGCGGGCGGCGCAAAGCCTTCCGCCCTGACCGTCGCCACCGACCCGGGCCTCCCGGTCTCCACCAGCCACCTCTGAATACCGGCTCCGCCTTGCCCGAAATGGTCGGTGTTTCTGCGTATGCCAACGCGACAACTGATCTGGTGACGGTCGGGGTAACTCGTCGGGGACGTCCAAAATTGTTTCGGCACCCGGCCGGTGGCACGGGTGCATGAGTGTTTACGGCTCTTAGCTGGCCGCTGAAGGTTCGGGGAGGCGGGTCAGGCGCGGCGAGGGGGAGATGCGCGGCTCCGACTGGGTGGGCGGAATCGTGGTGCCGAGCAGCGGGCCGAGCAGGCGGGGCAGGTCGGCCGGGAACGGAATCTGCGGTAGGTCCGGATCCGGGCGCAGCGGGGGCTGCTGGGCGGTCGAGGAGGGGATGGTGGGAACGCCGGTGGCCGAACCGGTTTGGGGCGGCGCGACGGGAGCCGTGCCGCGATTGCCGCTCGGACTGGTCGATCCGTTGGTCGGCCCGGTCGACGGCGTGGTCGGCGAAACCGGTTGCTGCGGGCCGGTGGTCGACGGCGAGTAGTGGGTGTTCTGCGGTTCGGGCACCACGAATTCCTTGACG
This sequence comes from Nocardia sp. CDC153, assembly GCF_035818515.1. Lineage (NCBI taxonomy): Bacteria > Bacillati > Actinomycetota > Actinomycetes > Mycobacteriales > Nocardiaceae > Nocardia > Nocardia sp. CDC153. The sequence goes on along the minus strand of NZ_JAYKYU010000003.1, from coordinate 246,795 downwards.
CCGTACCCGATGATCAGCCCGACCACCACGATCGCCCCGGCCAGCGTGCCCGCCAGCTTGGTGAAGGTCCCGATCGGCGCGTCCGACCCCAGCCCGATCACCGGGAACGCGCTCGGCGAGCTCGAATCCGCCACCAGCGCAGCACCCTTGGCGATGGCCGCCTCCGGCTCCGGCACCGTCACCACCGGCACGTCGAGCTGACGCTCCAGCCCCACCACCATGATCGGCACATTCGCCCCGCCGCCGATCACCGCGACCGCCTCCGGGAACTTCGGGGCCCGCGCGAACACCCCGCGCGCGAACACCGCCAGCTCGCGTAGCAGATCGGCGACGATCTCCTCGAAATCCACCCGGGTGAGCTTGAGCGGCTGCCCGGCCACATGGTCGATGGTGACCGCCGGAACCACCGACAGATGCTCCTTGGCGGCCCGGGAACGGTTGAGCAGGATGCCGCGGTTGGGTCGGATGCCGCGCCGCGACAGGTGGCAGTCCAGCAGGTGCTGCAGGATCAGCTCGTCGATGGCGTTGCCGCTGATGGCCGTCGTGCGTTCGGAGCGCAGCACGGTGTCGTCGGCGTGATCGGCGACCGTGACCGTGGTGCCGGTGGCCCCGATATCGATGACCGCGACCGTGTCCCAGCGGTCCAGCAGTCCGGTGTGCCGCAGATACGCCAGCGCCGCGGTGGTCTCGGGGATGAGATGCACGCCGTGGCGTTGCCGACCGATCGCCGACCGAATGATCTGGGCCTGTTCCCGGTCCCGGTAGGCGACCGCGATGTCGCCGGGCGCGGCGGTGTCGTGCTCGTGGTGGCCATTGGTCCGGGCGACCGGGTGCGCGCCGACCGGATGCACGGCCTCGCGGGGAATCTGGGTGGTCATCAACTCGATGGAGGACGCCACCAGGTCACCGAGGTCGGAGTGGGCCGTATCGGCCGTGACGACCCGGTAATCGAAGTTCTGGGCGCCGTTGGGCGCGGTGGCGACCGTCGCCGAGCACACCACCTCGCTCCCGGCCGAGATGCCGAGGGATGTTCGCATGTTCACCTCCCTTCGAGCGGATGGTCCGGGTGGAGACGACCATCTCGAACGGACTCCGGACGCGCCCAATGGGTTGCAGGCGTTTCCGAGCTACGGATCGCGGCGGGAGCTTGTCCGATGGGGCATGCGGACCTGCCACTGATCACTTGCGGTCTTGCTCTCTTCTCGAGCCCGCGCGCAGGATCGCCGCGCGGTTAGCGGGGTGAAGCGGTTGTGTAACTATCGATGGCGCGCGTGACACAACCGATTAGGTCTTGCCGCGCGGCCGTCGTCAATGGTGTCACATTCCGTTATCCGAACGTTACAGATTTTCGGATTTCTTTGGAAGACCTCAGATTCCCGGGCCGTCGTGTCGGCGAGTCGCGCTGTCCAGCGGCGTTACCGCGCTGTCCAGCGCCGTTACGGGTAACGACGGGTTGCGGGTAGCAGTGCCCGGCCTTGAGCGCTGGCACTCACGTGTATAGAGTGCTAGGTGGCACCGGGCTAGTGCTGACGTGCCAGCTGCTGACTACTACGCAGGGTCCCGGCACCCGCGACGACGGGGCTTGTTGCGCAAGGGTCACACATGACCGAAACCGTGCGTTCGGGGAACAGCCCCGGACGAGAAGAATCCCCTGAAAGTGGAGGGCTCAACGTGGCGAGCGTGAACATCAAGCCGCTCGAGGACAAGATCCTCGTCCAGGCCAACGAGGCCGAAACCACCACCGCCTCCGGTCTGGTCATCCCTGACACGGCGAAGGAGAAGCCCCAGGAGGGCACCGTCATCGCCGTCGGCCCCGGCCGGTGGGACGAGGACGGCGAGAAGCGCATCCCGCTCGACGTCAAGGAAGGCGACGTCGTCATCTACAGCAAGTACGGCGGCACCGAGATCAAGTACAACGGTTCGGAGTACCTGATCCTGTCGGCTCGCGACCTGCTCGCTGTCGTCACCAAGTAAGGGACGCACCCTTTTCCGCCCCGGCGTCGAGCCGCTGGTCATACAGCCACCGACCCGGGGCGGAGTGCGTTCCCTCCCAACTCATTCGGGGGTTCGGGGGAGAAACCCCCGGCTTCCGGACACACAGGAGTAGGTAAATGCCAAAGCAGATCGAGTTCGACGAGAAGGCTCGTCGGGCGATGGAGCGCGGCGTCGACAAGCTCGCCGACGCCGTCAAGGTCACCCTCGGCCCGCGCGGTCGACACGTGGTGCTGGCCAAGGCCTTCGGTGGCCCGACCGTCACCAACGACGGCGTCACCATCGCCCGCGACATCGACCTCGAGGACCCGTTCGAGAACCTGGGCGCGCAGCTGGTCAAGAGCGTCGCCACCAAGACCAACGATGTCGCCGGTGACGGCACCACCACCGCCACCGTGCTGGCGCAGGCCCTCATCAAGGGCGGCCTGAAGAACATTGCCGCGGGCGCGAACCCGATGACCCTGGGCAAGGGCATGGGCAAGGCCGCCGAGGCCGTCGCCGCCGCGCTGGCCGCCGCCGCGACCCCGGTCAATGGCGAGAAGGCCATCGCGCAGGTCGCCACCGTGTCCTCGCGCGACGAGGAGATCGGCGCGCTGGTCGCCGAGGCGCTGACCAAGGTCGGCAAGGACGGCGTCGTCACCATCGAGGAGTCCTCGGGTCTGCAGACCGAGGTCGTCATCACCGAGGGCGTGCAGTTCGACAAGGGCTACCTGTCGCCGTACTTCGTGACCGACGCCGAGACCATGCAGGCGGTCCTGGAGGACGCCTGGGTGCTGCTCAACCGCGAGAAGATCTCCTCGCTGCCGGACCTGCTGCCGCTGCTGGAGAAGATCGCGGAGTCGGGCAAGCCGGTGCTGATCATCGCCGAGGATGTCGACGGCGAGGCGCTGTCCACCCTGGTGGTCAACGCGATTCGCAAGACCCTCAAGGTCGTCGCGGTGAAGGCCCCGTTCTTCGGTGACCGCCGCAAGGCGTTCCTGGACGACCTGGCCATCGTCACCGGCGGCACCGTGGTCAACCCGGATCTGGGCATCACCCTGCGCGAGGCCGGTCTGGACGTGCTGGGCAAGGCCCGCCGCGTCGTGGTCGGCAAGGACGACACCACCATCGTCGAGGGCGCGGGCTCGCAGGCCGACATCGACGCGCGGGTTGCCCAGCTGCGCAAGGAGATCGAGCACACCGACTCCGACTGGGACCGCGAGAAGCTGGAAGAGCGCCTGGCCAAGCTGGCCGGTGGCGTCGCCGTCATCAAGGTCGGCGCGGCCACCGAGACCGAGCTCAAGGAGCGCAAGTACCGCGTCGAGGACGCCGTGTCGTCGGCCAAGGCCGCGGTCGCCGAGGGCATCGTGCCCGGCGGTGGCACCGCCCTGGTGCAGGCGGCCGCGAAGCTCAACGAGCTGCGCGACTCGCTCTCCGGCGACGAGGCGGTCGGTGTCGAGGTCGTGCGCCAGGCGCTGCTGGCCCCGCTGTTCTGGATCGCCAGCAATGCGGGCGTGGACGGCGCGGTCGTGGTCTCCAAGGTCACCGAGGGCAAGGACGGCTTCAACGCCGCCACCCTGAGCTACGGCGACCTGGTCACCGAGGGCGTCATCGACCCGGTCAAGGTCACCCGCTCGGCCGTGGAGAACGCCACCTCCGTGGCGCGCATGGTGCTGACCACCGAGTCGGCGGTCGTCGACAAGCCGGTCGAAGAGGCCGCCGGTCACGACCACCACGGGCACTCGCACTGAGGTAGCTTCGGATCGAGCCACCGAGCTGACTCGAGGCTGAAAACGCTGCCCCGGACGGGATTTCCGTCCGGGGCAGCGTTGTGTTCAGAGCAGGCCGCAGCGGGCCAGCAGGGATTCGGCCTCGGCCGCGGAGAATTCGCGGGTCAATTCGACCGCGGATTCCAGCGCCTCGTGAATGACGCCGTACATGTTCGACGGCTGCCAATTGAAGTGAATTCCCTTGGGTGCCACGGTGAGCAGTCGCTTCCCGTCGAGGATGGGGAGTTCCTCGGGGGATCCGGAGCCGGGCATGAAGGCCACGCCCGGGTAGGCGAAATTGAAGCGCTGGTGGTCCATCAGGGTCGCGGCGGCCTCGTGGTCGGCGCGGGTGAGGTGGTCGTTGCGGGCGTAGCGGACCGCCAGGGGGTCGACCGGTTCGGCATCGAGGTAACCGGGGCCCGCGTGCCGCAGCAGGGCGTCCTGGAGCAGCGCGTAACAGTGGTAGAGCCGGTCCCGCACGCCGATCAGGCGGAATTCGAAGGCGCGCCGGTTCTTCGGGTCCAAGACGAGCAGTTCGACATCGTCGTGGAGCGTGAACATCTCGCGCAGCCAGAACGGCACGAGCTCCTCGTCCTCCAGCTCGTCGAGCAGCGCCATGATCTCCGGCCGCGCCCGCCAGCGTTTGCGGGTCTCCTTGGACCGACTCAGCATCGTCATGGCCGCCGGAATACTCAACTGCCCCGCCGCCCGCGCCAACTCATCCGGCTTCTCCGCCAACGCCCGCAACTGCTCGACGAGCAATTCCAACGTCGCATCGATGGCCGCCCCCGGATCCGCCCCCCGCTCGACCATCGTCCCGCACAGCAACGCCAGCAACCCGCTATGAAACAGATCGCCCCCGGGCAGCAAATTCCGCACCGACACCACCCCGGCCGTCAACTCCGCCGCGCTAGCCCCCGCCTGCACCGCGCCAATCTCCTCCCGCACCTCCTCCGGCAGCAGCACCCCCTCCCCACCGGTGAACGCCGCGATCTCCTCCGCGCTAGTCCGGGCCCGCACAAACTCACCCAACGCCCGCAAATCCATGAAACCCCTTACCCCCGAACCCAATCGACTGCCGCACGCTACCAGCCCCCACACCCCCGACCCCACCAATTTTCGATCAAGATCAGGGAGCTCACACCGCGGAATCACATCCGATTCTCCACAATGACAGCTCCCTGACCTTGATCAGCGCTCAGGGGAGGGAGTGAGCCAGTGCGGGCCTAGGGGGATGGAGATCGGAGGGAGGGGCGTCGCGGGGGAGTCGTCGGGCGCTGGGGCATCGGTGGCGACGAATGCGACCAGCCCACCGACGACGAGGACGAGAGCCGCGAGTGCGCCCAGCGCCGGGCGCAGGAGAGTGCGGAGTGGGCCGTTCATTTCTCCACCGGTCGGGTAGACGTCAGCGCATAGGGAGGCGGTGGGGCGGCGGCGGCCAGCGTGTCCGCGATGACGCGGCGGCGGGTGCGGGCGAAGGTGTGGGGGAAACGCATGCCGGACGGTCCGTTCGCGGGGCGTCATGAATGAGTATGGCGCGCAAGAGGTCTGCTGGGCGGATCGTCCGGATTCGGGCATGCGTTACCGGGAAGGGGTGGTTACGGGTAAAGGGCGCAAACGGGGGCGAAGGGGGCAATGGAAACCGGTCGGGCGACCTGGTTTGGGGGCACGCGACGAGAGCCCTGCGGGCTCGGGGGCTTGCTCGGTGCTTTTTTCGGGGGTTGCCTCGAGTGCCGAAGGTGGCTAGTCACGCACGGTTTGGCTGGAGCGGCCATTGCCGTGGTGGAGGTGCGGGTGGTGAATCGTGCTCGGCGGGGCCTGGTCCGTGGCTATCGCGGCGAGAAGGCGGTCGCGGAGGGCGGGCGGTGGCGACATTGGCACCGTCGACGCGGCCAGGGCGAGCGCTTCTCGGGTCTGCTGCACTTCCTGGGTGAAGGCGGCGCGCAGTACCGGGTCGTCGGTATCTAAAACCTCCGCAACTGCGCGCTGATCTTCGTCGCCGATCGATCCGAGCGCGACAGTGTGCGCGAGATCGATCTGGCTTTCGTTCATCTCACGTCACTCCCAAACTTTTCTTGAGTCGTGTCAGTCCATCCCGTATACGGGACTTAACGGTAGGTAACCCTACGCCCAGGTAGGCCGCTACCTCGGCATATGTCCGCCCACCGAAGTAGGCGAGGGAGATGGCTTCGCGCTGCGTCTCCGTCAACGTGGCCAGGCCCGCGAGGACAGCCTGCTGCTCCAGCCGTCGTCCGACTTCTTCGGTGACTTCATCGAATTCGTTACCGAGAGTGCTGGTGCCGTAGGCGACTTCGCGCAAGGCGTGCGCCTGCTCGGCACGGACTCTGTCGACCGCGCGTCTGTGGGCCAGCGTCATCAACCAGGTGACCGCCGAACCCTTGGCCGGATCGAAGTTGGCTGCCGTGCGCCATATCTGGAGGTAGACCTCCTGGGTCGTCTCCTCCGCGTATCCCGGATCGTGTAGCACGCGTAGGACCAGGCCGAAGACCCGCGCGCTGGTGCGGTCGTACAGCTCGGCGAACGCCTGCTGATCGGACTGCCCGCAACGTTCGAGTAATGCGGCGAGTTCGAGACTTTCGGCTGCGCGCGCCGTCACCGCAGAGTCCACGCTGGGTGCTCCCACCCGACCGTCCCTCGAACTCTGGAACGAGTCGCCCTCTGCGGCAGGCGGCCGCGTTGTCACAACGCTCCGTTCTGTGTCATCGGCCACGAGGGTAGCGTGCCGCTATGACCTCCTCTCGGGTGGGGGTATCGGCAAAGCGACTGTGGCACAGCAGTTTTCCGTTTTGCGCCGAAACGCCGCAATCGTGACGCGAAGGACACGCCGGGACGCATCGGCAACCACCGACCCCCGCCGAACGGTGCCGGTTGTTTGCTAGACATTCGGCACGCCCCTACCGGCGGATGGGAAAAATCTCGAGCTCACCCCGCCGCCCGCATCAGCGACACCGCTGGTGAACATCGGTCACACGGGTTTGCTCGGACCCGCGCCCGGCGCACTCCCCGGGCTCGTGAGCACGGGCCCGGAGAGTGGAAGGCGAACCGCCGGTATCGAATCGGACCCCGTCCGGATTCGCGTCAAGGGGGGTTGGCTCAGGCGACGACGCGGCGGCGATTGCGGCGCGCGTGTAGCTCGCGCTCGGTCTCGGACATACCGCCCCAGATGCCGTAGGGCTCACTGACCTTCAGGGCGTGCGAACGGCACTGCAGCAGGACGGGGCAGGACTTGCAGACCTCTTTGGCGCGCATTTCGCGCTGCGCCCGGGCGCGGCCGCGTTCGCCGTCGGGATGAAAGAAGACCGACGAGTCCTGGCCGCGGCAGGATCCGCGCATCTGCCAATCCCATACGTCGGCGTTCGGACCGGGGAGGTGGGTCGGCATAGGCATGTGAACTCCTCTTGGTGCGAGCTCGTCGGCATTGTCGAGCGGGTGCTGGTGGCAAACAGGTGGCCGCATCGCCGTGGCCCGGCGATCGCACTTCGCCGGAGTCGCAATTCAACGCGACGCCGACGGTGGCGATGTCGTACGTTAGGTCGGACAACGAAATCGAGTCAATAGCTTCATTCGACTCGAGCCGAATACTGGGACATTAGAGAATTAACATCCCAGCTATTTACAAATCCACCGCACTGTGGTGATACTGATCGGTTGCCCAGGGCCGTGACCAACCCGTGATAGCCCATTCGACTCGCCAAAATGCCTGGTAGCAATGGATATTCGAGCTTCAATACCTGTCGCGCGATCTATGCAAGCATCGCGATCAGAGTGATCTCAGCCATTGGACATCCGGAGCTGAGTACGGTAGAAGTGGCCGCTTCGAGGCGCTCAGGTTAATAGCGCGAAACGCTATACGAATTCCTTACGGGCGTGCTAGGCGATAGCGAGAACAGATTTACGGACTGGAAACACAAAGGCGCTTGCGAATGCTGAGGGGTAGCTGAGGAACTGTGATATGGCAGCTGCCCTCACTTGCCCCCGCGCTGGTTAGAGTGCGGCTGTGCCTGTGCTCGAAGTGAACTCCGAACTCGCCGACGCCGCCTTCGGTTCCGCCCCGGAACTCGCTGCCATCGGGTTGCCCACAGCGGGCGATGCCTACCAATCGTGGTTGCGGGCGGTCGCGCTCGGCGGCGTCGGGCGCTATGCCGCCGCGCGGGCCGAACTCGCCCGCGCCCGCCGCGCCACCGCCGATCCGGCCCTGCTGTCGCTGACCCACAGCACCGAGGGTTCCCTGCTGCGCCAGCTCGGCTGGCACACTCACGCCGCTGTTGTGGATGGCCGCGCCGCCGCCCTGGTGCTGGCGGCCACCGCCGACCGGACCGCGGGCCCCGCCGCGACGGTGGCCGAATCGCGCCGGGCGGAAGCGGTTTGCGATGCGTTGACCGGACTCGCCGCCGACGCCCTGGGCACCCTGCGCCCGGCGCTTGCCGCCCGGCTGCTCAATCGTTGCCAGAGTTATCTCGACATTCACCTGCCGGGCGTCGATACCGCCTGGCGTCCGCGTGTCCGCCTGCACTGGGTGGCTGCCGAGACGGCGCTGTCGGCCCCCGGCTCCGGTTTGATCTCCGCACCCGCCGCCGACCCCGCGCACAGCCTCCCGCCCGCCGATGCCGACCCCGCCCTGGCGCACGCGCGGGCCGCCGTCGCACTCGCCGAAAACTCGCCCTCCCTGCGGCATCGAGTGAAATCCCGGCTACTGCTGGCCGCCGCCAGCGCCGCCGTCGGCGACCTCGACCGATCCCGCGCTCTCGCAACCGAAGTCGAGCGCGCCTGTCGTGAACACGAACTGCTGCCGCTGCGGTGGGCCTGCGCCATGCTCCGCTCCGGTATCGAACCCGCCGGTGACGGAGCCGATCTCGCCGCCGAGTGCGCGCGGTTGCTGGCCGCTCGCGGTGGGCGATTGCGTTCGGCGAGCGAGGTTCTCGGCCATCCCTGAGTGGTCCCGGGGAAGTCCCTGAATCGTCCCCGAGAAGGACCCCGTAACGCCTGGCATGAATGCGTCAGCCGCTATTGTTGGACCGTTCCGCCCCTCCGCGGAAGCACCGGCCCTCCGCCGCCGTGCCACTTGAACAAACGCCAGGAACAGCTCTGACGATGAACAACACGGGTGAGGAGTTGGATCCCGCTGTCGTCGCTGCCGCAGCGCAGGGCGACCGGGCGGCCCTTTCCCAGGTACTGGAGAGCATCCGCCCGCTCGTGGTGCGGTACTGCCGCGCCCGTATCGGAACGGCCGAACGCGGCCAGCTCTCCGCAGACGACGTCGCGCAGGAGGTCTGTCTGGCCGTGATGACCGCCCTTCCCCGCTATCAGGATCAGGGCCGGCCGTTCATGGCTTTCGTCTACGGCATCGCCTCGCACAAGGTCGCGGACGCCCATCGAAATTCCGCCCGTAACAAGGCGGACGCCATGGCCGAAGTACCTGATGTCATATCCACCGACCAGGGGCCGGAGCAGCGCGCTCTCGAATCCGAAACGAGCCGACAGATGAACGCTCTGTTGGCGACTTTGCCGGAAAAGCATCGAGAGATCCTGATCCTGCGCTTGGTCATGGGTTTGTCGGCTGAAGAAACCGCAGTCGCCGTGGGCAGTACGGCGGGTGCTATACGAGTGGCCCAGCACCGGGCGCTCGCGAAACTCAAGTCTCAAGTGGCGAGGGCAGGTGAAATGTATGGCTAGGGATGGCGAGCGCGGTCGGGGCGACTGGAAGGCGCGACCTGGATCGCAGAACAGCGGTCCCTACGCCGAGGCGTCCGGTGATACCGGGCCGGTGGACATCGCCGCGGTGCGACGCGACGATGCGCTGATCGACGCCATCTCCGGCGACGGTCCCGTGCAGACGGGCACCTCGGAGGAATATCAGCTCGCGGCCTTGCTGGCGGACTGGCGAGCGGAAATCATGGCCGAGCCGCTTCCGGCCGGACCGGACCTGGATGCCATTGTCGCGGCGGTCAATCAGGAGATCGGCGCGCGGCAGGCCCGGATCGGGGCGTCGAACCGGGGGCGACTACGGCTGGTGCGGCCTCTTTTGGGTGCTGCGGCGGCTGCGGCGCTGATCCTCGGCGGTCTGACGGCGTTCTCCTACAACGCGAGCCCCGGCGATCCGCTCTGGCGGATGAAGGAGGTCGTGTTCAGCGAGCAGGCGCAGTCCACGGTGGTCTCCCGCGCGGACGACAGTCTGGCGCAGGCGAAGCAGCTCTTGGCGGAGGACAAGCCCGAAGAGGCGAAGAAGGCGCTGGAGAAGGCGGCCGACAATGCCTCCCAGGTCAACGACTCGTCCAAGAAGGACACGCTGAACGATCGTTGGCAGCAGCTGTTCACGCAGCTGCAGCAGGTGGCGCCGACCGTCGCGGAATCGCTGGCGACGCTGGCGCCGACCACCACCAAGGTGCCGGTGGTGACGACCACGCCGAACAACCCGGTGCCGCCGGTGAATCCGACCACCGGTGGCGGCTCGTCCACCACGGTCGATCCCCGGGTGCTCGGGACCAATCCCGACACCGAGCCGAATCCGACTACGGGCGGCGGCGTTTCGACGGTGCCCACCGTGCCGCCGGTGACGACGGTTCCGGTGCAACCGTCTTCGGAGCCGAGTGAACCGGCGACCCCGCCGACCGCCCCCGGCACCACGACCGCGGTGGTGCCGACCGGTGTCCCCACCGGTGGCGTCACGCCGCCGACCCAGCCGGCGACGATCGAGAAGCCCACGGGCGGACCGGTTGTCCCGACCACGTTGGTCCTGCCGACCGGTGGCGCGCTGGTGCCACCGGCTCCCGGACCGACGCACTAGAACAAAGGCTGTATCCGATCGTCGTGTGGCGGTCGGTTTTTCGTGAAGGCATGAGGGTTCACGAAAGCGCACAACGAGGAAGGGCCTGCATCCGAGGATGCAGGCCCTTCTCGTGGAATCGGGGAATCGGGAGACGAATCAGACGTCGAACCCGTCGAATCCGTCGCCGTGCAGCGCCTCGTTCATCGAGGCGTCCGCGTAACCGCGACAGTAATCCCAGGTGACGTACGCCTCGGGGGTCGGGTCGTAGGCGGGCTCGTGCGGGCGCACCGTGCCGTCCACCAGTAGCTGGAGGAGGTTGGCGCGCAACATGTCCCAGTCGTGGTAATGGTCCTGTCGACAGTCCTCGCAGCTGACCACCAGGCCGCGGATGCCGCGGTGGGCCAGCAGTGCCTCATATACCGCGAGGTCGGCGAGATCCTCTTCGACCGCTAGGCGCTCGTGAGGATCCAGCGGTTCCCCCGGCTCGATGGCATCGAGCGCGGCCGACGGGTCGGAGGGGTCTCCGGCGAATGGATCCGGCGGCAAGCCAGGTGGTAGATGGTCACGCACAGTCCCACGGTACGCAGAACCACCCCTTGTGCGCCAGCGCTGAAGGGGATTTGCCCTCACTTCGCTGGTGGCACAGCACACAGTGATGTCGTGGCAGTCGACACACTAATGGCATAGGAGACAAACCGCAGCGGTTGTGGCGGTTGCGACAAGGCCGTAAGGGCCGCTGACGCGGGGCCGGGCGCGGGTGCGGTTCGGAATTCGGGGCCCGATACCATGGTTCACCAAAGGCCGGGTGGTAAACGCCAGGCATTGCCATTCATCCACTCGTCCACCGGTGCCCGGTCCGGTGGACGATGCCGAGGTCCAGGAGGGGTCGATCCGAATGAGCAGTCCCGTGACGGGCGAACGAAACGAGCTCCGCCCCCGTACGGGTGGAGACGATCCCGACAAGATCGCCATGCTCGGCCTCACCTTCGACGATGTGCTGCTGCTGCCCGCGGCCTCGGATCTGATCCCGAGCTCCGTCGACACCTCCAGCAAGCTGACCCGTGAGATCTCGCTGCGCACCCCGCTGGTGAGCTCGGCCATGGACACCGTGACCGAGGCGCGCATGGCCATCGCCATGGCCCGCGCGGGCGGTATGGGTGTGCTGCACCGCAATCTGTCGATCGAGGCGCAGGCCGCGCAGGCCGAGACCGTGAAGCGGTCCGAGGCGGGCATGGTGACCGATCCGGTGACCTGTCGCCCCGATGACACCCTGGCCGAGGTCGACGCCATGTGCGCGCGCTTCCGCATCTCCGGTCTGCCGGTCGTGGACGACCGCGGCATTCTGATCGGCATCATCACCAACCGCGACATGCGCTTCGAGGTCGATCAGGACCGCAAGGTCGCCGAGGTGATGACCCCCGCGCCGCTGATCACCGCCCAGGAGGGCGTCACCGCCGAGGCCGCGCTGGGCCTGCTGCGCCGCCACAAGATCGAGAAGCTGCCGATCGTGGACGGTTCCGGCAAGCTGCGCGGGCTGATCACCGTCAAGGACTTCGTCAAGACCGAGCAGTACCCGAACGCCACCAAGGACCGCGACGGTCGGCTGCTGGTCGGCGCGGCCGTGGGTGTCGGCGAGGACGCCTGGAACCGGGCCATGACCCTGGCCGAGGTCGGCGTGGACGTGCTCATCGTGGACACCGCGCACGGTCACCAGTCGGGCGTGCTGCAGATGGTGTCGAAGGTCAAGGCCGAGGTCGGCGATCGCGTGCAGATCGTCGGCGGCAATGTCGCCACCCGCGCGGGTGCGCTGGCGCTGGTCGAGGCGGGCGTGGACGCGGTGAAGGTGGGTGTGGGCCCCGGCTCCATCTGCACCACGCGCGTGGTCGCCGGTGTCGGCGCGCCGCAGATCACCGCCATCCTCGAGGCCACCGCGGCGTGCAAGCCGCACGGCGTGCCGGTCATCGCCGACGGCGGCGTGCAGTACTCCGGTGACATCGCCAAGGCCATCGCGGCCGGTGCCTCCACCGTCATGCTGGGCTCGCTGCTGGCCGGTACCGCCGAGTCGCCGGGCGATCTGATCCTGGTGGGCGGCAAGCAGTTCAAGAGCTACCGCGGCATGGGTTCGCTGGGCGCCATGCAGGGGCGCGGCGAGGCCAAGTCCTACTCCAAGGACCGCTACTTCCAGGACGACGTGCTCTCGGAGAAGAAGCTGGTGCCCGAGGGCATCGAGGGCCGGGTGCCGTTCCGCGGCCCGCTGGACCAGGTGATCCACCAGTTGGTCGGCGGTCTCCGCGCGGCCATGGGTTACACCGGCGCGCAGACCATTCCGGATCTGCAGGCGGCCCAGTTCGTGCAGATCACGGCGGCGGGCCTGAAGGAGTCGCACCCGCACGACATCACCATGACCGTCGAGGCTCCCAACTACACCACCCGTTCGTAGCCGGACTCAACCGGTTCGCGCATGGCCGCGGACCGGTTTTGTCATGTCTGGCAATCGAACTCAGAGAGGAATGAAACACGATGCGCGATATGGTCGAGATCGGCATGGGCCGGACGGCTCGGCGCACCTACGAGCTGGACGATATCGACATCGTGCCCTCGCGGCGGACCCGCTCGTCCAAGCAGGTGTCGCTGGCCTGGCAGCTGGACGCCTACCGCTTCGAGATCCCCTTCCTGGCGCACCCGACCGACGCGCTGGTGTCGCCGTCGTTCGCCATCGAGCTGGGCAAGGCCGGCGGCCTGGGCGTCATCAACGGTGAGGGGCTGTGGGCCCGGCACGCCGATGTGGACGCCAAGATCCAGCAGCTGACCGAGGTCGGCGAGAAGCAGGGCACCGAGGCGGCGGTGGCGCTGCTGCAGGAGCTGCACGCCGCGCCGATGCAGCCGGATCTGCTGGCCGCCGCGGTCGCGCAGGTGCGCGCGGCCGGTGTCACCACCGCGGTGCGGGTCAGCCCGCAGAACGCGCGGACGCTGACCCCGGCGCTGGTGGCTGCGGGCATCGACCTGCTGGTGGTGCACGGCACCATCATCTCCGCCGAGCACGTGGGCGACGGAGAACCGTTGAACCTCAAGACCTTCATCGCCGAGCTGGATGTGCCGGTGGTCGCGGGCGGCGTGTCCGACCACCGCACCGCGCTGCACCTGATGCGCACCGGCGCGGCCGGCGTCATCGTCGGCTACGGCTCCATGCAGGGCGCGACCACCACCGGTGAGGTGCTCGGCATCGGCGTGCCCATGGCCACCGCCATCGCCGACGCCGCGGCCGCGCGCCGCGACTACCTCGATGAGACCGGCGGGCGCTACGTGCACGTCATCGCCGACGGCGAGACCCTGACCTCCGGCCACATCGCCAAGGCCATCGCCTGCGGCGCGGACGCGGTCATGCTGGGCGTGCCGCTGGCCATGGCCAAGGAGACCCCGGGCAACGGCTGGTACTGGCCCTCGGCCGCCGCCCACCCCTCGGTCCCGCGCGGCGCGGTGCTGCCGTACGCCATCGAGGAGGAGCGCGTCCCGCTCTCCCAGGTCCTCAACGGCCCCTCCAACGACCCGTTCGGCTCGCTGAACCTCGTTGGCGGCCTGCGCCGTTCGATGGCCAAGACCGGCTACTGCGACCTGAAGGAATTCCAGAAGGTCGGTTTGAACGTCCGCGCATAGGCTCCCCCGCCTCACTCCCCCGCCTCTCCGCGTCTTTAGCGGGCGGCTGAGAGCCGTTGGCTGTCGTGCATCCGTGCCGGCGGTTGGGTGCCGAAACGATTTTGGACGTACCCGGGGAGTTACCCGGATCGGCGCGAAATCAGTTGTCGCCTTTGCGGACGGAAGAGACAAACGCGCCCTTGTCGATCCAGTGTGCTGGATTGACAAGGGCGCGAGTCGTATCCGGGGTCAGCGGCTGATCGGGCGGGCGGTGAAGTCGCGGAGTGGGGGGATCACCTTGTCGCGGAGGAACTCTCGGATGGCGGTGTTGACGGCTACCGGGTGGGTCATGTTCACCGTTTGGCGGGCGCCCTCGATTTCGAGGTAGCGGGAGTCGGGGAGGCGGTCGGCCAGTTCGCGGGCGTGGGCGCGGGGGACGCCGGAGCGGGTGGGGTGGATGACCAAAGCGGGGCAGGTGATTTCGGGTAGTCGGTCCAGGACGGAGTCGCGGTTGAGGAGGGCTCCGGCGGCTATCTCGGTGGCGTTGGGGTCGCGGGCCAGCCAGCGCTTCACCCAGACGGCGCGGTACCAGTCGTCATCGCCGATGATCCAGCGGGCGAGGTATTCGGCGAGGGCGGGGCGCGGGGTGTCTTCGTACCATTTGTCCAGGAATTTCCGGGCATTGGTGAGTTCGGCGGGGGTGGGCTCGTGCGCCTCGCTGCTGAGCAGGACGAGGGCGGCGACGCGGTCGGGGGCCAGCAGCGCGGTGCGCAGGGCGATGAAGCCGCCCTGCGAAATCCCGCCCACCACGGCGCGTTCCACGCCGAGTTGATCCAGTACGGTCAGCGCGTCCCGGGCGGAGGTCCAGTACGTGAACGGCAGCCCCTCGTCACGGGTGCGGCCGTGCCCGCGCGCGTCCCAGGTCACGATCCGGAACTCCGGAGTCAGCGCCGCCTGTTGCGACGCGAACATCGTTCGGTCCATGAGGAATTCGTGCCCCAGCAACACCACCGGACCCTCGCCCCCGCTGTCCTCGTAGTGGATCTCGGCATCGATCGCACGGGCGAATGGCACGAGGTAGAGAATAGCGAGCGCCTGTGACAAACCGGCGGGCTTTGCGGCCCAGTGCCCCAGCGGGTGTCAATTCCGCCTCCCCGAGCCTTCAGCGGGCAGCCAAGAGCCGTTGACGGTTTCGCACCCGACCGACAGCTGGGTGCCGAACCGATTCGGGTCGTACCCGGTGAGTTACCCACCACGGTACGAAACCAGTTGTCACCGTTCGATCGGGACCGGAAGGTATGCCCCATCGACTACCGGAGGGTGGCGGAATCGGGGCCGGAAGTCCCTATCCGGGGACCGCTCGACGCGAATACCGTCCCGATGCCACCACTTCCGGGCCGGACGGCAACCGCTTCCGAGGCCGCGGCGAATCACCGGCCCGGGGTGGAGGTCCAAGGGTTCGCGCGCAGGTCACGACCCGGGTGTACGTGGGGCTTGCCCGGGGCGAGTGTGTGCTGTATCTCTCCGTAGACTGTGGCGGTGGCAGAAACCCAGCGACCAGTCCTTGTCGTCGACTTCGGTGCGCAGTACGCGCAGCTGATCGCGCGCCGGGTGCGCGAAGCGAGTGTGTATTCCGAAGTGGTTCCGCACACGATCACCGTGGAGGAGATCGCGGAGCGCAAGCCGCTTGCGGTGATTCTCTCCGGCGGACCCAGCAGCGTGTACGCCGAGGGCGCGCCGCAGCTGGACGCGCGGCTGTTCGATCTGGAGCTGCCGGTCTTCGGCATCTGCTACGGCTTCCAGGCCATGGCGCAGGCGCTCGGTGGCACGGTGGCGCACACCGGGACTCGCGAATACGGGCGCACCGAGCTGAGCGTCGACGGCGGCATCCTGCACGGCGGTCTGCCCACCCGGCAGCCGGTGTGGATGAGCCACGGCGACGCCGTCACCGACGCCCCGAAGGGCTTCGAGGTGACCGCGACCTCCGCGGGCGCGCCGGTCGCGGCCTTCGAGGATCGGGGGCGCAAGCTCGCGGGTGTGCAGTACCACCCGGAGGTGCTGCACTCGCCGCACGGCCAGCAGGTGTTGAGCCGGTTCCTGCACGAGATCGCCGGGATTCCGGGCTCGTGGACCGCGTCCAATATCGCCGAGGCGCTGATCAAGCAGGTGCGTGAGCAGGTCGGCGACGGGCACGCCATCTGCGGTCTGTCCGGCGGCGTGGACTCCGCGGTCGCGGCCGCGCTGGTGCAGCGGGCCATCGGCGATCGCCTCACCTGTGTGTTCGTCGATCACGGTCTGCTGCGCGCGGGCGAGCGCGAGCAGGTGCAGCGGGATTTCGTCGCCGCGACCGGGGCCAAGCTGGTCACCGTCGACGCGGTCGACAAGTTCCTGGGTGAGCTGAAGGGCGTCACCGATCCGGAGGAGAAGCGCAAGATCATCGGCCGGGAGTTCATCCGGTCGTTCGAGGACGCGGTTTCCGAGGTGGTCGGCGAGCAGGGCGAGACCAAGGTCGAGTTCCTGGTGCAGGGCACGCTGTACCCGGACGTGGTCGAGTCCGGCGGCGGCGCGGGCACCGCGAACATCAAGTCGCACCACAATGTCGGCGGTCTGCCCGACGATCTGGAGTTCGCTCTGGTCGAACCGCTGCGGCTGCTGTTCAAGGACGAGGTGCGCGCGGTCGGCCGCGAACTGGGCCTGCCCGAGGAAATCGTTGCGCGCCAGCCGTTCCCGGGCCCGGGCCTGGCCATTCGCATTATCGGCGAGGTCACCCACGACCGGCTGGAGCTGCTGCGCCAGGCGGATGCCATTGCGCGCGAGGAACTTACGGCCGCCGGGCTGGACAAGTCGATCTGGCAGTGCCCGGTGGTGCTGCTGGCCGACGTCCGCAGCGTCGGCGTGCAGGGCGACGGCCGCACCTACGGCCACCCGATCGTGCTGCGTCCGGTGTCCTCCGAGGACGCCATGACCGCCGACTGGACCCGCCTGCCCTACGAGGTGCTCGAGCGCATCTCCACCCGCATCACCAATGAGGTGGCGGAGGTCAACCGCGTGGTGCTCGACGTGACGAGCAAGCCGCCGGGGACCATCGAATGGGAGTGATGCTCCCGCGGACACGTTGAAGGCCCCGCACCGTGAACGGTGCGGGGCCTTCGGCCTTCTCGGAGGGCAGTCCGGGAAGGGGTGCGCTGTCCCGGCGAGGGAATGGGCAGCGCGCTCGGCCTAGTCTCGGTTCCGCTTCGGGGTGAGAACCAGGACTATGCCGACGACTATGGCGGCGATGACGACGATCCAGCCGAGGGACAGTCCGCCGGAGACGGGCCAGGAGGAGGGGCCGACGAAGGCCCAGACGCTCACCCCGAGACCCAGCAGTCCGGCCAGTAGCAGCCCGAACGAGGGTCGGCGGTTCTTGTTCTTGTTATCGGCCACGGTTCACCTCCGCATTTCCCATCTGTACATCCACGGTCAGGTTCAGGACCGGACCCGTTGCGGGGCCGGACATTCCGGTGAGGCAGTTCGAATCGCCCATGCGGACATTGCAGGTCGTGTTGACGCGCAGGTTCGGCGGCAGGATGACGCGGGCGTCGCCCATGCGGACCCGCAGATCGACGTCCTTGTTCGCGGTCAATTGCAGCTTGCTCAGGTCGAGCGTGCCCGAGCCCATGGATACGTGATACACCGGCAGCAGCTCGGAATCCGTTGCGGCGGTCCAGGTGTGATCGCCCATCGCGCCCTTGTCGAACTGGATCGGGCCGACCAGCGAGGCCAGGATGACGAATCCGGCCAGCGGGGCCAGCAAGACCATGAGCCCGTGTCCGCGGCGCAGGAACGCGCCGATGATCAGCCCCAGCGCGATCACCGCGAGCGCGGCGGCGCCGATGCGGCCCGGCGTCATCCAGTCCACGCCCGAGGCGGCCACGGAACCCGCCGCCGCGGCGGCGAGAATCGCGAGACCGATGGTGACCACCGTCAGCCGCGAGCGGGGACGGCGCGGGGGAGCCTGGACGACGGCCTGCTGCGGTACCGGGCCGCCCGGCTCGGGCAGTTCCCAGGCCAGCGGGGCCACGCCGAGCGGATCCCAGCCGGGCGGGGTGGGACCGAAGTCGGGGGAGATCGGGGCCGGGCCGAAGCCGGTGCGGGGGCGGTCGCCGGTGGGCGGAATGCGGTGCAGCGGACGGGATTCGACGGATTGCTCGGCGGGGGGCGCGGGCTGGTCGACCGGGATCACGGCGGTGGGGGTGTCCTCGGAAGGGGGCTCTTCCCCGCCGGTCTTGTCGAGTTGGACCGTTGCCTTGTCTGGCTTGTCGAGCTGAACCGGACCGGCGGAGCTCGCCCCGGGCTGGTCCTCGGGTGCCGTGCTCGCTTCGGTGAAAGGGGAGTGGCTCTCGGCGGGGGAGTGGTTCGACTCCTCGGAAGCGGTTGTGCCCGAATCGGATTCTGGTTTACGCAGCACCACGGTGTCGCTCACGGAGGAAGCGGGGGCGTAGCGGGTCTCGAGCACCTCGGTGACGGCCTCGCCCGAATCGCTCTGGGACATGCTCTGCTCGTTCTGAGACATGATCTGCTCGCCCTGCGACATGCTCTGCCCGGTCTCGCCCTGCGACATGGCCTGGCCGGGCTGCGACATGCCTTGGGCGGCAGCGGAATCCGGGGCGGGTTGGTTGGGGTCGGGCTCGTAGTGGTCGGGCAGCGTGGTGTAGGGGCCGTAGGTCTGGAAGGTGACCGCATTGGTGCCCGGATAGCCGGTCCAGAACGGGTTGGTGGTGCCCGGGTAGCCGGTATTGAGAATGCTGTCGGCCGTCGCGTGCTCGAAATAGGTTGCGGGCGGCTGAGGTTGGCGCTGGTAGAGCAGCCACCATCCGGCCAGCATGAGTGCGAAGCTGATGACGCCGGACCCGCCGAGTCCCACCCCGACGGGCCCCATCGTGCTCACGGCGATCCCCAACGCCACCATGAGCACGATGGTCTTGGACGAGGAATGCGAGGACCGGCCGCGCCCGAACAGCGATTCCGCCGCCGAGGACTGGTCCCCGGTCTGGTTCAGCAGCAGCCAGCACAGCAGGTAGAGCACGATGCCCGCCCCGCCGAACAGCGCCGACACCACGAACGCCACCCGCACCAGCACGGGATCCACGCCGTAGCGGCGGCCGAACCCGACGGCCACGCCCGCGATCGGCCCATCCTTCGGAAAGCGCACCGGCCGGGTCTGCCACAGATCGTGAAGCTGATCGGAGAAGCCGGTACGCCCGGCGCCCTTGGACCAGTCGCTCGTTCTCGTCATGGCATCCATCGTGCTGCGCGCCCCGCCGCGGGCGCATCGGGGATCACCCTGAATGGAGACCTGAACTTGGCCTGCGGCGGGTAACCGGGCCCCGGGTCACTCGGGTCGGCGGTAGACCGCGACGACGGGGATGCGGCGGCTGGTGTTCTCGCGGTACTCGGCGAACACGGGCATCAGTTCGATCATGCGCTCGTAGAGTTCGTCGGCTTCCGCACCGGTGAGGACCTCGGCCTTGCCCGTGTACGTTTCGGTGCCGAGTTCGACGGTGAGCTCCGGATTGGCGCGAAGATTGTGATACCAGGCCGGATGCTTGTCCGCGCCGCCGTTGGAGGCGATGAGCACGATGCGCTCCCCGTCCGGCACATAGACCAGCGGATTGGTCACGGCCCGACCGGATTTCGCCCCGATCGTGGTGATCACCACCATATTGTCGCGCCCCTCGAAGGGCCCACCGACCTTCCCGCCATTGGCGCGAAACTCCTCGATCACAGACTCATTGAAAGCGTTCATCTCACCCGTCCTGTTCGGTTCCGTTGCTGCCAACCGAGGGCGGGTCGGGGAAATTCCGCTCAGGCCGGGCAGGGCGGGTGGTAGGGGAGCTGGGGGAGGTAGCGGTGCCAGAGATCCTCGGTCCACATGGTGCCGGTGAGGGCGCAGATGCGGTCGACGGCATGCTGTTCGTCGAGGTCCCACAGGTGCAGGGTGCCGTCGGTGGACGCGGAGGCGATGTGCCGACGGTCCGGGGCGAGCGCGGCGTTCCAGCTGTAGGAGACCGATTGGGCGAGCGCGGTGATGAGTTTCGGGTGCGCGCGATCGGAGAGGTCCCACCGCTGGAGCGTGCCGTCGACGCCCACCGTGAACAAGGTGCGCGGGTCGGTCGATACGAAGGGCACGATGGGGACGGTGTGAGCGGTGAACGGATCGCCCAGGCGGACCGGTTTCGATGGTGCGGTGATGTCCCACAGTTGGATTCGCTCGTTGCTGGTGTCGACCAGGGTTTTCTGGTCCGGGGTGATTCCCACGGTGTCGATCACCGTCGCCGGCCGATTCAGTAGTTCCGAAACCAGTTGTGGCCGTGTCGGATCGGTGATGTTCCAGAGTTCGGCGATCAGCTGTTGCCTGCCCTGCTCGCCGGGCATCCGGTAGAGGATCAGCGTGCTGTCGTCGGCGCCGAAGAAGGCTGAGCCGGATTCACCCAAGGGCCGGGGCGTGCCGATGGGCTGCGGCCGGGTCGAATCGGAGAGGTCCCACAGCTGGAAGCTGTCGCTGCCGACCGTGGCCATCAGCCGGTTGCTGCGGCTGATGGTGGCGATGCGCTGCGACTTCGGGGTCGCCAGGGTCCAGTCGCCGAGTGTGCGCGGGTGCGCCGGATCGGTGAGGTCGACGGTCCGTACCCGGGCGGACAGCATGTCGAAAACCAGCAGGGTGTTGCCGTCCGCACTGAGACGTACTGCCGGAGTAACGGATTCGGCGCGATATTCGCCGATTCGGGTGGGCAGCGTGGGATCGCGGACATCCCAGAGCACCACGCGGCCGGACCCGGTCACGTTGGCGAGCCGATTGCCGTTGGCGGCGTACGCGGGTGATGGACCCGCCCCGACAGGCTCCGCGAGCACTGCCGACGGCAACGACCAGATCTGGATATCGCCGCTGTATCCGCCCGCGGCCAGCGTACGGCCGTCGGGCGCGAAGGCGAGAGTGTCGGGACCACCTATGCACTGTGAGGACAGTTGGCCGAAATGACAGAGCGACGGGCTCATGGGCAACTGATCGATCAATCGGGTCGGATTCGCCGGATCGGTGATGTTCCAGACCGACGATCCGCGATTGCCCGATACGGCCAGGGTGTCGCCCTGGGGTGAGAAGACCAGCGCCCGGAGCAATCTGCTGCCGGTATCCAATGTCGCGAGGGGGCGGGTGTGCGCCGCATCGCGCACGTCCCAGAGGCGCACACCGATGGCGCTGTCGTCGGAGACGCGAGTCTCCTCGCTCGAGCCGACGGCAAGCATCGTGCTGTCGGGGCTGAAGTCGATGGCCAGCACCAGTTCGGCGGGAGCGTCGAGGGCTGGAGTCAACAAGGTCGGGTTCGCCGGATTCGCTACGTTCCACAGTTGCACGGCGGCGGTGTTGGCCGTGAGATCGAGGGCGACGAGGGCGAGCAGACGACCGTCCGGGCTGAACCGGATCTCACCCGGCGCGCCCCCGGAAGCGGGCAGGGTGCGCATCGCGGTGAGGACCGGAGCCCGCGGATCGCCGACCGACCACAGCATCAGGTGGGTGCGGGTCTCCACCGCCAGCGTGTGCCCATCCGCCGTGAAAGCGGTTCGTAGCGGGCCGGATTCGGGAAGATTCGGCAGCGTGGCGAGTTGCCGGGGTATGGCCGGATCCGCGATGTCCCAGAGGGTTACCGTGCCGGGCGCTTCCTGTACCGCCGTGGTGGCCATCAGATTGGCGGGACCGACGGCCACTCCGTCGACTCGGTCGAGCTGTTTGCCGAGTTGCCGCGGATGCCGGGTGTCGGTCGAATCCCAGAGCCGCAGGCCGCGATCGGATGCGAGCGACACCAGCACCTTCGCATTCGGCTGGTAGGCGAGTTGGACGACCTGCTGTGGATGGGCGGAGGTGACCGTCACCAGCGGGTCGATCTGGGACTGCAGCAGCCGGGAGCGGACATCGTTGTCCCCCGGGCGCATTCGCCACGCGATCAGGTTCAGCTGGGCCGCCAGGGACGGGTCGGTCTGGTGAACGCGGTCGGCCTGGGCGAGGACGGCGGCGAAATTCTTGTCGTCACGGCGTTGATCGGCCAGGCGGTTCTGGGAATAGACCCCGAACGCCAATACCAACAGCCCCACCCCGAGAATGGCGAGAATGCCGGTGGTACGGCGGGACCGGTTGCGGGACTTGCGACTTGCCGCATCGGCCGCGGCAAGGAACTCGTGGGCCAGGGGACCGACCGGGGGTGGGTCGACATTGTCGAGGGCGTTGCGGAGGCGGGTGCCGCGGTAGAGGAGGGAGGGATCGCGGTGTTGGGCGGCCCATTCGGCGGCGTCGGATTCGAGGCGTTGGCGGACGAGGTAGCCGACTCGGTCTTCGTCGATCCAGGTGCGGAGGCGGGGCCAGGCGGTGAGGACTATTTCGTGGGTGAGGGTTACCGCGTCGGCGTCGAGGGTGATCAGGCGGGTGTGGGAGAGGAGTTCGAGGGCGGCGGTGGCGTCTGCGGGGTTGGCGGCGCGGGCCAGGAGGTCGGAGCGGAGGGCGGGGCGGCGGGTGTCGCGGGCATCGCGGCGGACGGTGACCAGGCCCAGGAGGAGGTCGCGGGCGGCGGATTGCTGGGCGGGGGACAGTTCGTTCCAGGCGTGTTCGGCGGTTTCGGCGACCGAGCCGACCACGCCGCCCGCCTTGCGGTAGCCGGTGGTGGTGAGGCGGCGGCCCTCGCGATGCTGCCAGGTGGCGGCCATGACATGGGACAGCAGGGGCAGTGCGCCGGGGTCGTAGGTGCGGCGGCCGTGATGGTCGCCTGCGCCGCACAGTTCGGTGATGACGAGCTCTTCGAGACCGGGTTCCAACTCCAGCCCAGCCGCACGGGCGGGGCCTGAGATCGCCTGTGCCAGTTCGTCGGTGCGCATGGGGCCGAGTAGATAACTGCGGTGCTCGAGGGCGTCCTGGAGTACCAGGTGATCGAGACAGTGGGCGTAGAAGTCGGCGCGCAGGGCCAAGACGACCGCGATCGGGTCGTCGGCACGAGTGGCGCAGGTGTTGAGGAGGGCCAGGAAGTCTTCCCGCTCGCGGTCGCTGCCGCAGGTGGTGAAGAGTTCCTCGGCCTGGTCGATGACCAGCAGTCGGCGCGGGCCGTCGACACGCGGGGCGAGCGCCGTCGGCTCGGCGGCCGAATCCGATTCCACATCAACCGCGTCCGCTACCGCCCGGCCCGACTGTTCCGTCGCGGCGCGATCTGTGGAATCCGCATCGGGGTGATCCGCTGGTTTCGTAATGGGATCGGCTGATTTCGCGGCTGTGTGCTCCGCTGCTGCGGCCGTGGCGTTCGTGGTTTCGGCGATCGCGCGCCGCAGCGCGGCGAGCGGATCCGCGCCCGGGGTGAAAAGGGTTGTCTCCCAGTCGGGGAGCGCGGGGATCAGGCCGGCTGCTAGCAGTGACGATTTTCCGGCTCCGGATGCGCCGATGAGCACCACGATTCCGGTGGCGGTTCGCACCAGGTCGGTGAGTTCGGTGGTGGCGCGGGTGCGGCCGAAGAAGAGGGTGCGGTTGTGGCCGTCGTAGGCGGTGAGACCCGGGTAGGGGCAGGGGGGTTCGGAGTCGGCATCGGGGTTCCAGGTGGTGGCCGATTGCCAGAGGCGTTGCCATTCCTTGGGATCGGCCAGGTGGCGGGGTAGGGGGCGACCGGATTTGCGAGCCAGGTCGATGAGGGTGAGGACGACCGGGAGCAGGGATTCGAAGCGGGCGGGGACGTTTCGGCCCGCCTTCCAGTCGCTGATGCGTTGGGCGGACGCGCCGCCGGGGCGGGTGCCCTGGGCGGCGCGCATGCGGTTCTCGGCGGCGGTGGCGACACGGCGGAGGGTTGGATTTCCGGCCGCCTCATAGAGTTCGGCGAAACGCCGGGCGAAAAGGGCTCTGGGCGAGCCGATCTGGTCGTCCTCGGTCACCGCAAGCCCCGTATTCCCTTGTCCCCCGCGAGCATGTCGCCAATCTAGCGGGCGGGGAACGGGAATGCCGAAACGGCGGCGCGGGATTCCGCGCCGCCGCTCCGGGCGGATCACAGCGAGAACGGGTCGCCGATTACCCAGTCCGCCGCATCCGCTCCCGGGGAGGTCCCCTCGATAATGGTGTAGGCCTGGACGGTCAGCGGGCCGCCGCAGCCGTTCACGGTGAGGCGGTAGTCGCGGTTGACGATGTAGCCGGTGCCGCCCGCGGGAATCTCCTTCTCGCCCAGCTTGATATCGGTGATCTTGCCGGGCTTGATGCCGAGATCGAAGCTGATGCCGGCACCGATCTCGGGCTCGATACCGACGCTCGCGGTCGGCGTCACCATCTCCAGGCCGGCGGACACTCCGAGATCGGCCGTCACGTCGACACCGGCCTTGGCCTTGATGTCGAAGCTCACGTCCAGATCCACCGCGCAGGCGACGAAGTATCCGGTCCGGATCTTGCCGCTGCCGCCCTCGACACTGCCGTAGGACGTGTTGTCCAGGTAGACCTCTCGACTGGTCGGCATCCCGTTCAACGGTGCGACCGGGCGGGCCGCATTGTCGCGGTGCCCAACCGTGACCGACATGCCATTCGGCGCGACGGTCGTCTTCTCGTGCGGTGCGAGTCCCCCGTCGGCGTGGGCGATGGCTCCGAAGGGTGCGCCGCAGAGCAGACCCACGGCGGTGGCAGCACCCGCGATCGCGTTCTTGATGGTCATTGAGTCCTCCCCGACTCTCGATGCGGTGCCCGGTGGCTCCGCTGAGATGAAGGTAGGAAAACCGGTGCCGACCGGGCGCGGCCCAGCGGCGGCGACGGCGGTGAAAGCGCTGATCACAGGCGTGGGAGCAGTTATCCGGACCGGGCGGGACGGGCGAACCGCCAACCGGGCCGACTGTCCGGTCCGGTCAGGGGAAGATCAGCGGGATAGCGTCCGGAAACCCTGGTCGATTCGGCATCCGCGCAGGTCGGCACCGCTTTTCCGTCCGGACCGGACAAGACGCGGCCTCAGGGCCGGAATCGGGGTGTTTCCTGATGTCGGCTGTCGGGCGCCCGTGCCAATATCGAAGGCATGTATCCGGCCGCGCCCTTCTACGACCCTGCCCGCGGGTCGGTCACACCCGTGACCCAACCCAAGCTGGTGCGGCGGACCGGCGGTCGCGTTGTGGGCGGTGTGGCGGGCGGTCTCGCCGATCACCTCGGTGTCGATGTCTTCAAGGTCCGAATCGGCTTCGTGCTGCTGGCGGCGCTGGCCGGAGCCGGGATCGTCGCGTACGGCATGCTGTGGATCTTCACCCCCGGCGGCGGCGACGCGTCCCCGCCGACCCCGTCGGAACGGCGACAGGCCATCGGGTTGGCCTTGCTGGGCATGGCCTTGTCGGTCGCCACGGCCTGGGTCTTCAGCGGCACGGCCGCGCACGTGGTGGGTCCGATCATCGTGGTCGCCATCGGCGCGGCCCTGGTGTGGCGCGAATTCGACGCGGACGGGCCGAGATCCGTCATCGGACTGCCCACCAAACCCTCGGTGGTGACCTGGGCGCGCATTGTCGGCGGCGCCACCCTCATCGTGGTCGGCCTGGGCGTGGTGGTGCTCGGCCGGATCAATCTCAGCTCGCTCGGTTCCGCGTTGTTGGCCGTGGCCGTGACCCTGGTCGGGGCCGGGCTGCTCACCGTGCCGCTGTGGCTGCGCATGATGCGGGCGCTGAATGCCGAACGCGCGGCGCGGATTCGCAATGACGAGCGCGAGGAGATCGCCTCGCACCTGCACGATTCGGTGCTGCAGACCTTGGCGCTGATCCAGCGCCAAGCCGAGGATCCCCAGGAAGTGGTGCGGCTGGCGCGTTCTCAGGAGCGCGAGCTACGCAAGTGGCTGTTCGAGGACACCGGTCCGGCACAGTCCTCCCTCGCCGCCGCGCTGCGCACCATCGCGGGCGAGGTGGAGGATCAGCACGGGGTGAAGGTCACGCCGGTGACCGTGGGCGATGTGTCGATGGATGTGGACGACAGCGGAGTCGGGCTGCCCAAGGAGCATTTCACCGCCGTGCTCGGGGCCACCCGCGAGGCACTGGTCAATGCCGCCAAGCACGCCGGGGTGCCGACCATCGACCTCTACGCCGAGGTGGAACCGCATCAGGTGAGCGTGTTCGTGCGCGACCGCGGCAAGGGCTTCGACCCGGACACCGTCTCGAAGGACCGTCAGGGCGTGGCCAAGTCCATTCACGGCCGCATCGAACGCCGCGGCGGGCGCGTGGAGATCAAGTCGTCGGCGGGCACCGGCACCGAGGTGCGAATCTATATGCCGCGCACCGACGGTGAGGACGAGCGGCTGGTGGTGCAGCAGGACCAGCCGGTGTCGGGTGAGACCGCGGAGCTGTGATTCTGTGGTACCGATGTGGGTGGGTTCGGCGTCAGGTGAGGAGAACTAGGTGAGCGTCCGGGTCTTTCTGGTCGACGATCATGCGGTGTTCCGGTCCGGGGTGCGGGCGGAACTGAGCCGCGAATCCGATATGGAGGTGGTCGGCGAGGCGGGCGGGGTGGGTGAGGCCATCGCCGGAATCAAGGCGACCGCACCGGATGTGGTGCTGCTCGATGTCCACATGCCCGACGGGGGCGGTGTCGCGGTGCTGCAGGGGATCGATCCGGGGCCGGTGTGTTTGGCGCTCAGCGTGTCCGACGCGGCCGAGGATGTGATCGCGGTGATCCGGGCCGGGGCGCGCGGGTATGTCACCAAGACGATCTCGGGACCCGAACTGGCGGACGGGATTCGGCGGGTGTCCGGCGGCGACGCGGTGTTCTCGCCGCGGCTGGCCGGGTTCGTGCTGGACTCGTTCACCGGGAAGTCGCCGGTGCCCGAGCCGCCGCTGGATCCGGAACTGGATTCGCTGACCCCGCGCGAACTGGAGGTGCTGCGGCTGCTGGCGCGCGGCTACACCTACCGCGAGATCGCCGAAACCCTGTTCATCTCGGTCAAGACGGTGGAGACGCACGCCTCGAACGTGCTGCGAAAGACCCAGCAGTCCAACCGGAATGCCTTGACCCGCTGGGCGCACCGCCGCCGCATCGACTGAGAGTTCTTACAGAACTACCAAGATCACGATGATGATCAAGAGCCCGATCAGCAATCCGATCGCTACCGCGAGCGGGCCCGCGTTCGGTCCCAGGGAGCTGAGGTCGAAGCCCTTCTTGGGTTGCGGGGCGGCCGGGGCCGCCGCCTGGGCGCGCTGCGGGCGGGGCAGCGGGGTGGAGTGCGGGCTGCGCAGTCCGGCCGCGGAATTGCGGGCGGCCCAGGCCGGAATGGTGCCGTCGTCGGTGCGGACCGGCGCGCCCAGGATGTAGGGCGCGGTGCCGGGTCCGAAGGCGGCGGTGAGGATCTCGTTGCGCGCCTCGGTCATGGTGGGGCGGCGCTGCGGGGCCGGTTCCATCATGTGCAGCAGGACGTCGGTGAGCGGGCCGCTGCGGGCGGGCGGAATGATCTGCGCCATGGCGGCGCGCTCCACGATGACATTGCTGTCCTCGTCGAAGCCGTAGGGCGGCTGGCCCTCGATCGCGGTGTACAGCGTTGCGCCGAGCGAGAATACGTCGCTGGCGGTGGTGGGCCGCGCCCCGCGCGCCACCTCGGGCGGCAGGTAGGCGGGGGTGCCGGTGATGACGTCGCCGATCTCCTCGGAGGCGTCGTTGGCTCCGCTGGAGATGCCGAAGTCGGACAGCTTCACCATGCCGACCTCGTCGCCGCGATCGGCGACCAGGATATTGCCGGGCTTGATGTCGCGATGCACGATGCCCGCCGCGTGCGCGGTCGCCAGCGCGTCGGCCACCTGCGCGCCGATCTGCGCCACCTCGATGGGCGAGAGGTGATCCACCAGCGCAAGGGCTTTGGCCACACTGCGCGAGGGCAGGTACTCCATCACCAGCCAGGGCTCACCGGCCTCGAGCACCACGTCGTACACGGCGATGGCGTGCTCGTGCGACAGCTTGGCCGCCACCCGCCCCTCGTGCATGATCCGGCTGCGGACCTCCTGCGCCTCCTCCTCGGAGAGCCCCGCGGTGGTGAGCACCTGCTTGATGGCCACATCCCGATGCAGCAGCCGGTCCGTGGCCAGCCACACGGCGCCCATGCCGCCGCCACCGAGCTTCGACTGCAGACGGTAGCGTCCGGCCACCAGATAATCGGGGCCGACAATGGGACGGGCGCGTTCGGTCACGGGTGCAGGGTAGCGGAAAACCATCCTGACTGGCCTGGTTCGAAACCTGGGGTTTGCTGGCCGTCGGCTCCCGCATCCGCGACCCCCTCCCAGAGCCACACGGACACACCGCTTTTCGCCTCCAGCCCGCCGCCTGGGACCCCGGACGAGACTTTCCCACCCATTCCGGCCTTCCGGACGAAACGATCGCCCGACTCGCCCGCCCGCGAAACCCGCCCATGGTGGTGGTTGCCTCCGGTCCGGGCGGGTGGGCCGAGTGGTCCTCCCTGGGGGTGGCTCAGGGGAGGGGGTGGACCTCGTCGGCGACTACGGCGGTGGCGAGTTTGGGGGCGGCGCCGCAGCTGGCTTGGCGGGGTGGGTAGGCGATGGTGCGGGTGGTGACCAGCCAGCGGCGGCCGTCGCGGTGGGTGACGTGGGCGGCGCCCGCGAATGTGGGTGGGTCGCTGCAGAGTTCGGGGTGGTCGGGGGCCGGTTCGACCAGGAGGTCGTCGATGCCGACGGTGGGGTCGATATCGCCGGGGTGGGTGGTGGCCAGGCCGGTATCGTCGGAGGTCGGTGTCTCGGCGGTGTAGGAGGCGTCGGCGACGCATTGGCGGACGGCCACTTCCGCCACCTGCTCGACCGGGGTGTAGCAGCTGCGGCCGCGGAAACCGGTGAGCGAGACCTCGCCCTTGTCGGCGGCGGCCAGCATGGTGTGGGCCGAATCCTCGTCCAGGCGGCCGTAAGTGAGCCCGGTGGGCAGCACGATGACGGCGGGGGCGAAGCGGTGCCCGCCGGTGTGCGAGCACTCCCAGACCCGGTCCGGATTCGCGGCGGACAGGCTCGCGGCAATGGGTCGGCCCAGCAATGCGCAGCACTGGTCGCGCTTGCCGTGGGCGCAGACCAGCACCAGCGGATCCGTCACCGCCGCACCGATTCCCGGGGGCGGGCCGTTCAACAGATGCAGGTCGATATCCAATAGTTCTCGCAGATCGGTGATTTCGAAGCGTTCGCACCAGGAGCCCTCGGGTCGCGAACTCGCCAGGAGAACCGTTCGGACACCGGTGAATTCATTGCGCCCGGGTCGGCGAATCAAAGTCGGGCGCACGTGGGCGGCCTTGGTGCGCGCGGCCAATTCCGGTGTGATGGCGGGGCCGAGCACCTCGTCGCCGATCACGTCGCGCCCCCACGCCCCGGGTTGCTCGACGCACAGCCAGCCGGTAATCCGGGTGGCGCTGCCGGGTAGCGGAACCTCCTGCGCCGCAGCCGAACACGACAATCCCTCGAACCCCGTCACCGCGCCAATCCCTCGCACCGCGCCAATCCCTCGCACCGCGCCAATCCCTCGCACCGTCGCAATTCCTCGCTCATAGCGGCTTCCCGTCGATCAACTTCCGAATCACCTGCTCCAGCCGCCGCGCTCGCGCCTCCGGCCGCACCGCGCTGCCCAGGTGGTAGCCGACCGCGAGGCGGGACTGCGCGGGCAGCGTCTCGAAGAAGGCCGCCGCCTCCGGATGTCGAGCCAGCGCGTCCAGGAAGTCCTGCGGCAGATCGCGTCCGACGGCATTGTCCCAGCGCCCATCCGCCCGGGCCCGATCGATTTCGGCCTGCCCGGCCGGATGCATGAGCCCGGCGGCGATCAGCTCGCCCGCCAGGCCGACATTGCGCTGTGACCACTGGCTGCGACGGCGGCGCGGGGTGAATCCCATGATGAAGAAGTCGTCGTCGAGCTTGCGGGACTGTCCGTCGATCCACCCGAAGCACAGGGCCTGTCGCAGCGCGGCGTCATAGTCGAGCGAGGCGAATCCGGAGCCCTTCTTGGCGAACTTCAGCCAAATCCCGTCCACGGCCGCGTGATTGGCCGACAGCCAGTCGCGGAACGACTGCTCGTCGGGAAACCACAGCGTGGGACGCTCGGATGCGGACACCGTTCAACTGTAGATACCGGCTGCTCAATGGCCCAGAAAGGGGAGCACTTCGGTCTCGAATTCGCGATAGCGGTCGCGGTGGATGCTGTGGCCGGAGCTGAAGGTCCGCACGGTGCAGTCGGCCAGGCTGGTGCGCACCTGCTCGAGCTTCTCCGGATCCACCATGCCGCCGGGCCCGCCGCGCAGGAACAGGGTGGGCGCGGTGATCTCGGCCAGCCCCTCCCACCATTCCGGATAGGGCTTGCGGAACTGTTCGAGCGCGGTCCCGGTCATGGATCGGTCGAAGGCCAGCACCGCGCGCGGATGCCGGATCAGGCTGGTGGTGGCGTGCCAGAGTTCCGGGATCGAGGGCAGTCGCCGGGTGAAGGTCATCTGCTCGTCGCCGGAGCGCAGCGGCAGCGGTTGCTCCTCGATCACCAAGCGCCGCACCAACTCCGGGCGCCGCATGGCCACCCAGGAGATGGCGTAACCGCCGAGGGAGTGGCCGACCAGATCCACGGTCTCGAGCTCGAGTCGCTCACACAGGCGCAGGATGTCGCCGCCGAATTCGGCGAACAGGTAGGAATCGGTGTGGGCGCTGCGGCCGTGGCCGCGCAGATCGGGAATGATCACCCGGCGGCCGCGGCGCACGAGCTGGGTCGCGAATCGATCCCAGGTGTGGCCGTCTCCGCCCATGCCGTGCACGAGGATCACCGGAGTGTCGCTGTAGCGGTGCCCGCCCGTCGCTCCGGAATCCCGGTAGGCGATGGACACGTCCTCGAGCGTGATCCGAGTGACCGCTGACTCCACGAGGAACCAGGGTACGGATC
This sequence comes from Nocardia sp. CDC153, assembly GCF_035818515.1. Taxonomy (NCBI): domain Bacteria; kingdom Bacillati; phylum Actinomycetota; class Actinomycetes; order Mycobacteriales; family Nocardiaceae; genus Nocardia; species Nocardia sp. CDC153. Next base: position 215,738 of record NZ_JAYKYU010000003.1, on the reverse strand, counting down.
GGGGCCGGAGTGGCGCCGCAGTTTGTGCGCACCGCCATAGCGGGTGACCGATTCGGTTGCCTATTCATTCGGTTGGTGAATGACGAGGAAACACTCATTGTCCTGCGGTAATGCGCAGCGGTTTGGCCTGTGAAATAGATCACTTTCACATTGTGGAGAATCGGTCATTCGTGCCGGTAGCGTTCTCGTCGATTAAACAGTGCTTTCTGTCGGGGAAATATGGTTCTCAATGCTGCCGCCCCCGCGGTCGATCTCGAGGAACCGAGCCCGCCGCGGCCATCCTTCGCAACGGTCTGGGTCCTGCTGATCGCCGCACTCAGCGGGACATTCCTGGCCATCCCGACGCTGCGCTACGACTACTTCGGGGACGAACTGTACTTCGTCGCGGCCGGAGCGCACCGCAGTCTGACCTACGCCGATCAAGGCGTGCTCATTCCGCTGATCGCCCATCTGGCCGACACCGTGGCACCCGGCTCACCACCCGTGCTCCGATTACCCGCGGTGCTCATGATGGTCGGCGCGGTGGTGATCAGCGCCGCGGTCGCCTACGAACTGGGCGGCGGGCGCACCGCGCAAATGCTGGCGGCGGCCGCCTACGGGGTCTCGCCGCTGGCCGCCACCCAGGCCGTCCAGCTGAGCACCTTCTCCTTCGACGCCACCCTGCAGGCCGCCATCATCTGGTTGATGATCCGCTGGCTGCGCACGCGAGACGACCGGCTGCTCACCGCGATCGGCGTCATCGCGGCCATCGACCTGCAGGTCAAATGGTTCATCCCGACCATCCTGCTGTGCCTGGCCGGGGGCGTGCTGGTCGCGGGACCGCGGCACGTGCTGTGGCGGCCCGCGCTGTGGAACGGCATCGCCATCTTCGCCCTCTCCGCGGTGCCCGGGCTGTGGTGGCAGAACTCGCACGGGTGGCCCGCACTGGCCATGAGCAAGGTGATCGGCGCGGAACAGGACGCGGCGGGCGGCGGGCCGCTGGCCTGCATTCCGCAGATGATCGGACTGGCCGGGCTGCTCGGCGGGCTGCTGGCCGGGTGGGCGTTCTGGTGCCTGGCCCGGCAGCGTTGGCTGCGGCCGTACCTGTTCATGCTCGTCGCCTCGGGGTTGCTGGTCGCCGTCGTGCTGGTCGGGCACGGCAGGCCGTACTACACGGCGGGATTCCTGCCCGTGCTGTTCGGCATCGGCGCGGCCTCGCTGCCCTATTCGGTGAACGATCGCGGCGGGCGGCTGCTGCGGCGGATCGCCGCGCCCATCCTGGTGCTGTCGCTGGCCATCATCACCACCCTCGTGATCACGCTGCCGCAGCCGCCCTCCCGCGCGCACGGCGCGATCCGGACGCAGGCCGATTTCGCCATGCGAACCAGCATCTACGGCTACTCGGGCTGGTCGGAGCTGACCGCCAAGGCCGCCGACGCCTATCGGCAGCTGCCGGAGTCGGGGCGGCCGAAAGCGATCATCGCCCAGAACTATTGGCAGGCGGCGGCGCTGCAGAACTTCGGCCGCGACTACGACCTGCCGCCCATCTACAGCCCCAACCGCGGATTCGGCTACTTCGGGCCGCCGCCGTCCGACGCGGACGCGGTGCTCTATGTCGGGCTCGGCAGTGCCGAGCAGACGCTGCGGCGGCAGTTCGACTCGGTGAGCGTGGTCGAGCGTTTGAACGTTCCCAATGGATTTCCGGGCGTGAACAGCGATATCGCGATCTTCGCCTGCCGCGGGCCGGTGCGGCCCTGGTCCGAGCTCTGGCCGGAAATGATGGATCTGCGCCTGCCGCTGGGCATTTGAACGACTCGTTCGGGATGTCGAACTACTCGTAGAGCCCCTCCACATGCCAGGCGTGGTCGTAGCCGAGCAGTAGCAGGGCACGCAGGCGGCGCACATCCTCGGTGTGAATCTGCACCTGGGCGCGGGCGGTGAAGCCGTGCCGACGGGTCCACCAGCGATCGTCCAGCGGCCACGGACCGGCCCACCCGGTGAGCCGCCAGGAGCTGCTACCCCAGTGCAGGAGTGCGGGATCGGCGGTGAACAGGCCGCGGTCGGTCACCCAGATCGGGGCGCCGTCGGCGGCCTCCAGGCGAACCCGCGGGCGATGGGTGAGCACCAGCGCGGGCGCGGGCTCGGGCAGGCGGCCGGGCCACGGCTGGGCCGGGTCGGCGGCGGGCACGGGCTCATCGCCGAGGGGCACCAGGGTGATTCGCTCCTCCGGGCCGCGGCCGCCGCTGAGCACACCCATGCGCACGGCGTCACCGCCCAGCAGACTCTGCACCCGGATCAGGGCGCGGCGGGCACGCTCCTCGTCCTCGCCGACACCACCCCACAGGCCCAGCTGCAGCGCGCCCGCCGCGACCACCTCGACCGGTTCCAGGCGCAGCAGGATGACGGCGGCGTTCGGGCCGGAGTCCCGGTCGTCGGGGAGCTGGGATGCCCGGGCGCGGTCGAGGGCGCGGCGGGTGAGCCAGCCGTCGAGCTGCCAGCGGATGCGGTCGGCGGTGCTGTCGGGGGTGAGGGGTTCGGCGCAGCGCCAGACGCGGGAAAGCGCCTCGCCCGCCTCGGTTTCGGCGTGAATGACCAGGCGGGTGCAGGCCACGGCCGCCGCGGCGAGCTTGGTGTGCAGTTCGGTGGCCAGCATGCGGCCGACGAAGGCGGCCATGTCGACGCGCTCGATCGGGGGATCGCAGCGGTGCTCGACGGTCAGGTCGGCGGCGGGCAGGCGGGCGGCGGGCGGACGCTCCGGGACGGCGCGGGCGCAGCGGTGCGCGATGATCGCGTCCGCGCCGAAGCGCGAGGACACCTCGGCGGGGGTGAGGGCCGCGAAGTCGCCGATGCGGCGCAGGCCCAGGCGATGCAGCAGATCCACCAGCTCCACGCGCTGCGGGGCGGCCAGCACCGGCTCCACCGCCAGCTCCGAAACCGGCATGGGGGCAAGGAATTCCGCGCCCTTGCCGGGCGGGACCAGGGTGGCGCGCCGGGCCGCGAACACCGCGGTGGACAGCTCGTCGGCGATCCCGATCTGGCATTCCGCGCCCACCGCCGCGACCGCGTCGACCAGGCGTTCGGCGGCGGCCTCCTCGGAACCGAAGAAGCGGGCCGCGCCGCGCGCCGACAGCGCCAGCATCCCCGGGCGCAGCACCTCGACCCCCGGCACGGTCGCGTCCACGGCCGACACCACGGGTTCGAACAGCCGCGCGTCCCGATCCGAATCCTCCTGCGCCACCAGCAGATCCGGGCATCGCCCCTGCGCCTCCCGCTTACGCAGCCCGCGCCGAATCCCCTCGGCCCGCGCCACCGCCGTACAGGCCACCACCCGATTGTTGGCGAAGACCGCCACCGCCCGCGTGGCCGCCACCCCGGCCGCCGCGGCCGCCGCCACCGCGGGCCAATCCGGACACCACACCACCAGCACCCGCCGCGCCTTCACACCCGACTCACCGGGCGGTCAGACCGCGGCATGGCGGGTTGGGCGCAGGGGGTCGAGAGTTGTTGCGGGGTGGGCGGGGTCGGTGACCCACTGCACGCGGCCGTCGATGGGGCTGAGTGCCAGATTTCCGTGGCGGGGTTGGGCGGAGCGGCCGCGCACGGAGATGTCGAGGCGGACGGTGCGCAGGCGGCCGCAGCCGCGGCCGAGGCCGTCGTATCCGGAGACCCGGGTGTCGATGTGCAGGGCGGAGCCGGACCAGGAGCCATTGGTGACCATGAGGGTGGAGTTCTTGCTGCGGGCGCGGGCGGCGAGAATCCGGGTGCGCGACATTGGGACGGAGAGCCCGTTCAGGCCGAGCACGACCAGGTCCAGGCCATCCAGCAATACAGAGGCAACCTCGAGTGGATCGTCTCCCGGATCGGAGACCACGGCCAGCCGGTCGAGCCGCGCGCCCATCTCGACGGCCGCGAGCAGACCCAGCCGCGGCATCCCGACCACGGCGGCATGTCCGCCCGCGCTCGTCACCGCGGCCAGCAATCCGGCGATCAGGGACCCGGCCCCGTTGTAGACGACCACCGAGCCCTTCGCCAATCCGCCGTCGGGCAGCAGGTTTTCGAGTGCCGTCGGCACCGGCAGCGTCTCCCGCCGCGACTCCCGCGCCACCGGCATCCGCGCGGCCGAGGTCATCGACGACCCGGCCTCGGCGCCGCGCGCCGGAATCGCGGCCATCTTCCGCCGCAATTCGGCCAGCCGCTCCCGCTTGGCCTCCGCAGCCGCACCCATCCAGTGACCACCTTCTCCCCAGTCGACGGGAAACCCTCGGAACCTCACGAGCCAGCACCGGCTCAGCTACCTAACATAATCGAAAGTATGTTCGATCACTGCACAGTAGAACTCGAGTCGCAGGACGCGTCAAGAGGCAGTGTTCCGCGCCACGGCCGCCGGGCCGGGCCGGCCGCGGGGCGATGATCAGCGGTTATGTCTGCGCGACCCGGCCGATGCCAGCACCGTCAGGGCGAACAGGAGTCCGGCGAGGGCGGCGAACCAGTCGCCGACGCGGGCGTAGAGGGTTTCGCGGGTGGGTTGGGGGAGTTCGGCGAACACGGAGCGGGTGATCGTGATGTCGGTGTCGGCGGTGGCGAGGAGGCGGCCGTGCGGGTCACTGGCCACGAGTTGGCCCAGTTGGGGCGCGCGGGCCACCGCGATACCGGATTCGACGCCGCGCAATACGGCCATGCGGCTGTGTAGCCAGCGGTCCTCGCGGAAATCGAGGGCGGGGACCAGCAGGAGGGTCGCACCGCGGGCGCGGTTGGCGCGGACCAGGGTGGGGCGGTCGAGGTCGAAGCAGATCGCCAGGGCCCAGGAGGTGTCGGGGATCCGGGTCCAGTCGTGGCCGGGGCGCAGATCGGATTCCAAACCCGGGACCAGGTAATGCTTTTCGTAGCGGACGCCGGTGGGATAGTCGATGGCGGCGTTCACGGTGGCGTCGCCGCGGGCGAGGAGCACGCCCGCGATGACGTGCACATTGCGGCGGGTCGCGACCTCGGTGAGGGGAGCGGCGAGGGTCGGCAGGGTGGATTCGGTGGCGCGCCAGGACTTTTCGGGAAGCACCACGGCCTTGGCCCCGCGATCGGCGAGCCGCTCCACCTCGGCCACGACACGGGTGATCATGTCCCGGCCGTCGGGGGAATCGACCGGGACATAGTCCTCGGGCTGCGCGACGGCGACCAAACCCACCGGCACCGTGGGGCCCGCGGCGTCCGAAAGCTGCCAGAACCCGTAGCCACCCACCGCGATGGCGAGGGCGAGACCCGCTGCCGCGCACCGGGCTCGGGCTCGGGCGGGTATCCCGGTATCGATCAGCACCGTCGCGATCGCCGGTGCCAGCATGACGAGAAACGAGATGCCCAGCCAGCCGGTCAGCGAGGCGATCTGGATCAGCGGCAACACGTCCGACTGGGTGTAGGCCACGCTCCACCACGCCCCGAACGGCCCGCCCACGGAGATCAGGTACTCCATGACGACCCACCCGGAGGGCAGCGCGAGAACGGCCAACCCCGGTCGCCCGCACCGAATCAGCCTCCGCGTCAACACGATCAGCCCGCCGTACACCGCCGCGGTACCCACCAGCAGCCCGATCGCGGACGGCAACGGCTGTTCGACGGTGACGAGAAAGTAGTGCAGATACGGAATCGCCCCGGCGAGCCAGGACAGGAACGCGGCCGCGAACGCCACCCCGGCCGACACCCGCGGGGCGATCAGCAAAACCGGAAGCGGTGCCAGGGCGACGAGTCCGGGCCACGGATGCATCCCGGTCCCGAACTTCCACAGCACCGCCGACACCACCGAAGCGGCGACCACCAGAAGAACCTTCGCGGGCCGACCCCTCCGCACGGACTCTTCGGCAAGCCTCTGGGTCATCACCCATCCATGCTGGTCCACCCGCCGCCCCGGCACATCGCCGCCGAGAGCGAATCGCGCCTCACACTCCGGGACCGTCCACCCCGATCCGCCTCCCGCACAAGGGTGACGCTCACCCCCTACGCGAGAGTGAGGACCCCACACCGGATCTCGCCCTGGCTCACGTCCCATCGACATGCGTTGGCGCGGACGCCTTCTCGACATTCAGCGCGATGTCCTGGGCGGACGGTGGACGGTGACTCGCCCGACTCCGCTGCCCGGCCCTCACTTCCGCCTCGGGCTCCTCGGCTACGACCTGCTGGTGTGGGTGGTCGCCGACCTACCTGCGCGAAGCCCGCGGCATCGCGGTGAGCACGGTCGCCCGGACCTCGCCGGTCCAGCACGGGCCGCTCGGGCGGGGACGAGTTACCAGTGGGTGCCGGGGACGAGGCGGGCGGCGCGGCGGAGGGCGGTGCCGGTAACGCGAACGGCGGGTGGGACATTGCGGCGGCGGCGCGGAGGGTCGAGGGGTTCCTCGTCGTCGGTGTCCGGTTCGGGGGCGGCTTCGCCCTTCGCGGCGGGGGAGTCGGGGAGGGCGCGGTAGTAGCGGTGCAGCACCCGTTCCTTGATGCCGGGGGCGAAGAGCTGGCCGTATTCGGCCAAAGTGCCGATGGGGACGTCGATTTGGCGGGGGCGCTCGGACAGGGCGCGGACGATGGTGGCGGCGGCCCATTCGGGGGATTGGGTGCCGGTGCCCTGGTCGCCGCTGGGGGCGATCATGGGGGTACGCACCAGCGGCATGTGGATGGTGGTGAAAGTGATGTTGCTGGACCGCATTTCGGCGGCGGTCACCTCGGCGAACTTGTCGAGGGCGGCCTTGCTGGCCAGGTAGGCGGCGAAGCGCGGGGTGGCGACCTGGACGCCCGCGCTCGAAATGTTCACGATGTGACCGTGTCCGCGCTCCCGCATCTGGGGGAGCAGGCCCAGGGTCATGCGCACCGCGCCGAAGTAGTTGACGGCCATGGTGCGCTCGAAGTCGTGCATGCGGTCGGTGGAGCGGTGCACGGCCCGGCGAATGGATCGGCCCGCATTGTTGACCAGCATGTCGACGTGCCCGTGGGTCTCGAGAATGGTCTTCAGCGTCTTGTCGACGGAGTCCTGATCGGTGACATCGCACTGGTAGCCGAACGCCCGACCGCCCTTGGCGTTGATCTCGTCCACCACGCTGGACAGCTCGTCGGCCCGGCGGGCCAGCAGGATGACGACCGCGCCCTTGTCCGCGACGGCGAAAGCGGCCGAGCGGCCGATGCCGGAGGACGCGCCGGTAATGACGACGTGCTTGTCCGTCAGATCGCGGCGGGCGCGCCGTCGGGCCAGGTAACCGGTGCCGTGCTCGGCCGAGTTATCGCTCATCGCTGCTCCTTGCAGAGGGAATTACCCAGAACTTACTCCAGAGTCAGTTAGCGCGCTACGACCGCCCGAGCGTGCCGCCGTAGAGACCATTCGGTTTCGAATGTATGTTCGATACTCGAGACCGGTCGGATTGCGGAGGAGGTGGGTCGTGGGCTGGCACAACGGCCCGCCGTCGTGGGCGGAAATGGAACGGGTGCTGTCCGGGCGACCCGATCCGGCGCGCAAACCGGTCGACGGTGACGGCGGCGACAGCCCGGCCTGGTCCCGCAAGCGCGAGAAGTACGAGGCCGGGGCACTGCGGGCCGGGAAATCCGCGGTGCCCTACGCCGAACTGCACACGCACTCGGCCTACAGCTTCCTCGACGGCGCCAGCCAGCCCGAGGAACTCGTGGAGGAGGCGGTCCGGCTCGGCCTGGAGGCGCTCGCGCTCACCGATCACGACGGGTTCTACGGGGTGGTGCGCTTCTCGGAGGCGGCGCGGGAATGGGGGATGCCGACCATCTTCGGAGCCGAACTGTCCATCGGCACCGCCGCCCGCGCGGGCGCGCATCTGGTCCCGCGCGGTCGCCGACGCGGCCGCGAAAACGACACGGACGCATTGAATTCCGAGCCGCGCACCGGCACCCCCGACCCGGCCGGACCGCACCTGCTGGTGCTGGCCCGCGGTCAGGAAGGCTACCGGCGGCTGTCGCGGGAGATGGCCGCCGCGCACATGGCGGCGGGGGAGAAGGGCATTCTGCGCTACGACCTGGACCGCCTCACCGAGGCCGCGGGCGGGCACTGGCACATTCTCACCGGATGCCGGAAAGGGACCGTGCGACAGGCACTCTCACAGGGTGACGCGGCGGCCGAGGCGGCACTGCGCGAGCTGGTGGAGCGCTTCGGCCGCGAGCATGTGAGCGTGGAGCTCACCCACCACGGGATTCCGGAGGACGACGAGCGCAATGCCCGGCTCATCGCGCTCGCCGACCGGGTCGGACTGCCCGTGGTGGCCACCACCGGAGCGCATTTCGCCGCACCCCCGCAGCGGCGGCGGGCCATGGCGTTGGCGGCCATTCGGGCCCGCTCCAGCCTCGATGAGATGGCGGGCTGGCTCGCGCCCACCGGCGGCGCGCACCTGCGCTCCGGCGACGAGATGGCGCGGCTGTTCGCGGCCTGCCCGCGGGCGGTGGCGAATGCCGTTGCGCTGGGCCGGGAATGCGCCTTCGACCTGCGGCTCATCGCACCGCAACTGCCGCCCTTCGACGTGCCGGAGGGGCATGACGAGAACTCGTGGCTGCGCGAGCTCACTTTTCGCGGCGCGGCCCGGCGCTACGGCCCGCGCGCGGGCAACGAGCAGGCCTACCGGCAGTTGGAACACGAACTGGAAGTCATTGCGGAGCTGAAGTTTCCGGGCTACTTCCTGGTCGTGCACGACATCGTCGACTTCTGCCACACCAATGACATCCTGTGTCAGGGCCGGGGTTCGGCGGCGAATTCGGCGGTCTGCTACGCCATCGGCATCACCAATGTGGATCCGGTCGAGAATCAGCTGCTGTTCGAGCGTTTCCTGTCGCCGGAGCGGGACGGGCCGCCCGATATCGACGTGGATATCGAATCGGATCGGCGCGAGGAGGCGATCCAGCACGTCTACGCCAAATACGGGCGCGAGTACGCGGCGCAGGTGGCCAATGTGATCACCTATCGCGGCCGGTCCGCGGTCCGCGATGCCGCACGCGCCCTGGGGTTTTCGACCGGACAGCAGGATGCCTGGAGCAAGCAGGTGAGTCGGTGGACGGGGGTGGCGGCCGAACAGCACACCGATATTCCCGACGACGTGCTGGCGCTCGCCGGTGAATTGGAGGGATTGCCCAGGCATTTGGGCATTCACTCCGGCGGCATGGTGATCTGCGATCGCCCCATCGCCGACGTGTGCCCGACGGAATGGGCGCGCATGGCCAATCGCAGTGTGCTGCAGTGGGACAAGGACGACTGCGCCGCAGCGGGTTTGGTGAAATTCGATCTGCTCGGGCTGGGCATGCTCTCGGCGCTGCACTACATGATCGACCTGGTGGCCGAGCACAAGGGGCAGACCGTCGAACTGCATCAGCTGGACCTGGGCGAGAAAGCCGTTTACGACATGCTGTGCCGCGCCGATTCGGTCGGCGTGTTCCAGGTGGAATCCCGGGCGCAGATGGCGACGCTGCCGCGCTTGCGGCCGCGGAAGTTCTACGACCTGGTCGTGGAGGTCGCGCTCATTCGGCCCGGGCCGATCCAGGGCGGGTCGGTGCATCCTTACATCCGCCGTCGCAATGGCCGGGAGAAAGTCGTCTACGACCATCCGGCACTGGAGAATTCGCTGTCGCGCACCCTCGGCATCCCGCTGTTCCAGGAACAGCTCATGCAGATGGCCGTGGATATCGCCGGATTCACCGCCGCCGAGGCCGATCAACTGCGCCGCGCCATGGGGTCCAAGCGTTCGACGCTGAAGATGGAGCGGCTGCGGGCCCGCTTCTACCAGGGCATGAAGGATCTGCACGGCATTACCGGCGAGGTCGCCGACCGCATCTACGAGAAGGTGTACGCCTTCGCGAATTTCGGCTTCCCGGAAAGCCATTCGCAGAGCTTCGCCTCGCTGGTGTTCTACTCGGCCTGGTTCAAACTGCATCATCCGGCGGCCTTCTGCGCCGGACTGCTGCGCGCCCAGCCGATGGGGTTCTACTCGCCGCAGTCGCTGGTCGCCGATGCCCGGCGGCACGGGGTGGCGGTGCACGGGCCCGATATCAACCACAGCCTGGCCGAGGCGACCCTCGAAGCGAAGGGCATGGAGATCCGGATGGGGTTGGCCGCGGTCCGCCACATCGGCACCGATCTGGCCGAACAGATCGTGGCCGCCCGCGCGAGCGGCGGGCCCTACACCTCGTTCGTCGACCTCACCGGACGCGTGGAATTGACTGTGCCACAGGCGGAAGCGCTGGCCACCGCGGGCGCGCTGGGCAGTCTGGGCGCCACCCGCCGCGAGGCGCTGTGGGCCGCGGGCGCGGCCGCCGGGGAACGCCCCGACCGCCTGCCCGGCACCGGCGCGGCCACCGCGGCACCCGCCCTGCCCGGCATGAGCGCCCTCGAACTGGCCGCCGCCGACGTGTGGGCCACCGGCGTCTCACCCGGCAGCTACCCGACCGAATTCCTCCGGGAACGCCTCGACGCGCTGGGCGTCATCCCCGCCGCCCGACTGCTCGACATTCGCGACGGCGCAAGGGTTCTCGTCGGTGGCGCGGTCACCCACCGGCAGCGTCCGGCCACCGCGGGCGGCGTCACCTTCCTCAATCTGGAGGACGAGACCGGCATGGTGAACGTGGTCTGCTCGGTCGGCCTGTGGGCCCGCTACCGCCGCCTCGCCACCACCGCCCCGGCCCTGCTCATCCGCGGCCGGGTCCAGAACGCCGAGGGCGCGGTCACCATCGTCGCCGAATACCTGCAGCGCATGGATCTGCGCATCGAAGGCCGCTCCCGCGACTTCCGCTGAACGCCGACGCGCCCGGCACTTCGGGTGAAGTACCGGGCGCGCCAAAGGTTTTCGCCGCAGGCGAAGCAGCGGTCAGAAGTCGCCGCCGCCTCCGCCGGAGTCGCCACCGCCGCCGAAGTCACCGCCGCCGCCGAAATCGCCGCCGCCGGAGTCTCCGCCGCCGAAGTCGTAGTCGCCTCCGCCACCGCCCCACTGCTGGTTGCCCGGGTCGTAGCCGCCGGATTCCGGGGGCGGGCCGTAATCGTTGCGGTCGCGCTCTTCGCGTTCGCCTTCCATACGCCCGAGTTCGTAGCCGAGCAGGCCGCCGCCGACCGCACCGCCCACCGCGCCGAGACCGGCCGCGGCGCCTGGGCTCATGCCGGGACGACCGCCGTAGCCCGGACCGCCGTAGCCCGGGCCGCCGTAGCCGGGACCGCCCGGGGCGTAGCCGCCGAAACCGCCACCCGGGCCACCGAACTGGGCGGGCGGTGGCGGATTGCGCCGCCGCCGAATGAAGGCGAACACGGCCGCGATGATGCCGCCGATGACCAGGATCGGGCACAGCAGGCCGAGCCAGCCCCAGCCGCTGCTCTTGGTCGCGGGCTTGGCCGCCGGGGCGGGCGCCGGGTTACCGGCCTTGGTCGGCGCGGGCTGGTCGCTCGCCGACTTCAGCGCGCCCAGGGCCGCGATGGTCGCGGCCGTGTAGTCGCCGTTGCCGAAGGCGTTCTTGAAGGCCGCGCCCGCGGAATTGGTGTCCCGGATGTGCGAGTTCGACCCGGTGCGGACGTCGAAGAAATGCGACTTGGTATTGATGGCCAAGACCACGTCCGTCGCGCCGGAGACGTGGCTCTGCGCCTCCTGATCGAACTTGCCGCGATTGTCGGAGAACTTGTCGGTGGTGAAGATCTGCACCGGATTCGACAGCTCGTTCCCGGCGCTCGTCACCTTGGCGACATCCAGGACGTTCATATCGTCGTGCACGACGGTCGGTCCGGCCGCGGCCGTGCCCGCCGTCAGGAGGATCACCCCCACCACGGCCGAGAGCAGCAATGGCAAACGCTTGAACATCTTCACTTTCCTTCCCGGGCGACCGACCTGCCGCCACGGCACTCGCGACACTACGTCGTCCTCGCCTCGATCGCTCGTCCGAGATAATGGCGCGGACATCCAGGAGAGGAGCGCGGCGTGCCCACAGTGGTCCGGGCGACCATCAAGCCCGGCAGCAAGAAAGGCCCCCTGGTCGAGATTCTCGACGACGGGGCCTTACAGCTGTACGTGCGCGCTCCGGCCGTGGAGGGCAAGGCCAACAAGGCCGCGATCGAACTGCTGGCTTCCCACTACGGGGTTCCCAAGTCGGCGGTGCGCCTAACCGGCGGGGCGACATCCCGCTTCAAGCGCTTCGAGATCGACGACTAGACCGCCCCAGGAAAACCCAACTGCCGCCAGGCCTCGTACACGGCGACGGCCGCGGCATTGGACAGATTCATGGACCGGCGATCCGGCAGCATGGGAATGCGCAACTGCTCGGTCACGCGGGGATCGGCGAGCACCTGCTCGGGCAACCCGGTCGGTTCGGGCCCGAAGAGCAGGACATCGCCCTTGCGATAGGCGATCTCGGTGTTGTGCGTGGTGGCCGCGGCGGTGAAGGCGAAGACCCGTTCGGGTGCGATGGCCTCCCACGCGGCGGCGAGATTCGGATGCACGGTGACAACGGCCAGGTCGTGGTAGTCCAACCCGGCCCGGCGTAGCTTCGGCTCGGATAGGTCGAAGCCGAGCGGTTCGATCAGGTGCAGCTCGCAGCCGGTCCCGGCGGCCAGTCGAATGGCATTGCCGGTATTGGGCGGAATCCGGGGTTCGAAGAACACGAGATGGAACACGCGCTCCAGCATCGCAGAGGGCCGGTCGAGCTCGTGCGGGGGAGTCCTGCCCACGCCGCCGGCGTCAGGGCCGACCGGTCGGCGGTGGCCGCGGTGTGGCATCAATGGCCCCCTGAAAGACGCGTTCGGTCCCCAGGTCGGCGCCGTCACCGCTCCTAGATTCGGCGTAGGTCATCAACGTCGCATCCCAAGGAGTTCTCGTGCGTATCGACATCCATGCTCACCTCTGGAGCGAGGACTACCTCGACCTCCTCGACTCCTACGGGCGCACCGACACCGCCACCCAGCGCGGGATGGGCGCCGGTGACACCGTCGCCGAACTGGAAGCGCGCTTCGCACTCAATGATTCCGCGGGCATCGAGCACCAGGTGCTGTCGGTGACCCCGCAGAGCCCACATTTCGACAACCCTGATCACGCGGTGCACGCCGCCCGCACCGCCAACGACCTGTACGCCAAGATCGTCGCGCAATACCCGGACCGGTTCTCGGCCTTCACCGCCCTGCCGCTGCCCCACCTCGACGCCGCCTTGACCGAAATGGCGCGCGGCCTCGATGATCTCGGCTTCGCCGGGGTCGCGGTGACCACCGACATCTTGGGCCGCTCCCTCGCCGATCCACTGTTCGCGCCGCTGTTCGCCGAACTCGACCGCCGCCGCGCCGTCCTCTACATCCACCCCTCCGGCCACGACGCCCGCACCCCGCTCATCGCCGAACACCACATGCGATGGATGGTGGGCGCACCCATGGAGGACACGATCGCCGCCATGCACCTCATCCTGGCCGGTATTCCCTCGCGCTACCCCGGCATTCGGATCGTGCTCTCCCATCTGGGCGGCGCACTGCCGATGCTGTTGCAGCGCGCCGACAATCAGTACCAATGGGAATCGCCCGACACCCCCGAACGCCCGAGCCTGGCGGTACGCCGACTGTGGTTCGACACCGTGAGCCATGGCCACCTGCCCGCCCTGCGCGCCGCCGCCGAATCCTTCGGCGCCGACCGGCTCGTGCTGGGCACCGACTTCCCCTATCAGAGCGGAGATCTGCTGCGCCGCGCGGTGACCTCCATCCAGGACGCCCTGCCCGCCGCGGATGCCGCCCGAGTTCTCGACCACAATGCCGCCGCGGTCCTCGGCCGCTGAGCAAGGCATCCACCTCGACTGTCGAAAGTCGTTGCACCAGTTGAAAGTAGGTTTGCGAAATGTATGCACTCGTCATCGTCCGGTACCGACTTCCGCTGGAAGAAGTCGATGAAGCACTCAGGGAAGCGCACCGCGAGTATCTGCGCGGCTTGAAGAAGCAAGGTCTGCTGATCGCCTCGGGCCCGTTCCAGCCGCATTTCGGCGGCGGGTTCCTGCTGCGCGTACCCGATGTCGAGACCCTGGATCGAATCCGCGACCACGATCCGTTCACCGAGTTCAAGATCGGGCAGTACGAGATCCTGGTCTGGGACGTCAAGACCGGCGTCGAGGACCTCGACCGAATCGCCTGATCACATCACCATCGAGGAGACAGCATGCCACTGATCAGGGACGTCGAGGCCCCCCGTTTCAGCAACGACCACGCTTCCTTCGTCGGCTTGGCCGCACCCAGCCGCGGCTCGACCGAGAACTGCGCCTGGCGGCTGACCCTGAATCCGGGTGTGGACGCGCCACCGCATGCGCTCGACCGCGAGGAGATCTTCATCGCCCTGTCGGGCACCCTCCGGGTGACGATGGGGGAGCAGACGCTCACCGTCGAGTCCGGAGATGCCTTGGTGGTGCCCGCATTTCAGCAGTTCGCCCTGTCCAATCCGGGTGATGAGCCGTTCGAGGCCATCGTGATCCTCCCCGTGGGCGGGCAGGGTCTGATTCCCGGTCAGGATCCGGTCGTCGCCCCCTGGGCGCGCTGACCGGGCCCGGACGAGGGTCCCGAGCCGAGTTGCCAGTGGCGGTCGAGGAACTCGCCGATTCGGTCGGTCGCGGCGATGGCTTCGGGGGTGTCGCGCATCGCCTGATAGACGTGCGGCAGGTCGGGAGCGACCTCGAGGGTCACGTCGACACCGGCCGCGTCGGCCTTGGCGGCGAAGCGCTCGGAGTCGCTGAGCACGACTTCGGCCGAACCCACCTGGACCAGGGTCGGCGGGAGACCCGCCAAGTCGGCGAAAAGCGGTGAGACCGCGGGGGATCGGGGATCGGTGCCCGCCAGGTAGCGCGCGAAGATGCCGTGGATCATCGCGGGGGTGAAGATGGGGTCCACGCCGTCCTGTTCGACCATGGATGCTCCGGAGCCGGACAGATCGAGGGCGGGGGAGAGGAACACCGCGGCCGTCGGCTGCTCCTCGCCCCGCTCCCGAAGGGCGAGTATCAGCCCGAGCAGCAGATTCGCGCCAGCCGAATCACCGGCCACGGCAATCGAATTCGCGGGCACACCCTGGTCCTCGCGCAGCCAGCGCCAGATCGCGAGCACATCCTGCGGGCCCGCCGGATACGGGTGTTCGGGCGCGAGCCGATACTCGGGAAACAGTACGCGCGCTCGACCGGCTCGCCCGATGCGCGTGGCCAGTTCCCCGTGACTGCGCGCGGACCCCAGCGCGAACCCGGCGCCGTGCACGAACAACAGCACGCGATCGGGGCGGGCGTCCGCGCCGTCGAGCCAGAACCCCGGCACCGGGGAATCGGAAATCGGCTGTGCGACAACATCATCGGCCATCGGATACGGCGGCAGGCCGGTCAGGGTGAAGTGCTCGCGCATGACGTCGAGCGGAGGCGGCGCGGCGGCGCGGTCGACCATGCGAAGACGCAATCGGTCGATCATCTCCCGCATTTCCGGACTCACCATCGGACTCCTTTCCTACGACCAAGGACATCCGGTCGCATAAGTTCGGGTTAACCGCAAGATTCGATAGCGAGAATGTTGCGGATGCTCGGAAGACTCAGTCTAGGGTCGTTTCCGAAACCGATCGGGGGACGGAACGCGCCACGGTAGGGGGCATTTGACGCCATGCCTCCGGAGTCGCGTGTGCGGCGTCACCACCACAGTTGTCCCGGCGAAAATCGCTCGGCGGCAGCCCGTTCCAGCGGAGAAACGCGCGGCGCAGCGTCCTGACGTCGCTGTATCCGAGTCGCGCCGCCACCGAACTGATCGGAAGATCGGTGTTGCGCAGCAGATTCACCGCATGGTCGTATCGGACCGCCTCGACCTCGTCGCGCCAGGTGGTGCCCTGTTCCTGCAACCGGCGCTGAATCGTGCGCGGACCCACCGCGAGCCGATCCGCGACCCAGCGCAGGTCTGTCGTGCCGTGCAGCATGGATTCGTGAATCACGCTGCGCAGCGTGCTGTTCCAATCTCCCGCGACCCGAAACGACGACATGAGCAGCTCGGCGTAGTGCCGGTGCACGCGAGCCTGGTGCGGGTCGCTGTCGATCGGAAGATCGGCGGCGTCGAGAAAGGACATCTCCGGGTGGGGAGCGCCGAACTCGATTCTGCGAGTGCCGAATACCTCGACCAGGTGTTCGTGCGTGCGGGGCGCGTCCTGGGTGAGCCTGACCCGAACGGGGACCAGCGGTACCCCGGTGGCTTCGCGCGCCCGGCGCAGCATGAGCGCGAGCGTGAACTCCTCACGAGCCGGAATGACGGCCGCGGGCGACGGGGCGGTGGCCTCGCGAATGGTGAGCAGCCCGCCGTCCACGATGATCGCCCCGCCCGCGGTCGGACTGGCCACCAGGGGCCGGAATTCGTGCACGGTGCGAAGACTCTCGGCGAGGGTCGCCCCGGTGGCGAACAGGTAGTCCCACACTCCGAAGCAACCGCGCTCGGAGGCGGCCGACATCGCCGAACCGACTCCGTCCCCGCCGATCTCATCGATCAGCTGCCATGCCTGCCCCACCGGCCCCGCGGGAATCCGAACGAGCTCCTCCCCGAACACCCCCACATCCAGCCCCGGGATACCGCGAAGCAGTCCGGCCGGAACCCCCACCCGCACCGCATGGGAATAGATGGGCGCGGCGGTACGAGCCGGAACAGTGCCTTCGAACATTCGGCGGAATATACCGCCGGTCGGCTCAGAACATACCGTGCGGATGGGGGAGGGGGTCGGGGACGGGTTGGACGACGTCCCAGTGCTCGACCACGAGGCCGTCGCGCAGACGCCACAGGTCGACGATCGCCATATCGGTTCCGGCGACGGTCAGGCGGACGTGCACGGCCACCAGATCGTCGTCGGCGAGCACGCGCACCACCTCCTGGTCCGCGGTGGCGAGCGCCTGCCCGGCCGGGGTGGCGAAGAAGTCGCGGAACGCCTGCTTGCCGGTGCCGGTCGCCGGATCGTGGGGCACGCGCGGGTTGTGGGAGACGAATTCGTCGTGCAGTAGGGCGAATCCGGCCTCCAGGTCTCCGGCGGCCACATGGCGGTAGAGGTCACGCACCACGGTGCGGTTGACCTCGGTGCGGGTGTCTTGCTGGTCGATGCTCACGGAATCCGTCCTTTCGAAAGCCAAAGGGGTGCTACCGGAATGACGGATCGCCGGGCACCCGCGTCACGCGTGACGTTCGACCGGCCCGTACCGTCGATCAGGTATGAGCGTGGATTTCGAACAGCACCGCACCGAACTCTTCGCGGCGGCCTACCGCATGCTGGGCAGCCGCGCCGACGCCGACGACGTGCTGCAGGAGGCGTGGCTGCGCTGGCAGCGCGTGGATCACGACACCGTCGCCCAGCCGCGCGCCTACCTGTTCCGCCTGGTCTCCCGGCTCGCCATCGACCAGCTGCGCAAGGTCCGGGCGCGGCGCGAGACCTATATCGGCCCCTGGCTACCCGAACCGCTGCTCACCGGCCCCGACTCCGATCTCGAACTCGCCGAATCGGTTTCGATGGCGCTGCTGGTGGTCCTGGAATCGCTGGACCCCGCCGAACGCGTCGCCTTCGTCCTGCACGGGGCCTTCGGCTTCGAACATGCCGAGATCGCCGACCTCCTCGGCCGCACCGAACGCGCCACCCGCCAACTCGTCTACCGAGCTCGCAAGCATCTCGAATCCCGCCGCCCCCGCCACCGCGCCGCCCCCGACGAACACCGCGCCCTCACCGAACGCTTCCTTTCCGCCGCGGCAAACGGCGACCTCACCCTCCTCACCCACCTCCTCGCCCCCGACGTCGTCTTCCGCGCCGACGCGAACGGCACCTCCGAAACCCCGCGCGAACCCCTGCGCGGCCGCTCGACGGTGACCGCCTACCTCTGCTCGGTCACCTGGGCCTGGCCCCCCACCCTCACCCCCCGCTTCGCCGAAATCAACGGCGCCCCAACCGCAATCCTCCACAAAGCGAATTCAACCTGGGCAGTCCTATCCCTGGACCTCACCCCCCACAACCAAATCCAAGCCATCCACCTAATCCTCAACCCCGCCAAACTAACCAACCTCCCCTGATGTTCGAATCGACGAGCATGCAATCCAGCAGGCAAACGCCGAGAAGAGCCCTGCTCGATTGCATTCTCGTGGAGTGCGGGTCCAGGTCGACCACTCCTGGTGGCAGCGGTCCAGATGCCTGCCCCGACGGTTAAGCTCGTGCGGTGAATTCAGCCCATGCCGCAGCCGGGAGTCGCAGCAGTCGTGTCGGGGGGTTTCTGAGGGAGAATCTGCCGATGTTGCTGGTGGCGGGGGTGCTGGTGGTGGCCGTCGTGTTTCTCGCCTGGGATCGGTGGCGGCGGGGGACGTTCTTCTTCGGCGGGGCGGCGCTGTTGGGGGCGGCGCTGCGGTTGATTCTGCCGTCCGATCGGGCGGGGCTGCTCGCGGTGCGCAGCAAGGGGTTCGATGTCGCGTGGCTGACGGTGCTGGGCGGCGCGATCATCGCGCTGGCCGCGACCATCAGCAGCCTCGGCGTCACGTAGGACGCGTCGAGGTCGGGGCCGCGACCGAAGGGTCGCGGCGCTGAGATCTGATCGGGGATTGCTGATTAAACCGAGGTGATGCGGCGGCCGAGTTCCCGGCGTAATACTTCCTGGTCGGGAAGTCGGTGTAGGACGCGGAGTATGGCCGGGCGGAGTTCACGCTGCTCGTCCTCGGAGAGCAGATCGACGAGATCGCGGAGATCCATGTCATCGAATGCGGCGGTCATAGCTGAATACATTACGACCGCCGGGCCCGGAGCACACGTATTCGAGGCGAGCGGTTACCGATGTGTCATATGCGCGAAACCGGAAGCGCGTCAGGACAATTCACGCGAAACAGCCACGATACGCGCGGTAACGCGCTGCCGTTGCGGCAGCGGAAATGCAGCGGAATTGCAGCGGTTGTTCAGCGACCGGACTCGCGCTGGGCGCGGGCCAGATCCATCGTCTCGAGCACCAGCTTGCCGACCGCCTCGAACTCGGTCAGAAAGCCGTCGTGGCCGTCCTTGGAGTGGATGACCTCGAGCCCCTTGGAACCGGGCAGCAGATCGGCCAGCTCCTGCTGGGTGCGCAGCGGGTAGAGCCGATCGGAGTCGACCCCGCCGACCACGCACGGCACCGGCGTCGATGCCAGCGCCGCCTCGACGCCGCCGCGCCCGCGGCCCACGTCGTGGCGGTTCATGGCCTCGCTGAGCAGCACATAGGTGGCCGGATCGAAGCGCGAGATCAGCTTGTCCGCCTGGTACTCCAGATAGCTCTGCACCGCGTAGCGCCCACCCGCCCGGGGATCCTCATTGCCCTGGGCGTGGTTCTCGAACCGGTGGTCCAGCTCGAACTCGGTGCGGTAGGTCAGGTGCGCGATGCGCCGGGCGATACCCATTCCGGCCATGGGCGCGCGCCCGGTGCCGTGATAGTTGCCGCCCTGCCAGTTCGGATCGGCCTTGATGGCGGCCTGCTGGGTGGTCTGGGTGCCGATCTGGTCGGCGGTGGCGCGCGCGCCGACCGCCAACACCAGCGCCGCGCCCACGCGCTGCGGGCTGCCGACCATCCACTCCAGCACCCGCATGCCACCCATCGACCCGCCGAGCACCGCGGCCAGCCGCTCGATGCCGAGCAGATCGAACAGCTTGGCCTCCGCGGTCACCTGATCGCGGATCGAGATCTCGGGAAACCGTGCGCCCCAAGGCTTTCCGTCCGGGGCCAGCGAGGCCGGGCCGGTGCTGCCCTTACAGCCGCCCAGCACATTGGTGGCGATGACACACCATTCGCGGGTGTCCACCGGTGCACCGGGACCGACAATGCCGTCCCACCACCCGGGCTGGCTGTGGTGCACGTCGGCGGGGCCCACCACATGCGAATCACCGGTCAGCGCGTGCTCGACGAGCACCACGTTGTCGGCGTTCTCGGAAAGTTCGCCCCACCGTTGCACGGCCAGCGTTACATCGGGGATGACGGCTCCGGACTCGAGCTCCACATCCCCGATGGCAATGCTCGCGAGCGTCCCGTCCGGCGGCGGCAGCAACAGCTCGGCCGCGTGACGGGACGTCCTCGATTCGATGTTCACGGTCAACTTGCCGCCGCCGTCAGTCCGGCGCGCAGATCCGCCAGGATGTCGCCGATGCCCTCGATGCCCACGGCCAAACGCACCAGACCAGGCGTGACGCCGGAAGCCAACTGCTCGGCGGGCGTCAGCTGGGAGTGCGTGGTGGAGGCCGGATGGATGACGAGCGAGCGCACATCCCCGATGTTAGCGACATGGCTGTGCAGCACCAGCGCCTCCACGAACTTCTTGCCCGCGTCCACGCCACCGGCCAGTTCGAACGACACGATGGCACCGACACCCTTGGGTGCCAGCTGTTTGCCACGCTCGAACCAGGGCGAGTCGGGAAGGCCCGCGTAGTACACCTTCTCGACGCCCGGCTGCCCGGCGAGGAATTCCGCCACCGCCTGCGCGTTGGCCACGTGCCGCTCGATACGCAGGCTCAGCGTCTCGATGCCCTGCGCGATGAGGAAGGCGTTGAACGGCGAGACCGCCGCGCCCAGATCGCGCAGCAGTTGCACGCGCGCCTTGAGCGCGTAGGCGGGCGCGCCGAGATCGGCGAAGACCGCGCCGTGGTAGCTCGGATCGGGGGTGGTGAAGCCCGGGAAGCGGGACTCGCCCGCTTCGTTCCGCACGGTCCAATCGAACGTGCCGCCGTCCACGATCACACCGGCGACCGCCGAACCGTGTCCGCCCAAATACTTGGTGGCCGAATGCACGACGATGTCCGCGCCCAGCTTCAGCGGCTGGATCAGGTACGGGGTGGCGACGGTGTTGTCGACGATGAGCGGCACACCGGCAGCGTGCGCGACCTCCGCGATCCCCGGAATGTCCAGGATCGAGCTGGACGGATTGGCAACGGTCTCACCGTAGAACGCCTTGGTGTTCGGCCGCACGGCCGCGCGCCACTGCTCGAGATCATCGGGATCGTCGACGAAGCTGACCTCGATGCCCAGCTTGGGCAGCGAGTAGTGCAGCAGGTTGTAGGTGCCGCCGTAGAGATGCGGGCTGGCCACGATGTGGTCGCCCGCCTCGGCCAGATTCAGGATCGCGTAGGTCTCCGCCGCCTGCCCGGAGGCCAGCAGCAACGCCGCGACACCGCCTTCGAGGGCGGCGATGCGCTGTTCCACCGCGTCCTGGGTGGGGTTCATGATGCGGGTGTAGATATTGCCCGGCTCGGCGAGACCGAACAGCGCGGCGGCGTGATCGGTGTCGCGGAAGGCGTAGGACGTGGTCTGGTAGATGGGCAGGGCGCGGGCTCCGGTGGCCGAATCGGGGGCCTGCCCGGCGTGAATCTGCTTGGTCTCGAAGGACCAGTTGGCCGGGTCGAGGGTGTCGTCAGCCCCAACGGCCGCGGGCGCGGTCGAGTCACTCATGTGTTCTGCTCCAAAAACAAGGTCGCCGAATGGCGGAAGTTTGACGTTATCGAGAAGCGAATGGGCTTCGACAACAACACATTTCGGTAGACCTCCTAGGTGCGCTTGCGTTCGTCCTTCGAACGCCCGGTCCTCACCCGGAGCACCCCACCGCAGCTGGAGGGTTGCCGATCAGCTAGCCGGGGCTTGACGCTGATGCTCTTGACCTGTTGCGAGATTCTAGCGGGCGGAGGCCGCCGTCTCCGAAGTGGGGCTCGCCACAGTCGATCCGCAGCAGACCCGGCGGAACTCGTGGAAGGCGGCCAGCACATTGTCGGCGAGGGAGCGCGCGGTCATCGCGGTCGTGCAGTCCGGGAACTCGGAGTCGGAGTCGAACTCGCACTCCATGCCCACGCGCACGATGCCGTGCCAGGTGGCGGCGATGAGCCGGACGGTGAGGTGATCCTCCGGCAGCTGCAGTCGCTCGGCGAGCACCTCGGTCATGGCGCGGGTCTTGGTATCGGCCGACTCCATGCTGAGCGCGCGCACCGCGACGCTGTCGCGGGAGATGCGCTGCATTTGCTGGAACCACCGAAACGGCACGGGCGCATCGGATTCGATGATCTGGTCGACCACCGCGAGGAAGGCGGCGAGCAGCGCTTCCATCTCGTCGCCGGTGACGGGCTGGGCGCGCAGGGCGTCGGCGAGGGCCTGACCCCAGCCCTCGATGGGCGCGATGACGATCGCTTCCTTGCTGTCGAAGTACCGGTTCACGGTGCGCGGTGAGACATCCGCGGCGTCGGCGATCTGCTCGACGGTGGTCGCGTCGAAGCCCTGCTCATCGCACAGCTTCAGGGCGACGTCGATGATCCGGGTCCGCGTCTGCTGCTTCTTGCGCTCGCGCAACCCGGGGCGGTCGGCATGGACGCCGGGGCGGTGACGCGAGATCACACCGATGTGACTTGACAACTCCGACATGACTCCATCTTAGGGCCTTAATGGTCCGGACTGTCCCGATATGACAACTGTCGCACCGCGACAAATTTCCCTTGACGCCAAATGTCGGTGGGGGCCAGTATGGTGAAAGCTGCCTTCGAACCCCAGAGGAGAGGCTCATGACCGTAGCGACGGACGCTCTCGGTACCGACGAAACAGCAAGTCCCGCAAAAGACTCCAGGCGCTGGTGGGCGCTCGCCGTGATCGCGATGGCGCAGCTCATGGTGGTCCTGGACGCCACGATCGTCACCATTGCCATGCCCTTCGCGCAGCAGGATCTGCACATCAGCGATGGCGACAAGCAGTGGATCTTCACCGCTTACACCCTGATTTTCGGCGGCCTGCTGCTGCTCGGCGGCCGCCTCGCCGACTACCTGGGCCGCCGCCGGATCCTCATGGTCGGCCTGATCGGCTTCGCCGCGGCCTCGGCGCTGGCCGGTCTCGCGCAGAGCCAGGTCGAACTCTTCGCGGGCCGCGCGTTGCAGGGCGCGTTCGGCGCGCTGCTGGCCCCGGCCGCGCTGTCGCTGGTGTCGGTGACCTTCACCGAGGCCAAGGAGCGCGCTCGCGCGTTCGGTGTGTTCGCGGGCGTGTCCGCGGCGGGCGCGGCGCTGGGCCTGATCGCCGGTGGCGCGCTCGTCGAGTACGCGAACTGGCGTTGGTCGCTGCTGGTCAACACCCCGGTCGCGCTGCTGGCGCTGGTCGGCGCGTTCGCCTTCGTGATCAAGGATGTGCCCGCACCCCGCACCGGCGGCTACGACCTGCCGGGCGCGGTCACCGTCACCCTGGGTCTGATCTCCATCGTCTACGGCTTCAGCCGCGCGGCCTCCGACGGCTGGACGGCCTCCCTCACACTGGCGCTGTTCATCGCGGGTGTGGCCTTGCTGGCGGCCTTCGTGGCGATCGAGAAGCGGACCGCGAATCCGCTGCTGCCGCTGCGCATTCCGGGTGAGATCAACCGCGGCGGGTCGTATCTGATCGCGCTGCTGGTGCCCATCGCCATGTTCGCCATGTTCTTGAACCTGAGCTTCTACCTGCAGATCGTGGAGCACTACTCGGCGCTCAAGACGGGTGTGGCGTTCCTGCCCTTCCCGGCCGGGATCGTGGTGTCGGCGGGTATCGCCTCGGCGGTGCTGCCCAAGATCGGCCCGCGGCCGCTGATGCTGGCGGGTTCGGTGCTCGGCGCGGCGGGTCTGCTGTGGCTGTCGCGGCTCGAGTTCGGTGACAGCTACGCCAGCGCCCTGCTGCCCGCCATGATCCTGATCGCGCTCGGCATGGGCTTCCTGTTCGTGTCCATGCAGACCACGGCGCTGCATCAGGTCGAGGCCGAGGATTCGGGTGTGGCCAGCGCCCTGCTGAACGCGGCGCAGCAGGTCGGCGGTTCGATCGGCACGGCTCTGCTGACCACCATTTCGGTGCAGGTGGCGCAGCGGTATGTGCGCAATAACGCGACCATCGACCATGTGATGGAGCGGGCCTCGATCCACTCCTACGACATCGCATTCCTGATCGGCGCGGTTTTCTTCCTGCTCTGCATTCCGATCGCGGCGTTCATGATCCGGGACAAGCCGGAGAATCTGCTCGAAGGCGATGAGCACGCGGTGCATGTGGGCGTCTGACCGCGCCGGGCACGTGGGCGTCTGAGCAGCGAAAAAATATATCCGTGGGCGATGGCAACGGGCTTGCCATCGCCCACGGCTTTTTCGCATGCTGGGAAGTGCGGAAAGTCACCCGAAAAGCTACTTATCGGTAACCGCACTGAATTCCCGCACAGCGGGGGCCGCCCGCGCGGTGAGATCGATAGCAGCAGTACGCTTGTCTTGCTTGACGCCACAGCGTGCGTGGACCTGGCACCACAGGCCCCGTGCCGAGCGCCATGCGTATACGTTGTCTGTTGAACAGCTGGGGTCCGCTACAAGCGGTGCTCACCGGCCGTGCAATGGGAGCACCACCTTCCTAGGAGGACACGAAGATCCATGTCCAAGATCAAGGTTGAAGGGACCGTCGTCGAGCTCGATGGCGACGAGATGACCCGGATCATCTGGCAGTTCATCAAGGACAAGCTGATCAATCCGTATCTCGATGTGAACCTCGAGTACTACGACCTCGGCATCGAATACCGGGACAAGACCGATGATCAGGTCACCATCGACGCCGCCAACGCCATCAAGAAGCACGGCGTGGGCGTGAAGTGCGCGACGATCACCCCCGATGAGGCCCGCGTCAAGGAATTCGGGCTGAAGAAGATGTGGCGGTCGCCGAACGGCACCATCCGCAACATCCTCGGTGGCACCATCTTCCGCGCGCCGATCATCATCTCGAATGTTCCGCGTCTGGTTCCGGGCTGGACCAAGCCGATCATCATCGGCCGCCACGCCTTCGGCGACCAGTACCGCGCCACCGATTTCAAGGTGCATCAGGCGGGCACCGTCACCCTGACCTTCACCCCGGAGGACGGCTCCGAGCCGATCGTCCAGGAAGTCGTGAAGATGCCCGAAGAGGGCGGCGTCGTGATGGGCATGTACAACTTCCAGGAGTCCATCCGGGACTTCGCGCGGGCCTCGCTGAATTACGGCCTGCAGCAGAACTACCCGGTGTACATGTCGACGAAGAACACCATCCTCAAGGCGTACGACGGCATGTTCAAGGACACCTTCCAGGAGGTGTACGAGACCGAGTTCAAGGACGAGTTCGACGCGGCCGGTCTCACCTACGAGCACCGCCTCATCGACGACATGGTCGCCTCCGCGCTCAAGTGGGAGGGCGGCTACGTCTGGGCCTGCAAGAACTACGACGGCGACGTGCAGTCCGACACCGTGGCGCAGGGCTTCGGCTCGCTGGGTCTGATGACCTCCGTGCTGCTGACCCCGGACGGCCGCACCTGTGAGGCCGAGGCGGCGCACGGCACCGTGACCCGCCACTACCGCCAGCACCAGCAGGGCAAGCCCACCTCCACCAACCCGATCGCCTCGATCTTCGCGTGGACGCGTGGCCTGGCCCACCGCGGCAAGCTGGACAACACCCCCGAGGTGATCGGCTTCGCCCAGACCCTCGAGGATGTCGTCATCAAGACGGTCGAGTCCGGCCAGATGACGAAGGACCTCGCGCTCCTCGTCGGCGGCGACCAGGGCTACCTGACCACCGAGGAGTTCCTCGGCGTACTGGACGCCAACCTCGCTCGCGAACTGCGCTGACAGCGCGAAGCACCAACGATGGGGCCGGGACCACAGTCCCGGCCAATACATCGCCCCGCACCACCCGGGCACCTGCCCCCACCAAACCCGGTGGGCGAGCGGGTGCCCGATCTGTTTTCCGCCCCACGAGCAGGGTGCGAGGTGGGGGTGTTGAAGCGGGTTGTGGGGGAGGGGAGTTGATCATGGAATGGTCATGATCGGGGCGGGAGGATGGGGGGCCGCCACGGTTTGCGAGGGGTGACCGTGGCGGTGGTATGTCGTAAGGGTGGTTAACGCGGGGTGGGGGGCTGCGCAATATTGGGGCGATGGTCGCGGGATTTCGGCGCGGGGGTCGCGGCGGTGAAGGAGGAGTTGTGTCTGGTCTCGGTCGGGATTTGCGGCAGGTGGTGCGGGGGCGGGTGTTGGTGCCTGGGGAGGAGGGGTTCGAGGAGGCCGGGGCGGCTTGGAATTTGGCTGTGCGGCAGCGGGTTTCGGCGGTGGTGGAAGTAGCTGACGCGGCTGATGCGGCGGGGCTGGTGCGGTTCGCGGCGGCGGCGGAGGTGTCGTTGAGTACGCGGGCGACGGGGCATAGTCCGTCGGCGGCGGCGGATGGGACCGTGTTGGTGACTACGCGGGCGCTGGATGAGGTCGAGATCGATGTGGCCTCGCGGGTGGCGCGGGTGGGTGCCGGGGTGGCGTGGCAGCCGGTGTTGGAGCGGGCCGCGGTGCACGGATTGGCCGGGGCCTGTGGGAGTTCCGCGGTGGTGGGGGTGGCCGGGTACACCCTCGGCGGTGGTGTCGGGTGGTTCGCGCGCAGTCGCGGTTATGCCGCGCACGCGGTGCGGGCGCTGAATGTGGTGACCGCCGATGGTGATCGGCGGCGGGTGACCGCGGAGTCGAATCCCGACCTGTTCTGGGCCTTGCGCGGCGGTGGCGGCGATTTCGCGTTGGTGACCGGGCTGGAGTTCGAATTGTTCGACGCGCCGGAGCTTTTCGGCGGTCGCATGCTGTGGCCCGCGGAGCGGAGCGCGGCGGTGATCGCCGCATTCCAGGAGGCCACCGCGGAAGCAGAAGCGGGACTGAGCCTTTGGCTGACGCTGATCCAATTCCCGCCGTTCCCACAGGTTCCCGAGCCGCTGCGCGGTCAGGCCATGGTGGCGGTCGACGTGGTCGCGGTGGGTGCGGTCACCGGGCCGTTGCGTCGATTCGACGAGATCGCGGGGCTGGTGCTCGACACCCGGCGGCCGTTGGACGCCGCGCAGGTCGGCGAGGTCTGCATGGAGCCGACCGACCCCGCTCCGGCGCGGGTGCGCGGCGAGCTGCTCACCGATTTCTCCGCGGAGGTCGGTGAGGCGCTGCTGGCGGCCGCCGCGCCGCAGGGCAGCGTGGGTCCGCTCGCCCTCGTCCAGATCCGGCACCTCGGTGGCGCGCTGGCCACCCCGCCCGCCGACGCGGGGTGCGCGGGCGGCATTGCCGAGCCGTATCTGCTCTCGCTACTCGGCCCCGCCCCGACTCCGGAATTCGAGGCGCTCGTCGTCGAGCGCCAGGCGGCGGTCGTGGACGCGATGCGCCCGCACCTGAGCGGTCGGAAACCGTTCACCTACCTGGATTCCGGCGAGAACCCCGCGGCCGTCTTCGACACCGAGACCCTGGCCAGGCTGCGGGATATCAAGGCCCGCCGCGATCCGGATGGCCTGTTCCGCAGTAACTTTCCCGTCGCCCCGCCCCTGGGCGAGGCCGATCCCAGTTGGGCCGCGGCACCGGCGACCGTCTGATCCGGTCGGCACGATTCCCCGGGACCGGGTCGCCGCCGGGATGCGGCGCGGGTCGCGGGGAGTGAGCCGGCCCATCATTCGGGCCGGTCGGTGAGTGAAATCACCGGACTGGACGGTATCGCGACCATTCGCCGATGTGTTGCGCTTGGTTGTGCCCGAATCCGTCTCCGCCGCCACCGCGCTCAACCCCGACGCGGCGATGCGCCGACCCGTCGCGTCGGACCCCTCCGCGTCGGCCGAACCGTCGATTGTGACGGAGACACCGGGGTCGCGCACCGAGACACCGGCGCCGCGCACCGAGTGGCACATCCCCGCCATGCTGGCGCTGGCCCTGGGTGGATTCGGGATCGGCACCACCGAATTCGTCACCATGGGTTTGCTGCCGGACATCGCCGGATCCATGAAGGTCTCCGAACCGACTGCCGGGCACATCGTTTCGGCCTACGCCCTGGGCGTGGTCGTCGGCGCGCCCGTGATCGCCGCCCTGTGCGCCCGGGTGCCGCGCAAGCGGCTGCTCATGGCCTTGATGTTCGCGTTCGCCCTGGGTAATGCCGCCAGCGTGATCGCGCCCAATTTCGCGACGCTGACCGTGGCCCGGTTCGCCTCGGGTCTCCCGCACGGGGCCTACTTCGGGGTGGCCTCGCTGGCGGCGGCCTCGCTCGCCCCGGTGGGTCAGCGGGCCAAAGCGGTTGCGGCCGTTATGCTGGGCCTCAGCGCCGCCAATGTCGTCGGCGTCCCCGCCGCCACCTGGCTGGGTCAGAATCTGGGCTGGCGGGACGCCTTCATCGTGGTCGCCGTGATCGGTTTCGCGACCGTGGCCGCCATCGCCCGGTTCGTGCCGGAGTTGCACGGCGTCCGCATGACCGACCCGCGCACCGAACTCACCGCGCTGCGCCGCCCCCAGGTGCTGTTGACCCTGCTCGTCGGCGCGGTCGGCTTCGGCGGCATGTTCGCGGTCTACACCTACATCACCACCACCCTCACCGATGTCGCGGGCCTGCCCGTGGGCCTGGTCCCGGTGGTGCTCATGCTCTTCGGCCTCGGCATGGTGGCGGGCAATATCCTCGGCGGCGTCCTGGCCGATCGGGGCGTGGACCGCGCCATCTTCGTGTCCATGATCGGAATGCTGGTCATCCTCGCGGGTTATGTTGCGGCGGCCCACAATCCCTACACCGCTGCCATCGGCGCGTTCCTCGTGGGCGCGTCGGGCGCATCCCTGGCCCCGGCTCTCCAGACCCGGCTGATGGACGTCGCCCACGACGCCCAGACTCTCGCCGCCGCCCTCAACCACGCGGCCCTGAACATCGCCAATGCGGCGGGAGCGTGGCTCGGCGGCCTGGTCATCGCGGCGGGTCTGGGCTACACCGCCCCCGCTGCGGTCGGTGCCGGGCTGGCGGTGCTGGGCACCGCCCTGTTCGCGGTGACCGTCCTCGCCGCCCGCTCGACATCACGCACCCTCGACTGACCCCTGCCCGGACACGGGCCGACCGGCGCGGCCCGCGGTGCCGCTGTGGCACGGCTGAATTCGCGAGCAGAGTTTGCTGTGAACATGCGGACTCGGCAGTGGTGGTACTGAACAGTGTTGCCGCAGTACGCATTCGGGCCGTCCGACTCACAGCGATCATTGAGCTGAATTCACAGCCGACGGAGTTAATCTCGTCGAGTTATCGGCCGAATACGAGCGCTCTCGACCGGACATCGCACTGTTCAGGAAAGGATGTTTCAGCATGCGTGCTGTTCGAATCGCTGTGCTCGCCGCAGGTTTGCTCATTGGCTTGGCGGTGCCCGCCGTGGCCTCTGCCGACGATAACGGGCCGGTGAGTTGCGGTCCCGATCTCGGTAGCTGTGCCACCGCTTGCCGGGATCAGGTGGGGAACCAGAACGTGAGGCTCAACGACTGCGTCATGACCGATGGCGGCTGGTCCTGCAGCGCCTGCGAGTACAACTCCGAGAACTGACCGCGCGGGTCGATCCGAGACGCGGTCGCGGGCCGGGGTTCGACCCGGCCCGCAATCCGACCGCGAACATACAGCGGTGTATGTAAGTGTAAGATCCTGGCATGACCAGCTCCGCCGTCTCCAAACAGCCGCGCCGCACGCAGGAGCAGCGCAGCACCGAGATGCGCACGCGGCTGTTGGACGCCACCATCGAATGCCTCGTGGAGTACGGGTACGCCGGGACCACGACGCCGCGGGTGGCGGAGCGGGCGGGGGTGACCAGGGGTGCGCAGGTGCACCACTTCGGCTCGAAGAACGACCTGGTGGTCGCGGCCGTCAGTCATCTGGCCCAGCGCCGGACCGAGGCGGCCATGCAGGAGATCAACCGCATGCGCGCGGGGGACGATCCGCTCGGCACCGCACTGGAATTCATGTGGGAGCTGCATCAGGGCCCGCTGTTCATCGCCGCCGTCGAACTCTGGGTGGCCGCGCGCACCGATCGCCTGCTGGCCGCCGAGGTGGAGAAGGTCGAGCCGTTCGTCAACAATGCCGTGCTGCTGGCGGTCGCCCAGCTGGTGCCGAACGAGCTCTACCGCAAGAGCGTTCGCGATTTCGCCTACACCGCCATGGACACGCTGCGCGGAATCCTGGTGAGCAACTTCATCTCTCCCGATCCCGAGCGCGCGCATCGCCGCTGGCTGCGTGCCTCGGCGCACCTGCGCATGGCCGCCGACGCGGGCATGCCGGACATTCGCATCGCCGACTGACGCCCGGCCGATTCGTTCGCAATACCGACGCGGCTGTATGTGCCGCTGCATCAACCTGACCTCTTGATCTTGTAACTCCCGCCAGGATTCCGCACATCCCCTTGCTTACTTACATACAGCTTTGTATGTTTGTTTCTGCACCCCCATGTGAGGAGTTCGATGACGAACAAGGCCCACCCGTCGCCCCACCCCCACCCCACATCGGGTCGCTTCGCGAACCGCGTTTTTGTCGTCGGCGTCGGCATGACGAAGTTCGAGAAGCCGGGGCGGCGCAAGAACGAGGACGGCAGCGACTGGGACTACCCGGACATGGCCCGGGAGTCGGGGACCAAGGCCCTCGCCGATGCCGGGGTCGACTACCGCGAGATCGAGCAGGCCTATGTCGGCTACGTCTACGGTGAGTCCACCTCCGGTCAGCGCGCCGTCTACGAACTGGGCATGACCGGCATTCCGGTGGTCAATGTCAACAACAACTGCTCCACCGGCTCGACCGCGCTCTACCTCGCGGCACAGGCGATTCGGGGCGGGCTGGCCGACTGCACGCTGGCGCTGGGCTTCGAGAAGATGCAGCCGGGCTCGCTCGGCTCCACCTGGGACGACCGCGAACAGCCCATGGCCCGCCACATCATGGCGCTCGCGGAGATCTCCGAGGTGCTCTTCCCGGTGGCCCCGTGGATGTTCGGCGCGGCCGGGCGCGAGCACATGAAGAAGTACGGCACCACCGCCGAGCACTTCGCCAAGATCGGCTACAAGAACCACAAGCACTCGGTGAACAACCCGTATTCGCAGTTCCAGGACGAGTACACACTCGACGACATCCTGGGTTCGCGGATGATCTACGACCCGCTCACCAAGCTGCAGTGCTCGCCCACCTCCGACGGCTCGGGCGCGGTCATTCTGGCCAGCGAGGAGTTCGTGGACCGCCACGACCTGTCGCGGCAGGCGGTGGAGATCGTCGGCCAGGCCATGACCACCGACTTTCAGTCCACCTTCGACGGCAGCGCCAAGAATCTCATCGGCTACGACATGAATGTGCAAGCGGCCGAGAAGGTTTACGCGCAGGCCGGGCTCGGACCCGAGGACTTCCAGGTCATCGAGCTGCACGACTGCTTCTCCGCCAATGAGCTGCTGCTCTACGAGGCGCTCGGGCTGGCCAAGGAGGGCGAGGCCGGACATCTCATCGACTCCGGCGCGACCACCTACGGCGGCAAGTGGGTGGTGAACCCGTCGGGCGGGCTCATCTCCAAGGGACACCCTTTGGGCGCAACGGGTTTGGCGCAGTGCAGCGAGCTCACCTGGCAGCTGCGCGGCACCGCCGACAAGCGGCAGGTGGACAACGTCACCGCCGCGCTGCAGCACAATATCGGGCTCGGCGGCGCGGCCGTCGTCACCGCCTACCAGCGCGCGGACCGCTGATCTCCGCCCTTTTCAATCGCGGGAACTACAAGAGGTAATCACATGGGACACATCGAAGCTGCCAAGGATCTCAACGCGACCCCCGAGGGCCTGTGGGCCGTCGTCTCCGACCCGCAGACCTGGGACAAGTGGTTCTCCATCCACGAGCGCTGGATGGAGGAGCCCCCGGCGGTGCTGGCCCCCGGCGCGAAGCTGACCGCCAAGATCGTCATGCTCGGCATGGCCAACAAGATCGAGTGGGTGGTCGAGAGCGTCGACACCCCGAATCGCCTGGTGCTCAGCGGCACCGGCATGGCGGGTGTGAAGGTGCAGTTCGCCTTCGACATCACCCCGGAGGGCAGCGGCAGCAAGTTCTCGGTGTCCGGCGATTTCGAGGGCGCGCTCATCAAGGGCGCCCTGGGCAAGGCGGTGGAGAAGGATGGCCTCACTCAGCTGGACAAAACTCTCGCCGCGCTCGACGCCCTCGCCACGGCGGCCTGAGATGGCCTCGACGGCAGTCGAATTCGACAAATCGGGGCTGGGCAACTGGTCGGACGAGGAGCCGTTCGAGGTCACCCGGGAGCGGATCGCCGAATACGCCGCCGCCACCAACGATCCCATTCCCGCGCACGTGAAAGGCGATGTCGCACCGCCGATCTTCGCCATCGTGCCGGTGTTCGACGCCATGATGGTGCCGGTCATCGACGTGGCCCCGATGGACATCTTCGGCCGGGTCGTGCACGGGGAGCAGGACTTCCACTTCCACCGGCCGATCCGCCCCGGCGACAAGCTGAAATCGCGGGCCAAGGCCATCGGATACGAGGGGAAGGACAATGGCTCGACCATCACCAT
Organism: Nocardia sp. CDC153; assembly: GCF_035818515.1. Lineage (NCBI taxonomy): Bacteria > Bacillati > Actinomycetota > Actinomycetes > Mycobacteriales > Nocardiaceae > Nocardia > Nocardia sp. CDC153. The sequence goes on along the minus strand of NZ_JAYKYU010000003.1, from coordinate 183,495 downwards.
CCTCATCGAATGCCGTTCCGAGGACGGGGAACTGGTCAACGAGCAGTATCTGACCGCGTTCTTCCGCAATGTCGACGCGGGGGAGCGGGTCGGTGACCAGGCTCCGGCGCACCGGTTCGATCCGGCGTTGCTGGAGCGGGAACCGCTGGCGAGGGCGACCGCGCACGTGGACGCCGACCAGACCTACCGCTACTCCCCGGCCTCGGGTGATCCGGTGCCGCTGCACCTGGACGATCAGGTGGCCCGCGATGCCGGTCTGCCCGGCATCATCGCGCACGGACTGTGCACCATGGCGATGTCGTCGTGGGGGGTATTGACCCAGGTCGCGGACTCGGATGTGGCTCGGCTGCAACGGTATGCGGTGCGCTTCTCGAAAATGGTGTTCCCGAACGACGACCTCGAGACCCAGATCTGGAAGGTCGGCAGCGCCAACGGGGTCAGCACCTACGCCTTCCGGACCGTGCGCGGCGACGACACGGTGCTCAGCGACGGTCTCGCCGAAATTTCCGACAACTGAGGAGACATTCATGGGTGCACTCGACGGACGGGTCGCCATTATCACCGGAGCCGGTCGGGGGATCGGGCGCGAGCACGCACTGCTGTTCGCCCGGGAGGGCGCGGCGGTCGTGGTCAACGACCTCGGCGGGAGCAATGCCGGTGAGGGCACCGATGCCGGACCGGCGCACGAGGTGGTGAACGAGATCGTCGCCGCAGGGGGGCGCGCGATCGCCAACACCGACAGCGTGGCCGACTGGCAGGGTGCGAAAAACCTGGTGGATCAGGCCGTTTCGGAGTTCGGGCGGCTCGATGTCGTGGTGAACAACGCGGGCATCCTGCGCGACGCGTTCATCGCGGGCATGGACGAGTCGCAGTGGGACGCCGTCGTGGCCGTGCACCTCAAGGGGCACGCGGCGGTGCTGCGGCACGCGGCCGCCTACTGGAAGGACCAGTCCAAGGCGGGCAATCAGCCCAATGCCGCCGTCATCAATACCGCGTCGGCTTCGGGCACCACGGTCCCCAATGCGGGACAGGCGAATTACGGCGCCGCCAAGGCCGCCATCGCCGCGCTCACCCTGGTGGCCGCGGACGAGCTGGCCCGCTACGGCGTGCGCGTGAACGCCATCGCCCCGATCGCCCGCACCCGCCTCACCCTGGCCACGCCGGGCATGGGCGAGATGATGGCCGCGCAGCAGGCGGGACTGGAGGAGGGCGAGTTCGATGCCTTCAGTCCGGCCAATATCTCTCCGCTGGTGGCGTATCTTGCCACCGAGAAGTGCCCGATCACCGGCAAGGTGTTCGCGGTGCAGGGCGGCGCGATCTCCGAACTGGCGGGGTGGCACGACGTGAAGACCATCGAGACCGAGGGCCCGTGGTCCATCGACGATATCGCCGGGCGACTGCCGTAATCAGGAAGGCGGACAACGATGTTCGAATGGTCCGAGACCGATGAGCTGATCCGCGGGGCGGTGCGCGGCTTCATCGACAAGGAGGTGCGCCCGCACCTGGACGCCCTCGACAGCGGCGACATGCTGCCGTACCCGATCATCCGAAAGCTGTTCAGCGAGTTCGGCATCGACGCACTCGGTGCGGAGACGGTCGCCAAACTGCTTGCCAAGCAACGCAAGCGGGAGGAGGCGATCGCCGCCGGGGAGCCGCTGCCGGAGAAGAAGCCGTCCGGCGAGGGCGGGCCGTTCTCCGGGCAGGAATCGCTGATGGCGGTGCTCATCAGCGAGCTGTCCGGGGTGTGCATGGGCCTGGTCACCGCCATGGGCGTGAGCATCGGTCTCGGGGCCACCACCATCCTCGCGCGCGGCACCCTCGCGCAGAAGGAACGCTGGGTGGCCGACATCGTGACCATGAAAAAGGTCGCGGCGTGGGCGATCACGGAACCGGACTCCGGTTCGGACGCCTTCGGCGGCATGAAGACCTACGTCCGCCGCGACGGCGACGACTACATCCTCAACGGCCAGAAGACCTTCATCACCAACGGCCCCTACGCCGACACCGTCATCGTCTACGCCAAGCTCGACCAGGGCGACGGCGGCGACAAGCGCGACCGCAAGGTGCTGACCTTCGTGCTGGACAAGGGCATGGAGGGCTTCACCCAGGGCAAGCCGTTCAAGAAGATGGGCCTGCACGCCTCGCCCACCGGCGAATTGTTCTTCGACAATGTGCGATTGGGCCGCGACCGGCTGCTCGGCGAGACCGAACAGCACGAGGGCGGCGACGGACGCGAAAGCGCCCGTTCGAGTTTCACCGCCGAACGCATCGGCGTGGCCTTCATGGCACTGGGCATCGTGAACGAATGTCACCGGCTCTGTGTGGATTACGCCAAGACCCGCAAGCTGTGGGGTCAGGAGATCGGCCGCTTCCAGCTGGTGCAGCTCAAGCTCGCCAAGATGGAGGTGGCGCGAATCAATGTGCAGAACATGGTGTTCAACGCGTTGGAGCGCTCCCGCGCGGGCAAGCCGCCCACGCTGGCCGAAGCGTCGGCCATGAAGCTGTACTGCTCGGAGATCGCCACCGAGGTGGCCATGGACGCCGTCCAGCTCTTCGGCGGCAACGGCTACATGTCGGAGTATCACGTCGAACAGCTGGCCCGCGACGCCAAGTCGCTGATGATCTACGCGGGCAGCAACGAGATCCAGGTGACCCACGTCGCCAAGGGACTGCTCGCCTACTAGGCGCGCACACGTCCGGGGCCGCCACCTGTCGCCGGTGGCGGCCCCGGACGACCAGCCCGATCAGCGGATCGTCTTGAACTTCTTGCTCTCGTCATCGGTGATCGCTACCTCATCCGGGTGATCCCACGCGGACTCTTCCCACTCGGCCCGACTGGCGAACTCCTCGGCCTCCACCCGCCGATCCCATCCCCGCGCACGATCACTCCGCTGCTGCCCACGCTGACTCTCCATCCGGCACCTCTCCCGCACTGACCCACAGACGCTCTGCGGTACCAGAAGGCGTTCCCCTTCTTACGCAGCACAAAACAGGTCGGTGGACTGGCGGGCGTCGACGGACTCGCGGACTACGGCTTGCGGGACAGGGCGGCGGAAATCAACTGCTCCCAGACGCTGAGATCGTGATGGTCGGTGCCGATGCGGGAGACGCCGTCGGCGGTGGTGGGGGTGGGCCGCCACAGCGAACAGGGGACCAGGCCCGGATCCAGGATCTCCAGATCGCCGAACAGAGCGAGGATTTCCTCGTCGGTGCGCCAGCGGCCGCGGCCGAAACTGGACTGCAACTTCTGCTCGGCCAGACGGGTTTCCTCATTGAAGCCGGAACGGAAGTGCGAGATGTAGATCATGCTGCCGGAAGGGATTTGGTCGGTCCAATAGCGCACGATCTGGTCGGGCTTCTCGTCATTGTTCAGGTGGTGCAGGATCGCGCTGAAGATGATGGCGACCGGCTGGGAGAAGTCGATGAGGCGTTCGACATCCTCGTGGTGGCGGATGGCCTCCGAATCGCGCAGATCGGCCTGGATGACGCTGGTGAACTCGTCGGTCTCCAGAATGGCGCGGCCGTGGGCCAGCACGATGGGGTCGTTGTCGACGTAGACGACGTGCGGGTCGGTGAGATGGCGCTGCGCGACCTGGTGCACATTGTCGGCGGTGGGCAGGCCGCTGCCGATATCGATGAACTGTTTCACGCCCGCGCGGGCGATCTCGCCGACGGCGCGAACCAGGCAATTGCGGTTGGCGAAGGCGATATCCACCGAACCCGGCAGATCCTTGATGAAGAAGTCCCCGATCTCGCGATCGACGGCGTAGTTGTCCTTACCGCCGAGAAGGTAGTCGTAAACCCGCGCGATGCTCGGTTTCGACTGGTCCACGTGCGATTGATCCGTCATCTTTCACACCCCTGTCCGAGGGACTCCGTTGTGGCAGTAATCCTATGTAAGAGAACGTCTTCCGGCGCGCTGTTCACGGTAACGCCCGGTGTGCTGAATGCGAGTCGGGATACCGCGGCGCACCGGAAGTGATTCGGAGCGGCGTCGGTATTCGGATGACAGCGCGGTGTGCCAGACATTTGCTGTTCGGTATTCATGCGAGGATCGGCGCATGACATCGCTGGTGGATTTGCTGCCTTCGGAGGCGATCGATCTGCACGGTCATGCCGATGACTGGCGTGCGGCCATTCGGGCGGCCGGTGATTTGCTGGTAGCCACCGGAGTGGCCACGGCCGAGTACACGGCGGCGATGATCGGCAATGTCGAGGAGAACGGGCCCTACATTGTCATCGCTCCTGGATTCGCCTTCGCGCATGCCCGGCCCTCACCGGCGGTGCACCGGACCGGGATGTCGTGGGTGCGGCTGGAGCGGCCGGTGGAGTTCGGCAGCCCCAACGATCCGGTGGATCTGGTCGTCGCGCTGGCCGCCTCGGATTCGGGCGTGCACACCGATGCCATGGCCGCGCTCGCCAAGGTGCTGCTGGAACCGGGCGCGGATCAGGTTTTGCGGGCCGTGCGGACGCCGCGTCAGCTGCGGGCGCTGCTGCTCGACGAGGCGGAAATCGGGGGCGCTGCGGCCGAAAAGCCGTCCGCCACACAGGCTTCCGTTCCCCACGCCGCGGGCAAGCCGCGCTCCGGGCCGCTGAAGATCCTCACCGTCTGCGGCAACGGCGTCGGCACCAGCCTGTTCCTCAAGAGCACCTTGGAATCCGTACTCGACCGGTGGCACTGGACCCCCTACATCACGGTCGAGGCCACCGACACCATCTCCGCCAAAGGTAAGGCATCGGAGGCCGTCGCCGTACTCACCTCCGGGGAGATCGCCAAAACCCTTGGCAATCTGAGCATTCCGGTGCAAGTGATCGAGAACTTCACCAGCGCGGCCGAAGTCGACAGGGCTCTGCGTGAGCTCTTCGATCTCTAGCCCCGCGCGAACTCTTCGACGTCTAGGAAGGCGGGCAGCATGAATGTCGTTCTGGCCATCGCACAGTTCGTTGTCAATGAAATCCTCAGCCAGCCCGCCTATCTCATCGGCATCATCACCGCCGTCGGGCTCATCGCACTGCGCAAACCGGCCGGGCAGGTGGCGGGCAGCGCCATCAAGGCGACGCTGGGCTTCCTGCTCATCGGCGCGGGCGCGGGCCTGGTGGTGGCATCGCTGAAACCGTTGGGCACCATGATTCAGGGGGCACTCGGCGCGCACGGCGTGATACCCACCAACGAGGCCATCGTGGCCATCGCGCAGCACGAATACGGTGCGCGGGTGACCTGGCTGATGATCCTCGGCTTCGGAATCAGCCTGGCGCTGGCCAGATTCACGCCGCTGCGCTACGTCTTTCTGACCGGTCACCACATGCTGTTCATGGCCACCCTGCTCACCATGGTGTTGGCGGTGGCGGGCCTGTCCACGCCGACGGTGGTGGTGGCGGGCGGCATTCTGCTCGGCATCGTCATGGTGTCGTTCCCGGCGCTGTCGCAGGCCTGGACGCGGCGGGTCACCGGCGGCGACGAGGTGGCCATCGGGCATTTCGGCACCGCGGGCTATATCGCGGCGGGCGCGACCGGACAGCTGGTCGGCAAGCACAGCCGCAGCACCGAGGAGATGGATCTGCCGGAAGGGCTGCGCTTCCTGCGGGATTCGATGGTGGCGACCGCCCTGTCGATGGTGCTGCTGTATCTGGTGCTGGCGGTGGCCTATCTGGCGCGGGCCGGGCAGGACGAGGCGTTCCAGGCCTTCGAGAACGGTGCGACGAATGTCGGCAACTATCTGATGCAGGCAGTGCAGCAGGGCCTCTACTTCGGTATCGCGGTGGCCGTCATTCTTTTCGGTGTCCGCACCATCCTGGGCGAGCTGGTCCCCGCCTTCCAGGGCATCGCGGAAAAGGTTGTGCCCGGCGCGATTCCGGCGTTGGACGCCCCGATCGTGTTCCCCTACGCTCAGAACGCCGTGCTGCTCGGCTTCCTCAGCAGCTTCGTCGGCGGCCTGGTCAGCCTGGGCCTGCTCAGCTGGATCTGCAATCCGCTCTTCGGTTGGGCGCTGGTGCTGCCCGGTCTGGTGCCGCACTTCTTCACCGGCGGCGCGGCGGGCGTCTACGGCAATGCGACGGGCGGGCGCCGGGGCGCGGTCTGCGGCGCGTTCGTCAACGGCTGCCTCATCACCTTCCTGCCCGCCATCCTGCTCCAGGTCCTCGGCCCCTTCGGCGAGGAGAACACCACCTTCGGCGACGCGGACTTCGGCTGGTTCGGCACCGCCATCGGCACCGCCGCCAAACTCGGCGGCTGGGGCGCGGTGGCCGCGGCCCTCGCCATCGGCCTGGTGATCCTGCTCGGCGCCATCCTGGTGCAGACCAAAGTCGTTGCCACCGGCTGGGATCCGGGCGCGGCCCGCGACCGCGCCCTCGGCAGCACCCGCACCGAAGCCGTCACCGCGGCGGTGGCACGCCCGAATGCCATGGAATTCCCCAAGATTCCGGTCCCCGCGGGCGCTCCGACGCCTCCGCCCCGGCTCGACTGACGGGCGTCAGACCGCGCGCAGGCGGGTGCGCGACGCGTAGACGTGTTCGGCGATGAGGGTCGCTATGCGGTCCGGGGCCTCGAGCATCGGCACGTGGCCGACGTTGTGGACCAGGATGCGGTCCGCCGATTCGGGGAGTTCTTCCAGGAAGCGGCGGGCGTAGGCGCGGTTGGGGATAATGCGGTCGTGCTCGCACATGAGCAGGCGGACCGGGGTTTTCAGGGTGGAGAGGTTCTCCAGGGCCGGGAAACGCAGGCCGCTCACCAGCATTGGCAGCATGGCCGTGCAGCGCATGGCCGAGGTGATGGCCGCCTCGATGCCCGCGCGCGAGGCCGCCGAGGCGTTCTTGGTGAGCAGCAGGGCGACGGCCTGCCGGACCAGACCGCTGTAGGCGATGTAGTCGGGCAGATGTTTGCCGATCTCCACCAGCGGGACCAGCGACGCGAACTTCAATCCCACCCGAATCTGCAGCGTGGACGGGGTTTGCCAGCCGCCTGCCGGGGCGATAGCGGTGAGCGTGCGGGCCCGCCCGCGCCGGGCCAGCTCGAAGCCGACCCAACCGCCGAGCGAATTGCCCGCGATATGGCAGGTGCGCCAGCCCATCTCGTCGAGCTGGTTCTCCACCCGATCGGCAAGGGCACTGACATCCAGATACCAGCCGTCGAAATCGGGTCCGCCCCAATGCCCGGCGAAGGCCGGGGCGAACACTTCGCAATGGCCGGACATGCGCTGCGCGACCTGCTCCCAGCAATGCGGGGACATCATGAATCCGTGCAGCAGGAGCAGTGGTTCACCGGAACCGGTGTGGAGCGCGCGGATGGGCGCGGGCGGGGCGGTGGGCCGGGTGGTGCCTGACGTCATCGTCGTCACCCCTTCCTGGACCTCGATGTCCGTGAAGAGAGTCGGTAAGCCGCATTGTACGGTCGTGAAGTGGCGAAAATCATCAGTACGTGCAACGTCAATGGGGTGCGGGCCGCGGCGGGCAAGGGACTGCTCGCATGGCTGGCCGCGACCGAGGCCGATGTCGTCTGCCTGCAGGAGACGCGGGCGACCGATGAGCAAACGCGTAGCGCGCTAGCGCCCGCACTGGACGCCGGATGGTTCCTCAGCCATGCCGAGCCGGGCCTCAAGGGCCGGGCGGGCGTGGCCATCCTGTCCCGCAAGGAGCCCGACGCCGTGCGCGTCGGCGTCGGCCTGCTCGCCGACGGAACCTGGACTCCCGTCGAGGAATTCGCCACCCTGGGCCGCTACATCGAGGCCGATTTCGACGACCTCACCATTGCCAGCGTCTACGTCCACACCGGCGAGGCCGACACCCCGATGCAGGACGAGAAGTACCGCTTCCTCGACGCCATCGGCGCGCGCATGCTCGCGCATCCGGGCGAGTTCGTGATCATGGGCGACTGGAATGTCGCGCACACCGAACTCGACATCAAGAACTGGAAGGGCAACGTCAAGAACGCGGGCTTCCTGCCGCAGGAGCGTGCCTGGGTCTCGTCCATGCTGGCCGCCGGATACCGGGACGTGGTGCGCGATCTGCATCCGGGCGTGCCCGGCCCCTACAGCTGGCACTCCTACCGCGGCCGCGCCTTCGACAACGATGCCGGTTGGCGCATCGATTACCAGTTGGCCCGCGGCGATATCGCCACCCGCGCCAAGCAGGCCGTCGTGGAGAAGGCCGCCACCTACGCCGAACGCTGGTCCGACCACGCGCCGGTGACGGTGCAGTACCGATGACCGTCTCCAAGAAGACGCGCGCCTGGCTCACGCTGGGCGCGGCGGTGCTGGTGCTGCTCATCGCGGTGGTGGCCACCCGGGTCAACGACCATCGAGACAGCAACGGCGCCAAGGCCGTTGCGACCTCGACGGTCAAGGCGACCGCGAAACCCGGCGGTGCCACACCCGGCACCGCGAATCAGTCCGCGCCGGTCTCCAAGGTTCCCGGAGTCCCCGACCGTGCCTACGCCACGCTGGTCGAGATCGACGCCGGGCGCTGGCCGGACTCCGCCAACGCCCCCGGCACGCACGGCGGCGATCCGTGGGAGAACCGCAGCGGCCAGCTGCCGCGCAAGGATTCCTCGGGCAAGGCCATCACGTATCAGGAATGGGACGTGAACCCCAAGCAGCGCGGCCAAACCCGCGATGCCGAGCGCATCATCACCGGCAGCGACGGTTCGGCCTATTACACCGGCGACCACTACAAAACCTTCACGAGGATGCGCTGAGATGACCGAGCCGATGGCCGAGATGTCCGAGCCGATGCCGCTGTCGCGGTTCCTGTCCCTGCCCGCCGAGACCTCCGCGCGCACGGCTCCGGTCCCGGTGCTCGGTGTGCTGCCGATCGGCGCGGCCGAATTCTCCGGCGTCCGTTTCCGAATCCCCGACGGCTACCTGTCCCGGGAGCTGCGCGGTCGCAAGATGCGGACGGTCGCGGGTGTCTTCGACGAATTCGCCGCGGCCTTCCAATTCCCCTACTACTTCGGGGAGAACAAGGACGCCTTCGACGAGTGCCTGCGCGACCTCGACGAATTCGTCGGCGACGCAATGGGATACGTCGCGGTGGTGCGCAACGCCGCGCTCATGCTGGATCGGCAGCCCGCCGAACGGGCCTGGTTCGCCGAGGCCGTGACCGACGCCGCGGCCTCGTGGGCCAAGCGCGGCATTCCCTTCCGGGTGGTGCTGCAGGACGCCACGCCACCCGGATTGCCGGTCGTATCCCTGACTTTGGATCCCGAATCCCCGAAGATGTGATTCACCGGAGTTTCTCTCACAGTTAACCTGCGGTCGAACAAACAGGTCATAGACGCTGCAATGGTCTCGCTAGGTGATCGCGGCCTGACGCGATCCGGATCGACCCTTGGAGGATTTCATGCCCGCCTCGGCCCGCCGCCGCTTCGGTAAACGAAGCCGCGCTGCCGCCGCGTTCGCCGCGCTGGTCGCGCTGAGCGCAACCTCGTGTTCGTCGTCCTCGGACAAGGCCGCCGGTGCGGACACCGACACCGCGACCCCGATCAAGCACGTCGTGGTGATCTTCCAGGAGAACATCTCCTTCGACCACTACTTCGGCACCTACCCGAACGCGGCCAACACCGACGGCACCAAGTTCACCGCGCTGCCGAACACGCCGAAGGTGGACGGCCTCACGCCGGACCTGCTCACCAAGAACCCCAACAAGGCCCAGCCCGTGCGCCTCGGCGGCCCGGATCAGCAGATCACCTGCGACCAGGACCACGAGTACCGCGACGAGCAGCTCGCCATGAACGGCGGCAAGCTGGACCAGTTCGTCGAGCACACCAATGTGTCCGAGGGCAAGTCCTGCAAGCAGCCGACCTACGGTCCGCAGGGCCTGGTCATGGACTACTACGACGGCAATTCGGTGACGGCGCTGTGGAATTACGCGCAGCACTACGCCATGAGCGACAACTCCTGGACCACCACCTTCGGCCCGTCCACCGTGGGCGCGCTGAACCTGGTCGCGGGCCAGACCCACGGCGTCACCAAGATGGAGCCGCCGAAGCCCGGCCAGCCCTTCCCCGAGGACACCGTGCTGCCGAACGCCGGGAACGGCCAGGGCACCGTGGTCGGTGACCCGCAGCCCTACGGCGACGACTGCTCCTCGCGCGACACCGTGCAGATGACCGGCACCAATATCGGTGACCTGCTCAACAAGAAGAACGTCACCTGGGGCTTCTTCCAGGGCGGCTTCAAGCCCACCGAGACCAAGGACGGCAAGGCCGTCTGCGGCGCCACCCACAATGTCGGTGTGGCCCTGGGCGGTACCGGCGCCAAGGACGGCAGCCCCAAGGGCTGGGACACCAAGGGCGACTACATCCCCCACCACGAGCCGTTCCAGTACTACCCGTCGACGGCCAACCCGCACCACCTGCCGCCGACCTCGGTCGACAAGATCGGCCAGACCGATCAGGCCAACCACCAGTACGACCTGACCGACTTCTGGGCCGCCGCCGACAAGGGCAACATGCCCGCCGTCAGCTACCTCAAGGCTCCCGGTTACCAGGACGGCCACGCCGCCTACTCCGATCCGCTGGACGAGCAGCAGTTCCTGGTCGAGACCATCAACCACCTGCAGAAGCTGCCGGAGTGGAAGGACACCGCGGTCGTCATCGCCTACGACGACTCCGACGGCTGGTACGACCACGCGGCCCCGAAGCTGGTCATGAACTCCGCCTCGGAGCAGGACGGCTACACCAGCCCCGGCACGTGCGGTGACGCCAAGGCGAATCCGGCCAAGTACCAGGGTCGTTGCGGCTACGGCCAGCGGGTGCCGCTGCTCGTGATCTCGCCGTACGCCAAGGCCAACTTCGTCGACCACGGCGTCACCGACCAGGCCTCGGTGCTGAAGTTCATCGAGGACAACTGGAAGACCGGCCGCATCGGCGACGACTCCTTCGACGAGAAGGCGGGCACCCTCGACGCCATGTTCGACTTCAAGGCCGCCCCCCAGCCCGCGCTGCCCCTGGACCCGAAGACCGGCGCCGCCAGCTGATCCCGATTCCCCAGCCCGCCCGGCCCTTTCGCTCCGAGAAGGCCGGGCGGCCGCGTATCCGGGCCCGGCTCAGCGCCGGATCTCGCGCGCCAGATCCTCACCCAGGAGGACGAAGACGTCGGTGGTGGCGTCGATGAGGTCGTCGCGGGTCATGGGGAGGTCGCCCTGGAGCCAGGCGGTGAGGGTGTGGACCAGGCCGCCGACGAGATAGGTTGCGCGGAAGCCGATCACGGGTTTGGGGTCGCCCTCGGTGAGGCCGTAGAAGTCGATGCCCTCGGCGGCGACGAGATTCGCGAAGGCCTTGATGGTGTGGGTGGTGCGGGTGCGCAGTTCGGGGGTGGCCGAGCTCAGGACGAGGGTGGCGCGGGCCTTGCGGGGGTCGTCGGTGAGGACGCCGATGCCCGCGCTGATGGCGGCGTGCGCCTTGGCGCGCGGATCGTCGGGGGCGGTGTGCAGGGCCGCGAGCAGGGCGGCGGCCAGTTCCTCGGCAATGGCGTCGAAGAGGGCGGACAGCACGGCGTCGCGGCCGTCGAAGTTCTCGTAGTAGTACCGCTCGTTGAGGCCCGCGCCCGTGCACAGCGCGGAGACCGTGAGTTTGTCCATGCCCTGGGTGCCGAGGATGTCGAGGGCGGCGTCGAGCAGGGCGGTGCGGCGCTGGGTGCGGCGCTCGTCGGCGGAGATGCCCCCGTAGGTCCGTTGGCCGGTCACGAACCGATTCTGGCACGGCGGCGATTCTGGCAGAAGGTCTTGCCAGAAATTGGAATCTGGGGGACTCTGTTTCCAGATGCGGTGGTTCGCGTCACACACCCAGGAGGCAACGATGCCTGCACGTGCGGCCCAGAGCGGCTATTTCTCCGACGATTCGATGATCCGGCGGGTCATGCGCAAGCGTGCGGTCGGACTCACCTACGGCCAGCGGGCCCTGGTGATCGGCGCGGTGCATCCGCTGCTCTATGTCGGCACCGCCGAGAACACCCAGCACCGGACCACGCCGTACACCCGCCTCGCCCTCACCGGCCGCCTGTTCGAGGCCGTCTCGCTGGGCACCCGCGAAGAGGCCGACCGCGCACGGGCTTTCACCCGCAAGCGCCACGCCCCGGTCGAGGGCGCGCTGCCCGAGGACGCGGGCGCGGCCAATCCGGCGGGCACCCACTACTCGGCGCACGACCCGCACCTGATGTTCATGACCATGGCCTTCACCTTCGACTCCGCCGAGGTCATGCACGATCTGCTGGTCCGCCGCCTCACCCCGACCGAACGCGAGGGCCTGTACCAGGACTACGTGCGCTGGGGTGAGCTCTTCGGCATGCCGCGCACCGCCGCGCCCTACACCTACCGCGAATTCCGGGACTACTTCGACGGCTACCTGGCCTCCGACGAGCCCTTCCTCACCGACGAAGCCAAACTGGTCGGCTCGTATCTCATGGGCCAGCGCGTCGCCCACCCGCTGCCGATGCCCATGCAGCAGGCCATGACCGGGTTCGCCCTGCTGGTCCAGGGCAGCCTCCCCAAGCGCATTCGCGACATGTACGAGCTGCGCTGGGGCCTGCGCGAGGAGGCCGCCTTCCGCACCCTGGCCCGCGCCGTCCGCACCGCGCACCTCTCCCCGCCGCTGGTCGGCAATCCCCTCACCACGCCCATGACCGGCCCCAGCTACCCCCTCTACAAGCTGGCCACCCGACGCGAACAGCGCCTGGTCGGCTCGGGTCGCACCAGCATGCCGGGGGTCGATCCGCGCAACTGGGTGGCCAGAAATACGGCCTAGCCGACATGGGAAGATCGGAGGCATGTCGAGTCCTGAAGCCTCCGCTGAGCGTAAGCAGCGGGTACTGTCCGGAATCCAGCCCACCAGCGATTCCTTCCACCTCGGCAACTACCTTGGCGCGCTGCAGTATTGGGTGCGCCTGCAGGACGACTACGACGCCTTCTACTTCATCCCGGACCTGCACGCCATCACGGTGCCGCAGGATCCCAAGGAGCTGCGCCGCCGGACCAAGGTGTCGGCCGCGCAGCTGCTGGCCCTCGGCCTGGACCCCAAACGCTCGACGCTGTTCGTGCAGTCGCAGGTGCCCGAGCACGCCGAGCTGGCGTGGGTGCTGAACTGCATCACCGGTTTCGGCGAGGCCGGCCGCATGACCCAGTTCAAGGACAAGTCGGTGAAGCAGGGCGCGGACAACGCGACCGTGGGCCTGTTCACCTACCCGGTGCTCATGGCCGCCGACATCCTGCTCTACCGCGCCCAGCTGGTGCCGGTCGGCGAGGATCAGCGCCAGCACCTGGAGCTGACCCGAAACCTGGCGCAGCGCTTCAACACTCGCTACAAGAAGACCTTCGTGGTGCCCGAGCCGCACATCGTCACCGGCACCGCCAAGATCTACGATCTGCAGGATCCCACCTCGAAGATGAGCAAGTCGGCCACCAGCGACGCGGGCCTGCTCAATCTGCTCGACGATCCCAAGGTCTCGGCCAAGAAGATCCGCTCCGCGGTCACCGACACCGAGCGCGAGATCCGCTACGACCCGCAGACCAAGCCGGGCGTGAGCAACCTGCTGGTCATCCTGAGCGCGCTCACCGACACCCCGGTGGTCACCCTGGAACAGGACTACGCGGGCAAGGGCTACGGCGATTTGAAGTCCGACACCGCCGACGCGCTGGTCGAGTTTGTCACCCCGCTGCGCGCGAAGGTGCAAGAATACATGTCTGACCAGGGCGAACTCGACCGCGTCCTCGCTTCCGGCGCGGAGCGGGCGCGGGAGGTCGCCGGGAAGACTCTCGCGCAGGTGTACGACCGGGTGGGCTTCCTGGCCCGCTGAACCGGCCTCGCGCGACGGGCGTGCGGAGGTGGCGGTGTTCGGGCAGATCGTCGGGAGCGTGAAGGCGTGGATCGAACGGCAGATCCAGCGCCGCCCCTGGCTGGACCATGTGGTGCGGGCGGGCGGACGCTATCAGCGCCAACGCGGTGACTACTACGCCGCGGGCATCACGTACTTCACGGTGCTGGCGCTGTTCCCGCTGCTGATGGTGGGTTTCGCGGTGGCGGGCTTCGTGTTGTCGCGAAACCCGCAGCTGCTCACCGATATTCAGCACAAGATCGTGGAGAACATTCCGGGTTCGGCGGGCGACTCCATCAACGATCTGATCCACCAGGCCGTGAACTCCCGGGCGGGCGTGGGCACCATCGGTCTGGTGACCGGTGCCTACGCCGGGCTGGGCTGGATCGCCAACCTGCGGGCCGCGCTCACCGAACAGTGGGAGCAGCCCGAGCAGCAGCGAAACTGGTTCGCCACCAAGGCTTCCGACCTGCTGGCGCTGATCGGGCTGTTCGTGGCCTTCAACATCTCGATCGGCCTGTCCGTGCTCGCGTCGAGCGGCCTGCTCAACAAACTGCTGAGCCACCTGCGCATTCATCAGGGTTGGGTCGAGGTGCTGCTCTCGATCGCCTCGCTGGTACTGGCCATTCTCGCCAACTGGGCGGTCTTCGTGTGGATCATCGCGCGGATGCCGCGACATCCCGTCACCTTCCGCAGCGCGGCCAAGGCGGCGCTCATCGCGGCCATCGTCTTCGAGGTGTTCAAGCAGCTGGCGTCGATCCTGTTGAAGTCGGTGATCACCGGCCCGGCCGGGGTGGTGTTCGGCCCCATCATCGGCCTCATGGTGTTCAGCTACTTCACCGCGCGGATCATCCTGTTCGCCACCGCCTGGGCCGCCACCGCCGCGGAGAACGAAGTGCCCGTGGACATTCCGCCGCCCGGTCCGGCCGTCATCCGGCCGCGCGCGACGGTCGCCGAGCTCTCGGCCGGAACGGGCGCGGCCCTGTTCGGCGCGGGCGCCCTTGCGGCGACACTGCTTTCGATGCGGCGTCGCCGCTGACGGCTCAGCGCCGGCGGCTCACCCGCCGCGCGGCCAACAGCAGCACCACCACCAGGATGGTGCCGCCGACCATGAGCGCGATCCGCAGCTCGTGATTGTTCGAGCCGGACTCCGGTTCGGCCGCGGGTTCGGCGTCGGTGTGGGCGGGCGGACTGGCCAGCGCCACAGACGAATTCGGCGTCTTCGCGGCCTCGTCCGGCATGCTCCCGATGCTCGCACCGCCGGGCAGGGCGAAGGCGTAGTCGAGCAGCTTGGCCGCCTGCTCCCACGGCCGGAAGGGCCGCACATCGGCCTTCAGCAGCGTCACCACCAGGCGATGGCCATTGCGTTGCGCGGCCGCCACGAAGGTCTGGCGGGCGTCGTCGGTGTAGCCGGTCTTGCCGCCGATCGCGCCGTCGTACTCGTAGAGCAGGTGATTGTCATTGGCGATCGGGAAGCCCGGGTGATCCTTGTCGTCCGGGTCCTTCGGATTCGCCGGGAAGCCCGGGAAATCGACCTGTTCGGTATGGACCAGCTCGGCGAACAGCGGCAGCGTCATGGCGTGCCGGAACAGCAGCGCCAGATCGTAGGCCGAGGTGCTCATTCCCGGCCCGTCCAGCCCGGATGGCGTGGCGGCGCGGGTGTCCAACGCCTGCAACTGCTTCGCCAGCGCGTTCATCTTGGCGACCGTGGCCTCGTCGCCGCCCAGCTGGGTCGAGATGGCATGCGCGGCATCGTTTCCCGACGCCATGATCAGGGCCTGGAACAGCTGCTTGTTGGTGTACGTTCCGCCCGGCCCGATGCCGACCCGGGTGCCGTCGGCATTGGCGTCGTCCTGGGTGCCGATCACGGTCTTGTTCACGTCCAGCGCCGGAATCGCCACCGAGGCCAGCAGCACCTTGATGGTGGAGGCCGGTCGGTACCGCCCGTGCGGGTCCTTGGCCGCGATCACCTTGCCGGTATCGAGGTCGGCCACCTCCCACGCCGTCGCCGAGATGCCCTCGGGCACCGGCCCGGCCCCCGACGGCAGGATCACCCCGCACCCGCCCAGTTGCTTGCCGCCGATCGGCGGGCTGGGAATCGGCAGGGCGGCCGGGGCCGTCCGGCCGGGCTCGGGCACCTCGGAGGTGTCGATGGGCGGCGGCGGGGCCGTCTTGTTCGGACAGTCGTCGGTATTGGGTGTGGTGAACGGCGTTGTCGTGGTGGAGGGTTGGGCCTCCGAGACACCGGGGAGGGGTCCGAAGGCCACCACGGAGAACGCGGCCAGCCCGGCCACCGAGGTGGCGGCGGTACGACGGATGGCGCGGCCGGTGGCCGCGCCCGCTGCTCGATGCGGATGCCTGCGGATGATCATCGAGCCCGACTTTATCGCCGACCGGACCGGTTGGCGCGGAGGCTAGTTCGCGGTGTGGTTCACCGGGCAGCCGTGGGCCAGCGGGCCGAGCAGCTTGTTGTTGTCGTAGAAGTGCTCGAGCTCGAGGATGCGCAGGTCCTCGGAGACCTTGGCGATGGTGATGCCGGTCATCTCGATGAGCTCGCCGGTGGGCTGGTGGCCCTTGTACTCGCCCTCGTAGCGACCCCAGTGCCGCCACTTGAAGGCGACGGTCGGCGGGCCGGAGAGCACCTCGAGGACCTCCCAGAAGAAGCCGCCGGGGAAGGCGGTGTGGAAGATCTTGTGCGAGGACTCGAAGTCCTCACCCCGCACGTCGTAGAAGGGGTTCTCGCCGATCAGGATGTTGTAGGACCCGATGCGCGCGAACTCCTCGGCGTCCTGCCACTGGCCGCCGTTGACGCGGCCGCGGTAGTGCTCGGCCACCAGCGACACCCACTTGGCCGGATCCTTCTTGTGCGAGACCTCCATCTCGAAGACCTTCACGAGCTCTTCGACGATGTGCTCCAAGGAATCCGGCGCGTGCTGGGTGGTGCGCTCGACCGGAATGACCTCCTTGCTCAGGTGGTAATCGGGCGCGCCCTCGCGCCAGTCCTCCGGCGCGGCCGCGGCGATGACGGCGTCACGACCCTGCAGATGCAAGGGGGTCTCGACGGATTCGGTTGCTTGGTCGGTCATTTCGTGCCTCACGTGTCCAGACCCGTTGGGGGGTCGCAGATCTCAAAACGGACCGGATGACGGTAACAGCCCCGACACCTCCCGTCGCGGCGAGCCGTTCCGGCCCATGACACGACAAGAATTGACAGCATCTCCAAAATGAGAGAATCTCTCATTATCGAGAAACTCTCAAATGATTGGACCTGTCATGAAAGCTGAGGGAGTGCGCCGCTGGCTGGCGCTGGGAGCCCTGGCGATCGCCATGCTGACCATCGGTCTCGACGTCACCGTGCTCACCGTCGCCCTGCCCACCCTGGCGGTCGACCTGCACGCCGATACCTCCGCGCTGCAGTGGTTCAGCAGCGCCTACACCCTGGCCCTGGCCGCGTTCATGCTCCCGGCGGGTGCCCTCGGCGACCGGTACGGGCGCAAGAAGCTGCTGCTCGCCGCCCTGCTGGTGTTCGGCCTCGCGGCCGTGGCCTGCGCGTTCTCCACCGGTTCCGGTGAGCTCATCGCCGCCCGCGTGGTGCTCGGGGCCGCGGCGGCGGCCATGATCCCGCTGTCCATGTCGGTGCTGCCCGCGCTGTTCCCGCAGGAGCGGGACCGCCAGCGCGCGCTCAATATCTGGATCACCTCCACCGCCATCGGTCTCCCGCTCGGCCCGATCGTGGGCGGCTGGCTGCTGCAGCACTTCTGGTGGGGCTCGGCCTTCCTGCTGAACGTGCCGCTGGTCGTGATCGGAGCCACCGCGGTCGCGCTGCTCGTGCCGGAATCGCGCAGCGAGAACGCCTTCCGCATCGACGTCCCGGGCGTGCTGCTCTCCGCGGCCGGAATGCTCGGCCTCACTTACGGTTTCATTCGCTGCGGCCAGGAGGGCTGGGGCAACGGTCCCGCCTGGGCGGCCATTGTCGCCGGTGTGCTGGCGCTCGGGGCGTTCCTGCTGTGGCAGCGCCGCACCGCGCACCCGCTGATCGATGTCGGACTCTTCGGCGCGGCCGGATTCCGCTGGGGCACTGTCTATCTGGTGCTGGTCAACTTCGCGATGTTCGGCATGTTCTTCACCCTGCCGCAGTACTTCCAGGCCGTGCTCGGGGCCGACACGCTCGGTAGCGGCCTGCGGTTGCTCCCGCTGATCGGCGGACTCGCCCTCGGCTCCCGCGTGGTGGACAAGTTGCAACCCAAGGCCGGGCTGCGGGTGGTGCTCACCACCGGATTCGCACTGCTGGCCCTCGGCGTCGGCATGGGCGCGATGATCACCGTGCACACCGGTTACGGCTTCGTGGCGACCTCGCTGGTGCTGCTCGGCATCGGCATGGGCTTCGTGATGCCCGCCTCGATGGCGCTGGCCATGGGGGATCTCACCGCCGAGCGCGCGGGCTCCGGATCGGCACTGCTGCAGGCACTTCGGCAGGCGTCGGGCACCATCGGCGTCGCGGTGCTCGGCACCGTGCTCTCGACGCAGTACCGCTCGAGCCTCGGTGAGCTGAACCGGCCGCCGGTCTCCGACGGCGTGAACGCCGGTGTCGGCGTGGCGCGCAAGCTCGGCGATCCGGCCATGCTCGCCCACGTGCAGACCGCGTTCACCGACGGCATGGACGCCATGCTGTGGGTGTGCGCCGGGATCTGCGTGGTGGCGATGGTGATGGCGGCCGTGCTGACCCGCGGCCAGGCTCCTGCCGGTGCCGCCGATCTCGATGCGGGACAATCGGTCCATGTCGGCTGATATCGCCTCCGCGACGCCCCCGGCCCCGGTGAAAACCAAGGCCGGGGCCGGTCTGCGGGAACGCAAGAAGGAACGCACCCGCCGCGCCATCCGGGTGGAGGCGTTCCGGTTGTTCCGGGAGCAGGGCTATACCGAGACCACTGTGGAGCAGATCGCCGCGGCGGCCGACATCTCGCCCAGCACGTTCTTCCGCTACTTCCCGTCCAAGGAGCAGGTGGCGATGGCCGACGATCTGGACCCGGTCATGATCGCCTCGTTCGAATCCCAGCCGGCGGAACTGTCGGTGCTGGCGGCCTTCAAGAAGGCCACGCTGGAATCTTTCGACGCCCTCAGCCCGGAGGATCGGGAATTCGAGCGGCAGCGGGTCGAGTTGCTGTCGAAGGTGCCGGAATTGCGCGGCGCGATCGGGCGGGAACTGGAACGCAGCAACGACATGATCGCGGAGCTGGTCGCGCGCCGGACCGGCCGTTCCCCCGACGATTTCGAAGTGCGCATTTTCGCCGGCGCGCTGAGCGGGGCAATGCTGAGCTTCATCGACCACGAGAACTTCGGCCCGGAACAGATCATCCGGGTGCTCGATTTCCTCGAGGCGGGTATGCCCCTCTAGACCGGCTTCACGCTCACGAGTCGTTCCACCGTCTCATCGGTCATGGTGTCGAAGAACCCGCCGACCACATCCTCGATCTCGCTCACGGATTCGGCGCAGTACAGCACCGGCTGATAGTGCGTGATGTCGTAGTCGATGGTCCCCATGGCGTGAATGTCCAGCGGCCGCAGATCGGCGTCCCGGAACTCCTCGATCTCCCCGTAGGAGGACAGCAATCCCGCGCCGTAGCAACGGACTTCGCCGTGCTCGCGCAGGACCCCGAACTCCATGGAGAACCAGAACACGTCGGCCAGGAACTTCAGCGCCCGTTCGGTTTCGATCCGCTTGACCGCCGCGCCCACCGTCTCGTAGAGCGCCGCGAAGCGCGGGCTGGCCAATTGATTGGCATGGCCGAGGATTTCGTGAATCGCGTCCGGCTCGGGGGTGTACAGCGGCGCGGAGTGATGGCGAATGTACTGGGTGGAGTGGAAGGTGCGATCGGCGAAGGAGCCGAAGAACTCCCGCAGCGGCACCAGTCCGGCGGCCGGGACATAGCGGAATCCGGTGAGCGGCACCAGCTTCGTCGCGACCTCGTCGAGCTGCGGAATATGGTCGGCGGGCAGTGCCAACCGCTGCGCCGCCTCGATCACCTCCGTGCAGGCGTAGCGCTCCCGCTTGCGCGCCAGTTCGACGGAGACGATGCGCCACACCTCCTGCTCCTCGTCGGTGTACTCGACGTGCGGCACCGGCGCCCCCGGCCGGTAGTCCAGTGCGAGAGCGGCGATGGCATTGCGACGGGCCCGGTACTCGGGATCGTGCACCCCCGGATGCTCATCGCTCAGGTGCACGGTCACATTGCCGTCGACGCCGGTGGTCACGGGCGAGTACAGCTGAGCTTCGGTGAACATACGTCGATGCAAGCACTGCTATGTGATCTAGACAACAAAGAAGCTTCCAGCTAGTCAAATTGTCTAGCTAGCCGGGGGAGCTGCCCGTGTCGTTGCCCGTGCTCTTACCTCAGACACCGCGAAATACATTGCGGTGATTCATGATTCAAATTCCTCGCCGCTGCGCGAAGGCTTGATTCCAACGCGTCGAACCGGGTATCCGGCTAACGTGATCCCGCGAATCACCGCGAGCGCGACGATGGCGGGAGAAATCGAGCCGTCGACGGTACGCCACCGCGGGTGCCGGGCGTGGGCACGCTGTTGGGGCCCGACCGGGCGGTACCAGTGGACCGTGCATGACTGTCTGTGAGTGGTCGAGGAGTGTTGGGAGATACGCGGATACGGTGGAGCGTGACCGAGCGGCGAGGCTGCTCGGTGGTGTATCCGCACGGTGAACTGACCTCGGCCACCTATCGGGAGATCGCCGACGGCCTGGTCAAGTTCGCGGTCGACGAGCCACGCGCTGTGATCGTGGTCCTCGATGATCTGCGGGTGGTCACCGAGACCCTCTACGCCGCGTTCAGCAGCGCCCGGATGCGGGTGGGGGAGTGGCCGGGTGTACCCATCGTGCTCGTCTCGCACTGCGAGTCGCGACGACGATGGCTGCGGCACAGCGCCATTCGCCGGTTCGTCCCGATTCACGCCACCGTGTGGGAGGCGGTGCACGAGCTGGGTGAGCCACCGCCGCGCCGTCGCGTCGCGATCGATCTGGCGCGCACGGCGAACTGCGGCCAGCGGGCGCGGCGCTTCGTCGACGAGACCTGCGAGCGGTGGAACGTTCGGGAGGTCCGGGTCGACGCGCTGCTCATTGTCACCGAGCTGGTCGAGAACTCCTTCCTGCACAGCGCGATCGACGCGGATATGCAGTTGCGCCTCGAACTGCGCGATCACGTGTTCACGGTCGCGGTCGGCGATGACGATCCGCGCGAGGCCCTGCTGCGCGAACCGGGCGCGGGCGGGACCCGCCATTACGGACTGCACATCGTGGCCCGGCTGGCGCGGGCATGGGGTTGTGCGCCGCGCTGGCCGAGCGGCAAGATCGTGTGGGCCGCTCTGGCCACGAGGAGCGGGACCCGATTCGGTGATGATCCGGCGGCCTCGCCCCGGTAATCTCGCCCTCCAGCCGGTCCAGGCCCACGGGGGAGAGGCCGCCCGCATCGAATACCGCGGGCGGCCTTGATGTTTCGCCTTCCGCCACGGTCAGCGGCGTTTGCAGCCGCCGCCGACGCGAGTCGACTCAGCGCGGGGCGTTGGCCGGATCGACCAGGGTGGGGGTCCGGCCCTCCTTGCGGGCCTGCTTGGCGTCCTCGAAGAACTCACGGCTGAACAGGGCCGACAGGACGGCGATGCCGCCGCGGTGAACGCGGAACTCGCTCTTGACGCTGGTGCCCGTCAGCCGAATCACGCGGCCCTTCGCGTCCTGCGGGCGGGACATGTCCTTGACCCGGCCGCGGCCGGTCCACTCCAGCTCGGACTGGTCGATGACCGCGTCCTCGGGGACGAGCAGCTTGACCATGGCGTGGTCGAGGTTGGCGTGCACGACGATCTCCTGCTCGCCCTCGATCCAGGGCGAGCGCAGGTCGATGACGACGCTGCCGTAGCGGGCCTTCACCTCGAAGGAGCGGGCGTGGGTCCAGTCGCCCAGGTGCTTCTCGGTGCCGTGGTCGGTGTGGATCTTGACGGTGTCGGTGCTCTTGATGGTGCTCATCGCCCTGTCCTTTCGGAGTGTGGTGCGGGTCGGGTTCGCCTGCTCCTCAATAGTGACACATAAACTAGTTATCTGGCAACTAGTGCGATTGAACTAGTTTTGGAGCACCTAGTACGATGACTGGCATGACAGCATCGACGCAGGCCGCCACGTTCAAGCGCTCGCCTCTGGCCATGGCGGTGCTCGGCATCCTGCACCTGGAACCGATGCACCCGTACGCCATCCAGCGCCGCATCAAGGAGTGGGGCAAGGACAAGGTGGTGAACGTCGGCCAGCGCGCGCAGCTCTACAAGACGATCGCCCGCCTGCAGGAGGCCGGGCTGGTGGCCGTCCGGGAGACCGGCCGCGACCAGCAGTATCCGGAACGCACGGTCTACGAGATCACCGACGCGGGCCGGACCGCCTGCCTCGCGTGGATCAACGAGATGGTCAGCACGCCCCGGAATGAATTCCCGGAATTCCCTGCGGCCCTGTCGTTTCTGATGCTGCTGGCGCCCGCCGACGCGCGGACGGAACTGGAGAAGCGCGCAATCGCGGTGCGCGCCAAGCTGAACGAGATCGACGAGGGCATGACCCAGGCCCAGAAGTTCGGTCTCCCGCGCATCACCCTGCTCGAGGACGAATATCAGCGCGCGGTCAGCGAAGCCGAATTACGTTGGCTGGAAGGTATAGTCGCCGCCCTGACGAATGGCAGTCTGACCTGGTCCTGGGAATCGCTGGCCCGCTTCCAGAATCAGACCATCGGCCCGTGACCGATGTCGCGCCGTCATTGTCGTGCCCGGTCTGTTTCGAAATGTGTTGCGGCAGGTGCTGTTCCGGTGATCGTGTGAATGATCTCGGCGGCGACGGTGGCCAGTTTCACGTTGCGGCGCTGTGAGTTCTGCCGCAGCAGTTCGAAGGCTTGATCGCGTCCACAACGGCGCTGGCCCATGACGATGCCCAGCGCCTGATCGATCACCGAACGGCTGGCCAGGGCACTGAGCAGCTGTTCGGTCGTTTCGGCCTGCCGCGCGTAATCGAAGGCGGCCGAGAGCAATACCGCCGTGTGCGTCGCGGTCAGGGCGACGGTGTCATGGGTGTGGGGGCCGAATTCGTACGGTCGCCGGGCGTACAGGGTCAGCACGCCGATCGTCGCGTCCTCGGTGACGAGTGGCTGTGAATGGATCGACCGGACATCGTGTGCGCCGACCTGCGCGGAAAAGCCTTCCCAGCGACGTTCCAGGGTGACGTCCGGAACCGACACCGGCAGCCCGGTCTCCAGGGCTTCCGGACTCGGTCCATGCCCGCCGTGATACTGGATCTCCTCGATCGACGCCGCCCGGGGATCGTTGGACGCCAGTGCGATCCGATCGCGACGCTGTCTGATCAGGACTCCCAGCATGGGCTGCCCGGGCAGCATGCCGGACACGACGTCGGCGAGCACGCTCGCCGACTCCGCGATGTCGTGGATGGACAGCAGGCGGGAGGTGAGCTCGGAGAAACCTATCGCGAGTTCCGGTGATGTCTGGTCGGCGGCTTCCCGCTGCATATCAGTCAATTGTGCGGGCCATCCATATCGCTCGAAACGGTAATAGGTCCCTTCCTCTGGGGAGTGTCGGTCGGTTGGCATCGGGCGGCGCTCGGCTCGTGCGCCGACTATGAAGCCTCACACTGCGACCGGCCGGCCACGATGCAGGTCGGCCATGGAAAGGTACGCAGCGTCACGGTGCGGACGCCGGGCTCTGTCTTCCGACTATTCGGATCGGCAGTGCCCGGGTGTTGTTCCAGAACTCGCTGGACATCGGCTTCGGTGGGCGGTTCGTCGTGTCGATACCACTGCTCGAGATCCTCCGGGGCATCGGTGATTTCGAGGCAGATCACCTTGTCCACCAGCTTCGTGAGTGTGCTGACGGCCCGGCCCTCGGCGACCGGCGCGGCCACCACCACACGTAATGCGCCGCGCTCGCAGACGGCGCGGGTAGCGGCACGCACGTCGGTGAGATTCGCGCCCCCGAGGGTGTCCTCGACGATCACCACCGTGCGACCCCGCAGGTCGATTCCGGTGTATCGCCGGTTGGGGCGTTCGAGGCGATGTTGTGGCCGAGGTGGTCGCGCGCCCTCCATGTCATCGAGTGTAGAGTCCGTTAAGCCGTTGCGGCCTAAGATATCTCGTGGTTTGTTTACCACCAGCACGTCGAGTGGCGCCCGCAGCGTCGCGGCTATTTCCTCGGCGACGGCGACGCCGCCGGGTGACAGGACCAGCAATGCGATGTCCGGGCCCCGGAAGGCGCGCAGGCGATCGGCCAGCAGGTGCCCGCCGGTGTGGCGATTATCGAGCAGCATGGCATGTCTCCAGCGTCGATGGTGCGAGAGGACAGCCAACCAATGGCGCGTCGAGTGGCCGGAGACCGCCGAACACCGGGTAGTTCGAACACCCGGGAGTCGAGCACAGCGCGGCCGGACATCTCAGACGTCCAAAGGTAGGCGACGATCCGGAGCCACGCTTCGGGACTCGGAGATGTGAGGAAATTCTACCCCCGGGCGCGGGGGTGTGCGGTGGAACCGTCGGCGCGTGCCAAGCCCCGTAATCGGCTGGAAATCAATGCATTCGACAGTCAGGATGCTCGAACCGGTCACTACGCCGGACGCGGGTAGGACAAATCGGCCTCGGGATCGCGGGCGCTGTGCCAATGGAGGTACTCGGCGGTGGCGTCGGCGAGCGCGCCGAGCAGGGGCCATTCGCCGGCCATTACCGGATCGGCGTTCCGGTAATACAGCGACAGAACTCCCATGAGCCGACCGGACGTGCTGATCATGGGAGTGGTTTGCACGGCGCGAACGCGCTCGGCCAGCATCACGTCGCGGTCGGCGGTACTGAGCGACAGACTCGCCCCGACATCGGGTATCGCGACCGTTGACACGTACCCGGCGGGTGTGGCGTTCGTGCCGTCCGGGGTGCCGACCCATCGGAAGAACTCCAGCAGCGGGCGGTGGAATCCGTGCTGTGCCGCGATCCACAGGCCGTCGAGTACCGGATCGAACAGCTGCACGATCGCCCTGTCCGCCTCCGAATGCAACAGGGCGGTTCCGACGATCGACCGCAGCAGCGTCGCGCGGCTCGCGCCGGCGAGGAAGTATGGATCGAACGCGTACACCTGCGGATAGCTGGTTCGGCCGCGCACGACCAGCCCACGGACCGATCTCTCGGTGTCGGAGATCTCGGCGTCGACGCGGTACTGGTGCATCCGGGCGAGTTCGTGGGAGAGCACGGTATTCGCGCCCGACCGCGCGCTTTCCGCGCGCCGTCTGGCCGATTCGGCGTCGCGGCGTCGCTGGGTGACCCCAAGATGTGCGGGGGACACCGGCAAAGGCTGTCCGCCCGCGGTGTTCAATTCCGCCATACGGAACACTCTAGGCGCTCCAGCGGCCGATGCCGAGGGTCTGATGTCACCGTAAACGACCGTCCCGCAATACCTGGTCCGCGATGCGCGTCAATGGGACGCCCTCGGCGAAGGCACGCGCCCGCAGCAGCGCCAGGGCCGCGTCGAGATCGCGGCCGTGTTGCGCGGCGACCAGTCCGGTCGCCTGATCGATGGTGTTCGGATAGTCCGCATCATCGAAAAACGTTCCGCGCAGCGGGAAATCGCCGGTTTTGTCGTCCTGCTCGCCGAGCAGCACCGTGGTGGTCAGGGTGTCGGCGACCGCGGCAGCACAGCCGAGAATGTCCGCGCCGGAGCTGAACTCGCGCGAGTATCCGCACAGTGCGCCGAGACGCCGCGATCCGACGCGCAGCGGCACGGCCAACACCGTGCGGATGCCCAAATTGCTTACTGCGCTGCCGAATTCGGGCCATTGCCGACTCAAATCCGCGTCGGTGGCGAAGATCTCGTCCGTGCCGGCGGCGATGTCCAGCGCCGGGCCGTCGCCCAACACCGCCTCGGTGTCGTGCACCGTGCGCGCGGTCGCGTCCGAGACCGCGGCGAGCAGCTCGTGGCGATGTTCGTCGAACAGGATCACGACCGCGCTCTCCATGCGTATCTGGTCCGCCACCACCGTCATGAACACCGGCCGCCGGGTCGAAGCCCCACCGGTGTGCCAGCGCAACAGCCGGATCGCGTAGTGCCGGTACAACCGCGCGCAGGCCCGTTGGCGCTGTTCGGAACGCCGGTGCAGGGCGGCCATGCGCAGCCGGAAGGGCTGCATCGACTCGGGCGGCCGGGTTGCCTGCGACTCGTACATCAGGGCGGTCCTGGCCGCCTTACCGGCACGTTCTAGTGCCAGGTCGTAGCGTCTCAAGGCCTCGGCTATATCCGCGGCCTCGGCCGGTAGCGGCGACACGCACTCAGCGTAGCCTCGGCCCCCGGGAAAAGCTCCGGTCGAATCACTTTCGTTGCGTGGCGGCGGGTGTCGGCGTCGTCTCCTCCATGAGCAGGACGACGCCGTCGCGGGCGCCGTCCAGCCGCGAACAGCTCACGGCGCACACGATCGAGCGTCCGATCCGGTTGACGGCGGGGACGTCGATGGGCCCGGCGCGGCGTCCGGTGCGCAGGGTCTCCGCGATGGTGTCCTGCAGCAGATCGGTGGGCAGGCCGAAATCGAGGGTCAGGAAGTGCTGCTGGCAGACCTCGTCGGCCCGTAGCCCCCAGAGCTCCTCGGCTCCCCGGTTCCAGCTGCGCACCCGCAGATCGCCGTCCAGGACCACGACGCCGGCCGCGATGCTGGACAGGATCCCCTCCAGGAATGTCCGAGCCTCATCGAGTTCGGTGCTGCGAATGCGCAGCTCCTCGTTCATGGTCTCGAGTTCCTCGTTGCCGGATTGCAGTTCTTCGTTGGTGGTTTCGAGTTCCTCGTTGGTGGACTGGAGTTCTTCGTTGGTGGTTTCGAGTTCCTCGATGCTGGATTGCAGTTCTTCGTTGGTGGTTTCGAGTTCCTCGTTGGTGGACTGGAGTTCCTCGTAGGCGGTCTCGAGCTCCTCGCGCTTCACCTTCACTTCGAGGGCGAGCCGGGTGGACACCGTGGTGTCGACGAAACTGACGGCCACGCCCACGTTGACACCGTCCGGGTTCCATAGCGGCTGGACGATGACATCGAAGAACTGGTTCTCCTCCGGGCCCAGCCGCCGCTCCACCGAGGCGAGCCGGATCGCCCGGCGCTCGGTGATCGCCTGCTCGATGGGCGAGCGCAATTCGACCGGCCGGTAAGATAATTCGAGCTCGCTCAGTGGACGGCCGAGGTCGTGCTGATTCAAGCCGAACTGGCCGCGCATCTGGTTGTTGATCACGGTGACCTTGCCGTCGATGTCGACGCCGATCATCGCGAACGGTGCTGTCTCCAAGGCTAGTTCGCTCAGTTGTCGCTTCTTGACGAAGCCCTGGACCTCCTGGCCCAGGACCGTGTCCAGGCGTGGCGGCAGCACGGTGTTGTGGCCGGCGGATTCGCCGACCCGGCGGCGGAAGACCCGCTGCCGCATATTGGTGACCTCGAACCGTTCGCCGTCCGACAGCAGCATCTCCGCCTTGCCCAGGAACAGGAAACCGCTGTCGCGCAACGCGAAGTGAAAGCGGTCGAGAATCTGGGACTGGGCCTCCACATTGAAATACATCAGCGCGTTGCGGCACACCAGCAGATCCAGCCGCGAGATCGGGGCGTCCCTGGTGATGTCGTGGCGGCCGAAGATCACCCGCCGCCGCAGATCCGATCGGAAGACGAACTTGTCGCCGCTGGGCTCGAAATAGCGACCGCGCAATTCGCTCGACAGCGGCTCCAGCGCCTTCGCGGTGTAGAGACCGCTGCGGGCGTCCCGCAAGGCCTCCTCGTCCACATCGGTGCCGTAGATCTTGACCCGCTTGGCGCATTCGTCGATGCCGAGCACCTCGGCGAAGGCGATCGCCAGTGAATACGCCTCCTCGCCGCTGGAGCAGCCCGCGCTCCAAATCCGGATCTCGCCGCCCGGCGAACCGGACACGAGTTCGGGAATGATCTCGCGCTGCAGGTACTGCCAGGCGTCGACATCGCGGAAGAAGCTCGTGACGTTGATGAGGATGGTGTTGAACAGGTACTGGAATTCCTCGGCGTTGCTCTCCAGATAGTCGCGGTAGTCGAGGTATTCGACGATCCGCACCTCTTGCATCCGCTTACGGATGCGGCGCGCCAGCGAGGACCGCTTGTAACCGGTGAAGTCGAACCCCCGCGCGTCGCGGATGAAGATCAACAGATCCTCGAGCGGGCCGTCCACCTCCGGCAGCTTGCCCTCCGCGGCCGCGGTCTGCTCGAACTCCGTCACGAATTCCTCACTTCGACCAGGCCGCGAATCAACGCGGCGATCTCCTCCAATGGCAGTACGAAATCCACAGCGCCGGTGCGCAAGGCGGCGTCCGGCATACCCCGGAAGTCCGCTTCATCCGGATCTTGCACGATCACCGTGCCGCCCCGGTCCTTGACCGCGCTGACCCCCATCGCACCGTCGCTGCCCGAACCGGTGAGCACACAGGCGATGGCGCGTGGCCCGTAGGCGCCGGCCACCGACTCGAACAGCAGATCCGCCGAGGGACGAACGAAGTGCACGAGTTCACTGCTGGACAAGGTCAGGACACCGTCCGGACCGACGAGGAGATGATAATTCGGCGGCGCGACGAGAATGACTCCGGGCTCGGCCCGCTCGCCCGCCTTCGCGAGCCGCACCGGCGTTCCCGCCCGGCGGGCCAGCACCTCGGCGATGACCGTCTCATGCCGCGGGTCCAGATGCTGAACGACGAGAACCGGCACCGGGAGCGAGGGCCTCAAATCGGCCAGCAGCCGACCCAGCGCGGTGATGCCCCCCGCGGAGGACGCTATCGCGACGATGCCGAAACCCGTCGCCGGGGTCGACCGACCGGAGTCGTGCTGCACGGCACCAGCCTAACCTGCGGGCGCACGGTTGACGCATGCCCGACTCAGGTTGTGGCTCAGAAGAATCCGTCGTCGCCGCCATTGTCGTAATCACCGCGCCCGGCGTCCTCGAAACCGCGTTCGTAGGCGCGTTCCTCATCGCGGTTCTCGTCGTCGGCCAGCATCTCGCCGATCAGCATGCCGCCGACCAGACCGGCCGCGCCCGCGCCGACCATCGCGCCGGTGCTGTGGCCCTGCCGCGGCGGCGGGGGAGCGTAGCCCGGCTGGGGGTAACCGGCGGGCGGGTACCCGGGCTGCGGGGGATAGCCGGGCTGGGGCGGATAGCCCTGCTGCACAGGCTGATAGAACGGGGGCTGCGTGGTCTGGATGCGCTGCGCACAGAATTGGCAGACCTCGACGGTACGGGCCACACCCCACTGCGGTTGCCACATCACCTGATTGGTGGCCGGGCCGTGAGCCGGGTCGAAGAAGCAGATCACAGGACTATCCTCTACGTGCGCGCCCAGCGCGAGCCGGGCTTGGTGCCTTCGCAGGGACAACGTCCGAGCCGCCCGCGCCGGTTCCCGTGCACTTCCTCTCACAGCGAAGGCCGCCCGCATCCGAAGATGCGGGCGGCCTTCGAGTTTCGGCGCTCCCGAGCGTCGGGAATCCCTAGCGGGTGAACAGGAGGGCGCGCTTGACCTCCTGGATCGCCTTCGTCACCTCGATGCCACGCGGGCAGGCGTCGGTGCAGTTGAAGGTGGTGCGGCAGCGCCAGACGCCCTCGACGTCGTTGAGGATGTCGAGGCGCTCGCGGGCGGCCTCGTCGCGGCTGTCGAAGATGAAGCGGTGCGCGTTCACGATCGCGGCCGGGCCGAAGTAGCTGCCGTCGCTCCAGTACACGGGGCAGGAGGTGGTGCAGCAGGCGCACAGGATGCACTTGGTGGTGTCATCGAAGCGGGCGCGGTCGTGCTGGGACTGGATGCGCTCGCGGGTCGGCTCGTTGCCGTGCGTGATGAGGTACGGCTTGACGGCCTTGAATGCGTCGAAGAACGGCTCCATGTTCACCACGAGGTCCTTCTCCACGGGCAGGCCGCGGATCGGCTCGACGGTGACCGTCAGCTCCTTGCCGCCCTTGGGCAGCATGTCCTTCATGAGGATCTTGCAGGCCAGGCGGTTCACGCCGTTGATGCGCATGGCGTCGGAACCACACACGCCGTGGGCGCAGGAGCGGCGGAAGGTGAGCGTGCCGTCCAGGTAGGACTTGATGTAGATCAGCACGTTCAGGAACCGGTCGGTCGGCAGGACCGGGACCTTGAACTCGTCCCAGTGCTGGCCCTGCCCGTCCTCCGGGTTGAAGCGGGCGATCTTGACCGTGATCAGGGTCGACCCGTCCGGCACCGGAGCCGGCTTCTGCGGCGTTTCAGCGACAGCAGTCATCAGTACTTACGCTCCATCGGCTCGTAGCGGGTCTGAACCACGGGCTTGTAGTCGAGGCGGATGTCGGAGATCAGCTCCGGGCTCGTCTTGTAGGCCATGGTGTGCCGCATGAAGTTGACGTCATCGCGGTCCGGGTAGTCCTCGCGGGCGTGGCCGCCGCGAGATTCCTTGCGGTTCAACGCGCCCGCCACGGTGACCTCGGCCAGCTCCAGCAGGAAGCCCAGCTCGATGGCCTCGAGCAGCTCGCTGTTGTAGCGGCGGCCCTTGTCCTGCACGGTGATCCGCGAGTAGCGCTCCTTGAGCACCTGGATCTCCTCGAGCATGGACTTCAGCGACTCCTCGGTGCGGTACACACCGGCCTTGTCGTCCATGGAGTTCTGCAGGTCGGTGCGGATGTCGGCGACGCGCTCGTTGCCGTGGTCGGACAGGATCAGCGCGATCCAGTCCTGCACCATCTGCGACGGGTTCTCCGGCATCTCCACGAACTCGGCGCGCTGGGCGTACTCGGCGGCGGCGATGCCCGCGCGGCGGCCGAACACATTGATGTCCAGCAGCGAGTTGGTGCCCAGGCGGTTCGCGCCGTGCACGGAGACGCAGGCGCACTCGCCCGCGGCGTACAGGCCCGGGACGATGTCGGTGTTGTTGCGCAGCACCTCGCCGCGGATGCGGGTCGGGATGCCGCCCATCACGTAGTGGCAGGTCGGCATGACCGGCACCGGCTCCTTGACCGGGTCCACGCCCAGGTAGGTGCGGGAGAACTCGGTGATGTCGGGGAGCTTCTCCTCGAGCACGTCCTCGCCGAGGTGGGTCACGTCGATGAGCACGTAGTCCTTGTTCGGTCCCGCGCCGCGGCCCTCGCGCACCTCGAGCACCATGGAGCGCGCGACGATGTCACGCGGCGCGAGGTCCTTGATGGTCGGCGCGTAGCGCTCCATGAAGCGCTCGCCGGAGGCGTTGCGGAGAATGCCGCCCTCACCGCGCACGGCCTCCGAGATGAGGATGCCCAGGCCCGCGAGACCCGTCGGGTGGAACTGGTGGAACTCCATGTCCTCCAGCGGAAGTCCCTTGCGGAACACGATCGCCATGCCGTCACCGGTGAGGGTGTGGGCATTGGAGGTGGTCTTGTACATGCGACCCGAACCACCGGTGGCGAAGATGATCGCCTTGGCGTGGAACACGTGCAGATCGCCGGTGGCCAGCTCGTAGGCCACCACGCCGGTCGCGATCGGGCCGTTGGGGCCGTCGGTCAGAACCAGGTCCAGCACGTAGAACTCGTTGAAGAACTCCACGTCGTGCTTGACGCAGTTCTGGTACAGCGTCTGCAGGATCATGTGGCCGGTGCGGTCGGCGGCGTAGCACGCGCGGCGCACCGGGGCCTTGCCGTGGTCACGGGTGTGACCGCCGAAGCGACGCTGGTCGATCTTGCCCTCGGGCGTGCGGTTGAACGGCAGGCCCATCTTCTCCAGGTCGAGCACGGCGTCGATGGCCTCCTTGGCCATGATCTCCGCGGCGTCCTGGTCGACCAGGTAGTCACCACCCTTGACGGTGTCGAAGGTGTGCCACTCCCAGTTGTCCTCTTCGACATTCGCGAGCGCGGCGCACATGCCACCCTGCGCCGCACCGGTGTGCGAGCGGGTCGGGTAGAGCTTGGTGAGCACGGCGGTGCGGGCCCGGGGACCGGCCTCGATCGCCGCACGCATTCCAGCGCCACCGGCACCGACGATCACGACGTCGTAGCGGTGTTCCTGAATCGGTCGGGATTCACTCATTCGAGGTGGCCTGTCCTTAACTGATGTTGGGGTCGAAGGTGAAGATCACGTACGTGCCGGTGACCAGGATCAGGATCATGGACACCACCAGCAGGGCCTTCAGCCAGAAGCGGGTCTGGTCCTTGCGCGCGTAGTCGTCGATGACAGTGCGAACACCGTTGCCGCCGTGCAGCTGCGCGAGCCAGAGCATGGTCAGATCCCAGATCTGCCAGAACGGCGAGGACCAGCGGCCCGCGACGAACGCGAAGTTCAGGCGGTGCACACCGCCGTCGAGCATCAGCATGATCGTCATGTGGCCGATGACCAGGATGACCAGCAGCAGGCCGGAGGCGCGCATGAACAGCCAGGCGTACTTCTCGAAGTTGTTGCCGGACTGCCGACGCGGGGCGCGCGGGGCATCGAGGGAGGCGGGGCGGTCGTAGGACTTGCCGAGAACGGGTGCGGTCATGTCGGCTCTCAATTCGTCAGCAGGTAGAAGAACTGGCGGCCGACACCGGCCCCGGCGACGAGGATCCAGATCGCGAGCACGATCCAGAGCATCTGCCGCTGGAAACGCGGGCCCTGCGACCAGAAGTCGACGAGGATGATGCGGATGCCGTTGAAGGCGTGGAACAGCACGCAGACAACGAGAGCCATCTCCATGAGGGCGACCACGGGGTTCTTGTAGGTCGCGATCGTGTGGTCGTAGGTGTCCGGGCTGACTCGCACCAACGCGGTATCGAGGACGTGGACGAACAGGAAGAAGAAGATCGTCACGCCGGTGATGCGGTGCAGAGCCCAGGACCACATGCCGGGGTCGCCTCGGTACAGGGTCCGCTTCGGCTTGGCCGGAGCTTCTAGCGTGGTCATAGAGTGCGGTGCCTCCAACGTCGTCGATGGACCCGGTCAGATCCGGCCGCGGAGCCGTTGGACTGTCGAAACCACCTGCTCACAAGCGGAATCTGTGCTTCTCTCGAGGCAACGCGACTGTCCGGTGGCAGTGCTGCAGGCCCGCTGTCGGGAACCTGAACCGATCTGTCGTGAACTCTAAACCCAGCTTTGAGGGGGAACTAATTCGGCGTGCCGCTCGTTGGGTCAAATTGTTGTGAGTTAGGTTTGCCTCTCCTGAATTTCGCGACCAGGCGGAACGCCTATCACGCGGGTACGGTCACGTCCATAGGAGGATGGTCCGAAATGTCGGAAATTGACTGGAAAGCCCTGCGCTACAAGGCTTTTGAGGTAATGCAAGGGGCATACGCCCCGTACTCCCGATTCCCCGTCGGCGCCGCGGCTCTCACCGCCGACGACCGCGTGGTGAGCGGCTGCAATGTGGAAAATATCTCATACGGTTTGGGCCTCTGCGCCGAATGTGTACTGGTCGGTAACTTGATTTCGACCGGAGGGGGCCGC
Organism: Nocardia sp. CDC153; assembly: GCF_035818515.1. Taxonomy (NCBI): domain Bacteria; kingdom Bacillati; phylum Actinomycetota; class Actinomycetes; order Mycobacteriales; family Nocardiaceae; genus Nocardia; species Nocardia sp. CDC153. The sequence goes on along the minus strand of NZ_JAYKYU010000003.1, from coordinate 150,220 downwards.
CTGCGCGCGGTCTCGGTCTGCGACTCCCGAGGGGCCGTGCTCATGCCCTGCGGGCGCTGCCGCCAGATCCTGCTCGAGCACGGCGGCGGCGAGTTGCTCGTAGATCACCACGATGGCCCGGTCGCGCTGACCGCCTTGCTGCCGGACTCCTTCGGACCGGACGATCTCAGTGCTGGACAGCTATAACCACTGATCGTCGTGGCGCGCGCGAGTTTTCGTGGAAAGGGGCCGCGGCCCGTGCCAGGGTGGAGGTCGTGACGGTGCACTCGGCGGTGGACGTGATTCGGGCCAAGCGCGACGGTGGCGAGCTCAGCGACGCGCAGATCGATTGGGTGGTCGACGCGTTCACGCGCGGTGACGTGGCCGACGAGCAGATGGCCGCGCTGGCCATGGCCGTGGTCTGGCGCGGCATGACGCGGCGCGAGACCGCCCGCTGGACCCAGGCCATGATCGATTCCGGGAAACGCCTGGACTTCACCGATCTCGGACGGCCCACCGTGGACAAGCACTCCACCGGCGGCGTCGGCGACAAGATCACGCTGCCGCTCGCGCCGCTGGTCGCCGCCTGCGGTGCCGCGGTCCCGCAGCTGTCCGGGCGCGGATTGGGCCACACCGGCGGCACTCTCGACAAGCTCGAGGCCATACCCGGCTGGCAGGCCGACATTCCGGTGGACCGGATGCGGGAGCTGTTGGCCGATCCCGCGATCGGGGCCGTGGTGTGCGCGGCCGGGGCCGACCTCGCGCCCGCCGACAAGCGGCTCTACGCGCTGCGTGATGTGACCGGGACCGTCGAATCCATCCCCCTGATCGCCAGCTCCATCATGAGCAAGAAGATCGCCGAGGGCACCGGGGCGCTGGTGTTGGATGTGAAGGTCGGGCGCGGGGCCTTCCTGAAGCAGCTCGACCAGGCGCGCGAGTTGGCCACGGCCATGGTCGAACTCGGCACCGACGCGGGGGTGAAGACCGTGGCCTTGCTCACCGCCATGGACACCCCGCTCGGCCACACCGCCGGAAACGCCCTGGAAGTCTGCGAATCCCTGGATGTGCTGGCGGGCGGCGGCCCCGCCGATGTCGTCGACCTCACCCTGGCGCTGGCGCGGGAGATGCTGGCGCAGGCCGGAATCACCGATGTCGATCCGGCCGACGCGCTGGCGGACGGCCGGGCCATGGACCACTGGCGGGCCATCGTGCGCGCCCAGGGCGGTGACCCGGACGCGCCACTGCCGCAGGCGCGTCACACCGAGACGCTGCGCGCACCCGCCTCGGGCACGCTCACCCGCCTCGACGCCCTCGATATCGGGCTCGCCGCCTGGCGGCTCGGCGCGGGCCGGGCCCGGCAGGGCGATCCGGTGCAGGCCGGGGCGGGCATCGAAATGCACGCCAAACCAAGCGATTCCGTCACCGCGGGCCAGCCGCTGCTGACCCTGCACACCGATACGCCCGAGGCGTTCGAAGTCGCCTTCGACCTCCTGCGCGACGCCTTCACCATCTCCGACACCGAGACGGCGGCGGCGCAGCCGTTGATCTTGGACCGAATTACCGCCTGACCACAGCCGCCGAACCGGCCTAGCCTGGGATCGTGAAGACTGGAACCACTGTCCGGGCCCGGGCCGCGGCGTGCGCCGCCCTGGGCGTTTTCGGCATTGTCATGCCGTTGGGTGCCGTTGTGCCGCAGGGCTGGTCGCCGACCGCCGTCGCACAGGCCGCGCCGGGTGAGAACCTCGCGCCCGATCCATCCGGGTCGAACTCGTTGTCGCGCGGGGATCTGCCCGCGCCGAGCACCGAGAAGAAGGCCAAGCCCGATCCCATCTACAGCAGCTGCGAACAGGTGTGGGATCAGGGCAAGGGGCCTATCTACGAAGGGCAGCCGGGATATTCGACCTTCCTCGACCCGGACCACAATGGCGTGGCCTGCGACCGCTAGCCCGTGAGGTGAAGGAAACCTACCGGTCAGCAACGTGAGGGCAACGACATGCCGAACTGTCGGGTGACTCACATCAACAGCCCTGCCGCAGAACGGGAATGCGGCTAACGTGGCTTCATGACTGGACCGACGCCTCTTACTCTCGCTTCGATCCGCCAGGCTCCGAAGGCGGTCCTGCACGATCACCTGGACGGCGGGCTGCGGCCCGCGACGGTGCTGGAGCTCGCCCGGGAATGCGGATACGACCAGCTACCGGCAGGCGATGCCGAATCCCTGGGCACCTGGTTCCGCGACGCGGCCGACAGCGGATCCCTGGAACGCTATCTGGAAACCTTCGCCCACACCGTCGCCGTCATGCAGACCCCCGAGGGCCTGCGCCGGGTGGCCCGCGAATGCGCCGAGGACCTCGCCGCCGACGGCGTCGTCTACGCCGAGGTGCGCTTCGCCCCCGAGCAACACCTCGAGAACGGGCTCACCCTCGACGAGGTGGTCGAGCACACCATCGCCGGGTTCCGGGAGGGCGAGGCCGCCGCGGCCGCCGCCGGAAACCCCATCACGGTGGTCTGCCTCCTCACCGCCATGCGGCACGCGGCCCGCTCCCGGGAGATCGCCGAACTCACCGTGCGCTGGCGCGACCGCGGGGTCGGCGGCTTCGACATCGCGGGCGCGGAGGCGGGCTACCCGCCCTCGCGCCACCTGGACGCCTTCGACTACATGCGAGCCAACCTGGCGCACTTCACGATTCACGCGGGCGAGGCCTTCGGGCTGCCGTCCATCCACGAGGCCGTCGCCTTCTGCGGCTGCGAGCGCCTAGGCCACGGCGTGCGCATCACCGACGACATCACCGACTCCGCCGACGGCCCCAAACTCGGGGTGGTCGCGAACTACGTGCGGGACATGCGAATTCCGCTCGAGCTGTGTCCGTCCTCGAACGTGCAGACCGGCGCGGTGCCCTCGCTCGACAAGCACCCGTTCGACGTGCTGGCCCGGCTGCGCTTCCGCGTCACCGTGAACACCGACAACCGGTTGATGAGCGACACCACCATGAGCAAGGAGATGCTCAAGCTCGCCGAGACCTTCGGCTACGGCTGGAGCGATCTGGAGCGCTTCACCATCAATGCCATGAAGTCCGCGTTCATCCCGTTCCCGGAGCGGCTGCGGCTGATCGACGAGGTGATCAAGCCGGGCTACGCGGTGCTGCTGGGATAACCCCACCATCGTCATCCCGGCATGCTTTTGGCCGGGATCCACACTGCCGCTGTGGATTCCGGCCAAAAGCGCGCCGGAATGACGAGACGGGCCGCACCCAGCCGGGTGCGGCCCGAATCATGCTTTAGGTCAGGCTTTTTCGAGGCGAGCCTCGAAGGCCGCCTCGAGCGCCTTCCACGCCTCCGCCTCGGCCTCGAACGGGGGGTTCGGGGCCAAGCGGGTCGGGTCCGGGTTGAGCAGGTAGGAGACGTACCAGCCCAGGGGAGTGGACACCGCCAGCGCGGCCTCGACCGACTCGTCCTCGGCGTAATCGGCTGCGTCGGTGAACAATTCGACCGCCAGATCGAGCTGATCGGTGTCGACCGACTTGGGGCCGGCGGCCAGATCCTCGGCCAGGCCGGGCAGCACGTAGATGTTCTCCTCGTCCACCTCGACATCCAGCGAGCCGTCCACGGCGGCGGTCTGCACCTCACCGTAGGTGCTCACCCGGGCCAGATCGTGGTCGTGGTCGTCGGCCAGGTAGCGGGCCAGCGCGCGCTCGGATCCGAAGACCGTGATCGAGCCGTCCTTGCCCAGGAAGATGGGCTCGTCGTCGACGTAGCAGCGCAGCGTGAAGAAGGTGCCATCGGAGGTCACGATCTGCACCGGGTCGATGCCGACCTCGTGCCAGAACGAGAGCTCCTCGTCGTCTTCGTCGTCCTCGTCCAGGTCGACGGGCTCGATCTCGTCGTCGTCGCTCTCGGCCGCGTCCTCGGCGTCGACGATGTTCTCCTGCGCCGCAAGCAGTTCCGCCTCCGCGACCGAGACCGCGTCGGCGTCCACCTCCGGAATCGTCACCACCGAGTCGATGGAGTCGAGCACCGCTTCCCAGTCCTTGGCGATGGCCGCGCCGATCTGGTCCCACAGCTCCTCGCCCTCGCGACCCTCGAAGGCGCTCACGCCGCCGGGCAGCGCGCCCAGCACCGGATGCGAGCCGAAGAACTTGGTGACGGTGTCGAGTTCGCACACGTCGCCCAGGTTGCGGACCATTTCGAGGGTCTCCTCGAGCTCGGAGACGACCTCGGGATCCGGGTCGTCGGCCGCGAGCTCGGGGACGCCGACCAGATCGAAGGAGTACTGGTCCTCCGGCTCCAGTTCGGCCGCCGACAATCCGGCGATGATCTTCCAGGCCGGATGATCCACCAGATCGTTGTCGGAGTTGGTGCGAATGAACGCCGCCAGCTCCGCGACGGACTCGAAACCGTACAGGTCTTCCTCGTGTCCGAGGAATGCCTGCCACTCATCGTCACCGTCTCGCCAGCGGGGTGCCCAGAGGGTGACAAGATCGCCTTTGGTCAGGCCGAGCGCGATCGGGACGATGTCTCCAGAAGCCATGACGGGAAGCCTATCCAGTCGTTGCGTCAGGCACTATCCGGGCTGCCCCCAACATGGCCTGAAATGTCTGCGGGCGTACGGATCGACTCGTTGAGTCGGGCGATGATCCGGGAACGCTGCGCGGTCGCCTCCGAGGCCGCCTGCTGACAGGCCCACAGAATCAGCCGTGACACCTCCGACGGGGAGCGCGCGGTCACCGATTCGGCCAGCCACAGCCCGGTCAGCGCACCGTCGGCGTCCACCTCCGCGGTGACCGAATGGTCTTCCGCGGTGAACCGCGCCCGCACCTGGGCCAGGCCGTGCAGGGTCGCCTCCAGCGTTTCCAGCTGCTGGTTCACGCGATCGAGCAGGGCGTCCATCTCCGCACTCATCGTGAGCTCCTTCCGGCACGGCCTCGGGGTACCCGGGCGGCGGTGTCCCAACCGTTCACGATCGCCGCGTCCAACTGGTCTGTCCGGTGTCGGCGTCGTCCAGCCGATCCAGCTCGTCGACCGCGGCCTGTCGGGTGGGCAGGCCCAGCCGGTCCAGCATGGTGTCCGGCACGCCCGCCTCGGCCAGCTGCTCGCGCCGCCGGGACCGGGCCACGATGGCCGAACGCTTGGTCAGGCGCAGGATCTCGTCCGCGAGAGCCTGTGCGCCGTAGCGGTATTCGCCGCGCTCGAACTGGATCTCCACCGGTATGCCCTGATCGGTGGCGCGCACGGTGATGGTGCCGGATCGATTGGCGCTCGCCGCGGTGGTCACCGCGGGCACCTCCGGCCGTTCCGGTCGGGTCATCGTGTCTCCCCTCGCGTCATCGTGTCTCCTCTCGAAGATCCGGGGCGCTCACGCGGTCGGCCGATAGAAGCCGAGGAACCGCATCCCGCTGTTCTGTGTGCGTATCGGTCCGATCTGGACGGGATCACCCGCCTCCACCAACTCGCCATTGCCGATCACCATGGCGACGTGCCCGTCCCACACCGCCAGATCGCCGGGCATCAAGTCCCCTGGACCGACCCGCTGGTGGCCGTACCCCTGCTCCTGCGCCAGCCGCGGCAGCGAAACACCCGCCTGCGCATACGCCCACTGTGTCAGACCGCTGCAGTCCATCCCCACCCCGGGCGTCTCTCCGCCCCACACGTACGGCGTACCTACCTGGCTCAACGCATTCCGAACCGCGTCCGCCGCCCGCTGATTCGGGGCCTCGACCGTGCTGCCGTCCGGGAGCGTCAGCCGCACCCCACCGCCCTGCGGTCTGGTGACGGTCGAATCATGGCCGCGGCCAGGCGACTTCGGCGTCACCACCGACGCGGGCGTGGTGCGCGACCCGCCCGGTGACAGCCCGGCCCCGAGCAGCGAGACCCCCTGGGAGAGCGTGTCCCCGGCAGCCGAGATGGTGGTGCCGACCTGACGCACGCCCTGCTCGGTCGCGGTGCTCACCGCGGCGGGCACAACCACCGCACCGGACTCGACGGGCGGACCGGATTCGACCGACGCGGGCCGCACCGGCGCGGGAGCGGGCGTGCGCGAGACCAACTCGTTCATGGCCGCCGTCTCCCCGTCCAACTCGGCCCGCACCCGCTCGACCACCCGCACCGCCCGCCCGATGTGCTCGATCGCCGACTCGACCAGGGCGGCAACCCCGGTGGGGGACATTCCGGCCGACCCGAGCGCGTCCACCTCGGCCGTGAACGACCGCAGAATCTCGGCGAGCTCCCTCCTACCCGCCCCCACCTCCCCGTCCACCCGCTCCACGATCGCGGCCATCTCCCGCCCGCGCTCGGAAGCCATTGCGGCCGTGCCCTGTCCGCGCAACGCGGCATCCATGGCCGCATCCCCGCCCCACCCCCGCCAGGAGTCGTACATCCGATCCACACTCGCCCGACCGGCCGCATGAATCTCGTCGACCCCCGCCGAAGCCTCCCGCAACGCCCCGGAGGTCGCCCCCGCCCCTCCGTCCCCAAAGCTCGCCAACAACTCGACAATTGGCTCGGCCAAGGCCGAAACCCCAACCGGCGCGGTCACGCTCATGCCATCGACTCCGGGTCGTTCGCGTGGAGCGCGGCGGCGTAGGCGCTGTCGTGCGCGATGTAGGCCGAGGCCGCCTCGGCGGTGGATGCGCTGATGGCCGCGAAGGTGGTGCCGAGCGTGGTCAAGGTGGCGAGGTGGGTGGCGTGGGCGGCGGTGTAGGCGGTGAGGAAGTCCGCGGCGATGAGGCCCAGGGCGGGGGCGAGTAGGTCGGGGGTGGCGGTGGCGGCTCGGGTGGTGATGGCGGCTACATCCGCGGCGAGGGTGGTCGTGGTCGCCGCATAAGTGGCGAGGCCCTCGGTGTGGACGGTGAGGCGGTGCATGAATGCCCCCTTCATGCCGGTCGCGGGGTGGTTTCGGGTCGTACGGGGTTGGACGTGCGGGGACCGGGGTTGGTTCCGGGGGTGGAAGAATTCCGGCGGGCGGGGATCTTGGACGTCCGAGCTGACTTATGGTTTTCGTATGCGCACTCTCGTCGTGGACCATCCGCTCGCTGCCGCTTTGCTGACGACCATGCGAGACGCCCGCACCACCAATCCGACATTCCGGGCGGCGCTGCGCGACCTGACCGGGATTCTGGTCTATGAGGCCATGCGAGACGCCCCGGTCGAGCGGTTCCCCATCGCCACGCCGGTCGCCGCGGCCGAGGGCACCCGGCTGAATGCCCCGCCGTTGCTGGTTCCGGTCCTGCGCGCCGGGCTGGGCATGGTGGAGACCGCCGAGAATCTGATTCCGGACGCCCGGATCGGCTTCGTCGGTGTGGCCCGCGACGAGGAGACCCACCAGCCCACCCCGTACATGGAATCGCTGCCCGACGACCTGTCCAGCACCCCGGTCATCGTGCTCGACCCCATGCTCGCCACCGGCGGCTCCATGGTCTACACCCTGGACCTGCTGGCCACCCGCAAGGCCCGCGACATCACCGTGCTGTGCGTGGTCGCCGCCCCGGAAGGCATTGCCGCCCTGGAGAAGTCCGGCCACGCCGTCCGCCTGGTCACCGCCTCGGTGGACCGCGGCCTCAACTCCGATGCCTACATCGTCCCCGGCCTCGGCGACGCGGGCGACCGCCAATTCGGCCCGCGCTGACCATCTCTCGGGTCAGAGTTTCTCGCAGAACTCCCGGATCTCGGCGAGCCTTTGCGCCGCAGCGGCTTTCGCGGCCGGGAGTTCCGTGCGATCGGCGACCGGTACGACGGTCTCCACGTAACACTTGAGCTTGGGTTCGGTGCCGGACGGCCGGATCACCAGCCGCAGCGTCGGACCCTCGAAAACCAGTGCGTCGGTACGCATCCGGCCGCGTACCTGCGCCATATCGGTGCAGCTCACCGGTTCTCCGGCGATCTCGGTCGGCGGCAGTTCGCGCAGCCGCGCCACCACCGCCGTCGCCTCGCTCACCTCCGGGAAGCGCAGTGAGATCTGGTCTCCGGCATGCAGACCGAAATCCACCGCGTAGTCGTCGAGCACATCGAGAACGGTCCGGCCCTGAGCCTTCAACCGCGCCACCAGATCCGCCGCCGCGACCGCGGCCGAGATCCCGTCCTTGTCGCGCACCGCGGCCGGATCCACGCAGTGCCCGATGGCCTCCTCGTACGCGTACACCAGTCCCTCGCCCGCGCGGGCCAGCCATTTGAACCCGGTCAGCGTCTCCGCGTACCGCGCCCCGCGCGCCGGGGCCAGCTTGCTCAGCAGCCGAGACGACACGATGGTGGTGGCCACCAGCGCGTTCGGTGCGGCCGTCCGCAGCACGAAATCGCCAAGCAGCACCCCGGTTTCATCGCCGCGCAGCATGCGCCACCCGTCCGGGCCGCGCACCCCGATCGCACACCGGTCTGCGTCCGGATCGAGCGCGATGGCGAGATCGGCGTCGAGCCGCGCGGCCAAGTCCAGCAGCAGATCGGAGGCCCCGGGCTCCTCGGGATTCGGAAACGCCACGGTCGGGAAATCGGGATCGGGCGCGAATTGCTCGGTCACCACCAGCACTTCGTCGAATCCGGCACCCCGGAGCGCGGCCACGGCCAACTCCCCGCCCACGCCGTGCATCGCGGTCAGCACGATTCGAATGGGTGAGCGCGGGCCGTCGCCGCCGATCACGCTGGGCAGGAGGGTGACTCGCTCCACATAGTCCGCGACGACCGCCGCGCCCCGCTCGATATCGGGGCCTTCCAATCGCTTTCGCGCGATGGGCGTCGTGACCGCGTCGATGCATCGCTCGATCTCGGTGTCGGCGGGCGGAACGAGTTGCGAGCCGCCGTCGAGGTAGAGCTTGTAGCCGTTGTCGGTGGCGGGATTGTGGGAGGCGGTGATCTGCACGCCCGCAACGGCTTTCAGCTCGCGCACGGCGAAGGCGACCACCGGGGTCGGCAGTGGCCGCGGAAGTTCCAGCACCGAGAAGCCCGCCGCCGCGAAGACTTCCGCCGTGGCGACGGCGAATTCCGCCGAGCCGTGGCGGGCGTCGCGACCCACGACCACCAGCCCGCCACCCAGGCAGCGGTCCCGCAGCCAGGCGGCGATGCCCGCGGAGGCGCGGGCGACGGTGTCCACATTCATGCCGTCCGGGCCGTCGCGGAGGGGACCGCGGAGCCCGGCGGTGCCGAAGCGCAGCACGGCCGCGCGCCTAGAGGCGTTCCAGCACGCCGCGCAGCAGTTTGCCCAATCTCGGTGCGGCGGCGTGGCCTTCGGCCAGGACCTCGGCGTGCGAGAGGTGCGCGCCGGTGACCCCGGCGGCCAGGTTGGTGACCAGGGAGATGCCCAGCACCTTCGCCCCGCCCTCGCGGCAGGCGATGGCCTCGAGCACGGTGGACATGCCGACCAGGTCCGCGCCCATGGTGCGCAGCATGCGGATCTCGGCGGGGGTCTCGTACTGCGGCCCGGTCAGACCCGCGTACACGCCCTCGGTGAGGCTCGGGTCGATTTCCTTTGCCAGCGCTCGCAATTCGGGATCCCAGGCGTCCACCAGGTCCACGAAGTTCGCGCCCTCGAGGGGCGTGCGCCCGGTCAGATTGAGGTGATCGCTGATCAGCACCGGCTCGCCGACCGACAGATCCTCGCGAATCCCGCCCGCCGCATTGGTGAGCAGCACCGTCTGCGCGCCCGCCGCCAGCGCGGTGCGCACATTGTGGACCACCTGACTCGGCGCGTGGCCCTCGTAGAGGTGTTGGCGACCCATGAGCAGCAGCACCGGCGACTCGCCGACCGCCACGGAATGAATAGTGCCCTGATGTCCCTGTGCCGTCGGCGATTCGAAGCCCGGCACCTCGGCCATGGGAATGGAGGCTTCCGGTTGCCCGATCTCGGCGGCGGCCTCCTGCCAACCGGATCCCAATATCACCGCGACCCGGTGCTGTCGCACTCCGGTACGTTCGGCGATCGCCTCGGCGGCTAGTTCGGAAACCCCGCCCACGGTTTTCTCGGCCAGCATGTCGCCCACCCTAGTCGTGTTTGATTGCCTCCGCTTCGCTACGGCGGTTCGCGGCCCTGCAAGCTCGATTCTTCCCTCCTCCGCTCCTCCGCTTCGCTCCCCCGCTCCGTCAGTCCAGAATCGAGCCGGGCCGCGAACTTGGAGCCTTGCTACCCGCGAGTAGTAACACCATCTGAGAGCGTTACTCTCTGCGCATGCCGTATTTGAAGCGTGATGGGGACGTGTTCGTGCTGAACCTCGGGACCGAGGGTCAGGACATCGACAGCGAGAACCGTTTCCACCCGGACTGGATCACCGAGGTCCACGCGCTGCTCGACGAGGTCGAGGCGTCCGAGGGACCGGCCGCGCTGGTGGTCACCGCCAACGGCAAGTTCTTCTCCAACGGCCTCGACACCGATTGGCTGTTCGGCAATTTCGACAAGAACTGCTGGTACCTCGACCGCGTGCACTCGCTCTACAGCCGCCTGCTGGCCTTCGGCCTGCCCACCGTCGCCGCGGTGAACGGCCACGCCTTCGGGGCCGGCGCCATGCTCGCCACCTCCTGCGACTTCCGGATCATGCGCGCCGACCGCGGCTTCTGGTGCCTGCCCGAGGTGCACCTGGGCATGCCGTTCACCGTCGCCATGAACGCGCTGCTGACTAATCGGCTGGCCAATCAGGTTGCCGTCGAGGCCATGACCACCGGCCGCCGCTACGCCGCCGATGACGCCATCGCCGCGGGCATCGTGGACGGCAAGGCGGATGCCGAGGCGTTGCTCGCCACCGCCGTCGCCCGCGCCGACCAGCTCAAGGGCAACCGCAAGCCCAACCTCCCGGTCATCAAGCGCGCCCTGCACCAGAACGCCCTCGCCGGCCTGGCCGTCGAGACCACCCCGGAGAACCTGGCCTTCAACCCGTAGGGTCTGTTCCTTCCGTTTCGAGGGGTTCGAGGGCATGCCCTCGAACCCCTAATTTCTGCGCGCGCCGTGATCTGCCGGAGATTTTCCGGCGGACCTACTGCGACAGACCGGCACGGTAGTGCGAGACTGTTGGAATGCAACCGTCGCGCAATGGCGATGAACGCACTCTTCGCAAACCGATCGGTCGGCATGAGGTGGACTCTGCCGTGCCGCCGAATGCTGCCCTGGCACCGGCTGATCCGACCCTCATTGCCGAAGTCGACGCGGCCATCGCATCCCATCGCGACCGATTGATCGCGCTCTCCCATGACATTCATGCCGAGCCCGAGCTCGCGTTCGAGGAATTCCGCAGTGTCGCAAAGACAATCGAGCCCTTGCGGGAACGCGGCTTTCGGATCGAAACGGGCGTAGCGGATCTTCCGACCGCATTCACCGCCGAATACGGCAGTGGAGACTTAATAGTCGGTATTTGCGCGGAATACGACGCACTGCCGGAAATCGGCCATGCCTGCGGCCACAACGTCATCGCCGCCTCCAGTGTCGGCGCGGCCCTGGGCCTGGCCGCCGTCGCCGACGCCTGCGACATCACCGTGAAGGTGCTGGGCACGCCCGCCGAGGAGTCCGGCGGCGGCAAGGTGCTCATGCTCGACCGCGGCGTCTTCGACGATCTCGCCATGGCCATGATGGTGCATCCGGGACCGGAGGATATCGCCGGAGCGCATTCCCTGGCGCTCGCGGATTTGTCCGTGGTTTTCCACGGCCGGGAAGCGCACGCCAGCGCCGCGCCGCATTATGGGCGAAATGCCCTGGATGCCGTCACCGTCGCTCAAGTTGCTTTGGGTTTGCTGCGTCAACATCTACTGCCCGGACAGCAACTCCACGGTATAGTCGGCTCGGGCGGCGTAGCCCCCAATATCGTGCCCGGACACGCGGAACTGCTGTATTACCTACGTGCGGTCGACTCCGCGGCCCTCGACGATCTGATGCAACGAGCATCGGCATGTTTCGAGGCAGGTGCCCTGGCGACCGGATGCACACATGAAATCCGGAAGCTCGCGCCGACATATACCGAGCTCACTCCCGATGGCGCACTACTGTGTGCCTATCGCGAGCAGATCCGAGATCTCGGACGCGAGCCCATCGCCCCGGAATTCGAGGCGGCACGGCCGTTGGGCAGCACCGATATGGGCAATGTCACCAACGTCATCGCGGGCATTCACCCGGTCATCGGCATCGATGCCGGGGGCGCGGTGACCCACCAACCCGCGTTCGCGGCCGCCGCCGTGAACGCCTCGGCAGACCGCGCGGTCTTGGACGGGGCAACGGCGTTGGCTCGCACCGCGATACAAATAGCGGGCGACAAAGTGCACAGGGACAGGTTGTCGGAACGAGTCATGCAACGGCAGTTTCAGCGACAGGAGGACATTCGGTGAGCACAACCGGCCGGTCCGCGGCGCGTACGAACGGACCAGTGGCGGCGGGCTGCGTGACGACGCAGCCGGCCACGAGCGTCGCGATGGAACCGGTATCCGGGCACGCAACGGTCGAGGCCTGGCTCGCGGAGCACATGGACGACCTGAAGGCATGGCGTCGCCACATCCACGCCAACCCGGAGCTTTCCCGAACCGAGTTCGGCACCACCGAATTCGTGGAGTCCTGGCTGGTCAAGGCCGGGCTCGAGCCGCGCAAACTACCGAGTGGCACCGGCCTGATCTGTGACATCGGCCCCGACGGCGACCGCATCGGCCTGCGTGCCGACATGGACGCGCTGCCGCTGCAGGAATACACGGGCCTGCCCTTCGCCTCCACCGTGCCCGGCGTCTCGCACGCCTGCGGACACGACGCGCACACCACCATCCTGCTCGGCACCGCGCTGGCGCTCGCCGAGATCGAGAACCTGCCGGTCGGCGTGCGACTGGTGTTCCAGCACGCCGAGGAGGTCATGCCCGGCGGCGCCATCGACATGGTCGCCGCGGGCGCGATGGAAGACGTCTCGCGCATGTTCGCGCTGCACTGCGACCCGAGACTGGAGGTGGGCCGGGTCGGCATCAGAGTCGGTCCCATCACCTCGGCCGCCGACACCGTCGAACTGGTACTGGACTCGCCCGGCGGCCACACCTCCCGCCCGCACCTGACCAGCGACCTGGTCTACGCCATCGGCACGGTCATCACCGGCCTGCCCGGCCTGCTGTCGCGCCGCATCGATCCGCGCACCAGCACCGTCATGGTGTGGGGCGCGGTCTCGGCGGGCAAGGCGCCCAACGCGATTCCGCAGACGGGCATGCTCACCGGCACCGTCCGCACCGGCGACCACGCCACCTGGTCCCTGCTCGAGCCCATGGTCCGCGAGATCGTCGAGGGCCTGCTGGCCCCGACCGGTGTGCGCTACCAGCTCAACTACAAGCGCGGCGTGCCGCCGGTCGTCAACGACGAGCAGGCCGTGCGCATGTTCGAACAGGCCATTCGCGGCCTGGGACCCGACGCGCTCGCCGACACCCAGCAGTCCGGCGGCGGCGAGGACTTCTCCTGGTACCTCGAGGAGGTGCCGGGGGCCATGGCCCGCCTGGGCGTCTGGCCCGGGCAGGGTGAGCAGCTCGACCTGCACCAGCCCACCTTCGATATCGACGAGCGGGCGCTGGCCGCGGGCGTGCGGGTGTTCACGAACATCGTGCTGAACGGCCACTGACCCCGACGGCAAAGCCGACAACGAAGCCGGGCCGCACCCCGAAAGGTGCGGCCCGGCTTCGTGTTCCGACGTTACTGGGCCTGCTCGGCGGTGTCTACTGGGCCTGCTTGGCGGTGTCTACTGGGCCTGCTTGGCGATATCGCCCCAGGCGTGCCACCGGTCGATCTCGATCCACGCCGAGACGCGCTTCTGGTCGCGCACGGCGTAATCGGTGCCCAGGTAGTGCTGCGCCAGGCGGTCGATGACCGAGGAATCCGGATCGTTCTCCAGCGAGACGACGCGGCCCTGAATGCTGACGTGGCTGTACCAGTTGTCGTCGGCCAGCACGGTCAGCGTGATCCGCGGGTCCTCGCGCAGGTAGTCGAGGCGCTTGCGGAAGTCGGCCAGGTTCACCAGGATTCGCCCGTTCTCGTACAGGTACCAGGTGGCCACCGAAACCGGCTGGCCGTCCGGGCGATTCGAGGCGAAGACCGCCGGATTGGGGCGGGACAGGAATTCGGCGATCGGGGCGGGTACGGGTGTCGCGGGCATCGGGTTCCTCTCGGAGGTTCGACAAGATCGTTCCTGTCCCGAAACAGCGCCGCCGCGCGGAATCTTCCGCGCGGCAGTGCGGAATCTTCCGCGCGGCGGTGGGGCCGCTACAGCCCGAAGGTGCCCGGGCCGACGTTCTTGCTGTTGCGGGTGCGTAGGGCGTGCACGTAATCGCTTGGCGCGCCGGCCTTCTCGGCGGCGTCGGCGATGACGCCCAGGTAGCGCGCGGAGGGCAGCCCGCCCTCGTAGGCGTCCAGGACGTAGAGCCAGGCCAGCACCGGTTCGCTGCCGGGACCGGAATTGGGGGTGACGCGCAGGCGGATCTTCTTGTGGATACCGAAGTCCGAACCCTCCCAGCGGTCGAGGCTCAGCTCGTCCTCGCTGGGAACGTCGTAGAGCACCACGAAGACCCGTTGTCCGGGTTCTTCGACCACCGTCGCCAGCGGTCCCTCCCAGCCGATGTCGTCCCCGGCGAAGGTGAGTCGCCACCCTTCCAGCCAGCCGGTTCCGTACACGGGGGAGTGCGGACAGCGCTTGAGCATCTGCTCGGGATCCATGTTGGACCCATAGGCGGCGTAAATCGGCACCATAGAAGCCTATCGAACAATCAGGGAGACCATCCCAGATCCCCATCACAAGGCGGTTCGAACCCGCGTGATCGATTGCCGCGCGGTCGCCGGAATCGGTGCCCGGCCTGGCCGGAGTCCGCTTTGTCCTGCGGCGATGGAAAGTTCGCGCGACTCTCCCGCCATGACGGGCGAATCGCGCGAATGGGATGCGCCACAGTGGGACAGTTGTCCTGGGATGCGGTCAAACATGTAAGGAGCTGGGCGGATAACGTAAGGGACCGGCATCGGAGATCCCGGGGCCGAACTGAACGCGGAGGAACAATGACCCGCATTGCGATCATCGGCGGCGGCCCTGCCGGATACGAAGCGGCGCTGGTGGCGGCACAGCACGGGGCGCCGGTCACGCTGATCGACAGTGACGGCATCGGCGGCGCGTGCGTGCTGTGGGATTGCGTGCCGTCCAAGACTTTCATCGCCTCGACCGGCGTGCGCACGGATCTGCGCCGTGCTCGTGACCTGGGCATCACGGTGCACCCGTCGCAGGCGCAGGTGCGGCTGGCCGAGGTCAACTCCCGTGTGAAGGCCCTCGCCCAGGCCCAGTCCTCCGATATCAAGGCCAAGCTGCAGACCGCGGGCGTCACCGTGCTCTCCGGTTACGGCGAACTCATCGACCAGGCACCCGGCCTGGCCACCCACCTGGTCAAGGCCACGCTCTCCGACGGCCAGCAGCGGGTCATCGAGGCCGAGGTGGTGCTCATCGCCACCGGCGCCAGCCCGCGCGTGCTGCCCGGCGCGGAACCCGACGGCGAGCGAATCCTGAACTGGCGTCAGCTCTATGACCTCAAGGAACTGCCCGAGACCCTGGTGGTCGTCGGTTCCGGTGTGACCGGCGCCGAATTCGTCTCCGCCTACACCGAGATGGGCGTGAAGGTGAAATTGGTCTCGAGCCAGGACCGCGTGCTGCCCCGCGAGGACGCCGACGCCGCGCTGGTACTCGAGGACGCCCTCGCCGAGCGCGGTGTGGAGCTGGCCAAGCACGCCCGCGCCGACGCGGTGGAGCGCACCCCCGAGGGCGTCGTGGTGAAGCTGTCCGACGGGCGCACCGTCACCGGCAGCCACGCCCTCATGACCGTCGGTTCCATTCCGAACACCAACGGGCTGGGCCTGGAACGCCTCGGCATCGAACTCGACAAGGGCGGATACCTGCGGGTGGACCGGGTTTCGCGGACCACCGCGCCCGGCGTCTACGCCGCGGGCGACTGCACCGGCCTGCTGCCGCTGGCCTCGGTGGCCGCCATGCAGGGCCGCATCGCCATGTACCACGCGCTCGGTGAGGGCGTGCAGCCGATTCGGCTGAAGACCGTTGCCTCCGCGGTGTTCACGCGTCCGGAGATCGCGACCGTCGGCGTCTCGCAGACCGCCATCGACAATGGTGAGGTGCCCGCGCGCACGGTCATGCTGCCGCTGAACACCAACCCGCGCGCCAAGATGTCGGGCCTGCGACGGGGTTTCGTGAAGATCTTCTGTCGCCCGGCCACCGGTGTGGTCATCGGCGGCGTCGTGGTCGCGCCGATCGCGTCCGAGCTGATCCTACCCATCGCGCTCGCGGTGCAGAACAATCTGACGGTGAACGATCTGGCACAGACGTTTTCGGTGTACCCCTCCTTGACGGGGTCGGTCACCGAGGCGGCGCGTCAGCTCATGCGCCACGACGATCTGGACTAGCGCCAACACGTTTCGCGAAGCTCCCCGGGGCTTCAAGATCGGCCATTGTTACCGGCCCGTCTTGCTGCCTTGTCCGCCTTGTGATTAAGTTCGCGGCGGAAGCGATCGGCAGGGCGGTCGCGAGTGTTACGTGTCGGGGGTTCTCAATTCCCTCCGATCCGAGGCTCTTCGATGCCCACGAAGCGATCGTGCGCCGAGGGACGAAGGAATTGAGCGAAACGTGAAGCACCGCAAGCCGAGTCGGATCAAGGCGAGCACCTCCCTGACGCTGGCCGGAGCGGCCGCCGTGGTGTCGCTGCTGTCCGCGCCCGCCAACGCCGCGCCCGCCGATCCCGGTGCGGTCCCGGCGGATCAGCAGCAGCCCGACAACACCGTGCCGCCGACCACCGAGACACCGGTCCCCGACCCGAAGGCGCAGGTCGTGCCCGCGCCCAAGCCGGAGACCGCGCAGCCGGGGACCACCAAGCCGCAGCAGAGTCAGCCGGGCGTCACCAGCCCGACCACGCCCAGCACCCCCGCCCCGGACAACGGTGCGGGCAAGCCGGATACGGGTCAGCCGCAGGGCGCCACCCAGCCCGACGGCACCCAGAAGCCCACCGATCCGAACGCGCCCAAGAACGACCAGAACGCGCAGCCCGCGGGCACCAATCCGCAGCCCGCGCAGCCGAAGTCGCTCAAGCCGTCGCAGCCGGGTGTGACGGTGCCGCGCGTCGCGCCGCTGCCGGTGCCGGGCCAGAACACCCAGGCCCAGCCCGCGGTGACCAATACGCAGCCGGATCAGGCGACCACGCCGGGCCAGACCACCCCCGGTCAGAACCAGCCCGCCAAGCCGAACGACCAGAGCGCGCAGCCCGCGGTGACCACGCCGCAGGATCCGTCGGTGGACACCATCACCGGCCAGCCGACGGTCACCACGCCGGCGCAGCCGCGCTGGCAGTCGCCCGCGGTCGACACCGCCCCGGCCGCGCCGGTGGTGGCCATGACCGGTCCGCACACCGAGGTCGGGGTCAACCTCGACGGCGGTGCGGTGCTGCCCGGCTGGGCCGCCAACACCCACCACTTCAGCAACCTGGACGGCTACGTCGGCACCATCGGCTACACCACGCCCGGCGGTATGGGCGAGGCCGGCATGTCGCTGGACTTCACCACGGTCAACCAGATCAAGGTGACGGCGTTCGCGGGCAGCGGCCCGGACAACGACCAGAAGACCGAGTTCGTGCTGGACACCACCGCGGCCAACGCGGCCAAGGCCGGCGCCGAGAACTTCATTCGCCTGATGCCGGGCGGCGCCATCATCCTGGAGGCCGCGGCCCAGATTGGTAAGCTCCCGGAGGGCGATCGGCCCTCGACCTCGGTCGACGTGGGCGGTGTGACCGCGCAGGTGGGCGGTTCGGTTCAGTACTGACGGTCCCTGACGGACCGGATACGGTGCCGGTGGGAGATGTGTCGTCGCGTGGGGCGGTCGTGAGCGACCGCCCCACGCGTCTGTGGCGAAAGGACGGGTGATGGTTTCCGGCAAGGACGAATCAGCCGACCGTCCCGAATCCGAGGCGAACGAGCAGGCGGAGTCCGAGTTCGGGCCCTCGCTGAACGACTTCGGGCCGTCCCTCAACGACTTCGGGCCCTCGCTCAACGATTTCGGGCCGCCGCCACCCGCGGCTCCCCCCGCGGGCTGGGCGCCCGCGCCCGTGCCGCCGAGCCCGGATCTGGCCTGGCGACCCGCCGACGCGCCGGTGCCACCGCCTCCGCCGCAGTATCGCGCGCCGGACGCGTGGGCTCCGACGACCGGGCAGTATCCGGTCCAGTACCCGGGCGGCAACGGTAACGGCATGTCCACGGGCCAATTTCCGGCCGTGGGGGGTGCGGGGCAGGTTACGGGTACCCCCGACGTGGAACAGACCGTCAAAATCCCGCCTGGCGGGTCGCAATCGGCCGCCGGTGATCCGGAGCGCACCACGCGCATCGCCGATGCGGATAAGGCGGTCGCCGAACGCGATTCGGCGGGGGAGACGGCACCGGGACCCGGGAGCGCGGCCGAGAACGGTGCCGCGAGCGGTTCACCCGATTCATGGTGGCGGTCCGCGCCCAGCGGTTTCCCGCCCGCGCCGCCCGCCCCGGAATCCGGTGCGGCGCAGGAGGAGTCGCTGTCCTGGGCCGACGATCCCATCGTCAAGGCGTTGACGCCGAAAACCCCTGTGCCGCAGAGCAAGCCGGAGCAGCGGACGCCGTGGCGCAAGATCGGGGCGATCGCGGGCGGCGCGGTGGTGCTGCTGGCGGTGATCGCCCTGGTGGTCGTGGCGGTCATGCGCGGCGGCCACGACGAGGAGCCGACCGCCGGGGCCACCACCACCGGCAAGGCCGCCAATACCGCGGCGGCGCTGAGCTGTCCGCCCCGGCACGAGGGCAAGCTCACCATCGGCAATGGCGCGGGCGGCACCGGCAGCGGCGTGGACGCGATTCTCGGCTTCCAGCACGCCTTCTACGTCGACCGCAGCGGTGAGAAGGCGCGCAGCTTCGTCGCGCCGGATTCGCCGACCGTCTCACCGGCGCAGGTCATCCAGCAGTCGGGCATCGACAATCTCAAGGCGGGCACCAGCTACTGCCTGCAGATCGTCGGCCCCACGCCGGTGCCCGCACCGGCGCCCGCGCCGGGCGCGCCGCCGCTGGCGGGCGTGTTCGAGACCTACGACGTGGACATCACCGAGCATCACGCCGACGGCACCACGCAGGTGTACGCGCAGCGGGTCACGGCCGTGGAGCGGGACGGCAAGCACCTGATCTACTCCATCGAGGAACGGTCGTAGCGAGGAAGGGTCGTCGCGGCGGAAGCGGTCCGGTTGCTCCGAGACTGGACTGGTCGTCCCATATTCTGGGAATCGGATTTCACATCCTGGTAACCGTGTGACATGGTGGAGTTTCGCATACCCCGGCGTTCCCTCGGAGGTGTTCCATGTCCGCGCATTTCCCGCCGCTCGCACGGCGTCTCGACGGCCTGCGGAGCTCGGCGATCCGCGACCTGCTCAAGCTCACCTCGCGGGCGGACATCATCAGCCTTGCCGGAGGTTTGCCGGACGCCGCCCTCATGCCCCGCGACCGCATCGCCGCCGCCGCCGACGCGGCCCTGTCCGACCGGTCCCGGCTCCAGTACACCGAGTCCCCCGGTTGGGGTCCGCTGCGCGAGGTGCTGGCCGCCCGCGAGTCCGCCCGCCTGGGCCGCGCGGTCCCCGTCGACGAGATCTTCGTGACCCACGGCTCCCAGCAGGCGCTCTCGCTGCTGTCGGAGGTGCTGCTGGATCCGGGCGCGCTCGTCGTGGTCGAGGATCCCGCGTATGTCGGTGCGCTGCAGGTCTTCCGGGCCGCCGGGGCTCGAATCGTGGCCGTGCCCTTGGACTCCGACGGCATGCGCCTCGACGTCCTGCGCGAGCTGCTCGCCGCCGGTGAGCGTCCCGCGGTGGTCCACACCGTCAGCAACTTCCACAATCCCGGCGGTGTCACCCTGGCCCCCGCGCGCCGCCAGGAGTTGGCGAATCTCGCCGAGCGGTACGGCTTCTGGATCATCGAGGACGACCCGTACGGCGAACTGTGGTTCGACCGCCCCGCCCCGGCCCCCGTGGCGACGTACTCGCCCAACACGATTCGCCTCTCCAGCGCCTCCAAGATCCTGGCCCCCAGCCTGCGCGCCGGGTGGATGATCGCCCCCACCCAGGTCTGCCGGGCCGTCGAACTCCTCAAGCAGGGCGCGGACCTGTGCGGTTCCGCGCTGACCCAGCAGATCACCGCCGATCTACTCGCCGACACCGACTGGCTTGCCGCCCACATCGATTCGGTCCGCCAGGTCTACGGCACCCGCGCCGAATCCCTCGTCGCCGCCGTCCGCACCGCCTTCGGTGACCGCGTCACCACCACCGACGCCTCCGGCGGCATGTTCGTCTGGGCCGATTTCACCGACGGCACCGACACCCAGGCCCTGCTCCCGCAGGCCCTCGACGCGGGCGTCGCCTACGTCCCCGGCACCGCCTTCGCCGTCTCCACCGACTACACCCACTCCATGCGCCTGTGCTTCACCACCTCCGACGAGGCCACCCTGACCGAGGCGGTCGCCCGCCTCGCCAAGGCCCACGCCGCGATCGCCCGCCTTTGATCGTTCCGAACGCGCGGGTTCACGCCCAGTCGTAGGTGCGTTCGACCGCCTTGTTCCACTCCCGCATGAGGTGCTCGCGGTCGGCCGCGGACATGGCCGGGGTCCAGTGCTTGTCCGCGGCCCAGTTGGCGCGAATGTCGTCGGTGGAGGTCCAGTAGTCGACGGCCAGGCCCGCGGCGTACGCGGCGCCGAGGGCGGTGGTCTCGGTGACGACCGGGCGCACGACGGTGGCGTCGAGGATGTCGGATTGGAACTGCATGAGCAGTTCGTTGACGACCATGCCGCCGTCGACCTTCAATGTCACCTTCTCGACGTCGAGGCGCTGGGCCTCGGCGTCGGCGCGCATGGCGTCGATGACCTCGCGGGTCTGGAATGCGGTGGCCTCCAACACGGCTCGGGCCAGGTGGCCCTTGTTGACGAAGCGGGTCAGGCCCGCCACGACGCCGCGGGCGTCGGGACGCCAGCGCGGGGCGAACAGGCCGGAGAAGGCGGGGACCACGTAGCAGCCGCCATTGTCGGGGACCGTGCGGGCCAGCGGCTCGATCTCGTCGGCGGAGGAGATGAGGCCGAGATTGTCGCGCAGCCACTGGACCAGGGAGCCGGTGACGGCGATGGAGCCCTCGAGGGCGTAGACGGCGGGCTGATCGCCGAGGCGGTAGCAGACGGTGGTGAGCAGGCCGTGCTCGCTGAAGACCGGGGTGGTGCCGGTGTTCATGAGCATGAAATTGCCTGTGCCGTAGGTGTTCTTGGTGTCACCGGGCGACAGGCAGGCCTGGCCGAAGGTGGCGGCCTGCTGGTCGCCCAGGATGCCCGCGACGGGGACACCCGCCAGCGCACCGGTGCTGATATCGCCGTAAACCTCGGAGCTGCTGCGGATTTCGGGCAGCATCGACAGCGGTACGCCGAACTCCGCGCAGATGTCCGGATCCCATTGCAGCGTGCGCAGATCCATCAGCATGGTCCGCGAGGCATTGGTGACGTCGGTGATGTGCAGCCCGGTCAGCTTCCACAGCAGCCAGCTGTCGATGGTGCCGAAACACAGCTCACCGGCCTCGGCACGCTCCCGCACGCCCGGCACATTGTCGAGAATCCAGCGCAGCTTGGGCCCGGCGAAGTAGGTGGACAGCGGCAGACCGGTGCGATCGGCGTAGCGGTTCGGCCCCTGGTCACCGGCGAGGACCCCGGTGAGCTCGGCAGTGCGGGTGTCCTGCCAGACGATGGCGTTGTACACCGGTTTGCCGGTGGCGCGGTCCCAGACGACGGTGGTCTCGCGCTGGTTGGTGACACCGGCCGCCGCCACCTCGGCGGGGCCGATGCCGCAGCCGCGCAGGGCCTGGGCGATCACCAATTCGGTATTGCGCCAGATAGATTCGGGATCGTGCTCGACCCAGCCGGGTCGCGGGAAGAGCTGTTCGTGTTCACGCTGGGCGACTCCGGCGATTCGGCCCTGCTGATCGAAGACGATGCAGCGACTCGAGGTCGTGCCCTGATCGATGGCGGCCACATAGCGACGCATCGATCGAGGCTAACCGACGCCACCCGTTAGTGTGGGTACCGTAGCTGACGGTAGCCGGAAGTTAACCCGGAGGAGTCGAGCATGACGAACCAACCGCGATCGCAGTTCCTCGGTCCCGAACAGCGCGAAGCCGCGTGGGGTCGGCTCGGGAAGGACACCTTCGACGTCATCGTGATCGGCGGCGGCGTGGTCGGCGCGGGCATCGCCCTGGACGCCGCCACCCGTGGCCTCGAGGTCGCCCTGGTGGAGGCCCGCGATCTGGCTTCGGGCACCTCGAGCCGGTCCTCGAAGATGTTCCACGGCGGTCTGCGTTACCTCGAGATGATGGAGTTCGGGCTGGTTCGGGAGGCCCTCAAGGAGCGCGAGCTGGCTTTGTCCACGCTCGCGCCGCATCTGGTGAAGCCGCTGAAGTTCCTCTACCCGCTCACCCACTACGGCTGGGAACGGCCCTACGTCACCGCCGGTCTGGTGCTCTACGACACCATGGGCGGCGCGAAATCCGTTCCCGGACAGCATCATCTGACCCGCTCGGCCGCGCTGCGGCAGGCGCCCGGCCTGAAGCACAAGGCGCTCACCGGCGGCGTGAACTACTACGACACCGTGGTGGACGACGCCCGCCACACCATGACCGTGGCGCGCACGGCCGCCCATTACGGCGCGGTCATCCGGACCTCCACGCAGGTGGTCGGCTTCCTCAAGGAGGCGGGCCGGGTCGTCGGGGTGAAGGTGCGCGACAGCGAGGACGGGCGCACCACCGAGGTGCGCGGCAGCGTGGTCATCAATGCCACCGGCGTCTGGACCGATGAACTGCAGTCGCTCGCGCATCAACGCGGACGATTCCATGTGCGAGCGTCCAAAGGTGTGCACATTGTGGTCCCGCGTGACCGCATTGCCAGCGACACCTCGCTCATTCTGCGGACCGAGAAGTCGGTGCTGTTCGTCATCGCGTGGAGCACCGACCACTGGATCATCGGCACCACCGACACCGACTGGAACCTCGACCTCGCGCACCCGGCCGCCACCAAGAACGACATCGACTACCTGCTCGAACACATCAACAAGGTGCTGGTCACCCCGCTCACCCACGACGACATCACCGGCGTCTACGCGGGCCTGCGCCCGCTGCTGGCCGGGGAGAGCGATCAGACCTCCAAGCTCTCCCGCGAGCACGCCGTGGCCCGCATCGCCCCCGGGCTGATCGCCATCGCGGGCGGCAAGTACACCACCTATCGCGTCATGGCCTACGACGCGGTCGACGAAGCGGCACAGGACATTCCGCGCCGGGTCTCGCCGACCATCACCGAGAAGGTGCCGCTGCTCGGGGCCGACGGCTACTACGCGCTCATGAATCAGACGCCGCACCTGGCCGAGAAGTACGGCATCCACCCGTATCGAATTCAGCACCTGCTCAACCGGTATGGCTCGCTGATCGACGAGGTGCTGTCCCTGGCCGACGGCAAACCCGAGCTGCTGCAACCGATTGCGGAAGCGCCCGGGTACCTGCGCGTGGAGGCCGTCTACGCGGTCGCCGCCGAGGCCGCCCTGCACCTGGACGACATTCTGGCCCGCCGCACCCGCATCTCCATCGAATACGCCCACCGTGGTGTGGCTTCCGCCGATGAGGTGGCCCGCCTGGTGGCCCCGGTGCTGGGCTGGTCCGAGGCCGATATCGACCGCGAGGTCGCGGTCTACACCGCCCGCGTCAAGGCCGAGATCGAATCCCAGACCCAGCCCGACGACGAATCGGCCGACGCCCTGCGTCTGGAGGCCCCGGACGCGCGACGCGAGGTCCTGGACCCGGTCCCGATCACCCAGCCCGAATCCGTCTGACGGGTGTCCGCGGCGCTTCGGAGCTGTATTCCGAAGCGCCGTTTCGGTGTTCAGCGGACGAGTTTGTAGTTGAACTCGGTGGTGCCGAGGGCGTTCATCAGGCGGACCCACAGCGGGAGCATCATTTCGGTGCCGCGGGCGGTGGTGATGTCGCCGAGGTCGACGATGTCGCGCCAGCCGAACTCGCGGAGGAGTTCGGCGACCGTGGCCTTGGCGTCGGCGTCATTGCCGGAGAGGAACAGCGTGTGGTCGCCGCCCGCCACGTTCTCGGGGCGGGCCATGACCGCGGCGGTCACGGTGTTGAGGGTCTTCACCACGCGGGCTTCGGGGAAGGCGCGCTGTACCTGCTCGCCGACCGAATCGGTATTGCAGACGGACAGGAACGGCGGGAAGCCCTGCGAGAAGTCCAGCGGGTTGGAGATGTCGATGACGACCTTGCCCGCCAGGTTCTCCGCACCCGCGCCCGTCAGCGCCGCCACGCTGACCTGCCCGGACGTGGCGTTGATGATGAGCTCGGCGTCGGCCGCCGCCGCGGCCGCCGTGGCCAGTGGGGCGGGGAAGGGCTCCTCCGCGCGCGCCTCGGTGGCGGCGACATCGCGCGTACCGATCACCACGTCGTGTCCCAGTTCCACCAACCGCGCCGACAGCGTGCGCCCCACCGACCCGGTGCCCAGGATTCCGATTTTCATGTTCATCACAGTAGGACCGGATGCCCGGTGTGAGAACGCATTTCGCCGGTGACGAAAGGTGTCGGTCGGGTGAAATTTTCAGCGGTCCGGCGGTGTTTGGCAGCGGGGGCAGAAGTAGATACCGCGCTCGGCCCGGCTGGCGTGGGCTTCGTCGCCGAGGAGGTGCACGACCAGGTTGGTGCCGCAGCGCGGGCACGGGCGGCGTTGGCGGCCGTAAGCCAGTGCGCGCCACGGGGGTTGGTGGGCGGCCTTGGTGAGGACCCGGTGGGCCTCGTCCACCAGGCCGGGTAGATCCGGCACAGCGCCGACCGGGGTGGCGGGATGAACGCGGCGCAGGAAGCAGATCTCGCTGCGATAGATATTGCCGATGCCCGCGAGATTGGTCTGATCCAGCAGGGCGAGGCCGATCGGCCGGGCCGGGTCGCCGGAGAGGCGGCGGACGGCCTCGGCGGCATCCCAATTCGGGCCGAGCAGGTCCGGGCCCAGGTGGTCGGTGGCGGTGTGTTCGGCGCTGCGGGGGAGGACTTCGACCAGGCCGAGGGAGAATCCGACGGCCTCGGCGTCGTCGTTGGCGAGGACCAAGCGGGCGGTGAATCCCGGTTTGGTCCAGCGCTGTCCGGGTCGGTAGACCCGCCACTCGCCCTCCATCTTGAGGTGGGTGTGGATGGACAGCTCGGGTGTGCGAACGAACAGGTGCTTGCCGTAGGTGCCGACGCTCTCGATCTCCCGACCCTTCAGGTCGAGGGTGGCGAATCGCGGAACCCGGAAATCACTGCGGGTGAGCGGCTTGCCCGCCAACGCCTCGCGCAGCCGGGCGGCGGCCCGGTAGACGGTGTCGCCTTCAGGCATGGGCGCTCACGGTCGGCCTCTGACTCACGGGCGGCCTCTGAGCCGGAAGCCCTTGGGCGTGGCGGCGAATCCGGCCTCGGTGAGAAAACCGGCGAAGGTGTTGCCGTGCACGGATTCCCCGTTCACGCGGTCGATGACCAGGGAGTCCACCCGGCGATCGTGGACCAGGGCGGCCAGGGCGCTGGCGGCCGCGGTACGGACGGCCGGATCATCGGTGAAGGTGAGCAGCGTCTTGCCGCCGCGCTCCAGGTACAGGGCCAGCTCGCCCTCGACCAGCACCACCAGCGCGCCCGCCTTGCGGCCGGGCCGGTGCCCCGCGCCCTCGGCGGCCGCCTTGGGCCAAGGCAGCGCCGCGCCATAGGGATTCGCCGGGTCACAGGCCGCCAGGGCGACGGCGACGCCGACCGGCTCGGACCCGAACGCGTCGGCGGCCCGGGTGCGGTCGGTGTCGAAGGAGCGCAGGCGGTCCACCACATCCGTGGTCGAGAACTGCGCGCCGCCCAGGGAATCCACGAAATACCCGCGACGGCAGCGCCCGCGATCCTCGAACTCGGTGAGCACCCGGTACATCAGCGCGAACCCGCCGGGCACGCCCTCGCTCTGCACCGAGCCGCGGGTCAGCACGCCGTACCGCTCCAGCAGCACGTCGGCGGTGGCGTGCGCGCGAATCGTATTGTCGGCCACGCGTTCCGGCAGCAGCGACCACCGGCCCGCCACCTGGGGCGAGCTGGTGCGCGCGGGCATTCCGGTGCGCGGCAGATACATTCGCCCGCGTGGCGTCCGCCGGGGCGTGCGATGCGCGGTGGTCGTGCGGGTGGTCCCGGCCAGCAGGGCGCGCACCGGGGCGAAGGTGTCGCCGCCAATGTGCCCGGCCCACACCAGATCCCACAGTGCCGCGGTCACCGCGGTCTCGTCCTCGGAGTCGACGCCGTCGAAGAGCTGACGGAAGAAGTACGCACCCCCGGTGGTGCCCGGCAGCACCTGATACTCGCCCTTCGGTAGCGCGGTGCCCTCGGCCCCGGTCCCGGCGGTCGAGTCGGTGGTGCCGCCGATCACGGTGGCTCCCAAGGCCGTCAGCAGCCCGATGTGCAGTTCGGTGAGATCGATGTCGTCGGGCGGCGGCAGCGTCAGCCCGGCCTGCTCGGCCGGATGCAGCGCGATCCAGCCGTCCTTGGCGGTGATCGAGCCGTGCCCGGACCAGATCACCTCGCCGGTGGCCATGAGCTCGTCCAGCATGGCGGGGGCGTAGTCGCGCACCCGCGACGGCAGGATCAGCGATTCCCAGGCCGAGGCCGGAATCGGCACGCCCGCGAGCTGTTCCACCACCGCCGCGACGCCGTCCACCCCGCGCAGCTCCCCGGTCCCGACATGCTGCCAGGACGGCAGGAACCGGCCCAGCGCGGCGGTCGCCACCGGCTCGACCTCCTTGCGGGCGGCGGCCAGTGAGCGCCTGCGCAGGCGGCGCAGCACCTCGCTGTCACACCATTCCGAACCGGCCGATCCGGGCGTGAATTCGCCTTCCACCACCCGCTTTTCGAGACCAAGGCGGTGTAATGCGGTGGCCGCCACCGCGGGTCCCAGCCCGAATCGGTGCGCGACCCGGGTCAGCGTGAACGGTCCGTGCGTGCGCGCGTACCGGCCGATCAGATCGCCCAGCGGATCGGCGACCGGTTCGATGAACGCGGCCGGAACCCCGATGGGCAGGGGCACGCCGAGCGCGTCCCGCAGCCGCGAGGCATCTTCGATGGCCACCCACCACCGGGATCCGGCGAACGAAACCTCCAGCGCCCGATGCGTTTTCACCAACTCGGCGAACCACTCGCGCGGATCGGCCTGGCAGCGCTCCGCGGCCTCTTCGGCTGTGATCGGCCCCAGCAGTCGCAAGAGATCGGCCAGCCCCTCCAGATCCCGCGCCTGCCGCTCGGGCGTGAGCCGCTGCAATTCCCGCTCGGTCTGCTCGAGCACCGCCGCGTCCAGCAGCTCCCGCAGCTCGACCCGGCCCAGCAGCTCCGCCAGCAGACTGGAATCCAGCGACAGCGCCGCGGCCCGCCGCTCGGCGAGCGGACTGTCGCCCTCGTACATGAACTGCCCGATGTAGTCGAACAGCAGTGAATTCGCGAACGGCGACGGCGCGGCCGTCTCGACCTCGACCAGGCGCACCTGCCGCCGCGCCACCCGGCCCAGCAGCTCCCGCAGTGAGGGCAGGTCGTACACGTCCTGTAGGCATTCGCGCACGGTCTCCAACAGAATCGGGAACTCCGGGAACTTACGCGCCACATCCAGCAGCTGGGCCGCCCGCTGCCGCTGCTGCCACAGCGGTGCCCGCTTGCCCGGATCCCGGCGCGGCAGCAGCAGCGCCCGCGCCGCGCACTCCCGGAAGCGGGACGCGAAAAGCGCCGACCCGCCGACCTGTTCGGTCACCAGATCATCGATCTCGTCGGTCTCGAACACGAACAGCTCCGCCCCCGGCGGATCGTCGGTCGTGTCCGGCAGGCGCACCACGATCCCGTCGTCCGACGGCGTGGGCGCGGCATCCACCCCGAACCGCTCGCGCAGCCGAGCCGCCACCGCCAAGGCCCACGGCGCGTGCACCGGCAGCCCGTACGGCGAATGCAGCACCACTCGCCAGTCACCCAGCTCGTCCCGGAACCGCTCGACCAGCAGGGTCTTGTCGGTCGGCAGCTGCCCGGTGGCCGCCCGCTGCTCGGCCAGCAGCGCCACCAGGTTCGCCGTCGCGTTCTCGTCCAATCCCCCCTGCAGCGAGACGGTTTCGACCTCGGAGCCCGCCGACCGCTTGCTCTTGTCCAACTCCTGCCCGGCGTGCCGCACGAATTCGCCCAGCGCCGCCCCCAATTCGGCCGGGCGGCCCAGGGAATCGCCGTGCCAGAAGGGGAGTCGGCCGGGCAGGCCGAAGGCCGGGGTCACCAGGACCCGGTCGAAGGTGATCTCCTCGATGCGCCAGCTGGTCGCGCCGAGGGCGAAGACATCGCCCACCCGGGATTCGTAGACCATCTCCTCGTCGAGTTCGCCGACGCGGGAAGCCTTCTCACCGACCATGAAGACCGGGAACAGGCCGCGATCGGGAATCGCGCCGCCCGAGGTCACCGCCAACCGCTGCGCACCGGGACGGCCGGTGAGCGTTCCGGCGTCACGATCCCAGACGATGCGCGGGCGCAGTTCGGCGAATTCGTCGGACGGGTAGCGGCCCGCGAGCAGGTCCAGCACCGATTCGTAGGCCGAACGCGGCAGTGCCGCATAGCTTCCGGTGCCGCGCACGGTCTCGAACCAGGCGTCGGCGTCGATCGGCTCCAGGGCGCAGGCCGCCACGGTCTGCTGGGCGAGGATGTCCAGCGGATGCGCGGGCACCTGCAGCTCCTCGATCTGCCCGGCCGTCATGCGCATGGACGCCACCGCGCAGTGGATGACATCGGTCCGGTGCTTGGGAAATATGACGCCGCGCGAGATCTCGCCCACCTGGTGTCCGGCCCGGCCCACGCGCTGCAGCCCGGAGGCCACCGAGGGCGGGGCCTCCACCTGCACCACCAGTTCCACCGCACCCATATCGATGCCGAGTTCGAGGCTGCTGGTGGCCACCACGCAGCGCAGCCGCCCGCTCTTGAGGTCGTCCTCGATGAGCGCCCGCTGTTCCTTGCTCACCGACCCGTGGTGCGCCCGCGCCAAAAGCGTTGTGGCCCCGTGGATCACCTCGGTCGCCGCACCCAATTGCGCGGGCGGCCCGTGCTCGGTCTCCACCGCCTCTCCGAGGCGCGCCGCGTACGCCTCGTTCAACCGTGCCGTGAGCCGCTCCGAGAGCCGCCGCGAATTCGCGAACACGATCGACGACCGGTGCTCGAGCACCAGATCCACGATGGCCTCGTCCACATGCGGCCAGATCGATCCGGGCTGATCCGAATCCTCCCCGCCCGCATCGGGTTCGGTCATATCCGCCACCGGCACCCGCACCGACAGGTCGAAGGTCTTGGGCGCGGGCGGCGCGACAATGGTGATCGGCGCGCTCCCGACCAGGAATCGCCCGACCTCCTCGGGCGGCCGCACCGTCGCCGACAGCCCGATCCGCTGCGCCGGGGACTCGGTGAGCAGGTCCAGCCGAGCAAGCGAAAGCGCCAGGTGCGCACCGCGTTTGGAGCCCGCGATGGCGTGCACCTCGTCCACGATCACCGTGTGCACCCCGCTCAGCGTCTCCCGCGCCGCCGAGGTCAGCAAGAGAAACAGCGATTCCGGCGTGGTGATCAGAATGTCCGGCGGTGTGCGCTGCATGGTGCGCCGATCCGCCACGCTGGTGTCACCCGAGCGCACCCCCACCCGGATCTCGGGCGCGTCGACCCCCAGCCGCTTGGCCGTCTGGGTGATCCCCACCAGCGGTGCGCGCAGATTGCGCTCGACATCGACGGCCAGCGCCTTGAGCGGCGAGATATAGAGGACCGAGGTCTTGCGCGGTCCCGTCACCGGCTCCCGGGTCGCCAGCCGGTCGATGGCCCACAGGAACGCCGAGAGCGTCTTACCCGACCCCGTCGGCGCGATCACCAAGGTGTGCTGCCCCGCCGCGATCGATTCCCAAGCCCCCAACTGCGCGGCCGTGGGCGCGGGGAACGCACCGTCGAACCACTCTCTGGTCGCTGGGGAGAACCGATCCATGGCCCCCAGTCTGCACCCGCCCACCGACAAGCTCTTCGGGCCGACCCCGATGGGGCTCGAACCCGGGGACACCTGCGGCGATAGTGGAACGATAGGGGCTCGATCGGGTACGACAGACCGGTCGGATTCACCCGCCCGTCCGGTTTCCGGGATGTGCCGGGCCACCTTCGGGATTCGAGCTGTCCGACTCGCGGAGACCTTCGGGGGAGCGTCGGGGAAGTCCCCCCGGTCGGCGGGCGAAGGGTTAGCAATCCGAATACGGCCTGGTGTGCCGCGCGTAGGCTTCGGTTCGTGCAGAAGGTGCTCCGACTCGACTTGGTCAGTCACGGCATGACCGAGGCGATGCGCAAAGCACGATTCCCGGTGGATGAACCTCTGACGGAAGCGGGCCGTCGCGCGGTGACCGCCTGTGGCCGCCTGAACTCCGCGCGTGTCGTCACCGCACCCGAGCGCCGCACCGTCGAAACCGCCGCGCTCATGGGCCTCATGGGCGACGAGGACGACCGACTACGCGATCTGGACGCGGGAGCCTGGCGCGGCGGCGAGCTCATGTCGGTCCCGAAAGAGGACCTCTATCTCTGGCTCACCGACCCGGGCTACCGCGGCCACGGCGGCGAGGCGGTCGTGGACGTCATCGAGCGCACCGGCGAATGGCTCGCCGATATCGCACTGGACGGCGAGCCCACCATTGCCGTCACCCATCCGGCGGTCATTCGCTCGGCCCTGCTGGTCGCGCTCGACGCCCCCGCGAAATCCTTCTGGCGCATCGACGTTCCCCCGGTCAGCGTGACGCGGCTGCACTACCGCGGCGAGTGGACGCTGCACTTCCGCTAGCGGCCTCGCCCACCGGCCGCGCGGCGGCCAGCATGGCCCGCACGGCATCGGTGATCAATCCGGCCGAGATCCCCGGATCCACCGCGCGCTGAATTCCCAGCCCCAGACCGAGACTCAGAATCGACGTGGCGGCGTCCTCGGCCGACATGGGCAAGACGATGCGCATGGAATCGGCCAATGCCTGCAGCTGCGCGGCGACCGCCCCGCGCATCATGGCGAGGCTCGACACCAGCGCCGCCTGCAGATCCGGATCGTCGCGCGCCACGATGGCGAACTCGAACTCCAGCAGCGTCCAGCCCACATCGCCGAGCGTCCGCTCCGCCCAGCCCTGGAACCGTTCCAGCCGCGCGTCGAGCCCGTCCTCCCCGTCGAGCAGCTCCCGCAGCTCGAGGAATTTGGTCTCGTGAATGAGCGCCAGCACCTCGAGGCACAGCGCGGACTTGGTCTTGAAATTCGAGTAGACCGCGCCCTTGGAGTACCCGGCCTCCTCCGCGACCCGGTCCAGGCTGGTCTTGGCGTAGCCGTCTGTCAGGAACATGTCGCGCGCGGTGGCGAGCAGGTCCGCGCGGGTTCGGGCCTGGCTCTCGGTCCTGGTCAGTCGTGCCATGGCAGCGATTCTATGTACTCCTGGATTTGGGATACCTGGAGTATCTGAAAACTGCTAGTGTTCGAAACCATGAGTAACAGGAACGGGTCACAGCGACGTGGCCTGGCCATCGGCTGTGGCGGCACCGTCGGCATGGCCTGGATCGTCGCCGCGCTGGCCTCGGTGCGGGACGTGCTGGGCTGGGATCCGCGCGAGGCCGACGTCATGATCGGCACCTCGGCGGGCGCGGAGGCGCTGACCATGCTGGGCAGCGGCATCGGCGTGGACGAACTGGTGGACATGCAGCGCGGCAAATCCACCAACCCGATCCTCACCGCCCACATGCGTTCGGAGCCGGGACGATTCCCGCCGCTGCCGCGCCCGCGCCTGGGCGCGCCCGCCCGCGCCGCGCGAGAACTGCTGTCCCGCCCGGGAAACGGGCACGCCCTGCTCACCGCGGGGAGCGGGTTGCTGCCGCGGGGGAGTGGCGACCCGAGTTGGTTGCAGCGCCTGGCCGAGCGCCTGAACCCGGGGCGTGACTGGGTGGCGCACCCCGCCACCTGGCTGGTGGCCATGGACAACGCGACCGGCGAACGCGTCCCGTTCGGCGCGCCCTCGGCTCCGGAGGCGAACCTCGGTGCGGCCCTGCGGGCTTCGTGGGCGGTGCCCGGCTGGTTCCCGGCCGTCTCGATCGCGGGCCGCGAGTACATCGACGGCGGCGCGGCCTCCACCGCCTCGGTCGACCTACTCATCCCGGCCGACCTGGACGAGGTGGTGGTGATCGCCCCCATGGCCTCGACCGGTCGCGTTCCGGCCACCGGCGCGGGCCATGTCCTCGAGCGCCAACTGCGAAATCGCATGAGCGAGAAGCTGGATCGCGAGATCACCATGCTGCGCTCGCACGGTGTGAAGGTGTTGCGCCTGGACGCCACCGCCGACGATCTCGCCGTCATGGGTCCCAACTTCATGGACGGCCGCCGCCGTCTCGACACCTTCGAACACAGCCTGGCCAGCACCCGCCGCCGGGTCGAGCAGGGAGAATTCGCGTGAGCATCCTCGGAAACGCCTATCCGGCAATCGATCTGCACGGCGCGCGAGTGCTCGTCACCGGCGCGGGCCGCGGCATCGGCCAGTCCACGGCCGAACTGTTCGCCAGCAAGGGCGCGGAGGTGGCCATCGCGGATGTGGACACCGCCGCCGCCCAGGCTGTCGCGGCGGCGCTGGGGGCCAAGGCATTCGAGCTCGACGTCCGCAAGCGCGAGCAGTGGGACCAGGTCGTCGCCGACTTCGGCCGCATCGACATCCTGGTGAACAATGCGGGTGTCATGCCCGCGGGCGCGTTCCTGGACGAGCCGGACGCGGTGGGCCACACCACCATCGACGTGAACGTCTGGGGCCTCATCCACGGCATGCGCGCCGTCGTCCCCGGCATGATCGAGCGCGGCCACGGCCACGTGGTGAACGTGGCCTCGCTGGCGGGCAAGATCCCGATTCCGGGTCTGGCCGTCTACAATGCCAGCAAGTTCGCTGCTGTGGGCCTCTCCGCCGCAACGCGTTTGGAGTTCGCGCCGCACGGCGTCAGCGTTAGCTGCGTCATGCCCTCGGCGGTGCGCACCCGCCTGTCCTCGGGACTGAGCCTGGGCGGCGGCATGCCCACCGTCGATCCCGAGGATGTCGCCGCGGCCGTGGTCGTCACCGTGCGCAGCCGCCGCGCCGAGGTCGCCGTTCCGAACTACCTGGGACCGATCGACGTGGCCCTGGCCGCCGCCCCCGAACCCGCGGTGCGCCTGGTGCGCAGGCTCTTCAACGGCGATCGCGCCCTGCGCCCCGCCGACGCGCAGGTGCGCGCCCGATACGAGGAGCAGGTCCGCGCGATCACCGCCGAACAGGAGTAGCTACTCGAACCGAATGCCCTGCGCCAGCGGCAGTTCGGTGGAGTAGTTGACGGTGTTGGTGGCCCGGCGCATGTACGCCTTCCAGGAGTCCGACCCGGACTCCCGGCCGCCGCCCGTCTGCTTCTCGCCGCCGAACGCCCCGCCGATCTCGGCCCCCGAGGTGCCGATATTGACATTGGCGATGCCGCAGTCCGACCCGTCGGCGGCCAGGAACCGCTCGGCCTCGCGCTGGTTCTGCGTGAAGATCGACGACGAAAGTCCCTGCGGCACCGCATTGTGCATCTCGATGGCCGCATCCAGATCGTGGTAGGTCATCACATACAGGATCGGCGCGAAGGTCTCCTCGCGCACCACGGCGGTCTGCGCGGGCATGCGCACGATCGCGGGGCGGACGTAGAAGGCGTTCTCGCCCGGCCCCTCAACTCGCTCACCACCGCAGACCAATTCGCCGCCGTCGGCCAGCGCCCGGTCCAGCGCCGCCCGCATGCCGTCGTAGGCCCGCGCATTGACGAGCGGCCCGACGAGAACGCCTTCCTCGAGCGGATTACCCACTCGCAGTTGGCGATACGCAGAGGAAATCCGATCCAGCAGCGGCCCTGCGACATCCACGTGAACGATCAGTCGCCGCAGTGTCGTACACCGCTGGCCCGCCGTCCCCGCCGCCGCGAAAACGATTCCGCGCGTAGCAAGTTCGAGATCGGCCGAGGGCGTCACGATGGCCGCGTTGTTGCCGCCCAACTCCAGCAGACAGCGTCCGAACCGCGCCGCCACGCGGGGCGCGACCTGCTGGCCCATGCGCACCGACCCGGTGGCGCTCACCAGCGCCACGCGCGAATCGTCCACGAGCTGTTCGCCGATCGCGGCCGGACCCTGAATCAGCTGGTGTACTTCGGGATCCGCGCCGACCTCCAGCGCCGCGCGCCGCAGCAGCGCGTGGCACGCCAGCGCCGTCAGCGGTGTCGTCTCCGAAGGCTTCCACACCACCGTGTCCCCGCACACCAGCGCGATGGCGGTGTTCCACGCCCACACCGCGACCGGGAAGTTGAACGCCGAGATCACCCCGACCACGCCGAGCGGATGCCAGGTCTCCATGAGCCGATGCCCCGGCCGCTCCGAGGGCATGGTCCGGCCGTACAGCTGTCGCGAGAGACCGATGGCGAATTCGCAGACATCGATCATCTCCTGGACCTCGCCGCGGGCCTCCGGGCCGATCTTGCCCGCCTCCAGGGTGACCAGTTCGCCCAGGTCCTCGAGATGCTCGGTGAGCAGCGCCGACAGTCGCCGCACCACGGCGGCGCGCTGCGGCGCGGGTACGGTGCGCCAGCCCCGGAAGGCGGTGTCGGCGCGGGCGATGGCGGCGTCCACCTCGGCGGCCGTGCTCGCCCGCAGGGTGAGCAGCTCGCTGCCGGTGATCGGCGTGCGCGCCGAGAGTTCACCGGGCGGGGGCGGTTCGACACCCAGGCGTCGCAGCAGGTTCTCCGCCCGCTCACGTAGCTCACTGGTGGCCAGGTCGGTCAGTGCGTGACTCATTACATGCTCCAGGTTGGGTTCCGGCACCGAGTTCGGTTCGCTGCGTTAGCCTTCGCTGATGGCGGATACACCGGCGAAACCCGTACTCGACGACATCGATCGACTGCTGATCCGTGAGCTGATTGCCGATGGTCGCGCCACCCTGTCCAATCTGGCGGAGAAGGCGAACCTTTCGGTGTCCGCGGTGCAGTCGCGGGTGCGGCGCTTGGAGGCCCGCGGCGTGATCCGCGGCTATACGGCGAACGTCGATCCCGAGGCGCTGGGGCAGATGCTGTCGGCATTCGTCGCGATCACTCCTCTCGACCCGTCGCAACCCGATGACGCACCCGCACTGCTGCAGCACATTCCCGGCATCGAGGCCTGCCACTCGGTGGCCGGTGATGAGAGCTACATGCTGATGGTGCGGGTGGCCTCGCCCAGGCACCTCGAGCAGCTGCTCCAGGAGATCCGCGCGACGGCCAATGTGCGAACCCGCAGCACCATCATTCTCCAGACATTTTACGACAAGTGAGCCGGAGACATTCGGTGACAGGGCGGTTACGAACGTATTTTTTCCTGAACTTACGGGACTGGCCGTAAAAGTTCATTTACGCTGGGTGGCGTGACCCTCGAACTCGATCGGCTCGGGGCGGCAGCCGAAACCACATTGGTCACCCCCGCCCGGGTGCATGAGATCCTGGCCGCGAGCATTCTCGCCGACGGCTTCGACCTCGTCCTCGACCTGCGAAAATCGCGCGGTCGCCGACTCGTGGACGCCCGCGACGGCACGGCGTACCTCGACATGTTCGGCTTCTTCGCCTCCAACACCCTCGGCATGAACCACCCGGCCCTGCTGGGTGACAAGCACTTCCTGGCCAACCTCACCGCCGCGGCGCTCAACAAGCCCAGCAACTCCGACATCTACACCGTCGAGATGGCGCGCTTCGTGGACACCTTCGCGCGGGTGCTCGGCGATCCGCGGCTGCCGCACCTGTTCTTCATCGACGGCGGCGGACTCGCGGTGGAGAACGCGCTCAAGGCCGCCTTCGACTGGAAGTCGCGCCACAATGAAATGCACGGGCGCGCACCGGAACTCGGCACCAAGGTGCTGCATCTGACCGGAGCCTTCCACGGCCGCACCGGATATACGCTCTCGCTCACCAACACCGATCCGGTGAAGACCGCGCGCTTCCCGAAATTCGACTGGCCTCGCATCGAAACCCCGTATGTCGGACCGGATCACCCCGATA
The DNA here is from genome assembly GCF_035818515.1 of Nocardia sp. CDC153. Lineage (NCBI taxonomy): Bacteria > Bacillati > Actinomycetota > Actinomycetes > Mycobacteriales > Nocardiaceae > Nocardia > Nocardia sp. CDC153. Next base: position 114,123 of record NZ_JAYKYU010000003.1, on the reverse strand, counting down.
TCGAGGCCGCCGAGGCACACGCGCTGGCGCAGGCCCGCCGCGCCTTCGCCGAAAACCCGCACGACATAGCGTGTTTCATTGCCGAGCCGATTCAGGGCGAGGGCGGCGATCGGCATCTGCGGCCCGAATTCCTGCGCGCTGTCCAGGACCTGTGCCACGAGCACGACGCCCTGTTCATCCTCGACGAGGTGCAGACCGGCGTCGGCATGACCGGCACCACCTGGGCCTACCAGCAGCTCGGCCTGGAGCCGGACGTGGTGGCCTTCGGCAAGAAGACCCAGGTGTGCGGCATCATGGCGGGCGGTCGCGTGGACGAGGTGCCCGACAATGTGTTCCACGTCAGCTCGCGCCTGAACTCCACCTGGGGCGGCAATCTCGTCGATATGGTGCGGGCGCGGCGGGTCTTCGAGGTGATGGAGCACGAGGATCTGGTGGCCCGCGCCGCCGAACTCGGCCCGCACCTGCTGGCCCGGCTGACCGAATTGGCCCGTGCCCATGCGGAAGTCACCGATCCGCGCGGCCGCGGCCTGATGTGCGCGGTCACCCTCGCGACGCCGCAGCGGCGCGACGAGGTGGTGACCCGGCTGCGCGAGGAGGAGCGCGTGCTGATCCTCGGCACCGGCGAACGCGGCATTCGATTCCGGCCGCCGCTGACGGTAACCAAGGCGGAGCTGGACGAGGCCGTCGACGCCCTGGAGCGTGTATTGCGTTGAGCCGCAACCCGGACCGGATCGGGTCCGGGTTGCCCGCATTTGCTGAATAGTGGCGTTTGCCCGAACCGCGTGGCGCTGCACGACACTCCGTGAACCCGCCGCGAAACTCCATGTCGCCGCCTACTATTCGACGACATGTCAGCTCACCGCAATGCGGGCATGGCACGGTGCGCTCTGTGATCGCGCGCCGTGCACGTCTGGGGTTGGTCCTCTCGGTAGCGATGCTGGCCGGTTGCTCGAGTGGCCAGTCGGGCCCGTCCGCGCACCTTTCCACCCCGTCGTCCGGCCCGGCGGACGCCTCGCCCGCGGCGGCCGCCGCGCCGGACCTGCTACCCGGCATGCCGCCGCCGCTCTCCTCCACCGACGTCTACGCCGCGACCCGCGAACTCAGCCCGACCGTGGCCGATCAGCCCACCCGGGTCTACGTCCCCAACAGCGAGTCCAACACCATCACCGTCATCGACCCGGACAGCTTCCAGGTCGTCGACACCTTCCCCTCCGGCGGCCGCGAGCCCCAGCACGTCGTCCCGTCCTACGACCTGCAGATGCTCTACGCCAACAACGATCTCCCGATCGGCAGCGGCAGCCTGCTCCCCATCGATCCGCGCACCGGCAAGCCCGGCGACCCCATCCCCGTGCGCGACCCGTACAACATGTACTTCACCCCCGACGGCAGATACGCCCTCGTCGTCGCCGAGGCCGATCGCTCCCTGGACCTCTACGACCCGCACACCTGGGAGAAGCTGCGCGACATCCCGGTGCCCGACTGCACCGGCGTCAATCACATGGACTTCACCGCCGACGGCCGCACGGCCCTGGTCAGCTGCGAGTTCAGCGGCCGGATGGCCGTGGTCGACATCGCGAACCTGTCGCTGCTGCGCATGATCGACCTGCCCGGCGGCCACTCGGGCATGCCGCAGGACGTCAAGCTCGCACCCGACGGCCGCACCTTCTACGTCGCCGACATGATGGCCAATGGCGTCTACACCTTCGACGCCAAGACCTTCGACAACACCGGCTTCGTCGAGACCGGCGCGGGCACCCACGGCCTCTACGTCACCCGCGATTCCGCGCGGATGCTCATCACCAACCGCAAGGAGGGCAGCATCTCGGTCTGGGACTTCGCGACCAACAAGCTCCTCGACACCTGGCACATCCCCGGCGGCGGCAGCCCGGATATGGGAAATCTCTCCGCCGACGGCCGCGTCTTCTGGGTCTCCGGCCGCAATCACGGCGAGGTCTACGCCATCGACATCGTGGACTGGAAGCTGTTGGCCCGCATCCCCGTCGGCCGCGGCGCGCACGGGCTGACCATCTGGCCCCAGCCCGGCCGCTACTCGACCGGCCACACCGGCGTCATGCGGTGAGACCGGCGTAATGCGGTGAGATCGGCGTAATGCGTTGGCGCGGACCGAGTGTGGGCCCGACCAAATACTTGCTCGGATGACTGTGGAAGTCCGCTATTGAACATTGTTCGGGTCGGTGTCCTCAACCACCCGAATAGTGGCCTCTACCTGCGCCTTTCTACTGGCGGGTAGCCAATAACCATACTCATGAGTAGCCCCGTCTGGATTACATAAGGCCTCTGGTACTGGTTACACTCCCCGTCATGACGAGTGTCCAGCAGCAGCCTTCGCCGGGTTCGGCAGGTGCCCCAGATATCCACACCACCGCCGGTAAGCTCGCTGATCTGCGCAATCGGCTGGAAGAAGCCAAGCATCCGATGGGTGAGGCCGCGGTCGACAAGGTCCACGCCAAGGGCAAGATGACCGCGCGCGAGCGCATCCTCGCCCTGCTGGACGAGGGCTCGTTCGTCGAACTCGACGCCCTGGCCCGCCACCGCAGCGTGAACTTCGGCCTGGAGAACCAGCGTCCGCTGGGCGACGGCGTGGTCACCGGCTACGGCACCATCGACGGCCGCGACGTCTGCATCTTCTCCCAGGACGTCACCGTCTTCGGCGGCTCGCTGGGCGAGGTCTACGGCGAGAAGATCGTCAAGGTCATGGATCTGGCGCTGCGCACCGGCCGTCCGCTCATCGGCATCAACGAGGGCGCGGGCGCGCGCATCCAGGAAGGCGTTGTCTCCCTGGGGCTTTACGGTGAGATCTTCCACCGCAATATCCAGGCCTCGGGCGTCATCCCGCAGATCTCGCTGATCATGGGCCCGGCCGCGGGCGGTCACGTGTACTCGCCCGCGCTGACCGACTTCGTGGTCATGGTCGACCAGACCTCGCAGATGTTCGTCACCGGCCCCGACGTCATCAAGACCGTCACCGGCGAAGAGGTCACCATGGAGGAGCTGGGCGGCGCCCACACCCACATGGTGAAATCCGGTGTGGCGCACTATGTCGCCTCCGGTGAGCAGGACGCGCTGGACTACGTCCGCGATCTGCTGAGCTACCTGCCGAGCAACAACCGCGCCGAGGCCCCGCGCTTCCCGGCCACCGCCGCCATCGGCGCGATCGAGGAGAACCTCACCGAGACCGACCTCGAGCTGGACACCATCGTCCCGGACTCGCCGAACCAGCCCTACGACATGCACGAGGTCATCAACCGCCTGGTCGACGACGAGGAGTTCCTCGAGGTCCAGGCCGAGCGCGCGATGAACGTGATCGTCGGCTTCGCCCGCATCGACGGCCGCAGCGTCGGCATCGTCGCCAACCAGCCCATGCAGTTCGCGGGCTGCCTGGACATCGACGCCTCGGAGAAGGCCGCGCGCTTCGTGCGCACCTGCGACGCCTTCAATGTCCCGATCATCACCCTGGTCGACGTGCCCGGCTTCCTGCCCGGCACCGGCCAGGAGTACAACGGCATCATTCGCCGCGGCGCGAAGCTGCTGTACGCCTACGGCGAGGCCACTGTGGGGAAGATCACAATCATCACCCGCAAGGCCTACGGTGGCGCCTACGACGTCATGGGTTCCAAGCACATGGGCGCGGATGTGAACCTGGCCTGGCCGACCGCCCAGATCGCGGTCATGGGCGCCTCGGGCGCGGTCGGCTTCGTCTACCGCAAGCAGCTGCAGCAGGCCGCGGCCGAGGGCAACGACGTGGACGCGCTGCGCCTCGAGCTGCAGAACGAGTACGAGGACACCCTGGTCAACCCGTACGTGGCGGCCGAGCGCGGCTACGTGGACGCGGTCATCCCGCCCTCGCACACCCGCGGCCAGATCGTGTCGGCGCTGCGGCTGCTGGAACGCAAGATGGTGTCCCTGCCGCCGAAGAAGCACGGCAACATTCCGCTCTGATATCGCGATATGCGCGGTATGGGGCGCACACTGTCCATTAGGGCAAGACACTCGTACCGCGCACGATCGCCTCATCCGAGCAAAGATGTTCAGGAATGGCCCTCGCTCTCGAGGGTTGTATCGAATACCGTTTGCGTCCCGGAAGACATGCTCCGGCCGCGAACGCGCCGCGCACCCTGCGGCGAACGGACAGGAGGACTGGCGCTGTGACGACCATGGCCGATGAAGAAGTGCTGCGCGCCGCCGAACTGGATCTAGCCGTCGACGAGCTGGCCGACACGGTCGAGACGACCGCCGCCGAGACGGAGCCCGCGAGCACCGGACCGATCGTCCAGGTCCTGAAGGGCAATCCGACCGACCTCGAACTCGCCGCGCTGGTCGCCGTGTTCGCCGCCGCCTCGGCGAGCGCCGCCGCGGCCCCCGTGGACAACGGCCCGGCCGATCACTGGGGTCGCCCGACCCTGCTGCACCGCGGCTCCTCGCCGTTCTCGCCCTACGCTTTCCCGGCCCTGTCGCACCTGCGCGACTGACCGCCGGTGACGGTCTTCGTACTGGCCTCCCAATCCCCGGCCCGGCTCGGCGTCCTGCGCAACGCGGGGGTCGACCCGGTGGTTCGGGTGTCCCACGTGGACGAGGACGCCGTGATGGCGGCGCTGCCCGCCGATACCGCGCCCGATCGAGTGGTGGTCGAATTGGCCCGCGCCAAGGCCCGGGAGATCGCCGGGCAGCTCGCGGCCGATCCGGCCTTCGCCGATTCCGTTGTGGTGGGCTGTGATTCGATGCTGCTCGTGGACGGCGAGCTGCAGGGCAAGCCGCTGACCCCCGAGGTGGCGCGCGCCCGCTGGGCCGAAATGGCCGGGCGCAGTGCGGATCTGCTCACCGGCCACAGCGTGCTGCGGCTGCGCGATGGCGAGATCGTCGGCGCGGCGGCCGACTGCAGTGCCACCACCGTGCATTTCGCCAAGCCGGACCCGGACGAACTCGACGCCTACATCGCGACGGGGGAGCCGTTGCAGGTGGCCGGTTCCTTCACCCTGGACGGTCTGGGCGGGTGGTTCGTGGACCGCATCGACGGTGATCCGTCGAGCGTGATCGGGATCGGACTACCGCTGGTTCGTCGACTGCTTGCCGAGGTGGGCGTCGGCATTGCGCAACTGTGGGTCGCTGACCGCGCGTAACTGAGGCTCTGTCGCGGTGCGCAATTGCGGCGCGATGCGGCTGGTCGACGGCGCTAATCGGGGCTCGCCGGGATCGGCTGGGGCTTCCTCCTCGCGCAGGGCCTCGCCGGTGCTGGCCCGCAGCATTTCCAGGCGCGCCACGCACAGTTCGGGTTCCACGAACGGGTGCAGGCGCACGTTCACGGTGTCGCGACCGCCATTGCGGTCCAGCACTTCTCGCATGAGCCCCAGGTGCACGCCGCACACCACCTCGGAGTGCGTGCGGGCCAGTTCGCGCAGCGGGCAGGCGGTCATGCGGATGAGGGCCGACTCCTCGGTCTCGCTGGCGTGATCGCGTTCGGGGGCGAAGCCGAGTTCGGACATGAGGGTGACGGTGAGGTCCTTGGCGTCCTCGAGCGATTCGACGGGCTGGTCCACCGCCTCGAGCTTCGAGCCCCAGGCCCGGCCCGCCTGAATGGCGGCGTCGGAGCGGCGGCGCGGATCGCTGCCGAGTTGGTCGGCCAGGACTTGCGCCAATTCCTGATAACCGACCGATCGCTGTACCGCGGTATAGCCGATGCGGGGGCGGCCGCGGCCGCGCGGCGGCTGCTGGAATTGGCGGACCAGCGATTCGCGGGTGAGGACGTCCAAATGGAAACGAACCGTGGTCACATGCTGGCCGGTGACGCGCGCCAGTTCCTGGGCGTCGAGAGGCTCGCTGGCGCCACGTAGGATCGCAAGCAGTCGCCGTCGCGGCCAAGAATCGGACATAGCTCACCCCTCCTCTCGAGAGACTTTATCGGATGAAGCTGCGCTTAATTCGCCCAATCATCCGATTCGTGATCTGAAACGAGTTTCGTATCCACCACATGCCTACGATCGGTGTCGAGAATCAGAACCGCCAATACCTAACCCACCACGCGTGAAGGACCACAACGTGCCCGTCGCTCCGGATCCGCATCAATCATTCGGCTCCTACGCACATCCTCACCGACTAGTAACCACAGAGTGGCTGTCGGCAAACATCGGCACGCCGGGACTCAAGATCATCGAGTCCAACGAAGACATATTGCTATACGACATCGGCCATGTCCCGGGTGCCATCAAGGTCGACTGGCGTTCGGAACTGATCGATCCTCGTACGCGCGATGTCATCGACGGCGCGGCCTTCGCCAACCTTATGCGTGCCAAGGGCATCGAACGAGACGACACCGTGGTGATTTACGGCGATAAATCCAACGGCACCGCGGCCGCCACCCTGTGGGTGTTCTCCCTCTTCGGACATGAGGACGTGCGCCTGCTGGACGGTGGCCGCGATGCGTGGATCTCCGAGGCCCGGGACACCACCTTCGAGGTGCCCGTCGCGGGCCTGGGCGAGTACCCGGTGGTCGACCGCGACGACAAGACCGCACGGGCCTTCCGTCAGGACGTGGTGGCGCATCTCGGGGGCCCGCTGATCGACGCGCGCGTATTCGAGGAGTACACGGGCGAATTGGTGGTGCTGGACCGCCCGGAGGAGCAGGCGCTGCGGGCGGGCCACATTCCCACCGCCGTGAACATCCCGTGGACGTCCTCCGTCGGCGCGGACGCCCGCTTCCGTCCCCGGGCCGAACTCGATGTCATCTACGGCGGCGTCGTGGACGCCGTCGCGCCCCTGGTCTACTCGCGCATCGGCGAGCGCTCGGCGCTGACCTGGTTCGTTCTCACCTACCTGCTGGGCGTGTGGGGGGTGCGCAACTACGACGGCTCGTGGACCGAATGGGCCAACGCCGTCGGGGCGCCTATCGTAGTCGGGCAAGAACCGGGCGCCATCCCGTCGGGCATGGCAAGCTCGTAACGCTCGAGACCCTTTCGAGTGATTCACAGGCGAGGGTCTCGGGAGAATCTGGTAGAACAGGTTCTAAAAAGAGAGTCTCGAGAGTCGGATTGCTCACTCTTCGGGCCTACTCGTAAGTAGCCCTATCCAGGTGCGGGCTTTGTTGGCACGATGCCTACAATCCCGACAGACGAAAGTATCCAGAGCACAGGAGGCTCAGTGCCCAACCATGCCAACGCGCAGATCACGAAGGTCCTCGTAGCCAATCGAGGCGAGATCGCCGTGCGCGTGATCCGGGCTGCCAAGGACGCCGGGATCGCCAGTGTCGCCGTGTATGCCGAGCCGGACGCGGACGCGCCGTTCGTGAAGCTGGCTGATGAGGCGTTCGCGCTGGGTGGTCAGACTTCGGCCGAGTCGTACCTGGTGTTCGACAAGATTCTCGATGCCGCCGCCAAGTCGGGTGCGGACGCGATCCACCCCGGTTACGGGTTCCTGTCGGAGAACGCCGATTTCGCCCAGGCCGTGATCGACGCGGGCCTGATCTGGATCGGCCCGTCGCCGCAGTCGATTCGGGATCTGGGTGACAAAGTCACCGCCCGCCACATCGCCGAGCGCGCGCAGGCCCCGATGGCCGCGGGTACCAAGGATCCGGTCAAGAACGCCGAAGAGGTCGTGGCGTTCGCCAAGGAGTACGGCGTGCCGGTGGCCATCAAGGCCGCCTTCGGTGGTGGTGGTCGCGGCATGAAGGTCGCCCACACCATCGAGGAGATTCCGGAGCTGTTCGAGTCCGCGACCCGTGAGGCCGTGGCGGCCTTCGGTCGTGGTGAGTGCTTCGTGGAGCAGTACCTGGACAAGGCCCGCCACGTGGAGGCGCAGGTCATCGCCGACAAGCACGGCAATGTCGTGGTCGCCGGCACCCGTGACTGCTCGCTGCAGCGTCGCTTCCAGAAGCTCGTCGAGGAGGCCCCCGCGCCGTTCCTGTCCGACGAGGTGCGTTCGAAGATCCACGAGTCGGCCAAGCGGATCTGCCGTGAGGCCGGTTACTACGGTGCGGGCACCGTGGAATACCTGGTGCAGGGCGAGACCGTGTCGTTCCTCGAGGTGAACACGCGTCTGCAGGTCGAGCACCCGGTCACCGAGGAGACCGCCGGAATCGACCTGGTGCGCCAGCAGTTCCGCATCGCCGAGGGCCACGAGCTGTCCATCAAGGAGGACCCGACTCCGCGCGGGCACGCCTTCGAGTTCCGCATCAACGGTGAGGACGCGGGCCGTAACTTCCTGCCCGCCCCCGGCCCGGTGACCGTGTACAAGGAGCCCGCGGGCCCGGGTGTGCGCGTGGATTCCGGTGTGGTCGAGGGCAGTGTCATCGGTGGCCAGTTCGACTCGATGCTGGCCAAGCTGATCGTGACCGGTGAGACCCGTGAGCAGGCGCTGCAGCGGGCCGCTCGCGCGCTCGCCGAGTACGAGATCGAGGGTCTGGCCACGGTTCTGCCGTTCCACCGCCACATTGTGGAGAACCCGGCGTTCGTCGGTGACGGCACCAAGTTCGATGTCTACACCAAGTGGATCGAGAACGAGTGGGACAACCCGATTCAGCCCTACACCGGTGGCCAGCCGATCGAGGACGAGGACGAGGCTCCGCGGCAGAAGGTGGTCGTCGAGGTCGGCGGCCGTCGTCTTGAGGTGTCGCTGCCGGGTCAGTTCTCCGTCGGCGCGGCCGCTTCCGGCAATGGCGCGGGTGTGGTGCGCAAGAAGCCCAAGCCGCGCAAGCGCGGTGGCGCGGGCGCCGGTGCCGCGTCCGGTGACGCGGTGACCGCCCCGATGCAGGGCACCGTGGTGAAGGTGGCCGTCGAGGAGGGTCAGACCGTGGAGGCCGGTGATCTGGTGGTGGTGCTCGAGGCCATGAAGATGGAGAACCCGGTCACCGCGCACAAGGCCGGTGTCATCACCGGGCTCGCGGTCGAGGCCGGCGCGGCCATCACCCAGGGCACCGTGCTCGCCGAGATCAAGTAACGCAAGGCCGAGATCAAGTAGCGCAAGACAATTCGCCGAGTGGCCGCTCACCTGCAGGTGAGCGGCCACTCGCGCTAAGGTCGTGACATGGCTGAACCACCCGAGATCCGTATCGGTACCGCCGAGCGCGAGGACGCGATGAAGCGGTTATCGGATCATTTCGCGGCGGGGCGGTTGAGTGTCGCCGAGTTCGACGAGCGCAGTGGGATCGTGGCGGCGGCACTGACCCGCGGGGATCTCGAGCGGGTGTTCACCGACCTGCCGGAACCCGTTGCCGAGAAGCCGGTTCCGGCGCAACGGGAATCGCGGTTCGGCGCGCACTGGCCCGAGCGCGTGATGCCGGTGATCCCGATTCTCGCGGTGATCCTGTTCTTCGTGACCCACCAGTGGTGGGTGTTCCTGTTGATTCCGCTGGCGGGGGCGCTGTTGTTCGGGGAGAGCAGCCGGGAACGGCAGCAGCGGCGGGTGCGCCTGGACAAGCGCGACCGCAAGCGGCAGCGGCGGCTGGATCGGGGATCGGAGGACTGATGGAACCCATTGAGATCAATGCGGGCAGTTGGTATCTGCGGGCCCTGCGCGCCGACGACCGCATCGACGACCGCCCGGCCCTGGCCGACGGCGGCATCACCGATCCGGAGTACGTGACCCGGCGCAGCGCGGAATGGGCCGCGGAGAGCCACTTCTCGTGGGCGGTGTGCGTGCCCACCACCGCGGAGATGGTCGCCGAGATCGGGGTGCGGCCGCACGCGGACGGCACCGCGACGGTGACCGGGTGGGCGCGGACCGGATACGACGAGGCCCTCGCGGACGGTCTCACCACCGTGCGCCGCTTCACCGCTGGAGCCCTCGGACTGGAACCGATCGACGCCTGAACCGGCCCGCGGAAAAATAAGTCGTGCCGCCGACCCCTTGTGGGGGACCCTGAAGTCGCAGCCGAAACCGACGACCAGGGGAGGCGGTTATGTGGAGCTGGAGTGAACACGTGGCGGAACGGGCGACAGCGGCCTCGTTCCTGCACTGGCGGATCCAGGACCCGGAGCCGACCGTGACCGAACCGGAGTACAGCGAGACCTCGGACGGCCCGGGCGCGTCCGGGACCGACGGCGGGCTCACCCCGCGCGACGGTGACGCCATTGCCGATGCGTACGACTACGCGCGAATGCCGGACGCGGGATTGGCCCTCGCCGGGGTTTAGCGGCGAGGTGGAAAGGGGCGGGTCCGATTCCGGGCCCGCCCCTTTCGCATGGGTGGCGGAGGCGAGCGGGCGATCGGCGGGGAGTAGGTTCAAGTGCATGGAGAGGTCGCCGCTGGATGCTGACTTGCTGGCCAGGAATGCCGCTGAGCTCGGGTTCTTCTCGGGCGTGGAGGTGGTCGAGTCGACCGGTTCGACGAACGCGGATCTGGTTGCGCGGGCCGCGGATCCGCAGGCGGATCGGCTGGTGTTGATCGCGGAGTCGCAGGACCGCGGGCGCGGGCGGCACGACCGGCAGTGGGTGGGTCCGCCGCGGGCGCAGATCTCGATGTCCGTGCTGGTGCGGGTGCGCGGTATCGATCCGGCGACGCTGGGTTGGCTGCCGCTGTTGACCGGTGTCGCGGTGGTGGACGCGGTGCGCTCGACCACCGGGGTGAAGGCGGTTCTCAAGTGGCCCAATGATGTTCTGATCGAGGGTCGCAAGCTGGCCGGAATTCTCGCCGAGATCGCCGCCGCCGGAACCGATCCCGCCGTGGTGGTCGGCGTGGGCCTGAACGTGAGCCTCACCGAGGCGGAACTCCCTGTGCCCCACGCGACTTCGCTGCTGCTCTCCGGCGTCGAGCATCCGGACCGGACCGCCCTGGTGTCCGCCATCCTGCGCGAGTTCGCCGGGCGCTTCGCCGACTGGGAGGCCGCGGGCTGGGATACCGCCGAGCTGTCGGCCGCCTACCGGGACCGCTGTTCCACGCTCGGCACCGAGGTGCGGGCCGAGCTGCCCGGCGGCCAGGTGCTCACCGGCATCGCCACGGGTATCGACCCGCACGGCCGCCTGCTGGTCGGCGATCGCGCCGTCTCGGCGGGCGATGTGACCCATCTGCGCGCCGATTACTGAGATCGACTGTCAGTCGGGCACTTTGGTGGGCTTCGGCGGCTTGCCGCCCCGTTCGTCGTTGCCCTGTCCATTGCCCGGCTTGTCCGCGGTCGGTCGGAGCTGCCCCGGCGGCGTGAAGTTCTGCGGGAACGGGAATGGCAGCGTGGTCGGCGCGACCGTCGGATTCGGTTGGGGCGCGGCGGTGGACGGCTGCGGTGCCGGGGCCGGAACGGTCGACGCGGGTGGGCTCTCGACGGTCGATGACGGCGGAGCCGTATAGGGATTGGCCGGAGCCGTGGTCTGCGCGTGGCGGGGTGCCTCGGTCGTGGTGCCCCCATCGGAGGGGGTACCGGCGGGCGCCGGAGCCTGCGTGGTCCGCACCGGTGTCGGGTCGGACCGGTGACCGGCGTGCCAGACCGCCCAACCGGATCCGGCTCCGACCACGACGGCCGCGACCGCCACCGCGGCGGCGAAGCGTCGCGGAAACACCGTGCGCCGTGCGGTTTCGGCACGGGTGGGACCGGGCAGGATAGAGCCGGGCGGCACCACGGCGGCCGCGGCCCCTTCCTCCCGGCCGAGCACGCGATCCGGAACGGGAGCCGACTCGTGAGCCGCCACTGCGAGCCCGGCGGCTTCGGGATCTTCCCCGGAACCCGGTGGTATGGGCGGCAACCGTTTCGTGGGGGCGGGTGCCGCCGGAATCGGCGTGGTGGCGGACGCGCTGGCGCGGGTGAGGGCCGTGCGCGCGGCGGCGGCGAATTCGCCCGCGGTCTCGAAGCGCTGCTCCGGATCCTTGGCGAGCGCCCGCGCGATGACATGGTCCAATTCGCCGGGGAGGGCGGGATTCACGTCGGCGAGGTGGGGCGGGTCCGCCGTGAGGTGGGCGTGCATCTGCGCCACCGGATTGTTGTCCGGGAAAGGTCTTCGCCCGGTGAGGGATTCGTAGAGCACGCACGCCAGCGAGTAGATGTCGGAGCGGGCGGTGGCGGTGCCGGTGAACCGTTCCGGTGCCATGTACGCGGGTGTGCCGATGACCAGACTGCTGCCGGTGAGCGTGGCCTGCCCGGTCTGGTGGACGGTGCCGAAGTCGATGAGATAGGTGAAACCGCTCGGCATCACGATGATGTTGGAGGGCTTGACATCCCGGTGCACCAGCCCGTTCCGATGCGCCCCGTCCAGTGCCCCCGCGACCTGCGACACGATGTCGATGGCGGTGGTGGGCGGCAGCGGCCCGTCGGCGCGCAGCAGCTTGCCCAGGTCGGAGCCGTCCACATAGGCCATGTCGATGAACAGCTGTCCGTCGTGTTCCCCGAAGGTGTGAATGGGCACCACGTGGGGTTCGTGCAGGCGCGCGGCCGTGCGGGCCTCGCGCCGAAATCGCTGCCGGTACGTGTCGTCGGCGGCCAGTTCGCGCGCCAGCAGTTTCAAGGCGACGGTGCGCTCGGTGCGGGTGTCGTGGGCCCGCCATACCTGTCCGGTTCCGCCGTTGCCCAGCAGATTCTCGAGTCGGTAGGGGCCGAACCGCCTGTCCCCCATGAGGAATCCTCTCGCCGGATGCGTGTCCCTAGGGCACTACCCACGATCGGTCGCAATGTTCATGCGGATGTGGCGGCGGCGGACGCGCGGGGGCGCGCTGGCGCGGCTAGTGCGGATGGCCCGGGTGATCGCGGTGGGGTTTGCCGTTCGGGAGCGTGGGAAGCACGCCGCCCGGGAACAGGTTGGGCAGTTCGATCGGGGGCGGCGGCAGGGTCCACACCGGTGCGGCGGGAGTCCGGTACTCGGTCTCGGGTGTTTCGGCCGGGGGTTCCGGCTCCGGTGTCTCCGGCGGCGGCGCGGGTTCCTCGGTGGTCGGTGGAATCGATTCGCGAACAGTGGATTCCACGACGGCGGTGGTCGGCGCGGGAGGGCGCTGATCGACGTCCGGGGCGTCCGCGCGGACGGTGTACCAGGCCGCGCCCATGACGATCGCGCACGCCGCGGCCAGCGCACCCGCGACGGTCAGCACGCGTCCCCGGGGCCGGCGGCGATCGGCACCATGCGCGTCGGTGTCGATCGACAGTGTGAGAGTGGGTGTTTCGGCCCGGGGCGCATCGGTGACCGGTCCGGACGGTGCCTGCTCACCCGGCGGCGCGACGGTCGCGGTATCCACCGCCGCCCGGGCGGCGGCGGCGAATTCGCCTGCGCTGGCGAAGCGTTGGGCCGGATCCTTGGCCAGCCCGCGTGCCACCACGGCGTCGAGCGCCGCGGGCACCAGCGGTGCGAGACTCGAGGGCGGCTCCGGATCGCGTTCCAGGTGGGCGCGCATGAGCTGCGCGGGATTGCGCAGCCGGAAAGGTCGCTGCCCGGTGAGGCATTCGTAGAGGACGCACGCCAGCGAGTAGATGTCCGAGCGCGGCGTGCTCGCACCCTCGAAACGCTCGGGCGCCATGTAGGCGGGGGTGCCGACCAGCATGCCGATCTGGGTGATGGCGGTCTGGCCGTTCTCCTCGAGGGCGGTGCCGAAATCGATGAGGTAGGCGACATCGTCGGGTGCCACGATGATGTTCTGCGGCTTGACATCCCGGTGGATCAGTCCGGCCGCGTGCGCCTCGTCCAGCGCGATGGCGACCTGGGCGATGAGGTCGACGGCCGCGGCGGGGGCCATCGGCCCCTCCCATTCGAGCAGCGCCTCGATATCGAGCCCGTCGACGAATTCGGAATCGATGAACAGTCGCCCCTCGAGTTCACCGTGGGTGTGCACCGCCATCACGTGCGGTCCGCGCAACAGCGAGGCGGCCCGGGCCTCCCGTTCGAAACGCCGCCGGTATTCGGGGTCGGCGGTCAGTACGGGTGCCAGCAGCTTGAGCGTGACGGTCCGGTCCGCCACGGTGTCGTGCGCACGCCATACCTCCGCCGACCCGCCGCTGCCGAGCAGTTCGTCGAGGCGGTATCGGCCCAGGTAGCCATCCCCCAACGGAATTCCTCTCGTCACACTGGGGGATCACCTTAGCGAACCGAACTTATTGGACACCTGAGCAACTCGCAGGTGGATCACACGGTCTGCAATTCCCCCCGCGCGGCTTCGCGCGCCAGCATCCGGTCGCGCTGTTCCTCGAACTTGAGTACGTCCTGCCCGAGCTTGTCCATGTACGCGGCCAATTCCTCGCGCGCCTTTTCACCGCGCGGTCCGAAGTCGCTGCGCTCGAAGATATTCCAGATCTTCAACACGGGCGCGACGACCTCTTCCAGGTGTTGGCGCAGGTCGTAGATGCCGTGCTTGGCCATGATGACGCCATTGCGGCGGAAGTTGGGCATGCCGTGGCCGGGCATGACGAAATGGGTGAGCACCTTGGTGATCGCCTCGACGGCCTGATCGGGCACCAGATCCAGGCCCGCGCCGCACATGGTGCGATAGAAGATCATGTGCAGGTTCTCGTCGGCGGCGATGCGCTGCAGCATGCGGTCGGCCACCGGGTCGTTGCACACCCGGCCGGTATTGCGGTGCGAAACCCGGGTCGCCAATTCCTGGAACGTCACATACGCGACATTCTCCAGAAATCCGCCCCAATCCTCCGGGGACTGCGCGCCATTGGTCATATGGATCATGCGGGCCTGTTCCAATGCCACCGGATCCACGCCGCGCGTCACGACCAGATAATCGCGCATGACGATGCCGTGCCGGTTCTCCTCGGCCGTCCAGCGGCCCACCCAGGTGCCCCACGCGCCGTCCTGGGAGAAGTTCTCCGCGATCTCGCGGTGATACGAGGGCAGATTGTCCTCGGTCAGCAGATTGGTGACCATGGAGATCTTGGCGACCTCGCTCAGGCGCGACTGCGAGGGGTCCCAGTCCGCGCCGCCCAGCGCCGCGAAATTCCGGCCCTCGTCCCAGGGCACGTAATCGTGGGGGTGCCATTCCTTGGCCATCGACAGGTGCCGATTCAGGTTCGCCTCGGCCACCGGTTCGAGCTCTCGAAGTATCTGATACTGCGTCAACTCTCGGGTCACACACGCCTCCTGCAGTCATGCACACCGGGAAAAGCCTGGAAGGTCTCGCTCGGGACAAACGTGAAGGTCTTGCGAACAACCATGAAGCTCTTGCGAACAACTCGGAAGTAAAGGCAACGCGCGACGGTCGATCGTACCGTCAACCGCACGATTGTGCCCCGGGCCCCAGTTCGGCGTGCGGCATTCCGAGATCTCCGCGCGATAGGGTTTGCCCATGGGTTATCCGGAGGAAGCGCTCGCACCCGAAGAGGTGCTGCTCCTGCATCGCCATCCGCATTGGAAGATGTTGTTCTGGCCCGCTGTGACTTTCATCCTGATCACCGCATTGGCCGGATTCGGCGCGGGGGTCTCGGCCCGCAATACCGAGGGCACCCTCCAGACCGGTTTGCTGCTCGGCATTCTGGCGCTCTGGCTCGCGATCGTGCTGTGGCGCAGTCTCGCTCCGCTCATCCGCTGGAAGTCGACGCATTTCATCGTGACCGACCGGCGGGTCCTGATCCGCCAGGGCGTGCTCACCCACACCGGCATCGACATTCCGATGAACCGGATCTCGAATGTGCAGTTCCGCCATGGCCTGTTCGATCGGATGCTGGGCACCGGCACCCTGATCATCGGCTCGTCGTCGGAGGATCCGCTGGAATACGACGACATTCCGCACGTGCAGA
This sequence comes from Nocardia sp. CDC153, assembly GCF_035818515.1. Lineage (NCBI taxonomy): Bacteria > Bacillati > Actinomycetota > Actinomycetes > Mycobacteriales > Nocardiaceae > Nocardia > Nocardia sp. CDC153. Next base: position 98,465 of record NZ_JAYKYU010000003.1, on the reverse strand, counting down.
AGGTGCACGCCATGCTGTATCACCAGGTCTTCGATGTGGTGCAGAACAATCCGAACGGCGGCGGCTTTCACGGTTCCGCCGGCGCCTACCCGTAGTCTGGTTCCGTGACCGCAGTACTGCTGGCCGAAGATGACGAGGCCATCGCCGCCCCGCTGTCGCGCGCGCTGGGCCGCGAGGGCTATTCGGTGACCGTGGAGAGCTATGGTCCCGCCGTGCTGGAGCGGGCCCTCGAGGGCGGTCACGACCTGCTGATTCTGGACCTCGGGCTACCCGGAATGGACGGGCTGGAGGTGTGCCGCCAGGTGCGGGCGCGGGGCGCGGAACTGGCCGTGCTCATGCTCACCGCCCGCACCGACGAGGTGGACTTCGTGGTCGGCCTGGACGCGGGCGCCGACGACTACGTGGGCAAGCCCTTCCGGCTCGCCGAACTGCTGGCCCGGGTGCGGGCGCTGTTGCGGCGCAGCGGAATCGGGGACGAGGCCGTGGAGGTGGGCGGCATTCGGCTCGAGCCCGCGGCGCGGCGGGTGCTGGTGAACGGCGTCGAGGTGAACCTGGCCAACAAGGAGTACGAGCTGCTGAAGGTGCTCATCGACCGGGCCGGGCAGGTGGTCTCGCGCGAGACGATTCTGCGCGAGGTGTGGGGCGACGCGGATCTGCGCGGCTCCAAGACCCTGGACATGCACATGTCGTGGTTGCGTCGCAAGATCGGGGACGAGGGCCCGGTGGCGGAACGCCGGATCGTGACCGTGCGCGGCGTAGGCTTCCGCTTCAACACCGACTAGCTCGGCCGCTCGATCCGATTCACCGTGCTCTGCTCTGCGCGTAGAACCCCCGAAGACCCCCGTGAGACCCCCGATGGTCCGGCGAAGCGAGGCATCTCGACGATGAGACGCAGAATCCTGCTGTCCATGGTGGCCGCGTTGACCCTCACCACCCTGGTTCTCGGTGTGCCGCTGGCGTTCACGGCCTGGCAGTGGGTGGAGGACATCAATCGCAACGAGCTGCGCAACCGGCTCCAGCTCATCGCCGAGGAGGTGATGCGCCAGGAGCGCGACGGCACGGTGGCCGGGGAGCTGGACACCAAATCGGTGCGGCTGCTGATTCCGGCCAACGGCAAGCTGACCATCATCTATCCCACGCCCGCGGAGCCCAACAAGAAGACCGACGTGGGCGCGGAGACGGTGGCCGATCCGCTCTCGGAATCCTGGTCGATGGGCACCAATGGCTCGCTGCGGCTGGAAGTGCCCTCGGCCCCAATGCATTCCATGCAGCGGCAGGCGCTGGGCGCGGTGCTGGGCCTGGTGCTGATCTCGCTGGGCGCGGGCATCGCGGTGGCGGTGGTGACCGCGCGCCGGGTGGCCGATCCGCTGCGGGACGTGGCGGCCCGCGCCGCGCGGCTGGCCATGGGCGACTTCCGCGCGGACCCGCGCCGGCACGGCATCACCGAATTGGATCGCGTCTCGGACGTGCTGGATTCGGCCACGGTGGAAATCGCGGGCCGACTACAACGGGAGCACGCGCTGGTCGCCGACGTCTCGCATCAGCTGCGCAGTCGTCTGACGGCCGTGCGCCTGCGTCTGGACGAGCTGTCCGCGCACGATGATCCGGCGGTGGTGCACGAGGCGGAAGAGGCCATGGCACAGGTGGATCGGCTCACCGACGCCATCGACGAACTGGTGCGGGCCTCGCGCGACGAGGGCGCGGCCGAACGCGATCCGGTGCCGGTGGTCGCCGAATTGCGCAGTGTCGTCGCGGAATGGCGGCATCCCTTCGCCGAGGCGGGCCGCAAACTGGTGCTGCTCGGCGATCCGACTTTGAAAGCGCCCGTGACGGGTTCGCGGCTGCGCGAGGCGCTCGCGGTGCTGGTCGACAATGCCCTGATGCATGGCGCGGGTACTTGCACGGTCTCGGTGCGCACGGTGGCCGGGCGCATGGACGACAGCGAACCGCTGGTGGTGGTGGAGGTCGCCGACGAGGGTGACGGTGTGCGAGATGAGTTGGCCCCCCACATCTTCGACCGCGGCTTCTCGGCGGCGGGCTCGACCGGCGTCGGTCTGGCCCTGGCCCGCGCCCTGATCGAGGCCGACGGCGGCCGCCTGGAACTGCAGCGCCGCCGCCCGGCCCTCTTCGCCGTCTTCCTCGGTTCCTCCGGAGTCGCCTCCCGCCCCATCGCGGTCGGCACCGAGCCTCGCTGATCTTCTATCCGTTCTCTAACTGTTCGTTAGTCGGCGCTGAGAAGTCGCTTCCTACCTTCGGATTCGTCAACCGGAAGCGACGAGTGATCGTCGACGAAGAGCAGGAGATGTTATGCAGAAGCGCACCATCCGCCGCACCGTCACCGCCGGTGTCCTCGGAGTCGCCGCCCTGGGCGTGCTGGCGCTCCCCGCGGTCGCCAATGCCGAGACGCCGGATTCGATTGCGGGGCTGGCGAATACGGGCAGTGCCGGATCGTCCGCGCCCGCCGGACCGGACACGGTGGTCATCAAGGATCGCGACGGCAATGTCACCGTGCGTCCGGCCCAGCCCGGCATGCCGCTGCCGCCGGGCGCGATTCCGGCCATCCCGCTGCAGCCGGGCGCGCCGACCCTGGACCACGTGATCGTCACCCAGGACGGCGCGCCCGGCTCCCCGGCGGACACGATCGTCGTGTCCCCGGTTCGCTGAGAAACGTCCTCAGCCTGCGTCAGTATCGTCTGAGCTCGTGACGGGTCCCCGGATTCTGATTGTGGACGACGACGTCAGGGTGCTGGCCTCGGTGGCGCGGGGGCTCCGAATGTCGGGTTTCGAGGTCGAGACCGCGGCGGACGGGGCCGCCGCGCTCCGCCATATCGCCACCGGCGCCCCGCAGGCCATGCTGCTGGACCTGAACATGCCGAATCTGGATGGCGTGCAGGTGGTGACGGCGCTGCGCTCGCTGGGCAACGACATCCCGATCTGCGTGCTCAGCGCCCGCTCGGAGGTCACCGACCGCATCGACGCCCTCGAGGCCGGTGCCGACGACTACCTGACCAAACCCTTCGACCTGGGTGAACTGGTGGCCCGCCTGCGCGCCATGCTGCGCCGGGCCCCCGCGCCCACCCATGGGGCCGACGACCGGATCGTGGTGGGCCCGCTCACCGTCCGCCCCGGCGCGCGCCGCGCCGCGGTCGACGGCACACCCCTCGACCTCACCAAACGCGAATTCGATCTGCTCGCCGCGCTGGCCGCCGCGCCCGGGCAGGTCTTCTCCCGCGCCCAGCTCCTGGATCAGGTCTGGGGCTACGACTTCGAGACCCAGACCAAGGTGGTCGACGTGTTCGTCTCCTACCTGCGCCGCAAGATCGAGGACGCGGGCGCGCCCCGCCTGATCCACACCGTCCGCGGCGTCGGATTCGTCCTGCGGACCGAGCCCTAGCGAGGAGAGCATGCGGGTGAAACTGTTGCGGCCGAAGCGCTTGCGCGGTCCGGTCTCCCTGCGCGCCCGGGTGGCGTTCGCCAGCGCGGCGACCGCGGCCGTGGTGGTGGCGGCCATGGCGGCGGTGCTGTTCGCCTTCGCGCCGACCGATGCCTCGGGCCAGACGGACCGGGTGATCAGCGCGATCGCGCTCACGCCCGCGAAGGAATCACCCGCCGCGCCCGGGCAGCCGAGTATTCCGGCCCTGCCGGGTGCGCCCGTTCCGGTATCGCCGTCGCCGGGAATAGTCATCAGGCAGATCGAGCCGGACGGCGCGGTGCCCGGATACACGCGCACGGTGGTGGTGAACGGCGACCCGGTCGCGGTGACCGTCCCCAACGCCGTGGTCTCGGATTCGGCTACCCGGCAGCGGATTCGGATTCTGGTGATCGGTGTGGTCGGGGTGGCGCTGGCGGCCATTCTGGGCTGGTTCTTCGCGCACCGCGCCGTGGTCCCGCTGCGCCGGCTCACCGCCGCCACGGCCGGACTGGGGGAGGGGCTCGCGCTGCAGACCCCGCGGCACCCGGTGGCCAGTGAGACAACGGAATTGGCCGAGGCCATGAACACCATGCTCGGGCGCATCGCGACCGAGCGGCGGCACACCGACGAAGCCCTGGTCACCGCACGGGATTTCGCGGCCACGGCCGCCCACGAATTGCGGACCCCCTTGACCGCCATGCGCACCGACCTGCAGGTCCTGCGCTCGATGCCGCTGTCGGAGGACGAACGCACCGAGATCCTCGACGAGATCCTCACCACGCAGAGCTCACTGGAATCCACGCTGTTCGCGCTGGAGCGGCTGGCGGTGGGGGATCTGACCACCGAATCCGATTGGGAGGACCTCGATCTGGGTCAACTCATCGACCAGGTCGTGGAGGAGGCGCGGCGCATGAATCCGGACGTCGCGATCACGGCCGCGGAGGTGGAGCCGATCCGGCTGCGCGGTCTGGCCGCGGGACTGCGGTCGGTGGTGGAGAACGCCGTCACCAATGCCATCCGGCACGGTGCGGCCACGCGCGTCGAGATCGCGGCGCGGCGTGCGGGGGATCGGGTCGTGCTGACCGTCGACGACAATGGCCGGGGCATTCCCGAGCCGGATCGCGAGCGGGTCTTCGAGCGCTTCTATCGGGCGAGCACGACGCCCGGCAGCGGTCTGGGTCTGGCCCTGGTGTCGCAGCAGGCCCGCCTACACGGCGGCGACGCGACGATCGCGGAGAGCGCGTCCGGCGGAGTACGCCTGACCGTCACCCTCAGCTGTGCCCCAGCTGCTCCTCGTTCTCGCTGACGAGGTCCTCGAATTCTTCCTGCAGTTCCTGCATTTCGTCCGGAAACACCCATTTCTTCATGGCGTAGAACCGGAATGCCATTTGCAGCAGATTGCCGATGATGAAGGCGCTGAAGAAGTCGGCGATGTTCTCGACGGTAAAGCTCACATTGGGCTGGCGCAGGTCGAACACATAGCTCGAAACCCACAGCGGCAGCGCGGCCAGGCCGACGCCGATGCCGCTGACCAGGAAGAACAGCAGCGCCTCGTGATGCTTCTCGCGGCCGCCGCGCTTGTCGAAGGTCCACTCCCGATTGAGGATGTAGGACACGATGACCGCGATGGTGCCCGACAGAATGCGGGCCACCGTGGGCTTGGTGTCCAGAATTGTCCATTTCAGGACGTAGAAAATGCCCAGATCGATGACGAACGTCGTCGCACCGACAATCGCGAACTTGAGGAGTTCGTAATGGCGGTCCGCGAGGGCCCGCAGGGGAGCGGGCAGGCGATTGACCACTTCGTCGACAAATGACACGGTGCGAGTCTACGTCTCCCATCCGTGCCGCGCCGTGCCGGTACAAATAGGGGCAGATACCTGTCAGGTGACCCGCGGGCGAGTGGCCGCCGGGTGCCATGACAACATGGTGCAGCGTGAGCGCCCGTTCCTTCGATTCCGCCGCGATGCCGACCGTCACCATGATCGGCGGTGGCCAGCTCGCGCGCATGACCCATCAGGCGGCCATCGCGCTGGGCCAACGGCTGCGCGTGCTCGCCGAGCGCGCCGACGATCCGGCCGCCCAGGTCACACCCGAGGTGGTGTTGGGCAGCCATGACGATCTGGCCGCGCTGCGCAAGGCCGCGACCGGTTCCCACGCGCTGACCTTCGACCACGAGCACGTCCCGACCGAGCACCTCGAGGCGCTCATCGCCGAGGGCGTGAACGTGCAGCCGCCGCCGCAGGCGCTGATCTTCGCCCAGGACAAGCTGCGCATGCGCCGCAAGCTGGCCGAGCTGGGCGTGCCGATTCCGGCGTATACCGAGGTGAACTCGGTCGCCGACGCGGTGGCCTTCGCCGACGCGCACGGCTGGCCGTTCGTGCTCAAGGCGGTGCGCGGCGGCTACGACGGCCGCGGCGTGTGGATGCCCGCCGATGCCGACGCGGCCGCGCCGATCATCGAAGACCAGCTGGCGCACGGGGTCTCGCTCATGGCCGAGGCCAAGGTGGATCTGAAGCGGGAGCTGTCGGCCATGGTGGCGCGTTCGCCGTTCGGTCAGGCCGCGACCTGGCCGGTGGTGGAGACCGTGCAGCGCAATGGTCAGTGCGCGGTCGTGATCGCGCCCGCCCAGGACCTGCCCGAGGCCAAGGCCGCCGAGGCCGAATCGCTGGCGCTGCGCCTGGCCTCCGAGCTCGGGGTGACCGGTGCGATGGCCGTGGAGCTCTTCGAGACCCACTCCGGCGAGCTGCTCGTCAACGAACTCGCCATGCGCCCGCACAACTCCGGCCACTGGGGCATGGACGGCGCGTGCACGGGCCAGTTCGAACAGCATCTGCGCGCGGTGCTGGACTACCCGCTGGGCAGCACCAAGCCGCTGGCGCCCGTGACCGTCATGGCCAATATCCTCGGTGCCGCCGAGGTTCCGGACATGTCCATGGACGAACGCCTGCACCATCTTTCGGCCCGCATCCCCGAAGCCAAGGTGCACCTCTACGGCAAGGGCGAGCGCCCCGATCGCAAGATCGGCCACATCAATATTCTCGGCGACGACCCCGCCGAGACCCGCGAGAAAGCCGAGCGCGCGGCGCACTGGATGTCGCACGCCATTTGGACCGACGGATGGGATCCGCACCATGACTGAATCTGCCCAGGTCGGCCTCATCATGGGCTCCGACTCGGACTGGCCCACCATGGAGGCCGCGGCGGAAGCCCTGGCCGAGTTCGGAATCCGCTTCGAGGTCGGCGTCGTCTCGGCGCACCGCACCCCGCAGCGCATGCTCGACTACGCCAAGAACGCGGCCGATCGCGGCATCAAGGTCATCATCGCGGGCGCGGGCGGCGCGGCCCACCTGCCCGGCATGGTCGCCTCGGCGACCCCGCTCCCGGTCATCGGCGTCCCGGTCCCGCTGAAGTACCTCGACGGCATGGACTCGCTGCTCTCGATCGTCCAGATGCCCGCGGGCGTCCCGGTCGCCACCGTCTCCATCGGCGGCGCGCGCAACGCGGGTCTGCTCGCGGCCCGCATCCTCGCCACCGCCGACGCCGGATTGCGTTCCCGCATGGAACGATTCCAGGCCAACCTGGAGCAGCTCGTCCTCGAGAAGGACGACGCCCTGCGCACGAAACTGCTGGGCTGACGCGGGTCCGCCGACGGGGTCGCTACCGTTGGCGGATGCCCAATGACCAGCCCGTGCGGCCGCGCGCCGACGCGGATTCCACCGAGCGCCGCCTGACCGTGGTGGATCAGGCGTTGCGGTTGTTCGCCGAAAAGGGTTACGAGGCAACGACCGTGGACGAGATCGCGGAGGCGGCGGGTATCTCGCGGCGGACCTTCTTTCGGCAGTTCCGGTCGAAGGAGGACGTGGTGTTCGCCGATCACGAGTCGCAGTTGACGCAGGCGCGGGCGTTTCTGGATGCGGCGCAGGGCGATCCGTGGGATGCCGTGTGCGAGGCCGTGGTCGAGGTGTTCGAGCGGTTCACGCAGTGGCGCGAGATCGCGGCGCGGCGGTACCGGGTGGTGCGGCAGGTGCCGACGCTGCGGGAGCGGGAGATCGTGACGGTCTTCCGGTACGAGCGGCTGTTCACCGATTACCTGCGGCGGACATTGCGGGGGACCTCGGATCTAGCGCTGGTGCAGTTCACCGCGGCAGTGACGGCGACGCACAACTACCTGCTGCGGCGCATGGTGCGGGGTGAGTCGGCGGCGAGTCCGGCGGATTTGCGGTCGGCACTGGCCGCCATTCCGCGTGGGGGCAGGGAGGCCGCCGCGGCGTCGGAGGAAATGGTGGTGGCGGTGTTCCCCCGCGATCTTTCCCCTCGGCAGGTCGCCGATCTTCTCGCTCGACGGCTCGATACGCTGTGAAGTGCCTGAAGTGGCACAAATGACACTGCGTGCCACGAAGATGTGAGCAAGTACCCGCACGTGGCCGCGATATCGCGGCGTATAGTTGGCTTCGACTGGCACTGAGTGCCGCACAAGTTGGCGATGCTGGGCAACCAGCGGCGATCCCCCCGACGACCAGGAGACACCCCATGGCGGGCAACCCCGATTTCAACTTGTTCCAGCTCGAGGACTTCCACCACGAGCTGCGCGAGGCCATTCGCGGCCTGTCCGAGAAGGAGATCGCCCCCTACGCGAAGGACGTGGACGGCAACGCCCGCTTCCCCGAGGAGGCGCTGACCGCCCTCAACGCGGCGGGCTTCAACGCCGTGCACGTGCCCGAGGCGTACGGCGGCCAGGGCGCGGACTCGGTCGCCACCTGCATCGTGATCGAGGAAGTCGCCCGCGTCTGCGGTTCCTCCTCGCTCATCCCCGCGGTCAACAAGCTCGGCACCATGGGTCTGATCCTGAAGGGCTCCGAGGAGCTCAAGACCAAGGTGCTCGCCGACATCGTGAACGGCGAGATGGCCTCCTACTGTCTGTCCGAGCGCGAGGCCGGTTCCGACGCCGCGTCCATGCGCACCCGCGCCCGCCGCGACGGCGACGACTGGGTGATCAACGGCTCCAAGTGCTGGATCACCAACGGCGGCAAGTCCTCCTGGTACACGGTCATGGCCGTCACCGATCCGGAGAAGGGCGCCAACGGCATCTCCGCGTTCATGGTCCACAAGGACGACGAGGGCTTCGTGGTGGGCCCGCTCGAGCACAAGCTGGGCATCAAGGGTTCCCCGACCGCCGAGCTGTACTTCGAGAACTGCCGCATCCCCGGCGACCGCATCATCGGCGCGGAGGGCACCGGCTTCAAGACCGCCCTGGAGACCCTCGACCACACCCGCCCGACCATCGGCGCGCAGGCCGTCGGCCTGGCCCAGGGCGCCCTGGACGCCGCGATCGCCTACACCAAGGACCGCAAGCAGTTCGGCAAGGCCATCGCCGACTTCCAGAACACCCAGTTCATGCTCGCCGACATGGCGATGAAGGTGGAGGCCGCCCGCCTCATGGTCTACACCTCCGCCGCCCGCGCCGAGCGCGGCGAGAAGAACCTCGGCTTCATCTCCGCGGCCGCCAAGTGCTTCGCCTCCGACGTCGCCATGGAGGTCACCACCAACGCCGTCCAGCTCTTCGGCGGCGCGGGCTACACCACCGACTTCCCCGTCGAGCGCATGATGCGCGACGCCAAGATCACCCAGATCTACGAGGGCACCAACCAGATCCAGCGCCTGGTCATGTCCCGCCAGATCCTGCGCTGATCGCGGCGGCGAATCCGTAAGTCCCGGAGGCGGTTCCGAGTTTCGGCTCGGGGCCGCCTCCGGTCGTTCGCGGGGTTCGACCGAGTGGTTGGTTGCGGGGACAGTGAAATGGTTGTTTTTGAGCGCCTCCAGCCCCTAATCTGCGGGTGAATCCGGTGCGGGCCGCGGGGGTTCGGCGGGTCGGGGTGAAATCTGTTCAGTAGCTGAAGGATTGCTCCAGGGGGTGGTTCGCCGTCCAGGTGCGACGGGGAGGTTCGCCGGGGTTTTTCTTAACGGCTTCCTCAGGTAAAGCACGGGTTTCAGGGCTGTTCGGGTGGGAATGCTGGGGGCACTATGGAGCCATGGCCGGAGTCGAAATCAACGACACCTTCGTCCGGCGCACGTTGGCTGACGGACGGGTGGAAGAAGTCGCGTGGACGGAACTGGCAGAGGTGCGGATCATTACGGCGGCGGACGGGCCGTTCGCGGGTGATGTGTTCTTCGTGTTGATCGGGGCCACCGGTAAGGGCTGCGTGGTGCCGTATTCGGCGGCCGATACCGCGTTTCTGGCGAAGCTGCAGTCGCTGCCGGGGTTCGACGACGCGAAGGTGAGCGCGGCGATGGTGGGCAGTGCCGACCGGCATTTCCGGGTCTGGCAGCGCGGCCACGCACCGCGCGCGAACTGACGACCGGCGCGAATCAGGCGACCAGGTCGGCGTATTCGGGGTGCTCGCCGATGTACTTCTCGACGTACCAGCAGGTCGGAATGATCGAGAAGCCTTCGGAGCGTGCGTCGTTCAGCGCGAACTCCACGACCTGCGCGGCCACACCGCGGCCCCGGAACTCGGGAAAGGTGAGGGTGTGCTGGATGTCGCGGATGCGGGTGTCGCCGTCGACCCGTTCCGCGTAGTCGGCGTAGCCGGCCAGCGTGCCATCGAGGTAGATCTCGTAGCGGGTGGCATCGGCATTGTGTTCCAGCTTCGTGCTCATGACCTGTGTGAACTCCTGCGTTGTGCGGATTTGTTCCTAGGGGTTCCTAGATCACCGCTCCGGGATTGAGTATCCCGTGCGGATCCAGCGCCTCCTTGATGCGCCGCGTGAGACCCATCACGTCCGGGCCCAGCTGATCGGGCAGCCAGGGCTTCTTCAACCGCCCCACCCCGTGCTCGCCGGTAATGGTGCCGCCCAATCCGATGGCGAGGTCCATGATCTCGCCGAAGGCCAGGTGGGCGCGCTCGGACTCGGCCGGATCGGTGGGATCGTGCACGATGAGCGGGTGGGTGTTGCCGTCGCCCGCGTGCGCGATGACGGAGATGAGCACCCGCCGGTGCGCCGCGATCTCGGCGATCCCGGTGACCAGATCGCCCAGTCGCGGCAGCGGCACCCCGACATCCTCGAGCAGCAGCGGGCCTTTGCGTTCCACGGCGGGGATGGCGAATCGTCGTGCGGCGCAGAAGGCCTCGCCCTCGTCCGGGTCGTCGGTGCGGAAAGCCTCTGTCGCGCCCGCCTTCTCGCAGGCGGCCAGCATGAGGTCGGCCTCGTGCCCGGCATGCTCCCCGGGCGCGTCCGACCGCGCCACCAGCAGCGCCGCCGCCTCCCGGTCGAGTCCCATGCGCAGCTCGTCCTCGACGGCGTTGATGGCCACCGAATCCATGAATTCCAGCATGGAGGGCCGCAATTGGCCGGTGATGGCCAGAATCGCCGCGGTCGCGGCGGTCAGCGTCGGGAAGGTCGCGACCACCGTGGACTGCGGTGGTTGCGCGGGCAGCAGCCGCAGCGTCAGCTCGGTGATGATCCCCAGCGTCCCCTCGCTGCCCACGAACAGTTTGGTCAGCGACAGCCCCGCCGAGTCCTTGAGCCGCGGCCCGCCCAGGCGCACCGCGGTCCCGTCCGCCAGCACGACCCCCATGCCGAGCACGTAGTCGGTTGTGACGCCGTACTTCACGCAGCACAGCCCGCCCGCGTTGGTGGCGGCGTTCCCGCCGATCGAGCAGATCTCGAACGAGGACGGATCCGGCGGATACCACAGCCCGTGTTCGGCCACGGCCCGCTTCACCTCCGCGTTCAGCAGTCCGGGTTGTACAACCGCCGTGCGCGTCACGGTGTCGACGCTGATCGCCCGCATCTTCTCGGTGCTCAGCAGCAGCGCCCCGTTCTGCGCGGTCGCCCCGCCCGACAGTCCGGTCCCGGCGCCCCGCGGCACGATCGGCACCCGATGCTCGCCCGCCCACCGCACGGTCGCCGCGACCTGCTCGGTGGTCAGCGGCCGCACCAGCGCCAGCGCGATTCCCGCATCGGGGTCAAGAGCCCGATCCTGCCGATACCCACCCAGCACATCCGGATCGGTCACCACCATGCCGTCGGGCAGTAGACCGCGTAGTCCGTCGAGATCGATGTCCACAATGCAAAAACTACGGGTTCCGGCCACTTTTGTCCGGAACCCGTAGCTTCTGTGCTCAGCGCGCGGTGGCGGCCTTCGGCAGTGCGAGGGCGGCCGTCAGCACCACGGCCAGCACGGCGGTCCCGCCCAGCGCGGCCATCTCCATGGCGGTCACATACCCGCCGGTGCTGTGGTTCACGCCCAGGGCGCTGAAGAAGATCACCCCGAGAACCGTTGCCCCGATGGCGTTTCCGAACTGCTGCGAGGTGGTCAACACCCCCGCGGCCATGCCGGCCTGCCGCGCCGGAATGCCCGACGAGAGCACCGCCCCGACCACCGAGGGAATGGTGAGCCCGTTCCCGGTGCCGACGATCATCATGCCCGGGATCAGGGCCAGCACACCGACGTGGTCGCCCATGCCGAACAGCACCGCCAGGGTGATGGCGAGCCCCGTGAGGCTGGTCAGCGTGCCGACCACCATCACCCGGTTCCCGATCCGCGCGGCGACCCGCGGCGCGAGGAAGAACGAGCTGGCCGCGAAGCAGACGCCCAGCGGTGCGAAGGCCAATCCCGCACGCAGCGGCGACAATCCGAGCCCGTTCTGCAGCATGAGCGTCAGGCACAGCATGAATCCGGCGAAGAAGGTCAGGTAGCCGCCCGCGATCACCAGCCCGAGGCTGAAGCCGCGCTCACGCACCATCCCCGTGTCGAGCACGGGTTCGCCGCCGCGCCCGGCCAGCCGGTTCTCGTAGCGCAGGGTGAGCAGCAGCACCGGGATCGAGGCCAGCATGCTGACCCACGTCCACACCGGCCATCCTTCCGGACGCCCCAGCGTGATCGGCACCAGCAGCAGTGCCAGCGCGGCCGAGATGCCCAGCGCGCCAATCGGATCCAGTTTCGGCCGCTGGGTCTGCTCGTGCCGGGGCAGCCAGCGCGCGGCCAGCGCCGCGGCGATCAGCCCGATCGGCACATTGATGTAGAAGATGGTCCGCCAACCCCATCCGAACAGGTCGGCGTCGAGCAGCACGCCGCCGAGCACCTGCCCCGACACCGCGCCGATGCCGATGGTCGCGCCGAAAGCCGCCATGGCCCTGGGCCGTTCGTCGGGCGGGAAGAGCGTATTGATGAGGGCCAGCATCTGCGGCACCATGAGCGCCGCCGTCCCGCCCTGCAGCACGCGGAAGGCGACCAGCGCCCAGGCATTGGGTGCGAGCCCGCACAGCAGCGAGGCCGCGGTGAAGGCGACCATGCCCAGGACGAAGAGTTTGCGGTGTCCGTGCAGGTCGCCGAGGCGGCCGCCGGTGATCAGGCCCGAGGCGTAGGCGAACCCGTAGCCTCCGACAATGAGCTCCAGCGCCGATTCCCCGGCGTGCAGATCGGTTTCCAGCGAGGAGGCGGCGACGTTCACGACGAACCAGTCGAACATCGCCATGAACATGGCACTGAGGATGACGGGCAGCGCGCGCCAGCGGGCGGCGAACTCGAGGGGGCCGGTCGCTACCGCGGGCCGGTTTTCGAGAGTGGTCACGTCGTTCTCCCGAACGTGAAAGGGGACTGGGGGAAGCGGGCGCGCCATTGCGCCGGACTCGAGTGGTTGTAACTAACCGGTTGGTTACAGATATTCCACCCCTGTCGCCCCACTTGTCAACCAGTTAGTTGGTTACCATCGAAGACATGGCAGGCATCAGGGACCCGGAGGCCACGAAGGCGCGCATCTTCGAGGCCGCGACCGCGGAATTCGCGCAGTACGGGATCGCCGGCGCCCGCGTGGACCGCATCGCCCGCAATGCCAAGGCCAACAAGCAGCTCATCTACGCCTACTTCGGCGACAAGGAGAAGCTGTTCCACCAGGTGCTGGAGAAGACCATGCTGGCCGTGGCCGGTTCGGTCACCACCGATATCGAGGACCTCGACACCTGGATCGACCAGCACATCGACTACCACCGCGAGCATCCGGAACTGCTGCGCCTGCTGCAGTGGGAGGCTCTGGAACTGGGGCGGGAGAACGCCTCGGCGGGCGAATTGCGTTGCGGCCGTTACCTAGAGAAGCGTCAGAAGGTCGAAGTGGCGCAGGGCAAGGGCCTGATGCGCGACGACATGCCCGCCGGTCAGGTCCTCATGCTGCTCATGTCGATGATCAACTATCCGCTGGCGGTCCCGCAGGTCGCCGAGTTCACCCTCGGCGCGAATACGGATCCGGAGCAGCAGCGCGCCTGGATCAAGGATGCCATCCGCCGCATTGTCGCCCCGGGAGGCTCTGGCGGCTCGGGCGGCTCGAAGTCCCCGGACATGGCAATGGCATCGGACACCGAGGCGTAACCGCTCGTCCGCGCGCAGTACACTGCCGCCGTGTCCGATGCCAAGCTAGAGATTCAAATGCTGCACGACCGCGTCATGGTCAAGCTCAACCAGGATGCGGGCGAGCGGCGCAGCAGCGGTGGCATTCTCATTCCCGCCACCGCCCAGGTGGCCAAGCGCCTGTCCTGGGGTGAGGTGTGCGGCGTGGGTTCGCACGTGCGCGCCGTGGGCGTCGGCGATCAGGTGCTGTTCAGCGCCGATGACCAGTTCGAGGTGGAGATCCAGGCGCAGGCGTATTACGTACTGCGCGAACGCGATCTGCACGCCGTGGCGAACACCCACCCCGAACACGGCACCGGGCTGTACCTCTGATTCAGGCGGCCTTGAGGATGCCGCCGTCGATGACGTAGTCCGCGCCATTGATGATGGCCGCCCGTTCGGAGGCCAGGAAGGTCACCAGCGCGGCCACCTCCGCGGGTTCGGCAATGCGGCCCGAGGCGATATCGAACTGCGTGGCAATGGCATTGAGGAACTCTTCCTGGCTCACCCCGTTGGCCGCGGCGAGCTTCGCGCCGATGTGGTCGGGGCCGCGCCAGATGTCGGTCCCGACCGGCCCGGGCGAGATGGTGTTCACGCGCACGCCCTGCGGCCCGAATTCCTCGCTGAGCCGCTTGCCGAAGTTGGTGAGCGCGGCCTTGGCCTCGCTGTAGCCGACCGGACCGACGGCCGGGATCCGCGCGTTGATCGAGGACACGGTCAGCACCGCGCCGCGTCGTTCGATAATGCTCGGCAGCGCCGCACGCGTGGTGGCCACGACCCCGAACAGGTTGAGGTCGAACAGCTTTCGCCACTGCTCGTCCGAGGTCTCCAGGAAGCCGCCGAGATTCAGCTGATCCGGATCGCCGCCGCCGACATTGTTGACCAGGACGTCGATGCCGCCCACCGCGGCCAGTGCCGCCTCGACCGCGGCCACCGCGCCCTCGGTGGTGCTCAGATCGGCGGAAACGGTTGCGGCCGTGACCTTTTCCAGCTCGGGCGAGATATTGCGGGCGACGCCGACGACCCGTACGCCCTCGGCGTCGAGCGCTTCGGCGATGGCCAGTCCGATGCCCCGGCTCGCGCCGGTGACGAGTGCGGTCTTGCCAGTGAGTCCGAGATCCATGATCCGTACCTTTCTTGAACTGAAGGTCAAAAACTAGGGCCGAAGAAAGGGCCGCGAGGTGCGGCCCTGGGAATCAGAGAAGCGTCAGTGTGGTGTCGATGATCCGGTACAGGGACTCGACATCCGACACCTTGACGTTGATGCGAAGTCCGCCAATGGTATTCATGAGGAACTCGGCGAAGGCGTGAGTGTCCAGGTCGGCCCGGACGTCGCCGTCGCGCCGCCCCTGGTCGAGCCGCTCGGCGAGCGTCTCGACCATATGTCCGTGGGCCTCCCGCACGGCCTTGGTGGCCGCGTCGTCGTGTCCCCCGAGCTCGATGGCGGTGTTCACCACCAGGCAGCCCCGCGGCGTCCCATGCTCCAGATCGCTGTCCACGACCCAGCGCATCCACGCGCGCAGGCACTCCCGGGTCGTACCCGGTTGCGACAACACCTCTTTCGCCAGCGTCGTGCCCATCCGGTCGTATTTGGCCATGGCCAGATCGAACAGCTCTCGCTTGCTCCCGAAGCAGTTGTACAGACTGCCCTTCCCGATCCCGGTCGCCTCGGCCAACTGCGCGGGCGAACACCCCGCGTAGCCATGGGTCCAGAACGCCTCCATCGCACGGTCCACCACGGTGTCCGCATCGAAGTTGCGTGGCCTGCCCATGGTTTCGACCCTAGTCCATTTTGGACCTAGGGGTCAAGAATTTCTGTGGCAATAATCGACCGCATGAAACGCAAGCTGCTCCGCGGCGGCGCGGTGACCCTGGTGCTGCTTGTCCTGACCGGGATCGGCCTGTACGTGCTGATGAACTCGCGCACATATCAGGTGGCGGGTCGCCTGGTGTCACGCGTGGACACCGGCGACAAGGTCGTGGCGCTCACCCTCGACGACGGCCCCAGCGAGCGCACGCCCGAGATCCTGAAAACCCTTGCCGACGCCGGAATCCCGGCCACCTTCTATCTCATCGGCGGTGAACTGGCCGCCCATCCCGACCAGGGTCGCGCCATCGCCGAGTCCGGCAATGAAATCGGCAACCACACCTACCACCATCAGCGCATGGTCTTCGTGACCCCGGGCTTCGTGCGCGACGAGGTCGAGCGCACCGACGCCGAGATCGCCAAGACCGGCTACCGCGGCCCGATCACCTTCCGCCCGCCCAATGGCAAGAAGCTCTTCGCGCTCCCCTGGTACCTGTCCAAGCACAATCGCATCACCGTCACCTGGGACGTCGAGCCCGACTCCGGCAAGACGCCGACCACTGATCAAATCGTGGACGAGACCCTGTCGAAGGTCCGCCCGGGCTCGATCATCCTGCTGCACACCATGTACGCCACCGGAGCCCCCTCGCTCGCCGCCATTCCCCGCATCGCGCAGGCACTGAAAGACAAGGGCTACCGCTTCGTCACCGTCTCCCAACTGCTTTCGCACTAGTACCGAGGAAACGCGAACGGCCCGTGTCCCTTCCGGACACGGGCCGTTCGTGGGAGAGCCGCTACTACAGCGCCTTGAGTTCTTCGGTGACGGCACCGACGGACTTCTTGGCGTCGCCGAAGAGCATGGAGGTGTGGTCGGCGTAGAACAGGGGGTTGTCGATGCCGGCGAAGCCGGAGTTCATCGACCGCTTGAGCACGATGACCGACTTGGCCTGGTCGACATTCAGGACGGGCATGCCGTAGATCGGGGACGAGGCGTCCTCGCGGGCGGCCGGGTTGGTGACGTCGTTCGCGCCGATGACCAAGGCTACGTCGGTGCGGGCGAATTCGCCGTTGATGTCGTCCATTTCCTTCATGGCGTCGTAGGAGACCTCGGCCTCGGCCAGCAGCACGTTCATGTGCCCGGGCATGCGACCGGCGACCGGGTGAATCGCGTATTTGACCTCGACACCCTTGGCCTCGAGCAGGGCCGCCATCTCCTTGACCGCGTGCTGGGCCTGGGCGACGGCCATGCCGTAGCCGGGGACCACGATGACCTGGTTGGCATACGCCATCTGGATCGCGGCATCGGCGGCGGAGGTGGCCTTGGCCTGCTTCTGCTCGCCGCCACCGCCCGCGCCGGGAGCGGTGCCGCCGCCACCGAATCCGCCGGCGACGATGGCGGGGATGGAGCGGTTCATGGCCTTGGCCATGAGGTTGGTGAGGATGGTGCCGGACGCGCCGACGATCATGCCCGCCACGATCATGGCGGTGTTGTTGAGCGCCAAACCCGCTGCGGCGGCGGACAAGCCGGTGAGCGCGTTGAGCAGGGAGATGACCACGGGCATGTCCGCGCCACCGATGGGCAGCACCACCATCAGGCCGAGGATGCCCGCGAGGACCAGCAGCGCGATCATCCAGTACTGCGGCACCCCGGTGTCGGTCGCGCCGATGCCGATCACCACGGCCGCGGCGATCGCACCGGCCAGCAGCAGCAGGTTCAGCGGCTGCTGCAGGCGGCCGACGGTGATCGGCTTGCCCGACAACAGTTCCTGCAGCTTGGCGAAGGCGATGACCGAGCCCCAGAACGACACCGAGCCGATGATCGCGGCGAACAGCGAGGCGATCACGATGTGCACGGTCGGGGACTCATCGGCCGGGAAGTGCGAGAAGCCCTTGGTATCCAGGAATTCCGACCACGCGATCAGCGCGACCGTGCCGCCACCGACACCGTTGAACGCCGCGACCAGCTGCGGCATGGCCGTCATCTTGGTGAACCGCGCGGGCGGAACACCCAGCGCCACACCGACAACCAAGCCAGCGACGATCAGAATCCAGTTGCTGGTGTCGCGAATGGAGATGAAGGTCGCGATCACGGCGATGCCCATACCGACCGCGGCGATCCAGTTGCCGCGCACCGCGGTCTTGGGGCCGGTCAGACCCATCAGACCGTAGATGAACATCGCGAACGCGACGATGTAGAGAATATTGACCAGATTGTCCATGGCTTACTTGCCCGCCTTCTCGCTCGCGACGGGCTTCTTGGCCTTGAACATGCCCAGCATGCGGTCGGTCACCACGAAACCACCAATCACGTTCAGGGTTCCGAACACGACGGCGACGAACAGGATGATCTTCATCAGGATCGAGGGGTGCTCGACCTTGCCGAACACCACCAGCGCGCCCAGCACCACGATGCCGTGAATGGCGTTGGTGCCCGACATGAGCGGGGTGTGCAAGGTGTTGGGCACCTTGGAGATCACCGCGAAACCCACGAACCCCGACAGCACCAGGATCGCGATGTTCGCTAAGAGTTGGGTGTACATCAGGCTTCCACCTCACGTGTCACGCAGGAATCCGCCAGCACCTGATCGGAGAAATCCGGTGCGAGCGCACCGTCTTTGAGCAGGAGTTCGAGCAGGGCGGCGATGTTCTTGGAGTACAGCTCGCTGGCGTGCTCCGGCATGGTGGCCGGCAGGTTCAGCGGCGAGGCGATGGTGACGCCATGGCGCACAACGGTTTTACCGGGTTCGGTCAATTCGCAGTTACCGCCGGTCTCACCGGCCAGATCCACGATCACGCTGCCGGGCTTCATGCCCTCCACGGCAGCGGCGGTCACCAGCCGCGGGGCCGGGCGACCGGGCACGAGCGCGGTGGTGATCACCACGTCGAACCCCTTGATGGCGTCTTCCAAAGCCTGCTGCTGCGCGGCCTTTTCCGCCTCGGTGAGCTCGCGGGCGTACCCGCCCTCACCGGCGGCGTCGATGCCCAGATCCAGCCACTGCGCACCGACCGAACGCACCTGATCGGCCACCTCCGGGCGCACGTCGTAGCCCGTGGTGCGACCACCCAGACGCTTGGCGGTCGCCAGCGCCTGCAGACCGGCCACACCCACACCGAGCACGAGCACGGTGGCGGGCTTCACCGTGCCCGCGGCGGTGGTCAGCATGGGGAAGAATCGAGTGGATTCGCTGGCGGCCAGCAGCACGGCCTTGTAACCGGCCACGTTCGCCTGCGAGGACAGCGCGTCCATCACCTGGGCACGGGAAATACGCGGAATCGCTTCCACGGCAAAGGCCTGCACACCCGCCGCCTTCAAAGCACCGATCTTGGTGTCGGCATTGCGGGGAGCGAGGAATCCGATCAGCGTCTGCCCCGCCGACAGCTTGGCGATCTCATTGTCATTGGGCGGGGCTACCTTCACGACCACATCGGCGGACCACGGATCGCCCAGCGTGGCACCGGCCTCGGCGTACGCCTCGTCGGGAATCAACGCGCCCAGACCGGCACCGGCCTCGACGATCACTTCCACACCCTGCTTCAGCAACGCGGGAATGATCTTCGGCACCAATGCGACGCGTCGTTCGTCCGGGTTCGTCTCGCGAACCACTCCGACGCGCGCACCGCGGGGCGCAGCGGTCTGTGCGCTCTGCGTTGTGTCCACTTGTCAAACTTCCTTCTCGTGGTGAGCCCAGGCCACCCTGTCGGTATGGGCCGAATCACCGGTCCAACGGTGGGCCGAACTTACTTTGCGGTAAGTTCGTGAGAATTCTCGCAACTGTACCTGGTCCGCGGTGAGCGTAGCCGAGATGCCCATCACATGGTGTGGCGAGAAAACCGGACAACTCCATGCTCGGCCGGGGTCTCCTCGTGTACAAGCACGAACATATCGCTGCAGTTACTAACCGGTAGGTGTGTATCCAGTTGGACCCGTGTCGGGGTCGTGTAGGGGGTGTCGCACATCACTTGTACGCCGTAATGTCTGCACTGTGAGTGGCTGCATCTTCTGCCGGATCATCGCGGGCGAGGCACCCGCGACCAGAATCCACGAGGACGACGACCTGCTGGCGTTCCTCGACATCCGGCCCATCACCCGCGGGCACACCCTGGTGATCCCCAAGCGGCACGCCACCGACCTCGACGAACTCGATCCCGCCATGGGCGCGCGGCTGTTCGCCTTCGGTCATCGGCTGGCGAAGTCCATGCGCCGCGCCGGAATCGACGCCGACGGCGCGAACCTGCTGATCAATGACGGCAAGGCCGCCTTCCAGACCGTGCATCATGTGCACCTGCACGTCATTCCGCGCCACGACGGCGACATCCTGCGATTCGCCCGGGGTTTCGTGCTGCGCCGCCCGCACGACACCGAGCGCACCGCCGCAGCACTGCGATCCGGGCTGGACCGGCTCGCCGAGGAAGAAAGGGAGACCACCTCATGACCGACACGGTGCCCGACCGCGCCGAGATCACGGCCCTCTTATCCGACCAGTGGGACGCCCTTACCCGACTGGTGGACGGCCTGGACGAGAACGGCTGGCGCACAGCCTCACCGCTGCCGGGCTGGACGGTCTTCGATGTGCTCGCGCACGTGATCGGCGTCGAATCGATGCTGCTGGGTGAACCGACCCCCGATCTGGCGGTGTCCGGCGACCACATTCGCAATGAGATCGGCACGCTCAACGAGAAGTGGATCGCGGCGCTGCGCCCGCTCCCCGGTTCGCAACTGCTGGAACGGTTCCTGGATGTCACGGGCCGCCGATTGAAGGCGCTCGAGCAGACCACCCCGGAGGCCTGGGCCGAGCTCGTGCCGACCCCGGTGGGCATGGCACCCTACGGCCGGTTCATGCGCATTCGCCTGTTCGACTGCTGGATGCACGAGCACGATATCGCCGATGCGCTGGGCGTTTCCGTCGACGAGGGCGGAGCGCGCGGTGCGGCGGCCTTCGAGGAACTGCTGCCGGCGCTGGGCCGGGCCGCGGTCAAGGGTGCCGGTGCGCCGGACGGTTCCCGAATCACCATCGAGATCACCGGTCCGGTGTCGCGGTCGCTGCACCTCGCGGTCGAGGGCGGTCGGGCCAGCCTCGTCGAATCCCTTGACGGCCCGGCCACGGTCGTGATCGGTCTGGACTCCGCGCTGTTCGCCCGCCTGCGCGGCGGCCGGGTCGCGGCCGCCGATCACGCCGGGGAGATCGCCCTCACCGGTGACACCGACCTCGGTCATCGCCTGGTGCGCAGTCTGGCCTTCACCATCTGATGCGACTGTTCCTGTCCAGCTACCGCTTCGGCGCTCATCAGCAGCGCCTGCTCGCCATGGTCGGCGAGCCGGGCCGGGTGGCCGTCATCGCCAACGCCTGCGACGCCTGGCCCTCGGCCTGGCAGGGCGCGGTCACCAGCGACCTGGTTCCCCTGCGCCGCTTGGGTTTCCAGCCCGAGGTGCTCGACCTGCGCGACTACATCGGCCGCCCCGCCGCGGTCGAGGAGCGACTGCGCGAGTTTCCCGCGGTGTGGGTGCGTGGCGGCAACACCTTCGTGCTGCGCGCCCAATTCGCCCGCAGCGGAGCCGATCTCGCGCTGCGCACCCTCCTGGCCGAGGACGTCCTGGTCTACGCGGGCTACAGCGCCGGGGCCTGCGTCATGACCCCGGACCTGCACGGCATCGAGGCGATGGACGACCCGAACGAGGTGCGCACCGCCTGCGGCGTCGAGCCGCGCTGGGACGGACTGGGTCTCGTCGACCGCCGCATAGTCCCGCACCTGGACTCGCCCACCGACCCGGAGGGCCTGTCCCGAAAACTGGTGCGGGAGTACGTCGCCGCGGGCGTCCCCCACTGGGCGCTCACCGACGACCACGTGGTCGTAGTCGATGGCGAGCGCACCGAGGTCTTGATTTGACGCTCCGGGGGTTTCAGGGGCGAAGCCCCTGAGAGTTACGAGAGTTGTTAGTTCCCTTTGTGGCGAATGCCGTGGCCCAGAGCCACTGCCGCCGCGCCGAACGCGCCGATCGCCAGGGTCGCGAAGCTGGCGACGTACGCGCTCTCGGTCGGCACCTTGGCCGGTCCCAGATGCAGCACGTGCGCGGTCAGGATCGAGCCCGTCACCGCGCCCGCGATCGAACCACCGGCGGTGCGCACCAGCGAGTTGATGCCCGAGGCGATGCCACTCTCGCTCATCGGAACGTGCTGCACGGCAAGGCTGCCCAGCGCGGCGTAGCCGATGCCGAAGCCGGTGCCCTGCAGAATCTGCGCGATGACCATGTCGTAGCCGTGATCGTGCGAGAGCGCCAGCCAGCCCATGGACAGACCGGCGAAGACCGAGCCGATGGCCAGCGTGTAGGCCGGGCCGATCTTGGCCGAGATGCGGCCGGTATTGAACGAGAAGAACGTCATGAGCGCCGCGCTCGGAATGCCGTACAGGCCAACGGAAAGCACGGTGCCGGACAGGCCGTAGCCGACCTTGTCCTGCGGCGTCTGAATGAAGTTCGACACCAGCGAGAACGCGCCGAACATGGAGAAGCCCAGCAGCGCCGAGGCGACATTCGCCGACAGCGACTGCGGTCCGACCAGCAGCTGCAGCCGCACCAGCGGCTGTTCCACCTTCAGCTCGACGAGGACCCAGATCGCGGCCAGCGCGGCGGCGGCCACGAACAGCCCGATCACCGAGCCGGAACCCCAGCCCCACCGCGGTCCCTCGCTGATGCCCAGCAGCAGGCAGATCAGCAACGCGGCCAGCAGCGCCGCGCCGATGTAGTCGGGCTTGCCGCCGTGGCGCACGCCATTGTTCTTGGCGCTCACCTGGATCAGCACGGTGGCGACCACACCCAGGCCCGCGGTCAGCCAGAAGACGGGGTGCGGGTTGGTGGTGTGGTCGGCGATGACGCCGGTGACCAGCAGGCCGATGGTGCCGCCGACGCCCATGGTGCCGGACACGATGCCGATCGCGCCGACCAGTCTTTCGCGCGGGAAGGTGTCGCGAATGATGCCGATGGCCAGCGGGATCATGGCCGAGGAGATGCCCTGCAGCGCGCGGCCCGCGATATAGATCGGCAGCGTGGTGGCGAAGGCGCAGATGACCGAGCCGACAATGAGCACGCCCATGGTGACCATGACCATGGGCTTCTTGCCGTACATGTCGCCGAAGCGCGAAAGCAACGGCGTGGCAACCGCACCCGACAGCAGGGCGGCGGTGAACAGCCAGGTGACACCGGCGACATCGGTGTGCAGCTGGGTGATGAAGCGGGGCAGCAGCGGAATCACGACGGTCTGCTGCAGCGATACGACCAGACCGGCCGCACACAGCGCGAGCAGGGTGAGACCCAAATGGGACTTCGAATGATCGTCGGGTTTGGTCCCGTCGACCTGACCGACGGCGGTCGTAGTCATGCGGCGATCCTTTGGTTTACTTACCAAAATTAAGTAAATGGGTTTCGTAAGATAACCACATGCCGCGATCGGAAGCCACCACCGCCAGCGAAGTTGACTCAGGTCACATCGTCGACCTAGAGCGCGCGCTGGCCCGCGTCGCGTATCTGCTGACCCGGGTTCGCCGCCACGATCAGGCCATGGTGCAGTGCGGATTGACCATGGATCGGGCCAGCGTGCCGCTGCTGCGGCTGCTCGCCGACGCGGACGAGCCGATGCGCCTGGGGGAGTTGGCGACTCGGCTCGATGTGGAGGCCCCACACGTGAGCCGCCAGATTCAGCGCCTGGAGAAGGCCGGGTACGTGGAGCGGGTCGCGGACCCGGACGACCGTCGCGCGCAACGGGTTCGGCCGACCGCCGCCGGCACCCGCGCGGTCGAGGCGATCCGCGAGGTGCTGCGCGGCTGGATGCGCGACGCGCTCTCGGACTGGAGCTCCGAGGATTTGAAGTCGCTCGCCGTGCTCAACCACCGGATGGTCGACGCCTTCCTCGACCACGCCGAGATCATCGGCGACTTCGGCGCGACGGCGCGGGAACGGGGCACCCGCTCCGCATGACCGACGCCGCAACCTCACCGCGCGGGTAGCGCGGGCGGTGCGGCTGATGGTGGGGCGACCGGATTAGTCGGGTCGGGCGGCGACCGCCCGGGCTCCTCTGGCGCACAACAGCATTGCGAGCGCCGGCACCACCATGGTCGCGGTGAGCGGCACGACCTTGTCGAGCCAGCCGATAATGGCCGGTCCGGCCAGCAATCCCAGATAGCCGAGGCCGAACACGCGCGACATGTCCGTGGCCGAGTTCGCCGAGCCCAGATTCCCGGCGGCCGTGAAGACCTGCGGCACGCCGCCGGAGAGTCCGATGCCGCACAGCGCCCAGCCCAGGACGGTCAGCGGCAGCCAGCCGGACGCCACGATCAGCCCGAAACCCATGGCCGCCAGGAGAGTTCCCCAGCGCACGATCGCGACCCGGCCGAATCGCCCGCTGACCCGATCGGCCGCGAATCGGCCCAGCGTCATGGTGAGGGAGAAGCCGGTGAACGCCAGGGCCGCGGTCCCCGCGTCGACCCCGAGTCGGTCTTTCACCTGCAGCGCACTCCAATCCGCGGCCACACCCTCGGCCATCAGCAGCGCGAACGCGATCAGGCCGAGTACCAGCACTTTCCGTGCGGCCCGTCGGGGTGCGGAGGTCGTATCGGACAAACCGGACATGGCTGATGGGGGTGGAGTGCTGATGGCCGATTCGATCGGGCTCGGCGGAAAGTGCTGGGCTGCGCGGAGGTCGCGCTCGGCTGCCCGGGAATCGCGTTGGGTTGTAGGGAGTGCGTGCGGGGGTGTGTGGAGGTCGGTCGGGGTGGTCGATTCGGGGTGCGCTTCGTGGGGGAGGAGGCGGGGGATGGCGGTGGCGACGGTGGCGAGGCCGAAGACCGTGGCGAGGGCGAAGGTGAGGTGGAGGGGCCAGTGGGCGTGTTGGGCGGCCGCGCCGAGGGCGGAACCGAGGAAGCCGCCGCAGGAGAAGAAGGCGTGGAAGGCGGACATGATGGGGCGCGGGTATTCGCGTTCGATGTGGACGGCCTGGGCGTTCATGGAGACGTCGATCGCGCCATTGCCGAAACCGAAGGCGCACAGGGCCAGTCCGAGGGTGACGGGGGAGGTGGCGAACGCGGGGCCGAGCAGGGCCACGGAGAGCAGGGTGGCGGCGGTGGCGGTGAGGGCGCGGCTGCCGAAGCGGTCCGCCAGGGGCCCGGCGGCCTGCATGCCACCGATGGCGCAGGCCGCCATGAGCAGTATGAGCATGCCCAGCGTCGTGGGAGTGACGCCGGTGCGGGCGGTGACGGCCGGGATGTGCACGATCCAGACGGCCGAGAGCATCCCATTGAGGCCGAACACCGCGAACAGCGCCACGCGGGCCTTGCGGATCCGGGGAGCGGGCATCGTAGCGGCCATCGATACGACGCTACCGGGTGCACCCGGCAACTCCCCGTTCTTCACCCCTTCGCGGCCTCGTCGACGCTCCGGGCTGTGATCCGAATCTTTTGCGGTACAACCTGTTTGACACCCATTTTAGGCGTGGGCACCGACAAGTTACGCGTCCGCGGTGACCGACCACACACCCGAGATCGCGGCCGCGCGCGCATAGTCGGCGAAATCGCGCGCCTCGCGGCCCAGGGCCCGGCGCACCCCGTCGGTGACCCGTGAATTGCGCCCGTCGAGCACCGTCCCGAACAGGTAGTCGAGCAGGCTGATCTCGTCGGTGGGCACGCCGGAGGAGGTCAGCGCGGCCACGAAATCGGTTCGGGTGAGCGGGGTGTAGACGATCTCCCGTCCGGACGCCGCGGCGATCTCCGCCACGGCCCGGCCGAACGAGATCGATCGCGGACCGGTCAGTTCGTAAACCTCTCCCGCGTGCCGGTCGTCGGTCAGCGCGGCCGCCGCCACCTCGGCGATATCGTCCGCGTCGACGAACGGCTCGGGCACCTCCCCGACCGGCAGCGCCAATTCCCCGGCGCGGAGGAACTCGGCGAACGCGCCCTCGTCGAAGTTCTGGGCGAAGAAGGCGCACCGCACGATGGTCCAGGTCAGGCCCGAATCCCGCACGATCGCTTCGCATTCCAGGGCCTGCGGCTCGCCGCGTCCGGACAGCAGCACCAGCTTGCGCACGCCCGCCGCGACGGCCGCGGCGGTGAAGGCCTTGATATCCGCGGGCACGCCGGGCACCGCCAGATCGGGTTGGTAGGACAGGTACACGCTGTCGATTCCGGCCAGCGCGGCCGCCCAGGTGCCGCGATCGGACCAGTCGAACGGGATTGCGGCCGAGCGCGAACCGGCCCGCACGGGCACGCCGCGCGCGCTCAACAGCTCGGCGACCCGACGTCCGGTCTTTCCGGTCGCGCCGAGCACGAGAACGGTGTTTGCGCTGCTGGGAACGTTTTCGGTGATCATGTATCGAGTACACCGGGATTCGGCGAGCGCGAACATGGTTGAGAAGCGCTCGGGCATTTGCCATCGTCTTCAGGTATGGATGCGTTGGCCAGCCTGCTCGAAGGACCACGCGCACGAGCGGCGTTCGTGATGCGCTCATCGTTCGACCCCCCGTGGTCGCTGCGCATCCGCGACGAAGCCCCGCTGACCCTGGTGGCGGTGGTGCGCGGCGGCGGCTGGGTGCTGCCGGACCCCAAGGGCGGCAAGCCGGTTCCGCCGCGGCAGCTGCGCACCGGCGATATCGCCATCTTCCGGGGACCCGACCACTACACGATGGCCGACGATCCGGCGACCGAGCCGCAGGTGCTCATCGAGCCCGGCAATGTCACCACCACCCTGGACGGCGAAGTGCTGTGCGAGGCACTGAGTCTGGGCGTGCGCAGCTGGGGCACCAGCGCCGACGCCGCGACCGTGCTGGTGACCGGAACCTACGAGCACGAGTCCGCCGCCAGCCGCCGCCTGCTGCGCGCGCTGCCGCCGGTCGCGGTGCTCTCGCGCGGTGAAATCGATTCCCGCGTACTGGATCTGCTGGTCGACGAGTCCGCCAAGGACCTGCCCGCCCAGGGCGCCATGCTGGACCGACTATTGGACCTGCTGCTCATCGCGGCCCTGCGCGCCTGGTTCTCCCGCTCGGACGCCCCCGCCTGGTATCACGCCTACGGTGATCCGCTGGTCGGCAAGGCGCTGCGGCTCATGCAACACAATCCGGCCCATCCGTGGACGGTCGCCTCGCTGGCCGGGGAGGTCGGCGTCTCCCGCGCGGCCCTGGCCCGCCGCTTCACCGAACTGGTCGGCGAACCGCCCATGTCCTTCCTCACCGACTGGCGACTGGCCCTGGCCGCGGATCTGCTGCACGAATCCGACGCCACCCTGGAATCCATTGCCCGCCGGGTCGGCTACGGCAGCGCCTTCGCCCTGTCCACCGCCTTCAAACGCCACTACGGCATCAGTCCGCGCGATCACCGCGCCACCCCCGACGAACGCTCGGCCTGACCGGGGCCCGCGCGTCGGGCGCAGCGGGTTATGGTCGCGGGGTGACGCAGGAGACTGGATACCCGGTGCTGTGGCCCGTGCCGACCCGCTGGGCCGACAACGACCACTACGGGCACGTGAACAACGTGACGTACTACTCGTACTTCGACACGGCCGTGAACGCGTACCTGATTCACGCCTCCGGCACCGATATCCGGGACCTACCCGCCATCGGCATCGTCGCGGAGACCTCCTGCAAGTTCCTGGACTCGCTGAGCTTCCCGGATCTGCTGAAGGTGGGCATTCGCGTGGCTCGGCTGGGCAACTCCAGCATCAGCTACGAACTGGCCATCTTCCGTGACTCCGGCGACGGCCTGCACCTGGCCGCCACCGGCACCTTCGTGCACGTCTACGTCGACGAGGTGACCCGCAAGCCGGTGCCGATCCCGGCCGAGATCCGCGCGGCGGTCGAACCGCTGGTGGTCACCGCCGGAGCCGAACGCTGAAACGGCCGCCGGGCTAGACCCGGCCGAGCAGGGTGAGCGGATCCTCCAGCAGCGCCGCCACACTCGCCAGGAAGCGCGAACCCTGCTCACCGTCGATCATCCGGTGGTCGAAGCTCAGACCCAGGCTGGTCACCCAGCGCACCGCCAGTTCGTCGCGGTGCACCCACGGGCGCTTGCGGATCGAGCCCAGGCACAGAATCGCCCCCTCGCCCGGATTCACCAGCGGCACACCGGTATCCACGCCGAAGACGCCCACATTGGTGATGGTGAAGGTACCGCCGGTGAGATCGGCGGGGGTGGCGGTCCCGGCGCGCGCCTTGGCCGCCGCCCCGGCGATCTCGAGGCAGATGTCGCGCAGCGTGAAGCCCTGCGCCTCTTTGAGATTCGGCACCAGCAGCCCGCGCTCGGTGGCCACGGCGAAGCCGAGATTCACGTAGTGCTTGGTAATGATCTCCTGGTTCTCCTCGTCCCAGCAGGAGTTGATCTCCGGGAACTCGGTCAGCGCCGCCAGCGCGGCCCGGGCGACCAGGGACAGCGGCGTGAGGGTCAGGCCGGTGAAGCTGGGCGTGGCCCGCAGGTGCTCGAGCAACTCCATGGACGCGGTGAAATCCGTGGTCACGAAGGCGCTGGCCTGCGGAATGTGTTGGGCGCTGGCCACCATGGCCGCCGCCGTGCGCTTGCGGATGCCGGCGATGGGTGTGCGGGTCTCGCGCTCGGCCGGGGCGGTGCGGGCGCCGGCGGGGTGCATGGGCGGCACCTCGGGGGCCGCGGTGGGGCGCGCGGACACCGTGGCGGGCGGCGGGGTGTGGATCGGAATATGGCTGGAGCCAAGGGATTCCGGCCGCATGCCGTGCAGGTCCTCGACGGTGACCGCGCCCTGCGGGCCGGTGCCGATGACGGCGGCCAGGTCGATTCCGATCTCGCGGGCCAGTTTTCGCGCCGCCGGGGTGGCGGCGGGACGGCCCGCCGGGGCCGAGGAGCCCAGCCCCTCCGGACCGTCCGAACCCATGGCCCGCCCCGCCGGGGCCGCCGCGTCACCGGTTTTCGCGGCGCGCGCCCGGCGGGAGATCGGCTCGCTGCTGGGTCCGTAACCCACGAGCACGGATTGGCGCTCGGACGGCGCTTCCTCGGTCGTGCCGGTGCCGGTGCCGGTGCTACCCGCCGCGGCGGCGGACCCGATCCGAATCAGCGGCGCGCCCACCGGAACCGTCTCGCCCGGCTGTGCCAGCAGTTCCAAAACCGTGCCCGCGTACGGACTCGGCAGGGCCACCTGCGCCTTCGCGGTCTCCACCTCGGCGATGACCTGATTCAAGGCCACCGTGTCACCCACCTCGACCGCCCACGACACCAATTCCGCGTCCGCCAATCCCTCACCGAGATCGGGCAAACGGAATTCCTGGACCTGCTGCTGATCTTCCACCGGGCTTCCTTCGGGTAACGGTTGGGCAGCGTACGGCTAAGCGGCGAGCGTGCGATCGACCGCGGCGAGAATGCGATCGGGGTCGGGCAGGTGATGCCGCTCGAGTTTAGCCGGGGGATACGGGATGTCGAAGCCACCGACGCGCAATACCGGCGATTCCAATTGGTAGAAGCAGTGTTCGGTGATACGCGCCGCGATTTCCGCTCCCAGCCCGGCGAATACGGGGGCCTCGTGCACCACGATCAATCGTCCGGTTTTGCGCACCGAGGTTTCGATGGTGTCGAAATCGATGGGGGACAGGCTGCGCAGATCGATCACCTCGATCGAATGTCCTTCCGAGGCCGCGATATCGGCCGCGGTCAGTGCGGTGGCCACGGTGCCGCCGTAGGCGACGATGGTGGCGTCCTCGCCGCTGGCGCAGACCCGCGCCCGATCCAGGGCCGGGCCGCCGTCCCGGTCGAGACGATCGAAGTCCACGTCGGCCTTGTCCCAATAGCGGCGTTTTGGTTCGAAGAAGATCACCGGATCGTCCAGTGCGATGGCCTGGCGAATCATCAGATACGCGTCGGCCGGATTGCTCGGCGCGACCACCCGCAGTCCCGCGGTGTGCGCGAAATACGCCTCCGGGGATTCCGAGTGATGCTCCACCGAACCGATCCCGCCCCCGCAGGGAATGCGAATGGTGATGGGCGCGACCACCTTTCCGCGGGTGCGGAAGTGGATTTTCGCGACCTGCGCGACAATCTGGTCGAAAGCCGGATAGACGAATCCGTCGAACTGGATTTCACACACCGGCCGCAGTCCCCGCAATGCCATTCCGAAAGCCGTTCCCACGATTCCGGATTCGGCCAGTGGAGTATCGATCACGCGGTTGTTCCCGAAATCCTTCTGCAGGGTGTCGGTGACCCGGAAGACCCCGCCGAGGCGGCCGATGTCCTCGCCCATGAGCACGACCTTGGGATCGTCCTCGAGTGCGCGGCGCAGTCCGTAGTTGATGGCTCCGGCGAACGTGGTCTTCATTGTCCCGCTCCCTCCAGGTAGGCGGCGTAATCCCGGCGTTCCTCCTCGATCAGTCGATGCGGGGTGGCGTACACGTGGTCGAACAGTTCCGTGGGTTCCGGATCCGGCATGGTGAGGGTGGCGCCGCGCAGCCGGGCCGCGACGTCGTCGGCGCGCTCGGCCACCGCCGCCTCGAAGGCGCTGTCCCACAACTCCTCTCGCTCCAGCAGACGCCGGATCCGGTCGATGGGATCGCGCTGTTTCCAGAGCTCGAGTTCCATATCGGTGCGGTAGCGGGTCGGATCGTCGGCGGTGGTGTGCGGGCCCATGCGGTAGGTGATGGCCTCGATGAAACTTGGCCCGGCACCGGCACGCGCGTGCGCGATGGCCTGTCGGGTCACCGCCAGCACGGCCAGCACGTCATTGCCGTCCACCTGGATGCCGGGAATGCCGTAGCCGAGCGCGCGGCGGGCGATGGGTGTGGCGCTCTGCACCCGCACGGGTTCGCTGATGGCCCAATGGTTGTTCTGGCAGAAGAACACCACCGGCGCCGACCAGCTCGCGGCGAAGCCCAGCGCCTCGGCGATATCGCCCTGACTGGTCGCGCCGTCGCCGAAGTAGGCGATGGTGGCGATCTCCGCGCCCTCGAGGTGGGCCGCGTAGGCGTAGCCGGTGGCGTGTAAACCCTGCGCGCCGACCACGATCGCGGGATTGGTCATCTTGACCGCGTCGGCATCCCAGCAGGAATGCGCGACCCCGCGCCAGAGCCGGGTGAGGTCCTCGGGTGCGACCCCGCGGCAGTAGGCGACGCCCGCCTCGCGGTAACTGCAGAACACGTAGTCGTCGGGATGCAGGGCGTGGGCCGAACCGATCTGGGCAGCCTCCTGGCCGAGCAGCGGTGGCCAGAGTCCGAGCTGGCCCTGGCGTTGCAGGGCGGTGGCCTCGGTATCGATGCGCCGGGCCACGACCATGTCGGTGTACATGGCGCGCAGGCGATCACCGTCGATATCGGCGACCAGCGGGGCGTGGATTCGATCGTGGACGCGGCGGCCGTCGGGCTGTACGAGCTGCACCGGATAGGTGTTCTTCTCGGGCATGGATATCGCCTCCTGACACCGGGTGACACCGTGCGCGCCGAGGGATTGTGTCCCGTGAGCAAACGGTGTGTGTCCTGTAACACACAGCATCCTCCGGCTGGCTATCTGCGCAAGTATGGCGCGCCGAACTGTGCAGAATGCTCGGTCGATGGCCGGTCGGGAGTGTCATACTGATCCCCATGAGCAGCAGGGAGCCCGTTTCTGCCCCGCTGGACGCCACCGATGCCCGCCTGTTGCTGGAGCTGGTGGCCAACCCCCGTGCGACCGGTGTGGAACTGGCCGCGCGGCTGGGTCTCTCCCGCAACACCGTGCAGGCCAGACTCGCCCGCTGGGAAGCCAGCGGGGTGCTGTCGAGCTTCGAGCGCCGCGTCGACCCGCGGGCCCTGGGCTATCCGCTGGCAGCCTTCGTGGCGGTGGTCGTGGATCAGCATCGGCTCGACTCGGTGGTAGCCGAGCTGGCGGAGGTTCCGGAGGTCACCGAGGTCTGCGGCATGACCGGGCCGACGGATCTGACGGTGCGCGTGGTCGCCGCCGATGCCGACGACCTCTATCGCCTGACGGGAAGCATTCTGAAGATCCCGGGGGTGGAACGCACGAATATGGCCCTGGTCATGCGGTCGCTGGTCGGGCCGCGCGTCACCCCGCTGCTGGATCGGCTGGCCGCCAATGGTTCGGCCCGACCCGCAGCGGATGCCGACCGGTTCTGACGCCGAACTGCGAAATTCAGTCCAGTTTCGGTGGATTGGCCGCTGACCGCGGGGCGACTGGACCGCGACGATGACTCGATGAGCACCAGCGTCACCAACTCGATGGTCGAGAGCCCGCCCGCAGCGGGCATCGGGCAGCCCATCGGGGCCGGAATCGTCACCGCCCTGGTCGGATTCACGAGTTCGTTCGCGGTAGTGCTGACCGGTCTGACCGCCATGGGAGCCACCTCGGCCCAGGCCGCGTCCGGCCTGCTGGCGGTCTGCGTGACGCAGGCGATCGGCATGATCGTGCTCAGCCGCCGGTATCGCATGCCGATCACACTGGCCTGGTCCACGCCGGGCGCGGCGCTGCTGGCCAGCACCGGGGCGGTCACCGGCGGCTGGGCCGCGGCCGTCGGCGCGTTCGCGGTGGCGGGCGCGCTCATCGTGCTGACCGGCTTCTGGCAGCGGCTGGGCGCGTTGATCGCGGCGATCCCGGTGGAGATCGCGCAGGCCATGCTCGCCGGGGTGCTGCTGCCCATCTGCATCGCGCCGGTGAAGGCGCTGCCGGTGAGCCCGGCCGTGGTGGTGCCGGTCATCGCCACCTGGCTGGTGCTGCAACGCCTCGCGCCGCGCTGGTCGGTGCTGGCCGCGTTCGCGGTGGCGGCGGTCGGGGCGGGCATCGATATCGCGGTGACCCATCGCCGCCTCGATGTCGCGGCCATGGTGCCCCGCGTGGAATGGACTGTGCCGCACTGGAGTTGGCAGGCCATGATCGGCGTCGCCATCCCGCTCTACATCGTCACCATGGCGGCGCAGAACATTCCGGGCACCGCGGTCATGAAGACCTTCGACTATCGGGTGCCCTGGCGCGCCGCCATGACCGTCACAGGTCTGGGCACGGTGCTCGGCGCGGCCGCGGGCGGGCACGCCATCAATCTGGCCGCCATCAGCGCCGCCCTGTCCGCGGCCCCGTCGGCGCATCCGGATCCCAAGCGGCGCTGGATCGCGGCGTTCACGGCGGGCTGCTCGTACCTGGTGCTCGCCCTGGCCTCGGGCGCACTGGTCACGCTGGTGGCCGCCGCGCCCAAGGGCGTGCTGGAAACCGTTGCGGGACTTGCCCTCATCGCCACCCTGGCCGGTGCGCTGACGGCCGCGCTGACCCCCGCGGCCCACCGTTCGGCCGCCGCCCTCACCTTCCTGGTGGCGGCCTCGGGCATCAGCCTGCTCGGCATCGGCGCGGCCTTCTGGGCGCTGACCGCCGGTCTGGTGGTGCGCTGGTTCCTGCCCCCGGCCAAAGCCTGAGGGCCGGTACTAGGGTGGGGTGGTTGGACTTGTTGATGCGGTGATTCGGCGAACAGGAGTGGGCTTGAGCGCGGTGCTGATCTCGGTTGCGGAACTTCAGGAGCTGCTGGACACGGCGGGTAGCCGGGTGCGGCTGCTGGACGTGCGGTGGCTGCTCGGGGATCCCGATGGGCCACAGCACTATTTGGACGGGCACATCCCGGGCGCGGTGTTCGTGGACCTGGAGACCGAGCTCGCCGATCCGCCGTCCGCCGCCAAGGGCCGCCACCCGCTGCCGGACCTGGCGCATCTGCAGAAGTGCGCGCGCAGCTGGGGTGTGTCCGACGGCGATACCGTGGTCGCCTACGACGCCAATGGCGGTATGGCCGCGGCGCGGGCGTGGTGGCTGCTGCGCTGGGGCGGCGTCGCCGATGTGCGCATTCTCGACGGCGGGCTGCCCGCGTGGGAAAAGGCCGGGGGCAAGATCGTTTCCGGTGAGGAGCCCGATCCGGAGCCGGGCACCGTCGTCCTCACCCCCGGTCACATGCCCACCGTCGACGCCGATGGCGCGGGCGGCTGGCAGGGCCTGCTGCTGGATGCCCGGGCGGGCGAGCGCTATCGCGGCGAGGTGGAGCCCATCGACCCGCGCGCGGGCCACATTCCGGGCGCGGTGAGCGCACCGACGGCCGAGAACCTCACGGACACCGGGCATTTCAAGCCGATCGAGGAATTGCGGGCGCGCTTCGCGGGATTGGGCTCCGGCCCGGTCGCGGTGTACTGCGGTTCGGGTGTGACCGCGGCCCACCAGATCGCGGCGCTGGCGACGGTGGGCATCGACGCCACCTTGTACCCCGGTTCCTGGTCGCAGTGGTCCAACGACCCGAAGCGCCCCGCCGCCACCGGCACCGAACCCGCCTGACCGGTTGGGTTTTCGCCGATCGGCTCGGTTTCGCTGATCAATCGGGTTTGACGGCGGTGAGAATGCCGGTCGCGAACGGGCCGACGCGAAAGGCGATCGCCGTGAACCCGATGTCGGTCAGGGTCGAGCGGTAGCGGCGGACATCCACCGCCGACAGGCTGTCACCGCCGTGCTCGTGCTCCGCGCCGTGGCCATTGTCCCCGGCGCGGTGCGCGGCCAGCCGGGCCATGCCCCGGATGAGGAGGCCGCGCAGGCCCGCGGTGGCCGGGTGGGTGTCGGCCAGCAGCAGGCGGCCACCCGGGCGCAGGACGCGAAACATGGCCTCCAGCGCGGTTTTTCGTTCGGCCTCGGCGATGTGGTGCATGGCGAAGGTCGAGGTGACCACGTCGAACGAGTCGTCCGGATAGGGCAGCGACTGGGCAGCGCCGAGGTCGAAGGAGCAGTTCGGGGCGGCATGTGCGCTCGCGTAGTCGATCATCTCGGCGGACGGGTCGATGCCGACCGCCCGGCCACGCGGTCCGGCGCGATGCGCCAGCGCGTTCACGAGTCTGCCGGGGCCGCAGCCGATATCGAGGGCGCTCTCGCCCGGACCGATACCGCTGGCGGCGGCGAGCTCCCGGATGAGGCTGCCGGCGCGGCCCAGGAAGTAGACGTCGGTGAGCAGTGTGTAGCGGCGCGGCCAGGTGATCAACGCGCCCACCGCCGGGGATTCGATATCGGACACTTGCTTGTTCGAGTTCATGCGATCCATCATCGAAGGGTGGGAAAGCCCAGGCCAGAAGCAGAATCCGAGCGTGTATACGATTCGGGACACATGACGGGAATCCGTCCCGGAACCGCACCCGATGGCTCCGATGTCTCCGCCGACCGCCGCGTCCGCCGCACCCGCACGGCCCTGCACCGCTCCCTCATCGAGCTGATGTCCGAACGGCCATACACGCGAATCACGGTGCGCGACATCATCGATCGCGCCGATGTCGGCCGCTCCACCTTCTACGCGCACTACCGCGACAAGGACGACCTGCTGCTGGTCAGCTGTATCGAACACGTGCGCATGCGGATTTTGGCGCAGCTGGCCGACTACGACGGTGAGCCGCCCCCGCTCGCGGCGATCGAGATCCTCTTCCGCCTCATCGAGGCCCATCCGGAGGTCTACCGGCCGCTGGTCGGCCGCCGGGCGAACGCGACCGTGCTGCGGTCGATCCGGCGGATGTACGCCGAACTGCTCACCGAGCACCTGGGTGACCGGCTCGGCCCGGACCCCGTCGAGGCTGCCGCTGGAATCACCTTTCTGTCCTGGGGCCTCTACGGATTGATGGAATCGGTCATCGATCCGGGCCAGGAGTTGACCG
The DNA here is from genome assembly GCF_035818515.1 of Nocardia sp. CDC153. NCBI lineage: Bacteria > Bacillati > Actinomycetota > Actinomycetes > Mycobacteriales > Nocardiaceae > Nocardia > Nocardia sp. CDC153. The sequence continues at coordinate 63,234 of NZ_JAYKYU010000003.1, read as the reverse complement.
CCGAGCAGGCGTACCGGCACTTCGCGAGGCTATGGGCAGCCGCGGGCGACCCGGCGCAGCGCGTCCCGATCGGCGGCGGTGACCGGTAACCCGTACCGGTTCGCGGCCGTCAGATACTTGCCCGCGTAGAAGCAGTGGGTGGCGCGCGCGGGCGGCAGCCAGTCACCCGGCGTGCGATCACCCTTGTCCTCGTTGGTCTTTCCGTCCACCGCCAGCAGATTGAAGTCCACGTCATTGGCGAACCGCACCCGCACCGGCGGCGGCCAGCCGGACGCGCCCAGATCCCAGGCGGCGGCCAGCGGATACACATGATCGATCTGCACGGCCTTGGCATCGGATCGATCGAAGGCGATGCGCCGCCCGGTATACGGATCGTTCAGGACGCCCGACACCACCACGCACCCGTCCGCGGGCCGCACGCGCACCGCGCCGAGCTGGCGGGCCAGCACGGTATTGCGACTGTCGCACCCGTCGTGCCCACCCGGACCATCGTGATCATCGGTCCACGCGGGCCCGAAAACACACCCCTGACCAGTCCCGCAGCCACGGTCATAACCGCCCGGACGCGGCCGTTTGGGCACGGTCGGTACCGCGGCCAGCAGCCGCTCCAGCTGGGCACGGGAGGGACTGCCCGGCGCGGGTGTCACCTGCCCGATGGACTCGCACCCCGTGGCCGCGAGCAGAGTGATGATCACGCCGAGCAGCGGGAGCAGGAAGGTTCTGCCCTTGTGCCACACGGTATTACGTATACCGCCCCGGTCCGCCGCAGCGGGCCGTCATGCGAACTTCGCACCCCTTCAGGGGTGCGCCGAGAGTTGGCTATAACCAGGCGTGTGCGAGTAGGTCGTCGGCTGCGGTTTCCGAGAGCTGCGGCGGAAATCGCGTTGCCGCAATGGAATCCACGTGTGCGCCGTCATGGCCGATGAGCCATGAGCCGCCCCGCTCCTCGCATTCGGCGATCTTGGCGAAGACGCTGAGCAGGAATGTGATGGAGTCGCGCGGATCGGAGGTGCGGGCGAGGCGCTGTGACTCGCCGGGCCGGGACAGATCCAGCCACACCCCGGATTGCCCGTCCAGGCGCATCCCCACGATCTTGGTCGTGTCCACGAAGGTGAATTTCCGCCGTTCCCACGGAGTTGTGGGCGTGAAGCTCTGCTCGAGCACTTGGAGCAGAATCGTCATCTTCACGGCCTCCCTACGGTCTCGAAAGTGCCACGGCCCCGGATTGAGTCGCGGTTGATTGTCGGGTGCGCCCCGCTCGGCCGCCATCCGGGTACAACGACGTTGTGCACTGGACACAGCCAACACCGACCTATGCGGTGACCTGCGGATTTATCCAGTATGTGCCGTATCCGATCAGAAATAAAGGGGGAAACGGCGCAGCAGAGTTCCCCGGGCCGTCGAATCGGAAACCCCATGTCGAGGGGGCGGTGACTCGGGGTTGTCGGCGGGGGCTGGTTGGATGGGCGGATGCTGCACGGACTGTGGTCGCCGGGGTCCGGGTTGGTGCTTTGGCACGACCCGGACGATGCCGTCGCGGCCATCGACGCGCTGAGCGTGCCGGACCCGCTGGGGGCGATCGTGCAGGCCGCGAAATGGCGGCACAAGGCGCAGGTCCTGGTGAACGGCCCGTATGGGCCGGAGAAGACGCAGCTCAGGGCGCATGCGCTGGCCCCGGAAATGGCGGCCCGGGTGCTACTGCAGGACCTTCCGGCCCCCGGGGTCGCCGGGGATCTGCGTTTTCTCGGGCACGTGGCGCGCGGGGTCGAACGCTGGGTGCGGGCCGGTCGGATCGTGCCGGAGGTGTGGCGCGATGACGGGCAGTGGTGGGTGCGGTGGCGGCTGCTGGGCGGGCAGCGGCAGCGGGCGTGGCTGGCGGAATTGGCGGTGGCCATGCCGGCCGCCCTGCAGGTGGCCGGGCGGCCGGGGGAACTGCTCGAGAATCTGATCGCCGAATTGGCCGATCCCATCGCCCGCATGCGCATTCCCGCGCAGACGGGCGCGGAGTCCGCGCCGCATCCCTTGCTGACCGCGCTGCTGGAGGCCGCGCCGCTCGAGACCGGATCGCATCGGGTGGCATCGGTACTCGACGATTGGCGCACCAGTCTCACCGCGGACGAGCCGGAATTGGTGCTGCGGCTGCTCGAACCCGACGGGGAGGAGTCGGGCGAACTGTGGCGGCTCGAGGTGTGCCTGCGCGCGGAAGGTGAAGCGCCGCAACCGGTTCTGCTGCCGGGGGACCCGGTTCTGATGCGGATCGCGGGGGAGAAGTTGACCGCGGCCAAGCAGGCGTATCCGCGACTGCGGGACCTGCCCGGCGATGTGCGCAGCATGGATCTGTTCCTGCCCACCGAGGTGGTGATGGATCTGGTGGCGCACGGCGCGGGCGCGCTGCAATCGGCCGGGGTGCGGCTCATGCTGCCGCGGGCCTGGCGGATCGCCGCACCGGCCATGAAGCTGAAGGTGCAGAGCCCCGCGGCCACCGAAACCGCGGTGGGGCTCAAGGGATTGGTGTCCTTCCGGTGGGAGTTGGCGCTCGGCGATGTGGTGTTGACGCCCGCGGAGATGTCGCGGCTGGTGGATGCGAAATCGGATCTGGTGAAGCTGCGCGGCGAGTGGGTGCAGGCCGATCACCGCATGCTGGCGGCCGCGGCCGACTACGTGTCGGGCCGCACCGATGAGACCGAGACCACGATCGGCGGCCTGTTCGCGGAGCTGTCCGCGCATCCGGTGACCGGGGTGCCGCTCGAGGAGATCAGCGCGACCGGTTGGGCCGCAGAGCTTTTCGACGGTGAGCGGCAGGCAGAGCCGGTGCCCGACCCGGTCGGGTTGAAGGCGCAGCTGCGTCCGTATCAGCAGCGCGGGCTGTCCTGGCTGGCGACCATGAGCCGGCTGGGCTGCGGCGCGATCCTGGCCGACGACATGGGTCTGGGCAAGACGGTGCAGGTGCTGGCGCTGCTGGTGCACGAACGCGAAAGCGCCGCCGCCGCGGACGAATCCGTGGGGCCGACCCTGCTGGTGTGCCCGATGTCGGTGGTCGGCAACTGGCAGCGCGAGGCTCAGCGCTTCGCCCCCGATCTACGTGTGCTGGTGCATCACGGGGCCAATCGCCGATCGGGCGCGGCCCTGGACGCGGCGGTGGCGGATGCGGATCTGGTGATCACCACCTACGCCCTGCTGGCCCGCGATGTCGAGGAGCTGAAGCGTCAGCCGTGGCAGCGGGTGGCGCTCGACGAAGCGCAGCACGTCAAGAACGCGGGCACCCGGCAGGCGCGCGCGGCCCGGCTGATTCCGGCGCGACATCGCCTGGCGCTCACCGGAACTCCGGTGGAGAACCGGCTCGAGGAATTGCGTTCGATCCTGGATTTCGCCAATCCCAAGCTGTTGGGGAAGGCCTCGGAGTTCCACGCGCGTTTCGCGGTGCCGATCGAGCGCGAACACGACGAGAACGCCGTGACTCGGCTGCGTGCCATCACCTCACCGTTCGTGCTGCGCCGGGTGAAGACCGATCCGGCCGTCATCTCCGATCTCCCGGAGAAGATCGAGATGACGGTGCGGGCCAATCTCACCGTGGAGCAGGCCGCGCTGTATCAGGCCGTGCTGGACGATATGTCGGCCAAGCTGAAGGCCGCAAAGGGCATGGAGCGCAAGGGCGCGGTCTTGGCCGCGCTGACCCGGCTCAAGCAGGTGTGCAACCATCCCGCGCACTTCCTCAATGACGGCTCCGCCGTCCTGCGGCGCGGCCACCACCGCTCCGGCAAGCTGGGGCTGGTGGAGGACATTCTCGAGTCGGTCATCGCCGACGGTGAGCGCGCCCTGCTCTTCACCCAGTTCGCCGAATTCGGAAACCTGTTGGCCCCGTATCTGTCCGAGCGTTTCGGCACCGAGGTGCCGTTCCTGCACGGCGGGGTCACCAAACAGCGCCGCGACGACATGGTCACCCGCTTCCAGGAGGACTCGGACGGCCCTCCGTTGATGCTGTTGTCGCTCAAGGCCGGTGGCACCGGACTCAATCTGACCGCCGCCAATCACGTTGTGCACCTGGATCGCTGGTGGAATCCGGCGGTCGAGAACCAGGCCACCGACCGCGCCTTCCGCATCGGTCAGCGCCGCGACGTCCAGGTCCGCAAGCTGGTCTGCGTCGACACCATCGAGGAGCGCGTGGACGACATGCTGAAGGGCAAGAGCCAACTCGCCGATCTCACCGTCGGCACCGGCGAGCACTGGATCACCGAGCTCGGCGACGAGGAACTGCGCGAACTGTTCGCCCTGGGCGCGGAGGCGGTGGGCGAATGAACACCTACATCGATTTCGGTGAGTTCGGTGAGCGCCGCCCGGTGCGCGGCGGGGTGCAGCCGCGCAGTCGCCGCGGGACGGCCTTCGCCAAAACCTGGTGGGGCCGGGCGTTTCTGGAGGCCGTGGAGCAGGTGGCCGATCAGGGTCGGCTCGCCCGCGGCCGCTCCTACGCACGCACCGGGCAGGTGGTGAACTACCGGCTGGAGCCGGGGCTGGTCAGCGCGGAAGTGCAGGGCAGCCAGCCGCGCCCGTTCATCTCGGTGCTCACCATGCGGCAGCTGCGTGACGATCGGCTGACCGAACTCGTGGACCTGGTCCGTTCCACCCCGGGCACACTGGGCGAGATCGCCGCGGGCACCCTGCCCAAGGCGCTCGGTCCGCTGCTGCTGCCCACCACCGCGTCGGAACTCGACTTCTCCTGCAACTGCCCCGATTCCGGCTGGCCCTGCAAGCATGTGGCCGCCGTCTGCTACGTGATCGCCGAACGTCTCGACGAGCGCCCCACCGAGCTGCTCACCCTGCGCGGCGTCGATCTCGACGACCTGATCGGCAGTGTCCAACGCCAGACTGCCGCAATGGAATCCGCGGATCCCTACGGCAACGACATCGCCCTCCCGGCCCTGCCGAAGCCCGAATTCCGGCCAGCGCCGGACGATCTCGACGCCGTCCTGCTCCGCCAGGCCCTGCGCATGACCGCCGAGGACGAGCAGCAGGTCGCCGCGGGCCTGCGCCAACTGCGTGCCCTCTACCGCTCCCTCGACGCCTGACCTACGCGGTCGCGGTGCGTTCGGCCGGTCGTTCGGTCGAGCCGTGCTGTTCCAGTGCGGAAAAGGCGTAGTCGTTCAGGTCGAAATGGGCTGCGCGCCACGCTGCTTCGGGGGTGCTCATGGCGCGCAACGGGACATCGCCGTTCTTGTCGAAGTAATAGCTGTTGGCGAGGGCGCAGCTGTCCTGCCAGAACACCTGGGTGCCACGGCGGGACAGCATTTCGTCGAAGTAGCGCTCATTCGCCTCGGGGGTGACCTCGATGCGGGTGGCGGCCCGGCGGCGGGCCTGACGCAGCAGGCGCAGGATGTGGGTGGTCTGCATTTCAATGAGCGTGAAATAGGACGCGCCGTTGTAGCCGTAGGGGCCGATGATGGTGAAGAAGTTGGGGAAGCCGGGGACGCTGACGCCCTCGTAGGCCTGGAGGCGGTTGCTGTCCCACCAGTCCTCGAGGCGGAGGCCGCCGCTGCCGTGCAGGTCGAAGGTGGGCATATTGCCCGACTCCATGACCTTGAACCCGGTCGCCATGATGAGCACGTCGACTTGGTGGTGACGGCCGGTGGTGCGCAGTCCGCTGGCGGTGATCTCGGTAATGGGATCGGTTTCGAGCGTGACGTTCTCGCGGTTGAAGGTCTTCAGATAGTCGTTGGAGAACGAGGGCCGCTTGCAGCCGAGGGCGTACTTCGGTGTGAGCTTCTCGCGCACCACCGGGTCCTTCACCTGTTCGCGCAGATGGGCCAGGCCCGAGCGCTCGCCGAGCTTCACCACGGGCAGCACCTTGTAGTAGTGCGCCGAGAGCGGGAAGGTGATCTCCACGAACGCCTGGCTCAACCACCGGGTGAGGAATTGCCCGCCCGGCAGCCGCATGAGGGTGCGCACCGCGGGCGGCATGGGCGCGTCCGGCCGGGGCAGGCACCAGATCGGGGTGCGTTGGAACACGGTGAGTTCCGCGACCTCCTTGGCGATCTCGGGAATGATCTGGATCGCGGACGCACCGGTGCCGATGATGCCGACTCGCTTGCCCCGCAGGTCGATGCCATGGTCCCAGCGCGCGGTGTGCATGGTGATGCCCCGGAACCGTTCCGCGCCAGGGATATCCGGCAGCTTGGGGCGAGTCAGGACACCGGTCGCGCCGATGAGGTACCGGCAGGTGATCTCGTCTCCGTCCGAGGTCCGCACCCGCCACAGGTGGAGGGCGTCGTCGAAGTCCGCGCGGGAGATATTGGTGCCGAACCGGATTCGCGGTCGCAGCCCGTACTTCTTCACGCAGTGCTCGGCGTACGCCTTCAGCTCCCGGCCGGGTGCGTACACCCGCGACCAGGACCGCTGCTTCTCGAACGAATACTGGTAGCTGAACGACGGAATGTCCACGGCGATACCGGGATAGGTGTTCCAATGCCAGGTCCCGCCCACCCCGTCGGCCTCGTCGATCATGAGGAAGTCGTCGAATCCCGCCTTGCGCAGGGCGATGGCCGTCCCGATCCCCGAGAACCCCGCGCCCACAATGACGATCTCATGGTCAACCACAGTGCTGGTCACAGCGTGTCCTCCGCGTAGATGATGCAGTCCACCCGATGCTCGATCCCGTCCACGGTGCGAATCCCGAGCGGCGCGAGCCGGGCGATGGGCCAGGAGACGAGCGTGCAGTTGTCCCGCTCGAGGGCCCGGTAATAGCGACCGTGCACCCGCACCGCGGCCGCCCGATCCGGCGTCAACTGCCGCCGCTGCCACGAATCGCCCACCTGTAGGCGAAGATTCACCGCCGCCACCAGCCGCAGGACCTCCTCGCCCACCCGCCGCAGCACCTGTCCGCCAACCCCCTCCGTCATTCCGGCATGCTTTTGGCCGGGATCCACACCGGCCGCACTGTCACCGATCGGGGTGGATTCCGGCCAAAAGCGCGCCGGAATGACGGGGAGGACGGGCGCTTTGGGCAACTGGCGCAACAGCGTTCGAGCGCCAGGTAGCGGTGGGGTGGGCAGGATCCAGATCGGGTCGTGCTGGAAGACGGTCACGCGCCGGGCCTGATCGACGACCGGCGGCACCACCCTGGCCAGGGCGGTGCCGCCGCCGATGACGGCGACATGGAGGCGGTCGAGTTCGTGCTGGTCGCGCCAGTGGGCGCAGTGCACGATGGGTCCGGTGTAGGTTTCGCGGCTTCTCCGGGAGTCGTCCCGGCGCTGCGGGGCGCTCATTTCGCCACCGGCTCGTAGGTCAGCGCCTTGGACCACGACGGGGTGCGACGCAGGACGCGGGTGGGGAAGTGGTCGATGGCCTTGTTGAGCGCGTCGTTGATGCCCTGCACCGGCTGCCAGCGGTTGATGGCGGCCATGCCGTGCAGCCGGACCACGTGATACAGCGGCACGCGCTTGATGTCCGGGCTGCGCTCACCGGCCTTCTCGTAGCGCCGCACGGCATTCCAGAGCTTCTCCTCGTCCAGCCCCATGGCCATGATGTTGGTGGACATGCGCGACAGCAGCGGTGTGTAGAGCACCGCGCCCAGCAGGAAGGTGGGCCGCAGCGCATACCCCGCCGTCTCGATGGCGATGCGCCGCATCGGCCCGGCCCCGAGCTGTTCGAGCACCTGGAATCCGACCGCCAGATGCCGGGACTCGTCGCTGTTGATGTGTCGGAACACCTCGTGGCACAGCGGATCTCGCACCTCGTCGAGCAGGAACTTGACCAGCGCGCCGTCCAGTGCGCACTCCAGCGACGGGATCACCGTGCCCAGCACCGGCAGCGTCAGCCCGTCCCCGTAGCGGTCCAGCCATTGGATGACGAGCCGAATGTTCTTGTTGGGCACCGGCATCGCGTCCCCGTCGAGCATGCCCCAGCGTCGCATCAGGGCCAGTTCGGCATTGGCGTGCTTCTGCTCCTCGGCGTGGAAGTACCGGTAGATCTCCTTGAGCGGCCCGTCCGGCGCGCGCAGCGTGAGCGCGGCGAATCCGCGCGCACCCACGTGTTCGATCCACACCAGATCGGCCATGAACCGGGCCAACGTGGGGCGCTGTTCGTCGGTGATGAGCTCGGCTCCCGGTGCGTCCCAGTCGATATCGGCCAGCGCCCACTGTCGATCCTGGATGACGGTGAGCATGTCGGAATACGCGAACGCCATTGTTCAACTCCTTGCTGTGGAACTACCGCACCAGCCGCTCCAGCAGTCCGGCGGCGCGGGTGTAGGTATCGGGCAGTAGTCGCTTGGACTGCCAGATGGCCTTGGCCTCGATCTGCGGGACCACGTAGAACTGGCCCCGATCCACGGCGTCGAGGGTGGTGCGGGCGATCGACGCGGGCGGGCGGCCGGTCCAGCGAATGAGGCGGTCGCCCCAGCGCTGCACGTTCTCGTCGCCGATCGTGACGCCTTCCAGAATGTTGGTGCGAACGCCCGTGGGGCACAGCACGGTGACGGTGACGTCGGTGCCGGACAACTCCGCGGCGAGGGTCTCCGACAGCGCCAGCACCCCGGCCTTGCTCACGTTGTAGGCGGCCATGCGCGGCGCGGAGCCGAAGGCGGCGGCGGAGGCGACATTCACGATCGAGCCGTGCCCGGCCTCGCGCAGGCGGGGCGTGAAGACGTGGCAGCCGTGGATGACGCCCCACAGATTCACGTCGAGCACCTGATGCCATTCGGCGGGCGGGGTTTCGCCGATGAGGGTGCCGCCGCGGCCGATGCCCGCATTGTTGACCACCAGGTCCGGGCTCTTGCCGAACCACTCCTCGGCCGTGTGGGCGAGGGTGGTCACCTGGGCCAGGCTGCTCACATCGCAGACGGTGTCGAAGGCCTTTCCCCCTGCGGCGGCGACCAATTCGACGGTGGCGCGGGCCCGGTCCGGATCGATGTCGGAGCAGACGACCCGGCCGCCGCGCCGTCCGATCTCGACGGCGAAGGCCTGGCCGATGCCGCTGCCCGCGCCGGTCACCACCGCGTCCGCCTGCCGCGTGCGTCGGGACCCGCCGAAGGGATTGAGTCGCATGGGAACTCCCGGGAAGTGCCGTCCGGTCGGGCAATTGGTGGCGTATGCCACCACTGGCCGCACCTGCCACCAATTAGGCTCCCGGTGCGCTACTTTGTCAACTATGGACAGGTCCGCACCGGCGGCCGCACGCGCTTCGGCAAGGGCGGCAACGGAGTTACCCGCACAGGACGCGCACCCCCGGCGCGGCGGCACGTGGGGCGGGCGCACGCAGGAGGAACGCCGCGCCGAGCGACGTGCGCGGCTGATCGCGGCGGGCTTGGACATCTGGCTCGAAAACGGCTGGGCCGCCGTTACCATGCGCGGTGTGTGCACCCGCGCCGGCCTCAACGACCGCTACTTCTACGAGCATTTCGCCGATCGCGACGACCTGTTGGGCGCGGTCTGGGACGAGGTCGGTTTCCAAGTGCTGGCCGAGCTCTCGGCGGTGGTGGCGGAGAACCTCCAGCATCCGGCGCTGGGCATCCTGCACCTGGCCATCGCCCGCGCGGTCGCCCTCCAGTCGGAGGGCCCGGCCCGCATCCTGTTCGGCGATCACGCGGGCAGTCGGGTCCTCGAGGAGCGCCGCACCGAATTGCTCACCGAATCCACCGATCTCCTGATCGCCACCGCCCGCCCCTACCTGCGCCCCGGCGTCGACGAATCCGATCTGCGCATGGGCGTCCTCATGGGCATAGGCGGCTTCATAGAGCTCCTCACCGCCTGGCGCACCGGCACCATCACCGCCGACGCCGACCGCATCATCGACCACGTGAGCCGCACCGCCGACCTGCTCGGCACGCAATACCTCGCGCTGCCGGACTGAGCGCGTTACTTCAGCGCCCAGACCATGGATTCGGGTCCGGCGAGGTGTTCGGTTTGGGGGTCGTGGAAACCCGCTTCGGCGAGCCAGGTTCGGAGGTCGGCGGCGGTGTAGTCGAAGCCGCCCGGGGTTTCGATGAGCATATTGAGGCTCATGAGCAGGCCCTGCAGGTTGGTGCGGCGGTCATCGTCGATGAGGGACTCGTAGACCAGGAGCGCGCCGCCTTCGGGCAGGGCCGCGTACGCCTTGGCCAGCAGCATCTTCTTGGTGGGCAGGTCCCAGTCGTGCAGGATGTGGCCCATGACGAGGACGTCGGCCTCGGGCAGGTCGTCGGTGCGGAAGTCGCCGGGTTCGAAGACGACCCGATCCGCCACCGGCTCACTGTATTCGGTGAAAATGGGCGCCACCGGCGGCAGGTCGTAGCCGATGCCGTGCAGGTGTGGATTGGTCTCGAGCACGGTCCGCAACAGCGCGCCCTGCGCGGTGCCGATATCGGCCACCGTCTTCCACCGATGCCAGGGGAACACCTCGGCGATGGCGTGCGCGCTGGGGAGTGACAACCCGGTCATCGCGCGCTGAAAGTCGTAGAGCCGCTGCGGATCTCGGTACAGCGCGGTGAAGAAGTCGCCCCCGTTCTTGGCCTCGTTCTGCGGCAGCCCGGTGCGCAGGCCCTCGGTGAGCCCGCCCCAGAACGGATACAGCCGCGCGGCCGCCATCTCCAGGAATCCGCCGATGTACTCGCTGCCGGTGCTGTCCAGGTAGGTGGCGGTGTCGGCGGTATTGGCGTAGCGGTCGTCGGTGCGGCGCAGCATGTCCATGGCCACCAGGGCGTCGAAGAAGTCGCGCGCCGCGCGCGGGTGCAGGCCGAGTTCGCGCTGCAATTGCTCGGCGGTCAGCTGCCGATGCCCGAGCACCGTGAACACCCCGAGCTCGACGGCGCTGAGCAAGGTCCGGGACTCCCAGAAACCCATTCCGATCCGCAGGATCCGCTCCATGGCGCATCACGATAGCCACAGCGACGCTCCGGCAACGGCAAATCGGCCGGGCCGGGAGCGCCGGGTCGCGGGAGCCGGAATTCCGCTCGGGTCCCGGCGGGCGGGAATCAGAGCTCGTCGATCCGGTACACCCGCTCGGCATTGCTGCGGAACACCTGCTCGATGGCCTTGTCGTCGGCCCCGTGTTCGGCCAGCGCGGTGGCCACCGCCTCCGCCGCGTCCGGAATGCTCGTAATCGACTTGTCCACGGGGAAATTCGAGCCCCAGATCAGCCGGTCCGCGCCGAACACGTCCAGCGCGTGCGCGAGCAGCGGCGAAATCCGTTCCAGCAGTGTCGGAACCGGTGTCGGCTCGCCCCGCTTGGGCACCGGATGTCCGAGGATCGGCATCATCAGCCCGCTCACCTTGGACACCACATTGGCGTGCGCGGCCAAGGCGCTCAGATCATCGCGCCAGCGCACGAACAGTTCGCGCCGCTGCCCCGGGTTCTGGCCGGTATTGCGGCCGACCGGCCCGAAAATGCCCGCGGGCGTACCGAGATGGTTGAGCACGATGGTGGTGTCGGGGTATCGCTCGGCCAGCGCCGTCACCTGCGGCAGCTGTCCGGAATACACCCACGCCTCGAATCCGAGCCCGCGATCGGCCAGCGCCGCGAACCCGTCCAGGAACGCCTTCGAGCCGAGTTTGTCCGGTTCCTTGCAGGTCGCGCGCACGCCGTCGTCCGGGTGGTGCTCCACGCGGGTACGGATGCCCCGGAACCGCGGCGAGGCGGCCCGATGCGCTTCGAGCAGTTCGGCGAATTCGGGTTCGGTGGGATCGCCCGCACCGATGATCGCCCCCAGCGCCGGTGTGTCCACCCCGAACGGCAGGCTCGCCACCCACTGCGTCTCATTGGCCGGGGCGAGCGGGCCCTTGCCGTTCCACTCCACCTCGATGTGCACGATCACCTCGACCGGCACCTCCCCGGCGTCCGCGTGATAGTCGCGCGGCAGGTAAGGGTGCACGAAAGGCGTTGGATCCCCGACGAATTCGCGTTCCCGCCGGGGCGCCAGCCGTTTGGCCAGATCCATCGGCACCGGCACGTACCGGAAGAGTCTGGCCAGTCCGCTGAACTCCCGCGGCGTGGTCAATGGATCCCACTGGTGAATGTGCGCGTCCACAACGGTCATGCCCGCGAGGTCCATGAGGGTGCCTTCCGTCTGGGTCAGCCTCCTCCGGATTGTTCCACGCCCATCGGTCCACGGCCATGAAATCGGACCTGCCGCGCCCGGCGCACCCGCTCAGACATTCCTCCGATACTGCCCGCCCACGGTGAAGAAGGTGTCGGTGATCTGCTGCAGCGTGCACACCCGCGCCGCGTCCATCAGCACCTCGAAGACATTGTCGTCACCGGCGGCGGCCGCGGCCAGCCGGGCCAGGGCGGCGGGCGCCTCGTCGCGATGCCGGTCGGTGAACTCGCGAACCCGTTGCAGCTGAGACTGTTTCTCCGCCTCGGTGCCCCGCGCCAACTCCAGCACCCGATGCTCCTCCTCGTGCGGATTGCGGAAGGTGTTGACGCCGATGATCGGCAGGCTGCCCTCGTGCTTGCGGCGTTCGTAGAGCATGGACTCGTCCTGGATCCGCCCGCGCTGATAGCCGGTCTCCATCGCGCCCAGCACGCCGCCGCGCTCGCTGATGCGCTCGAACTCCCGCAGCACCGCCTCCTCCACCAGGTCGGTGAGCTCGTCGATGATGAAGCTGCCCTGCAGCGGATTCTCGTTCATCGCCAATCCCCACTCGCGATTGATGATGAGCTGAATCGCCAGCGCCCGCCGCACCGATTCCTCGGTGGGCGTGGTGACCGCCTCGTCGTAGGCATTGGTGTGCAGACTGTTGCAGTTGTCGTAGACCGCGATGAGCGCCTGCAGCGTGGTGCGAATGTCGTTGAAGCTCATCTCCTGTGCGTGCAGCGACCGCCCGGAGGTCTGAATGTGGTACTTGAGCTTCTGGGACCGGTCGTTGGCCCCGTACTTGTCGCGCATGGCGATCGCCCAGATGCGCCGCGCCACCCGGCCGATGACCGAGTATTCGGCGTCCATGCCATTGGAGAAGAAGAACGACAGGTTGGGCGCGAAATCGTCGATGTGCATGCCGCGCGCCAGATACGCCTCCACATAGGTGAAGCCGTTGGCGAGGGTGAAGGCCAGCTGGCTGATGGGGTTCGCCCCGGCCTCGGCGATGTGATAGCCGGAGATGGAGACCGAGTAGAAGTTGCGAACGCTGTTGCGCACGAACCATTCCTGGATGTCGGCCATCATGCGCAGGCTGAATTCGGTGGAGAAGATGCAGGTGTTCTGGCCCTGATCCTCCTTGAGGATGTCGGCCTGCACGGTGCCGCGCACGGTGGCCAGGGTGCGGGCGCGCAGCTCGGCGGCTTCCTCCTGCGTCGGCTCGCGGCCCTGCTCGGCCGAAAACTGTTCCACCGCTTGATCGATGGCGGTATTGAGGAAGTAGGCGAGGATGGTCGGCGCGGGACCGTTGATGGTCATCGACACCGAGGTGGTCGGCGAGTCCAGGTCGAACCCGTCGTAGAGCGCCTTCATATCGTCGAGGGTGGCGATGGAGACACCGGAGGTGCCGACCTTGCCGTAGATGTCGGGCCGCTCCGCCGGATCGTGCCCGTACAGCGTCACCGAATCGAAGGCGGTCGAAAGCCGTTTGGCGTCGGCGTGTTCGGACAGCACCTTGAACCGCCGATTGGTCCGGAAGGCGTCGCCCTCACCGGCGAACATGCGCGCGGGATCCTCATTGTCCCGCTTGAACGGGAACACGCCCGCCGTGAACGGGAACCGCCCCGGCAGATTCTCCGACCGCAGGAACCGCAGCAGCTCACCGTGATCGGTGAAGCGGGGCAGCGCCACCCGGGGAATCGAACTGCCGGACAGCGTCTCCCGCCGCAGCGCGGTCCGCAACTCCCGGTCCCGAACCTTGACCACCTGCTCCTCGCCCCGATACGACTCGGCGACCGCGGGCCATTCCGCCAGCAGCGCAGCGTTTTCCGGCGTGAGATCGGCCCGCGCCTCCTCGAGCAGGGCAGCCACCTCCGTCGCAGCCCCATCCGTCATTCCGGCGTGCTTTTGGCCGGAATCCACCCCTGGATCCCGGCCAACAGCATGCCGGGATGACGAGGAAGAGGTGAGTTCGCCGAGCACCTGCTCCAATCGCTGCACACGCTGCGCCGCGACGACCTGCCGGGCCGTCTGCGCGTGGTAGTTCCGGACCGTTTCGGCGATCTCGGCCAGATACCGCACGCGGGCGGGCGGAATGATCTGCGCGAAGCGCGTCGAGGCCCGAGTCTCGACGCGGGGGAGTACGCCTTCCTGCAATGGCAGTCCCTGCTCGCCGAGCAGTCCGGCCAGGTGCTGGTAGAGCGCCGTCACGCCGTCATCGTTGAATGTTGCCGCGCTGGTGCCGAATACCGGCATGTCCTCGGGCGAGGCGTGGAAGTCCTCGCGGTTGCGCACCAGTTGCCTCGACACGTCGCGCAGCGCGTCCTCGGCGCCCCGCCGCTCGAACTTGTTGATTGCCACGACATCCGCGTAGTCCAGCATGTCGATCTTCTCGAGCTGGGAGGCCGCCCCGAACTCCGGCGTCATCACATACAGCGAGACGTCCACGTGTTCGGCGATGGCGGCATCACCCTGCCCGATGCCGGGAGTCTCCAATACGACCAGGTCGAATCCCGCTGCCTTGCAGGCGATCACCATGGTGTCGATATCGTGCGGCAGTTCCCGCTCGCCCCGGGTGGCCAGCGACCGGAAGTAGACCCGCTCGCCGTCGAGGGCGTTCATGCGAATGCGGTCGCCGAGCAGCGCGCCGCCGCCGCGCCGCCGCGTCGGATCCACCGCCAGCACCGCCACCCGCAGCTTGTCCTGCTGATCGGTGCGCAGCCGCCGAATGAGTTCGTCTGTCAGAGAGGACTTTCCGGAGCCGCCGGTACCCGTGATGCCCAGCACGGGCACGTGCCGAGCCCCCGCCGCGGCGATCAGCGCGGCTCGATCCGCCTCGGGCAGCGTCCCCTGCTGCAGGCAGGTCAAGGTCCGCGCCAGTGCCGCCCGATCCCCGCTGAGCACGGCCTCCACGGGCGCGGGAGTCAGCGAAAGGTCCACGTCGCACGCCGAAATCAGCTGATTGATCATCCCCGGCAGGCCGAGCCGCTGCCCGTCCTCCGGCGAGAAGATCGTCACGCCCGACTCCGCGAGCCGCGCGATCTCCTCGGGAATGATGACCCCGCCACCGCCGCCGAAGATCTTCACGTGCTCGGCACCGGCCTCCTTCAGTGCCTTGGCCAGGTACTCGAAGTACTCGATGTGCCCGCCCTGATACGAGCTCACCGCGACACCCTGCACATCCTCGGTGACCGCCGCGTCCACGACCTCGCGCACGGCCCGGTTATGCCCTAGGTGAATCACCTCGGCCCCCTGGGCCTGCAGGATTCTGCGCATGATGTTGATGGCCGCGTCATGGCCGTCGAACAGCGCCGCTGCGGTCACGAACCGCACTGGATTGACCGGGACATGCAAGTCGGGCATGTGTTGCCTCCGCGCGGAGAGCCTGTAGTTGCTGTGAATTATCACACAGCCAATACTTGGATGTCCAACTATAGGATCGCCACGGAACGCGCAATCGGCGCGCAAGCTTCGCAAGCATCGAGACAGGCTGTAAAAGTCGTGGAAGGACCAGGCATGGTTCGCGAACTCACCCACTTCGTCGGCGGGAAGCACGTCCCGGGAACTTCGGGCAACTTCGGCGATGTGTTCAACCCCAGCATCGGGCAGGTGCAGGCGAAGGTGCCGCTGGCGAGCAAGAGTGAGGTCGAGGCGGTCATCGCCAATGCCGCCGCGGCGCAGCCCGCGTGGGCCGCGACGAACCCGCAGCGGCGGGCTCGGGTGCTGATGAAGTTCCTGACGCTGGTGCAGGACGAGATGGATTCGCTGGCGGCCCTGCTGTCCAGCGAGCACGGCAAGACCATCGCCGACGCCAAGGGCGATATCCAGCGCGGCCTCGAGGTGATCGAATTCGCCTGCGGCATCCCGCATCTGCTCAAGGGCGAGTACACCGAGAGCGCGGGCACCGGCATCGACGTCTACTCCATGCGGCAGCCGCTGGGCGTGGTCGCGGGCATCACCCCGTTCAACTTCCCGGCCATGATCCCGCTGTGGAAGGCCGGTCCGGCGCTGGCCTGCGGAAATGCCTTCGTGCTCAAGCCCTCCGAGCGTGACCCCTCGGTGCCGCTGCGCCTGGCCGAGCTGTTCCTCGAGGCCGGACTGCCCGCGGGCATCTTCAATGTCGTCAATGGCGACAAGGAGGCCGTGGACACGCTGCTGCGCGACGAGCGCATCAAGGCCGTCGGCTTCGTGGGGTCCACCCCGATCGCGCAGTACATCTACGAGACCGCGTCCGCGAACGGTAAGCGCGCGCAGTGCTTCGGTGGGGCCAAGAACCACGCCATCGTCATGCCCGATGCCGATCTCGACGATGTGGCCGACCAGCTGATCGGCGCGGGCTACGGTTCCGCGGGTGAGCGCTGCATGGCCATCTCGGTGGCGGTGCCGGTGGGCGAGGAGACCGCGGATCGCCTGCGCGCCAAGCTCGTCGAGCGCATCAACAAGCTCAATGTCGGCGTCTCCGACGACCCGGGCGCGGACTTCGGGCCGCTGGTCGGACGCGACGGTGTGGACCGGGTGAACAACTACGTGCAGATCGGCGTCGACGAGGGCGCGGAGCTGGTCATCGACGGCCGCGGCCTGGTCGTGGAAGGCGGCGAGGACGGATTCTTCGCGGGCGCAACGCTGTTCGACCGCGTCACCTCGGACATGCGGATCTACAAGGAAGAGATCTTCGGCCCGGTGCTGTCCATCGTGCGCGCCAAGGACTTCGAAGAAGGCCTGCGCCTGGCCAACGAGCACGAATACGGCAATGGCGTCGCCATCTTCACCCGTGACGGCGATACGGCCCGCGACTTCGCGGCCCGCGTGCAGGTCGGCATGGTCGGCATCAATGTGCCGATCCCGGTGCCGATCGCCTACCACACCTTCGGCGGCTGGAAGCGGTCCGGCTTCGGCGATCTCAACCAGCACGGCCCGGACTCGATCCGCTTCTACACCAAGACCAAGACGGTGACGCAGCGTTGGCCCGCGGGACTCAAGGAGTCCAATGCCTTCGTCATCCCGACCATGGACTGACGCTGATGTTCGTACTGGACGAGGACGAGAAGGCGATCGTCGAGACCGCCCGCTCCTTCGCCGACGAGCTGCTCGCGCCCAATGCCCTGGAATGGGATGAGCGCAAGCACTTCCCGGTGGATGTGCTGCGCAAGGCGGGCTCGCTCGGCCTGGGCGGCATCTACGTGCGCGAGGACGTGGGCGGGTCGGAGCTGCGGCGGCTGGACGCCGTGCGCATCTTCGAGCAGCTGGCCACCGGCTGCCCGGCCGTGGCCGCCTACATCTCCATCCACAATATGGCCACGTGGATGATCGACACGTATGGCGATGAGAAGCAACGCAATCGGTGGCTGCCGGGGCTGACGTCCATGGACCTGCTGGCCTCCTACGCGCTGACCGAACCGGGTGTCGGTTCCGACGCGGCGGCCTTGAGCACCAAGGCCGTTCGCGACGGCGACGACTACCTGCTCAGCGGCGTCAAGCAATTCATCTCCGGCGCGGGCAGCAGCGATGTGTACGTGATCATGGCGCGCACCGGAAACGAAGGGGCGCGCGGCATCTCGGCGTTCATCGTCCCGGCCGATACCCCGGGACTGTCGTTCGGGGCCAATGAGCGCAAGATGGGCTGGAACGCGCAGCCCACCCGCCAGGTCATCCTCGACAATGCCCGGGTGCCCGCCGCCAACCTGCTGGGTGCGGAGGGCAATGGTTTCCGGATCGCCATGAACGGGCTCAATGGCGGGCGACTCAATATCGCCGCCTGCTCGATGGGCGGGGCGCAGGCCGCGCTGGATCAGACCGTGGCCTATATGGCGCAGCGCAAGGCCTTCGGCTCGCGGCTGCTGGACAATACCGCCCTGCAATTCGAGCTGGCCGATATGCGGACCTCCCTCGAGGCCGCCCGCACCCTGCTGTGGCGCGCCGCCGCGGCCCTGGACGCCGACGCCCCCGACAAGGTGGAGCTGTGCGCCATGGCCAAGCGGTTCGCCACCGACGCCGGGTTCGAGGTGGCCAACAAGGCCCTGCAATTGCACGGTGGCTACGGTTACCTGGCCGAATATGGCATCGAGAAGATCGTTCGCGACCTGCGGGTGCATCAGATTCTCGAGGGGACGAACGAAATCATGCGGGTGGTCGTCGCCCGCTCGGTGGTAGGAGCAGCATGAGCGCGGAGACATCGAAAAGCGCCGAGGTGTTGATCGAGAAGCGGGACGGGCTCGGCCTGATCACGCTGAACCGGCCGCGGGCCATCAACGCGCTCAACCATCCGATGGCGCTGACCATTCTGGACGCGCTGCGGGCCTGGGCCGACGACGACGAGGTGCGCGCCGTGGTGCTCACCGGCGCGGGCGAGCGCGGACTGTGCGCGGGCGGCGATATCGTCTCGATCCACAATGACGCCAAGAACGCCGTGGCCCAGGGTGATTCGCCGCGGGTCTCGGCGGATTCGCCGAGCGGGAAGTTCTGGCGCGACGAGTACATTCTCAACGCCCTGATCAAGCGGTACCCGAAGCCCTACGTGGCCATCATGGACGGCATCGTCATGGGTGGCGGCGTGGGCCTGTCCGGGCACGCCTCGCACCGCATCGTGACCGAGCGGTCCATGGTCGGCATGCCCGAGACCGGAATCGGCTTCATCCCGGATGTGGGCGGCACCTGGCTGCTCGCGCACGCGCCCGGCGAGATCGGCACGCATGTCGCGCTGACCACCGCGCGCATGTCCGCCGGGGATGCCATCGCGGCCGGATTCGCCGACTACTTCGTGCCCTCCGAACACCTGCCGGCGCTGCTGGACGCGTTGCACGACAACGAGATCGACGTGGCCATCGCGAAATTCGCGCAGCCCGCGCCGGTTTCGGAGTTCGTGGCCCAGCAGGACTGGATCGACGCCTGCTACAGCGCCGACACCGTCGAGGAGATCGTGCACCGGCTCCAGATCGACGGTCGTGCCGAGGCCGCCAAGGCCGCGCAGGACGTGCTGTCGAAATCGCCGGTGGCACTGAAGGTCACGCTGCGCTCACTGCGCGAGGCGCGTCGGGCCCCGAGCCTCGAGGCCGCGCTGAATCAGGAGTACCGGGTCTCCGCCGCCTCCCTCAACACCCACGACCTGGTGGAAGGCATCCGCGCCCAGGTCATCGACAAGGACCGCAACCCGCGGTGGTCGCCCGCCACCCTGGCGGACGTCACCGACGCCGACGTCGACGCCTACTTCGGCGCGCTCGGCGATCGCGAACTGGGACTGTAAGGACGAATCATGAGCAATACCACCAAGGTCGGGTTCCTCGGACTCGGCCACATGGGCGGGCCGATGGCCGCCAACCTGGTCAAGGCCGGGTACGACGTGCTGGCCTTCGATCCCGTTCCCGCCGCGCAGGCTCAGGCCCGCGCGGACGGCGCGACCGTCGTAGCGACTGCCGCCGAAGCGGTTTCGGCCTCCGACGTCGTCATCACCATGCTGCCCAACGGCCGCATCGTGCTCGACCTCTACAACGAGGTCCTCTCCGCCGCCAAGCCCGGCACGCTGTTCGTCGACTGCTCCACCATCGATGTCGCCGACGCCAAGCAGGCCGCGGAACTCGCCGCCGCGACGGGACATCGGGCCCTGGACGCCCCCGTCTCCGGTGGCGTGGCGGGCGCGGCGGCGGGCACCCTCACCTTCATGGTGGGCGGCGCGGACGCCGACTTCGCCGACGCCCTACCGCTTTTGGAGGTCATGGGCGGCAAGGTCGTGCACTGCGGCGGCGCGGGCGTCGGCCAGGCCGCCAAGATCTGCAACAACATGCTGCTGGGCATCTCCATGATCGGTCTCTCGGAAGCCATTGTGCTGGGCGAGAAGCTGGGGCTCACTCACGAGAAGTTCTTCGACGTGGTCTCCACCGCCTCGGGCCAGTCCTGGGCGCTCACCTCGTATTGCCCTGTGCCCGGCCCGGTTCCGGCCAGCCCGGCCAACAACGACTACCAGCCCGGCTTCGCGACCGCGCTCATGACCAAGGACCTGGGTCTGGCGGCCAGCGCGCTGCGGGGCAATGGGGTCGACGGGCAGATCGGACTGCTCGCCGCGGAGATCTACAGCCGCTTCAACCAGGACGAAGCGGGCAAGGACTTCTCGGCTATCGTCACCGATATCCGGAAACGATCTGAGGGAGAGACGGCGTGACCGACTTCGAGACCATTCTGCTGGAGCGCAAGGGGCGCGTCGCCCTCATCACGCTGAACCGGCCGAAGGCCCTCAACGCGCTGAACTCGCAGGTCCTGGCCGATATCTCGGCCGCCCTCGACGAGCTCGAGAACGACAATGAGATCGGCGCGGTCGTGCTGACCGGATCCGACCGGGCCTTCGCGGCCGGCGCGGACATCAAGGAAATGCAGTCCAAGTCCTACATGGACATGTTCCTCACCGACCACTTCGCGGGTTGGGACCGACTGGTCGCCTTCCGCAAGCCCATCATCGCCGCGGTCGCCGGTTACGCCCTCGGCGGCGGCTGCGAACTCGCCATGATGTGCGACCTGCTCATCGCCGCCGACACCGCCAAGTTCGGCCAGCCCGAAATCAAGCTCGGCGTCATCCCCGGCATGGGCGGCTCCCAGCGCCTGACCCGCGCCGTCGGCAAGGCCAAGGCCATGGACCTCATCCTCACCGGCCGCAATATGGACGCCGAGGAAGCCGAGCGCGCGGGCCTGGTCTCCCGCATCGTCCCCGCCGCCGAATTGGTCTCCACCGCCATGGAAGTGGCCGAGACCATCGCGTCGATGTCGCTGCCGTCGGTCATGATCGCCAAGGAGGCCGTGGACCGCGCCTTCGAGACCACCCTCACCGAGGGCCTGCGCTTCGAGCGTCGGGTGTTCCACTCGCTGTTCGCGACCGAGGATCAGAAGGAAGGCATGACCGCCTTCGTCGAGAAGCGTCCGGCGAACTTCACCAACAAGTAGGGCGTGGGCCTCAGCCGTGCTTCGGCGGCCCGACCACCTCGACGGTCGGCGGCTTGCCGTCGGTGTGGTCGCCGCCGTCGCGGTTCATGGCCAGCGCGCCGACGATCGTGCCGCCGAGCGTCGCGGTAACCGCCACCGCCGCAACGAGTTTGCGGCGGGACACCGGGGAGGAGGACGGGGCCTCGTGTGCCCCGTGTGGCGTCATATGGACGCTGCGGATGCTGCGGGCCGACGGCCGTTCGGCGGCCAGCAGGACCGCGCCGCGGGTGGAGACGAATTCCGGTTCCGGATCGTAGATCAACGGGAGATCCAGCTGCTGTTTCAGCTCGTCCCGAATGCTCTTGTTGCGGGTGCACCCGCCCAGGAGGGCGATGCCCGTCGGCTTGACGCCGGTCTCGTCGATCATGTGGCGGACGAAGGACGCCGAGTGATGAATGCCCGCTTCGACCAGTTCGGCGAAATCGCTGCGGGTGACCACGGTGCGCTGCCCGGTGATCGGGTCGCAGACGGTCAGTACGCGTTCGGAGGCCAGCGCCTCCTTCTGACTGCGGGTGGTGGCGAGGTCCAGGGTGATGCCGTGGCGATTGAGCAGCCAGCGCAGCAGGGCATCGTGGCCGTCACCGCCCAGGACGGTGCTGCGCTTGGTGGCGAGGACGGCATCGGTTCGACAGTCGATCTGGGTGAGGGTCAGGCCGGAGGCGCCTAGGTCGTAGAGCAGGACCGAGCCCTCGGTGGGAAGTCTGCCGGTGAAACGGAGATATCTGAGCTGGGCCACCGGCTCGTCGATGACGGTCAGACGATTGCGGCCCGCGGCCGTGCGGACGGATTCGGCGTGGGTGTTGCAGCGACACGTCACCGCGATGCCGGTGATGAATTCGTCCCGCTTGGCGGCGGACTTGCGCATCAGCCGAATGGCCTCGAACACCGCCTCCTCCATGCTCCCGCCACCGGCACGGCGTAGGACCTTGCAGCGGTCGATCGGGGGCAGGTGAGGCTGGTCGGAATGGGTGAGCATGGCGCGTGCGCCAGCAGCGCCCGCCGACACCCCGAGGACCAGCACCATGGCCTCAATGGTGAACCTTTTGCGAGCCGAATCCAAGACTATGACGCAGGAAATTGGCTGCTGAGTCGCTGAAGGGTTACTGACCGGCCCAGCGCGTCGGCGAGCTACCCGGATCGAAGTCGCCGGCGGCCTGCCGGAACTCCGCCAGCAATTGCAGCAGCAACTGCAATCGTTCCGGCGGCAGACCGGCCTCGGCGAAAACTCGCCGGTTCAGTTCGATGGTGGCCTTGGCTACCAAATCCCTTCCGGCATCGGTTATTTCGATGAGCGTGGCGCGCCGGTCGCTCGGATGCGGGACGCGCTTCACCAACTGCGCGGCTTCCAGGCGGTCGACGGTGTTGGTGACCGAGGTGGGGTGCACCTGCAGGCGGGCACTGGCCACCGCCATGGGCAGCGCGCCGGTTTTGCTGAAGCTCAGCAACATGAGTAGCTCGTACCGAGAAAAGGTCAAACCGGTCGGTCGCAAAGCTTCGTCGACCCGGGCCATCACGATCTGCTGGGCCCGCACCAGCGAGGTCACCGCGGCCATCCCGTCGGCCACGTCCCCCCACCCGTGCTCCGTCCACTGGCGATGCGCCTCCTCGATCGGATCGAGCGGCAGCGGACGTGGACGCGACATGTCCCGATCATCGCACGTCGCGGACCGCTTGGTCGCAATGCCGAGCCGATCCGGACATCGGTCGGAATCACGATGATTCGAAACGTTGGCGGCGTGCCCGATTCGCCGCATTATTGGTGCCACGATGCGGGTGTGACCGAGTGGCCAGGTGGCGGTCTGCAAAGCCGTGTACGCGGGTTCGACTCCCGCCGCTCGCTCCATCGACGGAAACGCCTCCCATGCCGGACATGGGAGGCGTTTTCTTGTTCAGGCGGGTGACACTCCGCTCAGATCGCGCAGCACCGTGTGATTGCGGTCGGCGGTGGTGCCGAGGGTGTATTCGGGTAGCAGGCCGTAATACTCGCCGCGCGAGCGCGTGCTCCAGCGGCGGGCGCCGTCGGTGCGGGTCTTGTAGAAGTTGACCATGTAGCCGCCCTCGTACAGGCGCAGCAGGGTGTAGCCGCCCGGGTATTCCTTGCAGGCGGCGACTTCCAGGAACTCGACGGGGATGGGCAGGTCCGCGCGGGTGCGGCGATTGCGGTGGGTGTGGCCGGAATGGTGCAGGAAGACGCCGGGCGCGGATTGGTAGATCGATTGCAGCTCCGCGGCATTCGCGGCGTTCAGGATGAAGCTCGGGCCCGCGAGATTCGACCAGCCGGATTCGGTGGTGACGGGGTGATGACCGAAAAGCAGTGTGGGACGGTCCGGATCGGCGGTGAGCAGTTCGCGCAGCTCGTCGAGTTGGGAGCGGTCCATGGTGCCGCCCGCGATATCGAGTTCGGTGGTGTCCAGGGCGATCAGGCGGAGTTCGCCGAGCTCGTGGGACGCCAATTGCTGTCTGGTGCTGAAGGAATCGCCCCAGCAGTCGTTGTGGTCGAGGTAGGGCGTGCAGCTCGCGTAATCGGAGCCCAGG
The DNA here is from genome assembly GCF_035818515.1 of Nocardia sp. CDC153. NCBI lineage: Bacteria > Bacillati > Actinomycetota > Actinomycetes > Mycobacteriales > Nocardiaceae > Nocardia > Nocardia sp. CDC153. Next base: position 39,695 of record NZ_JAYKYU010000003.1, on the reverse strand, counting down.
TGCGGGCGGTCGTGATTGCCGCGGGCCGCGAACCAGTCTCGGCCCGGGACGCCCCAATTCGCGAGGGCCGTGTGGACGCCGCGCACCTGCTCGGGGGTGGCCTCGGCGGTGAGGTCACCGGCCAGCAGGAGATGGTCGACTGCGCGGTCGGGACGGCGCATGTCGTCGAGCAGGGCGGCCAGCATGATCTCGGGATACGGTGCGAGACCGGGCTCTTGGCGGAATCCGGGCGGCAAGCCCGCGGTGATGATGCCGCTGACCTCTTCGCCGTAGTGAATGTCGTTGGAGAGGGCCAGTGTTCGCAGCAGGCGACCCGGCGGCGGCACCAGGGTGGTGAAGACGCCCTGGGTCTCCGGCGTATTCGGCTGGCGGGTGGACACATTCAGGGCGGGCGCGGCCGGGATGCCCGCCGAGCGGGCCTCGAACCGATAGGTCCGGCCGGGTTCCAGGTCGGTCACCTCGGCGTAGTGGAAGGCGGTCGGCCGGGAGTCGCCGAAGACCTGCCGCAGTGCGGAACCATCGGCGGGTGCGAGCCAGACCTCACTGTCCGTCTCGACCGGGACCGGATTGCCATTGGCGTCCGGGCCGTAGGTGGTCCAGGTCAGCACGGCCGATCGATCGGTGATGGTGACGACCTCGAGATCGGTCACAGCGAGCGAACCCGCCTGTGCGCGAGCCGGACTCGCCCAGCCCAGCGGCATGGCCGCCGCCACCGCGAGCAAGCCGAGCAGCTGACGTCGATTCGGGCCGCAGCAGCTCATGGCCGTCCTACTTCGCGTCGCTGGAGCAGACCTTCCATACGCCGTCTTCCTTGCGCAGATGTTCATTGGTGGAGCGTTTGCTGTCGGCGGCACCGGGAACGCTGAAGGTGCCGAGGGTGACGGCGGTGGCGCGATCGCCGGTGATGGTGATGCCCTGCACCGAATCCACCCGCATCGAGACCCGGCCCTGGTCCATGGCCTTCTTCTGGGCGTCGGTGTACGCGTCGTATTGGGCGCGGTCGCTCGCGCAGGTCTTGCCCACGGCCTGTGAGGCTCCGCCGGTTGACAGCGCGGTGTAGAAATCGCGCAGCGCGGTCTCGACGCGCTTGTCCTCGCTGGGGCCGGAGTCATTGCCGTTCAATGTCACCGCGGCGGCGATGCCACCTCCCACGAGCACCACGGCGACGACGCCGAGTCCGATGGTCAGGGGAGTGCGGCGAGTGCTGGTCACCGACGGGAGATTACAGCGATTCCGTGTCGATTGGTGGGCCGGGATTTGAACCCGCGGGGCGGGACTGTACGTTGGTTAGGCAAACCTCAGAGGCGAGGCTGGCAGAGGGAAAGGACGGTCATGACGGCGGCTCGATGGAAACTGGTGTCGGGTGCACTGGCGGCGATCGCGGTGCTGGGCGCGACCACCGCCTGCTCCAGCTCGTCCTCCGGCGACAACGAGATCCTGGTCTACAACGCGCAGCACGAATCCCTCACCAAGGAGTGGGTCGACGCGTTCACCAAGGACACCGGGATCAAGGTGACCATCCGCAATGGCGGTGACACCGACCTGGGCAACCAGCTCGTCGCCGAGGGCAAGAACTCGAAGGCCGACGTCTTCCTCACCGAGAACTCCCCGGCCATGGCGCTGGTCGAGAACGCCGGACTGTTCGCCGATGTCGACGCCGACACCCTGGCGCAGGTGCCCGAGCAGTTCCGCCCGTCCACCGGCAAGTGGACCGGAATCGCCGCGCGCTCCACGGTTTTCGTCTACAACACCGCCAAGGTCCCGGCCGACCAGCTGCCCAAGTCGCTGCTGGACCTGCAGCAGCCGCAGTGGAAGGGCCGCTGGGGCGCGGCCCCGAGTGGCGCGGACTTCCAGGCCATCGTGGCCGCCCTGCTCGCGCAGAAGGGCGAGGACGTCACCAAGGCGTGGTTGAAGGGCATGAAGGACAACGTGGTCGCCGACAAGACGAACACCTCCGTCATGAAGGACGCCAACACGGGCCAGGTCGACGGCGGCATCATCTACCACTACTACTGGTACCGCGACCAGGCCAAGACCAAGGAGAACAGCGCCAACACCCAGCTGTTCTACTTCAAGAACCAGGACCCGGGCGCCTTCGTCTCCATTTCCGGTGGCGGCGTGCTGAAGTCGAGCAAGAACCAGACCAATGCCCAGAAGTTCCTGAACTTCATCACCTCCAAGAAGGGCCAGACCGTCCTGCAGACCGGTGACTCCATGGAGTACCCGGTGGCCTCCGACGTCGCCGCGAATCCCGCGCTGCCGCCGCTGGCCTCGCTGGACGCGCCCAAGATCGACCCGAGCAAGCTGGACGCCAAGAAGGTCACGCAGCTCATGACCGAGGCGGGCCTGCTGTAACCGTGACCGTTCGGACCGATGTTCCCGGGGGAGCCGCACCGGCTTCCCCGCGCGGGCGCACGAAGGCATCCACGACCCGGGCCGCACTGCGGCCCGGGTCGCTCGTCACCCCCGGGTCGCTCATCACCATTGCGGCCCTGCTCATGGTGGCGGCCACCTTCGTGCCGCTGGGCTACATCGTGTCCACGCTCGTCTCGACCGGATGGCACGAGACCGCGCAACTCGTCTTCCGCCCGCGCGTGGGCGAATTGCTGCGCAACACCGCCGAATTGGTGGTGTTGACCGTTCCGATCTGCGTGGTGCTGGGTGTGGGCCTGGCCTGGATCGTGGAGCGCACCACTGTGCCGGGCGCGGCCTGGTGGGGGCCGATCTTCGCCGCGCCGCTGGCGGTTCCGGCCTTCGTCAACAGCTACGGCTGGGTCAGCGCCATCCCCTCGCTGCACGGATTGTGGGCGGGCGTGCTCGTCGCAACGGTGTCGTACTTCCCGCTGGTGTATCTCCCGGCGGCGGCGACCCTGCGGCGGCTGGATCCGGCCGTGGAGGAATCGGCGCGGGCGCTGGGCTCGGGGCCGGTCGCCGTGTTCGCCCGGGTCGTGCTGCCGCAGCTGCGGCTGGCCGTGCTCGGTGGGGGACTGCTGATTTCGCTGCATCTGCTGGCCGAGTACGGCGCGTTCGCCATGATCCGGTTCGACACCTTCACCACCGCCATCTTCGAGCAGTACCAGTCCAGCTTCGCGGGCGCGGCGGGCAGCACGCTCTCGGGCGTGCTGGTGGTGCTGTGCCTGGTGCTGCTGGCCGCCGAGGCCGGGGTGCGCGGGCGGGCCCGCTACGCGCGGGTGGGCGGCGGCGCGCAGCGCGGGGCGAATCGAATTCACCTGGGGCTGGGCCGGATTCCCATGTTCGCGGTGCTGACCGGTGCGCTGGCGGCCACGCTGGGTGTGCCGCTGTGGACCATCGGACGCTGGCTGAAGATCGGCGGGGCGGCGGTGTGGAATACCGGTGAGATCGGCGAATCCCTCGGCCAGACCCTCGGTTTGGCCGCCACGGCCGCGGCTATCACCACCCTGTGCGCCTTCCCCGTGGCCTGGATCGCGGTCCGCTCCGGATCGCGGTTCGCGCGAATCATCGAGGGCGCCAACTACATCACCAGCTCGCTGCCCGGCATTGTGATCGCGCTGGCGCTGGTGACGGTGTCGATCCGGTGGCTGCCCGCGCTCTACCAGACGGCCGCGACCATTCTGGCCGCCTACACGCTCATGTTCCTGCCGCGCGCCCTGGTGAGCGTGCGCGCCGGGCTGGCGCAGGTGCCGGTCGGGTTGGAGGAGGCCTCGCAGGTGCTCGGAAAATCCCCCGCCGCAACCTTTTTCCGGGTGACGCTGCGCTTGACCGCCCCCGCGGCGGCCGCGGCGGCCGCCATGGTGTTCGTGGCCGTGGCCACCGAACTGACCGCCACCCTGCTGTTGGCCCCCAATGGCACCCGCACCCTCGCCATGCAGTTCTGGCAGCTGTCGGGCGAATTGGACTACGCGGCGGCCGCGCCGTACGCGCTGATCATGATCATCGCCTCGGTGCCGGTCACCTATCTGCTGTTCACCCAATCCAGGAAGGCGGCGGGACTGTGAGTCGTCTTGTCGTAGACCAGGTTTCCAAGACCTTCGGGCACGCGCCGGTGCTCGACGGTATCGGCCTCGACGTGCCAGACGGCAGCGCCACCGCCGTGGTCGGCTCCTCCGGCTGCGGCAAGACCACGCTGCTGCGGGTGATCGCCGGATTCGAGAACCCGGACGCGGGCTCGGTGTCCATCGGCGGGGAAACCGTGACCCGGCAAGGGTTCTCGGTGCCGCCGCACCGGCGCAAGATCGGGTACGTGGCGCAGGACGGCGCGCTGTTCCCGCATCTGACCGTGGGGCAGAACATCGCCTACGGGCTCGGCGGGGGACTGGGCGGCCGGCGCAAGCACCGGCACCTGGTGACCGAACTGCTCGAAATGGTGTCGCTGGACGCCTCGTACGCCGATCGGCGACCGCACCAGCTCTCCGGTGGACAGCAGCAGCGCGTGGCCCTGGCCCGCGCCATGGCGCGCAAGCCCACCGTCATGCTGCTGGACGAGCCCTTCAGCGCCCTCGACACCGGACTGCGCGCCGCCACCCGGCAGGCCGTCGCCGAAACCCTGCGCGCCGCGGGCATGACCAGCATTCTGGTCACCCACGATCAGGAGGAGGCGCTGTCGTTCGCCGATCAGGTGGCCGTCATGTGCTCGGGGCGGTTCACCCAGGTCGGCACGCCCGAAGAGGTGTACGCGGCCCCGGCGGATCTGTTCACGGCCGGATTCCTCGGCGACACCGTGCTGCTCGACGCCACCATCGGCGCGGAGACCGCCGAGACCGTGCTCGGGCGCATCCCCGTCCAGGTGGACGCGCCGACCGGTGCGGGCGCGGTCATGATGCGACCCGAACAGCTGCTCGCGCGGGTGGCGGGCAATGGCCACGACGGTTGCGCGACCGTGCGCGCCCTGGAATTCCGGGGCGCGGATGTCATGCTGACCCTCGATCTCGATGGCTGCCCCGAGCTCATCCAGGTGCGCCGGGTCAGTGTGGACGCGCCCGCGGTGGGTGACCGGGTCGAGCTCGAAGTGCTCGGTGCGGCGGTCGCTTTCAGCAGCGCGCAGTGCGCCGCGGCGGGCCGCGCGCCCGCGAACGGCGGCGCGGTGGTGGCGGACGCGGTGTCCACGGTCTGATCGACCGGTGGCGTCGAGCCGAAGCCGCGGAATATGACTGGACGGTCGGTGTAGCACCTATATTGGCGCGGAGGCCAATTCGCCTCGGCTCGACTCGAAGGAGATCAGGTGCGCCGCACGCTGCTCGTCACGTCCGCCCTCGCCGCCGCGTGCGCGCTGGCCCCCCTCGCGCAGGCGGATCCGCCCGCCGATCCGGCGCTGAAGGTGCAGGCCGTCTACGGCCCCGAACAGTTCCCCATGGCGGGCGTGGCCGCGGACATCGCGCCCTGCGGCGGCGGCGCGAACCTCGCGACCATCACCACCGGCAATGACGGCACGGCCGTCTATCCCGGTGCGCCCGGTTGCTATCGGGTGCAGATCGGCACGCCGGTGGGGTGCGCGCTCGACGGCGACGCGGCCCTCGAACTCACGTCGGTCCCCGGCAGCACACCCGTGGCGACCTTCCGTTTCCGCTGCGCCTGACCCGGTGATCCGGCCGCGCCCGGCCCTGTGACCGAGTCCACGTCTCAGGCTTCACACAGCCCAATCCTGTTAACCTCGCCAACAGATAGCTGCTCGTTATTGCTGTAACGCGGAAGGCGTCGCATCACCAACGAAAGGTGACAGATGGGCGCGAAGTTCGCGTTGGCACCACCGGCGGGACTCGCCGCGCCCCCGGGGCTGCGGCGCTTCGCGCGCCCGGTGGAGGCGACGGCGGCGCTGCTGGGGGCGGTGATCGCGGGCCTGCTGCTGATGGCCCCGCTGGATCTGGGGCGCGGCGCCGAAGGTCCGGTGCTGCAAATGGATCTGATGGTGTTGAACATGCCGCGCGCGGCCGCGGCGGGGGCGGCGTTCGCGGTGGTGTCCGCGGCGCTGGTGGTGGCGCTGGGGCGGCGCAGCGCGTGGATCGCCTCCTTCGGCAGCGTGGTGGTGTTGCTGCTGGACCATCTCTGGACTCGGGACGCGGCCTCCACCGGGACGCTGACCACGGTCAACTACATCGACTCGATCTTCAGCGGAATTCTGTTGGGCGCGCTCGCGGTCGCGGTCTTCGGCAAACCGCTCGCGACCGGCGCGTACCTGATCGGCGCGCTGTCGGCCATTCTCATCGGCGACCAGACCTCGCTGCCCGAGTCGGGCAGTCGCAGTCCACTCATCGAATGGGCTTCCGGCGGCACGCCCCCGATGTGGCTGGTGCTGCTCGCGGCGGCCGCCTTGGCGCTCGGTGTGCTGGTACAGCGCGCCGAGGTCTCGGTCGGGTCCGAGAACACCGATCTGGCCATCGGCCCGATTTTGTCCGCGCTGGTGCTGGTCACCGCGACGGCGCTGTCCACCGATTGGTTCGTGCGGCACTCCGGAACCCCCGCGCAGATCGGGGTGATGGTGGCCGTCACCATTGCCGCGGCCGTGCTGGCGGCGCTGCTGTTGCCCGGTCGCGAGGGCACGCTGGTGCTGCTGTCGGTGGCGGTCGCCAACGCGGGCAGCGCGATCATCGCGGTGCCGCGGCCGGATTGGAGTGCGCCCATCCCGGTGCTCGCGGTGGTGGTGGGCCTGGCCGCCGGGCGGCGGTGGCGCTCGCCCTGGGCCGGCATGGCCGCGACCGGTGCGCTGGCGGTCTTCGCGGCCACGACCGTGGATCTGGCGCGCGGGCACGCGGTGATCCCGATCCTCGGGGTGACGCTGACGGCGCTGATCATCGGATACTGCTTCGGCGCGGCCGTGCCGGAGCACGCGGGCAGTGCCGTGGTGGCGGTCGCGGTGCTGATCGTGCCCTGCCTCGTGGTCGCGTTGCGCGGCCACAGTTTCGGACGCGTCGCCTACTCGCCGCGCTGGTATCGGGATCCGCAGGCCACGATATCCGCGGTGCCGGGGTGGATGGCGCTGGTCATCACGCTGGGCTGCGCGGTCGGCCTGTACCTGCTGTGGCGGATTCGCTCCCCGCGACGTGCGGCGACCCGGCCGCCGACCACCACGCGGGTGCTGGCCCTGCGCGAGGCGCCCCGGAACGCCTTGCCCCAGGGCTAGTCTGGCCCCATGGCCGACACCGCAGCCGTGGATCCGACCCTCGATCCCGAACACGCCGAGTATGGACTGGCCTGGTCCAAGCAGCTGTTGAAGCCTGAATTCCGGGGTCCGGGAAAGGCTTTCGGTCACGAGGTGCCGATCGCCGACGACGCGCCCGCCTACGACCGGCTGGCCGCCTGGTTCGGTCGCGATCCGGGCTGGACCGCCCCGGCGTGAAAACGCCGCACTAGCGCCCGAATCGGGTGTCCACCCAGGCGAGCGCGTCATTGAACGACGCCTCCAGCACACCCCGGTGGTCGACGCCCGGGTAGCCGCGATACTGCACCGGCTGTCCGCCCGCCTTCTGTTGCACGACCATGGCATCGGTGGCCAGCGCCGGGACGGTGGTGTCCGAACGGCCCTGCAGTACCAGCAGCGGCTGTGTGAAAGACAGTGCGCTGGGGTCGTTGTCGTTGAGGACGCGGGTCAGCGCCGACATGTCACCGTTGCGGGTGAAGACCTCGTCGGCCGTCAACCCGCCCCAGGAATCGGACTGCCGCAGCTGGCCGATGCAGCCGGTGTCGGCCTGGTCCAGCATGGATTGCGCACGGGGAGTGAGGAATCGGGCCGGATCGAGATCCGCCACCGTCTGCGCGCCACGAATGATCAAGGGCAGGAACGCCACCGCGCCACCGGTGAGCGGGGTCAGCGCGCCCGCCACGCCCGCCGAATTGGCCAGCTGCGAGGCCTGTAGACCAATGCCCTGATGCGAGGCGGGCGCGAGCGCCACCGAACCCAGCAGCTGCAACTCCGGTGCCCACTGCTGCGCCTGCGCGTCGGTGAAAATGGCCGCCTGGCCGCCCTGCGAGTGCCCCATGGCCACCCAGCGCGTCCCGATCTCGGGATCGACTTCCCGTGCGGCCCTGGCCATATCGGTGACCGCGCGCTGTTCGGCGGTGCCGATGAGGTAGCCGTGCGGGCCGGGCGTGCCCAGGCCCTGATAGTCGGTCTGCGTCACCGCGTACCCGGCCGCGATCCACCGCTCCTGCACCCGCCGCACCAGCGAGGTGTAGTCGTGGGCCGGGAAATCGGGGGAGGTGTCCTGCGAGGGCGCGCAGACATCGGCGACCCCGGTCGTCCCGTGCGCCCAGGAGATCAACGGCCAGCCGCCCGGCGGCGGCGTGCCGTCCGGCACCGCGAGCGTCCCCGAGACCGCCACCGTATCGCCGTGCATGTCGACCGACCGATACAGGACCAGATAGTTGCGTGCCCCCGCGAGCGCGGGATCGCCTGTGAGCGGCCGCAATTGGATCACCGACCCGTGCGTGCCCGCCACCCGCTCGTCCACCGGGTGGTAGAACGCCGCCGCCGATTCCTCCGGTGTCACGGGCGTGGCCACGACCGGCGCGGCGAGACTCAGACCCGTGAGGGCGACGGCCGCGAGGCTGGTGAGTCCCCCGGCGAGTGGGCGCGAGACGCGTCGCTGCGGCTGTTCGGCACGGGCGCTCTCGTTCTCGGACACCCTTCAGAACTTACCGGCCCATCCCCATTTCACATCGCAAGGCACGGCTGCCGAGTTGCCCCCGAAAAATGCGCTCGCGGTGTCCGATTGCCTCCTGCACAACCGGACACCGCGCTGCGCGACTCCCACCTTTGCGTCCATACCCGAAATTCGGAACGCCAATCCTCCACGATGGCACGAAAAGTCAGTCCCGCCTCCCCGCGACTTCAGCGGGCAGCCGGGTGCCGTTGCCAATCCCACACCCGTGCCGCCGGTCGCCTGCCGAACCGATTTCGGGCGTACCCGGCGAGTTACCCTGATCGGCACGAAATCAGTTGTCCCCCTAGGCAACGCATATGAGTAAGGCCCCGACCGTCATTTCGGTCGGGGCCTTACTTCGGTGCCCTCGGCAGGATTCGAACCTGCGGCCTTCTGCTCCGGAGGCAGACGCTCTATCCCCTGAGCTACGAGGGCGGGGATGGTCCCGTCCGGTCTCCCGGTCGGGCGCAGAAAGCGTATCGCATTGGGTGCGCTGCGCCAAAAAGCGACGCGGACCGGGTGTTTTGGGTGTCCGGCCCGCGTCGGGTCAGTTCATGGGCAGGGGGGAGACGCCGCGTTCGGCGAGCATTTGGGTCATCAGGTCGGCCTCGCTCTTCTGCGTTTTGGCCATGCTCTGCGCCAGCGAGCGGACCGCGTCGGTGTCGGCGCGCTGGGCGGCGTACTCGATCATTGGCATGCCGCCCTGGTGATGGCGCAGCATCAGCTGCAGGAACAGGGTGTCCAGGGCGGTGCCGGTGGCCTGGCCCAGGGCGGCCATCTCCTGATCGGAGGCCATGCCGGGCATGGACTGCACCGCGCCGGAATGCATGGCGGTGCCCGAATGCTGGTGTGCGGACATGTCGGTCATCCACCCCATGTAGCCGTCGGGGGAGATGAGCGGCTTGTCCCACTGCTGCAGCCAACCCTGCATGCGGCCCGCCTGATTGGCCTGCGTGGTGAGGATGTCGTAGGCCAGGCGCTTGACCGCCGGATCGGTGGATCCCGACAGCGCCAGGCCCGACATCTGCACCGCCTGGGTGTGATGCACCGACATGTCCTGGGAGAAGCCGACATCCACCGCGCCGGGCTGCTCGGCCTCGTGCTTCAACGGATTGCCGACCAGGATGCCCGCCAGGAAACCGGCGAGCAGCACCCCGACCACGCCGAGCATCGCCAGCAGCTGCCGTTGGTTGCGGCGGGGATGCTGGGCGGGCTCGGCGGCGGGTTCCGGTTCGGAACTGCGATCGGGGACGTCGGACATGAACGGCGGCATTACTGGGTCGGAGCCGGCTGCTCCGGCTGCGTCGGCGGGGTCTGGTCCTCGGCGGTCGGGGCCGGGATGGTCGGAATGCCGCCGGGCAGGGTCGGCGTACCGCCGGGCAGGCCCGGGATGCCGGGGATGCCGCCGGTGGGCATGCCCGGAACGCCGCCGGACTCGTCCTGCGCCTTGGTCGCGCCCTTGCCGTCCATCGGGACCGCGTCGGGGCCCGGCGCGGAGGGGTCGAAGGCGGGCGGGTTGTCGACATTGAAGGTCGGGTTCGCGCAGTCCGCGCCCACCTCGGGGTAGGTGTACTGGTTCAGCCGCAGCGCGGTGATGAACTCGCCGACGCGCTTGTCATCGGCGCTGGTCAGCTTGAGCTGATGGCCCCACGACTGCAGGGAGATCGGCGAATCCAGCCCCGGGTAGGGCGACATGAGGGTGTAGGGCTTGCCCTTCACCTTGGCGGCCAGGGTGTCGATGCCCGCCTTGTCGAGCTTGTCCGGGTTGTAGGCGATCCAGATCGCGCCGTGCTCGAGCGAGTGCACCGCGTTCTCGGTGCGAATCGCCTTGGGGTACACCACGCCGGTGCACACCGCCCACGAGCCGTCGTGCGGGCCGCCGAAGGGCGGGGCCTGGTCGTAGGCCACGCGCTGGGTGGCCGCCACGTGCAGGCCCGCGGGGTAGTCCTTCTTCACCACGCCCGAAATCTGATCCGAGGGATCCTTCTTCTGCGCGGACGGCGTGTACTTGTTCTGCTCCTGCTTGTCCTGGATCTTGGGCACCAGCACCCAGGCGATCGCACCGATGAGGGCGACCACGCAGACCACGGCGCCGATCGTGAGCCAGGGAATCTGACGCTTACCGCCCAGCTTGGTACCGCCACCCCCCTTGCGGGACGAACCGGATGATTTGCCCGCGGCTTTGATGGCCTTGGCCGACTTGGCACTGGTCTTGCTCGGCATGCTTTTTGTGCTCTCTTCGACGTGTCGGACAATCAAACGACGCGGCCGCATCGTTTGCTGGGCACCTGCCCGGTGGTGCCCGCTCGCGGCGTTCACCTGCTCAGACCATAGGATAGTGACTCGTGACTCCAGCTGACCTTGCAGATCTCCTTCGTGCTACCGCGGCGAAGGTACTTGTCGAACGCGGATCCGACCCTGCGGTCCTGCCCGACGAGGTCAAGGTGGAGCGTCCCCGCAACCCCGAGCACGGAGACTATGCCACGAATGTGGCCATGCAGGTAGGGAAGAAGGCGGGAATGAATCCCCGCGACTTCGCAACCCTGCTCGCCGAGGCGCTGTCGCAGGCCGAGGGCATCGACGCCGCCGAGGTGGCCGGACCTGGCTTTTTGAACATTCGCCTGGCCAAGGCCGCGCAGGGCGCGATCGTGGCGAAGATTCTCGAGGCCGGTGAGAACTTCGGCACCGCGGGCACTCTCGCGGGCCAGCGGATCAACCTGGAATTCGTCTCCGCCAACCCCACCGGACCGATCCACCTGGGCGGCACCCGCTGGGCCGCGGTCGGTGACGCGCTGGGCCGGATCCTGTCCGCCCAGGGCGCGGACGTCACCCGCGAGTACTACTTCAACGACCATGGCGCGCAGATCGATCGGTTCGCCAACTCGCTGGTCGCGGCCGCCACCGGGCAGCCGACGCCCGAGGACGGGTACGCGGGCGCGTACATCAACGAGATCGCCGACACCATTGTGAAGGCCAACCCGGGCGCGGCCGAGCTGCCCGCGGACGAGCGGCACGAGCTGTTCCGGCGCGAGGGCGTCGAGCTGATGTTCGCGCAGATCAAGAAGACGCTGCACGAGTTCGGCGTCGACTTCGACGTGTACTTCAACGAGAGCTCGCTGTTCGCCTCCGGCGCGGTCGAGAAGGCCATCGAGACGCTGAAGGCCTCGGGCAAGCTGTACGAGAAGGACGGCGCCTGGTGGATCGCCTCCACCGAGTACGGCGACGACAAGGACCGCGTCGTCATCAAGAGCGACGGCAAGTCGGCCTACATCGGCGGTGACATCGCCTACTTCCAGAACAAGCGTTCGCGCGGCTTCGACCTGTGCATCTACATGCTGGGCGCGGACCACCACGGCTACATCGGCCGGCTCAAGGCCGCCGCGGCCGCCTTCGGCGACGACCCGGACACCGTCGAGGTGCTCATCGGCCAGATGGTGAATCTGGTGAAAGACGGTGCGGCCGTGCGGATGTCCAAGCGCGCGGGCACCGTGGTCACCCTCGACGACCTGGTCGAGGCGATCGGCGTGGACGCCGCGCGGTACTCGCTGGTGCGCTCCTCGGTGAACTCCAGCATCGACATCGACCTGGACCTGTGGACCAAGCAGGACAGCGAGAACCCGATCTATTACGTGCAATACGCGCACGCCCGCACCAACCAGATCATCGGGAATGCCGCCGCGTTCGACTTCGCCTCGGTCACACCGGATTTCGCGCTGCTCACCGATGATCGCGAGGGCGAGCTGGTGCGCACCCTCGGCGAGTACCCGCGGGTGGTGGCCACCGCCGCCGAGACCCGCGAGCCGCACCGCGTGGTGCGCTACCTGGAGGAGCTGGCCGGGGCCTATCACCCCTTCCAGTCCGACAAGACGCTGCGCGTCATCCCGCAGGGCGACGACGCGGTCAGCCCCCTCAATGCCACCCGCCTCGAGCTGGTCAAGGCCACCCGTCAGGTGCTGGCCAACGGACTCGGCCTGCTAGGCGTCTCTGCCCCGGAGCGTATGTAGATGAGTGCCCACCCCGCCGGACCCCGCCACGCGGACATCCCGCACGCGCCGACGCTCGCCGAGCGGCCCAGCGATCCGGCGCAGATGATCGAGCTGCCCGCGAATGTGTGGCCGCGCAATGCCGCTCGCGACGCCGACGGTGTCGTGCGCCTGGCCGGTGTGCCGGTGCACGAGCTGGCGGCCGAGTTCGGCACGCCGCTGTTCGTGATCGACGAGGACGACTTCCGTTCCCGCTGCCGGGATATGGTCCGGTCCTTCGGCAAGGACGCGCGAATTCACTACGCCTCCAAGGCTTTCCTGTGCGGCGAGGTCGCGCGCTGGATTCGCGACGAGGGCCTGCACCTGGATGTCTGCTCCGGCGGCGAGCTCGCGGTGGCGCTGCACGCCGGATTCCCGGCCGAGCGAATCGCCCTGCACGGCAACAACAAGTCGGTGCCGGAGCTGGAGCTGGCGGTGGAGGTCGGGGTCGGCAACATCGTCATCGACTCGCTGATCGAGATCGAGCGCCTGGAGGCCATCGCCAAGCGTGCGGGCAAGGTCGCCGAGGTGCTGGTCCGGGTGACCGTCGGCGTGGAAGCCCACACCCACGAATACATTTCGACCGCGCACGAGGACCAGAAGTTCGGCTTCTCCATCGCTTCCGGCGATGCCATGGACGCCATCGCCCGGGTCTTCGAGTCCGACAATCTGCGCCTGGTCGGCCTGCACTCGCACATCGGCTCGCAGATCTTCGAGATCGACGGCTTCGAGGTCGCCGCCCGCCGCATGCTCAAGCTGCTGCACGAGGTCGGCGTGAAGTTCGGCGCCGAGAAGTCCGCGCAGATCGCCACCCTGGATCTGGGCGGCGGCCTCGGTATTTCGTACCTGCCGAACGACGATCCGCCGCCGCTGGACGAGTTCGCCGCCAAGGTGTGCGACCTGGTCGCCAATGAGGCGGCCCAGATCGGGCTGCCGCAGCCGAAGATCGCGGTCGAACCGGGCCGCGCCATCGCGGGCCCCGGCACCGTGACCCTCTACGAGGTCGGCACCATCAAAGATGTTGTGCTCGACGGCGGCAATCGCCGACGCTATGTGAGCATCGACGGCGGCATGAGTGACAACATTCGTCCCGCCCTGTACCAGGCCGAGTACGACTGCCGCCTGGTCTCGCGCGCCAGCGAGGCCGGTCCGGTGGTGGCTCGCGTGGTCGGAAAGCATTGCGAGAGTGGGGATATCGTCATCCGCGATACCTGGCTCCCGGCCGATGTGGGCCCGGGCGACCTGGTGGCGGTGGCCGCGACCGGCGCGTACTGCTACTCGATGTCGAGCCGCTACAACTTGCTCACCCGGCCCGCGGTGGTCGCGGTGCGAGACGGCAAGGCGCGCTTGATTCTTCGCCGTGAAACGGTGGAGGACCTACTCAGCTTGGAGGTGAAGGCATGACCGAGAACAAGACCGGCGTGTGGGGACAGGATCATCCCATTGGCGTCGCGGTCCTCGGCATGGGCACGGTCGGTACCGAGGTCGTGCGCATCATTCGCGACCACGCAGACGATCTGTGCAACCGTGTCGGCGCTCCGGTCGTGCTGCGCGGTGTCGCCGTGCGCGACCTGAGCAAGGACCGCGGTCTGCCCGCCGAGCTGCTCACCACCGATGCCGAAACCCTGGTCACCCGTGACGATGTCGACATCGTCGTCGAGGTCATGGGCGGCATCGACCCGGCCCGCGCCCTCATCGGCAAGGCCCTGAACGCGGGCAAGTCCGTCGTCACCGCCAACAAGGCGCTGCTGGCCGACTACACCGGCGAGCTGGCCGCCGCCGCCGAAAACCACCGTGCCGACCTGTATTTCGAGGCCGCCGTCGCCGGCGCCATCCCGGTCGTGCGCCCGCTCATCCAGTCGTTGTCCGGTGACCGGGTCAATCGCGTGGTGGGAATCGTCAACGGCACCACCAACTTCATTCTCTCGGCCATGGCCGAGACCGGCGCGGACTACTCCGACGTGCTGGCCGAGGCCACCCGCCTGGGCTACGCCGAGGCCGATCCGACCGCCGATGTCGAGGGCTACGACGCCGCCGCCAAGGCCGCCATCCTGGCCTCGGTCGCCTTCCACACCCGCGTCACCTCCGGCGACGTCTACCGCGAGGGCATCTCCAAGATCACCTCCGAGGATCTGGAGACCGCCGCGGCCGTGGGCTGCACGGTGAAGCTGCTGGCCATGGCCGAGCGCGTCACCGACGAGGACGGCAAGGACAAGGTGTCCGTGCGCGTCTACCCGGCCCTCATTCCGCGCAAGCACCCGCTGGCCTCGGTCAGCGGCGCGTTCAACGCCGTGGTCGTGGAGGCCGAGAACGCCGGTCGCCTGATGTTCTACGGCCAGGGCGCGGGCGGCGCCCCCACCGCCTCGGCCGTCATGGGCGATCTGGTGATGGCGGCGCGCAACAAGTTCTTCGGTGGCCGGGCTCCGGGCGAATCGGTCTATGCTGAGCTGCCGATCGCCTCGATCGGCGACACCCCGACCCGCTACCACGTGAACCTGCAGGTGGCCGACCGCACCGGCGTGCTGGAGGCGGTCGCGGGCGAATTCGCCAAGCACCACGTGAGCATCTCGACGGTCCGCCAGGAAGGCCACGACGAGGGCGCGCGCCTGGTCGTGGTGACCCACCACGCGCAGGAATCCGCGCTGGCGGATACCGTTGCCGCGTTGGCCGAACTGGACTCCGTCACGTCCGTGACCAGTGTTCTGAGATTGGAAGGCACCGAGGAATGAGTGCAACCGCACGAGCTGCAGCCGTGCATACGCCGTGGCCGGGCTTGATCGACGCGTATCGGGATCGCCTCCCGATTCCCGCCGACTGGAAGGCCGTCACTCTCTTCGAGGGCGGCACCCCGCTGGTGCCCGCGCACCACCTCTCCGAGCTCACCGGCTGTGAGGTGTACCTCAAGGTCGAGGGCGCGAACCCGACCGGTTCGTTCAAGGACCGTGGCATGACCATGGCCATGACCGACGCCAAGTACAACGGCAAGAAGGCCGTGCTGTGCGCCTCCACCGGCAACACCTCGGCCTCGGCCGCGGCGTACGCCACCCGCGCGGGTCTGCACTGCGCGGTGCTGATCCCCTCCGGCAAGATCGCCATGGGCAAGCTGGCCCAGGCGGTCATGTTGGGCGCGAAGATCATTCAGGTCGACGGCAACTTCGACGACTGTCTCGAGCTGGCCCGCAAGGTCACCTCGGAGTTCCCCGAGGTCGGCCTGGTGAACTCGGTGAACCCGGCCCGCATCGAGGGTCAGAAGACCGCCGCGTTCGAAATCGCGGACGCGCTGGGCAAGGCCCCCGACGTGCACGTGCTGCCGGTCGGCAACGCGGGCAATATCACCGCGTACTGGAAGGGCTACAGCGAGTACTACGCCGACGGCGTCACCACCGCGCGCCCGCGCATGCTCGGTGTGCAGGCCGCCGGTGCCGCGCCGCTGGTCAACGGCGCCCCGGTGTCGAACCCGGAGACCGTCGCCACCGCCATTCGCATCGGCGCGCCCGCGTCCTGGAATCAGGCCGTGGCCGCCAAGGAGGAGTCGGGCGGCGCGTTCCGCGCGGCCACCGATGACGAGATTCTCGCCGCGTACCGCCTGGTCGCGGCCAAGGAAGGCGTCTTCGTGGAGCCCGCCTCCGCCGCCTCGGTCGCCGGTCTGCTGGCCGCGCGCGCCGAGGGCTGGCTCGACGCCGGTCTGACCGTGGTGTGCACGGTCACCGGCAACGGCCTCAAGGACCCGGACAATGCCCTCGCGGGCATGCCCGAGGTCAAGCCCATCGCGGTCGACCCGGTCGCCGTGGCCCACGAGCTCGAGCTGGCCTGAGTTGACCTCGCAGGACACTCGAGTCATGACGCGGACGCTGCCCGCCGGAATCTCCGTCACCGTGCGGGTTCCGGCGTCGAGCGCCAATCTGGGTCCGGGTTTCGATTCCCTCGGAATCGCTTTGGGGCTCTACGACGAGATCGTGGTGTCCACCACGGACTCCGGGCTCACCATTCGGGTCGAGGGGGAGGGCGCCGACGATGTGCCCTGGGGCCCTTCGCATCTGGTGGTGCGGGCCATCGAACGCGGTCTGCAGGCCGCGGGCGTGTGGGCCGACGGCCTGGACGTGGTGTGCCGCAACGTGATTCCGCACTCGCGCGGCATGGGTTCGTCCGCCTCGGCCGCGGTCGGCGGTTTGGCCGCCGGGCGCGGACTGGCCGCGAAGTTCGATCCCGAACTGGCCTACGGCGATGACGTGCTGGTTCAGCTGGCCGGTGAATTCGAAGGCCACCCCGATAATTCGTCGGCCAGCATTCTCGGCGGATTCGTGGTGTGCTGGACCGAAACCGACCGTTCGGCGGACGAAAACGGCAGTGCCGACGCACATCACGCGCGTGTCTACCGCGCCGTGCGACTGGAACCGCACCCCTCGCTGCGTCCCGTGGTGCTGATTCCGGAAGAGCGTTCGGCCACCGCGCACACCCGCGGCCTGCTCCCCGAGCAGGTTCCGCACGTCGACGCGGCCTTCAACGCGAGTCGTTCGGCGCTCGCGGTAGTCGCCTTGACGCAACGTCCCGACCTGCTGCTTCCCGCCACGGCCGACCGGCTACACCAGGGCTACCGCGCGTCGGCGCTGCCGCTCACCACCAAATGGGTGGAGCGACTGCGCGAAGCGGGCATCGCGGCCACCGTGTCGGGCGCGGGACCGACCGTGCTTGCCTTCACGACCAGCGAATTTCCCGAAGAACTGCGCGAACTCGCGATCGCCGACGGCATGCGCGTTCTCGAGCCGGGTATTTCCGGCGGAGTATTGGTGGATTGACAGCGCGCCTGCCTTGCCGATGCAAAAGGCGGGAGCTATCCTGAGCGAGTCCGTACATCGTGCGCGTCAGACGCCGGTGCTTCATCAGGGCAAATCGCTCCAGAGGCTCCTTGCTCAGGCTCGAGGCTTGAGGCTCGAAACTTGGGGGTAGCCAGTCAACTGGAATGATCTCTCCCACCAGGTGGTTCGAAAAACCACAGCTCTCGGTGGCGGAGCCCACGTGGTGGCGACCCCACCGGCCCGGCGGGACATGCGATACGGCATCCGAGTCCGGCACGAGACCGGACTGCAGGAGGAACCCTCGAACAGGCACACGGCGGTCGAGGGAAGGAAAGGATTTCCGTGACAGATACGGACCTGCTCGCGACACCCGGGACGGATAGCGATTCAGCGTCCTCGGGTAGCCGCGAAAGTGACTCCGGACAGATTTCGAAGATGAGCGAACAAACTGACGTCGCACGATCGGGGCTGACTGGAATGTTGTTGCCGCAGTTGCGTGCGCTTGCGGGAGAGCTCGGTATCCGAGGCACTTCCGGGATGCGTAAGGGTGATCTCATCGCCGCCATCAAGGAGAACCAGTCCGGCGGCACCTCCAAGGCCGCCACCGGCAAGGCCACGCGAAACGCGAAGGCCAAGGCCGAGGACGCGCCGACCGGTGGGGAGTCCGCGTCGGCTTCCGCGCCCGCCAAGGCGCAGGCCACCGAGTCCGCTCCGGCCCGGGCCGAGGTGAAGGCGGAGGTTCCGGCGAACCAGGCCGACAAGGTCGAGGCGCGCCAAAACTCTTCGGAGACGCGCGAATCCAAGCGTGAGGACGCCGCCGAGGGCACTCGTGCCGAGGGTGGCGACGAGGGTCGCGACGGTGGCCAGCGCGGCCGCGGTCGCCAGCGTCGGGGCCGCGAGCAGCGCGGTGCCGCCGCCAACACCGAGACCGCGAACGCCGAGGCCCCCGCCACCGAGAAGGGTGAGCAGGAGGGCGGCGAGCGTCGCCGCGACCGCAACCAGGGTGACCGCAACCAGGGCGAGCGCAACAACCAGCGCAACGACCGTGGTGAGCGGGGCGAGCGTGGTGAGCGGAATCAGAACGGCGGCCAGCAGAATCAGAACGGCACCGGCCGCGCCAACCAGCGTGACGACCGCAACGATGACGACGAGGAAGGCGGCCGCGGCCGTCGGGGCCGTCGCTTCCGGGAGCGTCGTCGCGGCCGGGATCGCGACGGTGGCGCCGGTGGTGGCGAGGCCCGCGAGCTGGAGATCCGCGAGGACGACGTCCTGCAGCCGGTCGCCGGCATCCTCGATGTCCTCGACAACTACGCGTTCGTCCGCACCTCGGGCTACCTGGCCGGGCCGAACGACGTGTACGTGTCGATGAACCTGGTGCGCAAGAACGGTCTGCGCCGCGGTGACGCCATCACCGGTGCGGTGCGCGCCCCGCGCGACGGCGATCAGTCCAACCAGCGTCAGAAGTTCGATCCGCTGGTGCGGCTGGACACGGTCAACGGCACCGATGTCGAAAGTGCCCGTCGCCGTCCGGAATTCAACAAGCTGACCCCGCTGTACCCGAACCAGCGCCTGCGGCTGGAGACCCAGCCCAACAAGCTGACCACGCGTGTGATCGACCTGATCATGCCGATCGGCAAGGGCCAGCGCGCGCTGATCGTGTCCCCGCCCAAGGCGGGTAAGACCACGATCATGCAGGACATCGCGAACGCGATCTCGGTCAACAACCCCGAGTGCTACCTGATGGTCGTGCTGGTGGACGAGCGTCCCGAGGAAGTGACCGATATGCAGCGCTCGGTGCGCGGCGAGGTCATCGCCTCCACGTTCGACCGGCCGCCGAGCGATCACACCTCCGTCGCCGAGCTCGCCATCGAGCGCGCCAAGCGACTGGTGGAGCAGGGCCAGGACGTGGTCGTGCTGCTCGACTCGATCACCCGATTGGGCCGCGCGTACAACAACTCGTCCCCGGCTTCGGGCCGAATCCTTTCCGGTGGTGTGGATTCCACCGCGCTGTACCCGCCCAAGCGGTTCCTCGGCGCGGCCCGCAATATCGAGAACGGCGGCTCGCTCACCATCATCGCCACCGCGATGGTGGAGACCGGCTCCACCGGTGACACGGTCATCTTCGAGGAGTTCAAGGGCACCGGCAACGCCGAGCTCAAGCTGGACCGCAAGATCGCCGAGCGCCGGGTGTTCCCGGCCGTCGACGTCAACCCGTCCGGCACCCGCCGCGACGACCTGCTGATGTCGACCGACGAGGCCGCGGTCATCCACAAGCTGCGCCGCGTGCTGTCCGGCCTGGATTCACATCAGGCCATCGATCTGCTCATCGACCGGCTCAAGAAGACCAAGAGCAATGTCGAGTTCCTCATGACGGTCTCCAAGACCGCCCCGGGCGCGCTCGACGAGTAAGGAAAAGGGGGCTCCGCAGCAGCGGCGCCCCCTTTCTCGTTTCGCAAGGGTGACAACTGATTTGGCACCGACCGGGGTAACTCCTCGGGGACGTCCAGAACTCGAGTGGCTCCGCTTCGGCGGGGCCGCTGTCGTGTTTCGGGGGAGAAGAAGAACAACCCGATGAGTGCCGCGCCGACGATCATGAAGCCGAGGATGAGCGCGGTCACGGCACCGGAGACACTCGGTGCCGTGACCGCTGTGTAGGTGAGGGTGGCGTCCCCCCGCGGTGGGTTTGGGGCCGGGTCAACGGACCCCACCGCGCTGCCGGACTCTCCGGGAGCCATCCACCAGCCCACCACCACCAGCAGTGTCAGCGTGACCAGGACCCCCGCCGCGACGAACTCCGCGCGCCGCCGCTGTGCTCTCCCGGCCTCGGCGTGCGCGGTCACGGGGGACGGGCCCCCGGTCGTCGCGTCCTTCCTGGTCACTGCTGTCCTTCCGGTCGTCGCGGGACTCTCACCTGGACAAACTCTATGAACACGGATGTTCGTGGTCCTGAGTAGCGAGCTACTCGACTTCCAGCCTCACTCCTGTACACGAAATATGCGTGCCCGTAGTTTCGTGGGGTGGGGTGTGGGAACAAACGGGACCGACCGCCTGTTCAGGACGGTGTCACCCCTCGTGACGACCACTCGGTCGCGGCACATATACTGTTCCGTCGGCAACCATGCCTAGTCGGCTTTGGTTCACGTCTCGCGTTCGCGGTCCACTCCCGGGCAGTGATGAGGCGACCCAAAGCCAGTTGAAAGGACACCCATGAAGGCAGGAATTCACCCCACGTACGTGGACACCACGGTCGTGTGCGGCTGCGGCAACACCTTCCAGACCAAGAGCACCAAGGAGTCGGGCCAGATCACGGTCGAGGTCTGCTCCCAGTGCCACCCGTTCTACACGGGCAAGCAGAAGATTCTGGACACCGGTGGCCGCGTGGCGCGCTTCGAGGCTCGCTACGGCAAGCGTGCCCCCAAGGCCGCGAAGTAGCTGTCCCGCCGACGCCCGTCCCGCATTCCGCGGGCCGGGCGTCGGTGCGTTTGTGGACCTACTTCCCGTGAGCCGAGACGGCTCACACATACTTTCCGGGTGTGCCAAAGCCCGGCACCCCGATGGGAGGAACCGCGATGGCCGACAAGACGGCCCCCAACGCGATCGACGACATCCTGGCCGAGTACCAGGGGCTGGAATCCCAGCTCGCCGACCCGTCACTGCACAATGACCCGGGCGCGGCCCGTCGCGTCGGCAAGCGCTTCGCCGAGCTCGGCCCGATCATGGCCACCTACAACAAGCTGAAGACCGCGCGTGAGGATCTGGCCGCCGCGCAGGAGCTGGCCGCCGACGACACGTCCTTCGCCGCTGAGGTGCCCGGCCTGCAGGAGCAGGTCGAGGAGCTCGACAAGCAGCTCACCGACTTGCTCGCGCCGCGCGACCCGCACGACGGCGACGATGTCATCCTCGAGGTGAAATCCGGTGAGGGCGGCGAGGAGTCGGCGCTGTTCGCCTCCGATCTCGCGCGCATGTACCTGCGGTACGCGGAGCGGCACGGCTGGAAGGTCGAGGTGCTCGGCGTCACCTACTCCGATCTGGACGGGTACAAGGACGCCAGCTTCTCCATCAAGAGCAAGGAACCCACGCGCGACGGCGTGTGGTCCAAACTCAAGTTCGAGGGCGGCGTGCACCGCGTGCAGCGCGTGCCGGTCACCGAATCCCAAGGGCGCATTCACACTTCGGCCGCGGGCGTGCTGGTGTACCCCGAGCCCGACGAGGTCGAGGAAGTCGAGATCGACGAGAAGGACCTGCGCATCGACGTGTACCGGTCCTCCGGCAAGGGCGGACAGGGCGTCAACACCACCGACTCGGCGGTGCGCATCACCCACCTGCCCACCGGGCTCGTGGTGACCTGCCAGAACGAACGGTCCCAGCTGCAGAACAAGATTCGCGCCAAGCAGGTCCTCGCGGCCCGGCTGCAGGCCCTCGCCGAGGAGCAGGCCGACGCCGAGGCCGCCTCGGGCCGCGCCGCGCAGATCCGCACCGTGGACCGCTCCGAGCGCATCCGCACCTACAACTTCCCCGAGAACCGAATCGCCGACCACCGCATCGGATTCAAGGCCCACAACCTGGATTCCGTGCTGGACGGCAATCTCGACGACCTGTTCAACGCCCTCGGCGAGGCCGATCGGGCCGCCCGGCTCGCGGCCGAATAAGCCTGGGGGACAAACGGAATGCGTATCGAGCGAATGAACGCGGAGGCCATCGACGAGGTGGCCCCGCTGCGGTACGCGCTGTGGCCGGTCTCGGACGAGAAGGAGCACCGGGACGAATTGGCGGAGCTGGCGCAGAGCCCCGACGCCGTGGTCCTGGTCGCGCGCTCCGAGGCCGGTGAACCCATCGGGTACGCCGAGGCCAGCATCCGCCGCGACTACGTGAACGGCTGCGACACCTCGCCGGTGGCATTCCTGGAAGGCATCTACGTGGCTCCCGGGCACCGGCTGCACGGGCTGTCCGGGGCGCTGTGCGAGGCGGTCGAGGCGTGGGGCCGCGAGCTCGGCTGCACCGAACTCGGCTCGGACGCCCTGCTGGAGAACGCCGTCGCCCACCGCTTCCACCAGGCCGTTGGCTTCGAGGAGCGCGAACGAGTCGTGTACTACCGCAAGAAGCTCTAGGACCGAGACAACGGGCGCTGGGCCCGAGACGCCGGGCGCTGGGCTCGAGGCCCGACGCCACGCCCGATGGGCCCGGCACGCGCGCGGTTGGGCGGGAGACCGTTCGAGGCAATCAATTTCGTGCAAGCATGTGCGTGGGGAGAAAGGCTGCGATTCCTGTGAGTCGTGCACCGTTGCGACCGGCCATCCGACAGGCCGTCGAGGTCCTGGCCGCGGCCGGAGTCCACAGTCCCCTGGCGGACGCGGAAAATCTTGCGGCACATGTGCTGGGCGTGGACCGGGGACGGTTGGCGCTCATGCCGATGCTCACCCCCGACCAGCTGGAGGAGTTTCGCAAGCTGGTCGCCCGGCGCGCGGAACGCTTTCCGCTGCAACACCTTACGGGCACCGCGGCGATGGGGGAGATCGATCTGGCGGTCGGGCCGGGCGTTTTCATCCCGCGGCCGGAGACCGAGTTGCTGTTCGCCTGGGCCCTGGCGCAGCTCGAGCAGGTCGGCCACGGGCATCGGCCGACCGTGGTGGACCTGTGCACCGGATCGGGCGCGCTCGCCCTGGCCATCGCCCACGCCCGCCCCGACGTCCAGGTCCACGCCGTCGAACTCGACGCCGAAGCCCTGACCTGGGCCCGCCGCAATGCCCTGCAACTGGCCGACGAGGGCGACACCCCCATCGACCTGCACGCGGGCGACGTCACCGACCCGACCATCCTCGACCACCTCGACGGCACCGTGGACGTGGTCGTGTCCAACCCGCCCTACATCCCCGAGGACGCCCAACTCGACCCCGAGGTCATCGACCACGACCCCCACCGGGCCCTCTTCGGCGGCCCCGACGGCCTGTCCGTCATCCGCCCCATGGTCGCCACCATCGCCCGCCTGCTGCGCGAAAACGGCTCCGCCGCAGTCGAACACGACGACACCAATGGCTCCGGCGTCGCGGCCCTCTTCGCCGCCCACGGCGGTTTCACCGATATCGTCGAACACCCCGACCTGGCCGGAAAACCCCGCTTCGTCGTCGCCCGCCGGATCGCGGACTGAGCGCTATTCGGGTTCGCCCTCGACCTCGACGCCGTGCCAGAACGCGACATGGTTCTTGATCTTGCGCGCCAGCGGGCTGGGGTGCGGGTAGTACCAGGCGGCGTCGGGATTCTCCGAGCCGTCGACGGTGACGGTGTAGTAGCTGGCGATGCCCTTCCAGGGGCAGACGGTGTGTTTGTCGCTCTCGCTGAAGTATTCGCTCTTCAGCGAGTCCACCGGGAAGTACTGATTGCCCTCGACCTCCACGGTTTTCGGGGCCTCGGCGATGACCGTTCCGTTCCAGATCGCACGCATCATGGGTCGTGCCTCCTTCGTCGAGTCCGAGAATACGGCGCAATCGTGTCGGAAACCCGGCGCGACAGTGGCCCCCGAAGCATCCCGTGTCAAGATGTCAGCCGTGAGTACCGTCTACGACTGTGCCGATCCCGATTCCCGTGCCGCCGGTCTGAGCGCCGCGCGGAGCACGCTGAAGAGCGGTCGATTGGCTGTCATTCCGACCGACACGCTGTACGGGCTCGCCGCTGACGCCTTCGACAGTCAGGCGGTGGGCGCTCTGCTGGCCGCCAAGCGGCGCGGGCGGGATATGCCGGTGCCGGTGCTGGTCGGGTCGTGGAACACGATCGACGGGCTGGTGTTCTCGGTGCGCCCGCAGGCCCGCGAGCTGATTCGCGCGTTCTGGCCGGGTGGGCTGACTCTCGTTGTGCAGCAAGCGCCTTCGCTGGCGTGGGACCTCGGTGACGCGCGCGGCACGGTCGCGCTGCGCATGCCGCTGCACCCGGTGGCCCTGGAACTGCTGCGCGAGGTCGGCCCGCTGGCCGTGTCGAGCGCGAACGTCTCCGGACAGCCGCCCGCCACCACCGTGGCCGAGGCGCAGGCGCAGCTGGGCGAGCTGGTCGGGGTGTACCTCGACGGCGGCCCGGCCGATCACGCCGTGGCGTCCACCATCGTCGACCTGACCGCCGACACGCCCCGGATTCTGCGCGAGGGCGCGGTGCCGGTGGAGAAGCTCGCGGAGGTGCTCGGCATGTCGCCCGAGGAGCTCCGTCAGGACGGCGCGCGGTGACGGCCCGTTAAATGCTGCTGAGTCAGGGCGTATTCAGCCAGGGCGCGGTCGTCCCGCTGCGGGAGCTGCTGCTGGTGCTGCTCGTCGCCACGGTCATCGCCTTCCTGTCCACGGGCGGAATCCGGGTGCTGGCCATCGCCTTCGGCGCGGTGGCGGTGCCGCGCGAGCGCGATGTGCACACCAAGCCGATTCCGCGGATGGGCGGCCTGGGCATCTACCTGGGCCTGCTGGCGGCCGTGCTGTTCGCGCACCAGCTGCCCGCCCTGCGTCGCGGCTTCGACTACCCCAAGGACATTCCCGCGGTGTTGGCCGCGGCCACGCTCATCGTGCTGGTCGGCATCATCGACGACCGCTGGGGGCTGGACTGGCTGACCAAGCTGGTCGGCCAGATCACCGCCGCGGGCGTGATGGCCGTGATGGGCCTGAGCTGGGTGGCCATCTACAACCCCTTCACCAATGAGACCGTGGTGCTGGACCCGCTGCAGGGCGGTCTGGTGACCGTCGGCATCACGGTCACCGTCGTGAACGCCATGAATTTCGTGGACGGCCTCGACGGGTTGGCCGCGGGCCTGGGTTTCATTGCCGCCGTCGCGGTTTTCGTGTTCACCGTGGGTTTGCTCTACGAGGTCGGCGGTTCCACCGACACGTATCCGCCCGCGTTGCTGGCCGCCGCCCTGGCCGGTGCGTGCCTGGGATTTCTCCCGCACAATTTCTCCCCGGCCCGGATTTTCATGGGCGACACCGGTTCCATGCTCATCGGATTGATGTTGGCCGCGGTCTCCACGGGCGCGTCGGGGCGAATTCCGCTGCAGGGTTACGGCCCGCGCGACATCGTGGGTTTGCTGTCACCGCTGTTGCTGGTGGGCGCGGTGATGTTCATTCCGGTTCTTGATCTTGTTCTGGCGGTTGTCCGTCGCGTTCGCGCAGGTGTGAGTTTTTCCACTCCGGACAAAATGCATCTTCATCACCGTTTGCTGCAGATCGGACATTCGCAGCGTCGTGTTGTGCTCGTGATCTACCTCTGGGTGAGCGTGCTGGCATTCGGCGCGGTCGGCACCTCGTTGATCTCGGACCGGCGCATGGTGGTGCTCTTGTTCGCCGCCGGATTGGTTTTCGCGCTCATCGTCACCGCGGTCCCGTCCTGGCGTGAGCTGAAAATGAACCCGACCCGCAAACCGCCCCACGATCGCGATCAGGTCGCCGGGTAAGGTTGCTGATCGTGAGCACGCCCCCCAATCCCGGTCCCGCCGCGAATCCCGGTCCCGACGCCCCGCTGCGCGCGGCCCTGCGCTACGGCATCGTCGGTTTGGCTGTGCTGGTTGTGGTTTCGGCCGTCGTGTCCGCGATCTGCGCGGGCCTGCCCGGCCTGTGGGGCGCGCTGATCGGTGCGGCCCTCGGCGGCGCGTTCATTCTCACCACGGCCGCCTCGGTGTTGTTCAGCGCGAAGATCGAATCGGGCCTGCAGGGCATCGTGCTGCTGGGCAGCTGGGTCGGAAAGCTGCTGCTGGCAGTGGTTGTCATCGCGGTGCTCAAGCAGTTCGACTTCTACAACCGCTACTCGCTGTTCTTCACGGTCATCGCCGCGCTGCTCATCGTCTTGGGCGCGGAGACGTACGGCCTTCTGCGCCAACGCGTTCCGACCGTCGAAGTGGAGCGCGACCTGTAGTTCCGGGCCTCCGGAGACCCCGACGAAACACCGGTCACCACGGGTTTCGCCGACCCCCTACGCATTGTCGTAGATAACTTGATAAACTCTTTACCTGTAGCCAACCGAATCAACAGGGGGGGTCACCTGAGACCCGCCTGAGAGCAGGTTATGCTTACAGCCGTACCGGGCCCTCAGGGCTACGGTTCTGCACCGTCGACGATGTCGCCGACGCGCGTACAGACGCCAGGGCGTGACTGCCACAGCTGCTGACGAACTTCGAGCCGACCTGAGTCGACCCACCAGATCGTCAATGTCCGATCGAACCGCAGGAGAAAACTATCTCCTGCGTTCCGACCACGGGAGAGAACGCTGAGCGTCACCATTTTGGCGGGCGAGTTCCACGCGCCGTCACTCAACGACTTCTTCCCTCCAGCAGTGCTGTTCGAGGGGACGCCTTTCGAGCTCGACCGTTTGATGCTGATTCGCATCCTCATGTCGGCCGTTCTCGTGATCGTCATGCTCGCGGCTTTCCGTCGTCCGCAGCTGGTTCCGCGCGGTCTGCAGAATGTCGCGGAATCCGGTCTGGTGTTCGTCAAGGAACAGATCTGCGACGAGGTGCTGGGTAAGGAATCCGGCAAGAAGTTCTTTCCGCTGATCGCGTCGATCTTCTTCGCGGTGTTGTTCTTGAATGCCTCGGGTGTTATTCCGGGCCTGAACATCTCGTCGAACGCGCGCATCGGCATGCCGCTCGTGCTGGCCGTCGTCGCCTACCTCACCTTCAACTATGTGGGCATCAAGAAGTACGGCTTCCTGAAATACATGCGCTCGTCCATCGTGGTGCCGAATGTGCCGCCCGCGCTGCACGTGCTGCTGATCCCGATCGAGTTCATCTCGACCTTCGTGCTGCGCCCGTTCACGCTGACCGTCCGTCTCATGGCGAACATGCTGGCCGGCCACATCATGTTGGTGCTGTTCTTCAGTGCCACCCAGTTCTTCCTGTTCGACGCCGTCCCCTGGATGAAGGTGTTCTCGCCGTTCTCGCTGCTGGCGGGCTTCGGCTTCACCCTCTTCGAGCTCCTGGTCGTCTTCCTGCAGGCGTACGTGTTCGCGCTGCTGACCGCCGTGTACATCGGTCTGGCCCAGCACGCCGACTCCCACTGACCAACCGCACCAACTCCACAAACCTGCCACACACGCCGCCTCGGCGGGTGGGCGACAGAAAGGGAACAAACACCAATGAGCAGCACCCTGACCTTCCTGGCCGAGAACGCTCCGACCGCCAAGGGCTACGGCGCCATCGGCTACGGTCTCGCCGCCATCGGCCCGGGTATCGGCGTCGGTATCGTCGTCGGTAAGGCCATCGAGGGCATCGCCCGTCAGCCCGAGCTGCAGGGCACCATCCGGACCAACATGTTCCTGGGTATCGCGTTCACCGAGGCCCTGGCGCTGATCGGTCTCGTCGCCGGCTTCATTTTCTGATTCCGGCCAAAGACTAGGAATCAACGATGAACAGCACCTACTTGCTCGCGGCTGAGGAGGCCGACAAAAACCCCCTCATCCCGGAGCCGTATGACATTTTCTGGTCTGCGGTCGTCTTCATCGTTATCGCCTTCGTTTTCGGCAAGTACGTCGTCCCGCGCCTGACCAAGGTGCTCGACGAGCGGACCCAGAAGATCGAGGGCGGTATCGCCAAGGCCGAGGCCGTCCAGGCCGAGGCGCAGGCCACCCTGCAGCAGTACCAGGAGCAGCTGGCCGAGGCTCGCCTCGAGGCTGCCCGCATCCGTGAGGAGGCCCGCACCCAGGGTGCGGCGATCCTGGCGGCGATGCGTTCCGATGCGCAGGCCGAGGCCGATCGCATCGTGGCCGCCGGTCACTCGCAGCTGGAGGCTCAGCGCCAGCAGATCGTGACCGAGCTGCGGGCCGAACTGGGCCGCACCGCGGTCGACCTGGCCGAGAAGATCATCGGCCAGTCGGTGGCCGACGAGGCCAAGCAGGCGGCGTCCATCGATCAGTTCCTGCGGGAGCTGGACGAGAACGCTGGCATCGGGGTCGGAAGGTAACGACGCGAAAGTGGGAAGCATGTACGCAGCGAGCCGCGAGGCGAGTTCCCGTGCGCGGGAAGCTCTTCGGGCCGCTCTGACCGGTAGCGACACCGTCGCGGCTACTACGGGGTCGGAACTGTTCGCCGTTGTCGCCGTCCTCGACGACCAGCGTTCGCTGCGTGTGGCGCTCGCGGATAAGTCGGTGTCGAGTTCGGCGCGCGCCGAGCTGGCCGAACGCGTCTTCGGCGGCAAGATCAGCGGAACCACCCAGGCCGTGCTGACCACCGCGGTGGCCCAGGACTGGTCGCGCGCCCGCGATCTGGTCGACACGCTGGTGCTGCTCGGCCGTGAAGCGCTGCTGCGCGCCGCGGAGGACCGCGGCCGCCTCGGCGCGGTCGAGGACGAGCTGTTCCGGCTGGGCCGCATCATCGATGACAACCCGGACCTGGAGCAGGCGCTGCAGGACCACGGCAAGCCGGCGGATGCCAAGCGTGCCCTGGTGCAGCGTCTGCTCGCGGGCAAGGTCGAGGACATCACCCTGCAGCTGGTCGAGCAGTCCGTGCTGCGCCACAAGGGCGATGCCGGCCAGGCCATCGATGAGCTGTCCGATCTGGCCGCGTCGCTCCGGGAGCAGATCGTGGCGCACGTGCGCGCCGCGGTGGCCCTGACGCCGCAGCAGCGCGAGCACCTCGCCGCCTCGCTGCAGCGCATCTACGACAAGCCGATCACCGTGCATGTGCAGGAGGACCCGACCTTGCTGGCCGGCGTCGTCGTGCACGTGGGCGACGACGTGATCGACGGCAGCGCCATCGGCCGACTGCAGCGCTTGCGTCAGTCTCTCGCCTAAGAGACTCAGAACGCCGAAAAGCGCACCAACACACCGACATTCGAGACCACAGCGAGAGCAGGAAGAACATGGCGGAGCTGACGATCTCCCCCGATGAGATCCGTAGCGCGATCGAGAGCTACACCCAGAGCTACACCCCCGAGACCTCCATCGAAGAGGTCGGTGTCGTTACCGACACCGGCGACGGCATCGCCCACATCAGCGGCCTGCCCTCGGCGATGGCCAACGAGCTGCTGGAGTTCCCGGGCGGCGTCCTCGGCGTGGCGCTGAACCTGGAGGACACCGAGATCGGTGCCGTCATCCTGGGTGAGTTCGACACCATCGAAGAGGGCCAGCAGGTCCGCCGCACCGGCGACGTGCTCTCGGTTCCCGTGGGCGACAAGTTCCTCGGCCGCGTCATCGACCCGCTGGGCGCGCCGATCGACGGCCTGGGCGAGATCGAGGCCGACGAGCGTCGCGTGCTCGAGCTGCAGGCCGCCACCGTGCTGCAGCGTCAGCCGGTCGGTGAGCCCATGGCCACCGGCATCACCGCCATCGACGCCCTGACCGCCATCGGCCGCGGCCAGCGCCAGCTGGTCATCGGCGACCGCAAGACCGGCAAGACCGCGGTCTGCATCGACGCGATCATCAACCAGAAGGCCAACTGGGCCACCGGCGATCCGACCAAGCAGGTGCGCTGCATCTACGTCGCGATCGGCCAGAAGGGCTCCACCATCGCGGGCGTGAAGGCGGCCCTCGAGGCGCACGGCGCGATGGAGTACACCACCATCGTCGCGGCCCCGGCCTCCGACTCCGCCGGCTTCAAGTGGCTTGCGCCGTACACCGGTTCGGCGCTGGGCCAGCACTGGATGTACCAGGGCAAGCACGTCCTGATCGTGTTCGACGACCTGTCCAAGCAGGCCGAGGCCTACCGCGCCATCTCGCTGCTGCTGCGCCGCCCGCCGGGCCGCGAGGCGTACCCGGGTGACGTCTTCTACCTGCACTCGCGCCTGCTGGAGCGTTGCGCGAAGCTGTCCGACGAGCTGGGCGCGGGCTCGATGACCGGTCTGCCGATCATCGAGACCAAGGCCAACGACGTCTCGGCGTTCATCCCGACCAACGTCATCTCCATCACCGACGGCCAGGTCTTCCTCGAGTCGGACCTCTTCAACAAGGGTGTCCGCCCGGCCATCAACGTCGGTATCTCCGTCTCCCGAGTCGGTGGCGCCGCGCAGACCAAGGCCATGAAGAAGGTCTCCGGTTCGCTGCGTCTGGAGCTGGCCTCCTACCGTGAGCTCGAGGCGTTCTCCGCCTTCGCCTCCGACCTGGACGCCGCCTCGCTGGCCCAGCTGGAGCGTGGCGCGCGCTGGGTCGAGCTGCTCAAGCAGGACCAGTACGCCCCGGTTTCGGTTGAGGACCAGGTCGTTTCGCTGTACCTGGTCGACGGCGGCTACTACGACTCCGTCCCGGTCGCCGACGTGCGTCGCTTCAACGCCGAACTGCTCGAGTACCTGCACAGCTCGGTGCAGTCCTCCTTCGACGCCCTGCAGGGCGGCGCGAAGGTGCTCGAGGGCGAGGCCGCCGACGCCATCAAGGCCGCGACCGAGAAGTTCAAGCAGGGCTTCCTGGCCTCCGACGGCTCGCGGGTCGTCGAGGCCGAGGCCGACAAGCTGGACCACGAAGAGGTCGAGTCCCTTTCCGTCACTCGCAAGCACGTCGAGAAGTAATCGAGCGAGCACGATGCGACTGACCGAATCGACGAATGAAGGGAGTGTGAACCGCTAATGGCAAGCGTGCGCGAATTGCGCTCCCGCATTCGTTCTGTGAGCTCGATCAAGAAGATCACCAAGGCCCAGGAACTGATCGCGACCTCGCGAATCAGCAAGGCGCAGGCCCGAGTTGCCGCGGCCAAGCCCTACGCGGAGGAGATCACCAAGGTGCTCGCCGAATTGGCGAGCGCCAGTGGGAATCTCAATCACCCGCTGCTCACCGAGCGTGAGAACCCGCGCCGCGCAGCGGTTCTGGTCATCACCTCCGACCGCGGCATGTGCGGTGGCTACAACTCCAACGTGCTCAAGCGCGCCGAGGAGCTCATGGTCACCCTGCGTTCCGAGGGCAAGGAGCCGGTGCTCTACGTGATGGGCGCGAAGGGCCTGACCTACTACACCTTCCGCAAGCGGTCGGTGAACGGGTCCTGGCTGGGCTTCTCGCAGCAGCCCAACTACGCCGACGCCTCGGCCGCGTGCAACCACCTGGTGGAAGCGTTCATGGCCGGGTCCGACGGCGAGGTCGCCACCCCGAACGGGGCGGGCACCATGGCCGGTGTCGACGAACTGCACATCGTCTACACGCGTTTCGTGTCGATGCTGTCGCAGCAGCCCGAGGTGCGTCGCCTGGCCCCGATCCAGGTGACCTTCGTGGACGAGAACTTCGACATGGGTCCGGATTCCTTCACCGACTCCGAGTCGGCGGAATTGAAGCCCCAGTACGAATTCGAGCCGGACGCGGATCGCCTGCTGGGCGCGCTGCTGCCGAAGTACATCAACACTCGGATCTACTCGTCGCTGCTCGAGGCGGCGGCATCGGAGTCGGCTGCGCGCCGCACCGCCATGAAGGCCGCGACGGATAACGCCACGGACCTGGTCAATTCGTTGACCCGGACCGCGAACTCGTTGCGCCAGGCGCAGATTACGCAGGAAATCACGGAAATCGTCGGTGGTGCCAATGCACTGGCGGCGAGCTCGGACCGCGACTAAGGCCCAGGAAGAGAACCAATGACCGCAGCTACTGAAACTCGGGTCGGCACAGGCCGTGTCGCCCGCGTCATCGGACCCGTCGTGGACGTCGAGTTCCCGCGCGGTTCGATCCCTGACCTGTACAACGCCCTGAACGTGGACATCGCGCTCGCGTCCGTGGCCAAGACCCTGACCCTCGAGGTCGCGCAGCACCTGGGCGACAACATCGTTCGCACCATCTCGATGCAGCCGACCGACGGTCTGATCCGTGGCGCCGAGGTGCGCGACACCGGCAAGCCGATCTCGGTGCCCGTCGGTGACGTCGTCAAGGGCCACGTGTTCAACGCCCTCGGCGACTGCCTCGACACCCCGGGTCTGGGCCGCGACGGCGAGCAGTGGGGCATCCACCGCCAGCCGCCCGCCTTCGACCAGCTCGAGGGCAAGACCGAGATCCTCGAGACCGGCATCAAGGTCATCGACCTGCTGACCCCGTACGTGAAGGGCGGCAAGATCGGTCTGTTCGGTGGCGCCGGTGTCGGCAAGACCGTTCTGATCCAGGAGATGATCACCCGTATCGCGCGTGAGTTCTCCGGCACCTCCGTGTTCGCGGGCGTCGGTGAGCGCACCCGTGAGGGCACCGACCTGCACCTGGAAATGGAAGAGATGGGCGTCCTTCAGGACACCGCCCTCGTCTTCGGCCAGATGGACGAGCCGCCGGGCACGCGTATGCGCGTCGCCCTCTCGGCCCTGACCATGGCCGAGTACTTCCGCGACGTCCAGAACCAGGACGTGCTGCTGTTCATCGACAACATCTTCCGGTTCACCCAGGCCGGTTCCGAGGTCTCGACCCTGCTGGGTCGCATGCCCTCGGCCGTCGGTTACCAGCCGACCCTGGCGGACGAGATGGGTCAGCTGCAGGAGCGCATCACCTCGACCCGTGGCCGCTCGATCACCTCCATGCAGGCGATCTACGTGCCCGCGGACGACTACACCGACCCCGCGCCGGCCACCACCTTCGCGCACCTGGACGCCACCACCGAGCTCTCGCGTCCGATTTCGCAGAAGGGCATCTACCCGGCCGTCGACCCGCTGTCGTCGACCTCGCGCATCCTCGAGGCCTCGATCGTCGGCGAGCGGCACTTCCGGGTGGCCAACGAGGTCAAGCGAATCCTGCAGAAGTACAAGGAACTTCAGGACATCATCGCCATCCTCGGCATGGACGAGCTCTCCGAAGAGGACAAGGTCCTCGTCGGCCGCGCCCGTCGTCTGGAGAAGTTCCTCGGCCAGAACTTCATCGTGGCCGAGAAGTTCACCGGTCAGCCGGGTTCGGTCGTGCCGCTGGAGCAGACCATCGACGACTTCGATCGCGTCTGCAAGGGCGAGTTCGACCACCTGCCCGAGCAGGCGTTCAACTCCTGCGGTGGCCTGGACGACGTCGAGGCGGCCGCGAAGAAGATCGCCGGGAAGTAGTCACCCATGGCAGATATGTCCGTTGATCTGGTCGCCGTCGAGCGGCTGGTGTGGTCGGGCCGGGCGAAGTTCGTCTCGGCCCAGACCACCGAAGGTGAGATCGGCATCCTCGCCGGGCACGAGCCGCTGCTCGGGCAGCTCGTCGAGGGCGGCACCGTGACCATCGTGTCGGACTCCGACGAGCGCATCGTCGCGGCCGTGCACGGCGGATTCTTCTCCGTCACCGCCACTTCGGTGCGCGTGCTGGCCGAATCCGCCGAGTTCTCGTTCGACATCGACGAGGCGGCCGCCAAGGCCGTCGTCGCCGATGCGGATGCGAGCCCGGCCGCGCTGGCCAAGGCTCAGGGCCAGCTGCGGGCGCTCGAGAAGGCGGCGCACGCCTGAGCGGCGTGACGTAGTCTTCGGAACCCAAGCGAAGAGCGGCGGTCCCAGGGAATCCCCTGGGGCCGCCGCTCTTTTCGCGCGCTCGTTTCCTGGGTGAATTATTCGAAGGTCAGGATGGGTTTGATCGTGCCGCCGTGATGCGCGTCGGCCACCGCGGTGTCGATATCGGCGAATGCGTAGGTCTTGCTGATCTTCTCGATCGGGAATTTGCCCTCGGCATGCCACCGCAGCAATCGCGGAATGAACTGCTGCGGGTCCCCGCTGCCCTCGATGCAGCCGCGAACGGCCTTGCCATTGCCGGTGAGATGGCCGATCTCCAGGTCCATGCTGGCCTCGCCGAGGCCGACGAGCACCAGCGTGCCCATGGGTGCGAGCGCCTCCAAACCCTTGGCGATGACGGGGTTCAGCGCGGTGGTGTCGAGCGCGAAGTTCGCACCGCCCTCGGTGGCCGCGACGACCTGGGCGACCACGTCCTCGGTCGCGCCGTCGATGGTGACGTCCGTGCCCAGTTCCTTGGCCACGGCCAGCCGCTCCGCGGAAAGGTCAATGGCCACAATGGTTCCCGCGCCGATCGCCCGGGCCGCCATGAGCGCGGCCATGCCCACGCCGCCGACGCCGAAGATGGCGATGGAGTCGTTCGGACCCGGCTTCATGACATTGGCGACCGCGCCCGCGCCGGTCTGCACGCCGCAGCCGAAGGGGGCGGTGGCCACCAGATCGACGCTCTCGTCGACCACCACGACGCAGCGCGCGGGCACCAGCGCGTGGGTGGCGAAACTCGACTGCCCGAAGAACGCGCCCATCACGCGCTCGCCATCGCGGCTCAGCGGCGAGGTGAAATCCGATCGACCGCCCGAGGTATTGAGAATGACGAAATTCTCGCAATACGGCGGAAGTCCGTTCAGACAGCGCGAACACGTGCCGCAACTGGCATAGGTGAGTAGCACATGGTCGCCGACTTCGATGCCGGTTACCTCCGAGCCAATCCGCTCGACAATGCCCGCGCCCTCGTGCCCGAGCACGATCGGCAACTCCGGCGGGAACAGACCCTTGGTGACCAGATCGGTGTGGCACACGCCGCTCGCGACGATGCGTACCAGCACCTCACCTGGGCGCGGGTCCTCCAGATCCAACCTCTCCAGCGAGAACGGTTTGTCCGCCCCCCGGGCGACTGCGGCGGTAATTTGCACGGAATCTCCTCCAACACTTCCGAATTGTCCGGAGCATAAGAACCTGTTCTAGATTTCGGCCATGTCGGATCCCGCTGAGTGGGGCTTCGGGTGGACATGTGGTTGAATGCATTCGCCGGTTCATGGATGTGATCCAACCCATACGGCAAAGCCTCGGCTATTCCAGCATTTTCAGCTTTTTTCTCCAGCGATGAGCGAGGGGTTGATGAGCGGGCTTCGTTATGGCAAGTGGGGGGTGGCCGTCGCAGTGGTCGCGGTCGCCCTCGGATTCTTCTCACCGGGAGCCGCCAACGCGGATGTCACCGTGCCGCTCCCCGACGGGCACATCGAGGGCCCGGGCGTGAAAATCACCAGTCTCGGTGAGCGCGCGATCATTTCGCCGTCACTTGCGGCCAATGGCGCGGGGCGTACCTCGTGGGTGTCGGGCAATGTCATCGCCGAGGTGGACACACCGGACGGGACCGTCGGTCCCAACAACGGCCCGAAGAACTATCCCGGAACCAACAATTCGGGTACCCACGGATCGTCCAACCTCACCACCGGATACATCGTCGGATGCCAGGTGAATCTGGGTGTGGTCAGCGCGAACTCGACGTTCGCGATCAGCGCCACGCCCAGTCTCTCGGGTGGATTCAGCTTCCCGCTCTCGCCCGGTCAGGTGCTGTGGATGGCCATCAACAACATCGAGTTGACCAAGAGCGGCAGCTACACCATCAACTACCAGGACATTCCAATGGAGATTCAGGGTTGCGGTGGTTACGCCCAGGCCCGTCAGGTCTCCGTGGTCGAGATCATCGGCGCGGACTACCACAAGGTCACCCTCTACGGCCAGCCGTTCAGCATCGGCTGACGAGACCACTCCGACGGAAGGGATCGCATGTACGACAAGGCAATTTGCGTTCGGGGTGGCAGGGTGTTCGGAGTGGCGTCGGCCGCGGCGGTGGTGCTCGGGCTGGGCGCGGCCGGACCCGCGCATGCCGACACCTTCATTCCGCTGCCCGGCGGGTCGATTACCCGCACGCTCGCCGATGGCACCACCATGACGGTTCGCATTACCGGTGAGTCCGCGAAGATCAGCGGATCCATGGGCGACACCCCGGCGCATCGCAATGTCTGGACCACCGCGGTGGCCAGTGTGGACCTCGACGGCCCGAGCGCCGGGAGCGATCAGATCCAGATCAAGATCAGTCCCGGCTATATCGTCGGCTGCCAGGTGGACATCAGCGGCGGAATCAACAACGGTACGAGCGGCGGGGTGACGAACGACCCCACCAAGGCGACTTCGCAGAATCCATTCGGCGGTCTTTCCGCCACCCAATCCCTGTCCGAGGGCATCACACTCGGACCCGGGCAGGCGGTCTCGCGGCTCATGCTGGATCTGGAGAAGCCCGACGACTACGGCCAGGAGTCGCACAAGCGCTACAACAAGGTCTCCGGTCCGCATGCCAGCGTCAGTTGGCAGGACGAGGCTTTCGAGGTGAATGGTTGCGGCGGTTACGCACAGGCGCGCTCGTTCGTGGCGGCCGAGGTGGACACCCCGACCTTCATCGGCAACCTCGTGCTCTACGGTGAGCCTTTCAGCATGGGCTGATATATCTTCCGCACCCCGCTGAACAGCGCATTCGTCACATTCGGTGGATGGCCGGACTCCGCCTTTCCCGGGTCGCTAGTATCGACCGAAAGCGGGGCCCGGCCACCGGCCGGTTCGTGATCGACAGCAACGCGGATGTGAAGGGACGGAGCGGCATTGCAAACCGGGATGTGGCTTCTGATCATTCTGGTGTTGCTGCTCGTCGCCCTGGCCCTGGTCTCGACCTATCGCCTGATCATGTTGCGCCGCGGCGGCACCGCCGCATTGCTGCGGGTGCTGCCCGCGCGCGGGCACGGCGGGGGTTGGCGGCACGGCCTCATTCGCTATGACGAGGACACGCTCCTCTTCTACAAACTCTCCAGCCTGAAGCTCGGCCCGGACTCGACCATGCGCCGCCTCGCCATCGAGATCGGCCCGCGGCGTTCTCCGCAGGGCGACGAGTACGACATCATGACCGACGAGGTCATCGTCATGTGCTCCGACGGTGACGGCAGCTACGAGCTGGCCCTCGACCGCGGTGCCATGGCCGCCTTCCTCTCCTGGGTGGAATCCCGCCCGTCCGAGCGTATTCGCCGCCGCCGCGCCGGGTAAGCGGCGTATGCCAGCGTGACAACTGGTTTCGTGGCGGTGGGGGTAACTCACCGGGGACGTCCAGAACGCAGCCGGCCGCTCGTCCGCCGGTCCGCGACGCGACTAGGTTGACACTTACCGATCGGCAAAAGGCGCGGAGAGGCGGAACAGTGAGCGTGCACTTGACTCGGATTTACACCCGGACCGGCGATGACGGGACGACCGGTTTGAGTGACTTCTCCCGGGTGGCCAAGACCGATCCGCGGCTGATCGCCTATGCCGACTGTGACGAAACCAATGCGGCACTCGGGGTGGCCATCGCGCTCGGGCAGCCGGACGAGCGAATGCTCGGTGTGCTGCGTTCCATACAGAACGATCTTTTCGACGCCGGCGCGGACCTCTCCACCCCCGTGGTGGCCGACCCCAAGTACCCGCCGCTGCGCATCACCCAGGCCTATATCGACCGCCTCGAGAAGTGGTGCGATGAGTTCAATGAGCCTCTGGCACCGTTGAATTCGTTCATTCTGCCCGGCGGCACACCCCTGGCCGCGCTGCTGCACACGGCCCGCACCGTCGCACGACGCGCCGAGCGGTCGGCCTGGGCCGCCGTCGACGCGCACGCGGAGGACACGAGTGTGTTGCCCGCGAAATACCTCAACCGACTGTCCGACCTGCTGTTCATTCTGAGCCGCGTGGCCAATCCCGATGGCGACATACTCTGGCGGCCGGGCGGAGAGGCCACGGGTACGGGATCCGACCACTAGGCTGACCCCCGTGAGTGAACGGTTTCTGGTGACCGGGGGCAGCAGGCTCGTCGGTGAGGTCGCGGTGGGCGGCGCGAAGAACAGCGTCCTCAAGCTGATGGCCGCCGCGTTGCTGGCCGAGGGTACGACCACCATCACGAACTGCCCGGACATCCTGGATGTGCCGCTGATGGCCGAGGTCCTGCGGGGCCTGGGCTGCGATGTCGCGATCGACGGTGGCACGGTCACCATCGCGACGCCGCCGGAGCCGAAGTACCACGCGGACTTCCCGGCCGTCACCCAGTTCCGGGCCTCGGTGTGTGTGCTGGGTCCGCTCATGGCGCGGTGCAAGCGGGCGGTCGTGGCGTTGCCCGGCGGTGACGCCATCGGTTCGCGTCCGCTGGACATGCACCAGCAGGGATTGCGACTGCTCGGCGCGACCTCCGAGATCGAGCACGGCTGCCTGGTGGCGCGCGCCGAGGAACTGCAGGGCGCGCGGATCCGCCTGGACTTCCCGTCGGTCGGCGCGACCGAGAACATTCTGATGGCCGCGGTGCTCGCCGACGGTGAGACCGTCATCGACAATGCCGCGCGCGAACCGGAGATCGTGGACCTGTGCAACATGCTGGTGCGGATGGGCGCGAAGATCTCCGGCGCGGGCACCTCGGTGTTGACCATCGAGGGCGTGGACAAGCTCGCCCCCACCACCCACCGGGTGATCGGCGATCGCATCGTCGCCGCGACGTGGGGCATCGCCGCCGCCATGACCACCGGTGACGTGCGGGTGACGGGCATCAACCCCAAGCACCTGTCGCTGGTGCTGGACAAGCTGCGCTCCGCGGGGGCGCGAATCTCGTTCGAACCGGACGGTTTTCGTGTGGTGCAGGCGGATCGCCCGCGCGCCGTGAACTTCTCGACCCTGCCGTTCCCGGGCTTCCCCACCGATCTGCAGCCCATGGCCATCGGCCTGGCCGCGATCGCCGACGGCACCTCGATGATCACCGAGAACATCTTCGAAGCGCGCTTCCGCTTCGTCGAGGAGATGATCCGCCTGGGCGCGGATGCCCGCACCGACGGGCATCACGCTGTGGTGCGCGGGATTCCGCGCCTGTCCTCCGCACCGGTGTGGTCCTCCGACATTCGCGCGGGCGCGGGTCTGGTGCTCGCGGGTCTGGTCGCCGACGGTGTCACCGAAGTGCACGACGTCTTCCATATCGACCGTGGCTACCCGGATTTCGTGGAGAACCTGCGTGGGCTCGGGGCCGAGATCGAACGGGTCGGAACCACCGACTGAACGGCCGGTGTCGGGGCGTGTTCGCGAAAACCCGTCCTGAACAGGCGATTTGACATGCGAACAACCAACACGTAACTTATTCCAGGTCAGAGCGACACGGACACCGACTCCGGTGAGACGAGCTTCGCCTGATGATCACACTAGCTCCCACCAACCAGCGGATTTGGTTCTGCCGTGCGGCTGGGGCTAAGCTTGAAAAGTTGCCTCACGATCGAGCGGGACATAGCGCCCGGGAGATCGTTTGTGCGTGTGTTCTTTGAGAACTCAATAGTGTGTCGATGAATGTCAGTGCCAAATATTTTATTTGGTTCCGGCCTCAGCCCCCCGTGTTGGGGTCGGACATTTAAGTCAGCTAATTTCCGGCTGGCGATTGTTTTGCTAGGTTTTCGGACTCTGGTTCGAGATACTTCTGATTCGCCCTTCGGGGTAAATCTAGAGTCTTCAACGGAGAGTTTGATCCTGGCTCAGGACGAACGCTGGCGGCGTGCTTAACACATGCAAGTCGAGCGGTAAGGCCCTTCGGGGTACACGAGCGGCGAACGGGTGAGTAACACGTGGGTG
>NZ_JAYKYU010000002.1:1656414-1762980 GCF_035818515.1 Nocardia sp. CDC153 | reverse complement strand
ATCACCGCAATGAATTCGTCATCGCTGACACCGTCGAGCGAATTCGCGAGCAGGGCGTCGGTCGCGGCCGAGAGCATCGCGACCGCTTGCGCGATCGTGATGCTCTCGGAAACCGCTCCACCCCAGGTCATACCCCAATTTTACGCCCATCACACCCGAAATGGAATCCGAATTGTCCGGTATTCCAACATATTTCGAGACATCCCAATCGAATTACTCAGGCGCACAACCAATTAACTGAGCAATGCGCCGACAACAACGCCGAATTCCCGAAGGGTGAGGGTCGAGGCCGTGCCTCGGGAGAGGTCTCGGATTAGCTGCACCACGCAGAGGCCGATTGTGAGGCCCCACAAAACCGAACGGCGACCGCCGGAGATGCCCGGTGCGATGGGTTGGGTGCGCGGGGACGTTGCTCTCGATCGCACCGAATCGGTTGCCAGCACCCGACGTTGGTTGGTCTAGGCCAAAGGCTTCGATCTCAACCGAAACGCCGCTAAATGTCCTGGTCAACGTAATTTTCGCGAGGAAAACGATTGGTTGACAGCGCGTTTCGGGGGATTGACGGCCGGACGGCGGCTCCCGCGTATTCGCTGCTGTGGTCGGTCCCACGCCCGCCCGCCCGCGATTGTGAACTCTCCAGAAGCTGCTTCGGACCCTGTCGGCCGACATCACGAACTGGTTACGCTCGCGGTGTTCGGATATCGGATCGAAGAAATTGCGCGGCCGATCCGAACGCCGGAAAACCCACTGGGACACACATTGTGGAGGTGAGTCCGAGTCCTCTCCTGCCCCGCATGCCGAGGACGTTTGTTCTATTCACACTAGGCCGGTGCGGACAGCACTGCATTCCCATCAGATGAAGACACCCGCCGAACGGATACCTCGCAGCCGCTCGGCGGGTTCTTCGGATATTTGTGCCCGGCGTCAGGAGTCGCATTGTCGGACAAAAGGACATGGCGTTCAGGGGCGGTGATCGCGGCCGCGCTGGCGCTGCTCGCGAACCTGCCGATGAATGCGGAGGCGGATCGAATTCCACCGCGCACGAGCGTTGTTCATTCCGACCAGATCGGGCCGCGCTGGGAGCGCGTGGAGGTGGAGTCGGCGGCCATGGGTCGTACCGTCACCCTGGACGTGCTGCACGGCTCGGGTAGCGGCCCGCGCCCGACCCTCTATCTCCTGGACGGTGTCGACGCCGAGGGCGTCTCGGACTGGCTGACCAAGGGCCACGCCGCCGACTTCTTCGCCGACAAACCCGTCGACGTCGTCTTTCCTGCCGGGGCCACCGGCAGCATGTACACCGACTGGGAACACCCGGACGCCGCTCTCGGCTGGAACCGCTGGGACACCTTCCTGACCAGCGAATTGCCCGGTGCCATCGAGCCGTATCTCCATTCGGACGGCCAACGGGCCATCGCGGGAGTCTCCATGGGCGCCCAGGGGGCGATGATGCTGGCCCACCGTCACCCGGGTCTGTATCGGGCCGTCGCCGGACTGAGCGGCTGTTATTCGACCGTGGACGGCACCGGCAGCGCGATCACCGCCCTCACCGTGGCCTCGCGCGGCGGCAATGTGGTCAAGATGTGGGGCCCGCCGGGCACTTTCGACTGGCTCACCCACGACAGCACGGTGGGCGCGGAGGCCCTGCGCGGCACCGTGATCTATCTGTCCGCCGCCTCCGGCGTCCCCGGCGCGGCCGATCTGACGGAGGTGCTGCGATCTCCGGATGTTGTCGCCGCCCTCCAATCCGCCGGTGGCGGTGTGCCTTTGGAGGCCGGGGCGCGGTTCTGCACCGAGCGCTTCGCGAAGCGCCTGAGCGACTTGGGAATACCCGCCACGGTGCACTACGAGCCCACCGGTATTCACGCCTGGGAGGACTTCTCCGCCCAGCTCGGCCCGGCCTGGGACACCCTCGCCACCGCATTCGGGCGATGACGGCATCGCCCGAAAATTGCTGCGGCCGAACCTATCTCAATGCCGGAAGCCATAGCGCGGTAGTCGGCGCAGTCCCGGCCGAATTCGCCCGTCCACCGTCACGGCCAGCCCGGCGTGTACCGCCGCCACCGTGAAATCCGACGCCTCCCGCCAGGTCGCCGCGTATTCCATGGTGAGCTCCGCCCCGTCCTCCGGCCCGCCGAGATACACGGTGACCCGGTGCGTGAGCGCCTCCCCCGCGCTGTCGAACAAGACCTTGCCCTCGGTGATGCCGGTCATGCGTTGCTCCTAGAGTTGTGGGAGACGCACGCCCGACGGCTGTGGCGACCGTGCATCTCTGTACCCGACGGTAACCGGATCGAACTGGGCGAGAACGTGTTCAGAAACCGGCTTGGAGATCTCACAAGCGCCGTGCGAGTTTTGTTGTTACTCGTCGGAACAGAAAAGGTTATGCCTCAAACGATTCGGGCGACGGCCGAGCCGACCGACGCCTGACAACCCTCACAATCCGCCCACGTACCGATTGTGATTGTTCGGAATGTTCGCGCGTCGCTCTCGTCCGGCCCCACTGCGCTTTCTACGCTGCCCGGCATGAGGATTCGTGTGCCCGTCGCGGTCATCGGCGCGATGCTGTTCACCATCGCCGCGGGATCGGCGGCCGCACAACCGCTGCTCCCCACACCGGATCCGGACCCCTTCTACGCCGCGCCCGCCGACCTCGCCGCCCATCAACCCGGCGACGTGCTGGCCGTGCGCGCGCAGCCCGCGCTGTCGATCTTCCCGAACACCGATGTCACGCTGATCAAGTTCCGCTCCACCGACTCCGAGGGCAAGCCGATCGCGGCGACCACCACGGTCCTGTCCCCGCACGATCGCCGCCCGGACGCCCCGCTGCTGTCGCTGCAGCAGATCATCAACGGCCTGGGCTCGCAGTGCGCGGTCTCGCGGGTGCTCTACACCACCGACCCCAACCTCATGGTCCGCGAGGCCCCGGCCTGGAACGTCCTGCTGCAGCGCGGCTGGAGCATGGCCCTGCCCGACCATCTCGGCCCCCGATTCGCCTATGGCGCGGCCAAACTGGGCGGGCAGATCACCCTCGACGGCATTCGCGCCGTCCAGCACGTCGCCGATCTGAAGGTCGAGCACAGCCCGGTCGCGATGGCCGGATACTCGGGCGGCGGCATGGCGACCGCCTGGGCCGCGGCGCTCGCACCCACCTACGCCCCCGAGCTGCACCTCGCGGGCGCGGCCATGGGCGGGGTGCCGATGAACCTGGTCTCCATGCTGGAAACCCTGGGCATGAACCGGCATCCGGTGTTCGGGCTGGCGCTCGCCGCGGGCCTGGGCCTCGAACGCGAGTACCCGGACCGTTTTCCGATCACCGACCAGCTCAATGCCAGTGGCCTGGCCATCCGCGACAAGCTGCTCAACAGCTGTACCAACGACATTCTGGCGGCGGGTGCGGGCGTGGGCGCGCTGGACATCGCCAAGACCACGGTCATGACCGATGACCCCGTGGCCCGCTCGGTGGTGGAGGACAACAGCCTCCAGCTGTATTCCGGCGTCCCGAATATGCCGGTGTTCGAATGGCATTCACCCATCGACGGACTGGTGCCGGTGGACGCCATCGTGGACACGATCCACCGCTACTGCGCGGCGGGCACGCCGGTGTGGAGCGAGCAGGAGCCGGTGCCCGACCACCTCACGGCCGCCGTGCTCGGCCTGCCGTCCGTGCTCAACTGGCTCGATGCCCGCATGCGTGGCGAGGCAGCGCCGACGAACTGCTGAATCATGCGGCGGATCAACGACTTTCGGTCGATTACCCGGCCTGGTAGGTCCGTGCCACCAGTGCCGACCGCAGATACCAGAGCCCCGACGCCTGGGTGGGGTCGAAGCCGGTCAGCTGTCCGATCCGTTTGAGTCGATAGTCCACGGTATTGGTGTGCACGTGCAGCATTCGCGCCGTGCGCTGCCGGTTCAGGTTGTTGCTGATGTGCGACTGCAGGGTCTCCAACAGCTCGGGGTGCTCATCGAGCGGATCGAGCAGCGAACCCAAATGGTCGCGTCCCGGCCCGGGCCGGGTGAGCTGGTACTCCAGCGCCAGCTCGTCGAAGCGGAACAGCCCGCGGACCAGTCGTAGTCGGTGCACGATGTCCAGCAGTTCGTGCGCCTGGTCCGCGGCGTCCGGAATCTGTTGCGGCGGGGCGGAAACCAGCGTCGCGGTGATCGGCACCCGGGCCGCTCGCGACAGCTGTTCGATCAACTCGTCGAGCTGTTCGTCCACCAGCTCGGTGACCGGCACCAGCAGCGTCCCGCCGTCCACGCTCAACAGCGACAGCACCTTGTCGGGATACCGCGTGGCCAGCTCGGCCTGCACGCGCCGCAGCTTGCGCCGCGCCACCACCGCGCCGTCGACGGTGGGGGAGTGCTCCTCGGGATGCTCCGGGATGGCAAGCGCCAGGACGTGATACGTCTCGGCGATCTCGATGCCGCATTCGCGGGCCATGGTGGAGGTGCTGTGCCCGCCCAGCAGCGCCGAGGTCAGGGTGTGGACGGCGGTGTGGTGTTCGCTCACCACCGACCGCAGTTCGCGCACGTAGGCCATGGCCACCGCGGAGGTCATGCGGTCCAGCAGCTCGACCACGAGCTTGGCCCCGTCCATGATGTTGTCCATATCGGCGGCGGCGATCACGAGTGTCGCGTCGCCGTCGACGCCCTCCTGGCGCAGGTGGCGGGACATGGCATTGGCCATCACCAGTTCCGAGCCGATCTTGAAGCCCTCGTGGATGGCGTGGTGGATGGTGTCGATGGGTATGCCCTCGCGCGCCCACTGCGCGGCGGCCTCCTCGAGGCGTTTGGTCTTCTCCGGAATATCGCGACCGTCCAGCATCCCGACGGCCAATTCCAGGCATATGCGGGTAATGGCCGTGACGTCGCCGTGAATCGCGTCCCCCGGCAGCGTCCCGCAGGGCGCGACGGTCTCGACGAAATGCCCCACCATATGCTGCGCGAGCCCGCGCACATCCTTGAGCGGCGACGATATCGGGCT
This sequence comes from Nocardia sp. CDC153, assembly GCF_035818515.1. NCBI lineage: Bacteria > Bacillati > Actinomycetota > Actinomycetes > Mycobacteriales > Nocardiaceae > Nocardia > Nocardia sp. CDC153. The sequence continues at coordinate 1,757,999 of NZ_JAYKYU010000002.1, read as the reverse complement.
GCCGGAGACGGTGAGCCCCGCCCGGGCCGGAATTCCCACGGACATCCGTGACTCCCTTCGACCCCCGGCTCGTGCCCCTTCCGGGACTTGAAACGCTAACGCATGCCGCATATTCGAGCGGCCGCTTCGATTCCTCCTGTGAAGCACAGTAATGCGATTCCGCCGAACTTGTGACTTCTCACATGTGCCAGGTGGGCCCCGAATGACAACCGACAGCTACCGGATGGAAGCATCACAGCATGGCCGAGACGACGCGCGGGATCGGGATCGTTCTGTTCGACGGGGTCGAGGAACTCGACTTCGTCGGGCCCTGGGAAGTGCTGTCCTTCTGGACGCGCATGGTGCCCGAGGACGGCTGGCAGGCGTTCACCCTCTCCCGCACCGGCGCCATCGTGGAGTGCGCCAAGGGCCTGAAAGTGACACCGGACCATTCCTTCGACACCGCGCCCGCCGTGGATGTTCTTGTCTTCCCGGGTGGACAGGGCACCCGCCCGCTGGTGCACGACAGCCAGATGCTGGATTGGGTTCGCGCGCAACGCGATCGGGTGCCGCTGATCACCAGCGTCTGCACGGGTGCGCTGGTGCTGGCCGCCGCCGGTCTGCTGCAGCACCGCCCGGCCACGACGCATTGGTGGTCGCTCGACGCCCTCGCCGACCTCGACCCGACCATCGCCGTCGACCGCGACGCCCGCTACGTGGACTCCGGCGACATCGTCACCTCCTCGGGCGTCTCCGCCGGCACCGATATGGCGCTCTACCTGGTCCAGCGCCTGGCCGGGGACGAGCGCGCCCGCTGGGTGCGCCGCGGCATCCAATACGATCCGCGGCCGCCGCGCGGCACCGACTGGCCCGCGGGCGCGGAATGGCGGCTGGGCTCGGTGGATCCGACGCGTCCGCGCTAGCCGCTAGCCCAGGTGGGCGGCGTCGTTGTACATGCTCAGCCGCAACCCGGAATCGTCTCGCTCCCATCGGGTTATGGAGGCGTTGCGGACCTGGGCGGCGGTCTGCGCGGACAGTTCGGCCTCGTCCAGGTCGCCGAAGATGTAGCGGGTCAACACGATGACGATGTCGTGCGCGAAAACCAGGACGTGGCCGTCCAATTCGCGCAGCACGCTGCGCAGGCGCAAGGCGACGTCGGGCCAGGACTCGCCGCCGGGCGGACGGTAGTAGAACCCGCCCAGGCGCTGTTGCTCGGCGTACTCGACCGGATGCCGCCGCCGAATCCCGGTTTCGGTGAGGCCGAACAGGATTCCGGTCTCCCGATCGCGCAACCGCTCATCGAGGCGCGGCGGCGAACACTCCAGGAATTCGAGGGCGATGCGCGCCGTCTCCCGGGCCCGGACATACGGCGAGGACAGCACCAGATCGAACGGATAACCCTCGGCCGCGAGCCGCTTCCCGAGTGCCTCCGCCTGCCCCCGCCCCACCTCCGACAGCGGCGAATCCGCGTCCCGCGGTGCGGCCCGAAACATCTCGACATCCGACCCCTCGGCCGCCACCCGCGCCCGATTGGCCACACTCTCCCCGTGCCGCACGATGGTCAACGACGCCAACCCGGGTCTCACGATCTCCACCGCCCTATCGTGAACGCAACCATGGCCTCGCGCGCGGCGGCAGTGCTATGTGTGATCGATGACGACATTCGGTGACGCCAGTCAGACGCGGACCGTCAGGCTGGACGAACAGCCTCTGGGGCCGGTGCATTACAGGTTGGTCGCGCTGGTCGGGATGGGTTTGTTCTTCGACCTGTACGAGCTGTTCCTGGCCGGAACCATCACCGGCGTGCTGAAGCAGCAACTGCACCTGTCCACGTATCAGCTCAGCGGCATTCTGGCCTCGGCGTTCGCCGGACAGTTCCTCGGTGCGTTGGTGATCGGGCGGCTGTCCGACGTCTTCGGGCGGCGACGCATGTTCATGGTGAACATCGGCCTGTACGCGGGCTTCACCCTGCTCGGGGCGTTCAGCCCGAACGTGTGGTTCCTCATGGCGACCCGCGTACTGGCCGGGCTGGGCATCGGCGCGGAGATGACGGTGTCCGACACCTACCTATCCGAGACAATGCCCGCCCGGGTGCGCGGGCGCATGATCGCCATCGCCTACACCATTGGATTCCTCGCCGTGCCGACCGTCGGATTCCTGGCCCGCTGGCTGGTTCCGCTGCGGCCCTTCGGCATCGAGGGCTGGCGCTGGCTGTTCGTGCTCGGCGGTCTGGGCGCGGCCCTGGTGTTCGTGGCGCGCCGCCACATGCCGGAGTCGCCGCACTGGGAGGCGGGGCGGAACTCGGAGACCGGGCGCACGCGAGAGCGGGTGCCGTTCACCGAGATTCTGCGGCGGCCCTTCCGCGGGCGCACCACGCTGTTCTCGGCGGTCATGATCCTGCAGGTCTTCGGCTACTACGGTTTCGGCACCCTGGCCGTCCTGGTGTTGCAGCACAAGGGATTCACGGTGGTGAACTCCCTCGGCTATCTGGCCATCACCTACCTCGGCTATCCGCTCGGCTCGCTGATCGCCATCCCGCTCATGGAGCGCGTCGAACGCAAGTACCTGGTGATGGGCAGCGCCGCGCTCATGGCGGTGTTCGGTCTGGTCTTCGGTTTCGCCACCGCCGTGCCGCTGATCCTGGTGTCCGGCGGGCTGTTCACGCTGGCCAGCAATGTGTTCTCCGACGCCATCCACACCTATCTGCCGGAGTCCTTCCCGACCAGCGTGCGCGGCACGGCCTCGGGCATGACCTATTCGCTGTCCAAGCTGTCCACGGCGATTCAGCCGTTTCTGCTGCTGCCACTGCTCGACCATCGCGGGCCGGGGGCGGTGTTCACCGTCATCACCGTGGCCCTGCTGGTGATGGTCGTGCTGATCGGGGTCTGGGGTCCGATCAGCGGTCGGAAACCCCTGGACGCCAACTGAATCAGCGCCAACCGAATCAGCGCTGGGCGTTGGCCGGTGTCCCGACGGTGATGTCGGCCGGGGGCAGCCACAGGGTGGCGATGGTGCCGCCGCCCACCGCGGGTTCGATGGAGGCGTTGCCGCCGTGGGCCTGGGCGACCCAGGCGACCAGGGCCAGGCCGATGCCATTGCGGCCGGTGCGTCCGGCGGCCCCGCGATTGAAGGGGCTGGCGGACATGACCGGGTCCACGCCCGGCCCGTGATCGCGAATGCTGACCCGGCCCTCGGCCACATGCACCTCGACGGGCGCGGCCCGGTTCACCGCGCCGTGAGTCAGGCCGTTCTCCAACATGTTCCGGATGGCCAGGCTCAGCAGCTGCGGATCGCCGACCACCACGGTCGGATGGGCGGTCACCACGATGCGCGGGTCCCCGGCCTCCTCGGCCACCGCCTCGGCGAGCTGATCCAGCCGCAGCATGGTGCGCTCGGGTTCGGCGATCCCGGACTGCATGCGCGCGCGGGCCAGCAGCCCGGTCACCAAGCGCGCCATGCGATCCGCCAGTCGCCGCGCCTCCGCGAGGGTCTGCTGCACCTCCTCGGGCTTCGGCTTCGATTCGGTGAGCAGCTTCAAAGTCGTGAGCGGCGTGCGCAATTCGTGCGCGGCATCGCCCAGGAACTGTTCGTGCTCGTCGAGCATGCGCAGCGCCTGGCGTTGACTGCGCCCCGACAGTAGATAGGTCGCGGCCGCGGACAGCAGCACCAGCAGGCTGCCGCCGATCGCCATCTCCCACAACAGCGTTCGATGCTGTCCGGCGTCGGCGGTGGCCTCGGTCCCGGCCAGGATGACCACGATATTGTCCCAGTCCTGCCAGAACACCGGCACGCCCGCGACGGTCACCGCACGGCCGGTGATATCGGTGGCGCGGTACCGATTGCCCTGGTAGAGAATGCCGTCCGCGTGATCCTCGATCTGCGTTGCCAGCGTGGCGATCTGGGTGTCGTCGGGCATGAGCGAACGCTGATAGGTGTGCGCCTGCTTCCACGGCTCACCCGGCTTGCGCACCACCACCACGACCGCCGTCGACCCCTTGGCCAGCTCGTCGTCGATCACGGTCGACAGGTCCAGCACCTGTTTGTCGTCGTGCTGGATCGCCCGCGCCAGGCCGCCCGACACCCGCTCGACCTGATCGTCGGCGCGGGTCTGGCGCGCGTGCGCGTCGATGGTCGCGGCCACGAACCCGAACACCGACACCGCGGCCGCCGTGATCACGGTGACCAGCGCGGTCATGAACCACCGTGCCCGCTTCAACCGGGCGACGGCGGGGGAGCGATGCGCGCTCACGAGACGACACCGGCGATCAGGAACCCCGTACCGCGCACGGTCTCGATCACATTCGGCTCCCCGAGCTTGCGTCGCAATTTGGCCACCACCGCGTCGACGACATTCGACGCGGGCTCGGCCATTTCGTCCCAGCAGCATTCGATGAGATCGGTCCGGGTCACCACGCTGCCGCGCCGGGTCGCCATGAGTTCGAGCACCGCGAACTCCTTGGGTGTGAGCGCCAGCAGGATGCCGCCGCGCGTGACGCGCCGCCGCATGAGATCGATCTCGATGTCCGCCACCGTGATTCGCGAGGCGGTGGGCTGTTCGCGGCGACGGCACAGCGCCCGCACCCGCATCACCAGCTCCGGCAGCGCGAAGGGCTTGGTCAGGTAATCGTCCGCGCCGGACTCGAATCCGGCCAGCCGGTCGTCGAGACCGTCGCGGCCGGTGAGCATGAGCGCGGGCACGGTGTGCCCGGCGTGGCGCGCACCCGCGACCAGATCCAGACCGTCGCCGTCGGGCAGCCCGCGATCGACCACCAGGCAGTCGTAGCGATTGATGGCGATCTTGAAATCCGCGTCGGCGATGCTCTGGGCGAGGTCCACCGCGAACCCGGCCGAGCGCAACCCATCGGTTACCTCACGGCAGAGCTGGTGGTCGTCCTCTAGCACCAAAACACGCACAGAGGCAGAGAGTAAGGCATATCGGACGCTTGCCCAACGGCTGTGACGAGCCGCTGGACCGAAAATGATCGAAAAATGATGTGGCGGCGACCGGTCCGGTGATCGCGTCCGCACGACCCTCTCACGGAACCGGCCGCCCGGTCGAGGGCATTCCACGCAGGTGTCACGCATGCGACACCGGTTAGTACCGGTTAGTACCGGGCTCGGCCATTCGTAATTAGGTGACCCTCTGTATTCTGAACGAGGTTGTTTCTGTCGACGGCGGCTTTCGAAGGGGGGTGAGGTCCATGCGTGGTGAACCTCCCAGTCGAAGGCCGCGTGGCATCCTCCCCCGAATCCGTCGGTAACCAGTCGGCGGTGGTCGGAGCGGTGCCCCGCGGTGTGCTCCCGGTGCCCATCCACCCTTGACTCGCCATCCGGCCGAGGTTCCGCCATGACGCAGACCGATCTGCCACCCATCGTCCCCGCTGCCGCGCGCGATCCCGAACGGGATTCCCTGCGCGACATCGTCGACTGTCACCACCTGACCCCCGCCGTGGAGTGGCTCGACAGCCACGCGCCCCATCTCATCGCCGACGAACTGGCCCGCATGGACGCGGTCAGCGCCGTCATGGCCTTCCGCCTGCTCGACAAGGACCGCGCCCTCGACGTTTTCGAGGAGCTCGAGCCGGTCGACCAGCAGCGGATGCTGAGCGGGCTGCGCGATCACAGCTTCCGGGAACTGGTCGAGGAGATGGACCCCGACGACCGCGCCCGCATGCTGCGCGAGGCCCCGGCCAAGGTCGCCAAGAAGGTCCTCGCCGGGCTCAGCCCGCACGAGCGGCGCATGACCGCGGCCCTGCTCGGCTATCCGGAGGGTTCGGTCGGCTTCTACATGACGCCCGAAGTCGTTGCGCTGCCGCGCAATCTGCCGGTCGCGCAGGCGCTGCAGACCGTGCGTGCCAAGGGCGCGAACGCCGAGACGGTGTACACGCTGCCGGTGGTGGACGCGGGCCGACGGCTGATCGGCGTGGTCGAACTGCGCGATCTGGTGCTCGGCTCCCCGGACGCCATGATCGCGGAACTGGTTGCCGCCGAACCGGTCTCGGTGCGGGCCACCGATTCCGCGGAGAGGGCGGCGCGGCTCATGCAGGGTGCGAACCTGATCAATCTGCCGGTGGTGGACAGCGAGGACCGACTGGTCGGGCTGCTCACCATCGACGACGCCGTCGAGGTCATCGAGGCCGCCGACTCCGAGGACATGGCTCGCCAGGCGGGCACCACCCCGTGGCAGGGCCACTACATGGCCGCGGGCGTCTTCCAGCTCGCCCGCTACCGCGCGCTGTGGCTGCTGCTCCTGCTGGTCGCCGCGACCCTCACGGTCACCGTTACCAACTTCTTCGAGCCCACCCTCGAACAGGCCGCGCACCTGGCGCTGTTCATTCCGCTGCTGATCGGTTCGGGCGGCAATGCCGGGGCCCAGGCCGCCACCACGTGCGTGCGCGCGCTGGCGGTCGGGGAGGTGCGCGTCTCGGATCTGTTCAAGGTGATCTGGCGCGAATGCCGGGTCGGTCTGCTGCTCGGCTGCATGCTGGCCGCGGTCGGCATGGTGATCGGCACGCTGTTCGTGGGCGCGAAAATCGCTGTGGTGGTGGGGATCGCGCTGGTCATCATTTGCGGCTGGGCGGCCACCATCGGCGGCACCATGCCGCTGCTGGCCAAGAAGCTGCGCATCGATCCGGCGGTGATCTCCGCGCCCATGGTGACCACGCTGGTGGACGCCACCGGTCTGGTCATCTACTTCACGACCGCGAAACTGGTGCTCGGCATCTGATCAGCAAACGCGGCATCCACTCAGAAAGAATGTGGGTCGACACGCGCGGACCCCGGCTGGCTGTGACGGATTGCACCGCTGTAATTTTCTCCAGTCGGTGGCGTCGTTGCCCACACCTTTCGAGCGTTCCCGCAGGACAGTCGAAAGACACGTGAAGACACAACTTCTTGTGCTGCACAAGGATGTCACCCACCAGTAGTAGTGTTCAGGGCAAGAGCAATTCGCAGGGCGTCGGGAGCCGAGAAGGGTGTGTGAACGGGCGTGAAGCTGATCGATCGAGTAACCGCGATCAACTGGAACCGCGTGCAGGACGACAAGGATGCCGAGGTCTGGGATCGGCTCACCGGCAACTTCTGGTTGCCGGAGAAGGTCCCGGTCTCCAACGACATCCCGTCGTGGAACACGTTGACCGCCAATGAGAAGCAACTCACCATGCGGGTCTTCACCGGCCTCACCCTGCTCGACACCATTCAGGGCACGGTCGGCGCGGTCAGCCTCATTCCCGACGCGCTGACCCCGCACGAGGAGGCGGTGCTCACCAATATCGCCTTCATGGAGTCGGTGCACGCCAAGAGTTACAGCTCGATCTTCTCCACGCTGTGCTCCACCCGCGAGATCGACGAGGCCTTCCGCTGGTCCGAGGAGAACCGGAACCTGCAGCGCAAGGCCGAGATCGTGCTCGACTACTACAACGGCGAGGACCCGCTCAAGCGCAAGGTCGCCTCCACCCTGCTCGAGTCGTTCCTGTTCTACTCCGGCTTCTACCTGCCCATGCACTGGTCCTCGCGGGCCAAGCTCACCAACACCGCCGACATGATCCGCCTGATCATTCGCGACGAGGCCGTGCACGGCTACTACATCGGCTACAAGTACCAGAAGGGCCTCGAGCTGGTCTCCGAAGCCGAGCGCGAGGAGCTCAAGTCCTACACCTTCGAGCTGCTCTTCGAGCTCTACGAGAACGAGGTCGAATACACCCAGGACCTCTACGACGAGGTCGGCCTCACCGAGGACGTCAAGAAGTTCCTGCGCTACAACGCCAACAAGGCGTTGATGAACCTCGGCTACGAGGGCCTGTTCCCCAAGGACGAGTGCGACGTGAATCCGGCCATCCTGTCGGCCCTTTCGCCCAATGCCGACGAGAACCACGACTTCTTCTCCGGCTCGGGTTCGAGCTACGTCATCGGCAAGGCCGTCAACACCGAGGACGAGGACTGGGAGTTCTGACGCCCTGACATAGAGCCCGGCCCCGGACGAAACCGTCCGGGGCCGTTCGCTTTTCGCGGGGGCGCGTCAATCGCCGACGTAACCGTTGAGGTTGGCGCGCAGGTCGTCGAGGAGGGCGCGGGCGGCGGTGACACCGCTGCCGTGCCAGATGGCGTCCTCGACGGCGAACTCGCGGCGGTCGGTGACCGCGCCGAGCTTCTTCCAATTGTCGCTGCGCATAACGGACTTGCCGTATTTCAGGCCGTCGGGCCCGTCGAACATGAGGAAGATGACATCGCCCTCGAGCTTGTTGCGCTCGGACTCGGTCGAGAGACTCGTCACTTCGAAGGAGTCGCCGCGCTGCGCCTGCGGGCGTTGCACGCCCGCGTCGCCGAGCACCTGGGCGGCGAAGGAATTGCCGCCCTGCACCGCGATCGCGTTGGCGTCGAAGCGAATGACCGAGGCCTGCGACAGCGCGGCATTGGCCGCGATGCCGGTGTCCTTGGCCGCGGCGCGGTAGTCGTCGAGTGCCTTGGCCGCGGCGGTCTTGCGATCCATGGCCTCCGCGAAGCCGCTGAAGGTGGCCTGCCAGCCGTTCTCCTCACCCACCAACACGGTCGGGGCGATGGCCTTCAGCGCGTCGTAGCGATTGCCGTCGGCCGCCGGGCCGATGATCAGATCTGGCTTCAGCTCCGCGATTTTCGCCGGGTCGGGGCTGTCCGCGAGGCCGACCGCGGGAATCGTGGTGACGCCGGTGCCCAGGTAGGTCGGCTGCGGCGTGGGTCCCGCGACGGTGGTCGCGCCGACCACGCGCTCCCACAGGCCCAGTGCGCAGGTGGCGTCGAGGGCCGAGGTGGACAGCACCACGATGCGCTTGGGATCCGCGGGGACCTCCGAGGTGCCCGACGCGTGATTGACAGTCTTTGTCCCCGAAGTGGAATCCGGGCTGCTCGGCAGCGGGCACGCCTTGGAGGTGTCGCGCTCGATCCCGACCACGCCCGCGCCCGCGATGTTCGTGGTGGTGCGGACGATATTGGCGGAGTTGTCGTCGGTCTTACCGCATCCCGCGGCTAGGCCCACCGTCAGCAGCGTCGCGGCCGAGACCAATCCCACACTGCGCAAATGCCGCATAGGGGAGAAGGTGGAGGCGAACGTGTTTCGGGTGGAAGCGGACTCGCGCACCGGCATGCGGGGCAGCCTACAGCCGCGCTCCGCACCGTCGAAATACGACACAGAGTAGGACCCGTGGCGAGCGCCGTCGGAACACGGTTTACGATCTCTCACAGCGCAAGCCAACCGTCGTTCGTCATGTGCCGAACCGGACGCCGGAAGCAGCGTACGAACGATGGCATACCTGTGGAGGTTTCGTGACTGCCGTAGAACCGCGGCCAGCCAGCCTTGTGGAGGCGGCTCGGCCCTATCCGCAAAGGACAGGTCCGAAGGGATCGTTCATCTACAAGATGGTCACCACGACGGACCCGAAGGTTCTCGGCGTCATGTACTTGGTGACCGCGATGTCCTTCTTCCTCGTCGGCGGCATCATGGCGCTGCTGATGCGCGCCGAGCTGGCGCGCCCGGGCATGCAGTTCCTGTCGCCGGAACAGTTCAACCAGCTGTTCACCATGCACGGCACGATCATGCTGCTGTTCTATGCGACCGCGATCGTGTTCGGCTTCGCCAACATCGTCCTGCCGCTGCAGATCGGCGCGCCCGATGTGGCGTTCCCGCGTCTGAACGCCTTCAGCTACTGGCTGTACCTGTTCGGCGGCACCATGGCGACCGCGGGCTTCATCACCCCCGGCGGCGCGGCCGACTTCGGCTGGACCGCCTACGCCCCGCTCTCGGACATCGTGCACTCGCCCGGCGTCGGCGGTGACCTGTGGATCCTGGGTCTGGCCGTCTCCGGTCTGGGCACCATCCTCGGTGGCGTCAATATGCTCACCACCGTGGTCTGCCTGCGCTGCCCGGGCATGACCATGTTCCGGATGCCGATCTTCACCTGGAACATCGCCGTCACCTCGGTGCTGGTGCTGCTGGCCTTCCCGCTGCTGACCGCGGCCCTGTTCGGCCTGGCCTACGACCGCCACCTGGGCGGCCACATCTACGATCCGGCCAATGGCGGTGTGCTGCTCTACCAGCACCTGTTCTGGTACTTCGGCCACCCCGAGGTGTACATCATCGCGCTGCCATTCTTCGGCATCGTGTCGGAGATCTTCCCGGTCTTCAGTCGCAAGCCGATCTTCGGCTACACCACCCTGGTCTACGCGACGCTGGGTATCGCGGCGCTGTCGATCGCGGTGTGGGCGCACCACATGTACGCCACCGGTGCCGTTCTGCTGCCGTACTTCTCGTTCATGACCTTCCTCATCGCGGTCCCGACCGGTGTGAAGTTCTTCAACTGGATCGGCACCATGTGGCGCGGTCAGCTCACCTTCGAGACCCCGATGCTCTGGTCGGTCGGCTTCCTGGTGACCTTCCTCTTCGGTGGTCTGTCGGGCGTCATCCTGGCCTCCCCGCCGCTGGACTTCCACGTGTCCGACACCTACTTCGTGGTGGCGCACTTCCACTACGTGCTCTTCGGCACCATCGTGTTCGCCACCTTCGCGGGCATCTACTTCTGGTTCCCGAAGATGACCGGCCGCATGATGGACGAGCGTCTGGGCAAGTGGCACTTCTGGGCCACCTTCGTGGGCTTCCACACCACGTTCCTGGTGCAGCACTGGCTGGGTAACCAGGGCATGCCGCGCCGCTACGCCGACTACCTGCCCAGCGACGGCTTCACCACCCTGAACACCATCTCCACGATCGGTGCCTTCATCCTGGGTTCGTCGATGCTGCCGTTCATCTGGAACGTCTTCAAGTCCTACCGCTACGGCGAGGTCGTGACCGTGGACGATCCGTGGGGCTACGGCAACTCGCTGGAGTGGGCGACCTCCTGCCCGCCGCCGCGGCACAACTTCTACGAGCTGCCGCGCATCCGTTCGGAGCGTCCGGCGTTCGAGCTGCACTACCCGCACATGGTCGAGCGCATGCGCGCCGAGGCCCACGTGGGCTGGGGCTCCAAGTCCCACACCGTGAAGGAACTGGAGAAGATCTCCAACTAGCTCGCGGTAACCGAGCACAAGCCGATGGCGGCCGTCGAAAGACGGCCGCCATTGTCGTTCTGACAGAATGAGCAGCGCATCGCAGGCATGGACGATGCGTTTCCGAGATGGGAGTTATCGATTTGAGTTCGTCTGACACGACGGTTCTGGTCACGGTCACCGGACCCGACAAGCCGGGCGTCACGTCGGTACTTCTCGCGGCCCTGGCCAATAACGGGGTCAGCCTGCTGGACGTGGAACAGGTCGTCATCCGGGGACGACTCACCCTGGGCGTGCTGGTGTCGTGTCCCACCGATCCCGAGGCCCTGCAGGATCAGCTCGAGGACGCCATGGCCTCCATCGGCATGGACGTCGACGTGGAGATCGGGGCCAGCGCCGTCTCGGGCGCGAAGCTGTCCACCCACGCGGTGGTCGTGCTCGGCTCGCCGGTCACCGCCCGCGCCTTCAGCGCCATCGCGCGCAAGCTGGCCGCGCAGCGGGTGAACATCGACTCGATTCGCGGCATCGCCGACTACCCGGTCACGGGTCTGGAACTCATGGTGACCGTGCCGACGGCTGGCGCGGAGGCCGAGACCGAGCTGCGCACCGCCCTCGCGACCGTCGCCGCCAAGGAGAGCGTGGACGTCGCCGTCGAGCGCGCCGGGCTCGCGCGCCGGGCCAAGCGGCTCATCGTGTTCGACGTGGACTCCACTCTGATCCAGGGCGAGGTCATCGAAATGCTGGCCGCCCACGCCGGTGTCGAGGACGAGGTCCGCCAGGTCACCGAGGCCGCCATGCGCGGCGAGATCGACTTCTCCGAATCCCTGCGCCAGCGCGTGGCCACCCTCGCCGGGCTGGACGCCTCGGTCATCGACGAGGTTGCCGAGCAGATCGAGCTGACCCCGGGCGCGCGCACCACCATTCGCACCCTGCGCCGCCTCGGCTTCCGCTGCGGCGTTGTCTCCGGCGGCTTCCGCCAGGTCATCGAACCGCTCGCGCACGAGCTGGAACTGGACTTCGTGCAGGCCAACACCCTCGAGATCCGCGACGGCAAGCTGACCGGCGCGGTCACCGGCGAGATCGTGGACCGGGCCGCGAAAGCCGTTGCGCTGCGCCGCTTCGCGGCCGAGACGGGCGTGGCGATGGAACAGACCGTCGCGGTCGGCGACGGCGCGAACGATATCGACATGCTGAACGCGGCCGGACTGGGCATCGCCTTCAATGCCAAGCCCGCCCTGCGCGAGGTCGCCGATGCCGCGCTCTCGCATCCGTTCCTGGACGCGGTGCTGTTCATCCTCGGCGTCACCCGCGACGAGGTCGAGGCGGCCGACGCCCGCGACGGCGGTATTCGACGGGTGCCCCTGCCGCAATAGATGGCGCTGCCGCAGTAGCCCGCAACGCGTCCAGTTCGGTTGCGGCACTCGCAGCTCCGCTCTCGGTACCGTGGTCGGGCCGGTACTCGAACAGTCACCGTCGGCCACGATCCGAAGGAGCATCCGTGCGTGTGCGTATACCGCTGGTATTGGTGATGGCGGGCCTGGCGGTCGCCGGGTGCGGGAATTCCAATCCGAACCAGGCGAAGCCGCCCTCGGCCACCAGCGTCGCGGTCACCACCGCGGTGCAGGCCACCTCGGACCAGCACGAGGCGGTCAAGGTGGGCGCGGACTCCGACGGCAAGGACGTGAGCCTGGCCGTCGGACAGGGACTGATCGTCACCCTGGACGCCAACCCGACCACCGGATACGCCTGGGTGGTCGCCGATCTGGATCAGAACGTGGTCAAGCAGAACGGTTCACCCGAATACCAGCAGGACCCGAACCCCAACGGCATGGTCGGCGTCGGCGGCAAATCGGTGCTGAACTTCGTTGCCGCGGCCCCGGGTTCGACGAAGTTGAACCTGGCATACGAGCGGGCCTGGGAGCAGGGTGTCGAGCCCGCCAAACGCTTCACCTTGAACCTCACGGTTCACTAGTCGCACCATCGCGTAGGAGTGGTTTTGTCGAGCGTCGGATCCACCATCGATGCCGGTTTCGTGGCCAGACACGCGGAGCTGGCCCGCGGTTACGGCGGGGGCGGTGATCCCGCCGATCCGGCTCTCGTGCAAGCGATGCAGATGGTGCTGCACATTCCCAAGGACGAGCCGCCGAATCGCAGCGCGCTGCTGGCGGCGGCGGCCATGTCGGTGGTGGCGCTGTGCCTCGATGAACGGGTCGGCCCGGACGGGGAATGGGAAGAGCGCTATCTGACCTGGAAGCGGTCGCGCATTCGCAAGGTGGCCCGCCGCGCGCGGGGCGCGCAATGGCTCGCCGCGCAGGAGGTCGACGGCGTGACAGTCGAATTCGCGGGCGCGCGGGCGCGGGCCCTGGTGCCCGGTCCGGTCGGTGATATCGACCCGCGCATCAAGCGCCTCCAAATCTCCGGCACCGAATTGCCCGACGACGAGCCGATCGCAATCGATCCGGAATATCCGGTGCTGTGGGTGAACGCGGAATTGGGTATGACTGTAGGTAAGGCCGCGGCACAGGTAGGGCACGCCAGCATGTTGCTGGCGGGTGCGTTGTCGGTGCGGCGGGCGTATGCCTGGGCCGCGCAAGGGTTCCGGTGCACCGTGGCGGAGGCCGAACCCGGTCGCTGGGCGGAGCTGCTGGGACGCGTGGCCGACAGCAGCGCGGTGGCGGTGCGCGATGCCGGTTTCACGGAGGTGGCCCCGGGGTCGACGACGGTGATCGCGGTGCCGTAGTTCGGATGTCGCAGTAGCGAACCGAATGGTCGGCGCACTGGCCCATATGGGTTGTGCGTATCGACTTACGCAGCGGGGTGGGCAAGGATCGATTCACGAGTTTCCGCGGAAGGAAACCACGACATGACAACACTGTTGGTTGTTCTCATCGTGTGGACGGTGCTCTCGGTCCCGGCGGCACTGATCCTGGCACGCATGTTCCGGTCCACGAGCGCCGACGCCCGGCGCCGAGGAATGCCGGACCCCGAGCGCGAACTATCGGAATTCGACACTCGCGCAAACGAAATCGCTTATCGGTACCGCTTCGCGGAGGGTGACACGCGCCGAGTTTTCCCACCACGTTGACGATCGTCCAGGGCGGTGGGCCAAGATGGACCCCGTGCCGCAACCGGATCCCGATCTGCTCATCGATTTCAGCGACGTCACCGTCCGACGTTCCGGACACACCTTGGTCGGTCCGGTCACCTGGCAGGTGGAATTGGACGAACGCTGGGTGGTGCTCGGCCCCAACGGGGCCGGGAAGACCTCCCTGCTGCGCATGGCCGCCGCCGAGATGCATCCCACCTCCGGCGTCGCCAACCTGCTCGGCGAGACGCTGGGTCGCACCGACATCAATGAACTACGCCCGCGCATCGGCCTGTCCTCGGCCGCCGTCGCCAGCCGCGTGCCCCTCGACGAGAAGGTCGCCGACCTGGTGGTGTCGGCCGGCTACGCGGTCATGGGCCGCTGGCGCGAGCGCTACGACGACATGGACACCGACCGCGCCGTCGACATTCTGGAAAGCCTGGGCGCGGAACACCTTTCCGACCGCACCTACGGCACCCTCTCCGAGGGCGAGCGCAAGCGCGTGCTCATCGCCCGCGCGCTCATGACCGATCCGGAACTGCTGCTGCTCGACGAACCCGCCGCCGGACTGGACCTGGGCGGGCGCGAGGAGTTGGTCGAGCGCCTCGGCGATCTCGCCGCCGACCCGGACGCCCCCGCCACCGTCCTGGTCACCCACCACGTGGAGGAGATCCCACCCGGCTTCACCCACGGCATGCTCCTCAACGAGGGCAGCGTGGTGGCCCAGGGCCTGCTCACCGACGTACTCACCTCGGAAACCCTGAGTGAGGCCTTCCGCCAATCGATTCAGCTGGACCGCATCGACGGCCGCTACTTCGCCCGCCGCAGCCAACGTTTCGGCCGGCACAGGCCCGCCTCCCCGCGACTTTAGCGGGCGGCAAAGAGCCGTTAACGGTCCGGCACCCGTGCCGACGGTTGGGTGCCCAAACGATTTTGGGGGTACCCGACGAGGTACCCCCAGCGCAACGAGATCAGTTGTCACGTTGGGAATCGGCCTATCGGCTCGCGAATCGCGGGTGCGGTGCGATTGCATCCGAAGTCCGCTATGGGCAAACTGTCCGCAACTGCCGTGTACGGAGGGAGCGGACGTTGGTCCGGAGCATCGGTGCGATCGCGCTGCTGGTGATCGCCGTCGCCGCCACCGGATGCGTGGCCGATCCTCCGGCCGCCCAGAAGGTTTCGAACTCCCACGCCGCGGAGACGCTCGGTAAGGCGGCGGTGCCCTCGGATCTGAACGGCAAGACGGTGCAGCTCACCTATGACACCGGTTCGGGTGGGACCATCACGTTCTCCACGGACGGGCGCACGGTCACCTACACCGCGGCCGACACCGGACGCCAGACCAGTACGCCGGTCGCGGTCGAGCCGATCGAAGCAGGCATCTTCCTGGTTACCTGGACCGACGACACCGGGGCGGTGGTGAGTCAGGTGCAGGACTACCGCACCGGCAAGGTGGAGGGCACCTGGACCCGCCATGACGCTTCCGGTCAGGCGGTCATCGAAACCCGCGTCGGATCAGTCCATTTGACGGACTGACACGCGGCGGGCACGCGCGATCCGAAACCGGTGGTATCGCTTAGCCGAGGCAACAGTTATGGTCCGAATGTGAGCGAAGCAATAGCCGAATCCCAGCCCGCCGCCGCGCCCGTCAAGGACGCTTCTACGGTCATGCTGGTGCGCGACGGTGCGCACGGCCCCGAGGTCTTCCTGCAGCGTCGCGTGGGCGGCATGGCCTTCGCCGCCGGCATGACCGTCTTCCCCGGCGGCGGCGTCGACCCCTCCGACGCGTCCATCGCCCTGGACTGGGCCGGGCCCGAACCGGCCTGGTGGGCAGGGCGTTTCGGCATCGACGCCGGGCGCGCGCAGGCCCTGGTCTGCGCGGCGGTCCGCGAGACCTTCGAGGAATGCGGCGTGCTGCTCGCCGGACCGACCGCCGACTCGGTCGTCTCCGACACCGCGGTCCATGCGGCGGCCCGCGGTCAGCTCGAACGCCGCGAACTGTCCTTCGCCGAATTCCTCACCCGCGAGAACCTGGTGCTGCGCGCGGATCTGCTGCGCCCCTGGGACAACTGGATCACCCCGGTCATCGAGCCGCGCCGCTACGACACCCGCTTCTTCGTCGCGGTGCTGCCCGAGGGTCAGCTGGCCGACGGCGCGACCTCCGAGGCCGAGGTGGTCACCTGGTGCACCCCGGCCGAGGCCATCGACCGCTGGCGCGAGGGCCTGGACGTGCTGTTGCCGCCGACCTGGGCACAGCTCACCGCGCTGAACGAATTCGCCTCCACCGCAGAGATTCTCGCGGCCGAGCGCGTGATCGAGCCGATCATGCCGGTCTACGACCCGTCCGGCGGCGGTCCGGCCCTGGCCTTCCCGCGCGCCGACCGCTACTTCGCCGAGCTGCCGGACAATTCGCGCATTCGCGGCTCGCAGCGGCCGGAGTAGCCGCCGGTGCGTAGTTAGTTCTGCGTGGTGCCCGCCGCCCAGAGCAGGCTCCACAGGATCGCGCTGATCGCGATGCCGAGGGCGGCCCCCGCGGCCACCACGTGGGTTTCCAGCCCCACCCCGATCGCGATCGGCAACCCCACCTGCGCGAGTGCCGCCAGGAAAACCCCGATCCAGTACGACGCCGGTCGCTCCGGCTCCGCCGTGCAGGACGGGCACCCGCCACCCGGTTCCGGAAGGGTCAGGTCGCAGGTGGGACACCACATTTCACGCATCAGAACTCCACGCTCGAGCACCGCCCGCACGGGCGGAGGGACACCATATCCGGTGCCCGAAGTAGGGTGATCGGCTGTGGCCGAATTCGTGACCGTGGACCGGGATGTGGCGGAGCGCATTGCCGTCCTGCGCATTGCCCGCCCGCCGTTGAATCTGATCGATCTGCAGGTGGCGTTGGAGGTGGCCGCCGCGGCCGCGGAGATCGCGGCGGATGCGGAGATCGCGGCCGTGGTGGTCTACGGCGACGAGCGGGTCTTCTCCGCGGGTGACGACATGGCCGAGCTGTCGCGGCTCGTGCCCGAGCAGGCGCAGGCCATGGCCGCCGATTTCCAGTCGGCGCTGAGTTCCCTGGCCCGGCTGCCGCAGCCGACCGTCGCGGCCATCAGCGGCTATGCCCTCGGCGCCGGTCTCGAACTGGCGCTGGCCGCCGACCGCCGCATCATCGGCGACAACGTGAAACTGGGCCTGCCGCAGATCAAGGCGGGTCTGATCCCATTGGCCGGAATTCGCCGCCTGAGCCTGCTCATCGGCCCGTCGCACGCCAAGGATCTGGTCTACAGCGGCCGCTTCGTGGACCCGAAGGAGGCCGCGGCGCTGGGACTGGTCGACGAGGTGGTCGCCCCCGACGATGTCTTCGCCGCCGCCCTGCGCTGGGCGAAGCAGTTCACCGGTGCCCCGCGCCTGGCGCTGGCCGCGGCCAAACGCGTCTTCGAGGCGGGCACGCACGGCCACGATCGCGCGCGCCGCGAATGGGCCGAGCTGTTCGGCACCGAAGATCAGCAGGTTGGAACACGTTCTTATTTGGTCGATGGTCCGGATGCGGCCCGGTTCACCGGCCGTTAAGCGGCCCGATAACACCGTTCACCGGGGTATTCATTAGGCTGCCCTGCATGACAGTTGGTCCTGAAGACCCCGCGCCGAACCCGCACGCCACCGAGGCGGAGGTCCAGGCCGCGTATAGCGACAACAAGCTGGCCCAGGTCCTGTACCACGACTGGGAGGCCGAGACCTACGACGACAAGTGGTCGATCTCCTACGACGAGCGCTGCATCGAGTACGCGCGCGGTCGTTTCGACGCCGTCGCCCCGAGCGCCGAGGTGCCCTACGACCGCGCCCTGGAACTGGGTTGCGGCACCGGTTTCTTCCTGCTGAACCTGATGCAGGCCGGGGTGGCCAAGCGCGGTTCGGTCACCGATCTGTCGCCGGGCATGGTCAAGGTCGCCACCCGCAATGGCCAGAACCTGGGCCTGGACGTGGACGGCCGGGTCGCCGACGCCGAGACCATCCCGTACGAGGACGACACCTTCGATCTGGTCGTGGGTCACGCGGTGCTGCACCACATTCCGGATGTGGAGCTGGCGCTCAAGGAGTGCCTGCGCGTGCTGAAGCCGGGCGGGCGTTTCGTCTTCGCGGGTGAGCCGACCACCATCGGCAACTTCTACGCCCGCAAGCTCGGCCAGCTGACCTGGAAGGTCACCACCAACGTCACCAAGCTGCCGTTCCTGAGCGACTGGCGTCGCCCGCAGGAGGAACTCGACGAGTCCTCCCGGGCCGCGGCGCTCGAGGCCGTCGTGGATCTGCACACCTTCGATCCGGCCGACCTGGAGCGCATGGCCACCAGCGCCGGTGCCATCGACGTGCAGGCCAAGACCGAGGAATTCGCCGCCGCCCTGTGGGGCTGGCCGGTGCGCACCTTCGAGGCCGCGGTGCCCGACGAGAAGCTGACCTGGCGCTACCGCATGGCCCAGTACAAGGCCTGGCTGGCGTTCTCGGCCCTCGACGAGAAGGTGCTGCGCCACGTGGTGCCCCGCCAGTTCTTCTACAACGCCATGATCACCGGCGTGAAGCCCGGCGCCGCCGCCAAGTAGGCCACCCCACGAATCCCCGTGGCCTACACCTTTTCTCACGACGACATCGCCTACCTCGCCAGCCCGCCCGGCGCGGCCGCCCTGGCCGAGGTGGGCGATTTCGCGTTGACGCAGGCATCGCTGCTGAAGGATCTGGAACAGATCCGCCGGGTGCACGGCGACCACGCCGCCGCCCTGGTGGAAACCGTCCGCCTGCGCCGCCGCGCCACCGCCAAACTCGAAGGCGCGCAGGACTGGTTCTTCACCGACGACGCCCTCCAGCAGGCGACCCCCACGGCGGTGGCCCGGCATCGCGCACAACGCCTGGCGGGCAAGACCGTTCACGACATCACCTGCTCCATAGGCGCGGAACTCGCAGAACTCGCCCGCGTCTGCCCCGCGGTGATCGGCAGCGACCTCGACCCCATCCGCCTCGCGATGGCGACGCACAACCTTCGCACCCGAAATGTGTTGTTGGCCAAGGCCGATGCGTTGGTGCCGGTGAGCAACGCCGACGTGGTGATCGCCGATCCCGCGCGGCGGGCGGACGGAAAGCGGACGCATGATCCGGCGAAACTACAACCCCCACTGCCGGATCTGCTGGCCGCGTATGCCGGGCGCGACCTCGCCGTGAAGTGCGCTCCCGGACTGGATTTCGACAAGCTCGCCTGGGCGGGCGAGGTCGAGGTGGTCTCCCTCGACGGGGCCGTGCGGGAGGCGTGCCTGTGGTCATCGGGCCTGGCAGCGCCCGGCGTCACTCGCAGGGCCACCGTGCTGTCGTCCACCGCCGAGCCATGGACGCTGACCGATGCCGACCCGGACGACATTCCAGAGCGGGAACCGGGGGAGTGGATCATCGATCCGGACGGCGCGGTGGTCCGGGCGGGCCTGGTCCGCCACTACGCCGCAAAACACGGTCTGTGGCAGCTGGATCCGCGCATCGCCTATCTGACGGGTGACAAGGTCCCCGAGGGCGTGCGCGGCTTTCGCATCCTCGACCGCATGGAGTTCCGGGAGAAGGCCCTGCGCGCCGAGTTGCACCGCCGCGACTGCGGCCCGCTCGAGATCCTGGCCCGTGGCGTCGATATCGACCCCGACGCGTTGCGCAATCGCCTCAAACCGAAGGGCTCCCAGCCGCATACGCTGGTCGTGACCCGAATCGGACGGGCGGCCACGGTGTTCCTCTGTGCCACGCCGATGGCATCCGCTGTTACTCATTGACGTGATCGGTCCTGTCTCTCGAATCCCGCCGACCACAGAATGGATGCGGCTCGGAACCGAAGAGAGAAAAGGGATTCGACTGATGCCGGAAATTACTCGGGACCTCGCTGGCAAGATCGCGCTGATCGTCGGCGGCACGCGGAACCAGGGTGCGGAATTCGCCCGGAACATCGCGGCCCGCGGCGCGACGACGATCGTCACCTACCAGGGCGACGCGGCCGCGGCCGAGCGGACGCTGGCGGCGTTGGCGGAACTCGGGGCGACAGCCGAGGTCGTGCGCTCCGATGCCGCGTCGGCGACCGATGTCGACGCGCTGTTCGCGGATATCGTTGCGCGGCACGGGAAGCTGGACATCGTGGTGCACGTGCCGGGCCGCGTCATCAAGAAGCCGATCGCCGACACCACCGACGACGACTTCGACGAGCTGATCGGACGCAATACGCGGACCGCGTTCAACACCCTGCGGGCCTCCGCGCGGCACATGGCAGACGATGGTCGCTATGTCGTGCTGTCCACCACGCTCACCTCGATCATGACGGGCACCTACGGGCTCTACTCGGGATCGAAGGCGGCCGTCGAGCGCATGGTGGTCGCGGCGGCCAAGGAACTCGGCGCGCGCGGCATCACCGTCAACGCGGTGGCTCCCGGGCCGGTCGACGACGACTTCTTCCGGGGTGCGGAGACCCCCGAATCCATTGCGGCGGCGGCACTGCACAATCCGCACGGGCGGCTCGGACTCCCTTCCGACACCGCGCCCGTGGTCGGGTGGCTGGTCAGCGCCGAGGCCGCCTGGGTGTCGGGCCAGACCATCCGCGCCAACGGCGCGATGTTCTGACCATGTCCACCTCGGCCGTGGAATCGAGCCCGGCGCGGTCCGATCGCGCGGGGTCGCGCAGGCTCGCCGCGGTCTGCTGGCTGTTGACGCTGCTGTATTTCCCGGTGTCGCTGATCGTCGCTCACAGCTGGCCCGGGGGATACAGCGTGTCGCACAACTACATCAGCGATTTGGGCATCACCCGCTGCGGCGAATACACCGATCGCGACGGGGTTTCGCGGTCGGTGTGCTCGCCCGATCACGTGGCGCAGAACGTGATGTTCGTGCTCACCGGGCTGCTGACCTTCGCCGGTGCGCTGGGCTGGGCGGCGGTATCGGGCGGTCGTGTCTTTCGGGTCGGCTGTGTCCTGCTGGCCGTCGCCGGGCTGGGGATCTCGGGAATCGGCTTGGCGCCCTGGGATACCCGGGGCCAGGTGCACGACACGATCGCGCTGCTGCAATGGCTGCTGCAGTTGGCGGGGATGGCACTGGTCCTGCCGGAGGTGGTCCGCAGACGACGCGTCCTGGCCGGCGGCACCGTGTCGGCGGCGGTGATCTCGCTGATCGGTGGTGTATTCCTCTTCGAGCCGGGCCATTTCGGGCTCGGGGCGGGAATCGCGGAACGGATCGCGTTCGACACGCTCACCCTCTGGGGTGGCCAGGTCGGCTACGTGCTCCTGCGCGAGCGCCGATAGCCGTCCGGCGTCGACCCGGTCCAGGAAGCGAAGGCGCGGCTCAGCGCACGAGCATCGCTGTAGCCGGTGCGCAGCGCGATCGTGTGCACGGTCAGCGTGGTGTCGCGCAGCAGTGCCGTGACCTGTTCCCGCCGGACCGACGCGAGCTCCGCGCTCCACGAGGTGCCCGCATCGGCGAGACGGCGTTGCAGGGTCCGGCCGCCCAAACCCATCCGCGCGGCGACGGCGTCGAGCCGCGCCCCGCTCGTCCGCTCCATCTCGATACGCACTGTGGCGCGGAAGGATTCGAGCCATCCGGGCACCGGCCGCGCCTCGTCGATGGCGTGTTGCGCGGCGGTGCGCAGGATGCGGCGCAGCGTCGGATCGTACGGGCGGTCGGCGCGCGCGCCCGCGATCCGGTAGTGGATGCGGTCGCCCTGCTGGTCGAAATGGACCGCCGTGGTGCGCAGGGCATCCTGGAGATACCGATGGTGACGCGGTGCCCGATGCCCGAAGTCCACACGCACCGGGATGGCGGCGTCGCCGAAGGCGCTCAGTGCCCGCTGCACGCCCAGGGTGATCCCGAATTCATTGATGACAGTGCGGGTTTCGCCGTAGTTGGTGCCGTGCAGATCGACCGTCAGCGCGGAACCGTGCTCGGTGACCTCCACCCGCAACGCCGGATCGCAGACCGCGGTGGCGTACCGGGACCAGTCGTGAAATCCCTCGGCCACATTCGGCGCACAGCCGAAGAGGTAGTCCCAGACGTCCAACCGCCCGTGCTCGGCCAGCTCGGCGGCCCGCACGCCCGACTCGTCGCCGACGGCGTGATGGATCAGCGTCCACAGCCGGTACTGGCTCGCCGAGGGAATCCGGATCCGGTAGTCGGACAGCAGTGTCGGGTCCAGATTCCCCACTCGCAGTGCCTCGGCCTCGGAGATGCCGGATCGCACCGCGGCATCCAGCACGATTCGCACCATATGCCCGGAAACCGTGTTCGCCAGGGCGGGATTCGTCGAACTCGCCGTAGCGTCGATACTGTGCCGCACCGGACGGGACGCTACGGCATCCACCCGCGAACGGTCACGCCCCCGAAATCGGCGCTGGCCTGGTTCAGCCCTGGTAGGTGACGCGCGTCGGGCGCATGACGAGCACGACGCGGTCCGGGTGGTCGCCGACCGGCTTCTCGTAGGCGAGGCCGTAGCGCTGGGCCAGGACGTCGAAGAATTCGCCCTGCGGGTCCGCGTCGATGCGCTCGATCACGCCGCGTACCTCCAGGTAGCGGTAGGGGGCCTCGGGGTCGTTGATGCTCACCGCCACGTGGGGATCGCGGGAGGTGTTGCGGTGTTTGGCCCGGGTGGTGGTCGTGGTGAAGCGCAGGAACTCGCCGTCCCAGAGCTGCCAGATGGGTGTGACCTGCGGCGTCCCATCGGGATTCAGTGTCGCCAAGTGCGCGAACAGCGGGCGGGTGAGCAGGTCGGTGTACTTCTCGGGGATGACCGGGTGGGTCATGGGTGTGCTCCTTTGGGACGGCGTGTGCGAGGACGAAGATAGATTAGAACTCTAATGGTCGTCAATATTCGAACAACTGAATGAGCTATCATGCTCGGGTGACGTCGATGCCGGTCGAAGAGCGCCTGGGAACCTTCATCAAGCGTGCCGAGCAGGCCCTCATGGGCGCGAAGAACGCCGCGCTCAAGCCCGCGGGCGTCACCATTCCCCAGTACGCGGCCCTCTATGTCCTCAGCGAGAATCCGGGCATTTCCGCCGCCGAACTGGCTCGCCGCTGCGGCGTCACCGCGCCGACCATGAACACCGTCCTGGGCAATCTCCGCGATCGCGGCCTCATCGAGCGCACCCCGCACGCCTGGCATCGCAATGTCCTCGAGACCCGCCTCACCGACGCGGGCCGAAAAGTCATGCGCGAGGCGGACTCTCGCGCGGTACCGGTGGAGCGCGCCCTGGCCGCCGAATTCACCGCGGCCGAATTGGCGTCCCTGATGGACATGCTCACGCGCGCGGCGACCGTTCTCGATTCCGTGCGCCCCGACAACACCTGACGGGCGGTCTCGCGGTGGCGAAGTTCAGTCGCGGGCCGTGGTGGCCTCGAAGTCGGCGACGAATTTGGTGAGCAGGCGGGCGAATTCGGTTCGGTCGCGGTCCGTCCAGGTTGCCGTGGCGTCCTCGAAGACGGCCTGACGATTGGCGTGCGCGCGGCCGAGCGCGGTGCGGGCGGCGGCGGTCAGGTGCAGGTGTATCCGTCGTGCGTCGTCTTGATCGGCGCGTCGTTCCAGGAGTCCCTCGGCGACCGCCCGCGCCACCAGTCGACTCGCGCGCGGCTGATCCACGCCGAGCGCGGTGGCGATATCGCTGACCGTGGTCTCGCCGTCGCGTGCCTCGACCGCGTCCAGTACGCCGAACACGGTCGGATCGACGGCCGGCCCGCCCGCGCGGGCCGCGAACTTGTTGAGCGCCCGGCGGGTTTGGCTGCGTCGGATGGCCACCATGGCGCGCTCGATGGCGACGATCGCGGGGTCGTTGTCCTTCACCCTTGTCATTGTACAACTACTTGCTAAAGTACATTTATATGTAATGTGACAACTGATTGGAGACACTCATGGCCGAGACCCCCAAGCCGATGGGCTACTGGTTCAAACACATAGACAAGACCTTGGAGGACAACTTCGTCGCCCTGCTCGCCACGGAAGGCCTGCAGCGCCGCCACTGGCAGATCACCCACACGCTCTCCGGCGGCCCGCTCGACGCGCCCGCTCTAGACGTCGCGCTGTCGCCGTTCCTGAACGCCCAAGACCCCACGGCCGCACCGTATGTCGGCGTGCTCATCGCCCGTGGCTGGGTCGAGGTGGACGACGCCGGAACCTACGCCCTGACCCCCGAGGGCGTGGACGCGCACGCGAAACTGTTCGAGCGCATCCAGATTCAACGCAGGGCCGCCACCGAGGGCCTCACCGACGACGACTACCGCACCCTGATGGTCCTGCTGCAACGGGTCTCGGCGAACGTCGACGCCTTCGCGCGGACCTTGCGCTGATCCCGCTGCCGACGGCTACGTCTCGGGTTTGAAGACGAACAGTTCGCCGATGCGGGTGGTGACGACGACCTCGCCCTTGTCGCCCACCGCCGTGCCGACGGTCGTGCCCTCCGCGCCGGGCAGATCGTTCGACTGCACCGTCGCTCCCGAGCGCGTGTCGAAGGTGACCAGCGTCAGCTTGTCCCCGATCGGCGCGACCGTGTAGCCGGTGCCGCCCGCGGTCTGTACCGGCCGCCCGCGCAGCTCCAGATCCTTGCGCTCCCAGGCGATCTCGGCGCTGTCACCCTTGTCGCGCAGGGCGACGAGATGACCGTCGTCGCCCGCGGGGATCAACAGACCGTCCGACACCGAGATCCCGCCGCGCGCCGGAAAACCAAGGTCCTGAACCCATTTGGTCTTCCCGGTGGCGGCGTCCACGGCCATCAACCGGTTCGTATTGTCGCCCACGTACACCGTGGACCCGTCCGCCGACAGCGCCGGGCTGGTGGCGCTGCCCTCGTCGAGCATCCGCGCGTCCCAGTCGACGTGTACGTCCTTGCCGTTGTAGGTGAGCGCGACCAGCGCGGCCTGTCCCTCGCCCGGCTTCCACAGGGTCGCGTAGAAGCGTCCCGACTTCTGGTCCACCGCAGACACATTCGCGACCGGGCACTGCGGCCCGCCGACCGCGCAGTCCTCCAGGCCCTGCCCGTCCGGCGGCCGATTCAGCGACGGGTTGGCGAGGAAGTCGGGCTCGCCGAGCAGCTGGAAGGTCGGGACCTGGCGATCGCCGGTCTGCCGCGACATCACATCGATCTGCCCGGACTGCGTCACCGACAAGACATTTCCGTCGCCGGTGAACTGCACCGACACCGGGGTCCCGGCCGCGGGCGTCCGGAAGCGGGGCTGCCCGAGATTGTTGAAGGAGTACACCGCGCCGTCGTCGCCGATATACACATTGCCGCTGCCGTCCACCGCGGAGCCGCCGTAGATGGCGCTGGGGCCCATGGTGTTGCAGAAGCGTTTGCGCCCGGTCGGCATCTGGAACGAGACACTGTTGCAGCCCGGAATGCGGGTGGTGACGTACAGCTGCCCGTCGGCGCTCACCATGACCGGCTGCGCGACCGGACCGCCCACCGGCCGAGACCAATTCAGTGCCAGCTTGCGCGACCCGGTCACCGGGCTGGACCCGCTGTTGTGGGCGTCGCGAAAGGCCAGCGGCCAGCCCTTGCCCGGTCCGACGCCGATATTGTCGACGGTCGTGCTGCCGTACGAACACGCGGTCAGGGTGAATAGTCCGGCGGCGGCGGTAGCCAGCACCTTGGCGCCCGTGCGCACGCGTCGTTCCCGTCCGGTCTGCCGCCTGCCGTTTCGCACCTGCTGGTGTCCCTTCTGCCAGTACGGAAGTCTGTAGATTTACCCCGGGCCGCTTCAGCCGGAGCACAGCCTACTTTCAAGGCTTGCGACGGGGACGGATACCCTCGTTGAAACGACCGGTGAACACAGGGAGTAGTTCGTGACGAGCATGTGGGGCGCACCGCTGCGCTCGCGTTGGCGGGGTTCGCGCCGCCGGGATCCGGAGCAGGCCCGGTTCCTCACGCCCGCATCGCTGAAATGGGTCATCGCCAATCGCGCGTACACGCCCTGGTATCTGGTGCGCTACTACCGACTCGCCAAGTTCAAGCTGGCCAACCCGCATGTGGTGTTGCGCGGCATGGTGTTCCTGGGTCGCAATGTCGAGATTCACGCCACCCCCGAGTTGGGCCGGCTCGAGATCGGCCGCTGGGTGCACATCGGCGACGGCAATGCCATTCGCTGCCACGAGGGTTCGCTGCGCATCGGCGACAAGGTGGTGTTCGGCAAGGACAATGTCGTCAACACCTATCTCGATATCGAGATCGGCGAATCCACCCTGGTCGCCGACTGGTGCTACATCTGCGACTTCGACCACGTCACCGACGACATCAATATGCCCATCAAAGACCAGGGCATCGTGAAATCCCCGGTCCGCATCGGCCCCGACACCTGGATCGCCGCCAAGGTCACCGTCCTGCGCTCCACCCGGGTGGGTCGCGGCTGCGTGCTCGGCGCCCACGCCGTGGTCAAGGGCGACATCCCCGATTACTCCATCGCCGTCGGCGCTCCCGCCAAGGTCGTCAAGAACCGCAAGGACGCCTGGGACTCCGCCGCCGAGAAACGCGCCGCCCACCTGGCCGCCCTCGCCGACATCGAACGCAAGAAGAACGGCGTCGCCGCTTCCTGATTCTGTCCGCCCGCGCGGGTAGGTTCGGCCCATGCACAGCTACGCCGCCTTCCTGCGCGGGATCATGCCCAGCAACCCCAACATGCGCAACGAGAAACTCCGCGGCGTCTTCGAGGGCCTGGGCTTCGAAAAGGTGAGCACCCTTCTCTCCAGCGGCAACGTCACCTTCCAGGCCAAGGACTCCAAGGTCGCGGCCCTGGAATCCAAAATCCAGAAGGCGCTGAATTCCGAACTGGGCATCCCGGGTGGCACATTGATCCGCACCCGAGCCCAACTCCAATCCCTGGTCGACTCCGACCCCTTCGCGGGCCTGACCCACTGCCGCGAGACCTACCTGACCGTCACCTTCGTCCGCGAAACCCCCGAAACCCTCCCGCGATTCCCCGACGACGACACCAACACCGTCCGCATAGTCCGCTTCGATCCCGAAGCCGGAGCGCTGCTGTCGATCATCGACAACACCAATCCCAGCACCACGGGGTTCATGGCCGTCGTGGAGAAAACCCTCGGCAAGGACATCACCACCCGTACGTTCCTCACCGTCCAGAAGGCGCTGAAGAAATTGGCCGACTGATGGATGTTCATCCATCACCTTCCCATTGGCCGTGTAGGTTTCGCTAGGTGTTGACGATCAATCGCCTTGTCGCGGATACGGCGCTCGGGTTGCGTGTGGTGACGCCGGAACTCGCCGAATCCCTGGACGCGGAGATTCATTGGCTGCATACCACCGAGCTCGCCGACCCCTCGCCCTACGTTCGGCCCGGCGAACTCGTGCTGTCCAACGGGCTGTGGCTGTCGCAGGTGCCCGCGGACCGATTCGTGGCCGCGCTCGCGCGGGCCGGTGCGGCGGGGCTGGTCTTCGGGCTCACGGCGCAAACCCCGTCACTGCCGGAAGAGCTTGCCGCGCTGTGTCTTTCCCATCGGCTGCCACTGATCGAGCTGTGCATCGGCGTGCCCTTCGCCGCGCTCACCCGTGCCGCCGCCCGCATCCAGAACGAGGTGCTGCAGGCGGAATTGACCGCGACCGTGCACCGGGGCGACGCGCTGGCGACCGCGCTGTCCCGGGGCAGCGGCGCGGCGGGTGTCCTGGAAATCCTGCGCGGGGAAACGGAATTGCCGCTGCTCGTGGTGGACCGCAAGGGGCGTCGGCTGGCCAGTATCGGATGCGAGCCCACCGACGAGCAGGTCCGGCTGGCCGCGGCCGCGCTCAATCGCGTGCCCCCGCCGCTGGAGGTCGATCTGCTGGGGCGCGGGCCGGCGGTGCTGTACCTGGTGGAGGGCGCGATGGGGGAGATCGACGCCGGGCTCTACTGTCTGGAACCGGCGGCGGCACTGTCGGCGGCCGACCGCGAGGCGCTCGCGCAGGCGGCGCGCTTCCTGAGCCTCGAGGTCACCAAACAGCAGGCCGTGCACGCGATCGAGGCGCGGTTCGCCGCGGAACTGCTGGAGATGATCCTGTCCGGGCCGCGCAGCGGCGGTGAGGTGATCCGCCGGCTGCGCGCCTACGGTGTCCCACCGGACCGGCCACTGGGTGTGCTGGTGTCCGCGCCGGCGGCCGGACCCGACGCCGATATCCCGCCTGCGGACATCGCCCATGCGGTCGGCGCGTTCTTCGCGACGCACGGCATCCCGGTGTTCACCGCGGCGGGCAGCCGGGACGTGGTGTCGATCTGCCTGTGGGAGCGCTCGGCCGAGGAGTTGGCGCGCTTCGCCCGCGACCTGTCCGCCGAGGTCGGCAGGCGGGGCCCCGCGCACCGGGTCGTGATCGGCGTCGGTGATATCGCCACGGCCGGCGGGTTGCGGGAATCGCTGGTCCGCGCCCGCGAGGTGTGCCAGGTGTTGCGGGCGCAGCCCGGCCCCGACACCGCCGTCTTCGCCGAGATCGCGACCTTCCGGATGCTGCTCGGCCTGCTCGACGAGCCGGTGCGGCAACGGTTTTCCGAACAGGTGCTGGGCGCGGTCCGCGAGCACGACGCCCGGGCCCACACCGACCTCGAGCACACCCTGCGGACCTTCCTGGCGCATGACGGTCAGTGGGCGGTCACCGCGTCCGCCCTGCACGTGCACGTCAACACCCTGCGCAATCGCATGGCCCGGATCGCCGAGCTGACCGGCCGCAACGTCGGCCGTCTCGAAGACACGGTCGACCTGTACCTGGCGCTGGCGGCGGAACCGGGCGGTCCCGCCGCGTCCGCTCATTCCGGATAGACGGCCGCGTCCAGGTCGTAGGTCGGCAGCGGCCTGACCGGGGTGCCGGTGTCGCCCCTCGCCCAATCCGCCACGTCCCGGCAGCGGGCGAAGGTGACGTCGCCGAGATCCTGGGCGTAGGCGATCAGCTTGCGCAGGGCCAGCATTCGGCCCGGGCGACCGGTCAGGAACGGATGCATGCACACGTTGAACAGGCACCCGTAGTGCCGCATGCCATCGAGTTCGGCCCGCCACATCTCCTCCACCTTGACCGGCGACTCGATGACCGAGCCGATGTGCGGCGCGGGCAGGTACGCGTACTGCTCCCAATCGTCCAGCGACCAGTGCACGGGCAGTTCCACCACCGGGCCGTGCGGGGTTTCCAGGTGATAGGGCCGATCGTCGCCCATCAGCGAGGAGTCGTAGGACAGGCCGAATTCCGCGATCAGGGAGGGTGTTTCACGGCTGGCGCTCCACATGGCGGCCCGGTGCCCGGCGATCTCGATGCCCTGCGCCTGGAAAACCCGCAGGGCGCGTTCGAAATCGGCGCGCTCGGCACCGGCGGGCAGCGAGGTGGGCGGGCGGTGACTGTAGGAGTGGTGTGCGACCTCGTGCCCGCGTTCGACGATGGACGCGGCCAGCCCCGGGCGGTGCTCGGCGACCCAGCCGGGCACGAAGAACGTTGCGGGAACGCCCATCTCGTCGAGCAGGTCGAGGATGCGCGGTACCCCCACGTCGGGTCCGTAGGTCTGGTGCGACATCACCATCGGATGTTCGGCGTAGCGCCGACCCTCGGCGAAGATGGGCGTCTCCGCGTCCACGTCGAAGGTCAGCGTCGCCACCGCGGCCGCGCCGCGGGTCCACGATGCGCTCATGCGCCGGTGCGCTCGCGCCAGGCCGCGGTGCAATCCAAAGTCGCCATGGGGTGCAGCATCTCATGATCGAACGGTGCCAGCGGGGCCCCGGCCTCGACCCGGCGCGGCAGATCCGGATTGGCGAGTGCGCCCGTGCCCAGCGACAGCACGTCGGCGTGCCCGCCGGTCAGCACATCGGCGGCCTGGGGCAGATTGTGCATGCCGCCATTGGCGATGACCGGACGGCCCGACACCTCCCGGGCCAGCTGGGTGACTGTCGTGCCGCTCGGGAGTTTCGCGGTCTCCAGGAAATCGCGGCCCTCGCTGGCGATGTGCAGGTAGCTCGCCTCGGTCAAGGCCGCGAAGATGACGCGCGCGTCGGCCTCGCCGCCGGGCCAGCGATAGGTGAAGTCGTTGACCTTGGTCTGCGACAACCGCACTCCGACGGGGAAGTCACCCACGGCCGCTCGAATCGCGTGCAGCACCCGGGCGGTGAGCCGGATGCGGTTCTCCACCGAACCGCCGTATTCGTCGGTGCGCTCGTTGGTGTAGTCGGTCAGGAACTGATCGAGGAGATAGCCGTTCGCCGCGTGGATCTCGACACCGTCGAACCCGGCCGCGCGCGCGTTTTCGGCTGCCGCCACGAACCCGCCCACGACCTGGTCGATATCGGCCGCGGTCATCTCCCGGGGTGCGTTCCAGGCGCCGCCGACACCGCCGTAGTCGACCATCATCCGACCGCGCGGCCGTACCGCCGAGGGCCCGATGGTCTCGAATCCGCGCGCATTGCCCTGGGAGATGGCGCCGGCGTGCATGAGTTGCGCGACGATCGGCGCTCCGGCCGCGTGCACGGCGTCGACGACGGCGCGCCAGCCCGCGATGTGGGCCGCGGTGACCAGCCCGGGCTGGTTGAAATAGCCCTGGCTGTGCGCGGCATCCGGATAGATGCCCTCGGTGATGACGAGACCGAATCCGCCGGTCGCGTAATCCCGGTAGTACGCGGCCATCTGCTCGGTGGGTGTGCCGTCCGGGGTGGCCGAGATCCTGGTCATCGGCGCCACGGCGAAGCGGTTGCGCAGCTCGAGCGTGGCGAGCGCGAAGGGCTCGAGCGCGGGGTGGGCGAGTTCGGTGGTGGTCATCGGCGGTTCTCCTCGCTGCTGGCTGGAAGGATGGTCAGGGCCAGCGGCGTCGGCCGGGCCCCATTGATCGGGTTGTGGTCTTGCGGGCAGGCGGAAACGACTATCAGGCAGTCCATTTCGGCCCGGAAGTCGATGCTGTCGCCGGGTGCGGTGGCGGCCTCGAGCCAGCTCAGCGTCTGGTCGTCGGCCACCGGAATGCGCATGAACACATTGATCGGCTGCGGAACGAACAGCGGCGCGGCGTATCCCAGCTCCGTCACGGCCCGGCGCAGGTTGTCGGCGCAATTGGCGTGCCCCGGATCCCCGTACGCGGCATAGCGTTCCGGATCGCAGGCGGCGATCAGCATGTCGTGCACGCCCGGGGAGGTATCGGCCGTATAGGTCAGAATCGGCCGGCGGCGGTTGGTCACGAACGATTCCCCGAGCGCCGGGAACAGTCGCGCGGTGTGGGTGCGGGTGTGCGCGGCGCTGTGATGCTCGCTGAGGTCATCGGCGTTGTAGGCGAACACATCACCGACCTGGCCGCCGGCGACGTCGGTGATCCGCACGCTCTGCCCGGCGCGCAGGGTCACCGCTCTCGCCTGCCTGGCCGGCACGGTGACCGGCTCCGGATAGCTCAACACTGTCATGGATGCCAGTGAACCCAAGGGGACGGCCCGGTCGAAATGGATGATCACACATTATTTGCCGCCTTCAATGGAGCTTCATCCATATCGAGACGGGAATATCGAGCGGTAGCGTCGAGCCCATGACCACTGTCACCGCCATGTCTCGGGCGCTCGCGGCGGGCGAGACCACCTCCGCCCGGCTGGTCGCCGCCGCCATCGACCGTGCGCGGCAACCGGATTCGGCCGCGGTGCTGCTCACCGTCACCGCCGAGCGGGCCCGCTATCAGGCCGATGCCGCCGATCGCCGCCGCCTGCGCGACGCCCGGCGCGGTCCGCTCGACGGGATCCCGATCGCGTGGAAGGACGTCTTCGATGTCCAGGGCACGGTCACGACCAGTGGTTCGGCCGCCCACCAGCACGACGCGCCAGCGGCGGTGGACGGCCGCCTGGTTCGGCGTGCCCACGACGCCGGATTGGTCACCATCGGCAAGACCAACCTGAGCGAATTCGCCTTCTCCGGTCTCGGGATCAACTCCCACTTCGGGACGCCCGCCAATCCCATTGATCCGCTGTCGATTCCGGGCGGCTCCTCCTCGGGGTCCGCGGTGGCCGTGGCGCGCGGCATCGTCCCGCTGGCGGTCGGTACCGACACCTCCGGGTCGGTCCGGGTGCCCGCCGCCTACTGCGGAGTCATCGGCTATCGAGCCAGCCCCGGGCGATACGGCCCGAACGACTTCGCTCCGCTGTCCGCCACGCTCGACAGCGTCGGCATCTTCGCCACCGAGGTGCACGACATCATCGCTCTCGACCGGGTTTTCGCGCCTGCCCGACGCGAGGAACAGCTCTCGCCGCGGCGATTCGTCGTGCCGGAGGGGGAATGGACCGCGGACCTCGCGCCCGGTATCGCCGCCGATTTCGCGGCCGCGCTCGCCGAAATCCGCAGTGCCGGAGCCGATATCCGGGTTCGACGCCTGGAGTCGCTGCATGCCGCCCAGGCGCTCATGGATCGCGCGGGCACCATCGTGGGCGCGGAGGCGTACCTGCTGCATCGCCACCGTCTCGACTCCAGCCTGCCGATCGAATCCGCCACCCGGCGACGACTCGAAAGCAACTCGAGCACTGCGGATTCCATTGCTCCCGTCTACGCCCGGATGAGCGCCTTACGCGAGCAGTTCGCCGCCGAACTCGAGGGTGCGACCCTGCTGTGTCCCACCGTGCGCCGTCCGCCGCCGCATCTGGCCGACCTCCGCGACCCCGCCGCCTATGACGGCGCGAATGCCGCCGTGCTGCGCACGACGATGCTCCTCAGCTACCTCGGCTCCTGCGGAATTTCGCTACCTGTCGGAACTTCGGCGGGCGGGCTGCTGCTGTCGCTGCCCTCCGGGTGCGACGTCGAGCTGCTGGCGCACGCGGATTGGCTGTGTGCGATACCGTGGGCCGGGTGACTTACCGGTTTCGAGCGGTCGTGACAGGTGTGGCATCCATCGCGCTGGTGGGAGCGGTCGGTGCGACCGCCCATGCGACGCCGCCGGAAGGGGTTTCCGCGGTAATCCTGTCGCAGACCACCATTGGCGGCACCGACTACATCCTGCGTGAAATCACCGTCGCCCCGGGCGGTTCCACGGGATGGCACTATCACGACGGAACGCTGTACGCCTATGTGCGGCAGGGGCAGATCAGCCATTACGGGTCGGATTGCGCGATCGATCAGACCGGCGGACCGGGTGCGGCGTTCGTGGAGCGGGCCGGGATGGGGAACATTCACCTCGAGCGGAATGAGGGGACGGAACCCCAGATTCTCGATGTGCTCTACGTGCTGCCCGCCGGTAGCCCACTGTCCGAGGACGCACCGAATCCGGGTTGCCCCTTCAACTGACGGTTACAGCGCGGCGTAGACGGCTTCGAGGAGTCGGTACGCGCGGCGGTCGCCGGCGAGCCAGTCGCGGCGCAGGTTGGGAATGAAAGCGAAGGCCACGCGGTGGTGAGGGTCGGCCAGGCCGATCGAGCCGCCCGCACCGGGGTGGCCGAAGGCCGTGCGGCGGGCGACGGCCGGGACGAGCATGTTCTCGGAGGGCAGGGCGTAGCCGAGTCCGTAGGCGGAGGTGGAACCCAGGACCTCGTCGGTGCCCCGGACTCGTTCGCGGATCGCGTCGGTCAGAACCGGCCGGGGCAGCAGGTCACCAGCGAGCAGATCGCGGTAGTGGGCGGCGAGGGCGCGGGCCGTGGTGACCAGGCCGGTGGCGGGCCAGCCGCCGGTGAGCACTTCCGGATCGTTGTACGCGGCACGGGGATTGGCGGTCGAGCGCAGAATGAGGGACTCGGGATCGCGGAAGGCCCGAGCCATGCGGCGCACCGATTCGGGGGAGATGGGGTCGGGGTCGCCGGTCCACTCCCGCTCACCGGGAGCGGGAAAGGTCAGGCGCGCAACCCTTTCCAGCAGCTCGGCGGGAACATCGATGTGCAGGTCCGGTCCCAGCTCCCGACGGACGTAGTCACCGACCGTGGAATCGGTATGACGGCCGATGAATTCGCCGAGCAGCCAGCCGTAGGTGAGGGCGTGGTAACCGTGGCGAGTGCCCGGCTCCCACAGGGGCGACTGGGCGGCGAGCAGCCCGGCGACGAGTCCCGGTTCGGCGGCCTCCGCCGCGGAGACCGGCCGATCCAGGACCGGCAGTCCCGCGCTGTGGGTCAGGAAATCGGCCAGCGTCGTCGAATCCTTGTCGGCGCGTGCGTATTCGGGCCACCAATCCGCCACCGGCTTCTCCACCGAGATGCCGTGATCGGTGGCCACCCGTAGCGCGGCGGTGGCCGTGACGGCCTTGGTGGAGGAGAAGCTCACGCACAGGGTGTCCCGCTCCCAGGCGCGGCCGGTCTTCGCATTGGCGATGCCGCCCCAAAGGTCCACCACCGCACGCCCGTCCACGAAGACGGCGACGCCCGCGCCGAGATTCTGACCATCGGCGAAGCTCGCCTCGAAGATCTCGCGCACGGACCGAAAGGCCGGGTCGGCATGGCCGTGAACCAGGGACACCATCCCTGAATTAGAACACGTTCTAATTCAGGACAAAAGGGTGTCCCTGGCGAATCCCGACGGATCCGGTGTGTGGCGCTCAGTACGGCTGGTTCGGATCCCGTTCCGGCAGTGGGCGTTCCGAGATGACCGGACGGCCCAGCGGCGTCCGGACGCGACGCTTGGCCGCCTGGTAGACCAGTGCGGTTTCCTGCGCCACCACATCCCAAGCGAAATCGGCGGTCAAGCGTTCGCGGGCGGACCAGGCGCGGTCCTGGGCGGCGGCCGGGTCGTCGAGGACCGAGATCACCGCGTCCACAACGCCGTTCACGTCGGCGGGTTCGAAGGACGCGCCGGTGACACCGTCGGTGACGAGATCGCCGAGGCCGCCCGCCGTGGAGGTGATGAGCGGGGTGCCCGCGGCGGCGGCCTCGAGGGCCACGATGCCGAAGGGCTCGTAGCGGCTGGGCAGCACGATGGCGTCGGCGCTGTGCAGCCAACCCAGCAGATCGGTGTGGTCGAGCTTGCCGACGAAATTGACCGCCCGCGCCACCCGATGCGCGCGGGCACGCTCACGCAGCCAATCGAATTGGGTGCCGACACCGGCGATGGTCAACGTGGTGCCCGGGTGCAGCTTCCGGATGCGCGGCAAGGCGGCGATCGCGTCCTGGATGCCCTTCTCGTATTCGAGCCGGCCGACATACAGCAGTCGCGGCGGCCCCGAGCGCGGGGCGCGCTCACGGAAGGTCCACGCACCCACGTCGATGCCATTGCGGATCACCGTCATCGGCACCCGCTCGGCCCCGTACAGCCGGTGCACCTCGTCCTTCATGGACTCCGAACACGTGATGAGCGCGTCGGATTCGTGCGCCAGCCACCACTCGACCGAATGCACCTGCCGATTCACCCGGCCCGAGACCCAGCCGCTGTGCCGCCCCGCCTCGGTGGCGTGAATGGTGGAAACCAAAGGCACGTCGTAATACTCGGCCAGGGTGATGGCCGGGTGCGCGACCAGCCAGTCGTGGGCGTGCACCACATCCGGCGTCCACCCCTCGCCGATGCCCGGCTTGTCCAACGCGATTCCGGCACGAACCATGGCGTGTCCCATGGCCAGCGTCCAGGCCAGCATGTCCTCGCCGAAGTCGAAGGCGGGCGGATCCTCGGCGACCGCCACCACCAGCACCCCCTCCTCGATGAACGAGTGGGTCGGGTGGGTGGTGGCGTCGGTGCCCATCGGGCGGCGCGCCAGCACGACCACTTCGTGCCCGGCCGCGGCCAATTCGACGGCCAGGTGATGGACGTGGCGGCCCAGCCCACCGACGACGACGGGTGGGTACTCCCACGACACCATCAAGATCTTCATGCGGGTCCTTCTGAAGCGGGGCCGAGCCTGCGCGCGTCGAGCGCGGGGAAGAGTCCGTCGGCCGCGTACCATCCTGCCGCCAACTGCCCCGCTTTGGCGAGTTGCCCGGCGGCCACCGCCGCCGCGATCTCGCGGACCGCGTGGGCGTGTTCGTGGGCGCGGTCGCGGGCGTATCCGGCCGCGGAATCCTTGGACACCATGAACGCCCAGTCGCTGGAGACGGCGAGAATCGCCTCGCGCAGCAGTTGATCGGCGACGGTGTCACGCAACCCGTACCTATTTTTCTCGAGTGATCCCGCGTCGACGCGCATCTTGTCGAGGGTGTCGAGCGCGAGCCGCACCACCTCGGCATTGAGCTCGACCAGATCCGCGACCTGATCCCCGGCCCACACCCGCCAGTCCTTGCCCGAACCCCACGAGGAATCGGCCAATTCGACGTGTTCGCCCACGTAGCCGCGGGCCCGCGCGTCGGCCAGCGTGCCGACGGTGACCCCCGCCTCGGGCAGCGCGCGCAGCACCTGTTCGAGCCACTGCGGACCCTCGTGCCACCAGTGCCCGAACAATTCGGTGTCGAACGCGGCCACCACCAGCGCCGGACGGCCGATGCGCGCCGACTCCGAGATCAACCGTTCGCGCACGGTCGCCACGAAATCCGCGACGTCCTTCTCGACGGCCGCCGCCGCGAGCTCGGGATCGTAAGGGGCCTTGTCGGGCCCGGCGACGGTCTTGCCCGTGACCCGTGCGGGCTTGAGCCCGGTGGCGTGATCATAGTGATGGAAATCACGGTAGTAGGCCTGCCCCGGGTAGCCGGATTTCGGCGACCAGACGCGGTAGCTGACCGTCAGATCGCGGCCGAAAGCCACCACGTCCGAATCCCACACGGGTCGCCCGAGCGTCGTGTCGCCGCGCAGCGCGGGACCGTCGACCATGAAGTGCGTGATGCCGACCTTGCTATAGGTCTGTTCCATCCCCGGCGTGAATCCGCACTCGGGAGCCCAGATCCCGGCGGGGGTGTGCCCCCACCGCGCCTGCGCGTCGGCCAGCCCCTCGACGAGCTCGAACTCCCGCAGGCGCGCGTCCAGCAGCGGCTGGAACGGATGCGACAGCGGCCCGCCCAGCAGTTCGATGGCCTCGGCGTCGATGAGCTCCCGCCACACCGGCGAGGCCCCGTGCCGCCAGCGCGTCTCGAAATCGTCCAAAGCCGCACTGGCGAGCCGGTGTTCGTGCCCGCCGAGGGCGGTATTGCCCGCCATGGACGCCTCGTCCGCGCGCAAGCGCCAGTTGCCCAGCCAGTGATGCATGCCCTTCAGGCAGTGCGGGTCATCCAGCTGCGCCGCCAGCACCGGCGTGATGCCCAGGCTCAGCAGATGCGAACGCCCCTCGGCCGCAAGGGTTCTCAATACCTTCGCGACCGGCAGATACGACGCCGCCCACGACTGGTACAGCCACTCCTCGCCGACCGGCCACCGCCCGTGATGCGCCAGCCACGGCAGGTGCGAGTGCAGGACCAGCGTGAACTGGCCCGGCACCGGAGAAACCTTGTCGCTCACGGCTTCACCGCGATGGCGACCAGATCCAGGCTGGCATCGATATCGCGCTCGGAGTCGGCGAGCAGTTCGAAATCGTCGATGCGCACGGCGGCCACATCCGCGGCGAGATCGGCGGGCCACGGCTCACCCGCGAGCGCCCGCTCGATCTGGGCGTCGATGATCGACCCGCCCCATTTCCGGTCCAGCGCCACGAGTTCGGGCCCGTGGAAGATGCCCGCCATCAATTCCACGCCGAAACCGGCCTCGACGAGCAGCTCGGTCATCTCCGCGGCATTCAGCTCACGCGTATGGAAAGGGTTGAGCGGGGTGTCGCGCCCCGGCGAGAAGGTGATCCGGTTCGGCGTGCTGATCAACAGCTTCCCGCCCGGCCGCAGCACTCGCCGGCACTCCCGAAGGAACTGCGCCTGATCCCAAAGGTGCTCGATCACTTGGAAGTTCACCACAACGTCCACCGACGCGTCGTCCAGCGGCAGCTCGGCCAAATTGCCCTGGATCATCTCCACCCGCGGGTACTTCGCGCGCACGTGCGCGACCGCGCTGTCGTCGTAGTCCAGCCCGATGACCTGCGCCGCGACGTCCGCGATCATGTTGGCCCCGTAGCCTTCTCCGCTGCCCGCCTCCAGCACGACCTTGCCCGCGCACTGCTCGAGCATCCGCACATACGCGATCTCGTGCCGCCGGAACCAGTAGTTCTCCTCGGCGATGCCGGGCACGGTCCGCTCACCGGTCAAAGGCAGGGGATCGGTGGGGTTTTCAACAGGACTCACGGCCTCGCTCATTGCTCCGACGTTAGCGGTTGCGCATATCACACCCGCGACCGGATCGACCGATGCGGAAACTCACACTCTAAGTTACCCACGAGTAACTTAACGTAGGGTAATCTCCCGAACGAGCTACTTGTGGACGTACGTGACGAACTCGTGCGACCGCCACACCCAGTGCCACCAGAACAGGAGGTCGACGAAGACCAATGCCGAACATCGTCGTACTGATCAAGCAGGTTCCCGACACCTGGTCCGAGCGCAAGCTGACCAGCGGTGACTACACCCTCGACCGCGAGGCCGCCGACGCCATCCTCGATGAGATCAACGAGCGCGCCGTCGAGGAGGCGCTGTTGATCAAGGAGGCGCAGGGCGGCGAGGTCACCGTCTTGGCGGCGGGCCCCGACCGGGCCACCGAGGCCATCCGCAAGGCCCTGTCGATGGGCGCGGACAAGGCCATCCACATCAACGACCCGGCCATCCACGGCTCGGACGCCGTGCAGACCGCCTACATCCTGGCCGCGGCGCTGGGCCAGATCGAGGGCATCGAACTGGTCATCGCGGGCAACGAGGCCACCGACGGTCGGGCCGGTGCGGTTCCGGCCATCATCGCCGAGTACCTGGGCCTGCCGCAGCTGACCCACCTGCGCAAGCTGACCGTCGACGGTGAGCGCATTGCCGGTGAGCGCGAGACCGACGAGGGCGTGTTCAAGCTCGAGGCCACCCTCCCGGCCATCGTCTCGGTGACCGAGAAGATCAACGAGCCGCGCTTCCCGTCCTTCAAGGGCATCATGGCCGCCAAGAAGAAGGAAGTTCAGACCTTCACCCTGGCCGATCTGGGCGTGGACCCGGAGACCGTGGGCGTTGCGAACGCCGGCACCCAGGTGACCGGCGTGACTCCGAAGCCTGCGCGCACCGCTGGCGAGAAGATCGTGGACGAGGGCGAGGGCGGCAACCAGATCGCCACCTACCTGGTCGGCCAGAAGATCATCTAAGCGCCCCGGGCCCAACGACTTTCAGGAGAGAGAAACAATGGCAGAAGTTTTGGTGCTCGTCGAGCACGCCGAGGGTGCGCCCAAGAAGGTCACCACCGAACTGCTCACCGCCGCTCGCGCGCTGGGCACCCCGGCCGCCGTCGTGGTCGCCGCCCCCGGCACCGCCGACAAGCTGGGTGACGCGCTGGCCGCGGCCGGCGCCGAAAAGATCTACGTCGCCGAGGGCGACGCCGCCGAGGGCTTCCTGGTGACCCCCAAGGTCGACGTCCTCGCCGGTCTGTCCGAGTCCGCCGCCCCGGCCGCGATCCTGGTCGCCGCCACCGCGGAGGGCAAGGAGGTGTCGGGTCGCCTGGCCGCCCGCATCGGTTCCGGTCTGCTCATCGACGCCATCGCCGTGAACGGTGACGGCTCGGTGCAGCACTCCATCTTCGGTGGCGCGTTCACCGTGGATGCCAAGGCCACCGGCGATGTCCCGGTCATCTCGGTGCGTCCGGGTGCGATCGAGGCCGCGCCGCAGGCCGCCGCCGGTGAGAAGGTCGCCGTCGAGCTGCCCGCGCAGGAAGAGGGCGTCACCAAGGTCGTCTCGCGTGAGCCGATCGTGGGCGGCGACCGTCCGGAGCTGACCGAGGCCGCGATCGTGGTCTCCGGTGGCCGCGGTGTCGGTTCGGCCGACAACTTCGGCAAGGTCGTCGAGCCGCTGGCCGACGCCCTCGGTGCCGCCGTCGGCGCTTCGCGTGCCGCCGTCGACTCCGGCTACTACCCGGGCCAGTTCCAGGTCGGCCAGACCGGTAAGACGGTCTCCCCGCAGCTGTACATCGCCCTGGGCATCTCCGGCGCGATCCAGCACCGCGCCGGCATGCAGACCTCGAAGACCATCGTGGCCGTCAACAAGGACGAAGAGGCCCCGATCTTCGAGATCAGCGACTACGGCATCGTCGGCGACCTGTTCAACGTCGCCCCGCAGCTCACCGAGGCCGTGAAGGCTCACAAGGGCTAACCCGCCTCTCCGCGCCTTTTGCGGACCGGTCAGGCGCAACTCACGTTGCGTCGCCGACTTGGGGATCTTGCCGGGTCGGGTTAGCCCGTACCCGGTGAGTTACCCTCGACTCGCCAAATCTGTTGTTGCGTCGGGCATCAACAGACTTGGCGAGTTTTCGCATTTCTGAGACGGGCGATGCGCGCCGTCGTCGAAGTCTGGCACGCTATTGGCCGTGCGTGGGCGATTCGATCCTCGGCGTGGGCGGGTCGAGCCGGTCGCCAGTGAGAAGACGGATGAGACGGGCCAGATCACGGTGGGTGAGCTGGTGTCGGCCCTGCATTTCGATCTGGCCGAATGGTTGGGCACCGACGCGCTGCCGAAGGTGTTCGACCGGATCTCCGGTGCGCTGGACGAGCAGTTCACCTCGGTGGTGACGACCGGGCAGGCGGTGGATCGCGAGACCTTCCTGGCCGGGATCTGGTCGGCGCGAAACGCGTTGGCGGGGGTGGAGATCGAGGTCTCCGAGATCCAGGAGATCGCCCGCAGCGGACAGCTGATCGTGGTCCGGTTCGTGGCGGAGAACCGCATCGGCGAGTCGAAGACCGGCAAGCGCACGGTCACGGCCGTGCTGGTGACCGACGGCCGGACCTACCTGTGGCGCACCGTCCACGAGACGCCGGTGCCCGAAACCGCCCAGCCCGACTGACGGTGTTTGCCCGCGCGCGACGGGTTGGGGCAGGCTGGGCCGATGCCGATCTCATTGCCGCCGGAGGTGGCCGAGACCATTGCGACGAATTTCGGGGAGCGCGGGCCGAGCTGGCTGGCGGCACTGCCGGGACTGGTGGAGAAGCTGTGCGGGGCTTGGGAGTTGGAGGTCATCGGCGACAGCTTCGGAGGTGGCACGCATTCGTGGGTCGCGCCGGTGCGGCGGGCCGACGGGTCGGTGGCGGTGCTCAAGGTGCCGGTCGTCGACGAGGAGAACTGCGGCGAGCCGACCGGGCTGTACTGCTATGACGGCGACGGCGCGGTCCGGCTGTTCGAATTCGATTCCAGCAGTGGGGCGATGCTGTTGGAGTGGGCGCGACCCGGCACGGAACTGTTGTACCAGCCCGGATTTCCGAGTCTGGAGGGGCGGCCGGAGCACATCGCGAAGGTCGAGCAGGCGTGCCGGTTGTATCGGCGGTTGCGGCGAGAGCCGACCGCGGTGCCGGACGGGTTTCCCGAATTGCCCACGGCCGCGGGCATGGTGGCCGAGTGGGAGCGGCTGTTCCTCAACCCGGAACCCGAGGTCGCCGAGGTGATTTCGACGCGACTCCGCGATCGCGCCGCGCAGCGATGCGCCGAGCTGTCGGTGCCGGACGGCCCCCTGCTGGTGGTCAACCGCGACACTCACCTCGGCAATATCGTTGCGGCCGAACGCGAACCGTGGCTGCTCATCGATCCGAAGGCGTACCTCGGCGAGGCCGCGTTCGATGCCGGATTCCTGATCATGATTCAGGTACAGAGCGATCCGACACCCGATCACGCGCACGCCGCCGTCGAGCGCACCGCCGCCGCGCTGGAGATCTCACCCGACCGCGCCCGGGCATGGGCGTTCATGCGGTCGATGGAGGAAATCGTCTGGGCCCTCGAAGACGAGGAACCCGAGGAACTGCGCCTGCACCTGGCGGTCGCCACGGCCCTGGTCTGAGCCCGCCGGTCGAAGCCTGCCGCGGGACAGGCTCTGTCAGGAAGAGCGCAGAGCGGCCAAGAGGGTGGTGACGATGGGGGAGGTGCGGCCCTCGCTGCGGGTCACCGCCGAGACCGGGATGCGCAGGGGGTGGCCGCTGAGGCGGAGGGTGGCGATGCCCTCGGTCTGGCTGTCGGCGTAGAGGATGGTCCAGGCGTCCGGGCGGTTGATGAGCTCCATGGTGGCGGTGTGGTCGGGCGGGATGGGCGGGCCGAAGACCGGTCCGGTGGGAAGGTCGGAGAACGCGGCGCGCACGACATTGTGGAGCAGGATCTGTTCCGACTCCGGCGGCAGCAGCAGCGGATAGGACCCCAATTCCGCGAGGGTGACATCGCCGCCGCGCCGCACGAGCGGGTGCATGGTCGAGGTGGCGATGACCGGATCCTCGACCCAGAGCTGTTCGACGGTCAGCCCCGGCTGGTCCACACTGCCCCGGATGAGAGCAAGATCACAGTCCCCGTCGGCCACGGCCTGAATGCGCTGCCGGAAGGGCTTGATGACGAATTCGATCTCCGCGCCGGGATGCGCCTCGCGTGCTCCGGCGATGGCGGAGAGCGATCTTGTTGCGAAACTCATATTCGCCGCCAAGCGAATTCGCGGCCCGGAGGCCCGTACAGCTGCGCGAATGGCCGATTCCAGGCTCAGCATTTGCTTCGCAAGGGGAAGTAGCCGGGTGGTCGCGTCGGTGGGGACGACCGATCGTGTCGAGCGTTCGAAGAGGTGCACGCCAAGGTCCCGCTCCAGCCTGGCGATCTGGTGGCTGATGGCCGACTGCGAGATGAAACAGCGGCTCGCGGCCCGGCTGAAGCTCAGCTCCTCGCAGACCGCCACGAAGTAGGCCAGTTGGCGCAGCTCCACGGCATCTCTCCAATTCATGATCAATGTAGATAAGAGTCATCTTGATTATGCGCCCTGACCCCTGGAACAACCGCGTTCCGAATCACGGTTAGTCATGACAGAAGGGAGCAGTCATGTACAACCTGGAGGCGGAGATCGAAACCGCCGATGTCGTCATCGTCGGATCGGGCTTCGGCGGGCTGGCCGCCGCGAAGCAGCTGAAC
Source organism: Nocardia sp. CDC153 (assembly GCF_035818515.1). Classification (NCBI taxonomy): domain Bacteria; kingdom Bacillati; phylum Actinomycetota; class Actinomycetes; order Mycobacteriales; family Nocardiaceae; genus Nocardia; species Nocardia sp. CDC153. The sequence continues at coordinate 1,715,121 of NZ_JAYKYU010000002.1, read as the reverse complement.
AAGTCGGGAGTTCGCTACGTCCTCATCTCGGGTACCCCCGAGCATCTTTTCCAGCCGTTGCTCTACCAGGTAGCGACGGGTGTGCTGGCCTCCGACGAGATCGCTCCTCCGATTCAGAACATCCTCCGCAAGCACAAGAACGGTGAGGCGCGTCTGGGCAAGGTGACCGCGATCGACGCTCCCAACGCGATCCTCACCTACGAAACCCCCGAGGGGCCGCGCAAGATTCGGTACGGCAAGCTCATCGCCGCCACCGGCGCCAGCCAGTCCTATTTCGGCCGTGACGATTTCGCGGACAAGACGTTCTCGCTCAAGACCATCGACGACGCCCGCCGCCTGCGCGCGCAGATCGAGCGCGTCTTCGAGCAGGCCAAGACCGCCGACCCGGAGACCCGCCGCCGCCTGCTCAGCTTCGTGGTGGTCGGCGCGGGCGCGACCGGTGTCGAGGTCGCGGGCCAGTTGAAGGAACTCGCGAAAAGGTACTTCCACCTGGAGGATACGGTCACTCTCGTCGAGGGCGCGGGTGTCGTGCTGCCGCCCTTCGGCGGGCGGCTGTCGGAGTATTCGAAGCAGTCGCTCGAGAAGAGCGGCGTCGAGGTGCTGGTCGACACCTTCGTGACCGATATCGAGCCGGGCAAGGTCACCGTCAAGAGCAAGGACGGCGTGGAGCGCGGCATCGCCGCCGAGACGGTGGTGTGGTCGGCGGGTGTGGCCGCCGGTGAGTTCGCCAAGATTCTGGCGGAGGCCACCGGCTGCGAGACCGACCGCGCCGGACGACTATTGATCAACCCGGACTGCACGGTCGGCGGGCACGCCGACATCTTCGCCATCGGCGATATGACCTTCCTCAACGGCTACCCCGGCCAGTCGCCGGTGGCCATGCAGGAGGGCCGCCACGTGGCCGACATCATTCGCGGTAAGAAGCCCGCCGCCACCCCGTTCGTCTACTGGGACAAGGGCTCGATGGCGGTGATCAGCCGCTTCAGTGCCGTCACCAAGATCAATGACAAGGTGAAGTTCACCGGCATGCTGGCCTGGGTGACCTGGCTCGCCGTGCACCTGTTCTACCTGGTCGGCTTCCGCAACCGCTTCGCCGCGGTCGCCTCCTGGCTGGTGGCCTTCATCGGCAGCGGCCGCCCCGGCTTCAACGAGGTCGAAAAGACCCCGGCGGCAAAGCCTTTGGAGCAATCGCGCCGAGCGGCCTGAGCGTCGTCGCGACTCGGATGGGCTCCCCACGGACCGTGGGGAGCCCATCGTTGTTTCCGGGGGAGTTAACCTGCGAGCATGGCTGTCCCTACAACTCGATTGCTGGTGCTGGCGGTGGTGCGCATGCTGCAACCCGTGCACGGCTATGACGTTCGCCGCGAACTGCTGTCCTGGCAGGCCGACGATTGGGCGAACGTCAAACCAGGTTCGGTCTATGGCGCGTTGAAGACGTTGCAACGCGACGGGCTCATCTCGGTGGAGGGGGTGGGGCAGGAGCGGGCCCGGCCGGAGCGCACCACGTATCGGCTGACGGCGGAGGGGGAGAAGCAGTTCGGTGAGATGTTGCGCGAGGCGCTGTACGACACGGACTCGCCGAAGCATCCGTATGTCGCACCGGTGGCGTTGTTTCCGTCCGCGCCGCGCGAGGAAGTCGTGGCGGCCCTGCGGGCGCGCATCCTGAAGTTCGAGTCCGACCTGGTGCGCTACGACCGGGAGGCCGAGCGGATTCTGGCCGGGAGCGGAGACCCCCGGGTGGCGATCCCGCACCACGCGGCCGATGGAATTCGGTTGACCTCGGATCACATTCGGGCGGATCTGGAGTGGTCGCGCCGGACCCTGGCGCGGATCGAGAGCGGCGAGCTGGATGTGTGGTCGGACACCTGGGGTGGTCCGCCTCCGGTCAGCTGATCCACACGCCACGGGTGGCGATCAAATCTGAATAATCAAGCTTGACTAATAGGGAGGTTGTTTCTACCGTTGTGGCGTGGAAACGACATCACCCGTTCGTGGTGAACCCACCGATCCGGTGATCCGGGTCCGTGGTCTGGCCCGGACATTCAAGACCAAAACCGGTGACGTGCAAGCGGTCACCGGTATCGACTTCGACGTGCACTACGGGGAGATCATCGGGCTGCTCGGGCCCAACGGGGCGGGGAAGACCACCACGCTGCGGATGATCTCGACCCTGCTCTCGCCCACGGCCGGGGAAGCGACCGTGGTCGGGGCGGATCTGCGGGGCGAGGCGCGGACCGTGCGCTCGCGCATCGGGTATGTGCCGCAGGGCGGATCGACCAATGAACTCGAGCTGGTCGAGGACGAATTGGTATTGCAGGCACGGCTTTTCGGGTTGTCGAAGGCCGAGGCCAAGGCCAATGCGGCCGAGCTGGCCAAGGCCCTGGAGTTCGACGGGCTGGAGCGGCGCAAATGCTCGCAGCTGTCCGGCGGGCAGCGGCGGCGCGTGGATATCGCGCTCGGGCTGGTGCATCGGCCGACGCTCATCTACCTCGACGAACCCACCACGGGACTGGACCCGCAGAGCCGCGCCAATCTGTGGGATCACATCCGCCGGCTGCGGGATGAGGGCACGACCATCGTGCTCACCACCCACTACCTGGAGGAGGCCGACGCGCTGTGCGACCGCATCCTGGTGATGGATCACGGCACCATTGTCGCGGAGGGCACGCCCGATGAGCTCAAGCGGCGCATCTCCGGCGATGTGATCAGTCTCGAAATCGATTCCGCCAGCGCCGATCTGGCCCTGGAGATCGCGTCCGAGGTGCTCGAGCTGCGCTCCAAACTGCGCACCGACGAGAGCGGCCGTGCCGGAACGAGTCTCGTGCATCTGACCGTGGAACACGGTGATGCCGCGGTGGTTCCGCTGCTGCGGGCGCTCGGCGACAAGGGCATCACGCCCGGCGCGCTCACCGTCAAGCGGCCCAGCCTCGACGATGTATTCCTCACGCTCACCGGGCGTTCGCTCCGGGAAGGAGACCGGTCATGACATTCCTGCGCGATACCGGACTGATCTACTGGTCCCAGCTGCGGGCCAATCTGCGCAATCCGGTGTGGGTGATCATCGGGCTGATGCAGCCGATCATCTACCTGGTGCTGTTCGGGCCGCTGGTGAAGGGCGTCTCGGGATCCTTCGGTCCGGGAGCTGACCCGTGGAAGATCCTCACCCCGGCCCTGGTCATCCAGACCGGACTCTTCGGCGCGCTGTTCGTCGGCTTCGGCATCGTGGCCGAATGGCGGGCCGGAGTGGTCGAGCGGCAACGGGTTACGCCCGCCCCGCGCGGCGCGCTGCTGCTGGGTCGGGTGCTCAAGGACATGACCGTGCTGACCGTGCAGGCGCTCGTGCTGGTCGCGGTGGCGACCGTGGCGTTCGGGCTGCGGCCGGACCCGCTCGGACTGGTGCTGTCGCTGCTGCTGATCGCGGTCATGGGCGGCGGCCTGGCGGCCGCGTCCTACGCGCTGGGCCTGTGGGCGCGCTCGGAGGACACCCTGGCCTCGCTGCTGAACTCGGTCTCGGTGCCGATCATGCTGCTGTCGGGCATTCTGCTGCCGCTCACGGTCGGCCCGAAGTGGTTGCAGAACCTCGGCAAGGTGAATCCGTTCTCGCACACCGTGGATGCGGCCCGCGCACTGTTCCGCGGCGACCTCGGGGCGCACGAGGTCTACATCGGCACGGCGGTGACATTGGCGGTCACGGTGGTGCTGGTCGTGATCGCCGCGCGCAGCTTCGCCCGGGAGAACGCCTGAGCTTCGCTCCGGGAGAAATTCATTGACCTCGAGTGAAGTTCAGGTTTCACGATGGCGGTATGCCTGAAAACAACAAACGAGCCCTGATCACCGGGGCGTCGGCGGGCTTCGGCCGAGCGGTCGCGCTCGCGCTCGCCGAGAGAGATTGGGAATTGATCATTGTGGCGCGGGGCGCGGATCGGCTGGAGACAGTCCGGTCCGCGGCCCGCGCTCTTGGCATTGCGGGGGATGTCGCGGCCATCGCGGGTGATGTCGCGGATCCGGCGGTCCGGGAGCGGATCGCCGCGGCGGTGGGCGACGGTGGATTGGACCTGGTGCTCAACAATGCCAGCGCCCTCGGCCCGAGCCCGCTGCCGACCTTGGATCGATACCCGCTCGATGAACTCGCGACCGTCTTCGCCACCAATGTGATTGCACCCCTGGCGATTCTGCAACTCGCCTGGCCCGCGCTGCGCGCCTCGGACGGTGTGGTGGTGGACGTCAGCTCCGATGCCGCGATCGGTGGATACGAGGGTTGGGGCGGCTACGGAGCCTCCAAGGCGGCCCTGGACCAACTCACCAATGTCCTCGCCGCCGAAAACCCGGACCTGCGCGTCTACAGCTTCGACCCCGGCGATATGCGCACCGACATGCACCAGGCCGCCTTCCCCGGCGAAGACATCTCCGACCGCCCGGAGCCCGAAACCGTCGTCCCGGCCCTGCTCCACCTCCTCGAAACCCGCCCGCCCAGCGGCAGATACATCGCCTCGGAAGTCCCGGTGGCGTCATGACTTCCGGCATGGAGGAGCTCGCGTTCATGCTCGCGGACCCGCTGTCGGTGATCGTGCCACCGCGAGCGGCCCCGACCGCCTCGAAACCCTCGTCCCGGCTCCGCTCCGCGTGCTCGAACCGAGTCCGTGGCGCCGTCGATGCCGCATCCGAAAGCATGGTGACCCCATGACCACCGGTCTCGACGCGCACACGTTCGTGCTGCCCGACGAACTTTCCGCCACCCGCCCCGCCGAGGCGCGAGGACTCGCCCGCGACCAGGTGCGCATGATGGTGAGCGACGCCGGTGTCCTCACCCACGCGCGCTTCCGAGAGCTGCCGAGCTTCCTCCGCGCCGGAGACCTTGTGGTGGTGAACAATTCGGCCATGCTCAGCGCGGCCGTGGACGCCCGCTACGCCGACGAGGCCGCAGTGCTCCACTTCTCCACCTGGCTGGACGACGGCCGCTGGGTGGTCGAACTCCGCGACCCGGCGGGCATCCCCTGGCGCGGCCGCGCCGTGAAACCCGGTGCCCGCCTTGACCTTCCGGATGACAATCTCGCCATTCTGGTCGAACCCTGGCTGCCCGGCACCGACCGTCTCTGGGTCGCCGCCATCGTGGCCGGTCACCGTCGCGTGCGGAGCGCACCGACGACCGGTGACGAGTCGGCGACCGCCGCCACGAAGGCGCGTCGCGCAGCCGTCGAGACATCCGGCGGGACTGCCGCTCGCGATGGGCACCGTGAGCGCCGCCCCACGCGTCACCCCGACATGTCCTTGGCCGGGACCTCGTCTGCGGGGATGGATTCCGGCCGACAGCACGCCGGAATGACAGGGCGGGTCGGCGGGCGGGAAGTGAGCGCAGCCGTCGATGTGCGGGGGTTGCTCGCGCGGTATGGGCGGCCGATTGCCTACTCGTATCTCTCCGAGCGCTGGTCGGCCTCCTACTATCGGACCGTCTTCGGGATCGAGCCGGGAAGTGCCGAGATGCCGAGTGCGGGAAGGTCTTTCACCGCGGAGTTGGTGACCGAGTTGGTGGCGGGCGGGGTTGGGCTCGCGCCGATCACGTTGCATACCGGGGTCTCCTCGCCCGAGGCGGGGGAGCCGCCGAGTCCGGAGCGGTTCGCGGTGCCGGAGATGACGGCGCGGTTGGTCAATGCCACGCATGCGGCGGGCGGGCGGGTGGTCGCGGTGGGGACGACGGTGACTCGGGCGCTCGAATCCGCGGTTGACGCACAGGGTTTGGTGCGGGCGGCGGGTGGTTGGACGGATCTGGTGCTCGATGGGTCGCGTCCGGCGCGGGCGGTGGACGGGTTGATTACCGGGTGGCACGCGCCCGGGGCGTCACATCTGCATCTGCTCGAAGCCGTGGCGGGGGCGCGCGTGGTGGGGGAGGCGTATCGGGCGGCGCTCGAGTCCGGGTATCTGTGGCACGAATTCGGCGATACGGCGCTGCTCTTCCGGGACTGACGCACCGGCTCCTCCGGATCGACGCAGCGCCGTCGCGGGCACACCGGCCCGCCGGTGCGAGGTTCGAAATGGTGGCGTACGCTTGCCTCTTCCGCTCGTTGCGGGGTGCTCGCCCGCCGTGTCGACCTAGTCGTTCGACCGGGTTCCTACCCGCCGGTACCCCGTGGGGATACGAGCGTTTGTCCTGGTAGAGAACTTTTAGAAGCCGTCGCGTGAACTCCGGGTGCGGTCTGCGTCGCGTTCACCGGACTGGCATGAACAGGTAAACCGGCGGTTGCGTCAGCGCAGTCTGGGACTGGCTTGATCAAGCGTATGACCACCATGGCAGCGTCGAATTCCAGCCTGCTAGCAGCCGCGTCGAAGCCCGCCCCGGAGGCCCCCCGCACCACCGGGCGCTCCCAGTACTCCCTGGTCGTCTCCTCTGATGCCGAGCATCGCGAGGCCGCACAGCGCCTGCGCTACCAGGTGTTCGCGAACGAGCCGGGATTCACCATCCCCGACAATGGAACCGGCCTGGACGCCGACCGGTTCGACGAGCACTGCGACCACCTGCTGGTGCGCGACGAGCTCACCGAGCAGTTCGTCGGCTGCTACCGCATGCTGCCCCCGAACAAGGTGGCGGCGGCGGGCGGTTACTACACCGCCACCGAATTCGATTTGGACGCACTGGATCCCGTCGGCAATCGCATTGTCGAGATGGGCCGCGCCTGCGTGGTGCCCGACCACCGCAACGGCTCGGTGCTGACGCTCATGTGGGCGGGCATCCTGCACTACATCCAGCTCACCGGATACGACTGGGTGATGGGCTGCGTCTCGGTCCCGATGCAGCTCACTCCGGAGGATGAGCCCGGCGTGAACGTGCGCGGCGTGCGCGATCTGCTGCTGCGCAAGCACGCGCTGGACGCGGAACGCCATGTGCGCCCGTACAACCCGGTGCTCGTGGACGGCCGCACCCTAGACGAGCTGGAGCCCCCGGCCCGACCCAAGCTGCCGCCGCTGCTCAACGGCTACCTGCGCCTGGGCGCGGAGATCTGCGGCGAGCCCGCCCACGATCCGGCGTTCGCGGTGGCCGATTTCGTCTGCCTGCTCGGCCTCGAGACCATCAATACCCGTTACCTGGAGCGCCTGCAGGGCGCGGCCAATAGCCTGGACGCCCGGTGATGCCCCATGATGCCCGCTCTGCTCTCCCCTGAGACCGGTGCGCTGTCCTGCCCGCCCGCCGAGGCGAGCGCGCACGCCTGGATGCCGCACAGCCCCTGTGGCGCTTCGTGTGTCGATGCTCCCGCCGAGGCGGGAACACTGCGGGTCGCGGCCCGGCTGGCCGGTGTCGCCGGGGTCCTGCTGAGCTTCCCGCTGGCCCACCTGGCCACCCCGCGGCGCCGCCGCGCCGCCCTGCAGCGCCGCTATGCGCGAGCCCTGTTGGCCTGCTGTGGGATTCGGGTGCGCGTGCTCGACAACCGTGGTGCCGAGGAGCGAGTCGAGGGCGGCCTGCTGGTGGTGGCCCGCCACGTCGGCTGGACCGATATCGTCGCGCTGACCGCCGTCGAGCCCATGGGTTTCGTGGCCCGCGCCGATCTGATCGACTGGCCGATGCTCGGTGAGGTCGCCCGCAAGGCCCGCGTCATTCCGATCGAACGCGAACGGCTGCGGGCACTTCCGGAGGTCATCGCCACCATGGTGGCCCGGGTGCGGGCGGGCGAGCGCGTCGCCTTCTACCCCGAGGGCACCACCTGGTGCGGTCGCGCCCACGGCACGCTGCGCCCGGCCCTGTTCCAGGCGGCCATCGACGCCCAGGTCCCGGTGCAGCCCCTGCGCCTGCGCTACCTGGACCGGAATGGCGAATTGTCCACGGTCCCGGGCTTCGTCGGCACCGACTCCCTGACCGATTCGATCCGCCGGGTCCTGCGCTCCAAGGGCGTGGTCGCCGAAATCGCCTTGCAGCCACTGGAATACCCGACCGTCGACCGCTTCGACCTGGCCCGCCGCTGCGAGCGCGCCCTCGAGGGCGACACCGTGGCCCGCGCCTTCACCGATGTGATCCACGGCAGCGAGAACGTCGAAGCGGTGGGCACCGGCGCGGTGCGCCACGTCGAGGTGACGGGGACGCACCACGCCGATGTCGCTCAGCGGGTGTAGGACAGCACGCTCATCATTCCGGCTTCGCCGTGATAGGCGTTGTGGCAGTGGACCATCCACTGTCCCGGGTTGATCGCGTCGAAGTCGGCTTCCACGGTCTGCATGGGCAGCACGATCGAGGTGTCCTTGCGCGGGCCGGTGCCCGCCGGGTTCACCACCTGGTAGGTGTGCCCGTGCAGGTGCATGGGGTGGAACATCATGGTGTTGTTGGTGAAGCGGAGTCGAATCCGTTCGCCCTGAGTCACATTCAGCATGGAGTGGTCCGGGTAGGCCTTGCCGTTGATGGTCCACACGTAGTTGCCCTGGCCCGTGCCGAGCGCGACGTCGAGCGTCCGGTCGGGCCGGCGGGCAGGCAGTCGCACCGACTCGGCCGCGATCAGCCGGTCGCCGGTGAGCGGCGGCGCGGAGAGTTCGGTGAGCCGGACATCGGCGGCTGGCGCCTCGCCGCCGCCGGTGCGGATCAGCGCGAACGCCCGGCCGTTCTTGCCCTCGGCGGACGCGACCAGCGGGAAGACGCCGTCGCCGAGATCGATGATGGCGTCGTAGCGTTCGCCCATGCCGAGCAGCAGGGAGTCCGTGGTGACGGGCTGCACCGGGTAGCCGTCGCCGTGGGTGACGCGCAGTCGATGGCCGCCGACCGCCACCCGGAACGCGGTGTCGGACCCGGCATTGATGATGCGCAGCCGCAGCCGTTGGCCGGGGCGTCCGGTGAAAGTGACGGGGTCGGTACCGATTCGGCCGTTCAACAGGTAGTACGGGTAAGCCTTGACGTCGCCGGTGTCGGAGCCGAGCGGTGCAGTCGGGTCGGACATGCCCATGCCGGCGTGGTTCATGCCGCCCATGTTCATGCCGCCGCCCATGGTCATCCCGGACATGCCCTGCTGGCGAAGCTCTCTCAGTTCCTGGTCGGGATCGCGGCCGTCCACACCGTCGAGCCAATCATCGAGCACGACAACGGCTTCCAGGTCGTAGTCCCTGCCGTCGGCGGGGTCCTCGACGATCAGCGGCGCGTACAGGCCGCGGTCGAGTTGCACACCCACGTGCGGGTGGAAGAAATAGGTTCCGGCGTCGGGCACGACGAACTCGTAGCGGAAGCCGCCGCCCGGTGCCACCGCCGACTGGGTCACGTCGGGCACGCCGTCCATGTCATTGCGCAGCGCCACCCCGTGCCAGTGCACGGTCGTGGGTGCGGGCAGGGCATTGGTCAGTTCCGCGCGCAGCGTCTCGCCCTTGGCGAGCCGGATTTCCCGGCCGGGCAGCGAGCCGCCGAAGGTCCAGGTCCGAACCTGGACGCCGCCGAGATCCACGGTGGTGGGTTCGGCGCGCAGCGTCGCCTCGCGGGTGGCCGCGCCCGTGACGCGGCGGGCGTTCTCGGCCTCGCGCACCGCGTCGGAATCGGGGCCCACCGGCGCGGGTGAGTTCGACCGGCGTTCGGTGCACGCGGCGAGAGCGGCGGCGCTGGCCAGACCGGTGCCCAGCGCGAGGAAGCCGCGCCGGTTCAGGGTGGGGGGAAAGCCTTTCTGGGACATGTGAATTCTCCTCGGTTCGATGAATGGGTCGCGGGCGGGCGCGAATTCATCAGATGCGGAGAATCGACAGGTCGGCGAGTGTCGGGACGGTCCACGGCGGGGCCCGTTCGCGGTGTGCGCGTTCGGATTCCGGATCGGACGGCCGAGCGGGCTGCGCCGGTCGGCCGATCCAGCCGAGCAGCATCAGACCGATGGCGAAGGCGACGGCGGCGAGAATGAAGGCCGCGCACCCGTGCCGGACATGGATCGGACCCGGATGCTCGTCCATCGCGGGCGAGTCGTGGTGCGTGGCGGGTGCGGTGAGCACGCTCGTCGATCCGCCCATCTCGGGTGTCTCGATCGAGAAGACCCCGGCGTGCATCGCGGCGATGCCGGCCAGCAGCGCCAGCACCCCGAGCCACCGGATCACTCCGGAGGCTCGTCGGGGTACGCGCTGTTCGGACACGAGACCCAGGGTAGCCCGATCCGCCGTGTGAACCCCCTAGGGGTATCCGTCCTCACTCGGAGCGCTGCTCGGACCGGTCCAATCGCGGGAACAGCATCTCCTGTACGAGCAGCAGCACCGCCGCGGCGAACGGGATGGCCAGCAGCGCGCCCAGGACTCCGAGCAGGGAGCCGCCGAGGAGGACGGCGACCACGGTCACCACCGCGGGCACCCGCACGGTGCGGCCCATGATGCGCGGGGCCAGCAGATAGTCCTCGAGCAGGCGCAGGAAGATGAAGAAGCCGAGGGTGAACAGTGCCGTGGGCAGCGAAACCGTCAGGGACACAAGCGTTATCACCACACCGGCGAGGGTCGAGCCGACCAGCGGGATCAGGTCGAGCACGGCCACCAGCACGGCCAGCACGAGCGGGAACGGCACACCGAACGACGCCAGCCAGATGAAGGTGAGCAATCCGGTGATGAGCGAGATCAGCAGGTTGCCCAGCACGTAGCCGCCGACCTTCGCGAAGATGGCGTCGCCGATGAGGATCGCGCGGGGGCGGCGGGCATGGGGGAACAGGCGATACAGATTGGCGCGCAGGCTCGGGAAGTTGGCCGAGAAGTACGCGGTGAGCACGGCGACGATGACGGTCCCGGTGATCGCGCCGAACACCACCTGCCCGGCCCCGATCAAACCGTTCCGCAGGCTCTCGGCATTGGTGTCGACGCCGTGACGCAACTTGTCCTCGAGATGGAAGCGGTCGGCGGCGGACCGGATCACCGGATATTTGTCCTCGAGGTGGTGCAGGCTGTCCGGGGCATGGGTGACCAGCGCCTGACCCTGATCGACCAGCGGGGTGATGGCGGCCCACAGGAATCCGGCCAGGCCGAGCAGCACGACCACGAAGACCAGGGCGACCGCGAGCGTGCGCCGCACCCGATGCCGGGTCAGCCACGAGACGGCGGGCTCGATCCCGATCGCGAGGAACAGCGCCGCCGCCACGAGCAGCAGGACCTCGTGCGCGGCCAACACCAAACGCACCGCGCCCACGGTCACCAGGACGCCCGCCGCGGCGGTCAATCCGATCATGAACGGCGACCGCCGGTCGAAGCGGCGGCCGGGGGTGCCGAGCGGGTGGCTGTCGCTGGCCAGCTGCGCCGCGTGCTCCTCGGCCGCGGAGATCGGTTCCGGCTCTCCGGTCGGATGGGGTTGCCCGACCCACGGGCTGTGCGCGGACTCGCTCATGATCTTGCCTCCGTCATTTCCCCGCGATACCCACCGACGCGCCGGTAACACCGCAGGTGGACACGGGGCGGTTGGAGGAACAGCTGCCAGGGGAATGCCAGGCGCGCTTGCCACGTTCGTTGTCCCACAGTCGATCAAGGAGAAATCGCATGAGCATCATCGTGGTCTCGCACGGCCTCAGCGCCCGTCCGGACAGCGTCTGGTTCCCCACCTTCCGCGCCGCGCTGACCGGAGGCGGCCATGACGTGATCATCCCTGAACTGCCCGACACCGACAGCCCCGAGCGCGATGCGTGGCGCAAGGCCCTCGCCGAGGCCGTCCCCGGTCGGCCCGAGGACACGATTCTGGTCGGGCACAGCATCGGCGCGGTCAATGTGCTGCGGCTGCTGGAGTCCCACGATCCCGCGGCGGGTGTGTTCGCGGGTGCGGTGCTGGTCTCGGCGTCGGCGCACGAGGTCGGCTACGAACTGCTCGCCTCCTTCTTCGAGGGTGGATTCGACTGGGCGCGAATTCGGGCTGCCGCCAAGGGATTCCACGTGCTGCAGGCCATCGACGACCCGGTGAACGCGCCCGAGCCGCTCGAGCACGTCGGCATCTTCGTGCGGGAGCTGGGCGCGGTGGCGACGGTGCTGCCCGCGGGCGGGCATCTGGGCGCGTACCCGGAGGATCACATCGAACTGCCCGAGGCCGTGGAGCTGGTGCAGGGGTTCGTCGCGGCCGGGTGACGGTCGATACGGCGGCGGCGCGCATCTGGTCAGGAATCGAGAAGCGCCGGTGGGGGTGCGGACCATAGCGTTGCGGACATGACTTCCATTGAAAACATCACTCTCGATGTCGCTGATGTACAGGCCGCCGCCGAGTTCTACGACACCGCCTTCGGGTTGGACGAGCGGCTGCGGCTGCGGGCCGCGCAGGAACCCAGCAGCGGGTTCCGCGGTTTCACCCTCTCGCTGACCGTGGCCCAGCCCGCCGACGTCGACGCCTATCTGGACGCGGCGGTCGCCGCCGGGGCGCGCACGCTCAAACCGGCGGCCAAGTCGATGTGGGGTTACGGCGGTGTCGTGCAGGCCCCCGACGGCGCGATCTGGAAGGCGGCGACCTCGACGAAGAAGAACTCCGGGCCCGCCGCCAAGCGCTTCGACTCGCTGGTGCTGTTGCTCGGGGTCGCGAATGTGGGTGCGAGCAAGCGCTTCTACATCGAGCACGGGCTGACGGTCGCGAAGAGCTTCGGGCCCATGTACGTCGAGTTCGAAGCTGGCGGGAGCCCGGTCAAGCTGGGGCTGTACAAGCGGCGCGCCCTGGCCAAGGATGCGGGGGTGTCCTCGGAGGGGGACGGCTCGCATCGCCTCGTCATCGGTGGCGACACCGCGGGTTTCACCGATCCGGACGGCTTCGCCTGGCAGGCCGCCTCGGTGCGCAGCGGGTCGCGTTAGGGGATTGGGCGTCTGCCATTAGGGAGTTGTGCAGGCGTCCGGTCTTGAATGCTCCCTGATGTGGCTAACTTTCAGAGTTCGGGGCAATTCGGCGTAACACACCGACTGGTCCTTTCGACGGAAAGGCGACGAACCACATCTTCTGGAAGCGAATTCACAATGTCGGCAAGGACATTCACGGCGGCCGCCCTCGCCATGGCCGCCGTAGCCCTCTGCGCGTCGTCGGCCACCGCAGACCCCACCACGACCACGGCACCCGCCCCCGGCGCGGGACTGGGCGTCGACGTGGGCATTGGCCCCGGGGGCGTCAAGGTGGGCATCGACGCCCAGGCCGGGGGCGGCGGCAATGCCTCGGTTTCCGCGCAACCGAGTCCCACCGTGACCCCGGCGAATCCGGGCGGCGGGGTGCAGATCGGCGGTAACTCGCAGGCCGGTGGGAACGCGGGTGGGGGCGTTCAGGTCGGCGGAAATTCGCAGGCCGGTGGGAACGCGGGTGGGGGCGTTCAGGTCGGCGGAAATTCGCAGGTCGGCGGGAATGCCGGTGGGGGCGTTCAGGTCGGCGGTGATTCGCAGGCCGGTGGAAATGCTGGTGGCGGTGTGCAGATCGGTGGGGACTCGCAGGCCGGTGGCACTGCCGGGGGTGGCGTGCAGATCGGTGGCGATTCGCAGGCCGGTGGGAACGCCGGTGGCGGTGTGCAGATCGGTGGCAACTCGCAGATCGGTGGCAATGCCGGGGGTGGCGTTCAGGTCGGCGGTGATTCGCAGGCCGGTGGGAACGCTGGTGGCGGTGTGCAGATCGGTGGCAACTCGCAGATCGGTGGCAATGCCGGGGGTGGCGTTCAGGTCGGCGGTGATTCGCAGATCGGTGGGAATGCCGGCGGCGGCGTGCAGGTCGGCGGGAACACGAACATCGGCGGCGTGATCACGGGCGGTGCGCTCGGCGGCGTCGACCTGACCGTGGCCGGTGCGGGCGCGGCCGGAGCGGATGTGGTGCAGGGCATGGCGATTCCGGTCGGCGCGACCACCGGCATTCCCGGCGGCACCGCGGTCACCGACCAGGTCCCGGCCGGCGGCTACGTGATCCCCAAGGGCGCACCGGAAACCGGCGCGGGCGGCATGGCGAACGCGGTGAGGAACCAGTGAGCACCCCGAACACCCAGGGGGCGTTGCGGATTCGCCGGACCCTGTTCGGTGCTCTGGCCGCCGTCATGGCCGTCACCGCACCGCTGCTCGCGGGCTGCTCGTCCTCGAGCACCCCGGTGGCGTCCACGACGAGCGCGGCGGTGCCCAGCGCCACCGTGAAGACGGCCGCGTCGATCAGCCGCTCCACCCCGACGTCGTTCGCCATCCCGTCGATCAACACCTCCGGATCGCTGATCGCGGTGGGTCTCAACGCCGATGGCTCGGTCCAGGTCCCCGCCGACTACAAGCAGGCCGGCTGGTACCAGCAGGGTCCCGCCCCCGGCGAACAGGGCTCGGCCGTCATCCTCGGCCACGTCGACTCCTACAAGGGCGAGGGAATCTTCTTCTCCCTCAAGAAGACCAAGCCCGGCGACATGATCGACGTCACCCGCGCCGACGGCAAGGTGGCCCACTTCAAGGTCACCGACGTCCGCATGTACCTCAAATCCCAATTCCCCGACCAACTGGTCTTCGGTCCCCGCGGCGGCGCCACCCTCCAGGTCGTCACCTGCGGCGGCAACTTCGACCAATCCGCCAAGAGCTACGAATCCAACGTCGTGGTCTTCTCTTCCCTCGACTCGGTCACCTAGGGACGGCGGGGCTCAGTTGGACCCGGATTCGGAGCTGCCCGTGGGAATCTCGCACCAGAGGGATGCTTTCGGCGGCGGGGGAGGCGCGGTCGCGGGACCGTGCATGCCGGTCGGGAGTTGCAGTTCCTGACTGCGCCAGTTGTTGGCGTACTCGGTGAAGATGTTCAGCGCGAACCCGAACAGCTGTTGATGCAATACCTGTAATGGCTCGAACGCGGCCAGGGCCTGCTGAGCCGGACCGAAAACCAGGGGTGCGCCGGTACTCAGGAGCCATTCCCACACCGGTGATTTCGGAATCGCGAGCATGTCGGCTTCTCCCGGATCCAGCAGTATTCGGGAGAAGCCCATGGCGAAATTGCAGGCATCGGGGAACAGCAGCTTCCGGCCGTATTCGCGGGTCATCATGGCACTGAAATACGTGCCCTCCGGTGATGGCTGCTGGTAATGCCGCTGGACATCGGTGATCACCTGACGCGCCTGGTCGGCGTTCGTCGGTAGGTATTCCTTCTTGATCCCGAGCATGTACCCGAACAGACGGCCCGCCTCATTGACGTCGTCGGCATCGGCCTTGGTGACCTTGACCCCCAGCTTCGCCATTTTGTCCACGGTCCAACTGGTCAGCAGCAACAGCTCTTCGAGCTCCAGGCGCTGGCTGATCGGCCAATGATCGCGCTCGTTGGACCAGGCGCCCCCGGCCAGAATGCTGTGCCGCGCCGCCGAGTGCACCAGGCGCAACTTCACCGTGACCGGGACCAGCGCGCCCTTGGGATCCAGATTGCCGTCGTCCAAAGCCGTCCAGGTGGCACCCAGCGTGCGGGCCAACCGCATGCCCGGATCGTTGACCAGATCGAAGTTCGCCTGATAAACCGCCCGGGCCAACAGCGGATCGGCCAACGACTCGAACAGTTCGCCGAATCCGACAATCGAATACATGACCACGGCATTGTCGGTCACGAATTTGAACCCGCGGCGCGCGGCATCCATGTCGATCCAGTTCGGAATTACCTTGTGCTGCGCCACCCAGGCGCGCAGTTCTTTCGGAGCGTTCCCCGGCAGCTCCTGATCATTCCGTTTCCACCCCTTCAGGGCCGCATTGACGGCGTCGACCTGATTGTTCGCAAACAACCCGTCGACAAACTCGTCAGCCTCCCGATCCCCCTCATCCGCAGCCTGCGGCCCAGGCAAAACCCACCCCGCCCGCGACGGATCATCCGGCCGAGCCCCGGAAACCGGCACCAACCCACATGCCAGCACAACAGCGATCAGGACAGTTGTCGCAATTCGCATAAACCGGAGCTTGGCATAGCGGTTCGAAAAACAGACTGGACACGCGACCGGCTAACCCGCCTTGATCTCCGCCGGATCCGGATCGATCGGTTCGAGCGCGGATTGGGGGATGCACGGGGACATACCGGTGAGACTCAGCGACCCATCGCCTTTGTCGGCATCCTGGAGTTGGAGACCATAGCCGTCTTCGGTTTTCACGGCGAGCACCCACTGGGTGGAATTGACCGGCTTCCAATTACGGTCCTGCCACACTCGTTTGATGCGATCGAAGTAGTCCCGGGTCGCCCCGGGCGGCACGCCGATGATCCAGTAGCCGACGCTGAGGTAGTGGGGACCTTCCGTCTGGGTATTTCCTTCCCAGCATGGGATCGTCAGTGGATACAGATTGGTGTCCTTGCCCAATACCGGGCTGTCGGGCGTTTTGGACAACGCGATCCCGGCTGGCAGACCCCGCACCGTATCGGTCATCAGTTCGTAGATGCGCTGCTGCGCGCGCTGCGCGGTCAGAGATGCGTCCACGTCCGATCCTTTCGAATGACATCCTGCCGTGGCCAGCGCGACCACGAGAACAACCGCACATCGCATTCGGATCATTCTGTGTAGCCCACCTTCGAGAGATCGCCGGTGATGATGTAGCCGATATTGACAAGGGATTTGGAGTTGTGAACCCAGTACTGGCTGTGTGCGTCTCCGCTGTACGGGTGGGCCGCCAGATACGCCGCGAGGGGCAAACCGCCCGGAACCAGCGACGTTATTGCCGGAGCGACGTAACTCGCGGTACCCGGGTCCGAGGTGAACGTCTGGCCTCCGAACATGAAGTCGGTTGGATCGCGTCCGAAATCGTCTGTGCCCGGCAGCAATCCGGAAACCAACGGATATAGCGGTACCGGATCGTTCGCTGCTTTCGTCGAGTACACGTGCAGGTACTGCTGGCCGTCCGACACGCCCGTGAGATGAAGATCGGTCGCATGGTCGACGGTGGTACCGGGACTCGCTACAAAAGTGATCATGTCTGCGTTCAGCGTCCGGCCGTGGGATGCGGCGTCGCCCACCACCGTTGTCCCGTAACTGTGCCCCAGCACGATATTCCGTGACGGCGGACCGTCGTGCGTGACACGCAGACCTTCCTGGAAGTCGTCCAGAGCGGGCGCAGCGGCATCGGCGAATTTCTGATGCGCTGCATCGAACACGATCTGGGGCGGCGCGTCGTAACCGAGCCACGCGATCGTCACCGGCGCGGATGCTCCCGCCCATCGCGCTTGCCGACTCATGGCATCGACCCGATCCATGTCCCCGCCCATTTCGGATGGCCGGGACCCCGTGCCGGGCACATAGGTGGTCACATGGCTTGCGGTGTCCGGGTTGCCGTCCGCGATGATCGTGTGGACCCGTTCGCCGGTCTGGCTGTCGAGTTGCAGCAGCATGCGGTTCGGGTGCTTCGGATCGTGAACGATGTCGTAGATCTTTTTCAGATCGTCGTAGGATTTGCCCATTCCGCCACCGTCGGGCTGTTGATGGGCGCTGTCCCACTGTGCTTTCCACTCCTTGTAGCCGGGGTGGGTGGCGAGCCAGCTTTCGGCTTCCTTGCTCGTCCCGGTGTACTTCGCCCAGTCGGGGTGTTCGCTGGTCAGCTTTGCGATCGGGTCGTGTACGGCTGCCGCCCTGGTCATTTCGTCGTCGAGCTTCATCAGGTTGTAGTGGTTACGATCGACTGCGGGCATGCCGTCGTGGTTGCCGAGGTATTGGTCGTGCTGCCAGAGGGCGTCGCGGTCTTCCTGGCTCAGGGTGGCCCAGTAGTCGTGGAATGCCTTGGGGTCGGCGGGGAGTGCGGCCTTGCCGTCGATGACGTCCTGGACCTGTTGGCTGCGTTCGCCGAGTGCGACCGGCAGAGTCGTTGGCAGGGAGCGGATTCCGCCGATATCGGCAAAGGCCTTGTCGATGTTCGAGGCGGTGTCCTCGAGGATCTGCCCCAGACCCGCCAGCGCCTCTTTGATGGGTGGCTCGTAGACGTGCTTGGCCTTGTAGTCCAGGGCCGCTTGGGCTTTGGTGATGTCATCGGCCGTGGCATTGCTCGGCAGCGAGAGCTTGGCGTCGGGTGCGGTGACGGTGCCATCCTCGGCGACCTTGAACTTGTTCTTCTCGGTGAGTTCGATGGCCGCGATGGTGACCCGTTTGGCGGTCGCGATCTTGGTCTGTCCGTCGGTGGCCGCCGTGATCGCGGCGGTGAGCGCGTCGGTGACCGCCCGACCCGCGGTCGCGGTGTCGGCGCTGGAGGTTCGGGCCCGGTCGCCCGCCGCGCCGATCCAGTAGGCGGTGGAGTCGGCGTAATCGCGGGCCGCCTGCGTGAGGTGCTGTTCGGTAGCGTCGCGAGCACCGGTCCACTCGGTGATCTGGGCGCTGAGCGATCCGGGGTCGATCGCGTAGACCTGGGATTTCGTGACCGGGGCCGCGGTCATGAGTTCGGCAGGTGGGTCGTGGCGTTCACGATGTTCAGCCGGACCGCGTTGTCGGTGTGATGGAAGGCGTCCACGCACAGCACCGTGTTGTTGCCGATCCGTTCGAGTGCCTTGCCGAGAATGCCGACCGCCTCGGCGGTGTCCTTCGACCGCTCGGCGCAGACCGCGCCCAGCCGGAACCCCGCGAACCCGGCACCGACTCCCGCGGCCGCAGCACCGATGGCCTTGCCGCCCTCGGTGAGCGAGGTCAAGGACTGCCCATGAGCACGCGTGGAGTTGGCCAGGGACATGGCATCGGCCTGATCGATGCGCAGCGATTCGGCTAGTCGGCTGCCCATGGGCTCACCGCTCCGGACGCGGACGGTCGATGGCGAAGGCGGTTTCGGCGACCACGGCATCGATGCGCGGATCCGCGCGGAACGCCTTGAGCGCACTGTGCGCCTGGGCGCGGGCCTCGGCGAGGGCCTGCGCGGCCAGAGCCGTGAGCTGGCGACCGAGTTCCTCCCCGCTCAGCGGCAGCGCGTGGTCATCGATATGAATGGTGAGCTCGCCGTCGGCGCAGGCGTCGACCCACAGCAGGCCGCTCCGTGACTGCGCACGGGCTCGGTTCACGGTCAGCGCCTCGGACAGTCGGTCGACGCTGCGCTGCAACGGGTCGGTGTCGTCGTGCATTCGTCCCCCAAACCATTCGGTAGCTCAGAGGTTGCACAGTATCAAATATGCAGGTAAGTGCCGTTGCCGCTGCCGTTATGGCGCTTGCCTTCCCATCTTGTCGCCCGATACTTCGTAATGACCGCGCATGATGCGTGTCACAGGCGAACTGGGGTGGGTGGGGGTTCGTGGTACTTACGGGGGCGCGTGGGGAGGGTGGCGTTGCCGCTGGGAGTGGAGGTGGGTGGTGGGTTGGCTAGGGGTGGAGGGGTGGGGTGGGTGGGTGGTGCGGGGATGGCGGGAATATCGTCGCTACGGTGGCGGCTATCCTTGGACGGTCATGAAGTCGGCTTTCCCGGGTCCGGTCGGTGCCCAGACGGTCTACCTCGATCACGCGGCCACTACACCTATGTTCCCGGTCGCGGTCGAGGCGATGTGTGCTGCGCTGGGGACGACGGGGAACGCGTCGTCGCTGCACGGGTCGGGGCGGGCCGCGCGGCGGCTGCTCGAGGAGGCTCGGGAGTCGATCGCGGAGGGGTTGGGGGCGCGGCCCTCGGAGGTGATCTTCACCTCGGGTGGGACCGAGAGCGACAATCTCGCCGTCAAGGGGATCTATTGGGCTCGCCGTGATGCCGATCCGAAGCGGACGCGGATTCTGGTGAGCGCGGTCGAGCATCACGCGGTGTTGGACACCGTGGAGTGGCTCGAGCAGCACGAGGGCGCGCGGATCACGTGGTTGGAGTGCGACGCCGAGGGTGTCGTCTCGCCGCGGACGCTGCGCGACGCCCTGGCGCTGTATGCCGACGAGACCGCGCTGGTCAGCGTCATGTGGGCCAACAACGAGGTCGGGACGATTCAGCCGATCGAGGAATTGGCCGCGGTGGCACAGGAATTCGAGGTGCCCATGCACTCCGATGCCGTGCAGGCCGCCGCGCAGCTGCCCATCGACTTCGCCTGCAGCGGTTTGGCCGCGGCCTCGTTCGCGGGCCACAAGGTCGGCGGACCGCACGGGGCCGGGGTGCTGCTGCTGGGTCGGCAGGTGCCCGCGGTGCCGCTGCTGCACGGCGGCGGGCACGAGCGCGATATTCGCTCGGGCACCTCCGACGTGCCCGCGGCGGCCGGACTGGCGGCCGCCCTGCGCGAGACCGTGGCCGGAATGGCCGTGCGCGCACTGGAATTGGAGCGGCTGCGGGATCGGCTCATCGACGGCGTGCGCGCCCTCGTGCCGGACGCGGTGCTCAACGGCCCGGACCCGAGCCGCGGGGGCGGCGAGCGCCGCATGCCGGGCAATGCCCATTTCACGTTCCCGGGCTGCGAGGGCGATTCGCTGCTCATGCTGCTCGACGCCGCCGGGATCGAATGCTCGACCGGATCCGCGTGCAATGCCGGTGTGGCCGGACCCTCCCATGTGCTGCTGGCCATGGGTGTGGAACCGGCGCTGGCGCGCGGATCCCTGCGATTCTCATTGGGACACAATTCGACCGACGCCGATATCGATGCCCTGCTGGCCGCGCTGCCGCAGGTGGTGGAGCGGGCGAAGGCGGCCGGACTGGCCGGAGCGAAGGGAGGCTTCTAGATGCGAGTGCTTGCCGCGATGAGTGGTGGCGTGGATTCCGCGGTGGCGGCCGCCCGCGCCGTGGATGCCGGACACGAGGTGGTCGGCGTGCACCTGGCGCTGTCGGCGAATCCGGGCACGCTGCGCACCGGGTCGCGGGGCTGCTGCTCGAAGGAGGATTCCGGCGATGCCCGCCGGGCCGCCGACGTGCTCGGAATCCCGTTCTACGTCTGGGATTTCGCAGACCGGTTCAAGGAGGACGTGATCGACGACTTCGTCGCCGCGTACGCCGCCGGTGAGACCCCCAACCCGTGCCTGCGCTGCAACGAGAAGATCAAGTTCTCGGCGCTGGCCGACCGCGCGGTGGCGCTGGGCTTCGACGCCGTGGTCACCGGGCATTACGCGCGTCTCGAGGACGGAGTGCTGCGCCGGGCCGTGGACGCGGACAAGGACCAGTCCTACGTGCTGGCCGTGCTGACCGCCGAACAGCTCTCGCGCGCCATGTTCCCGGTCGGCGACACCCCCAAGCCGCAGATTCGCGCGGAGGCCGCCGAGCGCGGGCTGGCCGTGGCCAACAAGCCCGACAGCCACGACATCTGCTTCATCCCCTCCGGCGACACCCAGGCGTTCCTGGGCGCGAAGATCGGCATCCGCCCGGGCGCGGTGCTCGATGCCGACGGCACCAAGCTCGCCGATCACGATGGCGTGCACGGGTTCACGATCGGTCAGCGCAAGGGGCTGGGCCTGCCGGGTCCGGCCGCCGACGGCAAGCCGCGCTACGTGACCGATATCGATCCGGACTCCGGGATCGTGCGCGTGGGTTCGGCCAAGGATCTCGAGGTGTGGACGGTGCTGGCCGAGCGCGCCATCTGGACGTCGGGCGAAACGCCCTCCGGCCCAATCGAATGCGTCGCCCAGGTGCGTGCGCACGGCGGCACCGCGCCCGCGGTGGCCGAGGCGGTCGACGGTGGTCTGGTGGTCCGGCTGCGCGAGCCGCTGACCGGTGTGGCGCGCGGCCAAGCCGTGGTGCTCTACCGCCCCGACGAGGCGGGCGACGAGGTGCTGGGCAGCGGCACGATTTCCGGCACCGAACGCGAACTACACGCGTACGCAAGCGAACTGGTCTCGGATAGCGCACGGTGAGCGACCGTCGTTCGCGCAGCGTCGCGAAGTCATATGTGGCACAAGAGGTTCGGCCAATCCTGCGCGGTCGCGTGGTGTGGCGTGCGGGCATGCCGCAGCCGGTGAATCTGCGTCCGCGCCGCGCGCCCGGCAAGGCCGCGCTCGCCCGCCGCAATGCCGCCAACCGGGCCGGTTCCGCCGAGCAGACCGAGCCCGCGCGGACCGACACCGGCGAATTCCGGCCCGGCGAACCGCAACCCGCCCCGGAACGTCCCACCGACGCCGGGCCCGCCGAGGCCCGGACCGGTGACATGCCGATCCGTGCACGCGCGGGAGTCGTCGTCCGCGTCGCCCCCTACGCCGAGCGCGGCCGCATCGCCTCGGGCGCACCCGCCGACGGGCCCGAGCGCGCGGGCAAGACCTGGGATTGGTTCGTCAACGCGACAGCCTGGGACTGGTACACGAACTCGAGTGGCAAAACCGATCGCGGCGATGCCGAGGAATGACGCCGCCCGGCGGCGGAACGGCGGGGCGAATGATTCGGAGTGGCTTGCATGGCTGACGAGGTGAACCCGGTGCTGCGCGGCGGGATCGCGACCGGGGTGGGGTCGTGGCCGGGGACCGATGTGCGGGAGGCCGCGGCGACCGTGGTGGGGGAGCTGGGGCGGCTGCCGCATCTGGTCGAGCTGCCCGCTCGGGGCGTGGGCGCGGATATGGTCGGGCGGGTGTCCGGGCTGCTGGTCGATATGCAGTTCGACAGCACCACGCGCGGGTACCGGCTGGCGGCGCGGCCGGGGGCGGTGGCGCGGCGGGCGCACGATCTGCTGCGCGGTGATCTCGATGCACTCGAAGAGGCCTGGGAGACCGGCGGTTTCGCGGGGTCCGAGCATCCGGTGAAGGTGCAGGTGGCCGGGCCACTGTCGGTGGCCGCGGAGGTGGAGTTGCCGGGCGGACATCGGATTCTGACGGATTCCGGTGCGCTGCGCGACCTTTCGGAATCACTGGCTGAGGGTGTGCGCAATCACGTGGCCGAGGTGGGGAAGCGGCTGGGTACACGGGTCGTGCTGCAGGTCGACGAACCGGACCTGACCGCGGTGCTGAACGGCACCCTGAAGGGCGTGAGCGTGCTGAACACCGTGCGCGCCATGCCCGAACCCGAGGCCCTGCATGTGCTGGACACCGTGGTCGGCAGCCAGTCGGTGCCGGTGATCGTGCACACCTGCGCCGATCGCCCCGCCCTCGGCTTCCTGCGCCGCAGCGCCGCGGCCGCCGTCGGCTTCGACATGGCCGCCATCGGCACCTCCGACCTCGACAGCATTGGCGAATTGCTCGACGGCGGAAAGCATCTGGTGCTGGGTCTGGTCCCGACCACCCCGCCCGCCACCCCCGCCACGTGGCGCGATATCGCCGAACCCGGTGTGCGCCTGATCGATCGACTCGGCTTCCCGCGCCGACTCCTCGCCGATCAGATCCTGGTCTCCCCGGCCTGCGGGTTGGCCGGAGCGCCGCTGACCTGGGCTCGTAAGGCCCTGAGCCTGGCCGCCGAGACGGCACGGGCCTATGCGGAGGACCCGGAGTCGCTCAGCTTCGAATGATCTTGCCCGCTAGGGCATTCGGCGCAGGATATCCATCGCGATGGCCACCGACGCGTCGTTGCTCTCCTCATCGGAGAGCTCCAGGTCGCCCATCATCGACAGGCTCCAGCTGATCGCCAGGAGCGCCTGGCGGGCGTGGAAGATCGTGATCGGTTCCCGGCTGGGAGCGGCCATGAGGTCGGCGAGGACTCGGAACTGGTAGCGCAGGCTGGTGCCGAAGCCGAGATCGCGGAACGCGGGCTGGTTTTCGTGCCAGAAGCGGATCATGTCCTTGCCGAGGCTGTGCAGCAGCGCCCCGTAGCGGCGGACGATCTCCTCGGCGCGCTCGCGTCCCGGCGGCGTGGCCTCGGCCCATCGCACGATCTCGTCGATGCCCCCGCGCAGATCCTCCGACAGGCTGGCGACAATGTCTTCCTTGGTCCGGAAATGGTAGTACAGCGCGGCTTTCGTGACGCCCAGCCGTTCGGCGATCTCGCGCAGCGAGGTCTTTTCGTAGCCGCGCTCGGAGAACAGCTCCATCGCGACCGACCGGATTCGTTCCCGCGTATCGCTGCGTCGCCTGTCCATCGAGTCCTTCCACGCCTTTCGAGGTCACTACCTTGACGCCCGGCAAGTAGGGAGCCTACCGTCGACCCCACCGGTAGATACCTAGCCGGGCGGCAAGTTAATTTGCGTGGGGAGCAATTCATGGCCGAAACAGTGAAAGTGCCGGTCGACGGCGTCGCCGTGACCGCGATCGGGGTGGCCGTCATCAGAGCCCGGGAGAGCGAGCGGGAGGATCGGCTCTATGTCGACCCGCAGGCGAAGGAGTTCGTCGAGGCCGCGCGGGCCGGTTTCGCCCCGGACCGCTGGGCGCGCATGGAGGCGCTCGCCGACCAGTTCTACGCGGGCCGGACCATTGGCGTCCGCCTGGTCGACGACCGGTTCCGGCAGGCGATCGAGGCGGGCTGCCGCCAAATCGTGCTGCTCGGAGCCGGTTTGGACACCCGCGCCTACCGCATGGGGCTATCCGAGGACATCCACGTCTTCGAGATCGACCTACCCGAACTCTTCGACTTCAAGGAGCCCGTCCTCGCCGCATCCGGGGCGACCCCGACCTGTCACCGCCACGTCGTCGTCGCCGATCTGCGTGAGGATTGGCGAAAACCCCTACTGGCCAGTGGTTTCCAGCCGAGTGTGCCAACCTGCTGGGTCGACGAGGGGTCGCTCGGCTACCTGAACCAGGACTGGAATCAGCGGGTGGTGCGCACCCTCACCGAACTGTCCGCTCCGGGAAGCCGTTTCGGCGCGGGTCGAATGGTGGTCGACCCCGATGCACCCCAGTACCGAGAGCTGCGCGCCTTCGTCGCCGGGGACTCCGCACCCGCACAGATTCCCACCGAACACACCGCTGATTTCGATGTCGAGCGCTGGCTCGACGAGATCGGCTGGGACACCGAATTCCACAGCTGGAACGACATGACCGCGCACCTGCCCCGCCCGGCGGGAACACTCGATCCGCGCATCGGCACCATCGCCGCGGTCCGTCGCTGAATCCCGAGCCGGAGGGTCAGTAGCCCTGCCCCTTCGGCCGCTTCGACCCGAAGTACGGCCGCACGCCCGGATGGTCGAGCTGCCACTTGTCGGGCTTGCCCGACGGATACCGGACCGGAATCTGATCGCCGATGGCGGGCCACTGGAAGGTGTCCCAGGCGAATCGCCCGTACACCTCGTGCGCCACCACCGACGGCCCGGAGATGCTGCCGCTGATGGTCACGTACTGCTCGCCGGGAGCCTCGGGTCGTGGGCTCACGCCGGTCACGTAGAGGGTCCCGGTCTCCAGCTCCACCGGCGCGGCGTTCCCGAAGGCGCCCAGCCCCGGCCGGGCGCGGAAGCCGCCGCC
This sequence comes from Nocardia sp. CDC153, assembly GCF_035818515.1. Taxonomy (NCBI): domain Bacteria; kingdom Bacillati; phylum Actinomycetota; class Actinomycetes; order Mycobacteriales; family Nocardiaceae; genus Nocardia; species Nocardia sp. CDC153. The sequence continues at coordinate 1,690,072 of NZ_JAYKYU010000002.1, read as the reverse complement.
ATTGCCGCGGCGGTAGTACACCAGCGCGGCCGCGAGGGCGGTGCCGATCAGCAGGACGAACATCAGCTGCGTGAGCATGACCTCCATGCTAGGCGGGCCGGTGGTCGAGCACGGTTGGGCAGCCCAGGCTCACTGGGCGGTGAGTTCGGAGACCCCTTCGTGGCGGCGTAGCTGCCAGACCGTGGTGCGCTTGCTCTGCGAACGCCCGTTGCCCCGGTCGATCAGGGTCCGGTTGGCGGTGGTGAACACCAATTGCGCGCCCTGGGTATTGGTTTCGGGGTTCTGGAACAGCTGGATCAGGCTGTCGGCGGTCTCCGGGGTCAGCGCCGCGTCGATATCGTCGACCGCCAGCACGCCGCCGGTGTCGAGGGCGTCCAGCATGGGCGGGAGCAGGCGCAGCATGGCCAGGGTAGCGCTGGACTCGTCGGTGATGTCGAAGGCGGTCTCGATGCCCTCGTGGGTGAGGCCCAGCCCGACACCGCGGCGCGCCACCATGCGCGAGTACAGCGCGTCGCGGGCGGCGTAGAGGTTGGCCAGTTCGCGCTGCAGCAGGGTGACGGTGATGCCGTGTTCGAGGAACATCTCCTCTGCGTAGTTCGCCGAGACGGTGCAGGACTCGATTTCCTTTGTGGTGGCGGCGATATCGGTGTCCAGGTCGCGCAGGTAGTCGGCGTACATCGGATCGTCCGAGGGCAGCAGCAGATCGGTGATGCCGAGATCGGCGGCGCGCAGCAGCGTCAGCAGGCGTACCGCGTGGTCGGTGGAGCGGGAGATGTGCGCGCCCACCCGGTGCGCGATGTCGGACGTATCCGGTTGCCCGCACTGCACTTCCAGCAGCGACTGGAACCAACGGTAGGCGGGCACCAGCGGTTCGGCGTAGAGCTGCCCGGACAGGCTGAGCAGCAAGGCATTCGGCCGCACCAGCGGTACCACCGCCCCCAAACCGTACCGAGCGGCCTCGAACATTGGGCCGATGCGAATATCGTCCCCGGCGCGCTCGAACACCACGCGCTTGCGATTGTGCGGATGCGAGTGCAGCCACTCGGCGGCCACATCGGCATTGTCGAGCCGGAAGCCGTAGGTGTACGGGCAGCCCTCGGCGATGAAGTTCGCGACGAATTCCGAAGGGCGGTCCGCGAATCCGAGATGCGGTGTGCGCACCGGCCCGGAGTACGGGTCCCATCCGGTGACCGAGTTCAAGACCGCGTCGCGCATCTTCTCGAGCGCGTCGATGAGCCCGGTCTTGCCGGTGGCGGCCGCGCCGTACACGGCCGTGACCGGTGTGGCGATCGGCCCGCTACCTCTGGTCAGCCGCAGTTCCTGCGGTTCGGCGAGCGACCGATGGTTCGTCACCTGAAAACTACGCAACACCTTGGACATCCTGCCGGTAGCGGGTCGGAAATGCGACTCACCTTATTCGGACATGACGGCGGGGTTGCGAGGTGGTGGCCGAATGCCGCTGTGCGCCAGCGGGTCAGCCGTCGGTCAGCGGAGTGCGCCGTAAGCGCGGGTGGGGATGAAGCGGACCACCGCGCGGCGGTTGGCGACCATGGCGCGGCGGTAGTCGTCCCAGTCGGGGTGCTCGCCGCTGAGGGCGCGGTAGTAGGTGATGAGTTCCTCGACGGTGGCGTCGTGCGGGTCGGCGGCGACGGAGGAGAGTTCGGTGTCGCCCTCGAGCACGGCGTAGGACCAGAAGTCCCGGCTGGTCACGTGGAGGGCGGCCCAGGGCACGCGGCGCAGATTGTGGTACTTGGCACGGTCGGCGGTGATCGAGATGCGGATGATGCCGTCCGCGCCGACCCAATGCGTGACATTGGACAGCTGCGGACGGGTATCGCGTCGAATGGTGGTGAGCACCGAACCCTGGTGGGAGCGCGCGAAATCGAGTGCCTTGGCGAGGTCCATACGTGGTGGAACCCGGGCGGTCGCGGTGCTGTTCCCGCGGGCGGGAAATCGCCGCATTACACGGCGCGACGTGCGGGAATGTTGATCATCGGTGTCGGTGGGGAGCGATAGAGTGCCTGATGTGAGCGAATCTGGGTTGGAGATCACCGCGGCGAGCGGGGACGAGCGGGTCGAGTGGCAGCGGCTGGCGGAGGAGGTCCGCGACCACCAGTTCCGCTACTACGTGCGGGACGCGCCGATCATTACCGATGGCGAGTTCGACGCGCTGTTCAATCGGCTGGTGGCGCTCGAGGAGGCGCACCCGGATCTACGCACCCCGGATTCCCCGACCCAGGTGGTCGGCGGCGGCTTCACCACCGAGTTCGCGCCGGTGGATCACCTGGAGCGGATGTACTCGCTGGACAACGTCTTCAACGAGGACGAGATGCGGCAGTGGATCGCCAAGGTGGAGGCCGATGCCGGGGCGGACATCCACTATGTGTGCGAGGTGAAGATCGACGGTGTCGCGCTCAACCTGGTGTACGAGGACGGCAAGCTGGTCCGCGGCGCGACCCGTGGTGACGGCCGCACCGGTGAGGACGTCACGCTCAACGCGCGCACCATCGAGGACATCCCGCACGAGCTGACCCACAGCGACGACTTCCCGGTGCCCAAGTTGCTGGAGGTGCGCGGCGAGGCGTTCATGACGCTGGCCGATTTCGAATCGCTCAATGCCGCTATCGTCGCGGAAGGCAAACCGCCGTACGCGAATCCGCGCAATACCGCGGCCGGTTCCCTGCGGCAGAAGGATCCGGCGGTGACGGCGCGGCGGCGGCTGCGCATGATCTGCCACGGGTTCGGTCGGCTGGAGGGGTTCTCGCCGGAATCGCAGTACGAGGCGTATCGCGCGCTGGCCGCGTGGGGGCTGCCGGTGTCGGCGCACACGGTGCGGGTCCAGGGCGCGGACGCGGTGGTCGAGCGCATCAAGTACTGGGGCGAGCACCGCCACGATATCGAGCACGAGATCGACGGCCAGGTCATCAAGGTCGACGAGTTCAGCCTGCAGCGGCGGCTGGGGGCGACCTCGCGCGCACCGCGCTGGGCCATCGCCTACAAGTACCCGCCGGAGGAGGCCACCACCAAGCTGCTCGACATTCAGGTGAATGTCGGTCGCACGGGCCGGGTCACGCCGTTCGCGGTCATGCGTCCGGTCACGGTGGCGGGGTCCACCGTGGCCATGGCGACGCTGCACAATGCCTCGGAGGTACAGCGCAAGGGCGTGCTCATCGGCGACACCGTGACGATTCGCAAGGCCGGTGACGTGATTCCCGAGGTGCTCGGCCCGGTGGTCGACGCGCGGGACGGCTCGGAACGCGCCTTCGTCATGCCGACCCACTGTCCGGAATGCGGGACGGAATTGGCTCCGGCCAAGGAGGGCGACGCCGATATTCGCTGCCCGAACCAGCAGTACTGCCCGGCGCAATTGCGGGAGCGGGTGTTCCACGTGGCCGGGCGCGGCGCGTTCGATATCGAGGCGCTGGGCTACGAGGCCGCCATCGATCTGCTGAAGTCGGGTGCGATCGCCGATGAGGGTGATCTGTTCTCGCTCGACGCGGACAAGCTGCTCACCACCACGCTGTTCACCAATAAGAACGGCACCCTGTCCGCGAATGGCAAACGGCTGCTGGAGAATCTGGAGGCCGCCAAGGACCGTCCGCTCTGGCGGGTACTGGTCGGTTTGTCGATTCGCCACTGCGGTCCCACCGCCGCCCGCGCGCTGGCCACCGCCTTCGGCAGCATGGACCGCATTCGCGAGGCCTCGGCCGAGGAGTTGGCCGCCACCGACGGCGTGGGCCCGACAATTGCCGCCGCGGTGACCGAATGGTTCACCGTGCCTTGGCATCTCGACATTGTCGACAAGTGGGCGGCCGCCGGGGTCCGCATGGAGGACGAGCGCGACGAGTCCATCGAGCGCAATCTCGAGGGCCTGTCCATCGTGGTGACCGGTTCCCTGCAGAACTTCACCCGCGACGGTGCGAAGGAGGCCATCCTCGTCCGCGGCGGCAAGGCGGCCGGATCCGTCTCGAAGAAAACGGCTTTCGTCGTGATCGGCGATTCCCCCGGCTCGAAGGCCGACAAGGCCGAGGAACTGGGCGTCCCGATCCTCGACGAGGAAGGCTTCGTCAAGCTCCTCGAGGGCGGCCCCGAAGCGGTCTCGTGAATCCGTGCGCCGCCAACCGCGTCATTCCGGCGCGCTTTTGGCCGGAATCCACGCCGCGGCAGTGTGGATCCCGGCCTCGAGCATGCGGGGATGACGGGAGTGGATCGGCTCGAGAGACGAGGGCGGCTGTTCGGCTCGTCGGGTCACGGACTTCGCGGCGGTCGGTGTGCTGGTCGTCGGGGCGAGGGGGAGATTGACGGTCGACGGGGGCGGTCGGCGGATCGAGAGTGGTGTGTATGCCTAGTGAGGATGGAGTTGTGATGGGTGCGGATGGGGTTGGTGGCGTGGTGATTCGGGATGCGGAGGTGAAGGATTTCGCGGCGGTGGGGGAGTTGACCGTGGAGGTTTATGTGGGGGAGGGGCATGTGAATCCGCAAAGCCCTTATGTCGCAGAGCTTGCGGACACGGCCACGCGGGCCGAATCCGCCGAGATCTTGGTGGCGGTGCGGGGTGATGAGGTGCTCGGCTCGCTCACCATGGCTCGTCCGGGGACGCCCTACGCGGATATCGCGCGGCCCGGTGAGTTCGAATTCCGCATGCTCGCGGTGTCCAAGCGAGCGCGAGGCCTCGGGATCGGCACCGCGCTGCTCGAAAAGGTCATCGATACCGCCCGCGCCGAAGGCTTCGAGGCGGTCGTCCTCACCACCATGCCCACCATGCAAGACGCCCGCCGCATGTACGACCGCCTCGGCTTCCGCCACGTCCCCGACCGAGACTGGCGCACCTCCACCGGCCTCCCTCTGACAGTGATGCGCCTCCCCCTGTAACGCCTCGCCGAGTGGTACATCCTGGAGGGGATTTGTCCGTTTTCGCCTCCAGGATGTGCCACTCGGCGGATGGCGGGGCGGCGGACCGGCTCGGCCGGTGAGGGCCGAGTCGGCCTACCTCGCGGGCCCGCGGAGGGGGAGCGGGCGTTGGTATTTCGGGTCAGGTGAGGATGCCGTCGATGCAGAGGGCGGGGGTGCGCCAGGTTGGCTCCGGTGGTGGGCCGGAGAATTTCCAGTTCGCGATGGGGTGGGCGGCCTTCCAGAGCAGCTTGCCGCCGGAGACTCGAACCACCTGGTAGACATCGTCGGTGCCGGGGATCAATTGGTTGCCGACGCAGTAGTCGGTGTAGCTGGTGCCGGGTTGCCTTGCGCCGGGGCTGAATTGGCCGACGGGGCTGGCGATCGCGCCGGGGGTCGGCACGGTATCCGGCTGGTTGGTCGGCGCGGTCGCGAACCAGTACGGCATGGCGGCTTCGGTGCCGCAGCGAAAACTCGTGCCGCCCGCCGCGACGGTGTCGCCCGGCGCGTAAGTCTTTCCCGCCCACAGACATCCACTGCTCACCCGCGCCCGGCGGTCCTCCGCCTCGGCGGCGTCGGCGCTCGCGGCGACGGGTACGCCACCGACGGCCAGTGCGGCAATCGCCATTGGGGCGGTGACCATTCGGCCGAGGCGGCGGCCACCGCTGGTCGCTCGGGCGCGGGGTGCGGTAGGCCGATCCCCAACGGCGCGCTCCCGAGAGACGTCGTACTCGGTCAGAGCGACATGGCCCGGTGGGGCGGTCGTGGGTTCGGTTGGGGTGGTGGGCATTTGGGCTCCGCTCGGGTGGACTTGGTCGGCGCTGGGGTGTGGGGTCAGCAGTAGGTGGCGAGGGGGCGGCAGACGGTGTAGGACTTGCCGTCTTCGCTCCAGGAGGGGGACCAGGTGGCGGGGCTGCCCGCGCGGGACTTCAGGGGTTGCGGGGTGGGGTCCGCGGGGGTGCTCGGTGAGCGCGGATGTTGGTTCTGGAGAACGGGGTTCATGTCGGAGTGGTAGTAGCCGAAGGGGTCGTTGGCGTGCACGCCGGTGGGGTCGTCGCCGTGGGTGATGATGCCGGTGCCGGACCTGCCGGTGGGTCCGCCGCTGCCGGAAGCGCGCTCGCCGGTGAGGCCGCGGCCGGAGAGCGTTCCCGACGGGCTGGAGGAGGTGGACGAATCGGTACCGCGCGACAGGGATTCCGCGGTGGCGGGCCCGGCGGCGAGAACGGTGGCGGCCGCGCCCGCGAGCGGGGCCAGCAGTAGACCCAGCCGTCGGATGGTCGGGCGTGATCGATGGGCTTGCTGCATGGCTTCATTGCCTCTCTGCGTGCCGGTTCAGGTCACGTCGGTGACTTGCCTACTGGGTATGACCGTAGATGTTCTACGTAGTTGAATAGTAGGTAAAGCCTGTGAATCTACTGAGTTCGACCGTAGGTGGGCTGCGGTGCCCGGACCGCAAGACAACGCCCCCGTCGGAACTTCCGACAGGGGCGTGAAGTGTTGTGTAGCAGAGTTGTTCAGCCCGGCATGGGCGGTGATTCAGCCCAGCACGGTGGCGATGATCCCGGCCAGATAGCCGAGCCGCGCGACCTCCGACGGCCGGAAATCCGGTCCGCCCGGTCGACCCAGCAGCAAAACCTTGCCACTGTTGCCCAGCGGCGCGGCCGCCAGCTTGGTGTCCATGTCCTTCCACAGCTGCGGCACCCAGTCGCCCTCGCCGTCGAGCACGGCGGGCTTTTCGAGGGGCATCCACGGCGCGGAACCCGCCTGGGTCGAGGGCGCGCTCTGCGAACCCACCACCCGGTAGGCGCCCTGCGGACCCATGTCGATGACGGTCGACCAACCCACCCGCAGCACCCGGGGCGCACCGTCGACCAGTACCTGCAGCCGATCGTCGCGCGCATTGGCGACTTGATCGATCAGCTCGAGTTCGCGGTGCGTATCCAGAATTCCGGAGTACGGCCGCAGCGAATCGACCTGCACGTCGTGCAGGGATTCGGCCGCGGTGATGAGGGTGTCGGGCAGTGCGCCCGCGGGCACCTCCACGACGATGTCGTCGATCGCGAAGCCGTCGCCGCGCTCCACGACATCCAGCGAGAGAATGTCCGCGCCGACGGAACCCAATGCGAGGGCGAGAGATCCGAGACTTCCCGGGCGATCCGGAAGTTGCACGCGAAGCAGGTAGGACACGTGCCTTCCTTTCTTTCCTTTGCCACCGAAACTTTCGGACGGGTACCCGAGTCCCGCAATACTTACACCCTCGAGAGCTGGTTACCGAATCGAAGGTTTGGTGTGAGGCGGGCCACTTACCCATCGGTTACACATTGATGTTGCCAGGTCTCGCGCACACCTGCGACCGGTGGCCGGAACAGACCCACTAGGCTGTGGGATGGCCAATCACCAAGCTCGAACCATGCCGAAAGGGGTCCCGCGGTGCCCGCCATCTCCAGGGACGAGGTCGCTCACCTCGCCCGGCTGTCCCGGCTCGCTTTGACGGACGACGAACTCGATCTGTACGCCGGTCAGCTGGATTCCATCCTGACCCACGTCGCACAGATCTCGCAGGTCGCCGCCGCCGACGTGCCCGCCACCGCATCCCCGAATCCGGAGACCAATGTCACCCGCCCGGACGTGGAACAGCCCTGCCTGACCCCGGAGCAGGCACTCGCCATGGCTCCGGCGGTCGAAGAGCAGCGGTTCATGGTTCCGCAGATTCTGGGAGAGGGCGAATGACCGACCTGACGAAGTTGTCCGCGGCGGATCTCGCGGACAAGATCCACTCGCGTGAGGTGTCCGCGGTCGAGGTGACCGAGGCGCACATTCAGCGCATCGCCGAGGTCGACGGGGAGATCAACGCCTTCCTGCACGTGGCCGGCGAGCAGGCGCTCGTCACCGCCGCCGAGATCGACCGGCAGGTCGCGGGCGGCACCGTCGCCTCGCCGCTGGCCGGTGTTCCCTTGGCGCTCAAGGACGTTTTCACCACCACCGACATGCCGACCACCTGCGGGTCGAAGATGCTCGAGGGGTGGGTGTCGCCCTATGACGCGACGCTGACCACCAAGCTGCGCGCCGCGGGCATCCCGATTCTCGGCAAGACGAACATGGACGAGTTCGCCATGGGTTCCTCGACCGAGAACTCCGCGTACGGTCCTACTCGCAATCCTTGGGATACCGACCGGATTCCAGGTGGTTCGGGTGGTGGCTCGGCCGCCGCGCTCGCCTCCTACCAGGCTCCGCTGGCGATCGGCACCGACACCGGCGGCTCGATTCGCCAGCCCGCCGCGGTCACCGCGACGGTCGGCACCAAGCCGACCTACGGCACCGTGTCCCGCTACGGCCTGGTCGCCTGCGCGTCCTCGCTGGATCAGGGCGGCCCGTGCGGTCGCACCGTGCTGGACACCGCGCTGCTGCACGAGGTCATCGCGGGCTACGACCCGAAGGACTCGACCTCCCGCAATGTGCCGGTACCGCCGGTGGTCGCCGCCGCCCGCGAGGGCGCGAAGGGTGATCTGAAGGGCGTGAAAGTCGGTGTGGTGAAGGAACTTCACTCCGACTCCTACCAGCCGGGCGTCATCTCCTCCTTCGACGCAGCGGTCGCGCAGCTCAAGGATCTGGGCGCGGAGGTGATCGAGGTGTCGTGTCCGCACTTCGAGTACGCGCTGCCCGCCTACTACCTGATCCTGCCGTCCGAGGTGTCCTCGAACCTCGCGCGCTTCGACGCCATGCGCTACGGCCTGCGCGTCGGCGACGACGGCACGCACTCCGCCGAGCAGGTCATGTCCATGACCCGTGAGGCCGGGCTGGGTCCGGAGGTCAAGCGCCGCATCATGATCGGCACCTACGCGCTGTCGGCGGGTTACTACGACGCCTACTACGGTCAGGCCAACAAGGTCCGCACCCTGATCGCGCAGGACTTCGACAAGGCCTACGAGACCGTCGACGTGCTGGTCTCGCCGACCAGTCCGTTCACCCCGTGGAAGCTGGGCGAGAAGGTCAACGACCCGCTGGCCATGTACCTGTCGGACCTGTGCACCCTGCCCACCAACCTGGCCGGGCACTGCGCCATGTCGGTTCCGTCGGGCCTGAGCGCCGACGACGGCATGCCGGTCGGTCTCCAGATCATGGCCCCGGCCCTGGCCGACGACCGCCTGTACCGCGTGGGCGCGGCCTACGAGGCGGCCCGCGGCCCGATCGCCTGATCGAGCGCTTCCCGCAAGCGAATTCGGCCCCTGCCGGTGCATCCGGTGGGGGCCGACCCGTCACCCCGCTCGGGCGATTCGGCAATGCCTGCGGCGTGTCGGTCCAGACCGGTAGGCTGGCTCTGGTCCGGCATGTGTGAAGGGTGCTGCAGGGGATGTTGCGACGCGGCGAGGTCTTCGCTGGCTACGTGATCGAGCGCGAAGTGGGCCGCGGGGGAATGGGATCGGTGTACGCTGCTCGCCACCCGCGCCTGCCCCGGCTGATCGCGCTCAAACTGCTGCACCGGGAGATGTTCGGGGAGAACGAGACCCGCAAGCGATTCGAGCGGGAAGCCGATGTCATCGCCCAGCTCGACCACCCCAACATCATTACCGTCTACGACCGTGGCGATGAGGACGAACAGCTGTGGATCGCCATGCAGTACGTGGACGGCGTGGACTGCGCGACCATCGACCCCTATGACCTGACACCGGACCGGGCGGTCGCGATTGTGGTGCAGACCGCGGCCGCACTGGATTACGCGCACGAGCGCGGCGTGCTGCATCGGGATGTGAAGCCCGCCAATATCCTGCTGTCGCGCTCGGGCGGGATCGGGACCGGATTCACCGAGCGGGCGCTGTTGAGCGACTTCGGGATCGCGCGGGTGCTCGACGACACCGCGCATCTGACCCGCACCGGCATGCTGAACGCCACCCTGGCCTATGCCTCGCCCGAGCAGTTGACCTCCGCGCCCATGGGGCCGCGCTCGGATCAATACTCGCTGGCCTGCACGCTGTTTCGGCTGCTCACCGGGCGCGGGCCGTTCGACGCGCCGAATATCGCGACGGTCATGCTCGGGCATCTGCAGTCGCCGCCGCCGGACGCCAGCTACTACCGGCCCGACCTGCCACGGGAATTGGACGTCGTGCTGCACAAGGCGCTGGCGAAGGATCCGCGGGATCGCTACGAGACCTGTTTCGAATTCGCGCAGACCGCGTGGGAGACCGTGGCCGAACCGGTCTCGCTGGTGCGGCGGCCGCGCACGACCGCGGCGGCGTGGGTGCCGCGCGCGGAGGCGGTGCTCGGCTGCCTGTTCGGCGGCGCGGTCGGGGACGCGCTGGGAGCGCCGATCGAGACCATGCTGCTGCCGAACATCCAGCAGCGCTACGGGGTTCAGGGCGTCACGGGGGAGGGGAGCGGGTTCAAGGGGCGGATCTCCGATGAGACGCAGCTGGCGCTGTTCACCATGGAGGCGCTGATCCGGGGTGCGCGCAGCCGGGAACCGGGAACCACGGCCACGGTCGGCCTGATTCAGGAGAACCTGCTGGTGTGGCTGCGCGGGCAGGGGCAGGGTGCGCTGCCGGAGCAGCCGGTGCCCTTGCAGAGCGGGTTGACCGGATATCCGGAGCTGATGACCAATCGGGGGCCGACGCAGACCACCATCTCGGCCATGCGGCGGGTGGCGGCGCGGCAGCGGCCCGAGGTGCCGCTGGGTACGCGCGAGCATCCGATCAATGACTCCAAGGGGTGCGCCGCGGTGGTGCGGTCCGCGCCGTGCGGGCTCATGTCGTCCATGGATCACGCGTTCGAATTGGCCTGTGACGCCGCGGCGCTCACCCACGGCAATCCCAGTGGCTGGCTGCCCGCGGGGACGCTCGCGGCGACGATCTTCGGGCTGTGCCGGGGGTTGGATGTGCGGACGGCGCTGGAACAGGCTCGGGCGCAACTGGTTCGGCACCGCGACCACGAGGAGACCGCGCAGGCGCTGGACGCGGCCGTGCGGCTGGCGGACACGGTGGCGTTTCGCGGACGGCCGATGCCGGTGCCCGGGGTGCTGGAACGGCTCGGATCCGGGGTCATCGGGTCCGAGGCGATGGCGCTGGGTGTCTGCGCGGCGGTGTGCGCCGAGAATATCGGCGGCACACCGGAACAGATCTTCCGCAATGGGGTGCTGCTGTCGGTCAATCACTCCGGTGACAGCGATTCGACCGGTGCGATCTGCGGTGCGCTGCTCGGTACGCGGCTCGGCGTGAACGCGATTCCGCAGCCGTGGCGCGCCCGGCTCGACGCGGCGGCCGCCATCGAACGGCTGGCCGCCGACTTCGCTCGGGAATTCCGGGCGGCGGCTCAGCAGCCCGGTAGCACCGTGCCCTGGTCGGTGCCGTAGCGGTGACCGTGGCCGGACGGGGCGTCGAGTGCGCCCAGCAGGTCGGCGGTGGTCTGTAGGAAGCTGACCACCGGAATCCACGGCGGGACGGGGGCATCCGGGCGGGTGCCGGTGAGATCGGGTGCGCGCCAGAGCAGCGACGGCGACCACCGGACCACGGGATCGGAGGCATTGGCCAGGATCGCCGCGCGGCCGTGATGGACATCGCCCGCCGGTGGCCCCGCCCAGAGCGCGCCGCAGGTGCGGCTGTCCTCGTCGGCGTCGTCGGTGAAGACCGAGCTGCCGCCGAGCGCGCCGAGACTCTGACCGTAGATGTACAGCTTCGGCGGGTCGGGCAAGGCCGAAATCCGTTGCTCCACCGCCCGGAACAGCGCCCGCGCGGATTCCTCGGCGGCGCTGCGGCCGAAGACGAAGGTGACCCAGCTGGGTGCGTCCGAATACTGCAGACCCACCAGGGCCACATCCCCGCCGAACCGCGCGTCCAGGCCTTTCGCGGCATCGCTGTCGATCCAGCCCGATCCGGTGGGGACCGCCACCACCAGATTCCGTCGCTGGAATCCGCCGGTGCGCTCCAATTCCCGAATGGCCAGCGCCACCCGGGCGTCCAGATCGGGCGCGGAGTTCAGCCCGACATAGACCCGGACCGCCCGTCCGGAGGTCCCGGCCACGAACTTGCGGCCCTGGGCACCCAGGGACGGCCAACTCGCCATCGACACCGGACTCCCCGACCGGGTCGGCGAATCCGGTTGCACCAACGCCGGATCCACGTACGAGTTCGCCGCGGCGTAGGCACGCTGCCGCCACTCCACGATCGAGGGCACGATCACCAGCTGCCCGGCCACCAGCACGGCGACCCCGGCGGCCACACTGCGCGCCCGCCCCAATCTCCGTACCGCCCACCGCACTCCGCGGGCCAGGCCGACGAATACGCCGACCAGCGGCACGGTCCACAGCAGCCATTCGACCCAGTACCGCGGACCGATCCCGCCGACGCCCATGGCGGTTCGCAATTCGTTCTGCCAGTGCTCGGCATAGCCCATGGCGACGCCGACGAGCAGTATCGAGACGACCAGGGCCGCGGTCCGGCCGTGCGGTACGCGCGCGATCCCGAATCGAGTCCAGCGCAACAGCATTCGAACGACCGCGGCCAGAGTCAGGGCGATCAGCACCACGAGCGCGGTCAGGATCCCCTGCGCCGAGGGCGTCCGCGGCAACAGTCCGGGCGCGAGCGACACGATTATCCCTCCCGCCACGGCAATGCTGGTTCCGGCACTCGGGACGCGAAACCGAGCCCACCCGAACCGAATTCGCGAGCCGCGCTCATCGCGGTGCGGCTTCGCGTGTTTCAGGGCATCCGTTGTCGCGGTCTCCAGGCCGTCGGAACCCGAGGCTGTGACCTGAGCACTGGTCGGCGGGGCGGTGAGGGTCATAGCGCCACCGCCTCGGTAGCGGGCCGCGGAAAGCCGACCCCGGTGTGTGTCGTCGCCCGGCGTGCGCGAGTCCGGCGCACGAGAACGGTTGTCGCGATCCCCAATCCGGCTGCCAGTCCGATGCCCGACAGAGTGAGGGTGGCGGGGGACGGTGTGTGGCCGGTGCGCTCGAAGAACGGTTCGTAGATCGGGTCGCCGTAATCCTGGCGAATCGAGTTCAGGTCGACCGCGGTGGTCGCGATGTCGGCCATGACCTGGCACTGGGTGCGGGAGAGCGGGTTCTCTCGGACGTCGCAGGCGGCGTGCATGCGGCGTTCGAGGGCGGCGTCCACGGTTTGGCGGGCCCAGGGGCCGAGGGGCTGACCGTGGGCGGCGGCGTAGCGGAGCAGGTCGTAGCCGAGGTCATGGGATTTGCAGGCCAGGTCGAACTCGGCGGGCAGGGGGACGGGGGAGGAACAGTCACCGCCGGGGTTGAGCAGCATGCCCGCCTCGACCACCGGCCGGTAACCGGCCGTGGTGACGAAGTCCTCGGGAATCGCGGCCGGGTCCGGCTGTGCCGCAACCGATTCCAGGATTCCGATGCGGGCGGCGGTGTTCTCCGGGGCCGTCGGTCCGGTGATCGCCGCGCTCGCGGTGGGCGCGAAGGCGACACCGGCCGAGCACGCCACGGTCGCGGCCGCCGCGAGCAGGCCGATGCGGCGCGGTCCGTGCCACCGCGTGGCGCGACGCGGCCGAGGGTGACCGTCGACGGCTTGGTCGAGACGGTGGTCGGCGGCGGGCGGGGCGGAACGGGGCGAAATCCTGGTGGAAGTCGGGTGCGCTCTCATGGGAACGACGCTAGGAATCGGGGTTCTACCTGGGCGTCGGTCTGTGGGGCGGTTCCGGGATGGGCGGGTTGGGGGAGAGGCGGGGCGATGTCGTACCGGGGTAGGGGGTACCGGATCAATCGGGGGTATGAGGTGTTCGGGGCGCGCGTTCTCTACCGTCGAAGGCATGACCGGAAAGTTGTCTGGGCAGGCCCGTGCCCTGCGGGCGCGACAGTGGGTCGACGCGTTCACGGTGTTGCTCGCGATCATCTTCATCGCGGTGGCGTGGCCGACACTGCATCTCACCCACAAGGTGCCGGCGGCGGCCGCGCCTTTCATCGCGGGTTTCGCGGCGTTCCCGATCCTCCTACTACGCGTGAATCCGCTCCTCGGATGGGCGGTTTCGGCCGGGTCGGCGCTGCTGATCGCGCTGGCGGTGCCGCATCAGCCGGGCAACGCCATCCCCTTCCAGGTGATCCATATCCTGGCGTTGTTCGCGCTGGTCTTCGCGGTGGCGGTGCGCGCACCCATTCGGATGGTGGCCGTGGTGTGGGTCGCCACCTCACTGCTGTTCGCCACCACCATGGCCCAGACCGGGGACAGCTTCGCCGAAGCCGGCTTCGGGTGGCCGCTGGCCATTACCGGCCTGGTGGTGTTCGGCCTGCTCATTCGATGGGTGGCGGTCTCCCGGCAGGCCCTGCTGAAGTCGGAGGAGGAGACCGAGCTGGAGCGGGCGCGCCGCGCCATTCTCGAGGAGAAGGCCCGCATCGCCCGCGACCTGCACGATGTGGTGGCCCACCACATGTCCATGGTGGTGGTCCAGGCGCAGACCGCGCCCTACCGGATCAGCGGCCTGTCCCCGGACGCGCGCGCCGAATTCGAGTCCATCGGCACCGGAGCCCGGGCGGCCCTGAACGAGATCCGCGGCATGCTCGGTGTGCTGCGCAGCGACGGCCAACTACCCGAACACGCGCCGCAGCCCTCGGCCGCCGATGTGCCGAATCTGCTCGAGGGCGCGCAGCGCGCGGGCGTGCCGATCACCTGGACCGTGGACGGCCAGCTCGACACCGTGCCGGACACGACGGGTCTCGCGCTGTATCGAATCGTGCAGGAGTCCTTGGCGAATGCCTCGCGGCACGCGCCGGGGGCGGCGGTCCGGGTACGCATCGCGTGCGGGGCCGACCTCACCCTCGAGGTGAGCAACGACCGCTCGATCGCGGCACGGCCGGGGGAGCACTCGGGCACCTCCGGCAGCGGCATCGCCGGAATGCAGACCCGCGCGGCCGCGGTCGGCGGCGTGCTCACCGCCGAACCGCGCCCGGACGGCGGGTTCACGGTCCATGCCCGGCTGCCCCTGGCGATGCTGATCCCGGTGACCTCGGATCGCTGACCCGCGCGGAGCGGGAAGTACTGATCTGTGTGGGGTGGGAGTCATTGAATCGCGGCGGGTGCGAAGTTGCTGTCGCGGAAGCCGACCCGTCCGTGACATGGCAAACTCGGGTGCGTGCGTGAGGTGGGACTGTGGGGATAACGGTGTTGATCGCCGACGACCAGGCGATGGTGCGGGCGGGGTTCGGGGCGTTGTTGGCCGCGCAGCCCGATATCAGCGTGGTCGGGGACGCGGCGGACGGGAAAGCCGCTGTGGCCGAGGCGAAACGGCTGCGCCCGGATGTGGTGCTGATGGATGTCCGCATGCCGGAGATGAACGGGCTCGACGCGGCCCGCGCGATTCTGTCGGCCGGATTCGAGCCGCCGGTGCGGGTGCTGATGCTCACCACCTTCGATATCGACGACTACGTGTACGAGGCGCTCGGCATCGGGGCCAGCGGATTCCTGCTCAAGGACGCTCCCGCCGAGGAACTGGTGCGCGCGGTCCGGGTGGTGGCGGCCGGTGACGCGCTGCTCGCGCCCACCGTGACGCGCCGCCTCATCGCCGATGTGACCCGCCGCCGCGCCCGGCGCGCACCCGCGCCGCAGCTGGAGGTGCTCACCCCGCGCGAGCGCGAGGTGCTGGAGCTGGTGGCGCGCGGCATGTCCAATGCCGAGATCGCCGAAAGTCTTTTTGTCGCCGAACAAACGGTGAAGACGCACGTGTCGAAGGTTTTCACCAAGCTGAATCTGCGCGATCGCGCGCAGGCGGTGGTGCTCGCCTACGAATCCGGCCTGGTGACCCCCGGCTGACCTGCCAGAATGGCATTTCGGCGGGTAGGCTCACGGACTTGTACGTCACCGGAAGGGGGTCGTAGGCAGTGCTGAACAGCGGTGACGTGTTCGCCGGGTTCACCATCGAACGGCTGCTCGGGCAGGGCGGGATGGGCTCGGTCTATCTGGCCCGGCATCCGCGCCTGGGCAAGTTGACGGCACTGAAGCTGTTGAATCGGGAACTGTACGCGGACAGGGAGATCCGCGCCCGGTTCGAGCGCGAGGCGGATCTGGTGGCGCGGCTGGACCATCCCAATATCGTCGAGGTGTACGACCGCGGCACCGAGGACGAGATGCTGTGGATCTCCATGCAATACGTGGACGGGGTCGATGCCGCCAGCGTGAATGTCGCCACGCTGCCGCCGGAGCGGGCCGTGCAGGTGATCGAGGGCGTCGCCAGCGCACTGGATTACGCGCACGGCATGGGGGTGCTGCACCGAGATGTGAAGCCCGCCAATATTATTCTGGCCCGCGCCGTCGCCGGTCACGGTGAGCGCGTCTTCCTCACCGACTTCGGCATCGCCCGCCTGCGCGAGGACTCGACCCACCTCACCCAGGCGGGCATGTTCACCGCGACCCTGGCCTACGCCTCCCCAGAACAGATGACGGGCGCCCACCTCGACCCCACGACCGACCAGTACTCCCTGGCCTGCGCCCTCTACTGGCTCCTCATCGGCGCGGGCCCCTTCGACTCGCCCCACCCCGCCGAACTCATCCGCGGCCACCTCCAACTCCTCCCGCCCCCGGTCAGCCTCCGCCGCCCCGGCCTGTCTCCGGCCATGGACGCCGTCCTCACCAAGGCCATGGCCAAACGCGCCCAGGACCGCTTCCCCACCTGCACCGCCTTCGCCAAGGCCGCCCGCCAGGCCCTCTCGGGCCCCCCGGCCCAACACCCCGCCCTCCAACAGCTCCGCCCCCAATACCCGAATCCCCCAGCCCCCCAACCGAATTACCCCGCCCAGCCCTACCCGGCCCCCGCCTATCCCGCCCCGCCTCAGGGCTACCCGCCCACCGCGGTACCGCCCTCTCCTTACCCCGTGCCCCCGCAGCAGGTACCGCAGCAACAGGTACCGCCCCAGCAGCAGGTCCCTCCGCAACAACCGGTGCTCCCGCAACAACAGGTGCCACCGCCGAATTACCCCGCGCCGCAATCTCAGTCCGGAGCGCCGAACCCCCAGCCGCCCGCGAATTGGGCACCGCCGCAGCCGGTACCGGATGCCGAACGCGTGGGCTCGGGGCCGACCGTTCGCCCCTATCCACCCGCCGCACCGGAGCCCGCCCCGCCGAGTGCCCCTGCGCCACAACCGCAGCCCGCGCCGCCGACCGCGCAGTCGCCCGGACCGTCATCGGACGACCCGTGGCAGCGCCCGACCGATATCGTTCCGCAGCCGGTGGTATCGCCAGAGACGGTGGAGGATTCGCATACCGATCGGCATGAATCGCCCGATTCGCCAGGGATTCCGGAGCTGATCGCCGAGCCGGGCATCGCGTTGTCGCAGCCGGTCGGTGTCGCGGTGGGGCCCGGCGGTGCGCCGTCGGGGTCGGTATCGCCTGCCGCCGAGGCGGTGTCGGGGGTGGGCGTCGGGTCGCCCGCTGCCGGGCCGGGTCTCGACGAGCAGGGTGATGCGGAGATCGCGGACGTTGCTGTTTCCGAGGGGATTTCGGGCCTCGACGATGCCGTGGCGGCTTCGAATCACGGGTCGACCGCCTCGAACACGTCGGCGGGGGTGCCGGTGGCAACCGCCGGTGCGGACTCCGGGTACGGGGTTTACGGTCACGCTCCGCAAGGGCCGGTTTATGGTGCGCCGCCTGGGCCGTCCGGGCCGAATACGGTGCGGCCGGGGCTGATTCCCACGTCGCAGCGGGCGGAGGCGTCGCAGGTGACCGTGTTCGTGGTGTTGGGGTTGGCGGTGGTGGTGTTGGTTTTGCTGGTGGTGGTCGCGGTGGTGGTGGCGGGCTAGGAGCAGGGGTGTTGGGTGGCGCGGTGGTCGAGGACCATTTGGCCTTTTTCCACGAGGATTTGGCGGGCGCGGCGGCGCACCAAGCAGTTGTCCACGGTGCAGAACTTGTGAATCTGCATGGCTTGATGGGCCTGGGGGAGGGCCAGGTCGCCGGGGTCCATCGTGCAGTCGAACAGATACATCATGGTGTCCACCGGGGGCAGCGCAGGGGCCGAACAGTTCGCGGTCCGGCGCTGGTGCTCGGCATGCGGCGCAGACGCGCCGGGCCGTTCTCAGCCTAGCGAGATTCCCTGCGCGCCACGCCGGTATCGCCTGCGATATCGCACCGGGTCAGGAATTTTCTCGGATGAGAGTGGAGGTGCGCCCGGCTCGGGGACGAGTGGGTCCAGAGATATCAGGGCTCCGGTTCTCACCGGGCGCGACTCCCAGTCCAGCACCGTTTCGGCGAACCGACAATCCACGCCCCCGCCCGGTGGGAAACTTTCCGAAAGCTCCAGGTCAGCATTCATATCGCGTGGGAGCATCATTCGCAGTGACCGAAAACCGCCTTCGTGGGGGAGGATTCGATGTCCGAGCATGGTTCCACTTTGCCGCGGCGTCAGCTGGGGCGATACCTGCGGGAAGGTCGGATGCAGTGCAATATGACGATCGCCGAGGCAGCGGCGCTGATGGAGTGGAGCGAGTCCAAGCTGCAAAGACTCGAAACCGGTAACGCGGAGAAGATTCGGGTCCTCGACGTGCGGGAGCTGTGCCGCATCTACGACTTCGACGACGAGTTCAGTTCCGCGCTGACCGGTCTCGCGCAACAGGCCAGCGTCAAGTCCTGGTGGCACGAATACGACGATCTGATTCCCGAGGGTTTCAATGTGTATGTGGGCCTGGAGGCTTCGGCCCGCGCCCTCATTTCCTACCAGCCCGAGATCATTCCGGGCCTGTTCCAGACCGCCGACTACGCGCGGGTCCTGATCCATGATTACTGGCCGGATGCTGCAAGTGACCAGTTGGACCGCCGGGTGCAGCTGAAGCTGCGTCGTCAAAGCCTCTTGACGCGCAAGCGTTCTCCCGCCTCCTTCGACGTCGTGGTGCACGAAACCGCATTACGTCGCGTTGTCGGCACTCCGCGCGTGATGGCCGCGCAACTGCGGCGCGTGGCGGATCTGTCGACACTCCCGTCGATCGCTGTTCGTGTACTACCCTTCTCGGCGGGCGTGCCGATCGGTCACACCGTCGGCCCGTTCGTGATCCTGGAATTCGGCCGGGACGCGGGCAACCGCCCCGTCGAACCCACGGTCGTCTACCTGGAGAATTTTCTCGGCGACCTCTACCTGGAGAAGCAGGCCGCGGTCGACCGGTACCGCGAGGCATACCAAGCGATCCAGTGCGCCGCGCTGGACGAGACGACCAGCAGGGATTTCCTGCGCAGGGTAGCGAAGGAGTACGCGACGTGACCGTCGATCCCGGCGTGCGGTGGTTCAAGAGCGCCCGGAGCACCGGTGCCAAGGAATGCGTGGAAATCGCCTTCCTATCCACCGGTGTCGGAGTCCGCGACAGTAAGAACCCCACCGGTCCGGCGCTGGTCTTCGCACCCGCCGACTGGGATCGTTTCACCACCGCCCTGGCTGCCGGGCGGTTCGACCACTAGACACGGGCGGCCCGCACCGAGTTCAGGGTGAGCGCGGCCGCGTTCCAGATGGCGTACAGGCTCACCGAGTAGGGCACCCAGGTCGGGTGGCGCAGGGCGATCAGGACGATGGTGGCCAGGGCCAGCGCCACCGCGCGGACGACGATGCCGTTGCGCAGCAGGCTGTTCAGGATGGCGGCGGGGGTGGGGGCGGTTTCGACGGTGTTCATGATGTCCGACCTTCTTCGTGATATGAGCGGGTGCCGGGGATGGATCAGGCGGCGGGCCAGTCGTTTTCGGTCTCGCCGACCTTGTTGACGTAGTTGGTGAGGGTCTGCAGGGCGACCAGGGCGACGATCTCGAGCACCTGCTCCTGGGTCCACCCGGCGGCAAGTGCCGCGGCCGGATCGGCCTTGCCGCGCGATTCGGTCAATTCACGCGCGAACGCAACGGCCGCGGCCTCTTTCGCATCGGCGGAGCTGCCCTGCTTGGCCGCCTCCACCTCGGCATCGCTGAGCTTGGCGACCCGCTTGCCGGTGAAGGTGTGCGCGGCGACGCAGTATGCGCAGTCATTGGCCGCGCCGACCGTGAGCGCGATCCGCTCGGAGGTCGCGGCGGGCAGCGTGCCCCTCTTCAGCGCGCCGGACAGCCCGAGGTAACCCTCCAGTACCACGGGCGCGTTCGCCATCACCTTGGTCATGTTCGGCACGCGGCCCATGCGCTTGCGGACCTCGTCCAACAGGGGTGCGTTCTCGACGGGAGTGATCATGTCGGGCCTCATCTTTCTAACGGAAGATCTTGTGTTCACACGTTAGAACATAATGGACCAACAGCGCAATACCCGTTAGAATGGGGGCATGGTCGATCCCTTGGCACTCCGTTTGGCGAACACCATCCGCGCCACCAGCCGTGGTCTGACGGATGCGTTCGGCACCCCCGAATCCACGCGGGACTGGCTGATCGCGAATGCCGAAAACCTCGGCGACTACCTGGATTTGGAGGGCTACTTGCCCAGTGAGGCGGACCGCACCGCCCTGGTCGAGCTGCGTCGGAACGTGCGCGCGCTGTTCGCGGAATACGTTGCGCCCCAACCGCCCAGCTCCGCCGACGCCGCGGTACTGCCCGCCTTCCCCGACGCGCTGGCCGCCATCAACCGCGCCGCCGCCCCCGCCCTGCGGTTACTGGACTGGGACGCCACCGGCCCCCACCCCGAACACCGTCTCCTCACCGCCAGCGATGTCGACACCGTCATGGCGGGCCTGTCCGACGCCACCATCGCCTTCTTCACCAGCCCCGAGGCAGCCCAAATCCGCACCTGCCCCGCCCCCCGCTGCGTCCGCTACTTCCTGAAATCCCACCCCCGCCAGGAATGGTGCTCGGTCGCCTGCGGTAATCGCGCCCGCGCCGCCCGCCACTACGCCCAACATCGCGACTGAGCCCAGCGCCGAGACCGACGGGCATCGGCATCGAGGATGATCTCCCGTCATCCTCGAGCGCGGAAAGCCACCGCGGCAGAGCCGACTTCAGGTCGATGTGCGGGCGACCGCCGGCGTCGGACACTGCTCTTCGTGGAAAAGGACGAAAAGAAAAAGGACGAAAAGCTCTGGTGGACGGTCGGATTGATCCTGGTGATCCAGGGCTTTGGCGCCGGAATCACCGATCTCGTGTGGCGGCATCCCTTCGGACTGCCCGCCCTCGCCATTCACTACGGTGCCCCGACCTGGATAACCTGGGTGGTCGGGGCACTCGGCGTGGCCGCCGTGGCGTTTGCGATTCGCCGGGAACGGCGGGCTGGTCAGCCGAAGAAGGCGGCGGCCTCGCGGTAGCGTTCCGCGGGGACCAGTTTCAGCTGCTTGGTGGCTTCCGAGAGGGGGACCAGTTCGATCTCGGTGCCGCGCAGGGCGACCATCTGGCCGAAGTTGCCCGCGTGCACGGCTTCCGCGGCGTGGACGCCGAAACGGGTTGCCAGGACCCGGTCGTAGGGGGTCGGGGTGCCGCCGCGCTGGACGTGGCCGAGCACGGTGACGCGGACCTCCTTGCCGATGCGGCGTTCGATCTCCGGCGCCAACTGCTGTGCCACACCGGTGAATCGGACATGTCCGAATTCGTCGATGCCGCCGTCGCGCAGCGTCATGGACTTGGGATCGGGCTGCGCGCCCTCGGCGACCACGCAGATGAAGTGCGAATCCCCGCGCTGGAAGCGGCGTTTCACCATGGCGCAGAGCTCGTCCAGATCGAAGGGCACCTCGGGCACCAGGGTCAGGTGCGCGCCCGCGGCGATGCCGGAGTTGATGGCGATCCAGCCCGCGTGCCGACCCATCACCTCGACCAGCATGACGCGCTGATGCGATTCGGCGGTGGTGTGCAGCCGGTCGATGGCCTCGGTGGCGATCGAGACCGCGGTGTCGTGGCCGAAGGTGGTGTCGGTGCAGTCGATGTCGTTGTCGATGGTCTTGGGCACGCCGACCACCGGCACGCCCTCGTCGGCCAGCCAGGAGGCGGCCGTCAGCGTGCCCTCGCCGCCGATCGGGATGAGGGCGTCGATGCCGTTGTCGTCGAGGGTCTGCTTGATGCGGGGGAGACCGGCGCGCAGCACATCCGGATTGGTGCGCGCGGTGCCGAGAATGGTGCCGCCCTTGGTGAGCAGTCGGTCGGTGCGGTCGTTATTGAGAATCTGGATCTTGCGATCCTCGAGTAGTCCCCGCCACCCGTCCTGGAAGCCGACGATCGCATCCCCCCAGCGGCCGTTCGCGGTCCGAACGACAGCACGGATCACAGCATTCAGTCCTGGGCAGTCTCCGCCTCCGGTCAAGACTCCGATGCGCATGCAGCCCATCTTGCCCTGAGATGACCGATCCGTGGTCCCCACCCCCGTGAACCACTGGTTAAAACCCCTTCGGCGGGTCAGTTGGCGGGGCAGGTGCCGCCGCGGAGTTCGTCTAGATGATTGCCGATGAGGGTGGCGATCTTGGTGAGGATGGCGGTGCCGTCGTCGAAGGAGCCGGAATTGGGCTGGACGGCAATCGCGATGGCGATCTGGCCGCCGTCGACCGGGAGCAGCCCGAGCTGTCGGACGAGGTAGTTGCCGCTGGTGTCGGGACCCCAGCCGCCCTTGAAGACCGCGCCGTCGAGGGTGCCCAGGCCCCAGCGCTGGGTGGAGCTGATCTTGCCCATGAGCGAGGTGATGACCTCGGACTGCGGCAGGCAGGGCAGCTTGGCGGTGAACTTCAGCTGGTTCGCCAGCGACCACTCGGCCTGCCCGAACGCCGAGTACTCCGCGCGGGCGCGGGTCGCGGGCACGGTGGTCTCGGTGTCGCCGCCCTCGCGCAGCACCTGCTGGACGGTCTGCGCGGCCACCTCGGGTGTGCCGAGCGACTGCCACAGCGTGTCGGCCGCGGTGTTGTCGGAGTACTCGATGGCATTGACCGCCGCCACCTGATTGCCCGGATTCTTGCGCAGCGCCGCCAGGGCCAGCGGCACCTTCATGCTCGACCAGGCGGGCCCGGTGCTCCAATCACCCAGTGCCACCACCTTGTCGCCGCCGACCGGCAGCACCGCCAGCCCCACCTTGCCGGCCAGCGTGGGCTGCAGCGTATTGACGAAATCCCAGGCCAGCGTGCCCGGTAGCGCCATGACGGTGGCGGGCAGGGTGTTGGTGGGCGCGGCCGCGACCGCGGATGTCTTGTCCGGCACCAGGACCGGCTTGCTGGTGCATCCGGTCACGAGACCGACCAGCAGGGCCAGCACGCCACATCCGCGCACGTACCGTGCTCTCACCCTCGCAACCTCCATCTGCTCCGGGAGCCCGGTGCGTTCCCTGTTCCTAGCGGACACACCTAAACCCGTCAATCGCAAGGATTGTTGTGGGTGCCGACGGTGGGGTCAAATGCGGTGGGTATGGGTGGTTTTCGGGGTGGATTGCCCGATTCGAGGTGTGCGCCGGGGGTTTTGACCTGCGCGGACCCCGAAATGTGTCAATGGGAGCAGAGTCCGCCGCGTAGGTCGGGCAGGTGGTCGCCGACCAGCAGTGCGAGCTTGTCCATCATGTCGGTGGCGTCGTCGAAGCTGCCCGAGGTGGGCTCGGCCGCCAGCGCCACCGCCACCGGCCCGTTCAGCGTTGGGATCAGGCCGAATTGGCGCACGGTGTACTTGCCGGTCTCGTCGTCGGGACCCCAGCCGCCCTTGAATTCCGCGCCGATCAATCGGCCCAATCCCCAACTCTGGCTGGGTGTGATCTCACTCATGAGCGAGACCACGGAATTGGCGCGCGGCAGGCACGGCAGTTTCGAGGCGAAGTGCACCTGGTCCGCGAGCGACCAGTCGGTCGCGCCGAAGGCGAGCAGATCATCGGATTCCAGCGCGGCCAGTTTGGTGTGGCGCGCCGCGACATCGGTGGTGGTGTCCCCGGCCTCGCGCAGAATCGCCTCGACCGCGTCGGCGGCCTGATTGCCATTGCCCAGGGAGTTCCAGAGTTCCTGTGCCGCATCATTGTCGGAGAAGGTGATGGCGGCCTCGGCGGTGGAGCGCATGCCCTCGGGATCGTGGCGCAGTGCGGCCAGTGCCAGGGGCACCTTGATGGTGGACCAGGCGATGCCGGTGCTCCAGTCGCCGAGCTGGGTCATATCGCCGCCGCCGACCGGCATGACGGCGATGCCGACGCGGCCGTCGAGCGCGGCCTTCAGATCGGCGAAATCCGCTGCGAACGCGAGGCTTTTCGGCAACCCGAACAACTCGGGCAAATCGGGCGCGATCATGTTCGAGGACGGCAACTTGGAGCTGTCGCCGACCGGCTTGATGCCATCGGACTGCGACGAAGAATGGTGTGGCGCACCGAGATTCACGCTGCACGCGGAGACGGCCAGGACGGCCGCCAGGGCCAGCCCGCGCACAAACCCCTTGCGACAGGCCGGAATCGGATCAGTAGACATACACCACCGCGTTCTCACCACCGACGCAGGTCACCAATTTGCCTGCGGCCGTGCAGTTCATCGTGTAAGACCGGCCGGTCACCGGGCTCACTGCCACCACACTAACTGCCGAACCCGGCCGACTCGCAGCCGCGTCGGCATAGGCCCGGCGAACCTCTTCCGCGAAAGGACAAGTCGTGACCGTGTTTCCGATCGCGGAAGTGGCGTAACCGCCGAGCGCCGCGTACACCGGTGGACACGACGTCGCTCCCGTCGGCAATTGCACGGTGGTGGGAGCCGTGGTCGTGACCGTCGGGTTCGCCGATTGCGAACGCGGAGCGGACGTGGTCCCCGGAACACCCTGTGCTGCCGTCGTTATGGGTGTTTCGTTGCCGGAGCGGTCGAGGACTTGCCAGCCCACCGCACCGGCCACCGCCGCGCCCGCGATCACCAGGACGCCGATCGCCACCGGGACCGCCACCGAGCGCCGGCGCCGCTGGCGGGCGCGCGGCGGATCGGTGTAGACGACCGCGTGCTCGGCGGTCGGATACAGCGAGTCATCGGGGGCGGGCGCGTACGGAAACTCCTGCGCCTGAGCGTGTCCCCACGCGGCGTGTTCCTGGGCGTCGGCCGGGAGCGGGGTGTAGTGGAAGTCGCTGACCCGCACCCGGGTCGGGTCCGAGGGGCGGATGACCGGAAGGTCGCCGGAGGGCGAGGAGTCCTCGGCGGCCGGGAACGAGCCGGTGATGTAGGCCGGAATCGAACCGGTGGGTGTGGTCAGGCGTGGACTCGGTTGCCGCAGGGTCGGATCGGCATTGCGGGGTTCGCCCTGCGGTGGCGGTGTCGAACCGCCCGGAAGCACCGTCGTCAGCGGACCGAAGGGCCCCGCCGCGGGCGGCATGACCGTGGTCGGCTGTGCCCCAACCGGACCCGGCTGGGCACCCACGGGCGGACCCGGCGGTACGGTCCGGCCCGGGCGTGGTGGCTCGCCCGGCGGCGGCACCGGACGGCCACCCGCGAGCGCCATCCGGGCGGCCCGGGCGAATTCGCCCGCCGTGAAGAACCGGGCGTTCGGGTCCTTCGCCAACGCCTTGGCCACCACGGCATCCAGCTGCGGCGGAATCCCGGCGCGCAGCATGCTCGTCGCGGGCGGCGGCTCGGACAGGTGCGCGCGCACCAGCACGCTCATGTTGTGCGCCGGGAACGGCTTCTCCCCGGTGAGGCACTCGTGCAGCACGCAGCCCAGCGAATAGATGTCGGCGCGACCGGACACCGGCCCGGCGTCGAAGCGTTCGGGGGCCATGTAGGCGTAGGAGCCGATGGCCGTACCGGTCATGGTGATGGTCGAATCGCCCTCGGCCCGGGCGATGCCGAAGTCGGCGAGATAGGCGAAATCCGCGTCGGTGACAAGGATGTTCGCGGGTTTGACGTCGCGGTGCACCAGGCCCGAGTAGTGCGCGGCGTCCAGCGCGGCCGCGATCTGCTCGATGATCCCGATCGCCCGCAGCGGCGGCAGCGGCCCCAATTCGTCCAATAGCGAACGCAAATCACGCCCGCTCACCAGCCGCATATCGATGTAGAGCACACCGTCGATCTCGCCCCAGTCGTGAATGGGGATGATGTGCGGTTCCGCCAGCCGCGCCGCCGCCTGCGATTCGCGGCGGAAACGTTCCTGGTAGGCGGGATCTTTCGCGAGCTCGGAGGGCAGCAGCTTGAGCGCGACGACCCGGTCCTTGGAGGTGTCGTAGGCCTGGTAGACCTCTCCCATACCGCCCCTGCCCAGCAGCGAG
The DNA here is from genome assembly GCF_035818515.1 of Nocardia sp. CDC153. Lineage (NCBI taxonomy): Bacteria > Bacillati > Actinomycetota > Actinomycetes > Mycobacteriales > Nocardiaceae > Nocardia > Nocardia sp. CDC153. Next base: position 1,664,122 of record NZ_JAYKYU010000002.1, on the reverse strand, counting down.
CGCAACTCGTACGGCCCGAACCTGCTTCCGGCCCGCGATGGCGGTGCATCCACCCCGTCAAACCTCCAACTCTCGGGAGGGCAGCAGACGAGATCCGCGACCCACCCTCTAGGGGGTGGATTCTCCCGGTGCCACTACGCCGTGGTCAAACGCAAAGACAATGGCCGCGGGCCGGTCGCGTAACCCAAGCTTCCCGAAGATATGTCCCACATGGCTCTTCACCGTTACCTCCGAGATACCGAGTGTGGCCGCGATCTCAGCGTTCGACCGGCCGCGGCCGATGAGTTCCAGCACTTCCAGCTCCCGAACGGTCAGTTCGGACAGGCGATTGCCGCCGGGCGCGGGCGCGGGACGCGCCGAACGATAGGTCGTCAGGACACGCGGGGTGACGGTCGGATCCAGCCACGACCCGCCGGACGCGACGGTCCGGACCGCGCGGATCAGATCCTCGGCGGGGGAGTCCTTGAGTATGAATCCCGCCGCACCGGCACGCAGCGCGCCCGACAGCAACTGATCGTCGTCGAAGGTGGTGAGCACCAGCACCGGGGGAGTGTCGGCAATGGTCCGCAGCGTGCGGGTGGCCTCGATCCCGCCGATCCGCTTCATGCGCAGATCCATCAGCACGACATCGGGGGTGTGCGCGGCGACCGCGGCGGGCACCTCGTCGCCGTCGGAGCATTCGCTCACCACGAATCCGTCACGCCGGCGCAGGATTCGGCGCAGTCCACCGCGCACCAACTCCTGATCATCCACGACCAGCACACTGACCAGTTCCGCGTCGGTGCGGTCGTTCACATGCCCTCCCGAGCAGGCTTGGCGATCATCGTTTGCAGAATTGTGCGCAGATGCTCCTCGGCGGGCGCTGCCGGGCACAGGAATTGGCCGTTGAGGGGGATGCGGGCGTGTACGCGCCAGCCATCGCCCTCGGGTCCGGCGGTCAGGCTGCCATTGACCGGTGCGATGCGCTGATGCATACCGGCTATGCCCATGCCGCGGCCGATCCGCGGGCTCGCGTTGCCGGGCAGCGTATTGGTGGCGGTCACGTCGATGTATTTGGCGTGCAACACGATTCGTAGGACGGCCCGCTCGCCCGGGGCGTGTTTGGCGATATTGGACAGCGATTCCTGGCAGATCCGGTACAGCGTCAGACCGAGCCCCGCCGACACCGTGGACGCGTCGCCCTCCAGCCGATAGTCGATGGTGAGGCCCGCGCGCACGAAATCCTCGACCAGATCCGCGATATCGGCCAGGCCGGGTTCCGGTATCAGCGACGACCGCCGGCCGAGCAGGCCGACCGTGCGCCGAATATCGGCCATGGCCTGCCGCCCCAGACGTTCGGCGTCGGAGAGCGCGTCGATCGCCTCGTCCACGTCTCGATCGGTCTGCAGGGCGTGGCGGGCGGCGGTCACGTGCAGCAGTGTCACGCTCAGCGAGTGCGCGATCACGTCGTGCACCTCGCGGGCGATGCGGCGGCGCTCCTCTTCGGCCGCGGCGCGGGCGCGGACGTCTTGGTTTTCGCGTTCTTGATAGAGATAGCGGCGCTGATAGTTCAGCATTCGCCCGGTCATCCAGCCCATGACCATGGCGAGGCTGTACCAGACCAGACCGTCGACATGACCCCGTATCGCGAAGAAGGCCAGCTCCGCGCCCATGATCGCGGTACACGGCAGGCTGATCGCGGTCGACGCGGTCGCGGCGATCTCGCCCGCGCCGATCACCAGTAGCCCGGGTGCCATATCCGTCGACACCGGTTGAATCAGGAACAGGGCTTCGGCGAACACGACGAGTCCGGCCATGAACACCGGATGCGGCGGGACGTTGAAGATCACGCACGGCGGACCGATCAGGGCGATGATCAGCAGCGCGGCGAGCGGGACGAGGCTCGGGAAGTATCCGGCGGCGTACCGCTGGGCCACGGCACCGGCTCCGGTCGTCAGCAGGACGAGGTCCACCAGCGTGACCAGCGCGACGGGATAGTCGTATCCGAACTCCTCGACGTAGCGCCGGTACTCGCTGATCGGGTGCCGCAGAAAGTGGCGGACGCGCTCGCGACTGCCCTGCGTCCACTCGCGTAGTTCCCGCGCCGTCCGCCCGATTGCTTCAGGGGTGGCGCTGGTCACGTTCATTCTGCAAGGCTATCCCCCGAATCAGACAGCGTAAATCGTTCGGTGGCAGGGGCTGGTCTCCTACCGGAGTAGGAGGCCAAGTCGGGTCCGCGGCACGAAGACAGGGCCGGACGGCGATCGTAGTTTGAGGACAACGGCACACGCGCCCGCCACGAGCTGGGCGCACCTAGAGAGGTTGAGGCCATGTCCTGGGCAGACTTTCACGCTCGTACCGACATCCTGCACACCGTCCTCGATCGGGCGGCTCACTGGGATTTCGAAAAGAACCCGGCCGATCCCAGGTTGTTCGACGACATTCCGGACCTCGCCCGGTTGTTCGGCGGACCCGAGGGCGTGCTGCTGGCGCTGCGCAATCGCTGGGAGAATCACCTCAACGTCAAACTGGATCACGCACTGGCACAAGGCAAATCGGCACCGCAGGTCTGGCAGGAACTGGCGTCCGAGCAGCCTTCACTGCGCGCGATCCTCGACACCTATGACACCGATCGTTTGTATGCGCGCCATCCGCGGGCGCGGGCGATGGCCAGCTGACCACAGCGGCGGCCATCGAAGTTAGAGGGGAACGGACATGCTGGAATTGACCGACGTCGTCAAGGAATACCGGGTGGGTGAGCAGAGTGTGCGCGCCCTGGACGGGATCGACCTGCGCATCGAGGCGGGGGAGTTCACCGCCATCGTGGGGCCCTCCGGTTCGGGCAAGAGCACACTGCTGCATCTGCTCGGCGCGCTGGACTCACCGGATTCGGGTTCGATCCGGTTTCAGGACAAGGAGATCGGCGATCTGGACGACGACCGGCAGTCCGAATTCCGCAGACACCAGGTGGGTTTCGTCTTTCAGTTCTTCAATCTGCTGCCCACGCTGACCGCCTGGGAGAACGTCGCCATCCCGAAACTGTTGGACGGCACCGGATTGCGCAAGGCCAAGCCGCGCGCGCTGGAGTTGCTGGATCTGGTCGGACTCTCCCAGCGCGCCGAGCACCGGCCCGCCGAACTGTCCGGCGGGCAGATGCAGCGGGTCGCGGTGGCGCGGGCGCTCATCATGGATCCGCCGCTGATCCTGGCCGACGAGCCCACCGGCAACCTGGATTCCAAGACCGGCGCGTCGATCCTGCAGCTGCTCGCGGATATCACCAAGGAGGGCAACTCGGTGGTCATGGTCACCCATGACATGGGTGCGGTGCGCTACTGCGACCGGGTGATCAACCTGCGCGACGGGCGGATCGGATCCATCGACCGGGTCGAGCGCGCCGATGACGGCGAGGTTCGCACCGTCCCCGAGGAACTCACCGCCGCCATCCCCACCGACGCTGCCACCGACGCCGCCGATGACGCCGGGGCGGTGCGCGCATGATCCGTGCGGCATGGGATCGGTTGCGGCTGTTCAATATCGGTGAGCTGTTCGCCCACCGCGGTCGCACCACCATGGCGATGGTCGTCATGGGAGTCTCGGCGGGACTGCTGGTTTCGGTGTTCAGCATCTCCGGATCCATTACCGGATCGGTGGACAAGCTCACCCACAGTCTCGGCGGCAAGGCGTCGCTGGAGGTCAGCGGCATTACCGACGCCGGATTCGATCAGTCACTACTGCAACAGATCCGGTCCGTCGGCGGGGTCGAGACGGCCGTGCCGATGCTGCGGCAGTCGATCGGGGCCGACGACAACCGGGCGCTGCTGATCGGCGCGGATCAATCGGTCGCCCAGCTCGGCAGCGACCTCGGCGGGACGCTGAAGGATCAGGCAAGCAAGCTGCTCACCGTCTCCAACGGAGTGCTCGTCGGGTCCGCCATGGGACACCAGGAAGGCGACAAGCTCCAGCTCGGCACCGTGACCGCGACCGTCGCGGGCGTCATCGACGACGGCACCGCCGCCAAACTCAATGGCGGGCATATCGCCATCGCGCTGCTGCCGGTGGCGCAGAAGATCACCGACCGGGTCGGGCGGCTGGACTCGGTGCAGATCATCGCCGCGCCGAATACCGATGTGGACCAACTACGTTCGGATCTGACCAAGGTGGTCGCGGGCCGGGCCGTGGTCGCCGACCCGGATCTGCGCACCGCGCAGGCGGGCGGTGCGCTGACCCTGGTGCGCTACTCCACGCTCGCATCCTCTGCGGCCGCGCTCATCGTGTCCTCGTTCCTCATCTACAACGCCATGAGCATGGCCGTGGCGCAACGCCGTCCGACGCTGTCGCTGCTGCGCGCCATGGGCGGCAAACGTGCGCCGATGGTGCATGATCTGCTGGCCGAGGCGGCGCTGCTCGGGCTGTTCGGTGCGATCAGCGGGTCGATCATCGGAATCTTCATGGGCCGCACCGCGATCCATCAGCTGCCCGCCGCGATTGTGAATTCGGTGGAGTCGCGCACCGAATACGAGGTGCCGGGATACGCGGTGCCGGTGGCGATCCTGGCCTGCGTGCTGGCCAGCGTGGCGGCTGCCGCCATTGCCGCGCGGCAGGTGTACAAGGTCGCGCCCATCGAGGCGCTGGCCCCGGTCGGCGTGGGTGCCGCCGACGCCGTGAAACCGGTGATGCGCTGGGCCGCGGCGGTTCTCGGACTGGCGATCGTGGTCGGCGCGGTGGTATTGGCGCGGGCCGATATCGGCAGGCTCTCGATCGGCTCCATCTCGCTGGCCATCACCGGAGCCGTCTTCCTGTGCTACGCCGCCACCGAACCCATCGTGCGCGCGGTCGCGGCGGTGGCCCGAACCTTCGGCGCCCCGGGCGCTTTGGGCGCGACCACCATCGAGCGGGCCCCGCGCCGGGTGTGGGCCACGGTCATGACGGTGATGATCGCGGTGACCGCCATCGTGGCCATCGGCAATGCCAGCCGCAATATGGTGTCGGCGGCCACCGACAGCTTCGAGGGTCTGGCGCGCACCGACGTGTTCGTCAGCCCGACCGCCATGGAGCAGTTCCCGACCGGGCCGCTGCTGCCCTCGGATCTGAAGGAGAAGCTGCGCGCCATCCCGGGTGTCGGCCAAATCGGTTCGGCGCAAATGGCTTTCGCCACGCTGGGGCGCGGTCGAGTCATGTTGCAGGCCTACGAGGGCGGTGTGGCACGCACCTCCGCGCTGGACAATGTCAGCCAGGCCGATCTGGGACGCATGGCGCGGGGTGAGGGCGTCGTCATCTCCCGCGACGTGGCCCGCTCGCTCGATGTGCACGAGGGCTCGGACCTGACCCTGCCCACGCCGACCGGTGAGCACAAGGTGACGGTGCTGCGCGTCGTTCCCTACTTCTCCGCCATCGCGGGCGTGGTCGTGCTGGATCTCGACGTCATGCGCCAGTGGTACCAGCGGCCCGGTGAGACCATCATCGGCGTCGACTTCGCGCCCGGCTCGGATCACGCGGCGGTCATGGCCGCCGTGCGCGCGGCGGTGCCGGCCGATATTCACGTCGACACCGGACGCCAAGCGGTGACGGCGATTTCGTCCAGCGTCCGGCAGGGCACCTCGATCAGTGCCGCCATCCTCTGGATCGTGGTACTGGTCTCGGCCGTCGCCCTGCTCAATACCCTCATGCTGTCGGTGCTGGACCGCCGCCGCGAACTCGGGGTGCTGCGGGCCATGGGCACCAGCCGTCGATTCCTGCTGCGGGCGGTGCTCACCGAGGCGGCGGGCATCGGCGTGATCGGCGCGGTCATGGGGCTCGTGGTCGGGTCGGCCGTGCACTATCTGGCGACCTTCGCGCTCGGGCACGCCATCTCGATGGATATCGCCTACCACCCCAGTCCGCTGCTGGTGGCGTACGCGATCATCGCGCTCGGGTTGTCGCTGCTGGGGGCGCTGCCGCCCGCGCTGCGTGCGGCCCGGCTGCCGATCGTCGAGGCCATTGCGGTCGATTGATCGAGCACTGCCGTCGACTGATCGGTTCGATCGCCCGGTCCGACCGCCCGCGAGGTGGTCGGACCGGGCACTAATAGGATGGTGCGCATGAGCGCAGCGACCGTGGACTTGATGGACTACTCCGATGTCATCGACCGGTACGAACCGGTGCTCGGCATGGAGGTACACGTCGAGCTGGGCACCGCGACCAAGATGTTCTGTGGGTGCCCCACCGAATTCGGCGCCGAGCCCAACACCCAGGTGTGCCCGGTCTGCCTGGGCCTGCCGGGCTCGCTGCCGGTGGTGAACGAGAAGGCCGTCGAGTCCGCGATCCGCATCGGGCTGGCGCTGAACTGCTCCATCACCCCGTGGGGACGGTTCGCACGCAAGAACTACTTCTACCCGGATCAGCCGAAGAACTACCAGATCAGCCAGTACGACGAGCCCATCGCGGCCAATGGCCACCTGGATGTGGTGCTCGACGACGGCACGGTGTTCCGCGTCGAGATCGAGCGCGCCCACATGGAGGAGGACACCGGCAAGTCGCTGCACGTCGGTGGCGCGACCGGTCGCATTCACGGCGCCTCGCACTCGCTGCTCGACTACAACCGCGCGGGCGTGCCGCTCATCGAGATCGTCACCAAGCCCATCGAGGGCGCGGGCGAACGGGCGCCCGAGGTGGCGCGCGCGTACGTGACCGCGCTGCGCGAGGTGCTCAAGTCGCTCAACGTCTCCGACGTGAAGATGGAGCAGGGCTCGATGCGCTGCGACGTCAACGTCTCCCTGATGCCCAAGGGCGCCAAGGAGTTCGGCACCCGCACCGAGACCAAGAACGTGAACTCGCTCAAGAGCGTCGAGGTCGCGGTGCGCTACGAGATGCGGCGGCAGGCCGCGGTGCTGGTCTCGGGCGGCTCGATCCTGATGGAGACCCGGCACTTCCACGAGACCGACGGCACCACCTCGTCCGGCCGCATCAAGGAGACCGCCGAGGACTACCGCTACTTCCCGGAGCCGGACCTCGAGCCCATCGCGCCCGACGCCGCCTGGGTCGAGGAACTGCGCGGCACCATTCCGGAGTACCCGTGGCTGCGCCGCGCCCGCATTCAGTCCGACTGGGGTCTCTCGGACGAGGTGTTCCGCGACCTGGTCAACGCCGGTGCGCTGGACCTGATCATCGCGACCGTCGACGCGGGCGCGTCCGTGGACGCCGCGCGCTCCTGGTGGGTCGCCTACCTCACCGAAAAGGCCAAGGAGAGCCAGGTTTCCCTGGAGGACCTGCCCATCACCCCGAAGCAGGTTGCCGAGGTGGCCGCGCTGGTCGAGGCCAAGACCATCAACAACAAGGTCGCCAAGCAGGTCGTCGACTTCGTCCTGGCCGGTGCGGGCGAGCCCGCCCAGATCGTCGAGGCCAAGGGCCTCGGCATGGTCTCCGACGACTCCGCCCTGCAGTCCGAGGTCGAGAAGGCCCTCGCCGCCAACCCCGACATCGCCGACAAGATCCGCTCCGGCAAGATCCAGGCCGCGGGCAAGGTCGTCGGCGACGTCATGAAGGCCACCCGCGGCCAGGCCGACGCCGCCCGCGTCCGCGAACTCGTCCTCGCCGCCTGCGGAGTCGAGGGCTGATCTGAATCAGCCTGCGGCGCACGGCTGACCCTGTGCGCCACGGCGTCCTACCTCACCCACCAATTTCTCGTATCGGGGCGGGCGGCAACAGCCGCGCGCCCCGCGCCGTCGAGTGATCAAGGGCGGTGCCCACCCCC